>NZ_LWHQ01000061.1:32959-66029 GCF_001653715.1 Methylobacterium platani
CCGACCGCAGGGCGACGGAGCCCGTGTCGTGTACCGTGTGGCCTGCCAACGCAAGTCTGCTTAGCCGCCTCCCCGCCCGCCGCGAACCCGCGCCGCACGCGCCCCGGCATGCCTTGCCGTCATGCCGGCCGCCAGTCCGGCCAGGCCGACACGCGGTGCACCAGGCGTCGGTCCCGCGCCGCCTCGCCGAACGGCGCCAGCACCCAGTCCCAGGCCCGCGGCGCCGGGCCGGGATCGACGCCGTAGAGGAGATCGATCCGCGCGATCGCCCGCCCGTCGCGGGCCTCCTCGGTCTCGTCGCGGTCGGTGACGAGGCAGATGCGGGCGGG
Source organism: Methylobacterium platani (assembly GCF_001653715.1). Taxonomy (GTDB): domain Bacteria; phylum Pseudomonadota; class Alphaproteobacteria; order Rhizobiales; family Beijerinckiaceae; genus Methylobacterium; species Methylobacterium platani. The sequence continues at coordinate 33,289 of NZ_LWHQ01000061.1, forward strand.
GAGCCCGGCCAGCGCGTCGAGATGGGCCGCCACGATTCCATGCCCGAAGGCGTCCGCGTCGGTCCAGGGACCGAGCCGGCCCGCCGCCTCGAGCCGCGCCACCGGCAGGATCGGCAACTGTGACAGGAGGTTGGCCGAGACCACGAGGTCGGCCTCGCGGCAGATGTCCGGCAGGGCCGGTCCGAGCGCGTCGCCGCGGCCGAGCAGCAGGTCCTGCGTCCCGCTGAGATCGTGGGTGAGGCGCTCGACGTTGCGATGGTGCCGCGCCCGCCAGCGGCCGCGCCAGGGATGCACCGCGTCGACCAGCACCACCCGCCGGAAGGCCGTCGCGAGCGTGTCGATCGGCACGTCGTCGAGGAGGCCCGCGCCGAGCACCACGGCGGTGTCGTGCCGGTCCAGGCCCTCGATCGCCGCCCGCACCGCGTCCTTGGCGGCGGCGAGGTGCGGCGCCCAGGCGGCTCGGCAGCGCCGGGAGCGCGAGGCGAGCCGCACGCTCTCGCCGACATAGCCGAGGCGCCGCGCGGCGACCGGCGCCGGCTGGACGAGCCAGTGCGCGAGGTCGAGGAGCACCTACAGCCCTCCGGCCTCCACCACGAAGCGCGCCACCGCCGCGACGCCGTCGCCGTGGCGCAGGGACGCGAAGACGTAGGGCCGCCGGCCCCGCATGCGCTTCGTGTCCTCCTCCATCACCCCGAGATCGGCGCCGACCAGCGGCGCGAGGTCGGTCTTGTTGATGACGAGGAGGTCCGAGCGGGTGATGCCGGGGCCGCCCTTGCGCGGGATCTTCTCGCCGCCCGCGACGTCGATGACGTAGATCGTCAGGTCGGCGAGTTCGGGCGAGAACGTCGCCGCGAGGTTGTCGCCGCCGGATTCGAGCAGCACCAGGTCGAGGGCGGGAAAGCGCCGGCGCATCTCCGCCACCGCCGCGAGGTTGATCGAGGCGTCCTCGCGGATCGCGGTGTGCGGGCAGCCGCCGGTCTCGACGCCCATGATCCGCTCCTCGGGCAGGGCGCCGGCCACGGTCAGGAGGCGCGCATCCTCCTTGGTGTAGATGTCGTTGGTGATGGCGCAGAGGTCGTAGCGCTCGCGCAGGGCCTTGCACAGGCCCTCCATCAGGGCGGTCTTGCCCGACCCGACCGGGCCGCCGATGCCGACTCGCAGAGGACCATGGCTGGAACGGGGGCGGTGGCTGGAAGTCATGGCGCCTTCACTTTCCTTGAAAATTCAGTACAGCCGCCCGCCGTTCGGCACCGGCCGCTCGGGCGCGATCAGCACCACTGCGCCCTCCCCGTCCGGCACGCCGAGGGTGAGCACCTCGGAGCGCACCGGGCCGACTTGGCGCGGCGGCAGGTTGACGACGCAGAGCACCTGCCGGCCGACCAGGGTCTCGGGGGTATAGTGCACCGTCACCTGGGCCGAGGATGTCTTCACGCCGAGCGCGCTGCCGAGATCGACGACGAGGCGGTAGGCCGGCCGGCGCGCCTCGGGGATCGGCGCCGCCTCGACGATGGTGCCGACCCGCACGTCGAGCTTCAGGAAGTCGTCGATGGTGGTCGGGGCCGGCGGGGTGGTCTGGTCCATGACGGGTCCGGGTGGGAGGGCGAGAATGCATCCCTAGCCGAGACGGACGTCGAAATCTCCGGCTTCGTCAGGGGCCGAGGCCGCAGATGCGTGCGCGGGTGCCGTTACGCCGCCCGCGCGGCAGACCGACCTCACCCCACCGACATCGTGAGGGGCGGCTGCACCTCGCCCGGCAGCGGCGAGACGTAGCCCTCCGGCCCGGTGCGGGCCTTGAGATCCGCCTTGGCGGCCTCGCGCAAGGACGCATCGGTGGCGAGCCGGGCGCCGAGCGCCGCCATGGCCTTGGCCACCTGCACCATCGCCTTGTGGGCCGCCGGGGTCTTGCCCTGCGCCACCACCTGCCAGGTGTGGAACGGGGTGCCGACCGCGACCGTCGGGGCGTGGGCCTGGACGGTGGGCACCACCCAGCTCACGTCGCCGACATCGGTCGAGCCGATCGCCGGGTTGCGGCGGGCGTCGAGCGGCACCAGGAAGTCGGCGAGCGGCGCATCGGTCACCGGCAGCCCGACGGTGCGGTAGACCGCCGCGATGTCCTGCGGGGTCAGCGTGCCCTGGATCTCCTTCGCGAAGGCGCGGTCGGCCTCGTCGAAGTGGGGCGTGCCCAGATCCTCCATCACCCCGTGCAGGGCCTCCTCCAGGGGGGTGTTGGCGACGAGGTTCGAGACCGCGCTGACGATCCGCATCTCCACGCTCGTCTCGGTCATCAGCGCCGCGCCCTCGGCGATCTTGCGCACCCGGGCGACGAGGTCGCGCATGCCCGGCAGGTCGCGGGCGCGGATCGAGTAGCGCACCCGGGCATGGGCCTGGACGACGTTCGGGGCGATGCCGCCGGTCTCGAGGTAGGCGTAGTGCACCCGCGCGTCGCTCGGCATGTGCTCGCGCATGTAGTTGACGCCGACATTCATCAACTCGACCGCGTCGAGGGCCGAGCGGCCGAGATGCGGCGCCGCCGCCGCGTGCGAGGCGCGGCCGGTGAACACGAAATCGGCCCGGGTGTTGGCGAGCGAGAGCGGCGGCGAGACCTCCCAGAAGCTCGACGGGTGCCAGGTGACGGCGGCGTCGGCATCCGCGAACAGGCCCTCGCGGACCATGAACGCCTTGGCGGCGCCGCCCTCCTCCGCCGGGCAGCCGTAATAGCGCACGCGGCCCGGCAACCCGGCTTCGGCGAGCCAGTCCTTCAGGGCGGTGGCGGCGAGCAGTGCCGCCGAACCGAGCAGGTTGTGCCCGCATCCATGGCCGTGGCCGCCCTGCTCGACGGGGGCATGCGCCGCGACGCCCGCCTCCTGGCTCAGGCCGGGCAGCGCGTCGTACTCGCCGAGGAACGCGATCACCGGGCCGCCCTCCCCGGCCTCGCCGACGACCGCCGTCGGGATGCCGGCGGCGCCCTCCGTCACGCGAAAGCCCTGGTGGCGCAATTCGGCGGCGTGGGCCGCGGCCGAACGGGCTTCCGTGTAGCAGACCTCGGGCGTGCCCCAGACCTCGTCGGAGAGGGCGATCAGCCGGGCCTTGTGGGTGTCGACCTGGCGCCACACGGCGTTGCGGTTGTCCATGGGGTTCCTCCCGCGCGGTCCCTCCGGCGGGCCGCCTGTCGTCCGGAGCCTATGCAGGCGGCGGGCCGGCTCAAGCGCGGCGTGAGCGGACGTGGCGCGCGCCGCCGGAATGGCTCGGAGGCCGGGGCGGCCTCGCGGCGAATGGCCCGGGCTTTGCCTATCGTGGCTCCGTTAGCGCTAATCAATGGTGCTGATCCGTATCCAGCCGCTTGTAAGGACAAGCGGCGGGCGCGATGCTGACGGCCGCCTCAAGGCCAGCCAGAAGGGTGTTGTCGATGACCGAGCGTGGCGTAACCGAGCATGATCTGCGCACCCTGATCGGCGAGGTGAAGGACGGGCGCCTGTCGCGGCGCGGCTTCGTCGGCCGGATGCTGGCACTCGGCCTCACCGCCCCGATGGCCGGGATGATGCTGGCCCAGAACGACGTCGCCTTCGCGGCCAACCCCCTGCGCGACGCCTACAAGCCGGCCAAGGCCGGCGGCGGCGGGCCGTTGAAGCTGCTGTTCTGGCAGGCCGCCACCCTGATCAACCCGCACTTCGCCATCGGCACCAAGGACCAGGAAGGCTCCCGCATCTTCTACGAGCCGCTGGCGGCCTGGGACGCCGACGGCAACCTCTTCCCGATCCTCGCCGCCGAGATCCCCTCGAAGGAGAATGGCGGCGTGGCGGCGGACGGCCGTTCGGTGACCTGGAAGCTCAAGCCGGGCGTGAAGTGGCACGACGGCAAGCCCTTCACCGCCGACGACGTGGTGTTCACCGCCGAGTACGCCGCCAACCCGGCCACCGCCGCGGTCACCGGCGGCAGCTACGTCAACGTCAAGGTCGAGAAGATCGACGACCTGACGGTCAAGCTGTCCTTCAAGGAGCCGACGCCGTTCTGGGCCGACGCCTTCGTGTCGAGCGCCGGGATGATCATCCCCAAGCACGTCTTCGCGGAGTATACCGGCGACAAGTCGCGCGACGCGCCGGCCAACCTCGCGCCGGTCGGCACCGGGCCCTACAAGTTCAGCGAGTTCCGCCCCGGCGACATCCTGCGCGGCACCCGCAACCCCGATTACCACGTGCCGAACCGGCCGTTCTTCGATTCGATCGAGATGAAGGGCGGCGGCGACGCGGTCTCGGCCGCCCGTGCCGTGCTGCAGACCGGCGAGTACGACTACGCCTGGAACATGCAGGTCGAGGACGAGATCCTCAAGCGGCTCGAGGCCGAGGGCAAGGGCCGGGTCACGATGGAGTACGGCGGCAACCTCGAGTTCCTGCTGCTGAACGCCACCGACCCGAACGTCGAGGTCGACGGCGAGCGTGCCTCGCTCAAGACCAAGCACCCGGCCTTCTCCGATCCGGCGGTGCGCAAGGCGATGAACCTCCTCGTCAACCGGGCGGCGATCCAGCAATACATCTACGGCCGCACGGGCCGGGCCACCGCCAACGTCTTCAACGGCCCGGCGCCCTTCGTCTCGAAGACCACCTCCTTCGCCTTCGAGCCCGACAAGGCGGCGCAGATCCTCGACGACGCCGGCTGGAAGAAGGGCGGCGACGGCATCCGCGCCAAGGACGGCAAGAAGCTGAAATTCGTCTTCCAGACCTCGATCAATGCGCCGCGCCAGAAGACCCAGGCCATCATCAAGCAGGTTGCCCAGAAGGCCGGCATCGACATGGAGCTGAAGTCGGTTCCCGGCTCGGTATTCTTCTCCTCCGACGTGGCGAACCCGGATACATATCCGCATTTCTACGCCGACATGGAGATGTATACCTGGAACATGACGCAGGCCGATCCGGCGGTGTTCGCGCTCCAATACGTCTCCTGGGAGGCCGCCACCAAGGCCAACAAGTGGCAGGGCCGCAACATCTGCCGGATGCAGAACCCGGACGTGGATGCCTGCTACCGCGCGGCTCAAGGAGAGCTCGACCTCGTCAAGCGCGCCGCCCTGTTCATCAAGATGAACGACCTGGTGGTGGCCGACTACGTCCTGCCGCTGCTCCACCGCGCCCAGGTCTCCGCGGTCGCCGGCAAGCTCCAGGCGCCCTCGACCGGCTGGGACAACTCGCTGACCTTCCTGCCCGAGTGGTACAAGCAGGCGTAAGGAACCCCGATGGGAGCCTATCTCCTCCGCCGCCTCCTGATCGCGATCCCGAGCCTGCTCGGGATCAGCCTCATCCTGTTCACCGTGCTGGCGCTCGCCCCCGGCGACCCGTTCGGGGAGCTGGCCACCAACCCCAACGTCCCGCCGGAGGTGCGCGAGGCGTTGCGGCTGAAATTCGGCCTCGATGACCCGATCCTGGTGCGCTACCTGCACTGGCTGACGGCGATGCTCCACGGCGACTGGGGCTTCTCCTTCGCCAGCCGTGTCAACGTCGACGAACTGATCCTGCAGCGCCTGCCCACCACCCTGTTCGTGGTCGGCTCGTCGCAGGTGCTGGCGCTCCTCGTCGCCGTGCCGGTCGGCATCCTGGCGGCGATCCGGCCCTATTCGGTCTTCGACCAGGTGGCCAACACCCTGGCCTTCGTCGGCTTCTCGCTGCCGACCTTCTTCACCGGCCTGCTGTTCATCCTGCTGTTCAGCCTGACGCTCGACTGGCTGCCTTTCGTCTACCAGGCCGACATCGCGGCGACGGGCTGGCGCTGGTATTGGGAACATGTCCGGCAGGCGATCATGCCGGTCTGCGTGCTCGGCTTCTTCCAGGCCGCCTCCTACACCCGCTACGTCCGCGCCTCGGTGCTCGACGTAGCCCGCCTCGACTACGTCACCACCGCCCGGGCCAAGGGCCTGTCGGACGGCACCGTCACGCTCCGCCACATCGCCCGCAACGCGCTGATCCCGGTGGTGACGCTCGTGGCGCTGCAGATCCCGGCGGTGTTCGGCGGCGCCATCGTCACCGAGCAGATCTTCCGCATTCCGGGGATCGGCTCGCTCCTCATCAACGCGATGCTCGCCAACGACACCCCGGTGGTGATGGCCGTCACCTTCGTGTTCGCCTGCCTCGTCGTCCTGTTCAACCTCGTCGCGGACCTCCTCTATGGCTGGCTCGACCCTCGCATCTCCTACCGCTGAGGCGGCGGCGCCGGCGCCCGCGCCGGCGGCCTCGGGGCGGGACACCTGGCGGCGCTTCCGCCGCCACCGCCTCGCGGTCGTCAGCGTCGGGGTGCTGGGCTTCCTGGTGCTCGCGGTCCTCGTCGGCGGCTGGGTCTGGCCGGTGGCGATCGACGACATCGACTTCGCGGCGACGCTCCAGGGCCCGTCCTGGGCCCACCCGCTCGGTACCGACGACCTCGGCCAGGACCTCCTCGCCCGGATGATCTACGGCGGTCGGATCTCTCTCGCCGTCGGCTTCGCCGCCATGGTGGTGGCGACCGTCGTCGGCGTGCTGGTGGGGGCGCTGGCCGGCATGTCGCGCCGCTTCCTCGACCCGGTGCTGATGTGGCTGACCGACCTCTTCCTGTCGCTGCCGCAACTGCCGCTCCTGCTCCTCATCATCTACCTGTTCCGCGACCAGCTGAAGCAGGCCTTCGGGGTCGAGGGCGGCGTGTTCGTGATGATCGTCGCGGTGATCGGGGGCTTGCGCTGGATGCCGGTGGCGCGCCTCGTGCGGGCGCAGTTCCTGTCCTTGCGCGAGAAGGAGTTCGTGGAAGCCGCGCGCTCGCAGGGCGCGACCGCCTGGCACCTCGTCACCCGCCATATCCTGCCGAACGCGATCGGGCCCGTCATCGTCGCGGCGACGATCGAGGTCTCCTCGGCGATCATCGCCGAATCGACCCTGTCGTTCCTGGGCCTGGGCTTCCCGCCCGACATCCCGACCTGGGGCCGGCTCCTCTACGACGCCAAGGACCACCTCGACGTGGCGCCGCACTGGGCGCTGTTCCCGGGCGCGGCGATCTTCCTGACCGTCCTGTCGATCAACTTCATCGGCGACGGCCTGCGCGACGCCCTCGACCCGCGGCGGGTTTTGTAGTGCCTCCGCCCACCCACCCTTTCCCGGACGACTGAAGCGTCAGCGGAAGGAGATCCGGGAACCAGCACGAAAATTCGCGAAGCGTCCTGTTCTCTGCAACGTTGCAGTGTGCAGAGCCGCTTCGCGGCACATCTCCCCTGGATCCCGGATCTCCTTCCGCTTCGCTCCAGTCGTCCGGGAAAGGGGCGGTCGTCAGAAGCATCAGCCCGCCCCTCACAGAATATCCCTCGAAGGGGACACCCATGACCACCCCGATCCTCTCGGTCCAGGACCTCACCGTCGCGTTCCGCTCCGAGCAGGCCTGGCGCCCGGTGGTGCACGGCGTCTCGTTCGACATCGGCCCGAAGGAGACGGTCGCCCTCGTCGGCGAGTCGGGCTCGGGCAAGAGCGTCACCGCGATGTCGATCATGCGGCTCACCCCGCGTGATGCGACCCGCACCGGCGGCCGCGTGCTGCTCGAGGGCCGCGACCTCCTGCGCCTGCCGGACGCCGAGATGCGGCGCATCCGCGGCGACGACGTCGCGATGATCTTCCAGGAGCCGATGACGAGCCTGAACCCGGTGCTCACCGTCGGCTTCCAGATCGGCGAGGCGCTGCGGCTGCATCGCGGGATGTCGCAGGCCCAGGCCGAAGCCGAGACGGTGCGGCTGTTCGACAAGGTCCGCATCCCGGCCGCCGCCTCGCGGGTGCACGATTATCCCCACCGCTTCTCCGGCGGCATGCGCCAGCGGGTGATGATCGCGATGGCACTCGCCTGCCGGCCGAAGCTCCTGATCGCCGACGAGCCGACGACGGCGCTCGACGTGACGATCCAGGCCCAGATCCTGGACCTCATCAAGCTCCTCCAGGAGGAAGAAGGGATGTCGGTCCTGTTCATCACCCACGACATGGGGGTGGTGGCCGAGATCGCCGACCGGACCGTGGTGATGGTCGACGGGCGCGCCGTCGAGACGGGGGCCACCGAGCAGATCTTCCGCCGCCCGGCCCACCCCTACAGCCGCGCGCTGCTCGCCGCCGTGCCGACTCTCGGGGCGATGAAGGGCCAACCGCACCCGGCCCGGTTCCCGATCGTCGACCGCGCCACCGGCGAGCCGGAGGTCGCCCCGCCGCTGCCCGACACCGTCCGCGAGGGCGAGCGCCCGGTGCTGGAGGTGAAGGGGCTCACCACCCGCTTCGACATCCGCGGCGGGCTGCTGTCGCGGGTGCGCGGCCGGGTCCACGCGGTCGAGAACGTGTCCTTCGCGGTGCGCGAAGGCGAGACCCTGGCCCTCGTCGGCGAATCGGGCTGCGGCAAGTCCACCACCGGCCGCTCGGTGCTGCGGCTGATCGAGCCGGTCGCCGGCTCGGTCCTTCTCGACGGCGAGGACGTGCTCGGCCTGTCGCCCCAGGCGCTCCGCGCCTGCCGCCGGCGGATGCAGATGATCTTCCAGGATCCCTTCGCCAGCCTCGACCCGCGGATGAGCGTGGGTGCGGCCATCGCCGAGCCGCTCCTCATCAACCGCCTGTGCTCCCGCGCGCAAGCGCGCGAGCGCGCCGCGGATCTCCTGCGCCGGGTCGGCCTCAAGCCCGAGATGGCGAGCCGCTTCCCGCACGAATTCTCCGGCGGCCAGCGCCAGCGCATCTGCATCGCCCGTACGCTCGCGCTCGAGCCCAGGCTGATCGTCGCCGACGAATCGGTCTCGGCCCTCGACGTGTCGGTGAAGGCGCAGGTGGTGAACCTGATGCTCGACCTGCAGGCCTCGCTGGGGCTCGCCTACCTGTTCATCTCGCACGACATGGCGGTGGTGGAGCGGGTCAGTCACCGGGTCGCCGTGATGTATCTCGGCGAGATCGTCGAGATCGGCCCCCGGGCGGCGATCTTCGGCGCGCCCCAGCACCCCTACACGAAGAAGCTGATCGCCGCGGTGCCCGTCCCCGATCCGGGCCGCCGACGGCAGCTCCACGCCGTGCGCAGCGACGAGATCAAGAGCCCGATCCGCCCGGTCGACTACGTGCCGCCTGAGCGGCTGTACCGGGAGGTCTCGCCCGGCCACGTGGTGCAGGTCTGGGGACCGGAATGGGAGGCGCCGGCGGGCGGGATGGCGGCGGTGGCGTGAGCGCCGACGCACGCCGCTCGACGGCCCTGCTACCCTCTTGATAATCCCGGGGCTCGCCGGAGGCGAGGATCCGGGATCCAAAACGCCGCCGAGACCCCGAAGGCCGGCCGGCTCTCCACGTCATCCTGCACCGACAGCGCCGGTGGATCCCGGGATCCGCTTCGCGGCCCCGGGATGACCAGGAGGGTGTCAGCTCGGCCGTGCCGATGGCTGCCGGGCCCTCAGCGCCCGGGCCCGACCACCTCCGGCACCTTCACCGGCACCGGCACCGCCGCCGGGCTCACGGTGCCCGAGGGCAGCGTGCTGATGGTCGTGGTCTTCGGGGCGGCGTCGGCGCCGTTGAGCGCGCCCGGGGCGGCGGCCGGCTCGCCCTCGTGCGCGGTCCCGTGGGCGCGGCCCAGCAGGTCCGGCGGGGTCTGCCACACGAAGGCGTCGAGGCGGCCGCTCACCGGCGAGATCGGCGCCCAGCGGTCGGTGACGAGGCCGTCGGCGCACCAGGCCGGATCGCGGGGCGCGCGCACGGCCCGGGCCTGCCACTCGCGGGCCTTGCCGGAGGCCGCGCCGTGCTCGGCCTCCTCGATCTCCGCCATCAGGTCGTAGGCGCGCGCCGTCGGGTTGTCGGCGAGGAGCGGGGCCAGCACGTCGCGGGCGCGGCCGAACTCGCGGGCGTCGAGGGCGGCGCGGGCGATGGCGAAGCGCGCCTCCGGGTGCCACGACGAGATCCGGGCCAGGGTCTCGGCGCGGGCCAGCCGGTCGCGGCTCGAATCGCCGGTGCGCAGGTCGAGATAGACCCGGGCGAGGTCCGGATGCGGGTTGGCGCGCCAGGCCGCCTCCACCACCTTGGCGCCGCGCTTGAGGTCGCCGCGGCGGGCGAACAGGCGCCCGGCCACCGCCGCCGCCGGCACCAGGTCCGGGGCGAGCTTCACGGCTTCGCGACCTTGAGCCAGGGCGCGCTCGGGATCGCCGGCCTCGAGGTCGAGGGCGCTCGCGGTCAGCAGCACCGCGCGTTGGCGCCGCATCGCCGCCTTGTCGGAGAGGCCGAGGCTCGCGCGGCGCGAGACCGTGTCGAGGGCGCCGGCCCAGTCGCGGTCGGCGCACTGGCCCTCCATCACCGCCTCGTTGGCCCAGGTCACGCTCGGGGCGAGGCGGGCGGCCTCGAGGGCGTAGGCCCGGGCCGTGGTCTCGTCGTCCTGGCGCCGCGCCTCGACGAACAGGCCGCGCAGGCCGAGCACCCGGGTCTCGGGATCGTCGACCATGCGGCGGAAGGCGCGCTCGGCCCCGGCGCGGTCGCCGGAGATCTGGGCGGCCTGGGCGGTCAGCAGCAGGGCGAGCGGCTCAGGCCCGAGCAGCCGCTCGGCCTCGCCGGCGAGGCGCCGCGCCGCGATCGGGTCGCCGGAGCCCACCGCCACCATGCCGCGCGACAGCGCGTTGTAGCCCCGCTCCTGGCGCCGGCGCCGGCTCGACAGGGTCAGCCGCTCGGGCAGGTTCAGGACGCCGCGGGCGAAGGCCCAGACGAAGCCGAGCACCACCGCGAGCACCATCACGCCGACGAGCGCCGCCGCGAGGCTGGTCGCCAGCTCGTAGCCGCCCCAGGTCACGGTGACCAGGCCGGGCCGGTCGGCGAGCCAGACCGCCCCGTAGGCGGCGAGGGCGAGGAGAGCCAGGAAGGCGAGTGCGCGCCACATCTGTCCATCAACTCCAGAAAGCCGCGCTGCCGCTCACGGGCGCGCGAGGGGGCGTCGATCGCGCCCCGGGAAACAGGGCGGCCGCCCGGGCGGGCGGCCGCGGCTCAGGGCGTCAGCGGGTCGCCGGGGGCTGAATCGCCGCGAAGGCGGCGGCAAGCCGCGCCCGGGCGGCCTCGCCGGCCGCGGCGCGGGCCTTCAGGCGCTGGCCGAAATCGCCGGCTTCCTTGCGGGCCTGCTCCGGCAGGGCGTCGAAGGCCTGGGCGGCTTCCGCCACCGCGCCGCGGGCGAGGGCGTCCTGGACCTTGGCGATGCCGGACTCGGTCGGATCGGCGGCGTTGCCCGGCGCCGGGGCCGCGCCCTCGGTTCCGACCTTGCGCACCGAGACGATCGACTCGGCCATGCTGGTCAGCCGGTCGGCGATGCTGCCGCGCTCGGCCACCGCCCGCTGCCGGGCGGCCAGCGCCGCGGCGTTCAGCTTGGCGGCGACGGGCTGGAAGCTCTGGGCGAGCGCGGCGGCGGTCGGCGCGCCGCTCTGGGCGAAGGGCTCGAGCGGGGCGAGCGCCCCGGCCTGGCCGGGATCGAGCTGCTTGAGGGTCGCGAGCGCGTCGGCATAGGGCGCGCCGCTGGCGAGCGCGCTGGCGATCCGGTCGGAGGCGACGACCCGGAGCGCCGCCTGGACCGAGCCGGCCTCGGCCCGGCCCTCCACCGCCTTGGCGAGGTCGGCGAGGCGCTGGTCGACGGTCCTGGTGCGGGCGTCGAGGGCCTGCTGCAGCCCGTCGAAGCGCTGGTCGGACGCCTTGGCCCGGGTGTCGAGCGTCTGGCGCAGCTCGTCGAGGCGCTGGCCGAGCGCCTTGTCGGCCTGCTCGTCGGCCGCCGCGCGGGTGCCGAGATCGGCCTGGAGCGCCTTCAGGCTCTTGTCGAGCCCGTCGAGCCGCCCGCGCAGGTCGGCGCCGTCGCCGCGGCCCTGGAGCGCGGTCACCGCCTGGGCGAGGCCGTCGACCCGCTGGCGCAGGCCGGCATCGCCCGCCCGGCCCTGGAGCTCGGCGAGCTGCTTCTCGATGCCCTGGAGCCGGGCCGGGTCGATGCCGGTGCCCTGTGCCGCGCCTTGAGCCGGGGCGGAGGTCTGCGCGGCGGGCGCCGGCTGGCCGGCGCCCGAGGCCGGTGCGGCCTCGGCCTTGCGCAGGGCCTCGTCGGCGCGCTGGCTCGCGGCCTTGGCGGCGGCGTCGGCCGCCCGCACCGCGTCGGGCAGCGGGCGGAGCGTCGCCTCCAGCGAGGCGATGCGGCGGTCGAGGGCCTGGACGCTGTCGCGCGGCGCGAGATCGGCCAGGCGCTGCTCCAGCGGCACGGAGCCGGCGTCGCCCTGCGGCGCCTCGGGCTTCGGCAGGTTGATGCCGTAGGCCGGGCCGTAGGTGGTCGCGCCGTAGAGGAGGCCCGCCCCGACCACGCCGCCGAGGAGCGAGGCGGCGAGCAGCGAGCCGAAGCCGGCGCCGGAACGGGCCTGCGGCGCCGCGACCGCGGCGGTCCCGGCGCCGCTGCGGGCGGCGTCTGACTTCGGCGCGGCCGTCGCGGTGCCGGCGGCCGGCCCGGTCTGCGGACCGGTCTTGGGAACCGTCGAGAGCCGCGCGCCGGCAGACCCCGCCGCGGCGGCGCTCGCGGGGTTCGGGCCCGATCCGGCCGAGGCGGCGCCGGTCGTCGCGCCGGTGCCGGCCGACGGGGACTTGGTGTCGAGGGGCTTGCCGTCCGTGGCCTTCGTCGCCTCCGGCGGCTTGGCGCCCGGGATGGCGCCCGGGATGGCGGTCGCCGGTGCACCGGGCTTACCCTCGGCGGGCTTGATGTCGCCCGGCTTGGTCTCGCCCACCTTGAGCGGCCCGCTGCCCGGGCCCGTGACGCCCGCGGCGGTGACGGGCTTCGCGGCGCCGGTCGGCGAGGCCGCCGCCGACGGCGACGCGGTGACGGAGGACGGCGCCCCCGGCTTGGTCTCGACGGGCTTGACCTCGTTCGGCTTGGCGTCGCCGACCTTGAGCGGGCCGCTGCCCGGGTCGGTGACGCCCGGGCCGGTCGCGGGCTTCGCCGCGCCGGTCGGGGAGGCCGCGGATCCCGGCGGCGTGGCGCCCGTCACGGAGGACGGCGTCGCGGGCTTGGTCTCGCCCGGCTTCACGGGGGCGGTCGCCGCCGCGCCGCCGGTGGAGGACGCGCCGCCGACGGCCTCGCTGCCGGCCGGCTTCGGTGCCGGGGCGGCTGCGCCGGTCGGGCCGGTCGCGCCGGGCTTGCCGACCTCGGCCGACCTCACCGCCTCGCCGGGCTTCACCGCCGCGGCCGCGGGGGACGCGGCCTTCGCGGCGTCGGCCTTCGCAGCGTCCGGCTTGGCCGGGTCCTTGCCGGGCTCGGCCTTCGGCGTCTCGGCGACGCGGGTCGCCTTCAGGTCGATGATCGGCCCATCCGCCGGGTTGCCGCCGCGCCCGCCGGGACGGTTGCGGGAATCCTTCTGGTCCTTGTCGGATGGGGTCACGGCCGAAGATCCTCACCTCTTAAGCCGGGCCGGGTGCCCGCCGGAAGGCGGGCCCGATCGGCACGGCGGGAGCGCGGCCGCGGGGCAGGATCCCGCCCGGGCCGCGCGCTGCTTCATCGTCCCTTAGCACTGCTCCCGGCCAGGGCGAAGGCCCGGCGAGGCCTCCACGCCGCTGTCCGAAAGGATGGGGCCGAGGCCGGCGAGGAGCGCGTCCTCGTCCGGCCTTGCCGCGACGACATGGGACAGGATGCCGGCCGCGACCAGGGGCGCGGCCACGTCCGGCGACAGGCAATGATGCGCCAGGCCGCGAAACGCCGCCTCCCGCCCCGCCGCCCGGGCGAGGCCCAGCGCCGTCGCGGCGCTGCGGCGGGAATAGTGCAGGGCGGCATCGAGGGCGCCCTCCGCCAGGGCCGTCGCCACCGGCTCCGGCAGGTCCGGGACGGGGCGGGCCGCGTAGGCGACCCAGACCGTCAGCCGGTAGCCCCGCGCGCCGAGCGTCGCGGCCGGCTCGTCCTTGCGCTCCTGCCCGGCGGCGTGGACGAGGCGCGCGCCCCGCGGCAGGGCGTCGCCGATCAGGGCGGCGAGGGCGCGGGCGTCGCCTCCGGCCTCGCGGACCCGGTCCAGTCCCGCCGCCCTCGCCGCCGCGGCGGTGCGCGCGCCGACGCAAAAGGCCGGCAGGGCGGCGAGCGCGCTCCTCGCCACCGCCGGCACCGCGCTCGCGCTCGTCAGGATCAGGGCGTCGAACGGGCCGTCCGGCGGCGGCGCGCCGCTCGGGGCGAGGTCGAGGACCGGGGCGAGGAGCGGGCGATGGCCGAGGGCCGCGACGCGCTCGGCCGTGCGCGCGCCGGCCGGCACGGGCCGCGCGACCCACACCCCGAGACGCCCCCCGGGAGCGGCTGCGCCTTCCCTCGCCCGCGTCACGCGCCCTCCCCTGCCTCCCGGCACCGGTCGTCCGGCACCGGCGTCCGGCACTTGCATCGGGCACTTGGCCCACCCCGCACCGGCGGGTTATCTGGGGGCACCATACCGGCCGCCGCGCGGCGTGCCAGCCCCTCGCGAGACCAAGACCCCCATGAACGTCCTCGGGATCGAGACCACCTGCGACGAGACCGCGGCCGCGATCGTGGCGGTGGGGGAGGACGGGCGCGGGGAGATCCGCTCCAACGAGGTGCTGAGCCAGATCGCCGAGCACGCCGCCTATGGCGGCGTGGTGCCGGAGATCGCCGCCCGCGCCCATGTCGAGGTGCTCGACCGGCTCGTCGCCCGGGCGCTCGCCACCGCGAATCTCGGGCTCGCCGACCTCGACGGCATCGCGGTCGCGGCCGGCCCCGGGCTGATCGGAGGCGTGCTGGTCGGCCTCGTCACCGGCAAGACCCTGGCGCTGGTCTCGCGAAAGCCCCTCGTCGCGGTCAACCACCTCGAGGCCCACGCCCTCACCGCCCGGCTCACCGACGGTCTCGCCTTCCCGTACCTGCTGCTGCTCGCCTCCGGCGGCCATACCCAGCTCGTCGCCGTGAAGGGCGTCGGCGAGTACGTGCGCCTCGGCGGCACCATCGACGACGCCATCGGCGAGGCCTTCGATAAGGTGGCGAAGCTCCTGGGCCTCGCCTATCCGGGCGGGCCGGAGGTCGAGCGCGCCGCCGAGGGCGGCAACCCGGAGCGCTTCGCCCTGCCGCGGCCGATGCTCGGCCGGCGCGAGCCGAACTTCTCCCTCTCCGGCCTCAAGACCGCCCTGCGGATCGAGGCCGAGCGCATCGCGCCCCTCACCAACCAGGACGTCGCCGACCTCTGCGCCGGCTTCCAGGCCGCGGTCGTCGACGTGGTGGTCGACCGGGTGCGGGTGGCCCTGCGCGATTTCGGCGCCGTCGCCGGCCATCCGACCGCCCTCGTGGTCGCCGGCGGCGTCGCGGCGAACGGCGCCCTGCGCCGCGCCCTCGCCCGCCAGGCCGGCGAGGCCGGGCTGCCCCTCGTCGCCCCGCCCCTGCCGCTCTGCGGCGACAACGGCGCGATGATCGCCTGGGCCGGCATCGAGCGCCTGCGGCTCGGCCTCACCGACGACATCACGGCGCCGGCCCGGCCGCGCTGGCCCTTCGCGCAGGCCCGGGATGCCGCCGGGGACGCCGGCCCGGCCGCGAGCCAGCCCGCCGGATGAGCGCCGCAGAGGCCGACGCGCAGCAGCGCCGCTGGCGGATCCTGGTCGACGAGCGCCTGCCCGAGGCGGCGGCCGCGCATCCGGACTGGCCGGTCACGCGCAACCACTGCTTCGCCCGCATCCTGCTCGACAATGCCTGCGGCGGGCCCTGGCGCGAGAGCGTCGCCCCGCCCGCCTGGGCCAACATGCCGCCCGAGCGGCTGGCGCTCGCGGTGAGCCTCGGCGAGGCGGTCCTGGCCGGCCGGCAGGACCTGGCCGCGCTCAACCGCCGCTCGCTCCTGTGGCGGCGCAAGCGCCCGGTGGCCCCGCCGCCGAAAGGCCTGTCCGGCGACGGCTTCTCCCTGCGGCGCTGGCGGCTCGCCGACGACGGGCCCTTCGCGGCGCTCTGCGCCGATCCGGAGGTGATGCGGTTCTTTCCCGCGCCGAAGACCGCCCGCGAGAGCCAGGCCGAGGCCCGGGCGCTCGACCGCCGCTTCGAGGAGGACGGGTTCGGGCCCTGGGCCGTCGAGGCGCCCGAGGGTTTCGCGGGCTTCGTCGGCTGCTGGCGCCCGGCCCGGCCGCTGCCGCTCGGCGGGCTGATCGGCCGGGAAACCGGTCTCGTCGAGATCGGCTGGCGCCTCGCCCGGTCCGCCTGGGGCCGGGGCTTCGCCGTGCGCGGCGCCCGCCTGGCGCTCGCCGACGCCTTCACCCGCTGCGCGCTTACCGAGATCGTGGCCTACACCGCCGACCGGAACGGCCCGTCGCGCCGGGTGATGGAGCGTCTCGGGATGAGCGAGGTCGGCGGGTTCGACCATCCGGGCCTGCCCGAAGGGCATTCCTTGCGGCCGCACCGGCTGTATCGGTTGGCGGCGGCGGATTTCCTCGCGGGAGATGCAGTATGAGCCTGATCGGCCCGATCGCGGTCCTGGGCGGCGGCGCCTGGGGCACGGCGCTCGCCAATGCGGCCGCCGCGGCGGCGGCGCGGCCGGTCGTGCTGTGGATGCGCGATCCCGAGGCCGCCGCCGCCATGGCCCGCACCCGCGAGAACGAGCGCCACCTTCCGGGCGTGACGCTGCAGCCGGGCGTGCGGCCGACCGCCGACGTGGCGGATCTCGCCGAGTCCGAGGCGGTGCTGGTGGTGACGCCGGCCCAGACCCTGCGGGGCGTGCTGACGGCCCTCGCCCCGCGCCTGCGGCCGGACGCGGCGCTGATCCTGTGCGCCAAGGGCATCGAGCGCGGCACCGACGCCTTCCTGACCGACGTCGCCGCCGAGGTCGCGCCGGGGGCGTCCGTCGCGGTCCTGTCCGGACCGAGTTTCGCGGCGGACGTCGCCCGGGGCCTGCCCACAGCCGTGACCCTGGCGAGCCGCGACGGCGCGCTCGCGGCGGCCCTCGCCGCCGCCCTGTCGGGGCCGACCTTCCGGGTCTATCACGGCAGCGATCCGCGCGGGGTCGAGATCGGCGGGGCGGCCAAGAACGTGCTCGCCATCGCCTGCGGGGCGGCGATCGGCCGCGGCCTCGGCGAGAGCGCGCGGGCGGCCCTCGTCGCCCGCAGCTTCGCCGAACTGATGCGCTTCGCCCGCGCCTGGGACGCCCGGCCCGAGACCCTGATGGGGCTCTCCGGCCTCGGCGACCTCGTGCTCAGCGCCGCCTCGGCGCAGTCGCGCAACTTCGCCTTCGGCGAGCGGCTCGGCCGCGGCGCGAGCCTCGCGGAGGCCTCCGGCGGCAAGCTCGCGGAAGGAGCGCTCACGGCCCAGGGGCTGGTCGCGCTCGCCCGCCGGCGCGGGGTCGAGATGCCGGTCGCCGAGGCGGTGGCCGGGCTGCTCTCCGGCACGCTCGGCCTCGACGCGGCGATCGCCGACCTGCTCGGCCGGCCGCTCCGGGCCGAGATCTGAGCCCGGGGCCCGGGGTCAGAACAGCCCCTCGATCCGCCCCTCGGCGTCGAGGTGGATGCCTTCCGCCGCCGGCACCTTCGGCAGGCCCGGCATGGTCATGATCTCCCCGCAGATCGCCACCACGAAGCCGGCGCCCGCCGAGAGCCGCACGTCGCGCACGGCGACGACGTGGCCGCTCGGTGCCCCCATCAGGGTCGGGTCGGTCGAGAACGAGTACTGGGTCTTGGCCATGCAGACCGGAAGGTTCCCGTGCCCGGCCTGCGCGAAGGCCGCGAGCTTGCCGGCCGCCTTCGATTCGATCTGGACGTCGGCGGCGCCGTAGAGGGTCTGCGCGATCGTGCGGATCTTGTCCTCGAGCGGCATCGCGTCCGGATAGGCGAAGCGCGGCGCCGCGGCCGGGCCGGCATCGGCGAGCGCCGCCACCGCGTGGGCCAGGTCCTCGGCGCCGGCGGCGCCCTCGGCCCAGTGCCGGCAGGTGATCGCCTCGACGTCGAGGCGGTCGCGGCAGAGCGCCTTGAGGGCGGCGTGCTCGGCCTCCGTGTCGGCGTGGAAGTGGTTGACCGCCACCACGACCGGCGCGCCGAAGCGGCGCACGTTCTCGACGTGGCGGGCGAGGTTGGCGAAGCCCCGCTCCAGGGCCGCGACGTTCTCGGAGCCGAGATCCGCCTTGGCGACGCCGCCATGCATCTTGAGGGCGCGCACCGTCGCGACGATCACCACCGCGGACGGGTTCAGCCCCGCCTGGCGGCACTTGATGTCGAAGAACTTCTCCGCCCCGAGATCGGCGCCGAACCCGGCCTCGGTCACCGCGTAGTCGCCGAGCCGCAGGCCGGCCCGGGTCGCGATCACCGAGTTGCAGCCATGCGCGATGTTGGCGAAGGGCCCGCCATGGATCAGCGCCGGGCTGCCCTCGAGGGTCTGGACGAGGTTGGGCTGCAGCGCGTCCTTCAGCAGCACCGTCATGGCGCCGGTGGCCTTGAGGTCGGCGAGCGTCACCGGCTTGCGGTCGCGGTTCTCCGCCACCACGATGCGGCCGAGGCGCGCCTCGAGGTCGGCGAGGTCGCGGGCGAGGCAGAACACCGCCATCACCTCGGAGGCGACCGTGATGTCGAACCCGTCCTCGCGCGGGAAGCCGTTGGCGACGCCGCCGAGGCTCTGGGTGATGCTGCGCAAAGCCCGGTCGTTCATGTCGAGGACGCGCCGGAACGCCACCCGGCGCAGGTCGATGCCGAGGGCGTTGCCCCAGTAGACGTGGTTGTCGATCATCGCCGCGGCGAGGCTGTGGGCCGAGGTGATGGCGTGGAAATCGCCGGTGAAGTGGAGGTTGATCGCCTCCATCGGCACCACCTGGGCCCGGCCGCCGCCGGCCGCCCCGCCCTTCTGGCCGAAGCAGGGCCCGAGCGAGGGCTCGCGCAGGCAGATCACGGTCTTGCGGCCGATGCGGTTGAGCGCGTCGCCGAGGCCCACCGTGGTGGTGGTCTTGCCCTCGCCCGCCGGGGTCGGGCTGATCGCCGTCACCAGGATCAGCTTGCCCTCGGGGCGCGCCGCGAGGCTCCGGATGTGGCCGTGGTCGATCTTGGCGATGTGGCGCCCGTAGGGGTGCAGGGCCTCGTCCGGAATGCCGATGCGCTGCGCGATCGCGGTGATCGGCTGCAGGGTGGCCGCGCGAGCGATCTCGATGTCGGTCGGCAGGGTTGCGGACATCTTGGGTCCCGATCGTTGTTCTGGAGCCGGAGGGGGGCGGCTTGGCGTGGACGGATTTTAGGCGGAGGCCGCCCTTGTCGAAAAGATCAAATCGCTTGAGCCGGATACTCAGAAAAATTGAAACCCCTCCGGCCGGGTTGCGAACAGGATCGAGCGGGGCTGCAAGCTCCGATCGCCGATCCTTGCGCGCCCGGCGTTAGGCATGTCGGCAGATCGCCGCCCGCCGGACGTAGACCGCTTCACCATTGCCGCCCCAGGGTGACCCCGCGAGACCGTCGGGCGAGGGGAAGACGACATGGCCTTCTGGCTGCGGGCCGGGCTGGTGATTGGCGCGATCTATTACCTGTCGCCGCTGCGCCTCGGCGAGGCGCCGGCGCCCGCCTCGCCGCGGCCTGCGCACCCGCCGGCGACGCTCGGCGAGATCGCCGGGCCGCTCCTCGAGACCCTGCCCGCGCCCTTGCGCGCCCGGGTGGTCGAGACCGCCGCCGCCGAGGCCGGGCGCGCGGTCGAGACCGGCCTGCGGGCGGCGGTGGCGGAGGCCGGCTGGCCGACGTCGCGCGACACCCTCACGGCGCACGACCGCCAGCCCGCCTGGCGCGGTGCCGCGGAGCGCGAGGCGCGGTGACCGGCGCCGGGATGGGGCCGGGATCCCGCACGGTCGACCGGCGTCACGGGCTGCCAAGCTTATGTCGCCAAGCCTAGCTCCGCCGGGCGAGGACGAGGCGGAACTTCGGCCTGCCGGCTCGGTTCCCGAATCGTGAAGCTAACAGGCGATCATCGGAATTGCTGTGCGACCCCGGATCGGGGCGGGCGAGACGATGGAGTTTTTCGGCTTCCGACCATCCGATGCTTCGAGTCATAGCCCCCTTGCCCCGCTACTTCTTCGACGTCATGGACTCGACCCAGAGCGTGCCGGACGAGGCCGGGCTCGATTGCCGCGACCTGGGCGAGGCCTGTCGTCAGGCCCACGCCCTGATCGCCGAGGCGATGAGCGGCCCGGAATCGACGCGGATCGACTGGTGCGCCTGGCGCGTCGAGGTCCGCGACGAGGCGCGCGGCCTGGTCTTCACCGTGCCGTTCCTGCCCCGGTGACCGCGCGGCCCATCCCCGGTCGACGGAGCCGCGCTTCCGAAAAGGACTAACAACCTGCGATCCCGCCTCTATACTCTGATGGAGTTCCAAGGGGCCCGCCGCGTCCGGCGGTGCCCCGGCGACGGGCCGGACCCACGGTCCGGCCGCGCGGGGAAGGCGTTCCGATGTCCGTGACCGAAGAGGAGGTTCCGGCCGACCGGGTGGTCGAGGCCCTGGAGATCCTGCTGCGTGCGCCGCCCTTCGGGCGCTCGCCGAAGCTCGCGCGTTTCCTGCGCTTCGTGGTCGAGGAGGAGCTGGCCGGTCGCGGCGCGACCGTGAAGGCCTACGCCATCGCCACCCAGGCCCTCGGGCGCGGGTCCGATTTCGACCCGAGCCTCGATCCGAGCGTGCGCGTCGAGGCCGGACGCCTGCGGCGGGCCCTCGACGAGGTCTATGGCCAGCACCCCGACGGGCTCGCGATCCGCATCACCGTGCCGGTCGGCGGCTACCGGCCCCGGTTCGAGATCCTGGAGGCACCGCCCGCGCCGGTGGCGGAGGCGACCCCCGACGTCGCCGATGCGTCCGAGGCGGCGGAGCGATCGCACGCGGCGGTGGCCGGCTTCACGCCGCGCGGGCAGGCCGCGATCATCGCGCTCCTCGCCGGCATCCTGCTGGTGCTCTGCATCGATCTCGGCCTGACGCTGAGCGCCCGGATGGCCGAGCCGGGGCCGGCCCCGCGCGGCGTCGCCTCCCGGGGCCGGTGAGGATCGGCTCCGAGGATCAGGTCCAGCGGGTGGCGAAGCGGGCGAGGTCCGCCGCGCTCGCGAAGGCCACCACGCCGAGGGTGCGTGTCTCCTCCGGCAGGCCCGGGAACACCGCGTAGGCCACCGCGCGCCGGCTGAAGGCGGCGCTCGGCGCTTCCGCCGCGGCCCAGTCCCGCACCTCGGGCGCCAGCGCGTCGGGATCGTCCGGCGCGACCAGCCCGGACCGCTCGCGCAGGGCCAGGACGTAGGGCCCGAGATCCGGATGCTGCTCGCGCAGGACCTTGACGATGTCGATCATCGCGGTCCGTCAGAAGCTCTGCGGCTCGTTGACCTGCACCACCGGCTGGCCCTTGAAGAAGTTCGGGATGTCGCCGAAGATCTCCTTGCCGTGGGCAGCCCCCGCCTTCTGGAAGTCCTCCAGCGAGCGGAAGGTGAGGAGCGCCATCACCTGGAACGGGGCCGGGCTGCCGTCGGGCGTGCCGCTCGCCTTGACGACCTCCGCCTTCTCCAGGCCCATCGCGGACCAGCGCTCGCGCACCAGCGGCATGTGGTGCTCGAGGTAATAGGCGAGGTCGAAGGGCTGGGCGTCGGCGCCGCCCGGATACATCACGCTGACCAGGATCATGGCGTTCTCATCTCTCCCGGATACGGGACCCGTATCCGGTCCCTCGATGGCAGAGAGCATCGTTTGGCCCCCCGGCGCAAGCGCGCCGGGGCTGTCCATGGGTCGCTCATCCCCAGAGAGCCGGCGCGGGCGGATGCACGAGGCTGCCCTCGAAGACGAGGCCGGGCTCGCGGTCGCGGGCGAGCAGCAGCGGGCCGTCGAGGTCGACGAAGTCGGCGTAGCCCGACAGCAGCATCGCCGGCGCCATGGCGAGCGAGGTGCCGAGCATGCAGCCGACCATGATCGACAGCCCCCGCGCCTTGGCGGCCTGCGCCAGGAGCAGCGCCTCGGTGAGGCCGCCGGCCTTGTCGAGCTTGATGTTGATCGCGTCGTAGCGGTCCGTGAGCCCGTCGAGCCCGGCGCGGTCGTGCAGGCTCTCGTCGGCGCAGATCGGGATCGGCCGGGTCATCCCGGCGAGCATCGCGTCCTCGCCCGCCGGCAGCGGCTGCTCGATCAGCCGCACCCCGGCGGCGACGCAGGCGGCGAGGTTGGCCTCGATGGTCTCCGGGGACCACGCCTCGTTGGCGTCGACCACGATCGCCGAATCGGGCGCGCCCCGGCGCACCGCCGCGATCCGCTCCGGGTCGCCGGCCCCGCCGAGCTTCACCTTGAGGAGCGGCCGGGCGGCGGCGGCGCGCGCCGCCGCCTCCATCGCCTCCGGGGTGCCGAGGCTCAGCGTGTAGCAGGTCGTGACCGGGGCCGGTGCCGGGATCCCGGCCAACCCGTGGGCGGGGATGCCGGAGCGCTTGGCCTCGAGGTCCCACAGGGCGCAGTCGAGGGCGTTGCGGGCCGCGCCCGCCGGCAGGCGGACGGCGAGGTCCTGCCGGGCGAGGCCGGCGGCGAGCGCCTCGCCCTGCGCGGCGATGAGGTCGCGCACGCCCTCCACGGTCTCGCCGTAGCGGGCATAGGGCACGCACTCGCCCCGGCCGGTGTTCGTTCCGTCGGTGATCGCGGCGGTCACCACCACGGCCTCCGTCCGGCTGCCGCGCGAGATGGTGAAGGTGCCGGCGATCGGCCAGCGTTCGATCGTCGTCGCGAGCCGGATCACGCGGGGAACTCCGCCACCAGCCGGTCGACCAGCCCCTCGACCCCGAACCGCACCGGGTCGGTCGCCGGCAGGCCGTGCTCGGCGGCGAGCGTGTCGAGCAGCGCCCGCGCCTCCCCCTCCTCCAGGGCCTGGGTGTTGACCGCGATGCCGGTCGGCCGGATGTCCGGGTTGGTCAGCCGGCCGAGCTGGACGGTGAGGTCGATCACCGCCCGGATGCTCGGCAGGGCGTGCTTGACCCCGCGCATCGTCGTGCGGGTCGGCTCGTGGCAGACCACGACGGCGTCGGCCTGCGCCCCGTGCAGGAGGCCGAGGCTGACCCCGGCGAAGCTCGGGTGGAACAGCGAGCCCTGGCCCTCGATCAGGTCCCAGTGCTTCGGATCGGCGGCCGGCGCGATCCACTCGACGGCGCCGGAGATGAAGTCCGCCACCACCGCGTCGATGGCGACGCCGCGGCCGGAGATGAACACCCCGGTCTGGCCGGTGGCGCGGAAATCGGCGTCGAGGCCGCGGGCGCGCATCCCCTTCTCCAGGGCCAGCGCGGTGTACTTCTTGCCGACCGAGCAGTCGGTGCCGACGGTGAGCAGCCGCCGGCCCGGCCGCCGCGTGCCCTTGCCGGTCTCGAAGCGCTCGTCGGAATGGCGCACGTCGTGGAGCCGGCGCCCGTGGCGCGCGGCGGCCTCGGCGATCTCCGGCACCGCGCCGAGGCGGGTGTGCAGGCCGCTCGCCACGTCGAGCCCGGCCTCGATCGCCTGGACGATGGTGGCGACCCAGTGCGGCGGCAGCACGCCGCCGGCATTGACCACGCCGACGATCAGGGTGCGGGCGCCTCGTCCGACGCCCTCCGGGATGGTGAGGTCCGGGATGCCGAGATCGGCGGCGCAGGCCGGCAGGCGCAACTGCCCGACGCACCAGTCCGGCCGCCAGTCGACGATGCCGTAGGCGGTCTTGGCGGCGAGCCGGTCGGGCACGTCGCCGAGGAACATCAGGTAGGGCGTGGCGATCTGCATCGGTCTCGTCGGTCCGTCGTCGCGGGGTCGTCACGGAGGGCGGAGGCAGGGACCGGACCGCGAAGGGCCGATCCTCAAGGCACGGCACCTTCGCGCGGGTGGGTCCGGGGTGCAACAGGCGGCTGGCGCGGGGGCGCCCGGCCGCGCGGCCGGTTCCGTTGGCCCGGCCCTTGCTGGCACCGGTCCCGGGCACGACCGGTCGCGCGGTCCGCAAGGTCATGCGCAGAACGCCCCGCCCGGGGCGCGCCGCCATCCCCAGCCTCGCCCTTGACGTGATGATCGCGGTGGCGGACTAGGTCGATGCCCAATAGGAGAGCACGAATGCGTTTGAGAAGCCTGCTTCCCGTCCTGCTCGCCGGCCTGGCGGCCTCCGCCGGGACCGCCTCGGCCCAGGACCTGACCGGGACGCTGAAGAAGATCAAGGAGACCGGGCAGATCACGCTGGGCTACCGCGATTCCTCGGTGCCGTTCTCCTATCTCGACAACAACCAGAAGCCGGTCGGCTTCGCGATGGACATCTGCTACAAGATCGTCGACGCGGTGAAGGCCGACCTCAAGCTCGACAAGCTCGAGGTGAAGCTGAACCCGGTGACCTCGGCGACGCGCATCCCGCTGATCGCCAACGGCACGGTGGACCTCGAGTGCGGCTCGACCACCAACAACGTCGAGCGGCAGAAGCAGGTCGCCTTCACCAACACCCACTTCCTCACCGCCAACCGCTTCGTCGCCAAGAAGTCGAGCGGCCTGACGAAGTTCGAGGACCTGAAGGGCAAGACCGTCGTGTCGACCTCCGGCACCACGAACATCAAGCAGATCAACGAGTACAACGCCGAGAAGAAGCTCGGCATCACGATCCTGCCGGCCAAGGACCACGCCGAGGCGTTCCTGATGGTCGAGACCGGCCGCGCCGCCGCCTTCGTGATGGACGACGTGCTGCTCGCCTCGCTCGCCGCCTCCTCCAAGGATCCCGGCGCCTACGCGATCTCGACCGACGCCCTGTCGAAGCCCGAGCCCTACGGCATCATGCTGCGCAAGGACGACGCCCCGTTCAAGAAGGTCGCGGACGCCGCCACCGCCGCCTTCTACAAGAGCCCGGAGAGCAAGGTCGTCTACGACAAGTGGTTCATGAAGCCGATCCCGCCGCGGGACATCAACCTGAACCTGCCGATGAGCGAGGCGCTGCAGCACGCCTTCGCCAAGCCGAGCGACAGCCCGGACCCGGCCGCCTACTGAGCTGACGCCCGGCGCCGCCCCTCCCGCAGGGGCGCCGCCGCCCGGTTGCAGCCTCCCCGGCACGTTTTCCCTGTGCCCTCGACCGCGCCCCGCCTCGTCCGGGCCGGAAAACCGTATACCATCGGACCTCAGGCGGACCCGGAAGTCAGGGCATGAACTACAACTGGAACTGGGGCATCTTCTTCGAGGCCTCGCCCGAGGGGACCGGCACCTACGCCGACATGCTGCTGTCGGGCCTGATGTGGACGATCCTCACGGCGCTCTGCGCCTGGGTCGTCGCCTTCGCGGTCGGCTCGGTCGTCGGCGTGCTGCGCACCCTGCCGAGCCGGGCCGCGCAGGCGGTCGGCAACGCCTATGTCGAGCTGTTCCGCAACATCCCGCTGCTCGTGCAGATGTTCCTGTGGTACTTCGTGCTGCCCGAGGTGCTGCCGGAATCCTGGGGCACCTGGCTCAAGCAGCTCCCGGACGCCCCGTTCTACACCGCCGTGGTGTGCCTCGGCTTCTTCACCGCCTCGCGCGTCGCCGAGCAGGTGCGGGCCGGCATCCAGGCCCTGCCGCGGGGCCAGCGCATGGCCGGCACGGCGCTCGGGCTCACCACCGCCCAGACCTACCGCTACGTGCTGCTGCCCAACGCCTACCGCATCATCCTGCCGCCGCTGACCTCCGAGTTCCTCAACAACCTGAAGAACACGTCGGTGGCGCTGACCATCGGCCTCCTGGAGCTCACCGCCCGGGCCCGCGCGATGCAGGAATTCTCGTTCCAGGTCTTCGAGGCCTTCACCGCCGCGACGATCATCTACATCATCATCAACCTGCTGGTGGTGACCGTGGCCGGCGTGATCGAGCGCCGCGTCGCGGTGCCGGGCCGTTGATCCTTTAGCGTTTCGGGCAGGATCCTGCGATGTTCTCGAATTTCGACTTCGGCGTCATCCTGAATTCCTGGCGCTACCTGTTCCTCGACGGGATGACCTTCACGCTGACGCTGACCGCTCTCGCGGCGGTCGGCGGCGTGATCCTCGGCACGCTGATCGCCATGATGCGGCTCTCGGGCCTGCCGGTGCTGCCGCAGATCGCCAAGGTCTACGTCAACTTCATGCGCTCGCTGCCGCTGGTGCTGGTGATCTTCTGGTTCTACTTCCTGGTGCCGTATATCGGGCAGTGGATCATCGGGGCCGAGCGGCCGATCCAGGTCGGCGCGTTCTCGTCCTCGCTCATCACCTTCACGCTGTTCGAGGCGGCCTACTTCTCGGAGATCATGCGGGCGGGCATCCAGTCGATCCCGAAGGGCCAGGGCGCGGCGGCCTCGGCGCTCGGCCTGACCTACTGGCAGTCGATGGGCAGCGTCATCCTGCCCCAGGCCTTCCGCAACATGCTGCCGGTGCTGCTGACCCAGACCATCGTGCTGTTCCAGGACACGTCGCTGGTCTACGTCCTGTCGATCACCGACTTCCTCGGCGCCGCCTCGAAGATCGCGCAGCGCGACGGGCGCCTGGTCGAGATGTACCTGTTCGCCGCCGTGGTCTACTTCACCGTCTGCTTCATCGCCTCGCTCCTGGTGCGCCGCCTGCAGCGCCGGGTCGCCATCATCCGATAGGGTTTGCCGCCATGACCTCCTCCGCGATGCCGCCCGTCAGCCCCGTTCCGGAGCCGCAGGCCGCGGTCGACGCGGCGCCGGGCACCGGCCCCGTCGGCACCCTGCTCACCGAGCGCCCGCCCGTGCCGGCGACCACCGGGCCGATGATCGCCATCGACGGCGTCTCGAAGTGGTACGGCGACTTCCAGGTGCTGACGAACTGCACCACCTCCGTCACCAAGGGCGAGGTGGTGGTGGTCTGCGGCCCCTCGGGCTCCGGCAAGTCGACGCTCATCAAGTGCGTCAACGCCCTCGAGCCGTTCCAGAAGGGCCAGATCACCGTCGACGGCACCAAGATCGCCGACAAGAAGACCAACCTGCCCAAGCTCCGCTCGCGGGTCGGCATGGTGTTCCAGCACTTCGAGCTGTTCCCGCACCTGTCGATCACCGACAACCTCAGCCTCGCCCAGCGCAAGGTGCTCGGCCGGAGCCGGGACGAGGCGGAGGCCAAGGGTCTCGCGCTGCTCGAGCGGGTCGGCCTCAAGGCCCACGCCCACAAGTTCCCGGGCCAGCTCTCCGGCGGCCAGCAGCAGCGTGTCGCCATCGCCCGGGCGCTCGCCATGAACCCGATCGTGATGCTGTTCGACGAGCCGACCTCGGCCCTCGACCCCGAGATGGTCGGCGAGGTGCTGGACGTCATGGTCGAGCTCGCCCGCGAGGGCATGACCATGATGGTCGTCACCCACGAGCTGGGCTTCGCCCGCGAGGTCGCCGACACCGTGGTCTACATGGACCAGGGCGGCATCGTCGAGGCGGGCACGCCGGCCGAGGTCTTGGGGGGCCCGCGCGAGGCCCGCACCCGCAGTTTCCTCTCGGCGGTGATCGGCTGAGAGTTTTCACGATGTCGAGGAGGTTCTGGTGAAGCGTCTGATCGCGATCGGTCTCATGGGCCTGTCCGCCACGGTGGCCGTGGCGCAGGAGGCCCCGAAGGCCGCCCTGCCGCCGGAGATCGCCAGGAGCGGCACGATCAAGGTCGCGATCGTGCCGAACTATCCGCCGATGGAGTTCAAGGACCCGGCGACCGGCCAGCTCACCGGCTTCGACGTCGATCTCGGCGACGCCCTGGGCAAGACGCTCGGCGTCAAGCTCGCCTGGCAGGAGACGAGCTTCGACCAGATGATGCCGGCGCTGAGCACGGGGCGGGTCGACATGATCCTGTCCGGCATGACCGACCTCGCGACCCGGCACGAGACCGCGACCTTCGTCGACTACCTGCGCAGCGGCCCGCAATTCTTCGTCCGCAAGGCCCGCGCGGGCGAGCTCAAGGACATGACCTCGCTCTGCGGCAAGAAGGCCGGGGCGAGCCGGCGCACCTCGTTCCCGCGCGAGATCGCCGCCTGGAGCGAGCAGAACTGCAAGGACAACCCGGTGGTGTTCGTCGGCACCGAGGGCTCGGCCGATGCCCGCACCCAGCTCAAGCAGGGCCGCATCGACGCCGCGGTCCAGGGCAACGAGACCCTGCCCTACGTGATGGGGCTGGAACCCGACACCTACCTCGCCCTCGGCACCCCGATCGCCCTGCAATATACCGGCATCGCGATTCCCGTGAAGGAGACCGGCCTGCAGCAGGCGATGGCCGGCGCCCTCGACGCGCTCATCGCCGACGGGACCTACAAGGCGCTCCTGGAGAAGTGGAAGCTCACCGAGAACGGCGTCGACAAGGCCGTGATCAACGGCGGGAAGTAGAAACGCCCATCAACCGCCATTCCCCAAGAAGAACGCGGGGTCCCCTCTCCCGTTTGGGAGAGGGGCAGGGGTGAGGGTGCTACGGTTCTGAGTTAAGCTCGCAGTGCCGAGCTGCCAGCACCACGGTCTGAGCTTTACGATGAAGTTCGCCACCCTCACTCCCGACCCCTCTCCCACGCGGGCGAGGGGAGCGCGCGAGTTCGTCGACACCGGCGCCCGGGAGATCCGCAGTTCCCGACCGCACAACCCCGAAAGTCCCCAACCCATGAACCGCGCCGCCCTCGACAGCATCCCGCTCACCCCCGCCAACCTCGCGGCGCCCGCCCCCGACTATCCCTGGCCCGCGCCCTACCGCTCGGCGATGTTCCTCTCCTTCGACGTCGATGCCGAGAGCGCCTGGACCAGCAAGGACGCAGGCCACGCCGAGCGCCTCGTCACCATGAGCTACGGCGCCTACGAGGCGCGGGTCGGCACGCCGAAGCTCCTCGAACTCCTCGACCAGCGCGGCCTCAAGGGTACCTTCTTCATCACCGGGTGGGCCGTCGACGCCTATCCGGCGATGGCCGAAGCGATCGTGAAGGCAGGCCACGAGATCGGGCACCACGGCTACCACCACCTGATGCCGGATCCCGGCGCGCCCTTCATCGAGGAGGAGGTGGAGCGGGGCTTCGAGACCCTGAAGCGCCGCCTCGGCGTGGTGCCGACGGGCTACCGCGCCCCCTACGGCGAGTTCACCGAATCCTTGCGCCAGATCCTGGTGAAGCACGGCATCGTCTATACCTCGTCCTTCCGCGACGACGTCCGGCCCTACCGCCACGTCCTCGCGGACGGCCGCCCCGGCCCGATCGAGCTGCCGGTGACGGCGAGCTACGACGACTGGATGCACGGCCTCTCGACCCGCTTCAGCCCGCGCTCGATCTTCCCCAAGGAGCACGTCCTGTCGCTGTGGAAGGACGAGCTCGACGAGATCCGCGACTGGGGTGCGATGGTGACGACGGTGCTGCATCCCCAGTGCAGCGGCCGGCCGATGCGCCTGCGCCTGCTGCGCGAGTTCCTCGCCTACGCGCAGGACTGCCCGGATGTGTGGATCACCACCGGCGCGGCGATCGCCGAGAACTTCCTGACCCACGAGAGGGCGGCGTGACGACGACGGCGCTCTTCGGCTCCTGGATCCTCACCCGCCGGGACGGGGCTGCGCGCATCGAGCGCGACCGCTGGGTGCTGATCGAGGGCGACCGGATCGCCGCGATCACCGCCGACCGGCCGGCGGCCGACACCACCTGCGACCGGCCGGGCCGCCTCGTGCTGCCCGGCCTGATGAACCTGCACAACCACTGCTTCAGCGAGGCGATCGCCCGCTCGCACACCGAGGACGGGCGCGGGCGGAAGGGCGGCAGGAGCATCGTCTACACGGTGCTGCTGCCGCTCTCGAAGACCGCGCTGACCGTGCTGTCGCCCGGGGAGCGCCTGGCGGTGGCGCGGCTCGGCATCCTCCAGCTCCTGAAGGGCGGCGCCACCACGGTGATGGAGCCGTTCCGGAACGGCCTCCCCGAGATGTTCGCGGCGGCCGAGGAGATGGGCCTGCGCTTCTACGGCGCGCCCTACCTGTTCTCGACCGCCGACGCCAAGGCCGGCCCGGACGGACGGGTGGCGTATGCCGGCGACGACGGCGCGGCCGATCTCGCGGCCTGGAACGCGCTCCACGCCCGCTGGGAGGGCAGGGCGAACGGGCGCATCCGCCTCGCGATGAGCCCGCACGCCACCGATACCTGCGGCCCGGACCTGCTGCGCGCCTGCGCCGCCCGGGCGCGGGAGCTCGGCGTGCCGATCACCACCCACCTCGCCCAGAGCGACGACGAGGTCGCGACGATCCGGGCCCGCTACGACGGGCGCAGCCCGGCCGAGTACCTCGACTGGCTCGGCCTGCTGGCGCCGGACCTGCTCGCCGCCCATTGCATCGCCAGCAGCGACGACGACCTGCGCCTGATGGCGGCGCGCGGCGCCACGGTGCTGAACTGCCCGCGGGTCTTCGCCCGGGCCGGACGCACCGCCGCCTTCGGGCGCTTCGCCGCCCACGGCATCCGCACGCTGGTCGGCACCGACGGCTACAACATGGACCTGCTGGGTGAGCTCAACGCCGCCTCGCTGATCTCGAAGATCGCCGCCGGCCGGGCCGAGGTGGCGGATTCCGCCGCCCTCGTCGACGCGGTGACGGGGCAGGCCGCCGCGGCGATCCGGCGGCCCGATCTCGGCGTGCTGGCGCCCGGCGCCAGGGCCGACCTGACGGTGGTCGACATGACCCACCCGCACCTGCAGCCGCTGCACGATCCCCTGCGCGCCCTGATCGCGCTCGCCAACCGCGCCGACATCGCCCAGGTGATCGTCGACGGCCGGATCCTCGTCGACGAGGGCCGGTACCTCGCCGGCGACGAGGCGGCGATCACCCGCGAGGGCGCCGCCGCGATCGAGCGGATCTGGGACCTGCCGGAGGCTCGCGCCGCCTTCGAGGAGGCCTGACCTCAACCGAGGTCGAGCGCCTGCATCACCTCCGCCACCCGGGCCCGGGCCTCCGCGCCGAGCGGCAGGATCGGGCGCGGTGGCACGGCCTGGGTGAGATCGAGGAGGCTGGCGCAGGCATAGATCACCCGCAGGCTCGAATATTCCCGGAACAGCGCCCAGAGCGGTTCGAGCCGGGCATCGAGCCGCCGCGCCTCCGCCGCTTCGCCGGCCCGCACGGCGCGCAGGATCGCGACGCCGACCTGCGGAAACAGTCCCGCGACGACGCTGTACCAGGCGTCCGCCCCGGCGAGCAGCGCCTCGGTCACGGTCCAGTCGCCGCTATAGCCGAGGGAGAAGCACGGCGGCACGGCGGCGCGCAACGCGGCCAGGTGCCCGGCCACGGCCTCCCGCTCCTGGCCCGGGCTCTTCACCGCGACGATCCCCGGTACCCGGCTCAAGCGGCCGACCAGCGCCGGCCCGAACCGGAAATGCGTCGTCGAGGGATTGTCGTAGAGGCAGAGCGGCAGGCCGCTCTCCCGCGCCACCGCGGCGCAATGCTCGAACACCTCGTCGTCGGTGAGCGGCGTGTAGGAGACGGCCGCGAGCAGCCCGGCCGCGGCCCCCGCCGCCCGCGCATCCTGCGCCAGCCGCACCGCTTCGTCGGTCCGCAGCGCGCCGATTCCGACCAAGATCGGTACGTGCACGCCGGCCTCGTCGAGCGCGGCCTCGAGTGCCCGCCGGCGCTCCTGGCGAGTCAGATACGGGTAGGATCCGGTGCTGCCGAGGAGACCGATCGAATCGACGCCGGCCTCGCACAGCCGGGCGACGAGCCGGCGCAGGGCCGGGAGGTCGGCGCGGCCGTCGGCGTCCATCGGCGTGATCGGGAAGGCGGAGAGGCCGGAGAGGTGCACGGGAGCTGTCCTTCCTGTCGGGTCGGGCATCAGGCGGCGGGCCGCCGCGCGAAGGCGAGGCCGAGACCGAGCGCGATCATCGCGGCGCCCGACGCCTCGCGCAGGCGGCGGACCAGCCCGGGGCGGGACGCGGCGGCACCGCGCAGGCGGCTCGCAGCGATCGCGACGGCGAGGTCGGCGAGGGTGTTGAGGGCGACCGCGACCGTCCCCAGGACCACGAATTGCAGCGCGACGGCACCCGCCGCCGCGTCGACGAATTGCGGTACGAAGGCCAGGAAGAATGCCGCCGTCTTCGGATTGAGGGCCTCGACCAGCACGCCCTCTCGGAATGCCCGCCGCGCCCCGACCGACGGCCGCGCGCCGTCCGGCCTCGGCGCGTCCCGCCGGGCGGAGCGCAGCGTACGATAGCCGAGCCAGACGAGGTAGACGGCGCCCGCGAGCTTCAGCGCCGTGAACCACTCCGCGCTGGCGAGCACCAGGGCCGACACGCCGAGGCCGCCGGCCAGGACGTGGGCGAGACCGCCGAGCCCGGTGCCGAGGCTCGACGCCACGCCCTCGGCGCGCCCTCCGGCAAGGGTTCGCGCCGCGACGTAGAACAGGCCCGGACCAGGCGTGACGGCGAGAAGGAGCGCCGCGGCGGCATAGAGCGCGAAAGAGCTCGGATCGGGCATGGGGATCTCGAACGGGGCGCCGGATCGGGCGGCAAGCGGAGCAGGTAACGGCAAACCGGCTCACCGCCTACGGCCAGTTCGGCGCGATCACGCTGGTCCAGTTGGTCGCGCGCCAGCGATGTTTCCGGCAGTGAGCGGCGAGGGGGCAAGAACGCCGAGGGGGCAAGAACGCCGAGGGGTCCGAACGCCAAGGGGCCGGAACGCGAAGAAGCCCGCCGGGCGTGAGCCTGGCGGGCTTCTTCGGTCGAGGTCGTGTCGAGGGAAGGTGTACGTGCTTGGCAGGTCTGGCGGTGACCGACTCTCCCGTGTCTTGAGACACAGTACCATAGGCGCTGGGGCGGTTAACGGCCGAGTTCGAGATGGGATCGGGTTCTGATCACCCCGCTCAGACCACCAGACCGGCCAAGCACGTCGCGTTCGGGCAAGCATGGGGACCGGCGGCCGCTGGGGCCG
>NZ_LWHQ01000062.1 GCF_001653715.1 Methylobacterium platani
GCATTCTCTGAATCGCCCTGGGGGTCGGGGAGGCGTGAGGCTTTGCGGGGCCGTCGCGCAAAATGAATGGGGCGGGTCTCTCCTCTCCCCGCGGGCGGGGAGAGGGCGGCCGGGCTCGCCTACGAGGCGTGGGGCGCGAACTCCTCTCCCCGCGGGCGGGGAGAGGGCTGCGTCTCCGGTCAGGAGATGCAGCAAGCGCAGGCGCAGCCGGAGCGGGGGTGCGGGGGTGGTGCCGGAGGAGTCTCATCCGGGGATACCCCTTCACCCCCGCCCTGCGGGCTCGTCGTTTCCCCTGAACGGGGACACGACCCTCTCCCCGCCAGCGGGGAGAGGAGGAGAACCCGCGCCGTGTCCTCGTGCCGAAAGACCCCGCTGACGCGGAGTCCCGCCGGACCGGTGATGTCAGGCCCGCCCGATTCCCTCCGAACGCGACGACGCATTTTTACCGCCCAGCCACGCTTGACTAGCGCCTGCCGCTCTGCGACTGGCGCCGCCCAATCGCTGCGTCCCGCAGCCGCATCGAAGCTCTCAGGGCAGGAAGCACCCCGCACGTGTCGCGCGCCTTCATCTTTCCGGGCCAGGGCAGCCAGGCCGTCGGCATGGGCTCCGCCCTGGCCCAGGACCACGCCGCCGCCCGCGCCGTCTTCGCCGAGGTCGACGAGGCCCTGGGGCAGAACCTGTCCCGCCTGATGTTCGAGGGCCCGGCCGAGGAGCTGACGCTCACCGCCAACGCCCAGCCGGCCCTGATGGCCTCGAGCCTCGCGGTGCTGCGGGTGCTGGAGGCCGAGCGCGGCCTCGACCTCGCCCGGGACGTCGCCTACGTGGCCGGCCACTCGCTCGGCGAGTACAGCGCGCTCGCCGCCGCCGGCAGCCTGTCGCTGGCCGATGCGGCGCGGCTGCTGCGCCTTCGCGGCGAGGCGATGCAGAAGGCGGTGCCGGTGGGCTCCGGCGCCATGGCGGCCCTGCTCGGCCTCGACGTCGAGGCGGCGGCCGAGGTCGCGGCGGAGGCCCGCCAGGGTGACATCTGCGACGTCGCCAACGACAACGGCGCAGGCCAGGTGGTGGTCTCGGGGAACCGCGCGGCGGTCGAACGGGCGGTCGCCCTGGCGCAGGGCCGCGGCGCCAAGCGCGCCGTGATGCTGAACGTCTCCGCGCCGTTCCATTGCAGCCTGATGGCGCCCGCCGCCGAGGCGATGCGCGAGGCGCTCGCCGCCGTCGACCTTCGCCCCGCCGCGGTCCCCGTCATGGCGAACGTGCTCGCCGCGCCGATCGACGAGCCGGCGGCGATCCGGAGCGCCCTCGTCGAGCAGGTCACCGGCACCGTGCGCTGGCGCGAATGCGTCGCCGCGATGGCGGCCGCCGGCGTCGACACCTTCTTCGAGATCGGCACCGGCAAGGTGCTGTCGGGCCTCGTCAAGCGCATCGCGGCGGGGAGCTCGGCGACGCCGGTCGGCACCCCGGCCGAGGTCGCGGCCTTCACGCTCTGAGAAAGACCTCCAGCATGTTCGACCTCAGCGGCCGCAAGGCCCTCGTCACCGGCGCCACCGGCGGCCTCGGCGGCGCCATCGCCCGGGCCCTCCACGCCCAGGGCGCCCACGTGGCGGTCTCCGGCACGCGGCGCGAGGCCCTGGAGGCCCTCGCGGGCGAGCTCGGCGAGCGCGTCCACATCCTCGAGGCCAACCTGTCCGACACCGCGGCGGTCGAGGCCCTGGTGCCGGCGGCGGAAGCCGCGCTCGGCGGGCTCGACGTGCTGGTCAACAATGCCGGCATCACCCGCGACAACCTCTTCCTGCGCATGAAGGACGAGGAGTGGGACAGCGTGATCGCCGTGAACCTGACGGCGGCGTTCCGGCTGTCGCGGGCGGCGGTGAAGGGCATGATGAAGCGCCGCTACGGCCGCATCGTCAATATCGGCTCGGTGGTCGGGGCGACCGGCAATGCCGGGCAGGGCAACTACGCCGCCGCCAAGGCCGGCCTCGTCGGCCTCACCAAGGCGCTCGCCGCCGAGGTGGCGAGCCGCAAGATCACCGTGAACTGCATCGCGCCGGGCTTCATCACCTCGCCGATGACCGACGTGCTGAACGACAAGCAGCGCGAGGGCATCCTGGCGACCGTGCCGATGGGACGCCTCGGCGAGGGCAGCGAGGTCGCGGCGGCCGCGGTCTACCTCGCCTCCGACGAGGCGGCCTACGTCACCGGGCATACCCTGCACGTCAACGGCGGCATGGCGATGTTCTAGGGCCCGTCGCGGGACCTTCCCGCTCCGCGCGGGATCCCCGATGACCTCGCGGGGTCATCGAGGACCACGCGGGGTCATCGAGGACCTCGCGGGGCGTGCCGGACACATTCCCCCGGCGATGGGCACGGTTTCTTAACCGGACGTGAAGCGGCCCTCGCCAGGGCTAAATCCCTGTGTTAAGCACCCGCCGGCCGTGCAAGGGGATTGACGGATCGGCCGTCCGCGGCTTTTCCACGACATGCGCGACCGGTGCTCCCGGCCGCATCACGAACTTCCCCCGGGGCTCCGCCCGCACGCGGCGGCTCCGAACAGTTCCACGAGCAGTAACTTAAGGACCTACACGATGAGCGATATCGCGGACCGGGTGAAGAAGATCGTCGTCGATCACCTGGGCGTCGAGCCCGAGAAGGTGACCCCGAACGCGAACTTCATCGACGATCTGGGCGCCGACAGCCTCGACACCGTCGAGCTGGTGATGGCGTTCGAGGAAGAGTTCAACGTCGAGATCCCGGACGACGCCGCCGAGACGATCCAGACGGTCGGCGACGCGATCAAGTTCCTCGAGAAGAACGCCGGCTGAGCGCCGCGTTCCTCCGCTGAAAAGGTAGAACGCTTCCGTCATGGGATCGGGTCGGGATAACGCGATGCGTCGAGTCGTCGTCACGGGCCTCGGGATGGTGTCGCCGCTGGGCAGCAGCGTCGACGTCACGTGGAGCCGCCTCATCGAGGGGCAAAGCGGTGCCGCCCGCGTCGAGGCCTTCGACGTGTCGGATCTGGCGTGCAAGATCGCCTGCTCGATCCCCCTCGGCGACGGCAGCGACGGCACCTTCAATCCCGACCGGTGGATGGAAGCCAAGGAGCAGCGCAAGGTCGACCCCTTCATCGTCTACGCGATGGCGGCGGCCGGCCAGGCGCTCGACGACGCCGACTGGCACCCGACCTCGCACGAGGATCAGTGCGCCACCGGCGTCCTCATCGGCTCCGGCATCGGCGGCATCGGCGGCATCTACGATGCCTCGGTGACGCTGTTCGAGAAGGGTCCGCGGCGGATCTCGCCGTTCTTCATCCCGGGCCGGATCATCAACCTGGCCTCCGGCCAGGTCTCGATCGCCCACGGCCTGAAGGGCCCGAACCACGCCGTGGTGACGGCCTGCTCCACCGGCGCCCACGCCATCGGCGACGCCGCGCGCCTGGTCGCGCTCGGCGACGCCGACGTGATGCTGGCCGGCGGCGCCGAATCGCCGATCAACCGGCTCTCGCTCGCGGGCTTCGCCGCCTGCCGGGCGCTCTCGACCGGCTTCAACGACGAGCCGCAGCGCGCCTCCCGCCCCTACGACCGCGACCGCGACGGGTTCGTGATGGGCGAGGGCGCCGGCGTGGTGGTGCTCGAGGAGTACGAGCACGCCAAGGCCCGCGGCGCCAAGATCTACGCCGAGGTGATCGGCTACGGGCTCTCGGGCGACGCCTACCACATCACCTCGCCCTCGCCGGACGGCGACGGCGCCTATCGCTGCATGAGCGCGGCGGTGAAGCGCGCCGGGATCGCCCCGTCCGAGATCGACTACATCAATGCCCACGGCACCTCGACCCCGCTCGGCGACGAACTCGAGCTGAAGGCGGTCGAGCGCCTGCTCGGCAACGCCACCGACGTGGCGATGTCCTCGACGAAGTCCGCCACCGGGCACCTGCTCGGCGCCGCCGGCGCGATCGAGGCGATCTTCTCCGTGCTCGCCATCCGCGACGGGGTGGTGCCGCCGACGCTGAACCTCGACAACCCCTCGGTCGAGACCGCGATCGACCTCGTGCCGCACAAGGCACAGAAGCGGAACGTCGACATCGCCCTGTCGAACTCGTTCGGCTTCGGCGGGACCAATGCGTCGCTGATCCTGCGGCGGGTCTGAAAGCCCCGGCTCGTCGCGCCACGACCGGGCCCGACATCCTCCGCGTCGTCCCGGGGCCGCGAAAGCGGAACCCGGGATCCGGAACCGCGGACGGTGGAGGATCAGCCGGGACGCGGCCTTCCCAATCCTGAACGCCGGCTCGTCTGGATTCCCGGCTCCGCTTCCGCGGCCCCGGACTGACGCGGCGGAAAAAGCCGGGGCGGAGCGGCCCTTCAGCCTGGCTCACACCACCCGGTGAAATGCTGCGAAACCCCTCTCGCCCGCGCGGAGGGGTTTTCTCGTCTGTGGCCGGCAGCACGCCTCGGCTCCATTTCGCCATAAAACTTGCTAGGGTCTCGGTCGCTCTCCGCCCCATCGGGCCGGCACGCGCGTCCACGGCCGGCTTCCCGGACGCGCCACGACAGGACCGCCATGTTTCGCAGATCGAAGACGCAGGACCCGGCGCCGAGCGCGCCGGAGCCGGTCAGCCAGCCGAACCGGCTCGCCCCGCGCAGCCCGAGCGAGGCCATCAAGCCGACGGCCGCGCCGCCCCCGCCCGAGAAGCCGGTGCGCGAGCGCGGCGGCCTGCTCTCGGCGGTGAGCGGCTTCCTGACCCTGTTCGTCATCCTGGGGCTCGGCGCGATCCTGGGCCTCGTGGTGCTGGAGCGCCAGACCAACGAGGCCGGCCCGCTCGCCGCCGACAAGGTCGTGGTGGTACCCCGCTCCAGCGTGGGCGAGATGGCGGAGCTGCTCCAGCGCGAGGGCGTGATCGCCCACCCGATGCTGTTCGAGCTGACCGCCCGCTTCGGCCGCAAGGCTGCGCTCAAGGCCGGCGAGTACAACTTCAAGGCCCATGCCAGCATCGACGACGTGGTCGACGTGCTGGTCCAGGGCCGGCCGGTCCAGCACGCCATCACCTTCCCGGAAGGCCTGACGAGCGAGCAGATCGTCGCCCGCCTCAACGACAACGACGTAC
The DNA here is from genome assembly GCF_001653715.1 of Methylobacterium platani. Lineage (GTDB taxonomy): Bacteria > Pseudomonadota > Alphaproteobacteria > Rhizobiales > Beijerinckiaceae > Methylobacterium > Methylobacterium platani. Next base: position 5,096 of record NZ_LWHQ01000062.1, read on the forward strand.
TCACCGGCGACATCAACGAGACCCCGCCGGAAGGTTCGCTCCTGCCCGACACCTACAAGTTCGAGCGCGGCGATTCCCGCCAGAAGATCCTCAACCTGATGCGCACGAAGCAGCGCGAGGTCCTGAGCCAGATCTGGGCCCGCCGCTCGCCCGACGTGCCGGTGCGCACGCCGCAGGAGATGGTCACCCTCGCCTCGATCGTCGAGAAGGAGACCGGCCGCGCCGACGAGCGGCCGCGGGTCGCCGGGGTGTTCGTCAACCGCCTGCAGAAGCGGATGCGGCTGCAATCCGATCCCACCATCGTGTACGGCCTCGTCGGCGGCCGCGGCACCCTCGGGCGCGGCATCCTGCGCTCGGAGATCGACCGGGTGACGCCCTACAACACCTACGCGATCGAGGGCCTGCCGCCGGGCCCGATCGCCAATCCGGGCCGCGCGGCGCTCGAGGCGGTGGCGAACCCCTCGCGCACCAAGGATCTCTACTTCGTCGCCGACGGCACCGGCGGCCACGTCTTCTCCGAGACCCTGGACGCCCACAACCGCAACGTCGCACGCTGGCGCCAGGTCGAGAAGGCGAAGACCGCGGCCGATCCGGGCTCGACGGTCGGCGTCGACAAGGTCGAGCCGCCGCCGCAGGCCGATCCCACCGCGCTGCCCCCGCGCACCGGCCTGCCCGGTGCGCCCCTGGCCTATGACGGCAGCGACGCGGCCGGGGCGCGCTCGCGCGCCTTCGACGCCTCGGAGGGCACCGCCCGCGATCCCCTGCGCAACAAGACGTTCGACCTGAACTCGCCCAAGACCGTGCCGGTCCTCTCCCAGCCCAAGACCGCGCCCGCGTCGCGCTAACCCCGAGCGCCCATCCGATGTCCATCGCCAGCATGACCGGCTTCGCCCGCGAGGCCGGAACCACCGGGCCCGCCCACTGGGCCTGGGAGTTGAAGAGCGTCAACGGCCGCGGCCTCGAGGTCAGGGTCCGGGTCCCGGCCGGCCTCGACGCCGTCGGCGAGGAGGCCCGCGCCCTGGTGCAGAAGCGCCTCGGTCGCGGCACCTGCCACCTCACCCTGACACTGTCGCGGGCGGACGCCGCGCCGCGGGTGCGCATCAACGAGGCTCTCCTCGCCGCCCTCGCGGAATCCGTCACCCGCGTGCCGATGCCGCTCGGCATCACGCTGCCTTCCGTCGACGGGCTCCTGGGAATTCGCGGCGTCGTCGAGGTCGAGGAGGAGGCCGCCGACGACGAGGTCCTGCGGCGCGACCTCGCCGCGGCGGCCGGACGGCTGGTCGCGGCCCTGGCGGAGGGCCGGCGCGCGGAGGGCCGGGCGCTCCAGGACATCGTCGGCGGCCAGCTCGCCGCGATGGCCGACCTCGTCGAGGCGGCGGAGGCCTGCCCGGCCCGCCGGCCGGAGGCGGTCAAGGCCCGCCTCGCCGCGCAGGTGGCGGCGCTGATGGAGGCGGCAAGCCTCGATCCGGCGCGGCTGCACCAGGAGGCGGTGCTGCTGGCCGCCCGCGCCGACGTGCGCGAGGAGATCGACCGCTTGCGCGCCCACATCGCCGCGGCGCGCGACCTGCTCGCAGCCGGCGGCGCGGTCGGGCGCCGGCTCGACTTCCTGGCCCAGGAGCTCGGCCGCGAGGCCAACACGCTCTGCGCCAAGGCCAACGACGTCTCGCTGTCGCGCATCGGCCTCGACCTCAAGGCGGTGGTCGAGCAGTTCCGCGAGCAGGTCCAGAACGTCGAGTAGCGGGCCTCGGCGGCGATTGTCCCCGTCCCGTCGCGGCTTCCCCGGTTGCGCGCCGGGCGGACGGGCGGCATTGGGGACACTCGAATCGGACGACCGGCCCGCGCCGGTCCGCGCCGCGCCGCCCGGGCCTCCCGGGCAAGGCCGGCCAGAGGGTGATGCAACGCGATGGTGGCGACCGTGGGCTCCGAACTCCTGAACGCACCGGTGGCGCGCCGGGGCCTGGTGCTGATCCTGTCCTCGCCCTCGGGGGCCGGCAAGACAACCCTGACCCGGGCGCTGGCGCAGCGCCCCGAATGGGGCCTCGAGCTCTCCGTCTCGGTCACGACGCGGGCGCGCCGCGCGTCGGAGATCGACGGCCAGCATTACCGCTTCATCGACCGCGACGCCTTCGAGCACCTGCGCGAGCGCGACGACCTGCTCGAATGGGCGGAGGTGCACGGCAACTACTACGGCACGCCCCGCAGCCCGGTGGAGCGGGCGCTGGCCGCCGGCCGCGACATGATCTTCGACATCGACTACCAGGGCACCCGTCAGGTGCGGGGGAAGCTGCGCGACGACGTCGTCACCATCTTCATCCTGCCGCCGAGCATGGCCGAGCTGCGCCGCCGCCTCGAGCGCCGGGCCGAGGATTCCGCCGAGACGATCGAGCGCCGCCTGCTCAACGCCCGCACCGAGATCGAGCGCTGGTCGGAATACGACTACGTGCTGGTCAACGACGACCTCGACCGCTCGTTCAAGACGCTGGAGGCGATCCTCGCCGCCGAGCATCTGCGCCGCGAGCGCCAGGTCGGCCTCGCGGGGTTCGTGGGCGGTCTGCTGGCCGAGGGCGAGCCCTCGCAGGCCTGACGCGCGGGAACGAATCGCCCACGATCGAAGTTGCCGGAACGTCGGATCCGCAACGTCGCCGCTCGTGCTGCGCCGGACAGCCCGAAGGACACAGCGATGCGTGAACTGGCCTGCGACGTGGCGGTCATCGGCGCCGGCACCGCCGGGATCGCGGCGCGGTCCGCGGCCGAGAAGGCCGGGGCCCGTGCCGTCCTGATCGAGCGCGGGCCGGGCGGCACCACCTGCGCCCGGGTCGGCTGCATGCCCTCGAAGCTCCTGATCGAGGCGGGCCGCGCCGCCCACGACGCCCGGGAGACGGAACCCTTCGGCGTGGCCGCCGGCGCGGTCCGGGTCGACGGGGCGGCGGTGATGCGGCGTGTCCGGCGCCTGCGCGACGATTTCGTGGCCTCGGTCTTCGCGGGCCTAGACGCCGTGCCCGAGGAGCTGCGCGTTTCCGGCACCGCGCGCTTCGCCGACACGACCACGCTCCTCGTCGACGACCACACGCGGATCTCGGCCGGCGCGGTGGTGATCGCCACCGGCTCGAGCCCGAGCCTGCCGCCGCCCCTGCGGCCGGTGGCCGACCGCGTCCTGACCACCGACACGCTGTTCGAGATCGAGACCCTGCCCGAATCCCTCGCCGTGCTGGGAGCGGGTGCCGTCGGGCTCGAACTGGCGCAGGCCATGGCCCGCCTCGGCGTGCGGGTGACGCTGATTGATCCGGCCGCCGTCGTCGGCGGTATCCGCGACCCGGAGGTCGCCGCCTGCGCCGCCGCGCTTCTCGGGCCCGGGATCGACCTGCATCTCGGCGCCACCGTCGATGCGGCGGAGCGCGTCGGCGACGAGGTACGGCTGACCTGGCACTTCGAGTCGGGCGGGCAGGGGGGCGGCACCTTCGCTCGCGTGCTCGCCGCCGCCGGCCGGCCGCCGAACCTCTCGGAGCTCGATCTCGCCGCCGCCGGGCTCGCCCTCGACGAGGACGGCCTGCCGGATTTCAACCCGCGCACCCTCCAGTGCGGCACCGCGCCGATCTTCATCGCCGGCGATGCCAACCAGGAGCATCCGGTGCTGCACGAGGCCCAGCGCCAGGGCTGGGTCGCCGGCGGCAACGCCGCGCGCTTTCCCCAGGTCGAGGCGCCGCCGCCCTGGCCGGCCTTCAGCCTCGTCTTCACCGACCCGCAGATCGCCGCGATCGGCCGGGGCTTCGACGCCGAGGCGGCCCGGGACTGGGTCATCGGAGAAACCTCCTTCGCCGATCAGGGCCGCGCCCGGGCGATGGACCGGGCCGCCGGCCTGATCCGGGTCTATGCCGAGCCGGACGGCCGGCTGACCGGGGCGGCGATGATCGGGCCCGGGATCGAGCACCTCGCCCACCTGATGGCGGTCGCCGTGCAGGAGGGGTGGAGCGCCGCGACCTTCCTCGACCGTCCGTTCTATCACCCGACCCTGGAGGAGGGCCTCTCGAGCGCCGTCAAGGCGGTGGCCGAGCGCACGGGCGGCACGCGATGAGAGTGCGCGAGCAGGCCCGTCGGCCTAAGTCCGTTGCGGTTTCGTTCAGAGTCGGAAGTCGTTAAGGTGTGGGTCCCGTTGCCGGTCGCGCCGCCGTCTCGGGCCATCGACCCCGTGGAACAACCGTGACCTTGCCCGACCCGCAGACGGCCCCGACGATCGACCTCGACGCGCTCGCGCCGCGCGACCTCGACGCCTTGCGCCAGGGCGTGATCCAGATCGACGGCAGCGGCGTCATCCACCTCTACAACCGGGCCGAGAGCGCGTTCTCGGGCCGCGCGCCGGAGCGGGTGATCGGCCGCAACTTCTTCACCGACGTCGCGCCCTGCACCCACCTGCCGCATTTCTACGGCCGCTTCCGCGAGGGCGTGCGCCGGGGCCGGCTCGACGATACCTTCTCGTTCGTCTACGGCTTCGATCCGCGGCCGATGCAGGTCCGGATCACCCTGCGCCGGGCCGCGGCCTCCGACCGCTACTGGATCATCACCGAACCGGTCGAGGCCCTGGAACCCGGGCACCGGCGCGAGGCGGTCCAGGCGGCTGTGAGCCAGCGGGCGCGGGCCGAACCCGTCGATCCGAGCCTGTGCGAGCGGGAGCCGATCCACATCCCCGGGGCGATCCAGCCCCACGCCGTCCTGATCGCGGCCGATGTCGACACCCTGTCGGTGGTGGCCTGCAGCGGCAACGCGCGCGACGCCCTCGACCGGGATCCCCTCGGCCTCGACCTCGCGGCCCTGCTCGGCACCGATCTCGCCGACCGGATCCGCGAGACCCTGCAGGGCGACGCCGTCGATCCCGGCCGCACCGTGCGCCGGCGCATCGCGCTGCCCTCCGCCTCCGGCCTGCCGATCGAGGTGGTGGCCCACCGCAACGGCGAGCGCATCATCGTCGAGCTCGAACCGGCCCCGGCCCATCCTGAGGATTTCCGCTCGGCGAGCCAGCTCGACACCGAGCTCGCCATCGGCCGCCTGCGCGGTGCCGGGACGCTGGAGGACGCCGCCGCGGTGGCGGCCCGCGAGACCCGCGCACTGACCGGGTTCGACTGCATCCTGGTCTACCGCTTCGACGCGGACTGGAACGGCGCCGCGATCGCCGAGGACAAGGATCCGGCCTGGACCCGCAGCCTGCTCGGCCTGCACTTTCCCGCCTCCGACATCCCGGCCCAGGCGCGCGCCCTCTACACCCGCTCGAAGAGCCGGTTCGTCATCGACCGCGACTACGTTCCGGTACCCCTGGTGGCGACGCCGGCCACCGCCAACGCGCCGGTCGACCTCACCTTCGCGCAGGCCCGCAGCCTGTCGCCGATCCATCTCGAGTACCAGCGCAACCTCGGCGTGAACGGGTCGATGTCGATCTCGATCCTGGTCGAAGGCCGGCTCTGGGGCCTGATGATCGGCCATCACCGCCGGCCGCACTACGTCGCGCCGGAGACCCGCGCCGCCGCCACCGTGCTGGCGGACGCCTTCGCGATGCGGGTCTACGAACTCGAGAGCCGGCGGCTGTGGCAGGAGCAGCAGGCCCACCTCGCCCTCGAGAGCGAGCTGGTGCGCGAGCTTGCCCGCTCCGACGATTTCGTGAGCGCGCTGACCGAGAACCGCCACACCCTGCTCGACCTGTTCGACGCCCACGGCGCCGCCACCGTCTCGAACGACACCGTGCGGAGCCTCGGCCAGACCCCGCCGGCGGACGCCGTCCTGGCGATCGCCACCTGGCTGCGCGCGACGCTGCCGCCGGAGCGCGCGAGCTACGCCACGGCCGAATTCGCCGCCGTGCACCCGCCGAGCGCGCCCTACGCCGCCTGCGCCAGCGGCCTCCTCGCGGTCTTCGTCGATTCCGAGCGCCGTCACCTGCTGCTGTGGTTCCGGCCGGAAGTGCCGAGCACGGTCACCTGGGGCGGCGATCCGCGCAAGCCCGTCCTCGCCGGCGCCGGGCCGGTCGCAGTGCTGCCGCGGCGCTCGTTCGAGCGCTGGGTCGAGGAGCGCCGCGGCGTCTCCGAGCCGTTCGCCCCCTGGCAGGTCGGGATTGCCGAGGCCCTGGCCCAGGCGGTCGAGGGCGTCGTCCTGCGCCAGCAGCGCAAGATCGCGGAGCTCACCGGGCTCCTCGCCGACAAGGAGCGCCTGCTCGCCCAGAAGGACCTGCTCACCCGCGAGATCGACCACCGGGTCAAGAACTCGCTGCAGATCGTCTCGGCCTTCCTGCAGATGCAGCGCCGCCAGGTCTCAGACCCGGCCTCGCGGGCGGCCTTCGCCGAGACGGCGGCCCGGGTGATGAGCGTCGCCCGGGTGCATGACAGCCTCTACCAGGCCGAGAGCGTCGAGGAGGTCGATCTCGGCCAGACGATCGAGAATCTCTGCGTTGACCTCGCCGGCATGGCGGGGGAGGGGCATGCCGTCGACCTCGACGCCGAGCCGGGCCTGATGGTGCCCTACCGCAAGGCGGTGGCGCTCTCCCTGATCGCGACCGAGCTGATCACCAACGCCTTCAAGTACGCCTATGCCGAGGCGGGCGGGCGCGTCGCCGTGCGCGTCACCAGCAAGGCCGAGGGGCGGGTGAGCCTGTCGGTCTGCGACCACGGCAAGGGCCTGCCGACCGGCTGGCCCGACGCCCCGGCCCGCGGTACCGGCCTCGGCATGAAGCTGATCCGGGCGATGCTGGACCAGATCAACGCGCAGCTCGAGGTCGAGAACCGGCCCGGCGCCTGCTTCACGGTCACCGCGTGAGCGATCGCCACGGGGACATCCTCGAGCGCCTGCGGGCGGAGACCCGGGCCGCACACGACGCCATCGAGCGCGATCTCGCCTGGGAGAGCCGCGTCGCCACGCGCGACGGCTACGGGGCGCTGCTCGGCCGCTTCCGCGGCTTCCACGCCGTGATCGAGCCCGCCCTGGCGGACGCCCTGGACGACGAGGCGTTCCTGACACCCCGGCGGCGGCTCGCCCATCTCGACGCCGACCTGCACGCCCTCGGCTACGACGCCGCGGCGATCGACGCGCTGCCGCTCGCTCCGCCCGTGGCGCCCCTCGATCGCGCCGGAGCCTTCGGTGCCCTCTACGTGCTCGAAGGCTCGACGCTCGGGGGGCAGGTGATCGCCAAGCATATCGGCCGGCAGCTCGGGCTGACGGCGGAGAACGGCTGCCGCTACTATGCCGGTCACGGCCGCGACACCGGCACGATGTGGAAGGCGTTCCGCCTGCGGCTCGACGACGAGGCACGGAACGGCGACGCAGATACGATCGTCGCCGCGGCGATCCGGACCTTCGATGTCCTGCGGTGCTGGCTCTGCGACGCTCCCGTGCCGGGGAAGGGAAGGGTGCCTGTCGCAAAAGTTTCGCATCGGGGTTGACGGGTCGGGGAGCCGGCCGTATATCCCACCCCATCGACGCCGGCCGCGACAGCGGCCCGGGCGCTGAGCCATCTTCGAGACAGTCCGGGCCGGCGAGCCTGACCTTGGTCAGGCGCTCGTCCCGTTGTCGCCGATGATACCCCGGTTCCGACCGGACCGCTCTTTGACAAGTACATCTGAGAAAGAGAAGCGTGGACGGCGTCGTCCCTGCGGATCCGGGTTTCGGCCTGGATCGTGAGTAGGATGATGCTGATCCGACGTTTCGGTGCTCACACGATCAGGCGGAAACGCCGATCGGTTGTGTGCTTCCGTTTTATGTTGTGATCAGCTTTGATCAGCTCTTCAACTTGAGAGTTTGATCCTGGCTCAGAGCGAACGCTGGCGGCAGGCTTAACACATGCAAGTCGAGCGGGCATCCTCGTGGTGTCAGCGGCAGACGGGTGAGTAACACGTGGGAACGTGCCCTTCGGTTCGGAATAACTCAGGGAAACTTGAGCTAATACCGGATACGCCCTT
>NZ_LWHQ01000063.1:0-178 GCF_001653715.1 Methylobacterium platani
CCGGCCTTGGCCACCGCCACCGCCCAGGTGGCGTTCATGTAGGCGTTGGCCTGGGCGACGAGCGTCGAGTGGAAGGTGCGCAACGACGCATCCTCGCCCGTGCCGCCGTTCGGGTCGTAGGCCGCCGAGTTGTAGCCGACGCAGACGAGCTCGACGCCCTGCAGCCCGAGCACCCGCC
>NZ_LWHQ01000063.1:218-647 GCF_001653715.1 Methylobacterium platani
CCAGCGCCGGTCGTTGCAGATCATCATGCCGAGGATCGCGCCGGACCACGCCTCGCCGGCCCGGAAGGCCGGGAAGCCGGTATCGCCGTAGGAGAAGTAGCGCTTCTCGAGCTGCTGGAAGCGCGCGCCGTCCCGCGGCTCGACCGAGCCCGGCAGGTGGACCTTGCGGTAGCGCCCGAGGATCGACCCGTCCGGCTGGACCAGGATGGCGCTGTTGAAGCGCTCGCCCGACGGCGTCAGCTCGGCATAGCCGATGTTGAACCCGACCCCGAGCGCCCGGGCGCGATCGAACAGCGGCTGCACCGCCGGATTGGGCATCGCGCGCTCGAAATACCGGTCGAGGTCGTCCCCGTCGAGCAGCCAGCGCGGGAAGAACGTCGTGAAGGCGAGTTCGGGGAACACCACCAGGGTCGCGCCGCGGCCGGCCGC
>NZ_LWHQ01000063.1:691-1563 GCF_001653715.1 Methylobacterium platani
GTGGGCGCGGGAATCGGCGCGCTGGGTCGGACCCATCTGCGCGGCCGCGACGGTGACGAGACGGGACATCATGACCTCGAAACAGGCAAAATGCTGCATTTGCAAGCATTGTGCGGTAGTCGACGCAATCGATGCCCTGATCATGCACATCTCTTACGCCTTCACAATCCAGAGGCTTATGATAAATTCCGCCCGACTATAACCCGGAGTGATGATGAACCTGCGGCAGCTGGAGATCCTGCGGGCGGTGGTCCGGCACCGCACCACCCTGGCGGCGGCCGGGGAGCTGGCGGTGTCGCAGCCGGCGGTGAGCAACGCCCTCAAGGCGATGGAGGCGCAGGCCGGCTTCCCGCTCTTCGACCGGATCAACAACCGGCTGTTTCCGACCGCCGAGGCGATGACGCTCTACAAGGAGAGCGAGGCGATCTTCGCGCTCCACGCCAAGCTGGAAGGGCGCCTGCGCGACCTGCGCGAGAATCGCCACGGCCACCTCGCCCTGATGGCGACGCCGCCGCTCGCCTACGGCCTCCTGCCCCGGGCGCTCGCCGCCTTCGTGCGCGGGCGGCCGCAGACGCGGCTGTTCTTCGACGTGCGCCGCTACGAGGGGGTGATCGAGGGCGTGACCGGCCGGGTCGCCGAGCTCGGCTTCGCGCTCGGCCTGTCGAACCATGTCGGCCTCGCCCACGAGGTCGTGCACCGGGGCGAGATGGTCTGCGTCATGGCCCCCGACCATCCGTTGAGCGCGCGGGAGGCGGTCACGCCCGCCGACCTCGCGCGTCATCCCTTCATCGGGCTCGAGCGCGGCACCCGCCTCGGCGAAGCGTTGCGCGACGCCTTCGCGCGCGACGGCGTGCCGTTCGGCGCCACCGTCG
>NZ_LWHQ01000063.1:1755-1879 GCF_001653715.1 Methylobacterium platani
TGCGGGCGGCGGCCGGCGACGGGACGGCCGGCGTCACGCCTGCACCCCCGCCCGGGCCACCTCCCCGGCATCCTTGAGCCGGCCGATGTCCCAGGCGAGCGCCATCACCCGGCGGATCTGCGCC
>NZ_LWHQ01000063.1:2002-46435 GCF_001653715.1 Methylobacterium platani
CCGTCGGCGAGCGTGATCGTCAGGTCGACCTGCTCGGGCCGCACCCCCGGCGTGACCACCGGCGCGACCTTGCCGCGCAAGTCGGTGACGACGGGGTCGCGCACCGCCCGGTCGCTGAACTGCTTCTCGCCCCCTGCGCCTTCCACGAGGGCGACCGCGACGGCGTGGGTGATGCTGAACTTGCCCTCGAGCCCGGTGCGCGGCGCGGTCTTGCCGGTGAGCTCCAGCACCAGCGGGTGGACCTTCAGCGCGACGCCGCGGATTTGGTCCGGGGTCAGGCGGTTCTCGTTGCGCAGCTGGATCGCCGCGTCGATCGCCGGATGCATGACGATGCCGCAGGCGAAGGGCTTGTAGGTGTTGAGCGCGGCTTCGTAGCGGCTCCCCAGCCCCTCGGTGATCTCGCGGTAATCCTGCTTGGTCGAGACGGTGTTGGCCCAGCCGCGCCTGGCCTCGATCATCCCGTCGGAGCTGGTGAAGTTCTTCTCGGCCAGGATCGCCGCGAACAGCCCGTCGGCGGCGGCGCGACCCGGATTGAAGCTCTTGTTCATCGAGCCGAAGGATTCGCGCAGGCCCACCGGCTGCGAGGCGGCAAGTCCCAGCGCCCAGACCATCTGCTGCTCGGAGAGCCCCATCAGCTTGCCGGCAGCGGCGGCCGCGCCGAACACCCCCGCAGTGCCGGTGATGTGCCAGCCGACATCGTAGTGGTCGGGATAGACCGCGTTGCCGATCCGGCACTCGGTCTCGACGCCGAGCACGAGCGCGTTGAGGAAATCGGCGCCCGAGACCGGCCGCATCTCGGTCAGCGCCAGGATCGCCGAGGCGACCGGGCCGGCCGGGTGGATCACGGTCTTCAGGTGGGTGTCGTCGTAGTCGAAGATGTGGCTCGACACGCCGTTGAGGAAGGCGGCGTTCATGATGTCGAAGCGCTCGGGGCGACCGAACAGGCCGGCCTGCGGCGGGCCCGAGAAGGGTTTCAGCGCCGAGACCGCGACGTCGAGGGTCTCGTGGTGCGAGCCGCCGATGGCGACGCCGACCCAGTTGAGGAAGGTGCGGGTGCCCTCGCGCCGCACCGCCTCGGGCAGGTCCTCGAACCGGGCGCCGACGACGTAGCGCGCGAGCGTCCGGGTGACGTCGCGGGGCGGCGCGGGTGCGTGCGCCGGGGCGGACGGCTCGGCGGCGACCGCCCCTTTCGCCGCGAGGGCGAGGCCGGCGGCCCCGATGAGGCTGCGTCGATCGAGCGTCATGGTGTTCTCTCCCTGCCGGGCCAACGCGGTCGCACGCCGTCCGGGTCCGCGGCGCCGGTCGCGCGTCCGGCGCGGGGTGGCCGGACCGGGAGATGGGATGCGGCGCCTGGCCCCGCCGTTGCATTCCCGGCGGGATCGTGGCTGATGCTGGCCGCGTTCGGCTTCGACCTGTGAAGGACCTTTTCGCGTGCGCCACGGCATCGACGGCTTCGTCACGCGCGACGGCGCGTCCGCGCGGTGAACACCCGGCCGCAGATCCCGCTCGACCCGCGCACGGCCGCGCTCCTGACCGAGATCGCGGATCAGGACGGCGCCCCCTTGCGCCGCGACGGCCGGCCCCTCTCGTTGCGCGAGGCGGACCTGAGCCGCGACCGGCTCGCGCCGCTCGCCGGGGATGCGGGCTGGTGGGACGCGGAGCGCCGGGGCCTGAACCTCGCCGGGGCCGAGATCCCGGGCAGCGACCTCGAACAGGCCGACCTCACCGGCGCCACCCTGAAGCGGGCGCGGCTCGCAGGCGCGCTCGCCCGCTCGGCCGACTTCACNNCGGCGTCGCCGGCGGCCAGGCCGACTTCTCGGACGCGATGCTGGAGGATGCGAGCTTTCGCGACGGCGCCCTGCGCTTCGCCCGCCTGCCCCGCAGCCTCCTCGACGGCGCGGACTTCTCCGGCGCCGACCTGTGGGGCGCCGACTTCACCGGGGCCGATGCCGACTACACCAAGTTCCGCGGCGCGCGGCTCGACGAGGTGAACCTGTCGGACACCAACCTCACCCACGCCGATTTCGAGGGTGCGAGCCTGACCAAGGCGCGGCTCACCGGCTCGCGCCTGCGCAGCGCCGTGCTCACCGGCGCCAAGCTCGACGGGGCGGACCTGTCGGGCGCCGACCTCTCGGCCGCGACGCTGGTGCGGCTCGACCTCTCGTCCTGCTCCTTGCGCCACGCCCGCTTCGCCGGGGCCTGGCTCAACGGTACGCGCTTTCGCGCGTCCCAGATCGGCGAGGCGGTGGGCGAGGAGGTCGCCGGCGAGTACGAGGCCGCGAAGGCGAGCTACCTTACCCTGGAGCAGAACTTCCAGAGCATCGGCAGCCACGACGAGGCCGGCTGGGCCTACCGGAGGCGTCGCCGCATGGGCCGCCTCCATGCCGGCGCCCTGTTCCGCGCCGCCTGGGCCGGCCGCGACCGCANNNCGGCTACCGCTGGCTCGCCGACCACTTCGTCGAGTGGCTGTGCGATTACGGCGAGAGCCTGTCGCGGCTGTTCCGCGCCTTCGCGATCCTGATCGTGGTGTTCGGCGGGCTCTACGGCCTCACCGGCGGGCTGATCCCGGAGGGCGGCACGGCGGCGACCTACAACCTCCTCGACCTGATGAGCTACAGCGCCCTCAACATGATGACGGCGAACCCGCCGGAGATCGGCATCAAGCCGGTCGGCCGGGTGACCAACCTGCTCGTCGGGGTCCAGGGCGGGACCGGGATCGTGCTGATGGGGCTGTTCGGGTTCGTGCTGGGGAACCGTCTGCGGCGGTGAGACGGCCGCGAGTGCGACTGTTTCCTTGAACGATCTGCCACCCTCCCCTTTCCCGGACGACTGGAGCGTCAGCGGAAGGAGATCCGGGATCTAGCGCAAGACATCGCGAAGCGTCCGTCTGTCTGTAACGTCGCAACATCAGGAGTCGCTTCGCGGCACTTCTCCTGCTGGATCCCGGATCTTCTTCCACTTCGTTGCGGTCGTCCGGGAAAGGGCGGAGTTTTTTAAAAAACAGAGAGATCGTGGAAGACGGCCCGTCTACCGCGCGTCCCGCGCCTCGGCGGCGGCTCCCCCCGCCCCCACCAGCTCCTCCCGGATCACCTGCACCATCGCCTTCAGCTCCGGCGCCGCCCGGTCGCGCGGCTGCGCGGCCGCGATCCGGTGCGCCGCGACGATCTGGCCGGGGCTGCCGGCCAGCACCACGACCCGGTCGGCGAGGTAGACCGCCTCCTCGATGTCGTGGGTGACGAACAGGACCGTCTGCCCGGAGGCGCGGCAGAGGCGGGCGAGCTCGTCCTGGAGGCTTTCGCGCGTGAGCGCGTCGAGGGCCGAGAACGGCTCGTCCATCAGCAGGACGTGCGGCTCGACCGCGAGCGCCCGGGCGAGCGACACCCGTTGCCTCTGGCCGCCGGAGAGCTGGAACGGCCAGCGCGCGGCCAGTTCCGCGAGGCCGACCCGCGCGAGCGCCGCGAGCGCCCGGCGGCGCCGCTCGGCCCTGGCTAAGCGCAGCTTCTCGAGTCCGAAGGCGACGTTGTCGAGGACGCGCCGCCAGGGCAGCAGGCGAGAATCCTGGAACACCAGGGCGACCGCCCGGCGGCCGGGCTCCGGCGCGCTGACCGAGACGGTGCCGGCGCTGGGAGCCACGAGGTCGGCGATGACGCGCAGGAGCGTCGACTTGCCGACGCCCGAGGCGCCGACGATCGCCAGGAACTCGCCCGGCTCGATGTCGAGGTCGAGGTTCGACAGCACCGTGGTGCGGCTGCCGTCGCGGGTGAAGGTGAGGGCGAGGCCCTGGATCGCGATCAGGCCCGCCATCGGAGGATCCAGCGTTGGAGGGCGGTGAAGCCGGCGTCGAACACGCCGTAGAGCAGCGCCATGGTGAGCATGTAGACGACCACGATGTCGGTCGCGAGCAGCGTCGAGGCCTGCATCATCCGCTGGCCGAGGCCCGCGACCCCGAAGATCTCCGCCGCCACCACCGCCATCCAGGCCTGCCCGATCGCGGTGCGCACGCCGACGAGGATCCCCGGCATCGCCGCCGGCCACACCACCGTGACGAGCCGCTCGGGCGCGGAGCGGAAGCCGAAGGCGGCGGCGAGCTCGATCAGGTCGCGGTCGACGCCGCGGATCGCCCCGTGGCTGGCGAAGTAGACGATCCAGAACACCCCGATCGCGACGATGAACAGGGCCGCCTCCGGGCTGACCCCGAACCAGATGATCGCGAACGGCACCCAGGCGAGGCCCGGCACCGGGCGGAGCACCCGCACCACCCAGGCGGTGAGCCCCTCGGCCGTGCGCGACATCCCCGTCAGCGTGCCCGCCGCGATGCCGAGGCCGACGCCGAGGGCGAGGCCGGCGAGGTAGTGCCCGAGACTGCCCGTCACCGCCGCGAGCCACTGGCCCGAGCGCAGCTCGCGCAGGAAGGCCTCGGGCAGCACCGAGGGCGGCGGCAGGAAGGCCGGGTTGACGAGGCCGAGCCGGGGCACGGCCTCCCACAGGGCGAAGAAGGCGGCGAGCCCCACGAGCGGGAGCAGGGCCGCCGCGGGGCGGGATCGCATCGGTTTTGCTTTACTTTCCCGCGACCGCGCGCTCGTAGAAGCGCGGCTCGAACAGCCCGTCGAGGGGCACCTCGCGGTCGAGCGCTCCGATCTTCACCTGGTAGCGCTGCATCGCCGCCGTCGGCTCGACGATCGGCCGCGGATCGGCGGTGAAGCGCGTCGCCGGCGAGGCGAGCGCCCGGCGGATGGTGGCGGTGTCGACGAGGCCCTTGCCGAGCGCGCCCTCGACGATCGGCGCGACGCGGTCCGGCTCGCGGGCGATCAGGTCGACCGCCCGCACGATGCCGGTCACGATCGCCTGCACGGTCTCCGGCTCACGATCGAGAAGCGCGCGGGTGACGGCGACGACGGTGCCGGGCTGGCTCGGGAACATCTCAGCCCCGAGCGCCATGATGCGGATCGCCGGGTTGCGGCCGGTCACGATCGAGATCGCGGGCTCGCGCAGGATGCCGCCTTCGACCGCGCCGGCGAGGATCGCCTGCTGGGTCGCGTCGATCCCCATCGAGACGATCGTCACGTCCTTCGGGTCGACCTTCGCCACCTCCCACAGCCAGTGCTGCAGCGTGGTGTTGGGGACCGAGCCGAGGGGCTGGGTCGCGAGCCGCGCCGGCGTGCCGGCGGACTCGCGATACCGCTTGAACACCTCGGCCGGCGCGACGCCCTTCTCGGCGAAGCGGGCGAGCTTCGGCCCGGCGACGACGACGTTCTCCTCGACCGAGGTGGCGGTCACCACCGTCACGTCGATGCCCTTCGCGCGCGCGACCCCGAGCGGCGCCACGCCGGCGACGTAGACGTCGAGGGTGCCGGAGGCGAGCGCCTGGATCATGTTCGGGCCGGATTCGAAGGTGGTGACGGCGAGCGTCAGCCCGGCCTGCTTCAGCCAGCCTTCCTTCTCGGCGATATAGATCGGCGCGGCGGCGAGGATCGGGATCACGCCGACCCGCAGAGGCGCGCTGCGCCCCTGGGCGAGGGCCGGTCCGCCGCCCAGCAGGGTGCCCGCCGCCAGGACCGGGGCTGCCCCGAGGATGCTGCGTCGCGTGATGGTCATGGCCGGCCGTCTGAAGGGAACACTTCGCGTCCGCTTAGGGCATTCTCCTGCCGTGGTGCAAGAACGGCGCCGGATAAAGGATTTTCTTCTACTCATAGCCTGTATGGCAGCACGTGATTCTCCGGCGCCGCGAGGACGGAGAAGAATGTCCGGGCGCGCGGGCGCGCCTCCCTGGCATCGCCAGTCCAACGTCTTTGGTCGGCCCGGGCAAGCGCCGGTGATGCAGTGCGGCGTCTGCGACTTCGCGCATTCCAGCCGCGCCTTCGAGACGGCCTCGGGGTGAGGCCGAAATCGGTGCTGCGGGCGGCGGGCTGAACGGGTTCATCCCCGCGGCGCCAGCACGATCACCGCGGCACCCGCGAGGCACAGGGCGGCGCCGGCGCAGTCGAACCGGTCCGGCCGCTGGCCCTCCGCGCCCCACAGCCAGAGGAGAGAGGCCGCGATGTAGATCCCGCCATAGGCCGCGAAGGCGCGGCCGGCGGCGTCCGATTCGACGAGTGCCAGCAGGAACGCGAAGGCGCCCAGCGCCAGGACACCCGGCAGCAGCCACAGGGGCGAGGCGCCGAGCCGCCACCACGCCCAGACCGAGAAGCATCCCGCGATCTCGGCGAGCGCGGCGGCGGCGTAGAGGAGGAAGGACGGCATGGCGCGGCTTCTCCCACGCCGTGCCGTCCCCGTGAAGCGGGCCTCAGGCCCGCCGCTTCATCAGCGCCGCCGCCGCGAGGCCGACCCCGGCCATCACCGCCCCGGTGGTGAGGGGGTGGAGCTTCGCCCGCGTGTAGGTGCTGGTGTGGCGCACGAGGCCCGGATGGTCGCCGCGCACGTGGCCGTCCTGCCCCGGCCGGTGGAGCGCGCCGTTCGGGTCGCGCGGCGGCTCGGAGCGAAGCTGCTGGCTCGCCATCGCCGCGCCGAGGCGGTCGAAGGTGCCGGGCGCGAGCTTCTTGAAGCCGGTCATGACGCGGCCGCCGCCGCCGACGATGATGTCGCGCTGCGGATGCACCGCGGCGTGCAGGATCGCGTGGGCGACCTCGTCCGGGTGGTAGACCGGCGGCGGCAGCTTCGGCTCGCGGTCGAGGTAGTTGCGGGCGTGCTGCGGGAGCGGGGTGTCGATCGCCGCCGGCTTGATCAGCGTCACCGAGACGGGCGCCCGGTCCTGGTCGAGCTCGGCCCGGAGCGCATCGGTGAAGCCGCGGATCGCGTGCTTGCTCGCCGAGTACATGCCCTGGAGCGGGATCGCCATGTCCGAGGCGATGCTGCCGAGATTGATGATCGCGCCGCCGCGCCGGCGCAAGTGCGGCGCCGCCACCAGCGAGCCGTAGACCACGCCCCAGAAATTGGTCTGGAACAGGCGCTCGTGGTCCTCGTCCGAGACCTCCTCCAGGCGGCCGTAGAGCGAGATGCCGGCGTCGTTGACCCAGGTGTCGAAGCCGCCGAAGCGCTGCACCGCCTTGTCGGCGATCGCCTGCACGTCCTCGCGCCGGCCGACATCGGCGACGACGTGGGTCGCCTCGCCGCCCTCCGCCTCGATCTCCTCCTGGATCGCCGCCAGCGCCTCGGCGTTGCGCGAGGCGAGCACGACCCGGACGCCGGCCCGGACCGCCATGCGGGCGGTGGCGAGCCCGATGCCGCTGGAGCCGCCGGTGATGACGATCACCTGCCGGTCGAGGGGCTTGTGCGCGTGGCTCATGGAATCCTCCGTACGGGATGGGGGTATCCAGGCCCTAACGATGGGAGGCGGGCTTCGTTCATTCGCCGCGCCGTCCGAGGCTCTGCTCGGAAACCATGTAGCGAAGGTCTCTCCTCTCCCCGCGGGCGGGGAGAGGGTCGCGTCCCTGTTCAGGGGACGCGACAAGCCCGTAGGGCGAGGGTGAGGGAGTGGTTCCGGAAGAGCCTCGTCCGGAAACTCCCCCTCACCCTCGCTCCGGCTGTCGCCTGCGCTTCCTTCGCCCCCGACAGGGGGGACGAAGGCCTCTCCCCGTGAGAAGTCGGGCTTGCCCGACTTCGTCCCTCGCTTGCAGATCCCGGGCAAGCCCGGGATCTGTCGGGGAGAGGGGAAACCTACGCCTTTCGTTGGACGCATCCTGCATGGGCGATGGCGCCCCCTCCCATATCTCGAACCTCTGGCACGAGCCCGCACAAGCTATTGGACAGCGGTCATCCCCGCCCCCATGATCCGCCCCGCGGCGAGGCCCCCGACGCCACTCTTTCAGAGGGGCCCGCCCGCGTGGGAAGTCAGGGAGGAAGCGGATGGCAGGGACGGGTCGTGCCGGGAACGTCACGCGGCGCGAGGCGCTGATCGGCGCGGGCGCCGCGGGCGCGAGCCTGCTCATGCCGGGCGGATCGGCCTTCGCGCAAGGGGCGAAGCCGGCGGAGATCAAGGTCGGCATCGCCACCTACCTGTCGGGCCCGGCGAGCGTCTTCGGCGTGCCCGGCCGCCAGACCGCCGAGATGCTGTTCGACGAGATCAACGCCGCCGGCGGCATCAGTGGGGTCAAGGTCCGGCCGATCTTCGTCGACGAGGGCCCGGGCGTCGACCACGTCGTCGGCGAGTACCGCCGGCTGGTGCAGTCCGAGGGCGTGCACCTGATCTTCGCGGCGATCTCGTCGGCCGATTGCATCGCCTGCGCGCCGCTCGCCGACGAGCTGAAGCGCCCGACGCTGCTGTGGGATTGCGGCACCCAGCGCATCTTCGAGGACAACCGCTACTCTTACGCCTTCCGCACCCAGGCCAACGCCACGCCGGAGATCCTGGCCGCACTCCTCTACCTCCTGAAGGTCAAGCCCGACTTCAAGTCGATCGCGGTGATCAACCAGGACTACGCCTGGGGCCGCGATTCCTGGGACATCTTCCGCACCGCGATGAACACCCTGAAGCCCGGCGTGAAGGTCTCGGCCGAGCTGTTTCCGCGCTTCGGCGCCACCGACTTCTCGACCGAGATCACCCGCGTGCTGGCGCTCCGGCCCGACGTGGTGCTCTCCACCTCCTGGGGCGGCGACCTCGACGCGCTGATCCGCCAGGCCTCGGACCGCAAGCTGTTCGAGCGCGCGACCTTCGTGATGCCGCTCGCCGAATCCTCGCTGCAGCGGGTCGGCAAGGCGCTGCCGGCCGGGCACATCGTCGGGGCGCGCGGCGACCACTGGTTCCTGCACCCCTCGCCGGCCGATCCCGAGCGGCTGACGCGCTTCAACGAGAGCTACCGCGCCAGGCACAATGCTTGGCCGATCTATCCCTGCTTCCACATGGCCCAGGCCGTCTCGGCGATGAAGGTCGGCATCGAGAAGGCGGTGGCGGCGAAGGGCGGCGGCTGGCCGACCGACGCCGAGCTGGCGGCCGCCTTCAAGGGCCTCGAATTCCCCTCGCCCACCGCCAGCGTGCGGATCCGCGAGGACGGCCAGGGCCTCGAGAACCAGCTCATCGGCACCACGCTGCACTCCGACAAGTACCCGTTCCCGGTGCTGACCGACATGATCGTCTTCCCGGCCGAATCCGTGACGACGCCGGTCGGCCAGAAGAGCGCCGACTGGCTGAAGACGCTGACCCCCGACATGGTGGCCAAGCTCCCGCAGGCGCAGGCCTTCAAGAGCTGATGGCCTGGCTGTCGGAGAACGGGATCCTCGTCGGGCTCGCCCTGCTCGACGGGCTGTCCTACGCCGCCGCCGTCTTCATGGTGGCGGTCGGCCTGAACCTGGTGTTCGGCGTGCTGCGAGTGCTCAACGTGGCGCATGGCAGCCTCTACGCCATCGGCGGCTACGCGGCAGCCTCGATCGGGCTGTTCGCGGCCTCGCTCGGCGCGCCGCCCTGGCTCGGCCTGCCGATCCTGCTCGCCGCGGCGGTGCTGGTCGGCGTCGCGCTCGGGCCGCTGATCGAGCGGCTCCTGCTGCGCCGGATGCAGGATCGCGAGCCGGTGCTGCAGCTCCTCGTCACCTTCGCGCTGTTCATGATCCTGGAGGACCTGCAGAAGCTGGTCTGGGGCGTGCAGCCGGTGGTGTTCGACGCGCCGCTGAAGTGGCTCGGCACCGTCGACGTGCCGTTCGGCCAGGACGCGATCCCGTTCACCGCCTACCAGCTCTACGTGCTGCCCGGCGTCGCCCTCGCGACGCTGGCCATCCTCGCATACGTGCTCCGCTACACGCTCACCGGCCGGATGGTCGTCGCGGTCACCGTCGACCGCGAGGCGGCCCGCGCCATGGGCATCGATGCCGCCAAGGTGACGATGCTGACCTTCACGGTGGGCGCTGTGCTGGCGGCGCTGGGCGGCGCGCTCGCCGCGCCCACCGTGTCGCTGGTCCCGGGCGTCGGCGCCTCGACCATCGTGCTCTCCTTCGCGGTCGTCGCGACCGCCGGCCTCGGCCAGATCGAGGGGGCGGCGGTGGCGGCCCTCCTCATCGGCCTCGGCCGCTCCTTCGCGGTCTACGTCGCGCCCGAATTCGAGGTGGTGGTGCCCTACGCCATCATGGTGGCGGTGCTGCTGTTCCGACCGCAAGGCTTGTTCGGCGTGGCGGAGACCCGGCGGATATGACCTGCAAATCCTTGAATGGAGGTGCCGCGCGATGACCCGCCGCTCGGAAACGCTCCTCGCCTTCGCCGGCGCCGTGCTGATCCTCGTCCTCGCCTACGCGGTGCCGTGGCTGCGCTTCGTGCTCACCATCGCGCTCGCCAAGGGGCTCGCCGTGCTCGGCATCCTGCTCCTGCTGCGCGCCGGCCAGGTCAGCTTCGGCCACGCGCTGTACCTCGCGCTCGCCGCCTACACGGTGGCGTTCGGCGCCATGGCCCTGCCCGAGGCCCTGCTGCTCGTGCCCCTCGCGGCGCTCTTCGCCGGCGTGGTCGGCCTGCTGATCGGCCTGTTCGTGGTGCGCTACCGCGAGATCTTCTTCGGCATGCTGAATCTGGCGCTCAGCATGGTGTTCTACTCGGTGCTGGAGAAGTTCTACGCGCTGACCCACGGCGCCGACGGCATCCGGTTACCCCCCGTCACGTTCCTCGGCCGGCCTTTGGCCGGCGAGGCGGGCGAGTGGACGGTGCTCGGCATGGCGCTCGTCCTGGCGCTCGCCTGCGGCGCGCTGGTGCGGGTGGCGCTCGCCTCGCCCCTGGGGGAGGCGCTCGCCGGCATCAAGACCCGCGAGACCCGGCTCGACTTCATGGGCGTGTCGCCCAAGCGCGTGCTCCTCGCCGCCTACGTGGCGTCGGCCGTGATGGCGGGGTTCGCCGGCGCGATCATCGCGCTCACCACCCGCCACGTCACCCCGGCGCTCAGCTACTGGACCACGTCCGGCGAGCTCGTCTTCATCGCGATCCTCGGCGGGGCCGGCAGCGTGCTCGGGCCGTTCCTGGGGGCGGCGGCCTACGAGCTGACCCGGGTCTATGCCGCGGCGACCTTCGCCAATGCCTGGCAGCTGGTGCTCGGCCTCGTGCTGCTGGGCGTCATCGTGTTCGCGCCGGGCGGGATCTGGGGGATGATCGCGAGAAGCAGGAGGGCCGCATGACCGCTCTGCTCCAGGCCAGGGACCTGCGCCTCGCCTTCGGCGGCCTCAAGGCGGCCGACGGGATCGACCTCGACGTCGAGGCCGGCGAGTTCCTGGCGATCATCGGCCCCAACGGCGCCGGCAAGACCACCTTCATCAACATGACGACCGGCTACCTCAAACCGCAAGGCGGCTCGATCGCCTTCGAGGGCCGGCCGATCCTCGGCCTGTCGCCGCGGCGCATCGTCGGGCTCGGGGTCGCGCGCAGCTTCCAGCTGCCGCAGCTCTTCACCGAGCACACCGTGTTGCAGAACGTGGCGCTCGCGGTCGCGGCCCGGGAGGGCGTGTGGTCGGTGCTGAACCCGCTTCTGCGCCCGCGCTTCCGCGACGAGGCGGCGGAGCTGATCGAACGCTTCGGCCTCACCCGCATCGCCGAGGTGCGGGCCGACGCCCTCAACGAGGGGGCGCGCAAGCTCGTCGACATCGCCATGGCGGTGGCGCTCCGCCCCCGCCTCCTCCTGATGGACGAGCCGACGAGCGGCGTCGCGGCGGCCGAGAAGATGGGAATCGTCGAGACCCTGGTGCGGGTGCTGCGCGAGGCCCGGGTCACGGCGGTGTTCGTGGAGCACGACATGGAGGTGGTCGGGCGCTTCGCCGACCGGGTCGCGGTCTGGGGTCAGGGCAAGATCGCGGCGCTCGGGCCGCCCTCCCGGATCCTCAACGATCCGGAGGTGCAGCGCACGGTGATCGGCATCGCGCCGACGGGAGGCGCCCATGCTGCGGCTTGAGGGGGCGGCGGTCGCGATCGCGGGCGCCCCGGTCCTGCGCGGCGTCTCGCTCGAGGTGCCGCCGGGCGGGCGCGTGGCGCTCATCGGCCGCAACGGCGCCGGCAAGACCACGACGCTCCGCGCCCTGATGGGGCTCCTCCCCTTGCAGGCCGGCCGGCTCGTCCTCGACGGGCAGGAGGCCGGCACCGTGCCGGCGCATCACCGGGCGCGCCTCGGCATCGGCTACGCGCCGGAGGAACGCAAGCTGTTCGGCAGCTTCACGGTGCAGGACAACCTGCTGCTGCCGGCCCAGGTGCTGGGCCTGCCCAAGGCCGAGATCTCGCGGCGGTTGGACGCTGTCTACACGCTCCTGCCGGAACTCAAGGACTTCGCCCCCCGCAAGGCGGCGGGCCTGTCGGGCGGACAGGGCAAGATGGTGGCGCTCGGCCGCGCCCTGATGGTCGGCACCCGCGCGGTGCTGCTCGACGAGCCGTTCCAGGGCCTCGCCCCGGCGCTCGCCCTTCGCTACGCCGAGGCCCTGGCGCGCCTGCGCGCCGCGCTCCCCGACGTCGCGATCCTGATCACCGAGAGCAGCCCGGATCTGCTGCGGGCGCTCGTCGACACCACCATCCAGATCGAGCGCGGCGAGATCTCGGCCGCCTGACGAAGGAGTGTTTTCCATGAGGCTGAACGGCAAGGTCGCGATCGTCACCGGCGCCGGCGGCGGCTTCGGCGAGGGCATCGCCAGGCGCTACGCCGAGGAGGGCGCCAAGGTCGCGGTACTCGACCTGCGGGGCGACGCCGCCGAGCGCGTCGCCAAGGAGATCGGCGCGTCGGCCATCGCCATCGCGGCCGATGTCGGCAGCGCCGCGGATGTCGAGGCGGCGGTGCGGCGCACCACCGAGGCCTTCGGCACGCCCCAGATCCTCGTCAACAATGCCGGCACCACCCACCGCAACCAGCCGCTGATGGAGGTCGACGAGGAGGCCTTCGACCGGGTGTTCCGGGTCAACGTGAAGTCGATCTTCCACTTCGTCCGGGCGCTGGCTCCGGCGATGCGCGACAATGGCGGCGGCGTGATCCTGAACGTCGGCTCCACCGCCGGCATCCGGCCCCGTCCCGGCCTGACCTGGTACAACGCCTCGAAGGGGGCGGTGAACCTGATGTCGAAGTCGCTCGCCGTCGAGCTGGCGCCGTGGAAGATCCGCGTCAACGCCCTCTGCCCGGTGATGGGCGAGACCGGCCTGCTCGAAGCCTTCATGGGCGTGCCGGACACGCCGGAGAACCGCGCCAAGTTCGTCGCCACGATCCCGCTCGGCCGGATGTCGCGGGCCTCCGACATCGCCAACGTGGCGCTCTTTCTCGCCTCCGACGAGGCGGAGTTCATCACCGGCGTCGAGATGCCGATCGACGGCGGCCGGACGGTGTGAGCGCGGGGCTGACCTGATCGAGAGACCGGGCGAGGTCGGAAACGCTCACCGCCCGTGCCGAGACTGCTCGGCTTCCTGTAGGGGCTCAGGATTTCTCCTCTCCCCGCGGGCGGGGAGAGGGCCGCGTCTCCATTCAGGAGATGCGGCGAGCGGAGGCGAAGCCGGAGCGAGGGTGAGGGGGAGTTTCAGGATGTGGCTCCTCCAGAAACACCCCCTCACCCTCGCGGCGAACCTGCGGTTCGCTGCCCCCCGAGCCCCTTCGGAGCTCGGGCCTCTCCCCGCCCGCGGGGAGAGGGGAAACCCGCGCCTTTCCCTCCCCCTGAATAGCTCTGCTATTGGCGGGTAGAGGTGGCGGCCCGCGCCCGTCCTCTGAGCGTCGCACTCGACCGGCCGGGTAGCATCGCCTGTGCCGCCACGCGCGGTCGCTTAGCCCTCTTCTCAGCCCGCCAGCGCATCCGTCGCTTCCCGCATCCGCGCGCTCAACTCGGGCCCGCCGTGCCCCTCCCCCTCGACGATATGGAGCCGGCTCTCCGGCCAGAGCCGATGCAGCCGCCACACCGTGACGGCCGGCCCGCTGATGTCGCGGCGCCCGTGGATCAGGATGCCGGGGATCTTTCGCAGGCGGTCCATCCGCACCAGGATTCCATCCGGGCCGCGCAGGAAGCCGTCATTCGCCCATTCATGAGTGACCAGGGTCGCGAACACAGCCTCGGAGCCGGTCGCCCTCGGGGATCGTGAGCAACCCGCACCCGGTCAGGTCGGCCGTCGCGCAGAACGCGCCCTCACCCCGGCTGGCACGTCTCACAAAAAAACGTCGACCGCCCCGATTGCACCAGCCGCCGCACCACGCCGCGGCAGCCCTTCGCCGTGCAGGCCAGCCCCTCCCGGTCGTAGACCCGGAAGGCGTGCTGGAACGCGCCCTGGCTGCCGTCGGTGTGGACGTAGTCGCGCAAGGTAGAGCCGCCCGCCGCCACCGCCTCGGTCAGCACGTCGCGGATCACGGTGGCGAGGCGCTTGGCCTTGGCGGTCGGGCGGCCGGCGGCGTCGGCGAGCGTCCCGGCGGGCGCCTCCGGATGGAGCCTGGCGCGATGCAGCGCCTCGCAGACGTAGATGTTGCCGAGGCCCGCGATCAGCCGCTGGTCGAGGAGCGCGGCCTTGAGCGGCGTGCGCTTGGCCATGAAGAGCCGGGCGATCGTCTCGCCCGAGAGCTCGTTGCCGAGCGGCTCGATGCCCATGCCGGCGAAGTGGCGGCAGGTGGCGAGCTCTGCCGACGGCACCAAGTCCATGAAGCCGAAGCGGCGGGCGTCGTTGTAGACGACCCGGGCGCCGTTCGAGAGGCCGAACCGGACGTGGTCGTGCTTCGCCTGCCCCTGCGCCCCTTCGAGGTAGAAGTCGCCCGGCGAGACGTGCCGGCCGTCGGGCAGGTGCACGTCGAAGCGCCCGCTCATGCCGAGATGCATGATCAGCGCCTCGCCCGAGGACAATTCGGCGACGAGGTACTTGGCGCGCCGCGACAGGGCGGTCACCTCGTGGCCCTTCACCCGCGCGGCGAAGCGGGCCGGGAACGGAAAGCGCAGGTTCGGCCGGTTCAGCACCACCTCGGTGAAGCGGGCGCCGACCAGCGCGGGGGCCAATCCGCGGCGCACGGTCTCGACTTCGGGCAGCTCGGGCATCTCTCGTCCGTGGAGAATGGGGCGGGCGCGACGAAGCGTACCCCGCGAAGATGCAGGCCAAGATGGTGATTTCCCGTCCGCTTCGCTATGCAGGCCGCCACGACAGGGGACCAGACCGCATGGCCGGCGACGAGACCAGCACCGATTTCGGCTTCGAGCGCGTCCGGCTCGCGGAGAAGCAAGGGCGCGTCAACGAGGTCTTCCGCTCGGTGGCCAAGCGCTACGACCTGATGAACGACCTGATGTCGGGCGGCCTGCACCGGGCGTGGAAGAGCGCCTTCGTGTCGAGCTTGCGCCCCTCGCGCACCCGGCCGTTCCGGCTGCTCGACGTCGCCGGCGGCACCGGCGACATCGCGTTCCGGACGCTCGAGGCCGGCGGCCCCGACACCAAGGTGACGGTGCTCGACATCAACGAGGCGATGCTCGGCGTCGGCCGCGAGCGCGCCGGCCACCGGTACGGCTCGCGCATCGACTTCGTCGCCGCCAACGCCGAGTCGCTGCCGCTGCCCTCCGATACCTTCGACGCCTACACCATCGCCTTCGGCATCCGGAACGTGCCGCGGATCGAGCACGCGCTGGCGGAGGCCCACCGGGTGCTCAAGGTCGGCGGGCGCTTCCTGTGCCTCGAATTCTCGCATGTCGACGTGCCCGGGCTCGACAAGATCTACGAGGCCTACTCGTTCAAGGTCATCCCGCGCCTCGGCGCGATGGTGGCCGGCGACAAGGAATCCTACCAGTACCTCGTGGAGTCGATCCGCCGCTTCCCGACCCCCGGCACATTCGCCCGGATGATCGAGGAGGCGGGCTTCGGCCACGTCACCCACCGGCCGCTCTCGGGCGGCATCTGCGCCATCCATTCCGGCTGGAAGCTCGCGTGAGGCCTCGCCCGTGCTGAGCGCCGTCGCCCACCTCGCGCGGGGCATCCATGTCGGCTGGGTGATGGCCCGCGAGGGCGCCCTCGCCTTCGTCGACGATGCCGAGCTGCCGCCCCACCTGCGCCTCGTCCTGCGGCTCGGCCGCAAGCTCGAACGCCCGGGCCTCGGCCCCGGCCGCCTGCCCGCGGCGCTGACCCGGCTCGGGCCGTCCTACGTCAAGTTCGGCCAGTTCCTGGCGACGCGCCCCGACATCGTCGGCATGGCGGCGGCCCGCGACCTCGAGCGCCTGCAGGACCGGGTGCCGCCCTTCCCGCAAGGCGTCGCGGTCGCGACCCTGGAGGCGACCCTCGGCAAGCCGCTCCCCGAGATCTTCACGTCGTTCAGCGAGCCGATCGCCGCCGCCTCGATCGCCCAGGTCCACAAGGCGCACCTGCGCGAGCCGGACGGCACCGAGCGGGTGGTCGCGGTCAAGATCATGCGGCCGGGCGTGCGCGAGCGCTTCGCCCGCGACATCCAGGCGATGCGCTTCATGGCCCGGGTGGTCGAGGCCCTGCGCCCGGAGGCCGAGCGCCTGCGCCCGCGCGAGGTGGTCGAGACGCTCGCCCGCTCCGTCGCGATGGAGATGGACCTCAGGCTCGAGGCCGCCGCCCTCTCGGAACTCGCCGAGAACATCAAGGACGACCCCGAGTTCCGGGTGCCGCAGCCGGTCTGGGAGCTGACCGGGCGCGACGTGCTGGCGAGCGAGTGGATCGACGGCATCCGCCTCAACGACCGCGCGGCGATCGTGGCGGCGGGCCACGACGTGGCGGCGCTCGGCCAGACCGTGATCCAGTCGTTCCTGCGCCACGCGATCCGGGACGGCTTCTTCCACGCCGACATGCATCCCGGCAACCTGTTCGTCGATCCGGCCGGGCGGCTCGTCGCGGTCGATTTCGGCATCATGGGCCGGCTCGGACTGAAGGAGCGCCGGTTCCTGGCCGAGATTCTCCTCGGCTTCATCCTGCGCGACTACCGCCGGGTGGCGGAGGTGCATTTCGAGGCCGGCTACGTCCCCTCGCACCATTCCGTCGACGATTTCGCGCAGGCGATCCGGGCGATCGGCGAGCCGATCCACCAGCGCCGGGCCGACGAGATCTCGATGGCGAAGGTGCTCACCTTGCTCTTCGACGTCACCGCCCTGTTCGACATGAGCACCCGCACCGAGCTGGTGATGCTGCAGAAGACCATGGTGGTGGTCGAGGGCGTCGCCCGCTCGCTCGATCCGCGCCTCGACATGTGGACCTCGGCCGAGCCGGTGGTGCGCACCTGGCTCGCCCGCAATCTCGGGCCCCTCGGCCGGGCCGACCAGGCCCGCCGCGCGGTGCTGACGCTGGCCGACGTCGTCGCCGACGTGCCCGACCTGGCGCAGCGCGCCAAGCGCGTGCTGGTGCGCCTCGACGAGGAGGGCCTGCGCGAGGTCTCCCGCGTCGAGCGCCGCATCCGCATCGAGACCAAGCGGATGGTGTGGTCGACCCTGGCCCTGTGGGTGATCGCCGGGTCGTTGCTGGCGATCGCGCTGCGCTGAGGGGCGTCCCGGGGGTTATTTGATAACACCCCCATCCCACCCGCGACCTCAGGATGAGGTCGCGGATCGGACGAACGAGAGCCGGGCCTTGCGCACGGCCCTCGCACCCTCTCTGATGGGCCTCACGGCGCCGTGATCCGCTCGTCGAGAAGCGGAAGGCGCCCGGGAGAACGCCCATGCTCAGCCCCTTGCGCGCCGCGCTCCTCGCCGCCGCGTCCCTCTGCGCGCTCGCCGCGCCGGCCCATGCCGCCGAACCGCGGCTCACCGACGGCAAGGTCAAGCTCGCGGTCCTCAACGACATGTCGAGCGTCTACGCCGATTCCACCGGCCGCGGCTCGGTGATCGCCGCCGAGATGGCGGTGAAGGATTTCGGGGGCAGCCTCGACGGCAAGCCGATCGAGGTCGTGTTCGCCGACCACCAGAACAAGCCGGATGTCGGCTCCAACATCGCCCGGCAATGGTACGACCGCGACGGCGTCGACGTGATCCTCGACGTGCCGACCTCCTCGGTGGCGCTCGCGGTGCAGCAGGTCGCCAAGGAGAAGGGCAAGCTGCTGATCGTCTCGGGCGGCGGCACCTCGGATCTCACCGGGCCGCAATGCTCGCCCACCGGCATCCAGTGGACCTACGACACCTACGCGCTCTCCCACGTCTCCGGGAACGCCGCGGTGAAGAAGGGGCTCGACACCTGGGCCTTCGTCACCGCCGACTACGCCTTCGGCCACGCGCTCGAGCGCGACGCCATCGCGGAGGTGAAGCGCTCGGGCGGCAAGGTGGTGTCGACGGTGCGGGCGCCCTTCGCCACCGCCGACTTCTCGTCCTTCCTGCTCCAGGCGCAAGGGTCGGGCGCCAAGCTCATCGCCTTCGCCAATGCGGGCGGCGACACCGTCAACGCGATCAAGCAGGCGCACGAGTTCGGCATCGTCCAGGGCGGCCAGACCCTGCTGGCGCTCCTCATCAACATCGACGACGTCCACAGCCTCGGCATCGAGGTGGCGCAGAACCTGCTGCTCACCACCGCCTTCTACTGGGACCGCACGCCGGAGACCCGCGCCTTCGCCAACCGCTTCAAGGAGAAGGCCGGGCTGATGCCGACGATGCACCAGGCCGGCGTCTATTCCTCGGTGCTGCACTACCTCAAGGCGGTGCAGGCTTCCGGCACCGACGACGCGAAGACCGTGATCGCCAGGATGCGCGAGACCCCGGTCAACGACATGTTCGCGACGAACGGCCGGATCCGTGAGGACGGCCGCATGGTCCACGACATGTACCTGATGCAGGTGAAGACCCCGAAGGAATCGACCGGCGAGTGGGACCTCTACAAGCTCGTCGCCACCGTGCCGGGCGACGAGGCGTTCCGGCCGCTCGGCGAGGGCGGCTGCCCGCTGGTGAAGGCCGCGGCGAAGTAGCGGGTCAGCGCTGCATGTTGCGCAGCCGGCAGTAGCCGCCCATGTCCTGGTAGCCCGCCGGGCAGCGCCGCACGCAGGCGCCGGCCGCGAATTTCAGCGGCGGCCGGCAGACCTGGCCCCGGCCGACCTGCCGGCGCTGGTACATGTAGTCCTGCGCCGGCCCGGCCTGCGCGGGCGTGAGCGGCAGGGCGCCGGCGACGAGGAACAGGGCGGCGCAAATCTGGCGAGCGGTCATCGGGAGGCTCCGGTGCGAGGCGCGGGGGTAACTGCCTCAGGGGCAGGAAGTTCGCCGCGGGCCCGTCGCCGGAGGCCGATAGGCCGGCGCCCCTACCCCTCCACCACCAGCTCCACCCGGTCCGCCGCGAACAGGCTGCGCGTCGCCTGGATCGGCACCCCCGCCGCGTCGACGTTGACGCTGGTGAGCACGATCAGCACCCGGCCCGGCGCGAGGTCGAGGCGGGCGGCCTCGTCGGCGGCGGCCGGGCGGGCGTGGATGCGGGTCGACAGGCGGGTGTAGTCGGCGATTCCATACTCCGCATAGGCGCGGGTGAGCGAGCCGAGCGTCGCGTAGGCCTGCGCGAAGCCCGCGAAGCGCGGCAGCGGCAGGCAGGTCCGGGCGGTCGAGAGCGGCGTGTCGTCGGCGCGGTGGATCGTCAGCAGTTCGAGCATCGGATCCCCGGGCGCGAGCCGCAAGGCCTCCGCGGTGGCGGGATCGGCCGGCACGGTCTCGCTGGCGATCAGGTCGCCCCAGGCCTCGCGGCCGGCCTTGCTGACGATCTCCGAGAAGCGCGTGCGCCGGCCGATCGGATAGGCGAGCCGCTGCGTCTCCACGAAGGTGCCGCGCCCCTGCGTCGCCCGCACCAGCCCGCGCTCCGCGAGCGCCGCCAGCGCCCGGCGCACGGTGTGCCGGTTGACCCCGAACCGGGCCGCGAGCGCGCTCTCCGTCGGCAGTTGTGCGCCGGCCGCGAGGCGCCCGGCCTCGATGTCGGCGGCCACCCCGTCCGCGATCTGGCGCCACGCCGCCAAACCCTCGCCCCGTGCCAGCACCGTCACCGGACCGTCCGTCACGTGGCCGTCGCCGCCCGCACTCATACCGTCATCCAAACTTCATTTGCTCCCGGATCGTCGGTTGTCTATACCATTAGACAACAAAGATGCCAGCGGACCCCGCGATGCCCGATCATAACCCGGCCGCCCGCCAGCCCGAAGCGCCCGTGCCCGAAAGGCCCGATCCGGCCGCCCGCCGCGCCGTGATGGCGCTGTGCGGCGAGGCCCGTCCCGAGGAGCTGCGCCGGGCGCTGACGCAGCTCGGCGGCACCGAGACGGTCGAAGACCTGCGCCCGCCGGAGACCGGCCTGGTGATGACCCGCGGCCGCATCGGCGGCGACGGTCGCCCGTTCAATCTCGGCGAGGCGACGGTGACCCGGGCGGCGGTGCGGCTCCCCGGCGGCGAGACGGGCTTTGCCTACCATCTCGGCCGCGACCGGGCGAAGGCGCGGCTCGCCGCGACCCTCGACGCCCTGTGGCAGCATCCCGGGCGCCGCGCCGCGGTCGAGGCGGCGCTCGGCCCCGTCGCCGCCCGCCGGGCCGAGGAGCGCGCGGCGCAGGCGCGCCGGATCGCGGCGACGCGGGTGAACTTCTTCACCATGGCCCGAGGGGACGATTGATGCTGGCGCGCGGCTTTTCCGACCCCGTCCACGACGCCCAGGGCGTCTTCCGCGCCGTGATGGATGCGCTCGCGCGCCCCGGCACGCTCCAGCCCCTCGCCGCGACCCTGGAGCCGCCGGCGCCGCTGACGCCCGAGCTCGCCGCCATCGCCCTGGCGCTCGCCGATGCCGACGCGGCCCTCTGGCTCGACGAGGCGCTGCGGCACGACCCGGCGGTGGCGGATTTCCTGCGCTTCCACACCGGCGCCCGCATCGCGGACGCGCCGTCCGAGGCCGCCTTCGCGCTGGTCTCCGACGCCGCCGCCTGCCCGGATTTCGCGGCCTTCGCGCAAGGGACGCCGGCCTATCCGGACCGCTCCGCCACCCTGGTGCTGGCGGTCTGCGACCTCTCGGACGTCGAGGGCTGGCGCCTCGACGGGCCGGGGATCCGCGAGAGCGCCCGCCTCGCGGCCGCGCCCCTGCCGGCCGACATGCTCGCCCGCCTCGCCCGCAACCATGCCGGCTTCCCGCAGGGGATCGACCTGATCCTCGCGGCCCCCGGCCGCCTCGCGGCGCTGCCGCGCTCCACCCGCGTCCAGGAGGGCTAGCCATGTACGTGGCCGTGAAGGGCGGCGAGGCCGCCATCGCCAACGCGCACCGGCTGCTCGCCGAGACCCGCCGGGGCGACGCCTCGGTGCCGGAACTGTCGGTGGCGCAGATCCGCGAGCAGATGGCGCTCCTCGTCGACCGAGTGATGACCGAGGGCTCGCTGCACGATCCCGACCTCGCGGCGCTCGCCCTCAAGCAGGCCCGCGGCGACCTGATCGAGGCGGTGTTCCTGGTGCGGGCCTACCGCACCACCCTGCCCCGCTTCGGCGCCTCCGAGCCGGTCGAGACCGGCGCCATGACCCTCCGCCGGCGCATCTCCGCCACCTACAAGGACCTGCCCGGCGGCCAGGTGCTCGGGCCGACCTTCGATTACACCCACCGCCTGGTCGACTTCGCCCTCGCCGCCGAAGGCGAGGCGCCGGTGGCGAGCCAAGCCGAGCCGCTGGCGGACGCCGCCCACGCCCCCCGGGTCACCGACCTCCTCAGGCAGGACGGCTTGATCGAGCCCTCCGCCCCCGACGACGGCTCAGCCCCGGGCGACCTCACCCGCGAGCCGCTCGACTTCCCGGCCGACCGGGCGCTCCGGCTCCAGGCGCTCGCGCGGGGCGACGAGGGCTTCGTGCTCGCGCTCGGCTACTCGACGCAGCGCGGCTACGGCCGCACCCACCCCTTCGTCGGCGAGATCCGGGTCGGGGCGGTCGCGGTCGAGTTCGTGCCGGAGGAGCTCGGATTCGCGGTGCCCCTCGGCGAGATCGACCTCACCGAGTGCCAGATGGTCAACCAGTTCCACGGCAGCGCCGAGGTGCCGCCGCAATTCACCCGCGGCTACGGCCTCGCCTTCGGCCAGAGCGAGCGCAAGGCGATGGCGATGGCCCTCGTCGACCGCGCCTTGCGCGCCGAGGAGCTGGGCGAGCCGGTCGGCGCTCCGGCGCAGGACCAGGAATTCGTCCTCGCCCATTGCGACGCGCTCCAGGCCACCGGCTTCGTCGAGCACCTGAAGCTGCCCCACTACGTCGATTTCCAGGCCGAGCTGGAGCTGGTGCGGCGGCTGCGCGCCGAGCACGCCGCTCGACGGGCGGTGCCCGAGATGAAGGAGGCCGCGGAATGAACGCCGCTACCGGCTACAACTTCGCCTATCTCGACGAGGGCACCAAGCGGATGATCCGCCGGGCGATCCTGAAGGCGATCGCGATCCCCGGCTACCAGGTGCCCTTCGCCTCGCGCGAGATGCCGATGCCCTACGGCTGGGGCACCGGCGGCGTGCAGGTCACCGCCGCCATCCTGGGCCGCGCCGACGTGCTCAAGGTCATCGACCAGGGCTCCGACGACACGACGAACGCGGTCTCGATCCGCGCCTTCTTCGCCCGCACGGCGGATGTCGCCGTCACTACCCGCACCCGGGAGGCGACCGTGATCCAGACCCGGCACCGCATCCCGGAGGCGCCGCTCTCCGAGGGCCAGGTCCTGGTCTACCAGGTGCCGATCCCCGAGCCGCTGCGCTTCCTCGAGCCGCGCGAGACCGAGACGCGCCAGCTCCACGCGCTCGCCGAGTACGGCCTGATGCACGTCAAGCTCTACGAGGACATCGCCCGCCACGGCCACATCGCCACCACCTACGCCTATCCGGTCGAGGTCGCGGGCCGCTACGTCATGGACCCCTCGCCGACGCCGAAATTCGACAACCCGAAGATGGACGATTGCCCGGCGCTGCAGCTCTTCGGGGCCGGCCGCGAGAAGCGCATCTACGCCGTGCCGCCCCACACCCGCGTGAGGAGCCTCGACTTCGAGGATCATCCGTTCCGGGTCCAGAGCTTCGACAGGCCGTGCGCGCTGTGCGGCGCGGAAGGGGTCTATCTCGACGAGGTGCTGCTCGACGATGCCGGCGGGCGGATGTTCGTCTGCTCGGACACCGACCATTGCGAGGAGCGGCGGGCCGACGGGCATGTCGGGACCGGCGGCATGGAGGCGGCGCATGTCTGACCTGACCGTCCGCCGGGCGCAGGAACCCGACCTGCCGGCGGTGCTCGGCCTCTACGCCGAACTGAACGCCGGGCGGGTCGCGACCCTGCCCCACGCCGAGGCCCTGCTCCGACGCCTCGACGATTATCCCGATTACGGGCTCTACGTCGCCGAGGTCGGGGGCCGGATCGTCGGCACGTTCTGCCTCGTCGTCCTCGACAACATCGCCCATTGGGGCACGCCCTCGGCCCTCGTCGAGAGCGTGGTGGTGGCGGAGGCCGAGCGCGGCACCGGCCTCGGCCGGCGGATGATGCGGGAGGCCGGCCGCCTCGCGGGCGAGAAGGGCTGCTACAAGCTCGCCCTGTCCTCGAACGTCGACGCCAAGCCCGCCCACCGCTTCTACGAGAGCCTCGGCTTCGAGCGCTACGGCTACAGCTTCCGCCTCGATCCCCCCTTCACGGGCGATGCAGGGCTGTCCGGAGACGGAGAAGCCACTGGTTCCCCCTCTCCCCGCGGGCGGGGAGAGGCCTTCGCCCCCCTTGTCGGGGGTGAAGGAAGCCCGAAGGGCGAGGGTGAGGGGGGACTTCCGGAGGAGTCTCACTCGTCGAGACCCCCTCACCCTCGCTCCGGCTTCGCCTCCGCTCGTCACGACCCCGACAAGGGGGCCGTGACCCTCTCCCCGCCCGCGGGGAGAGGAGAAGGCCTGCGCCTTTCACCGGCATTCAACAGCCCGGCACGCGACGAGGAGACGACGGCATGAGCACCCCCCTGCTCCAGGCCCGCGGCCTGACCAGGCATTACGGCGCCCGCCTGGGGTGCGCCGACGTGTCCTTCGACCTCGATCCCGGCGAGGTGCTGGCGATCGTCGGCGAATCCGGCTCCGGCAAGTCGACGCTGCTCTCGCTCGTCGCCACCGAGCTGGCCCCCGATTCCGGCAGCGTCTCCTATCGGATGCGCGACGGGCGATTGCGCGACCTCGCGACGTTGAGCGAGGCCGAGCGCCGGGCGCTGATGCGCACCGACTGGGGCTTCGTGCGCCAGGACGCGCGGCAGGGCCTGCGGATGGCGGTCTCGGCCGGCGGCAATGTCGGCGAGCGGCTGATGGGGGCCGGCGCACGCCACTACGGCCAGATCCGTGCGACCGCGCTCGACTGGCTGAACAAGGTCGAGATCGCCCCCGACCGGGTCGACGACCCGCCGACCCGGTTCTCCGGCGGCATGCGCCAGCGGCTCCAGATCGCCCGCAACCTCGTCACCGGCCCGCGCCTCGTGCTGATGGACGAGCCGACCTCGGGCCTCGACGTCTCGGTCCAGGCCCGCCTGCTCGACCTGATCCGCGGCCTCGTCGCGGAACTGGGCCTCGCCGTCATCATCGTCACCCACGACCTCGCGGTGGCCCGGCTCCTGTCGCACCGGGTGATGGTGATGCGGGCCGGGCGGGTGATCGAGACCGGCCTGACCGACCAGGTGCTCGACGATCCGGCCGAGCCCTACACCCAGCTCCTCGTCTCCTCGGTGCTCGCCGCATGAATCCCGTCCAGAATGCGCCCGCGCTCGAATTCCGCAATGTGGCCAAGACCTTCACCCTGCACCTGCGCGGCGGCGTGCAATTGCCGGTGATGGGCGGCGCCGACCTCGCCGTGCATCCGGGCGAGTGCGTGGTGCTCGGCGGGCCGTCGGGGGCGGGAAAATCCTCGCTCCTCAAGATGGCCTACGGCAATTACCGCTGCGACCACGGGCGGATCCTGGTGCGCGACGGCGGGCGCGTGGTCGACGTCGCCGCGGCCTCGCCCCGCGAGGTGCTGGTCTTGCGCCGCCGCACCATCTCCTACGTGTCGCAGTTCCTGCGGGTGATCCCGCGGGTCGGCGCCCGCGAGGTGGTGGCCTCGGCCGCCCGCGAGGGCGGCATGGCGGCCGATCTCGCCCTCGCCCGGGCCGAGGAGCTCCTCGCCCGCCTCAACCTGCCCGAGCGCCTGTGGGACCTGCCGCCCGCGACGTTCTCGGGCGGCGAGCAGCAGCGGGTCAACATCGCCCGCGGGCTGATCGCCGAGCGGCCGATCCTGCTCCTCGACGAGCCGACCGCCTCCCTCGACGCGCAGAACCGCGCCGTGGTGGTGGAGCTGATCCGCGCCCGCCAGGCCGCCGGGGCGGCCTTGCTCGGCATCTTCCACGACACCGACGTGCGCGAGGCGGTGGCGACCCGGGTGGTCGACGTCACGGCCTTCCGCCGGCAACACGCCGCTTGAGACATACGCTGAGAGAACTGGGGACCTCCATGCAAGACCGGATCCTCGAGAACGCCACCCTGGTGCTGCCCGACCGGGTCCAGCGCGGCTGGCTCGCCGTGGTCGACGGCCGCATCGCCGAGATCGGCGAGGGCCGGGCGCCGGAACGCGGCCTCGATCTCGACGGCGACCACCTGATCCCGGGCCTCGTCGAGCTGCACACCGACCACCTCGAGAGCCACTACGCGCCCCGCCCCAAGGTGCGCTGGCACCCGCTCGGCGCCGTGCTGGCCTACGACGCGCAGATCGCGGCGTCCGGCATCACCACGGTGTTCGATTCGCTGCGCGCCGGCAGCGACCCGGACGGCAGCGGGCTCGGCCCCGAGCTGATGCAGCTCGCCGGCGCGATCGAGACCGCCCGAGGTGCCGACCTGTTCCGCGCCGAGCACCGCACGCACCTGCGCTGCGAGATACCCTCCGCCGACCTGATGGACACGGTGCGGGACTTCACCGCCCGCTACCCCGTCGGGCTGATCTCGCTGATGGACCACACGCCCGGTCAGCGGCAGTTCCGCGACATCGAGAAGTACTACACCTACGCCACCCGCGGCGGCCGCTCGATCGTCGAGATCCAGGCCAACACCGCGATGAAGATCCGCGACGGCCAGGCCTTCAACGCGGTCAACCGCCTGGCCCTGGTGGCGCTGGCGCAGGAGCACGGCATCGCGCTCGCCAGCCACGACGACACGACCCTCGCCGACGTCGCCATGGCGAAGGACGAGGGCGTGCGCCTCGCCGAGTTCCCGACGACGCTCGAGGCCGCGCAGGCCTCCCGCGAGGCCGGCATCACCGTGATGATGGGGGCGCCGAACCTGATCCGCGGCGGCTCGCATTCCGGCAACGTCGCGGCGGAAGCCCTCGCCCGCGAGGGCCTGCTCGACGTGCTCTCCTCCGATTACGTGCCGGGCAGCCTGATGATGGCGGCGTTCGGGTTGCACGAGCGCGTCGCGTCCATCACCCTGCCGGAGGCGATCGCCACGGTCACCGCCAACCCGGCCCGGGCGACCGGCCTCGACGATCGCGGCAGCATCGCCCCGGATCTGCGCGCCGACCTCGCGCGGGTGCGCCTCGCCGAGGGCGTGCCGGTGGTGCGCCAGGTCTGGCGCCAGGGCCGGCGGGTCGCCTGATGGGGACCGGCGGCTTCGTCCTGGTGGTCGGCCCGAGTGGGGCCGGCAAGGACACCCTCCTGCGGCTCGCCCGCGAGGCCCTGGCGGGGGAGCCCCGCTACGTCTTCCCGCGCCGCCTCGTCACCCGCCCGCCCTCGGTCCACGAGGACAACGAGGCGATCGGCGAGGCGGAGTTCGCGGCGGGCGAGGCGGAGGGGCGCTTCGCCCTGTCCTGGCGCGCCCACGACCTCGGCTACGCGCTGCCGGCCGCGACCGCTTCGCTCGCCCGCGACGGGCACGTCGTCGTCTGCAACGTCTCGCGCCGGGTCGTCGACGAGGCGCGCCGGCGCCTGCCGGCGGTCACCGTGGTCGAGGTCACGGCGCCGCCGGGCGTGCTCGCCGCCCGCCTCGCCGCCCGCGGCCGGCCCGAGGACGGCGATCTCGCGGCGCGGCTCGCCCGCTCGGCCCCGGTCGCCGCCGATTGCCTCGTGGTGAACGATCGCGCGCCGGAGGCCGGGGCGGAACGGCTCCTCGCCCACCTGCGGGCGCGCTGACGGCGCCGCGCCGCCCCGGAACAAGGCCTTTCCCTTGGGAAAGATTCCACCGGGACGGCGACGTCCGCGGACGGCCTTTGCGAAACCTTCGGCCTCGTCCATGATTTCTGAACGCCCCCCGTGAT
This sequence comes from Methylobacterium platani, assembly GCF_001653715.1. Lineage (GTDB taxonomy): Bacteria > Pseudomonadota > Alphaproteobacteria > Rhizobiales > Beijerinckiaceae > Methylobacterium > Methylobacterium platani. The sequence goes on from NZ_LWHQ01000063.1 coordinate 29,063, forward strand.
CGGGAGGGCCGAACGGGAGATCAGGACCGCCGTGATGAGCGAACCGCGCGAGACCGAGCTGAAGCTGGATGTCGAGGCCTCCGACCTCGCACGCCTGCGGGAGCATCCGCTGCTCGCCGGGACCTGGACCGAGACCGAGCTGACCTCGGTCTACTACGACACGCCGGACGGCCGCCTGCGCGAGGCCGGCTACACCCTGCGGGTCCGCCGCGACGGCGAGCGCCACATCCAGACCGTGAAGGCCCGGGGCCCGGCCGCCGCCGGCCTGTTCGACCGGCCGGAATGGGAGAGCGACGTGGCCGGCGAGCGGCCGGACCCCGCCTCCTTCGCCGGTACCCCCGTCGCCGCGCTCCTCGACGGCGCGGACGACCTCGCGCCCCTCTACACCTCGACGGTGACCCGCAGCGTGCGCCGCCTCGCCGATACCGGGCCGGCGGGCAGCCGCATCGAGGTCGCCCTCGACCGCGGCCGGGTCTGGGGACCGGACGACCGGGTCTCGCCGATCAGCGAGATCGAGTTCGAGCTGACCGGCGGCTCGCCGCAGGCCCTGTTCGACCTCGCCCGCACGCTCGCCGCCGACGTGCCCCTGCGCCTCGGCGTGCTGAGCAAGTTCGAGCGCGGCGACGCCCTGGTCGCGGGGCGGCTCGGCCGCGCCGTGAAGGCCGAGCCGGTGTCCCTCACCCCGGACATGACCGCCGCCAAGGCGTTCCAGGCCGTGGCCTATGCCTGCCTGCGCCAGATGCGGCTCAACGAGACCGTGCTGCTGGCGCGCCGCGACGTCGAGGCCCTGCACCAGCTGCGGGTGTCGCTGCGCCGCCTGCGCTCGGCCTTCTCGCTGTTCGGCGCGGTGATCGAGGACCGGCGCGTGCCCGGGATCAAGGCCGAGCTGAAGCGCCTGATCGAGCCGTTCGGCCATGCCCGCAACCTCGACGTCTATCTCGGCAAGACCCTGCCGCGCGAGCGCGAGCGGCGCCCGGACGAGCCCGGGCTCCTGATCCTCGAGCGCCACCTCGAGACCGAGCGCGCGGCGGCGCACGACGCGGTGCGGGCGGTGCTGGAGAGCCGCGCGTGGCGCGACTTCCTCCTCGATCTCGTCGCCTGGATCGAGAGCGGTCCCTGGCTCGGCCCGGACAATGCCGGCGCCGCCCGCCGCGATGGCCCGGCCCGGGCCTTCGCCACCGAAGAGCTGGAGCGGCGCCGCCGCCAGGTGAAGAAGCGCGGCCGCCACCTCGCCGATCTCGACCCCGAGGCGCGCCACCGGGTGCGGATCGCCGCCAAGAAGCTGCGCTACGGCGCCGAGTTCTTCGCCGCCCTCTACGATGGCAGGAAGGCCGCCAAGCGCCACAAGGTCTTCGTCGAGGCCCTGGCCGACCTGCAGGACCACCTCGGCGACCTCAACGACATCGCCACCGCCCATACCCTGGCGGCCGAGCTCGCCCGGGGCGCGCCGGAGGGCGCGGTCTTCGCCGCCGGGATGGCCACCGCCGACACCGAGGCGCGCAGCCGGCACCTGCTGGCCGCGGCCGACACGGCGCACGAGGCCTTGATCGACGTGCGGCCGTTCTGGCGCTGACGGGAAGGGCCCCGCGCGTCAGGCGCGGGGCATCAGGGCGTACAGGGTGATCGCGGCGGCGTTCGAGACGTTGAGGCTCTGGATCGCGCCGCGGAACGGGATGCGGGCCATCACGTCGCAGCATTCGCGGGTGCGCTGGCGCAGGCCCTTGCCCTCGGCCCCGAGCACCACGACGAGCGGCGTCTTCGGCCCGACCGCGTCGAGGGTCTCGGGCGCCTCGGAATCGAGCCCGACCCGGGTGAAGCCGCGCTCGCCGAGCTCGATCAGGGCCTCGGCGAGGTTGCGCACCACCACGAACGGCACGTGCTCGAGCCCGCCCGAGGCGGATTTCGCCAGCACGCCGGTCACCGTCGGCGAGTGCCGCGCCGTGGTGACGATGGCGGTGACGCCGAAGGCCGCCGCCGTGCGCACGATGGCCCCGACATTGTGCGGATCGGTGATCTGGTCGAGGGCGAGCAGCACCGCGTCGTCGGGCAGCGCGTCGAAGGCCGGGCCGGCGAGCGGCTCCGCCTCGAGGTAGAGCCCCTGGTGCACCGCGTCCGGCCCGAGCAGGCCCGTGATGGTGCCCGGCTTGACGATCTCGGGGATGATGCGCAGCTCGCCGACCTCCTCGGCGAGGCGGATCGCCGCGTTCTCGGTCGCCAGCAGCCGCCGCAATTCGCGGTCCGGGTTGCGCAGCGCCTCGGAGACCGGGTGCCACCCGTACAGCACCGCCGGCCCGTCGACGTCGTCGCCGGGTCGCCGGCCTGGCCCGCCCTTGCCCGGTGCGCCCTTGCCCGGCCCGCCACGTCCCTGCGGCGGCTTGCCGTAGCCCGGTCGTCCCTGGCCGTCCCTGCCCTGCCCGAACTTGCCCGGCCCACCCGCGCGCGGTCCCTGCCTCGTCGTCATCTCGTCGTCCCGCCCGCGTTCAAGGCCTCGATCGGCGCTCGACAAGACTGAGCCCTCGTCCGCCGTCAAGCCCATCAATCCGGTTGCCCTCCCGGTGGATCCCCACTATAGCTCCCTTCGCCCCGCACCGGCGCCCTTCGTCTAGCGGTCTAGGACGTCGCCCTTTCACGGCGAAAACACGGGTTCGAGTCCCGTAGGGCGCGCCAACAATATCAAGCGCTTAGCTTGGTTGGCGCGGTTTCCATGTCCAACGGTTGTCCCATATATCGGGGTGGACACCCTTGGACTCAGTCGCCCTCAAGGTCGTCTGGATACGGCTTGGCGGCTCCCGATCGGAAGCTGATTGGTCCACTGGTACTCAGCTGCCCCTCCGCGTCATTGAGCAGCACCAGGATCTGATCCACCACGTCCAAGGCAAGTCCCGCTAGGCGCTCGAACTGCTCGCGTGGGATGCGCTCTGCGGCAATGGGGTGACCGGCGGGAAAGTGGATGATGTTGCTCATCTTCACTCGCTCCAGGCTTTGGCGATATCGCGGATAAGCGCATTGTTGTGAATGCGCATGTTGCACCTGAACTCCTGCTGCGTACGAACCATCAGGATTTCATCGCGCTGATACTCATCTTCTGGCTTGCGAGTGGCAATCTCCTTCTCAAGACGATCTACGATCCAGCAAGCGCGCTCTTCTTCGAACCGCGCCACCTCGCCCAAAGCCGTTGTGAGCGGGGCGGATCCTGTCTCTTTGGAGCTATAAGGGCGCGCCGCCACGCCTTCCCAGGTAAATTTCGCGACCTGATAGGCCTCGAACAGGGCCGAAAGCTGAAAAATGTCCAGGGCACCCAGGTCGACTTGCTCGGCGGAGAGGCGGGCGATGTCTCCTTTGTGTGTCTCGGATTGTGCCTTGACGGTGGCCACGGGGGGGGCGCCAGCAGCCTCAAGCCGGATAGAATTCACACCGGCACGCAGGGCATCGAGCCCCGCCAGAGCCTCTGCTTCCGTGTCGGGGTTGGACTGACGTATTGCGTCCGGCAGGTAGGCGGCGAGCGCGGCCAAGCCGCTAGGGGTGATCGGTTGGGTGGTCAGGATGCTGCGGAAGGCAGCGCGCTCTAACTGGCGGGCTGTTGCGTCGTTCGCCTCGGCTGCCTCGTATTCCGGCGTACCGCCGAGTGTGGCGCTCCAAGCGAACATGGTCGGGAGCCAGGCGTCATATGCGGCCCGATGCGCCTCAATCGCAGCAAAGATCGGATCCGCCGCGGCCTCAGGCTCGGCCTTGCGCCCGACGTGGCGTATCTCCTCCGGCTCCCGGGCGTGTTCGCCGAAGCGCAGGTTGCGATAGGCTACTGCGAGTGGATGATCCCGTTCTGTCGCGCTTCCGTCGCCGAGGGAATGCGCTTGTCGTGAGATGACGGCGATAGCGTAAGCCACGCGGTCGGCATCTGTGTGCATTGGGGCGTGCAGGAGAGCGCGGAATGTCTCCTCCTCAGTCTTTCGCCGCTCGGCCAGATCCGGTAGCCCGTAGGCTTCCGTGTAGAGGGCGTAGCCGTAGGCTATCTCATGCGCATGTATGAGTTCGGAGATGGTTGCAGGGACATCAGCGCGTGCAGCAGGATCACCCTGCAAATAAGGTGCAAGCCTATCCGCAACCGGCAACGCGTTGCCGAATGTCTCATGCCGACCCATGTCACGATCCAATCGCAAATGCTCAGCGGGAGCAGCGCTACGGCTACCCTCCGCTTTGGTTAACTTGCGATTACTATCGTGATGCACTTTGCCGCCGTGCGACAAGGAAATTGACTCACCGTCCACAGGAGGCGTTTTCGCCTTGCGGTCGGCTGCGGATGCAAGGCGATCGGCCTCCGCCTGGAGCGCAGCGGCGCGGCGGCGCAGATCCTCAATGGAGCCGCCGACTGGCTTGGCGCTGGCGGCGAGGCGTTTGCGTGCGACCACCATCACAGGCCTCCCTCAGCCAGGAGAGAGTCGAAGGCGATGCCCTCCTCCGGCCCTAGGGCGGAGAAGTAGCGGCGCAGGCCATCTCGCAGCGCCGCGAGCGCGTCAGCGTCCTGGCCGAGATCCTGATCGGCTAGCGCCGGCACGGGAGTGTCGTTGCTCATCGTCATCCCCCTCAAAACGGGCGCAGGACGCCGTAACCGGCAATGGTGCCAGCCACGAGGATGACGGCCGCCAGCAGCTCGCCAGTGGCATTCACGAAGCGCAGCGCGCGGACATGGGGGGTGTCAGGCCGGACCGGCTGTACAGCCTCCCAGGCGTCCGGCGCCTCAAGCTCGTCAGGCGAGATGACGGGAGCCTCTCGTGCATAGAGATGCGGAGAAGGCGTGCGGCCGCGTTCACCGGCGCGGGCCGGGGCTGTAGGATAATGGATAGCCATGAGACGTCCTCTTGCGACGTGCGTGGTCAGGGCCGGATGGAAGCTCTCACCCTTCCTTCCGGCCTGCTATCGTGGTACCATGATGGCTTGTAGGGGTCAACTGGTGGTACCATGGGATCGGATGAGAAATCGCGCCCTCAGCAGCCGGGCACTCAGATCCAGGTCCGCCTACAACCAGCCGCCTTAGCTGCACTCGATCAATTCAGAGCCTCAGAAGCCGATTTGCCATCGCGCCCTGAGGCGCTGCGCCGGTTGGCGGCCGAAGGCCTCAAGGCCAAGGGCTACCTTAAATGAAGGCGGCCTATGCTTTATTCGTGGACCAGTTCAGACAGGTGCAGCTTTGCTCTGACAGGCACTTTGATCGCAAGGGCGGATGGTAATGACCAAGAAGTCAGAAGCAGAAAAGGCTATTAGGAGCCTAGCATTCCAGTGGGCAAAAGAGATAAATTATATCATCAAACCAGGCTGGTATCCGAGCTTTACGGATTTTGAGCGATGGCTTAACGACAAATCATATGGTCATTATTTAAATTTTCGATCTTCCGCGGGCCCGCACTACGATGCAGAAAAATGGCTCGAAGATGAACTGAAGGACTGGCCTACCCGCAGCGATGACGAGTCTTAGTTTCACGACCTGTGCCGATTGCCGGCAAGCCTTTGGTATAATGCGTGGCTGACCCTATTCATAGCCGAAACGAAGAGACATAACTATTTTGTTGCTTCTGGACGGCCCGCCTCCAATTTTCATCGGCGACTATATATTTTGCATATGCAACAAAAAATTGCTTTCCATCGATCGGTCCAGTCATGTTATCAGCGCCTTCTTTTAGCTGCACTAGAGCGCTGCTTAAATCTCTAAATTCTGCATCTAGACCGCCGAGTCTATTTCTAACATCCTCGGCTTTATCGTAAGACTGACGAATAGCCTTTGTAAGCTGAACTCGATCGTCTTGCGTGACATGTCCTGCACCACGAGATAGCGCTATAAATTTATCGAGTATGGGCTTAAGATCGAAATTTGCCTGAACGGTTTGTTCAGTCGCAGCGCTATTTGCTTCAATTCTCGTTTTGCGAAAATCACTATAGTTCAGCCAAACGGCTGCAATCGCTGTAGCTAGGGACGAAAGTGCCGCCACAGCCCATTTCGGCATGTTGTCTAAGTGGCTAAAAAATGCCATTTTGATCCCTCACCGAGCCACTTTAGCAGGTCCTTTGATCCCTGTCCTGCCCGCTGCCTGGCGGGCCTTGTCGCATGCCTCTGCCCATCCGATCGCCCCAGAAAGTTTGATTTGGGCGAGCGCCTGAGCCTGAATGTCTGCAACGCAAGCATCATCTGCTGGTGCCTGCGAGTTTCCAATCCTGATCAGGCCGGCCTCGGCAGCACTAAAAGCGTCTGGTCCATAGTTGACCGCTAGAGCAAACAAAACGGCCGCAACAAGAGGGGTAATCTTAGATGAATAAATATTCAAAAATCCCGGTGAACTTACGTCCGTGCGAAGTTCAGGAGTGTATGGACCGGCATCTATGAAGGCAGCGTCCCTGTATGAATGGTAAACATCCTCTCCTTCTGCGATTGCTTTCGTATTAGCTGCTACGAAATTAAAAAATGATTGTATTAGAAAATCGTCGTAGGTTTTGAAGTCATCTTCTGTTACATCAAATCTAGCACTAAAATCTCCATCAAAGGTATATCCATTATAAACTAGATCATAAATCTCACGCCGCACTGACCTAGGTAGCGTCACAAATATATTTGGTTTGCTTATAATGTCTAATATCGTCCTATCAAGAAATCGCTTCTCGATTTTTCCAATCCACTTGACGCGCCGCCCTTGTAAATTTTCTTCTCCGTAAAATCTGGGCACATTAATGTCTACAATTGCAGTTGGCTCCTCCGTAAATTCGCCGATGAATGCAGGGAAAGAGTAAGCTGCTGGCGCTACTAAGACTAAATCGCCTTTTTTAGCGCGATGAAAATACCCTGTCAAAGCGCTGCGCAGCTGCGATACGCCAGCATCTTCAATTCCTTTTGAATAATCACCAACTTCTACGCTGGGTTTTGGACTGTCGCCCTTTCCTCTGTACCATGATTTAAGCGCGCGAGATCGGTGTATCTGCTGATTAATTCCACTCTGCTGACTTAGAGGTATGTCAGGAGTAAGATTAAGTCCCGGAAGATCAATGAAAATCATTTCATTTTCTATGAAATCGGGATATAGGCGATAGCCAGAGCCTGGCCTCGCGAAGAATATTTCATGATCTCGCGGAAGTATACGCGTATTTATATCAACGAATACCATGCCTCAAGTCCCTAGCGGCGATGCCGCTCAACGATGCATCGCTCTTGATCCTCAACGTTTAGTGGAAGGCGACGTGGAGCGAAAGGCCTAAGTTGTTGGCTCAGGCAGCGGCTGCACGATCGTCCAAAGCCAGATTGAACGAGTGAGTTCGGTGCCCAGAGCGTATCCGCAACCTTCGTTATCGCACCGCACTCTGTGCGTTCCTCAGGCTCATATCCTGAAAGCGCGTGAGGCCCCGCAGCGCGGCGTTCGCCGTCTCCTGCGCGTTGCCGTTGCCCTGCACGTTCATGGTGACGCTCAGGGGCATGTTCAGGGAGCGGTCGTTCGAGTTGGTCGTGTTGTTCGTGACGCCCAGCGGGGCGTCCGTGGCGCCGTGGCGGGCCGTGAAGTCCATGCCGCCCAGCACTTTGCTGAGCCGCGCATAGTGACCGTGGTCGTTCGCGATGACCTGCGCATCGCTGACGTTCGTGGCCTGACCGATCGGACGGCCATTCTGCGCCGCGCGGGCAGCGTCGCGGCCGATCTTCGCCATGGCGGCCTCAGTCTGGCGGGCGAAGTTGTCCGTGTGCCCGTTCCAGCCCTCGGCCCTCTCGAACTGCGCAGCACCGTCGGCGGCCTCGCGAGCCGTGGTGGCGGAATTTAGGGTCCTGAGTGCGCGGGCCTCCGTGCTCTTCAGCTCCTTCAGAGCGTAGTCGATTTGGTCATCGAAGCTGGTGTTGCCGTTGATGGCCGGCTTACGGCTACCGAGCCATTGGGCGATCCCGAACGCCCCGGAATTCGGATTGATCGAAGCGGGGCCGCCGCGGGCCTCGACTGAACTCCAACGAGCGACTAGGGCCTTCGCGCCCAACTCCGAGACGCCACCAGCCTTGAGCTTGTCGATCGCATGCTGCTGGCGCTCAGGCGTCCACCAGTTGCCGATCGTAGCCTGCCCGACCTTATCCCCGTACCGGATATTAGGCTTCCGCCCCCCAAGCCATGTAGGAGCGTACTGTTTCCAGAGGCGCCCGAGCTTGCCCGAGTTCTCTCGGCCAATGTCCCCCATCGGGTTCGTATCGAGCGCCCCGCCTGTCGCCGGATCGGCACCGCCATGGGCTACTGCCTTTGGAAGCTGCGTCGCCACTGCCACGCCCGACAGCGCCGCGGCGCCGCCGAGTAGCACGGCGGGGTTCAGCCCCATCCGCAGCAGCATCGCAGCCCACCCCGTCCCGACGCCCGTAAACGCAGCCAGGATCTTCACCAGCCAGACGGTGGTGAGCCAGATCGCGAAGGCCTCCAGCCCGCCCTGTAGCCCCTTCTCCCCGGTGATGGAGGACGTGATGTTGCCGAGCCCCGTGACGAGCGGGGCGATCGCGTCTACGACCTTCATGAAGCCGGCGGCCAGTGCCACGGCAGCCTTACCAGCGCCCTCGATCCAGACCCGGATCTGATCTGGATTTGCCTCGATCCAGGCGCGCACTTTGTCAATGATCGCCGTAAGGGCCGGCGCGAAGTCGGTCAGGAGCTTTTGCGAAACGAGTTCAATCGAGGTCTGCAGCGACCGGAACGACTGCATCAAGGCAGTCGATTTCTTCGCCGCGTCCTCGTTGTTGAGGCCGATCCGGCGCGTCGTCCGGTCGTACTCGTCCTTGAACCGCTTGAGTTCGTCACCGTGGTCCCGAACCGCTCGGAACGTGTCCTCGTCCATGCCGAGCGATTGAGCGTAGGTGTAGCCGATATGGTAGGGCTGCTTGCGGAACACCTCGCCTAGGTCGCGGAAGATGTCCGTGGTCTCGCGAAGCTTGCCGTTCTGGCGCGTGGCGACGCCGAGGGAGCGCACCAGCCCCTCATAGCCGGGGTTCGTCCGCATCTGCTTAGCGAACGCCTCGACCGACGCCATTGCGCCTTCGTAGGTGCCCCCGAGCTGCGAGACGGCGTAGCTCAGCCCCTTGAGGTTCTGGATCGTCGAGCCGGCCTTCTGCGAGGCGTAGGACAGCCCCTCGAACGCGCCGGCTACCTTGAGGGCCGCAACGGTCGCCGCCGTGGCCATGGCGGTTAGGCCCGTCGCCAGCCCGGCTACGGCTAGCTCCGCCTTCTTCACGCCATCCATGAACCGCTTCTGGCTAGCCTCGTCCTGGCGGTAGCCGATCGCCACCATGAACTGCTTGAGGATGTCGTCCGCCATGATGGTGCTCCTGCGCGGCCGACGCCGTCACTGCTGATTGGTGAATTGCGGATCGACGCCGATGCCGCGCTGCGCCTGAATGATCGGGATACCCTTGTTGCTGTTCATCGCGACACAGGTCGCGGTCGTGTACCAGCTCTGCCCGCGGGTATCGCCTTCATGGTCGGCGAACAGAACCTTGTAGAAGCCATCTGTCGCAATGTCCGGGATCAGTGAGTTGCTGACTGCGCCGGTGTACGAAGCATCGAAGAACTGCCGGTCGATGCTTCGCTCGTCGATCTTGACCACGCTGCCGATCGCGATGCGCGGATTGAGTAGGGTTCGGACGATGATACCGCCAATGGTCTGCTGCGGCCGCCCGATCATGCCGGTTCGGCTGTTGAGCACGATGGCGTCGCCGGGCAGAACCCCGTCGTTCTTCACCATCTGCAACTTGCCGTTCTGGATGCTGGGGGATGTCCCCGTCGCAAACCCGATCCGTCGCAGGACATCATTGGCCATACCGGTGAGCACAGCACCGCGCGGGAACTTCTTCGACCCCAGATCGGCGATGAACCCTAGCTCCACACCATGCGGCTGCATGGCTTTGAAGCACTCCATCACCTGATCCCTGTATGTGTGGCCGGAGGCGAGCGCCTTGTTGACGACGCCATAGTTGTGGGCGGTGTCGCTGTCGGAAGCCAATGCAAAAGCGAAGGTGTCGACCGGCGTCTCCTGGCCGGCTGTCGCCTGGATGATCTCACCCTTGAAGATCAGCCCCACATTGTCGCGGTACCCTGCGGAGATACTGACTTTCTTAAATTCCTTCAGGAAGCGCTGCTCTGTTGCTTTGGCGACATTGTAGACCGTGATGGCGGCACGGTTCGGCGACATCTTATCCCCGTGTTCAACCTGGAATTTGAAGCGCAGCTCCGACCCGTCCTTGACAGCGAAGCGCAGGCCGTCATTGCCGCCCTCGAAATCGATCGTGGCGCTGCGGAGGTACTGGCGGGTCATGCGGCCTCTCCGTCGTCGGGCGCCTGCGGACCGAGGAAGGCGTCGCGCAGTACGCCGCGGCCCTTGATCGCCATAAGGCTGCTGAACAGGGCGTCGGCGAACTGATGGGCGCCCCACAGGGCGCGGCTCATGTCGCCGTCGACGTCGTTGATGGAAGCGATCTCGACCACGGCGCCGCCGGCCCGGAGGGTGATTTCCAGCGGCGCTGGTTCGTCGCCCGGCGGATGCATCAACAGCACCTCGAGCCCACCGACCGCGCCAAATCGATAGATCTGGTTGAGGTCGCGCCCCGACAACCGGGTGGGAAATTGCACAACGTCGCTCATCAGCGATCCTCAAGAGTGGCTGCCGGCCGCGGGAGTGACGCCTCCCCGCCGGCTGTCGTCGTTACTTCCGGCGCCACTGAACGACTTGGCGCCATCGGCGGCCCTGACGGCGCCGATCGGGTTGGCCTCACTCCCCGATGCGGGGGAGCGGGCAATTCGGATCATCCAGAAGACCTCGCATGGCGTCTTCCCAGGCGAGTTGTTCGGCCGTCGCCGGCACCTCGTTGGACCGCTCGAAGAACGCCGATCGGCCAACGTCGTCTGCCTCGCTCAGCAAGGCGCGCTCGCCGGGGCCGATGCTCGGGCTGGTGTGCTCGCTCCGCAGAACGTTCAAGACGCGGCCAATTCCCAGAAGCTCGGCCCGGAGCGCCTTCGCTCGTTCGATCAGGTCAGGAAGGGCGTACTGTAGGACGGCCGCCCGTGCCTCGCGGACGCTCTCGTCGGCCCAGCGCACACCGTCGCTCGCGCGGTCCAGCGCAGCTCGGAGGCTGTCGCGGGCTGTCGTAAGCTGGTCGCGTGCCCTCCGGGACTCCTCGACGCGGCTGCGCGCTTCCTTGATCGGGGCTTCGGTATCGATCGACTCGCCACGGAGTGTGGCGGCAATCAATTCGGTTCCCGACAGCGGGCGCGCATCGGCAAGGGCTGCCTCTGCCTGCCATACCGCCTCGCTCGCCGGCAGCTGCCGCCCCTCGACCTCGTTCAGCGCCCGAAGTGCGTCGTCGCGAGACTGCCGCGCGGCGGCGCGGCGTTCGATCTGCTCCGCAAGGGCGGCGCGCGACGGATCGCGTGACACCTCTTGCTTGACCTTCGGCAGGGCCATGACCGTCACCCCTGCCGATACATGTGCGGGAAGGCCTTCGTGATCTCGGCCTCGTCGGCGGCACGAGCGGCGACGGTCTGCCCTCGGCTCTTCCGGACGCCGTGCCGGGCCCGCGCGTCGAGCGCCAGCCAGTTACGCCGGTCGCGCAGCCGGGCATCCGAGGCCAAGTTCTCGGCGCGGCCCTCACCGGCAAGCTGCGCGTCGAGTTCGGCGAGCTCGCTCTCGGATAGCTTGGACATCAGAAATTTGAGGATGGTTTCGACTTCAGTCGGACCCATGTCGTTCGCTCCATTGTAGATCGAGGCGCTTTGGTGGCTTCGTTTTGGAAGATGCTTCGTCACAGCGAGGATCTGCGCATCGCCGATGCCGTAGCTCGCCAAAAGATCGGCCTGTTGCTGCCAGTCCGTCGGATCGGAGGCAGCAAGGGCAGCGTCAGCAACGACCACATCAGGCCCAGCTCGGCCTTTCGGCACAAGGGCGACGTGGTTGCCCGACAGGTTGGTCATGCGACCGTCGAAGCGAACGCCCTGGTATGTCCCAGGCGTCATCACGGGGGTGTAGCGGTAGCTCGCCGAGATCTCCCGGGCCGTACCGTCGTTGATCCCGTCGATCGCCGGCCGCGACCAGCACGACAGATCCATCTTGAGGTACGGGGGCACCCACCGGGCGCCGCTCACCGATCCGACGGTGCGCTCGTGGTCGTGATCTTCGGCGCTCACCGGGTTGTGGCCGTAGAGCAAGGGCTTGCCGTTGAAGGTGTGGGCTGCCTTTTCAAGCTCGCGGGGATCGCGCAGCAGGTGATAGACCTTGTGCGCGTCGAGGCCGAGTTCCTGAAAACCCGGGATCTCGTGCCCGTAGTACGGGCAGACCATGGCTTTGCTCACGTTGGTCTGCCGGACGTGCAGATGACCGTCAGCATCGAAGGCCCGGGCGCTCGCATAATCGAGCGCCAGCATGTCCTGTCTCATCATCCGGGCCATCCAGCGTAGCTCCTTCGGCTGGGGTAGCTTCTGATGCGCGGGGGACCGAACGCGGTCGCCTGCTCCCTCGTCACGACGATTGGCTGTGCGCGCTGGGAGAGTGTCACCAGCGCGCCGGCTACAGCGTTCGCGACGTCGTCGTGCGCACCGCGTGGGTGATCGATGCTGTCCCGGCCACCGCGTGCCGTCCGGCGCTCCAGGTTCACGATCTGCGTGCGCAGGCGCTGGTGATCGAGCAGGGACGCGCGCCCGCTGTTCAGCATCGGAAGCAGGTCGCGGTAGAGGTCGGACTTCGTCTTCTCGGACACGACGTACTGAATGCCGTGGACCTTGAAGCGCTCGCGCGGCCACTCGCCCGCGTACCGGTCGCCCATCACCTCGCTGACCTTGTAGCTCTTCAGCAGGGTGGCGAAATCCTCCACTACCTGATCCGGCGAGAAGGGCGGCCGGCATTCCCGGACGGCGTCGAGCACCACCGCATCGCCCTCAGGGTGAGCGATCGCCAAAGTCATGCTGTCGCCCGAGCCGCCCGACGGATCCACGAAGGCCACATGGCCCTGGCTCGGCGGGCGTTCGAACACGTCGACGGCAATGCAGGCGTCCACCACGTCGAGGCTGACGAAGCGCTCCACGTCGGTCCGGAACTCGGCCCCGTACTCGGCTGCGGCGGCGGCCGGGTCGCGCTCGTAAGCTTCATCGATCAGGCGCTGAGGCACGCTCGGGTTCATCACCCGAGTTGGTGCGCGCCAGACCAGCACGTTGGGGTCATCCTTCCCGAAGTACCGATTGAAGGCATCCCAGAGGGCGCCGCGGCGGGCGTACGGGCTGGACGCACACAGCAGCATCCCGTTCGGGATCGTCGCCATGGCAGGCCTCAGGGCGTCGAGGATGGCGAAGTCAGGATCGGCAGCGTCCTCGGTCGGCCAGAACGCCATCTCGTCCAGCACGCCCGCCACGAGGGTTCGGCCTCGCACCGATCGGAACGAGGACGTGCCTACCTCGATCGTCACTCGGTTGGTCAGGTCGAACTCGTCGGCGGTCTCGCGCTCAACGAGGCGGGCCAGCATCGGCACCTCGGTGAGCAGCGCGCGCAGATAGTTGAGGATCGCGCGAGCCTGCTTACGGTCCGTGGCGATGATGAGGATCGTCGCCCGCTCGCCAGGCTGAAGGTACGGCCGGTAATCGCGGAATGTCGCGAGATAGACGGCGATCAGCGCCAGCACGAAGCTCTTGCCGGCGCGGCGGCCGCAGATTAGCCAGGCTTCGCTGAATGGGGCCTCAGGAGCCTCCTGGCGGCTCGTACAGGCCCGGTAAGCCTTCGCTTCGGTGTCGGATAGCGGCAAGGCGAACAAGGCGCCCAGGAACGCCCTCCACGCCGCCCAGGTGCCTTCGTCCCGGAACCAGCGGGCGAACAGATTGGGATCGCGCATGGCCTGGAGCAGGTTCACGCCGCGTTGCCCTCGATGTAGTCGCGCAGATCGGGGGTGACGTCTCGCGGGCGGCGCCTGAGGCCGACCGCCTCGAGCAGCCGGCGCAGGTTGCCGGCGGTGCGCTGATAGAGGTCGAGGGCATCGGCGCTCGCCTCCCCTGCCGTGGCGAAGGCCACCTCCATCCGCTCCAGCTCGACGGTCAGGGTGGCGACCCGGCGAACGATGGACTTCTCGGCCTCGGAGACCGCGCCCTCCCCGCCGAGGTCTGCGAGGTGCAGCGCAATTAGGTCCCGCATCCGGCGCGCCCAGAGCGAGCGCCCGTCCACGTCCGGCAACAGGGACGTGCCGTTGGTCACACGGGATCTATGCGAGCGCTTCCGAAGGCCAAGGGTGGGGCTATCCAACGTCGTTCCGCCGGGCTTATGGGACAAACGTTGGACAAGGTTATCACGTGCGCAGCGCTAAGTCATTGAACACACAAGTTTTTGTGCGTCTACGATTGTCCAAGTTATCGCCCTGCTCAAGCGACTAGAACGCTTTCCGGGTGCCAAGCAGGAAAATTGTCATTTGGAAGTAGCTCAGCTGCCCAACGAACCCTGATCCAGCCGAAAGTGTACGGGAAACTGCACGCGGCTCACAGTTTCGCTCTTTCCGCCCTGCTTCCCTTCTCCTCCCACCGAGGCCTCGAACGAAAGGACCTTCACACCGATTTTGGCACTACCGCCTTTCTCGGCAGTCGCTTGAGCTGTTATGGCTATGTCGAACCTCATGACCGACCACATCGCCTTGTCGTGCCATGCCACTCCAAATCCCGGGTCGATCTTGGCGTGCTCCGTTACAGCGGGTGCGACCAAGCCACCGACCTCAGGATCCTTTCTGGCGGCTGCGACGCCTTTGAGGATGTCCAGGATTGTCTGTTGAACGAAATCTTGGAGGTCGACCATGGCGGCACTCCTGTGTGCGTGAGTTCCAGGAGGCTGACATCGGAGCTGCCAAAGTGCCAGCCTGGCACAAAGGTAGTGCCAGCGTTGGAGGTACGTTTCTCCCCACCCTCACTTCCCTGCCTCAGGGTGGCATTCCCCACCCCACCACACCTCCCCACCCCTAAAGGGGGTGGGGAAGGTGGGGAAGTGGGGAAAGCCCGGAAATGCCCTCACCTTCCCACCTCTCCACACCTCACCTTTCAAGGTGAGGAGTTTCGTCTAAACTCAGATCTTGGCCGTTCGAAACGGGGGCGGGGCAATGAGGAATTCGAACAGGGTAGCTGCTCTTTTTTCAGCAGTGATGATCTGGAGCACGCCGGCCAGCGCCGACTTCCGCGCCGAACTAGCTGGCCGCTTCAACGAAGATCCGCGGTTTTTCGTGCTGAACATCCCGCCGCGTCCCGTGGGTTGGCCGGGATCAATTCTCACCAGCGATCAGCGCTTCGTTATCTCAAGAGGATCGCAGAATGACCCAGCTGTCGCTCATGGCCCCCCTTTCAATATGGCAATTGGACTTAAAGTAGATTTGAAAACAAGCGCTAATGCCGGTGTAATAAATCTGTTTAAACTGACTGCATCGGCAACAGATACAGTTTCTACGACATTTGATATAGAACAAGTCAGAATTCACGATATGACAATCGGAGATCTACGAAATAAATTAATCGCTGTCAAACAGCTTAATTCTACAAATAATGGTGGACTTATTGTCATATTCCGATCATATGAAGGAAGCTTTGTTATGAGAGCTACAAAAAATGCGGGCGTAGATGCGAATGCATGGGCAGCGTTCCAAAAGGGCGTGATAGACGCTGGGCTGACTGCCGCTGCAGATGCTGGGGACACGTTGATAATCCGCTCGAATAATCCTATTGTATTTGCATTTGTAACAATCTCGATCTCTGATCTAAACGCTGTATTAGCAACTATTGAAACTCCATTAATAGCGCCTCCTGCAAATACATCCATACGCAACAATCCTAACTTCAACAATCCAGGACAAATAATTGGCGGATCTAATTCTATAATTAATAACCCCGGCAACGTATTTGGTGACATTCTTGGCGGACAAATAAATATTAATCGACCAAGCACAGCGACTGAAATAGCAGAAGCGCAGGAAAAATTGAATTTAGCACAACAGCTATTTACTACTAGTGTCGCGCAAATGCTGCAAGGACGTGCGCCTGGCATTTATGAAAATGTATCTCGATCGGGAATTTATTTAGTTCCTGCAGAGAATTTCGGCCGTCAACCCAATGAATAATATCATGCAAGTTCACCCAATTCGACAAAACTGCGAATGTTGCCCTTTTTGTCCCTTCCGCTTGCAATGACAAACATCCCATTTGCGATCCAGATCTTGAGCATTTTTTTGATCCGCTCCCGGTGTTGCGGCTCGTTTGGATCCAGCTTCAGTGCGCCTGCGATGGGCCGACCGACCCAGTCGCCAGCTTGGACGTTCTCGCGCCAGGGGCCGCCGACACACACAGCGGCCTGAGCGGCGCGCAGATCCTCGACCGACATACCCTCTAGAGGATCGGGCCAGGACCACGGCTCGACCACCGCGACATGGTCGCTCAGAGCCAATAGGCTTTCCGGGCCGTTCCCGAGCGAGATGGAGGCCAGGTGAAACCATGAGCCGCGCTCGGGCGGCTGGGCTAGGTTGGCCTTACCGTTGTCCACCCGGAAGTAGCGGCGCCTCTGATCGACGCCAGCCCGTTCGGCCTCCTCTTTCGTCATCTGGTTCAGCACCCGGGCTGAGCGTGCCTTGGCAAGCAGGGCGCCTGCGCCCCGACCGTCCTCGACGGTGTGCTCACCCGCACTCCCCTGCCCCTTGCGAACGTGATGCACGAGGTCGAACGCCGCGCCGGTCTCCTCGGCGATCCGATTGATGGCGCTTGCGACGACATCCACCGCCCCATTGTCGTTCTCAGTCACCTGATGCGTCGACACGAACGGGTCGAGGAACACGACGTCGATCGCGTTCTCCAGGATGGTGTGGGTCAAGGCCTCGACGACTGGCACGGCGAGATGCGTGCCCGCACGGGTGGTGCGCGCCAAAATGATCTCCGAGTCCCGGCCGCTGTCGAGGAACAACCAACCCTCGATCTCCTCGCGGCTGATACCGTAGTGCAGGCAGATGGCCGCCACACGGCGCTCCACCTCCTCAAGCGGGTCCTCGCCGTTCCAGACCCACACCCGGCAGCGAGCCGGCGGGGTGATACCGAGTAGCGGCCGGCCGGTGGCTAGTGCCAGCGCCTCGACCAGCACCAGCGACGACTTGCCGAGCCCGCCCGGCGCCACTGTCATACTGATGAAGCGGCGGATCAGATGCTGACCGTAGAGCCATTGCCTGGGCGGAATGCTGGCGGGATCCCGCCAGCGGAAGGGTGTTGCCCGGATCGCGCCCGGCTTGCCGGTCGGGACCTGATCGCTATCCGGATAGGGCCAATGCCAGTCCGGCTGGGATTGCCCCGGATCGGTGGACACCGAGAACGCTTTCGCGTGAGGTGTTTTTGCCATGCC
>NZ_LWHQ01000064.1 GCF_001653715.1 Methylobacterium platani
TCCGGGAAAGGGGGAGGCTCACGAGGATCGTCCGCCCCTATGGTCGGGCCGAGGTCGCGGTGTCGTGTACCGTGTCGCGCTGCAATCGCGAAGCTCTCTAAGCCTTTGTCTCGCCGCATTTTCTTCGACGAACCGGTATCCGCTTCGTCGGAAAATTCTCTAGGGCAGTACCGGCCCGCCCCTCACCTGCGGCAGCAGGGTTTCCACGACCCCCGGGGCGGGCGCGCCCGCCTTCCAGACGCACCAGGTCTCGGACCGGATCGGGGAGGGCGGGAGCGGCAGGCAGACGATGCCGGCGACCGCCCCCGCGAGGGATCGCGGCACCAGGGCGATGCCGGCCCCGTGGGCGACGAGCGCGGCGACCGTGAGCCAGTGGCGCACCTCGTGGCGCACCCGGGGCAGGAAGCCCGCCAGGCGGCACAGGGCGATGATCGATTCGTAGTAGTCCGGCGAGACCGAGCGCGAGAAGAGGATGAAGTCCTCGTCCCGCAGGTCGATCAGGCGCGCATCCCCCGCGCCGGCCGCCGCCATCGGGTGGTCCGCCGCGAGGCAGAGGACGAACGGCTCGGCGTGGAAGAGCGTGCCGTCGAGCCCGTCCGGCCGCTCGCGCAGGTGGACGAAGCCGGCGTCGAGCTCGTCGTGCAGGAGCGCCTCGACCTGCTCGCCCGAGTTCATCTCCCGCAGGATGACCTCGAGGTCGGGCGCCTGCGCCCGCATCGCCGTCACGATCCGCGGCAGGCCGCGATAGACCGTCGAGCCGGAGAACCCGATGCGCAGGCGCCCGCGCCGGCCCGCCGCGACGTCGCTCACCAGCAGGCGGGCCTCCGCGGCGCGCTGCAGGATCGCCTGCGCCTCCCGCTGCAGGGCCGCACCCGCCGGGGTCAGCGCCACCTGGCGGCTCGTGCGGACGAACAGGGCCGCGCCGAGCTCCTCCTCGAGCTGGCGGATCGCGTGGCTGAGCGGCGGCTGCGACAGCGACAGCCGGCGCGCCGCCCGCCCGAAATGCCGCTCCTCCGCGAGCACCGCGAAGTAGCGCAACTGCCGAAGGTCCATCCGCCGCCATCCGAAAGGTTCGTGTATCGATCAGGACAGGATCCGTATTGGACACTATCGATCCGCCCCGCGATGCTCCAGCCCGACGAGACGGGAGGATCCGGATGACGATGACGGCGCAGGTCGCAGGGGCGATCCCGGATTCCCGCGGCCTCAACCTGTACCGGGCGGACCGCGACGCGGCCGCCCTGTTCGGCTTCTACCTGCCGGAGGCACTGTTCCGGCACCTCGCGCCGCATCTCGACCGGCTCGGGGCGCTCGCCGGCGGTCCCCTCGACGACCTCGCCGCCACCGCCGACCGCAACCCGCCGGTCCTGCACCTGCGCCGGCGCACCGGCGAGGATTGCGCCGTGGTCGAGAAGCACCCGGCCTATGTCGAGATGGAGCGGCTCGCCTATTCCGAGTTCGGGCTCGCGGCCCTGTCGCATCGCGGCGGCGTGCTCGGCTGGCCCGAGCCGATGCCGCCCTCCGCCAAGTACGCCCTGACCTACCTGTTCGTGCAGGCCGAGTTCGGCCTGTGCTGCCCGGTCTCGATGACCGATTCGCTCACCCGCACGCTCAAGCGCTACGGCGATCCCGCCCTGGTCGAGCGCTATGTCGGCCGGCTCACCAGCCTCGACGTCGACGCGCTGGCGCAGGGCGCGATGTTCATGACCGAGCAGGGCGCCGGCTCGGACGTCGCCGCCACGGCGACCCTGGCCGAGGCGCGAGGCGACGGGACCTGGCGGCTCACCGGCGACAAGTGGTTCTGCTCGAACGCCGACGCCGACCTCGCCATGGTGCTGGCCCGCAGCGAGCCGGCGCCGGGGCTCAAGGGGGTGTCGCTGTTCCTGCTGCCGAAGGTGCGCCGCGACGGCCTGCCGAACGATTTTCGCATCCTGCGGCTGAAGGACAAGCTCGGCACCCGCTCGATGGCGAGCGGCGAGATCCGCCTGGAGGGGGCCGAGGCCTACCTCGTCGGCGAGCGCGGCCGCGGCTTCCACCAGATGGCCGACATGATCAACAACTCGCGCCTGTCGAACGGGATGCGGGCGGCCGGGCTGATGCGCCGGGCCACGACCGAGGCGCTGTTCACCGCCTGCCGCCGCCAGGCCTTCGGCCGCTCGCTGATCGCCCTGCCGCTGATGCGGCGCCAGCTCGCCAAGATGCTGGTCTCGACCGAGCAGGCGCGCACGATGATGTTCCTCACCGCCGAGGCCCTCGACCGGGCCAACGGCGGCGACCCGGAGGCGGCGCGGCTCGCCCGCATCCTCACGCCCCTCATCAAGTTCCGCGCCTGCCGCGACGCGCGGCGGGTCACCGGGGACGCCATGGAGGTGCGGGGCGGCTGCGGCTACATCGAGGAATGGTCCGACCCGCGGCTGCTGCGCGACGCGCATCTCGGCTCGATCTGGGAGGGGACCTCGAACATCGTCGCCCTCGACGTCCTGCGGGCGATCACCCGCGACGACGCGCTGCCGGCCCTGCGGGCGCATCTCGACGCGCTCCTCGACCAGGCGGGGCTCGACGCGACCCTCCGCGACGCCTTCGCGGCGGCCTCCGCGCGGGCCTGCGCCTTCGCGCAGGACGCCGCGCGGGCGGGCGCCGACACGCTGGCCCGGCAGGCGGCCTCCGCCCTCTACCACGCGGTGACCGCGGCGGGCCTCGCCCGGGAGGCGGCCTGCGCCGGCCTGCCCCACCGGGCGGCGCTCGCCCGCCTCGTCCTGATCCACCGGCTCGCGCCGCGCGATCCCCTCGGGGCCCCCGACGACGCGGCGCTGATCGACCAGGTGCTCGACGCGGCGGCGGGGCCGGCGTAGCGGCGCCGCCCACCCGGGACGCCGCCGACAGTGACAACGACGAACGACAGGGAGGATATCATGCCAGTCGCCGCCAACCGGCGTCACCTGCTCGGCGGCCTCGCCGCCGCCTCGGTCGCCCCGCTCCTGCCCCGGCCCGCCCGGGCGGCGACCCCGCCGATCCGGATCGGCGTCCTCACCGACATGGCCGGGCCCTACTCGGAGGATAGCGGGCGCGGGTCGGTCGTGGCGGCGCAGCTCGCCATCGAGGATTTCGCCAGGATCGATCCGGGCCTCAGGGTCGAGCTGATCTCCGGCGACATGCAGGGCAAGCCCGACGTCGCCTCGGCGCTCGCCTCGGCCTGGTACGACCGCGACGGGATCGACCTCATCGTCGACCTGCCGGTCTCCTCGGCGGCCCTCGCCGTCGCGCATGTCGCGCGCCAGAAGGACAAGGCGGCGATCCTCAATCCCGGCACCTCGGACCTGTCGGGCAAAGCCTGCAGCCCCAACCACGTCCACTGGGCCTTCGACACCTACGCGCTCGCCAACTCGACCGGGCGGGCGATCCTCGCCGGCGGCGGTCGGTCCTGGTACTTCGTCCAGGCGGACTACGCCTTCGGAGCGGCGCTCGCCGCCGATACCGGGCGGATCGTCGCCGAGCAGGGCGGCACGGTGAAGGGTACCGTGCGCTATCCCTTCCCGGGCACGATGGATTTCGCCTCGTTCCTGCTCCAGGCCCAGGCCTCGGGGGCGCAGGTGGTCGCCTTCGCCAATGCGGGGGCGGACGCGGCGAACTGCATCAAGCAGGCCGGCGAGTTCGGCCTGACCCAGGGCGGGCAGAAGCTCGCCTCGCTGCTCTGCTTCATCCCGCAGATCCACGGCATCGGGCTGCAGGCGGCGCAGGGGCTGCTGCTGACGGAGGGGTTCTACTGGGACCTCAACGACCGCACCCGGGCGTTCTCGAAGCGCTACGGCGCCCGGATGGACGGGCAGATGCCCTGCACGATCCAGGTCGGCTGCTACTCGGGCGTGCTGCACTACCTCAAGGCGGTCGCCGCGATGGGCGTCGAGGCGGCCCGCGCCAGCGGCGCCGCGGCGGTGCGGCAGATGAAGCAGATCCCCACCGACGACGACGTCTTCGGGCAGGGCCGGGTGCGCGAGGACGGGCGCAAGATCCACGACATGCACCTGTTCGAGGTGAAGACGCCGGCCCAATCCACGTCGTCCTGGGACCTCTACCGGCTGGTGCGCACGACCCCGGGCGAGCAGGCCTTCCGGCCGCTCGCCGAGGGCCAGTGCCCGATGGTGCGGTCGTGAGCGCGCCGGCCATGACCCCTGACCTTACGGAATCCGGCACGCCGGCCGGCGCCCTCGCCGGGATCCGGGTGATCGACCTCTCGCGGGTCCTCGGCGGGCCGTACTGCACGCAGATCCTCGGCGACCACGGCGCCGACGTGATCAAGGTCGAGCCGCCCGGCGGCGACGAGACCCGCGGCTGGGGACCGCCGTTCCGGGACGGCACCGCCTCCTACTTCCAGGGCGCGAACCGCAACAAGCGCGCGATCGTCCTCGACCTCGCGGCCGAGCCCGGGCGCGACCTCCTGCGCGCGCTGCTCGCCGACGCCGACGTGCTGGTGGAGAACTTCAAGCCCGGCACCCTCGAGCGCTGGGGTTTCCCGCGCGCGGTACTGGAGGCCGAGTTCCCGCGCCTCGTCCATTGCCGGATCTCGGGCTTCGGCGCCGACGGGCCGCTCGGCGGGCTGCCCGGCTACGATGCCTGCGCGCAGGCGATGGCCGGCCTGATGAGCGTCAACGGCGAGGCCGGCGGCGCGCCGACCCGGGTCGGGCTGCCGGTCGTCGACATGGCGACCGGCCTCAACGCGGTGATCGGCATCGCCTTCGCGCTCTACGAGCGCGAGCGCAGCGGGCGAGGCCAGTTCGTCGACGCCACGCTCTACGACTGCGCGATCTCGCTCCTGCATCCGCACGCCGCGAACGTCTTCATGAACGGCCGCGTCCCCGGCCGGACCGGCAACGCGCATCCGAACATCGCCCCCTACGAGACCCTGCCGACCGCCGAGGGCGAGATCTTCCTGGCGATCGGCAACGACCGGCAATTCGCCGGCCTCGTCCGGCTCCTCGGCGTCCCGGACCTGGCGCAGGAGCCGGACTTCGCCTCCAACGCCGCGCGGCTCGCGAACCGCGAGCGGCTGCGGGCGGCGCTCGCCGAGCGGCTGCGCGACCACCGGGCGGCAGTGCTCGCCCAGACCCTGCTCGAGGCCGGCATCCCGGCGGCGGCGGTGTCGGATGTCGGCGCGGTGCTCGCCCATCCCCACACCCGTCACCGCGGCATGGTGGTCGAGCGCGACGGCTACCAGGGGCTCGGCCCCCCGGTGAAGCTCTCGCGCACCCCCGCCAGCGTGCGCCGCCCGCCCCCGCGCCTCGACGAGCATGCCGAGGAGGTGCTCGGCCCCTACCGGGCGCGGCGGGGCGGTGGCGACGGTTCGCCCGAGGGGTGAACTGGAGGCCGACCGACGCCGTCGTGACGCGCCCCCCTTTCCCGGACGACTGACGCGGTAGCGGAAGGAGATCCGGGATCCA
This sequence comes from Methylobacterium platani, assembly GCF_001653715.1. GTDB lineage: Bacteria > Pseudomonadota > Alphaproteobacteria > Rhizobiales > Beijerinckiaceae > Methylobacterium > Methylobacterium platani. The sequence continues at coordinate 5,436 of NZ_LWHQ01000064.1, forward strand.
GGGGAGGCGTGCCGCGTAGCGGCTCCATTTCTGCAACGTTGCAGACAGGCGGACGCTTCGCGACGTCTTGTGCTGGATCCCGGATCACCTTCCACTGCGTTGCAGTCGCCCGGGAAAGGGCGGAGGGCCCGATGAAAGGACGAAAGCCTCACATCCGCGACGGCAGCCACAGGATGATCGACGGGAACGCCACCAGGATGGCGATGGCGATCAGGTGGGCGACGAAGTGCGGCCAGATGCCGTGGAAGACGTCCGAGACCGGGCGGTTGGCGTAGCGCGCGACGATGAAGCAGTTGAGCCCGATCGGCGGCGTGATCATCCCGACCTCGGCGGTGACGATCTTGACGACCCCGAACCACAACGGGTCGAAGCCGAGGCTCTTGATCAGGGGCAGCACGATCGGGACGGTGAGGACCAGGATCGCGATCTGGTCCATGAACGAGCCGAGCACGATGTAGCCGCACAGGATCAGCGTGATGACGACCCAGCGCGAGACGTCGAGGGCGCCGACCCAGCTCACCAGCCCCTGCGTCACCTGCGTGATGGTGAAGAAGTAGCCGAAGATGCTGGCCCCGACCAGGATCATGGTGATCATGCAGGTGCCCTGCGCGGCGTGCTGGAACGCCTTCACGCCGGTGGCGACATCGAGCTTGCGCCGGTGCAGGGCGAGGAAGAAGGCACCCAGCGCGCCGAAGGCCGAGGCCTCGGTCGGGGTGGCGACGCCGGTATAGATCACCCCGGTCACGATCCCGAACAGCACCAGCATCGGGCCGACGGCCTTCAAGAGCCGCAGCTTGTCGGCGAGGGCGACGCCCTTCACCGTCGGGGCCCGGCGCGGATCCTCCCAGACGAGGAGCAGGATGGTCAGCATGATCGTCGCGGTGACGAGGATCGCCGGGATGATGCCGCTGACGAGCAGCTTGCCGACGTTCACCTCGGCGAGCAGGCCGTAGATGACGAGGGCGACGCTCGTCGGCAGCAGCATCGACAGGGTGCCGGAGATCGCCACGACGCCGGACGCCATGCGCGGCTCGTAGCCCTGCCTGAGCATCGCCGGCAGCGAGGTCGAGGACAGGGTGGCGGCGGACGCCGTGCTCGAGCCGCAGATCGCCCCGAATCCGGCGCCGGCGAGCGCGGTCGCCATGCCGAGCCCGCCCGGGATGCGGCCGACCCAGGCGGCCGCGGCCCGGAACAGGTCGTCGGCGACGCCGCTGACGAGGACCAGCTCGGCCATCAGCAGGAACATCGGGATCGTCAGGAGCTCGTAGGAGCCCACGACGGAGAGCGGCGAGGTCTGCAGGATGCCCGTCACCATGTCGGTGCCGCCGAGCGCCCACAGGCCGGCGGCGCCCGAGACCGCCATGGCGAACCCGACCGGTAGCCCGATCGCCAGCAGTGCGAACAGGGCGAGGACGACGGCGGCGACGATCATTCGAACCCTCGTTGGGCGATGGCCTCGGCCGAGCCGGCGATGGCGGGAAGCGCGAGCACCTCGCGGCCGGTGGCGAGGGAGACGGCGTGGCAGGTCCCCGACAGGACGAGGCGGAGCGTCAGCAGCCCGGCGCCGAGGGGCATGAAGGCGATCGAGGCCCAGGTCGGCCAGGGGTAGCTGCCGGCGAGCACGTCGCCGGCCTGGTAGGCCTCGATCGCCCGGTCGGCCCCGGCCTTGGTCAGGACGGCGAAGAACGCCGCCGAGAGGGCGCAGATCACCACCTCGCAGGCGTAGCGGCCGCGCCGCGGCAGCACGTGGTGCAGGAGGTCGACGTTGATGTGGCCGTTGACCGCGAAGGTGCGCGACAGGGCGAGGAAGAACAGCGCCACGATGACGTAGAGCGAGATGACGTCGTAGGACCAGCCGAACGGCCGGTTGAGCAGGTAGCGCATGCCGACGTCGATGCCGACGATCCACATGATGGCGAACAGCGCGAGCGCCGACAGCCACGAGGCGGCGACCTCGACGCCCGCGAGCCCCCGGTCGAGGCGGCGCAAGGCGGCGATCACGGCGCGGCCCGCCGGCGCATGAGCCGCAGCGGCGTGTAGGTCACCACCGTCTCTCCGCGCTGGTTGACGACGTGGTTCGTCGTCCGCACCAGGCCGCGATCGGGCTTCGAGGTCGGGCGCAGCTCGCTCACCTCGCATTCGAGGCGCATCGTGTCGCCGACGAGGGTGGGGGCGTGGACCGTGAACCCGGCCTCCAGGAAGGCGAGGCCGGTGCCCTGCATGAAGGCGGTGAGCAGCCCCTCGGCGAAGGAATAGACGAGCGCGCCCGGCACCACCCGACCCTTGATCGCCATGTCGTCGCGCTCGGCGGCGTTGGTGAACAGCTCCTCGGTCAGCCAGGTGAGATTGACGAAGGCGGACAGGTCGGCCTCGGTGATCGTGCGCCCGGCGGTGTGGAACCAGGCGCCGACCGAAAGATCGTCCCAGTAGAGCCCGGTCCCGAGGCGCAGGCCCCGTCTCTCGCCACTCATCGAGAATCCCTCCTCTCAATAAGACTTGGGCAGGCCGAGGACCTTCTCGGCGATGAAGCACAGGATCAGCTGCGGGCTGACCGGGGCGATGCGGGTGATCATCACCTCGCGCAGGTAGCGCTCGACCTGGTACTCGCGGGCGTAGCCGAAGCCGCCATGGCTCATCACGGCGCGCTCGCAGGCCTCGAACCCGGCCTCGCCGGCGAGGTACTTGGCGGTGTTGGCCATCGGGCCTGCGGGCTTGCCGGAATCGAAGTGCCAGGCCGCCGACAGGGTCGCGAGCCAGGCGGCCTCGAGCTTCATCCAGCTCTCGGCCAGCGGGTGCTGGATCGCCTGGTTCTGCCCGATCGGCCGGTCGAACACGACCCGGTCCTTGGCGTAGGCGACGGCCCGGGCGAGCGCGGCGCGGCCGAGCCCGACCGCCTCGGCGGCGATCAGGATGCGCTCGGCGTTCATCCCGTGCAGGATGTAGCGGAAGCCCTCGCCCTCCTCGCCGATGCGGTCCTCGACCGGGATCTCGAAGTCGTCGAAGAACACCTGGTTGGTGTCGACGCACTTGCGGCCCATCTTGTCGATCTCGCGCGCCTCGACCCGGTCGCGGTCGATCCGGCAGTAGAACAGGCTCAGGCCGTCGGCCGGCCGCTTCGTCTGCTCGATCGGGGTGGTGCGGGCGAGCAGCAGCATCCGGTCGGCGACCTGGGCGGTCGAGATCCAGACCTTCTGGCCGTTGACGACGTAGCGGTCGCCCCGCCGCTCGGCCCGGGTCCTGAGCCGGGTGGTGTCGAGCCCGGTATTGGGCTCGGTCACGGCAAAGCACGCCTTGTGCTCGCCGGCGATCAGCGGGGGCAGCATGCGCCGCTTCTGCGCCTCGGTGCCGAACACCACGACCGGGTTGAGCCCGAAGATGTTCATGTGCACCGCCGAGGCGCCCGACATGCCGGCCCCCGATTCGGCGATCGCCCCCATCATGATCGCGGCCTCCGCGATGCCGAGGCCCACGCCGCCATAGGCCTCCGGGATGCAGATGCCGAGCCAGCCGTCGCGGGCGAGCGCGGCGTGGAACTCGTCCGGGAAGCCGCCGTGCCGGTCGCGCTCGGTCCAGTACGCATCGCCGAAGCGGCCGCACAGGGTCAGGATGGCGGAGCGGATGCTCTCCTGCTGCTCCGACAGGGCGAAGTCCATGGCGGTTTCCTTTCAGGGAGCGGACAGCGTGACGCCGGCCTCCGCCATCGCGGCGATCTCGGGGGCGGACAGGCCGGCCTCCTCGAGCACCGCGCGGCTGTCCGCGCCGAGGCGCGGCGCCGGGCGGCCGATCGCGGGCGGCGTCGCCGAGAACCGGCCGGGGATGCCCGGCATGGTCAGCCGGCCCTCGCTCGGATGGTCGATCGCGACGAAGAAGCCCTTGGCGGCGAGGTGCGGGTCGTCGATCAGCGACGCGAGGGTGGCGAGGCGCGAGACCGGGATGTCGGCGCGCTCGAGCAGCGCCACGCTCTCCTCGGTGGAAAAGCCCGCCAGGATCTCCGCCACCAGGCCGTAGATCGCGTCGATGTGGCGGGTGCGCTCGCTGATCGTGCGGAAGCGGGGATCGTCCCGCCACACCTCCGGCCGGCCGACCGCCGCGAAGAAGCGCTGCCACTGGCCGTCGTTGTAGATCAGCGCGCAGACGTAGCCGTCGCGGGTGGCGTAGGGGCGCCGGTCCTTCGACAGGAGCCGGGCGTAGCCCGGAGGTGCGATCGGCGGATCGAACAGGCGCCCGCCCATGTGGTCGGCGAGGACGAAGCTCGCCATCGTCTCGAACATCGGGATGTCGAGGCGCTGGCCCTCGCCGGTGCGCTCGCGGTGCCAGAGCGCGGCGGTGATCGCGCCGACGCCGTAGAGACCGACCACCCGGTCGACGAGCGCCAGCGGCACGTAGCGCGGGGCGGTCGCGCCGGCCTGCACGGCGAGGCTCGGCAGGGCGCTCGCGCCCTGGATCAGGTCGTCGTAGGCCGGGCGCCCGGCATGCGGACCGTCCTGGCCGAAGCCGAACAGCCCGGCATAGACGATGTCGGGCCGCACCGCCGAGAGGTCGGCGTAGCCGAGGCCGAGCCGCTCCATCACCTTGGGGCGCATGTTGTAGACGAGGAGATCCGCCGTCGTGGCGAGGCGCAGGAGCGCGTCGCGGCCGGCCTCCTGCTTCAGGTCGAGGACGAGGCTGCGCTTGCCCCGGTTCACCTGAAGGAAGATCGCCCCCATGCCGGGATTGCGGAACGGCCCGAGGCCGCGCACCGGGTCGCCGCCCGGCGGCTCGACCTTGATCACGTCCGCGCCCATGTCGGCGAGGAGCTGCGTGGCGTAGGGCCCCATCAGGGTATTGGTGAGGTCGAGGACCCGGAGACCTGCGAGCGCGCCGGCCATGGCGGTCACCGCGCGGGAGACGAGAACGGGCGGCGCATCAGTGCAGCGCCTTCTCGAACGCATCGAGCACCGCCGTGCCGGGCTTGCCGCGGCCGTCGAGATCACGCGCCCACACCTTGCCGATCCCGGCCATCTCCTTGGCGACCATGGCCCTGTCGGCCTCGCCGAGCGCGATCTCCGACACGCCCTTGGCCTTCAGGCGCTCCTGGTCGGCGTGCTCCTGCTCCTGCGAGATCCGGCAGCCGCGCTCGGTCGCCTCCTTGCCGATGCTGCGCAGGATCGCCTGCACGTCGGGGGCGAGCGTGCGCCACTTCCGCTCGCTGATCGCGTACATCACGATGAAGCTGCCGAAATTGGCGCCGAGCGAGGCCGACTTCGTCAGGTCCTGCAGGTCGTAGGAGTAGATCGACGAGTAGGGAAACAGCATCCCGTCGATCGTGCCGCGCGACAGCGCCTGGTAGACGTCCGGCGTCGCGATCTGGATCGGCACGGCGCCGAGCGCCTGCACGGCGAGCTCCTTCGCCTTGCCGGAGGTGCGGATCTTCAGGCCCTTGACGTCGGCGATCGACTTCAGGTTCGGGCCGCGCAGGAAGACCTGGTAGGGCGGCAGCACCAGGGTGAACAGCAGCCGGACGTTGTTCGGCGCCAGCTCGCGCTGGGCGACGATGCCGCCCTCGGCGGCGATCTGATAGAACGCCTTGGTGCCCTCGCACGAGGTCGCGAAGCCGAGCGGCAGTTCGGCGACGCCGGAGAGCGGCAGCTTGTCGGTGGTGAACGAGGGCGCCACGTAGGCGATGTCGGCGACGCCGTTGCCGACGAGGGTCAGCATGTCCTTGGCCTTGCCGAGCTGCTCGGCCGGGTAATACTCGAACTTGACCGCGCCCTGCGTGCGCTCGGTGACCTGCTGCATGAACCACTTCGTCACCTTGTCGGCGATGTAGTGGCCGGCCGGGAAGCTGTCGGCGAGCCGCAGGGTCACCGGGGCCGCCTGCGCGCCGCCCGCTCCCGGTCCGCCCGCCCCCAGGGCGAGGGCCAGCGCCGGGAGCGCCACGCATCGCGCCACGATGCGGCTCAGCGTCGATCTCGGCTTCAATCTCGACATGGGCGCCCTCCCTCAAGAGCCGTCTTTCTTGGTTCGCGTCGTTCCGCCCCTACGGCGCGGCCGGCGGGTCCGCTGCGGTCTCGATGGCCTTGCAGGCCGCCTGGACCTGCGCCGCCCGCTCCTCGATCCGCCCCTCCATCCGGTGGCGGGGGCCGGCGAGCGTCACCGCGAAGGCGGCGCCGTGCACGACGACCGGCACCGCGACCGCGATCACGTCCGGGTAGCTCTCGCCGTCGTTGAGGAACCAGCCGCGGTCGAGCGCGCGCGCGATGTCGGCGAGGTAGTCGGCGGCGGTGAGGATGGTCCGGTCGGTCAGGCGCTCGTAGCGGAAGCCGGCCGCCAGGGCCTCGCGCTCGGGAAGCGGCAGCCGCGAGACCAGCGCCTTGCCCATCGAATTGACCTGCGCCGGCCGGGTCTCGCCGATCCGGGCCGAGTAGCGGATGCGGTGGGGCGATTCGAGCACCTCGAGATAGACCACCCGGTCGCGGCTGAGGCTCGCGAGCACGATCGTCTCGCCGGTCTCGTCGCGAAGGGCTTCGAGCGCCCGCAGCAGGTCGGTCCCGACCGGATCGTGCCGGGCGATCTCCTGGGCCAGCGCCAGCATCCGCCGCGTCGGGTAGAGGCTGCGCCGGGCGCCCGTCGTGTAGAGGAAGCCGCGCTGCTCGAAGGTGCGGATCAGGTTGAAGCAGGTCGAGGGCGCCATCTCGAGCCGCCGCGCCAGCTCGGCCGGCGCCAGCGGTCCCTGCGCCTCGGCGAAGCGCACATACAGGTCGAGAACCTGCTCGGCAGCCTTCAAGGTTTCATTCCCACGACGTTTTCTTCGTGTGGGTGAAGGCTAGGGGCTAACGGGCTGGGGTGTCAATCGGGCGGGACGGGACGATTTTCGCCGTCCGCCGCGGTCGCCCTCGGTTCTGTTGCCTGCTAGCGTGCTCGAAACGGAGATTCGCAAACGGGTCTGCGAGACAGAAACGCGAGGGCGAAGCCTTCGCAAGGGAGGACGCGATGGCCGAGAGCGAGCAGTTCGAGAAGGGACTCGAGGTCCGCCGGGCGGTGCTGGGCGCCGACTACGTCGACGGCAGCCTCGCCAGGGCCGACGACTTCATGATGGCGTTCCAGCGCATCACCACGGAATGGTGCTGGGGCTACGCCTGGACCCGCGACGGGCTCGACCGCAAGACGCGCTCGATGCTCAACCTCGCCATGCTGACCGCCCTGTCGAAGCCGGCCGAGCTCAAGCTGCACGTCAAGGGCGCGCTCGCCAACGGCGTGAGCGTCGACGAAATCAAGGAGATCCTGCTCCACGCCACGGTCTATTGCGGCATCCCGGCCGGCCTCGACGCCTTCAAGGCCGCGCACGAGGTGCTGAAGGCCGAGGGCGCGGTGCCCGACAAGGCGTGAGGCGCGCCCGCCCGAGCCCGGGGGACGACAGGATCAGGACCGACCGATGACCATCGACCGCGCTTCCGCCCGCATCGCGTTCCTCGGCCTCGGCAAGATGGGGCTGCCGATGGCGAGCCGGCTCGCCGCGGCGGGCTGGACGGTGACCGGGTTCGATCCCGCCCCGGCGGCGTGCGCCGCCTTCGCGGCGTCCGGCGGCACGGTCGCGTCCTCGGGCCGGCAGGCGGCGGAGGGGGCGGACGTCGTCGTCACGATGCTGCCGGACGGCGGCGCGGTGCGCGCCGCCCTCACCGGGCCCGACGGCGTCGCCGGGGTGCTCGCGCCCGGTGCGACCGTGATCGACATGAGCTCGTCGGCGCCGGTCGGCACCCGCGCGCTCGCCGAGGAACTCGCCGGCGCGAGGATCCGGCTCATCGACGCCCCGGTCTCCGGCGGCGTGAAGCGCGCCGTCGACGGCACGCTCGCCATCATGGTGGGCGGCGGCGCGGCGGCCTCGGTGCGCCCGCTCCTCGAAAGCCTCGGCACGTCGATCTTCGAGACCGGGCCGATCGGCTCCGGCCACGCCATGAAGGCCTTGAACAACTACGTCTCCGCCGCCGGCCTCACCGCCGCCTGCGAGGCCCTGCGCATCGGCGCCGGCTTCGGCCTCGATCCCGCGCTGATGACCGACGTCCTGAACGCCTCGACCGGCCGCAACAACTCGACCGAGGTGAAGCTGAAGCCGTTCGTGATCCCGCAGACCTACGCATCGGGATTCTCGATGGCGCTGATGGCCAAGGACCTGCGCACCGCCGACGAGCTCGCCCGCCACGAGGGCGTGCCGGCGCCGCTGTCGCGGGCGGTCGCCGCCCTGTGGCAGGACGCCCTGGCGGCGCTCGGCGAGGGGGCGGACCACACCGCGATCGATGCGTTTCTCGCCCCCCGTCCCGGTCCGGACGGCGCCTGAGGAGGCCGGGAATGGCGCCCTACGAGATCCTCGCGCTGCGCTACGCCACCCACGACCGTCCGGCCTCCGAAAACCTGCTCTACCCGCCGGAGCCCGGCGACGACCCGCACGACGCGCCGATGCCGATCGACTACTTCGTCTGGGTGATCCGCAACGACGCCCGCACGATCGTCGTCGATACCGGCTTCGACCGGCCCGCCGCCGAGGCCTACGGCCGGACCCTGCTGCGCCACCCCCTGGACGGCCTGCGCGACCTCGGCGTCGACCCGGCGGCGATCCGCGACGTGATCGTCACGCATCTCCACTACGACCATGCCGGCAACCTCGCGGGCTTCCCGAACGCGACCTTCCATCTCCAGGAGGCCGAGATGGCCTACGCGACCGGGCGCTGCATGTGCCATGCGCGGTTGCGGCGCGCCTTCTCGGTCGAGGACGTCTGCGCCATGGTGCGGCGCGTCTACGAGGGGCGGGTCGCCTTCGTCGACGGGACGGGCGAGATCGCCCCGGGCGTCACCGTCCACGCCGTGCCGGGGCACACGCGCGGGCTGCAATGCGTGCGGGTCGAGACAGCCCGCGGCCCGGTGGTGCTCGCCTCCGACGCGGCGCATTTCTACGCGAACATCGCCCGGCAGAACCCCTTCCCGATCGTGGTCGACGTCGCCGCCATGATGGAGAGCTGGCGCACGCTCGAACGGCTCGCCGGCGATCCCGAGCGGATCGTTCCCGGGCACGACCCCCTCGTCATGGCCCGCTACCCGCGCCACCCCTCGGCGTCGGTCGAGGCCGCGCTCCTCCATCTCCCGCCCCGCGCCCCGGCCTGACGCGCGCCCGGCCATGCTCGCGACCGGCCTTCTCCAACCGGCCGGCGCGCTCCACCTAACCGCCGGCGGCGTCCCGAGGCCCTGACAGGACCCCGATCCGCCGCCTCGACACGCCTTTTTTCCGGAGAGCGACCCCATGACCGATTCAGCCGAGTACGTGCCCCCCAAGGTCTGGACCTGGGACAAGGCGAGCGGCGGCCGGTTCGCCAGCATCAACCGCCCGGTCGCGGGGGCGACCCACGACAAGCCGCTGCCGGTCGGCCGCCATCCGCTCCAGCTCTACTCCCTCGGCACGCCGAACGGGCAGAAGGTCACGATCCTGCTGGAGGAGCTGCTGGCGCTCGGCCATGCCGGCGCCGAGTACGATGCCTGGCTCATCCGCATCGGCGACGGCGACCAGTTCGGCTCGGGCTTCGTCGCCGCCAACCCGAACTCGAAGATCCCGGCCCTCGTCGACCGCAGCGGCGCGACCCCGGTCCGGGTGTTCGAATCGGGCGCGATCCTGACCTACCTCGCCGAGAAGTTCGGCGCCTTCCTGCCGACCGAGCCGGCCGCGCGGGCCGAGGCCCTGTCCTGGCTGTTCTGGCAGATGGGCTCGGCGCCGTTCGTCGGCGGCGGCTTCGGCCATTTCTACGCCTACGCGCCGACGAAGTTCGAGTACCCGATCAACCGCTACGCCATGGAGGCGAAGCGCCAGCTCGACGTGCTCGACCGGCGGCTCGCCGAGACCGAGTTCGTGGCCGGCGACGCCTACACCATCGCCGACATGGCGATCTTTCCCTGGTACGGCGGCCTGGCGAAGGGCTGGCTCTACGAGGCGGCCGAGTTCCTCGCGGTGCACGAGTACCGCAACGTCCAGCGCTGGGCCGACCAGCTCCTCGCCCGCCCGGCGGTGCAGCGCGGCCGCAAGGTCAACCGCCTCACCGGCGACCCCGCCGACCAGCTCCACGAGCGCCACGACGCGGGCGACTTCGACACGAAGACGCAGGACAAGGTCGGCGGGACGGCAGGGTAGGGGTAGCGCCGGCCGCAGGCCTTCCCGGGCCTGCGGCCTTGCCCCCCGCGCTCACGCCACCGGCAGCGCGAGCCCCTGGAATGCGTCGTAGGCGGCGATCACCGTGCGCGCCTGGGCCCGGATGCCCGCCGCGAGGGCCTCGCCCGCGATGGTCTCGTCCGGGTACTCGGTGATCAGCGTGAGGGGCACGCGGTGGCGCGCGTCCTCGGCGATCAGGCACGGGATGCCGTGGATCATCCGCAGCGCCGGCAGGGGTCCGTGCCGGGCGCTGAGCGCGAGCTGGGCTTCCGTCAGGGCCATGAGCCCGGCATCCTCCGCCAGCTCGGCCGTGACGGCCGTCGCCAGCGCCTCCGCGGCCTCGCCCCAGCCGCGCCAGTGGCGCAGGATCAGGAAGAAGCCGCGCGGCAGCGACCAGGTCTCGAAGCCGGAGGGGAGGTAGCCCGAGAACGGGCGGGTCCATTCGTGCGCCGGGTAGCCGTGCAGGTTCAGGTGGAGGAGCGCGCCGCTCGACCGCTCCACCTCGTGCCGCAGCGCGGTCTCGTAGAAGGGCGGGGCAATCCGGTATTCCAGGTCGTCGCCGAGCGCGGTGTAGCGCGCCGCATGGTGCATGTGGCGCGGGTTCCCCGCCGCGAGGCGGCGCTGGAGCGCCGCGCCGTCCGGGTTCTCGAGCGGCGAGACCGTGACATGCGCGCCGTCGCGGGCCGCCAGGATCCGGGCGGCGGCCAGGGCGCCGGCGGGGCCGGTCACCTCGTTCGGATGCTGGCCGGAGCCGATCGTCACCGCGCGGTCGGTCCCGGCGAGGTAGCGGCCGAGCACCGGGCGGCCCGCGCGCGTCGTCGCGGCGAGGGCTGCGCCGCCGAGGGCCGCGAGGGCGGCCGGCAGGTCCTCGGCGGCCAGGATGCCGGCGCCGGCCGCCGGCAGCGGATCGCCGGGGCCGTGGAGCGGACGGGTCTCGACCGTGACGGCGACGGCGCCGTCGCGGATCGCGATCTCCGGCACGATCTGGCCCGGGCGCAGGTGCCGGTCGCCCGGCGGGCGGCCGGTGCGGTGCTGGAAATGCTCGAGGAGCGAGAAGTACAGGTCCTCGTGCAGCGCCTCGGCGAGGCTGACCGCCTCCTCGCCGCAGGGCAGCGCCCGGTCGCGGGCCGGGATCCCGATCCGGACCGACAGTTCCTCGAAGAACGGCTCGGTGTCGCCCCAGGGGTGGTCGGCCACCGCCGCCATCGCCTGCGCGAAGGCGGCCTCGACGTCGGTCTCGAGGCGCGCGCCCGTCTCCCCGTCGCCGAGCCAGCCCGTGGGCGAGAGCAGCACCCGGCCGAAGGCGTCGGCGTGGCGCCGGTTCGGTGCCGGAACGCGCAGGTCCCGGATCCCGCCGGTCCCGTCGGTCAGCCGGACCTCGTAGGCCGGCAGGCCGGTCTCCTGCGGCTCCTGGGCTGTGAAGCGGAGCGGGACCGCGCCGACGAGGGCCGCGAGCGGATAGGCCTCGGTGAGGAAGCGCTGGGGGGCGGCCGCCGGGTGCACCGGATAGGCGACCGCGATCTCGATGATTCCGGCGAGGTCGATCTCCTCCAGGAAGGCGTGCAGCAGCGGCTTGTAGGCGCTGCGCAGCCGCGCCGCGACGCCCCGGGCGGCCAGCGCGCGCTCGGCCGCGCGCCGGCTCTCCGCGTCCTCGAACAGCCAGGCCTCGACCGTCGCGCCCGACGGCCAGGGCCGGGCGAGGAGCGCGTCGAGGCTGCGCGGCAGGGTCGTGTCGAGAAGGAGGGTCATGAGAGGAGGATCATGCAGGAGGGGAGCGTCGCTCGCGATGCTTAAGCCGGGGCGGCCGCCCTGTCGCGGCCGCTCAGGTCGGGGCCAGGTCCCGGCTCGTGCGGTCGAGCTCCTCGCTGTAGCGCCTGAGCGCGTGCTGCTCGGTGAGCAGGCCGACGACCCGCCGGTCGCGCGGGCCCGCCACCACCGCGAGCGCGTCGGCCTCCGCCCGCTCGAAGACCGCGAGCGCCTCCTTGACGTTCATCTCGGGCGTCAGCACGGCGTCGCGCAGGTGGAGGACCTCGTCGAGGGTCGCGACCTCCCGCGTCCCGTCGTGCAGCTCCTGGACGTATGCCATGCCGGCATAGAGGCCGTCGGTCCCCACGATCACGACGCGCTGGGTCGAGCCGAGAGGGAATTCGCGCCGGAAGCCCTTGACCGGCATGTCCGCCCGTACGGTCCGGACGTCGGAGCGCATCGGCCGCCCGACGGTGAGGCTCCGGATCCAGCCGACGTCGTGGGCGCTGCGGATCGATTCGCCGCGCAGGTGGAAGCGCCAGGTCGCGAAGGAGTAGCCGAAGGTCCGGCGCACGGTGAGCGAGGCCACGACCGAGGCCGCCAGCACCGCGATGGTGAGCGGCAGGCTGCCGGTCGTCTCGAGGGCGAGGAACGCCATGGTGAGCGGACCGCCGAGGATCGCCGTCGCCATCGCGCTCATCCCGACGATGCCGAGCACGACCGCCGGGATCTGGAGCGAGAACAGCGACATCCACGCGAAGGCGACGAGCTTGCCCAGCATCGCGCCGAGGAACAGCGAGGCGAAGAACAGCCCGCCGCGAAACCCCGACCCGATCGAGACGGCGGACGCGACCGCCTTGAGGCCGATCAGCCCGACCAGGACGGCAGGGGTGTAGAACGCCTCGAAGCCGACATGCAGGGCGCTGTGGCCCGAGGAGAGCACCGCCGGGGTGACGAGGGCGAGGCCCCCCACCGCGAGCCCGCCGAGGGCCGGCTGCAGCGGGACCGGCACGCGGCTGCGCCGGAACCCGGCCTCGACCAGCGGCACGCCGCGCATCACCGCGATGGCGACCGCGGCGCAGACGAAGCCCATCGCGACGATCGGCGCGTAGTCCCGCAACGCCAGGGTCCCGGCGAAGCCGACCTGGAACGAGGACGGCTCGACCACGAGCCGCATGGCGCCGACCGCGCAGATCGCCGCCGCGACGACGGGTGCCAGCGAGCCGATCGCGTAGGCCCCGATCACCAGCTCGAAGGCGTAGAAGGCGCCGGTCAGCGGCGCGTCGAAGGCGGCCGCGATGGCGCCCGCCGCGCCCGCGCCGACGATGACGCGCATGTCGCTGCGCCGGAGCTTGAACGCCCGGCCGAGCTTCGAGGCGATCGCGCCCGCCGCCTGGGTGTAGCCCGCCTCCATCCCGACCGAGGCGCCGCAGCCGTTCGACAGCAGGGTCTGGGCGACGACGATCAGGCTGTCGCGCACCGAGATCCGGCCGCCGTGGAGCGCGTTGGCCTCGATCGGATCGACGATGCGGCCGGCCCGGCGCCAGCGGGCGAGGAGCACGCCGAAGCCCCCGAGGAGGAGGCCGCCGGCCGCCGGGACCAGGAGCGCGCGCCACGGCGCGACCGCCTCGGCCCCGCTCAGCGCCTCGCTCGGCAGGGCGAACAGCAGGATGTGCGCCTCCCGCGCCGCCAGGATCATCGCGGCGACGACGAGCCCGGCGAGGAAGCCGACGCCGGCCGAGAGCAGCACGACGAGGATCTCCTCCTGGCGCACCAGGCGGCGCAGGACGAAGGAGGGCCGCCACGCGGCGGCCCGGCGCAGCGGCATCGGCGGAGTCCTCAGCGGTGGGTATAGGCCTGGTAGAGCCGGGCGACCTCCGCGGTGACGGGGCCGGGCTTGCCGGCGCCGATGCGGCGACCGTCGATCCGGGTCACCGGGGTGATGCCCCCGAGCGTGCCGGTGACGAAGGCCTCGTCGGCGGCATAGGTCTCGGCCAGGGTGAAGTCGAGCTCGCGTAACCTGCCGCCGTCCTCGCGCCAGAGCTCCATCACCTTGCGGTGGGTGATGCCCTTGAAGTTGCACCGCCCGGTCGAGGTCCACAGCTCGCCCTTGCGGACGATGAAGAAGTTGGTCGAGTTGCAGCTCGCCACGAAGCCGGACGGGTCGAGCATCAGCGCTTCGTCGGCGCCGCAGTTGATCGCCTGGATCAGCGCCTGGATGAAGTTCAGGCGGCTGTGCGAGTTGAGCCGCAGGTCGAACACGTCGGGCGTGCTGCAGCGGATGGTCGAGGTCATCAGGGTGAGGCCGGCGGCCTTGGCCTCGGGCCGCGGCGTCTTGTACTCGGCGATGATGACGACGGTCGCCCGGCCGAGCGCGAAGCGCGGATCCTGGTTCGGCGTCCGCTTGCGGCCGCGGGTCACCATCAGGCGGATATGGGCGCCGTCGGTCATCCCGTTGCGCGCGAGCGTCGCCCGGATCGCCGCGACCATCTCCTCGCGGGTGAGGCCGATGTCGAGGGCGATCGCGCCGGCGCCCTCGTAGAGGCGGTCCATGTGGTCGTCGAGGGCGAGGAGCTTGCCGTCGACGAGCCGCAGGCCCTCCCACACCCCGTCGCCGAGCACGAAGCCGGCATCGAAGACCGAGACCGAGGCTTGGTCGCGGGGAAAGAACTCGCCGTTGATGGAGACGAGGACGCCCTCGTTGCGGGGGTCGTCGAGGTAGCCCTGCGCGGAGGCGCTGGTGGTCTGGGTCACGATCGGTCCTCGGATGATGTCAGAACGCGAATTCGCTGTGGCGGGCGAGGAAGCTCCGCGTGCGCTCCCCGCGCGGGTGCTTCAGGACCTCGTCGGGGGTGCCGGTCTCGTAGAAGCGGCCGTCGGCCAGGAACACGACCTTGGTGGCGACGTGATAGGCGAAGCCGAGTTCGTGGGTGACGAGGAGCATGGTGCGGCCCTCCTCGGCGAGGCCGCGGATGACCCGCAGCACCTCGCCGACGAGCTCGGGGTCGAGCGAGGAGGTCGGCTCGTCGAAGAGCAGGATCTCGGGATCCATCGCCAGCGCCCGGGCGATCGCCACGCGCTGCTGCTGGCCGCCCGAGAGCCGGCTCGGATAGGCGTCGCGCTTCTCGGCGAGGCCGACCTTGGCGAGCTCGGCCTCGGCCCGCGCGCGGGCCTCGCGCCGGGGCGTGCCCTTCACGGTGACGAGGGCCTCCATGACGTTCTCGACCGCCGTCATGTGCGGGAAGAGGTTGAACTGCTGGAACACCATGCCGACGCGGCGGCGGACCCGGCACAGCTCGCCCTCGGGATAGGCGACCGTCCCGTCCCGCCCCGTCCGGCCGAGGGCGCGGCCGTCGAGGGCGATGCGGCCGCGCGTCGGCACCTCCATGAAGTTCAGGCAGCGCAGCAGCGTGCTCTTGCCCGAGCCCGAGCCGCCGATGATCGCCACGCGCTCGCCCGGCATGACGGCGAGGTCGATGCCGCGCAGGACCTCGTGCGGCCCGAACGACTTGTGCAGGTCCTGGACGTCGAGAAGGGCGCCGCGGGTCTCGGGAAGCGGGTTCGTCATCGCGGGGGGAGACCCTTCAGCTGCGGGCGGCCAGCCGCCGCTCGAGGCGGGCGGAGAGGAAGCTGCCGGGATAGATCAGGACGAAGTAGACGATCGCGACCGTGGTCAGGATCTCGAGCGGCCGGTAATAGGTCGAGCTCAGGAGCCGGCCCTGGTACATCAATTCGTGCACCGAGAGCACGGAGGCGAGCGAGGTGACCTTCGCCAGCTCGATGCCGCGATTGGTGAAGGCCGGCAGCATGCGGCGCACGACCTGGGGCAGGATGATGCGCCGCATCGCCTGGTGCCGGCTCATGCCGAGCGCCTTGGCGCCCTCGAACTGGCCCTTCGGCACCGACTGGATCCCGCCCCGGACGATCTCGGCGCAATAGGCCGAGGTGTTGAGCGTGAGCGCGAGCAGGGCCGCGGTGAACGGCGACAGCTGGACGCCGACGAGGATCGGAAAGGCGTAGAAGAACCAGATCAGCTGGATCAGGACCGGGGTGTCGCGGAACAGCTCGACATAGAGGAGCGCCGGACGGGCGAGCCAGCGCGACCCCGCCAGGCGCGCGAGGCCGAGGCCCAGGCCGAGCGCGAGCCCGAGCGCCATTGAGGGCAGCCACAGCTCCACCGTGACGAGGAGGCCGCGCAGCAGCACCGGATAGTTCTGCGCCAGCAGGCTGAAGTCCCACTCGTACTCCATGGCGGGTCCCTCAGCGGTAGGCGGTCAGGCGCTGCTCGGCGAGGCGCGCGAGCGCGCTCGCCGAGGCCAGCAGCACGAGGTAGAGCAGGGCGACCACCGTGTAGACTTCGAGCGGCCGGAAGGTCTGGCTGTTGACCTGCATCGCCTGGTAGAGGAGCTCGCCGTAGGCGAGGGTCGAGGCGAGCGCCGTGGTCTTCGTCAGCTCGAACGAGCGCTCGACGAAGGGCGGCACCATCCGGCCGACCGCCTGGGGCAGGATGATCCGGCGCATCAGCTGGCCCCGGCTCATGCCGAGCGCCCGGGCGCCCTCCCACTGCCCTCTCTCGATCGACAGGATGCCGCCGCGGAACACCTCGGCGTAGAACGCACCGGACTGGGTCGAGAGCGCCAGGATCGCGGCCGCGAGCGGATCGAGGCTGATGTCGGCCAGCACCGGCAGCGCGTAGAAGAACCAGAAGAAGTGCACGATCGGCGGCGTGTTGCGGTAGAACTCGATGAAGGCGGTCGCCGGCCCCCGCACCAGCCGCGACGGCGACAGCCGCATCAGCGCGAGCACGAGGCCGAGGGCGACGCCGAGCACGATCGACACCGCGGCGATCTTGACCGTGTTGACGAGCCCGAGCGCCAGCATGTCGAGGTGGCGCAGGACGGGCATGAAGTCCCAGGAATAGGTCACGGCCGCCTCCCGCCGCGGGCCGTCAGGCCCACTTCTCGCGCGCGAGGCCCGGCACGGTCGCCGGGTCGATGCCGCGGGTCTTGAGGTAGGCCGCGAAGTATTCCTGGGGTTTTCCGGCGGCGTAGAGGGCGGCGAAGCGCTCGCTCAGCCAGTCCTTGAAGGCGGGGTCCGCGGCCCGGCGGATGCCGGCGCTGGTGGCCACGGGGGTGACCGGCTTCAGGAGCACCACCTTGCCGAGCTTGAGCCGGGCATACTGGACCACCAGGGCCGGGTGGAACTGCGCCACGGCGTCGACGCGCTTGGCCGCGAAGGCCGCCACCGCCTCGTCGTTGTTCGAGAAGCGGCTGATGCTGGCGTTCTTCAGGGTCTCGGTCACCGTGCGGTCGACCGAGGTGCCGAGCGTCACGCCGATGCGGGTGCCGGACTTGTCGAGGTCGCTCCAGGCGGTCGCCGTCTGGTCGGGCCGCACCAGGGCGCCGGCGGCGTAGTAGAAGAGCGGGCTGTCGGGGAAGTCGATCGCCTTGCGGCGCTCCTCGGTCGGGTCGAGCACGAACATCACGTCGATCTGGTCGGCCTGGATCGCCGCGACGCAGTTCGCCCAGCTCGTCTCCACCGGCACCATCGCGACGCCGAGGTCGCTCGCGAGCTGCCGGCCGAGATCGACGCCGACGCCGCTCCAGGTCCCGGCCATCGGATCCTTGAAGAACCACGGCTCGGCCGAGGTGACGCCGATGCGCAAGCGGCCGCTCTGCCGGATGCGGTCGAGCGAGGCCGTGCCCTGCGCCGCGGCGGGGCGCAGGCCGGCGGCGGCCGCCGCGGCGAGGGCGAGGGCGAGGACGTCGCGGCGACGGGTCATGGGTGCTCTCCTGGTGTCGATCGGGGTTCGGCGCGGCGGGTCTCGGACATCCCGGGCGCGCTCACGCCCGCCTCGCGGGCCGGCGCTCGCGCCCGTCGAGGAAGGCCTTGGTCTGCTCGGCGCCCCGGCGCATGTGGCTGTCGATCTCGCGGCGCATCGCCTCGAGGTCGCCGCCGAGGGCGAGGCGGAGATAGGCGTCGTGCCCGTCGCGGCGGGGGCCGCGCAAGCCGTGGGCGCGGTGATGCGCGGCCCAGTAGAGCTGCAGCCGGCCGCGCAGGCCGGCCCAGATGTGCAGCAGGAAGGAATGCCCGGTCGCCTCGTAGACCGCGCCGTGGAAGCTCAGCTCGGCCAGGATGCTGGCCTTGTCGTCGCCCGCATCGATCGTCGCCGTCAGGGCGTCGTGGCGGCGCTGCAGCTCGCCGCGGAACGCCGCGTCGCGCCGGTCCCAGACCTGCTCGAAGGCGAAGGTCTCCAGGTTGCGGCGGATCGAGTAGATCTCGTCGACGTCGCCGACCGAGATGTCGATGACGTAGGTTCCCGTATAGGGGACGGTCTTGAGGATGCCTTCCTCGATCAGCTGCCGGATCGCCTCGCGCAGCGGGCCGCGGCTGACGCCGAACTGCTCGGCGAGCGCGGTCTCGACGAGCTGCGAGCCGGGCTCGATGTCGCCGCCGAGGATCGCGTCCCGGAGACTGTCGGCGATGCGGCTGCGGAAGGTGTGCTTGGCCACGCGGGCCAAGCCGCTCGTCGCCGGGCCGCTGGTCGCCGAGCCGCTCGTCGCCGGGCTTTCCGTCCCCGGGCCGTCCGTCCGGGTCTTCGCGCGCCTGTCGGTCATCCGGCCCCCATCCGTCGTCGATTGTCAACAATCGACGACGTTGCGCAAGAGGGGAACGTGCACGATCGTCGAGTGCGCGGTCGCGCGCCCCTCGACGATCCCGGTCCCGGCCTACCTGTCGGGGCACGAGGTGCGGCCTGATCCCGGGATCCGCACCGCCCGCAGGGAGGCCCACCATGCTCACGCGCTACGAGACGATCGCCCAGGCGCAGCCCGCCGAGGCCGTCCTCCTGGTCACGCTCGACCGTCCCGCCGCCGCCAACGCCCTGAACACCCGGATGGGCCTCGACCTGCTCGACCTGTTCACCGGCCTCGTCGCGCAGCCGGATCGCTGCCGCGCGGTCGTCCTCACGGGCGCGGGCCCGAAGGCGTTCTGCGCCGGCGGCGACCTCAAGGAGCGTCACGGCATGACCGACGCGGCCTGGCAGGCGCAGCACCTGATCTTCGAGCGGATGGTGCGGGCGCTGATCGAGTGCCCGGTGCCGGTCGTGGCCGCCGTGAACGGCGCGGCCTATGGCGGGGGATGCGAGATCGCGCTCGCCTGCGACTTCATCTACGCGGTGCCCGGCGCACGGTTCGCGCTGACCGAGGTGACGCTCGGCATCATGCCGGGTGCCGGCGGGACGCAGACCCTGCCCCGCGCGGTCGGCGAGCGCCGCGCCAAGGAGCTGCTCCTGACCGGCCGGCCGTTCTCGGCCGGGGAGGCGGCCGCCTGGGGGATGGTCAACCGCCTGTGCGAGCCCGATGCCCTCGTCGCCGACGCGGTCGCCACCGCCGCCGCCATCGCGGCGAACGCCCCGATCGCGGTCGCCCAGGCCAAGCGCGCGCTGCATCACGGGCTGGGGATGAGCCTCGCCGACGGCATGCTGTTCGAGGTCGAGGCGTACAACCGCATGGTCCCGACCGAGGATCGTCGCGAAGGGGTCCGGGCCTTCAACGAGAAACGCCGGCCCGTCTTCGTCGGACGGTGAGGCGTCGCCTTGGTCGAACCACGACCTAACCGTAGGACGCCGCCCCGTCCCGCCGGATCAGGTCGGCGACGCGCTCGGCCATCATCACGGTCGGGATGTTGGTGTTGGCCCGCGGGATCGTCGGCATCAGGGAGGCGTCGCAGACGCTCAAGGCCTCGACGCCGCGCACCCGGGCGAGCCCGTCGCAGACGCTCATCGGGTCGTCGGCCGCGCCCATGCGGCAGGTGCCCGACGGATGCCAGGTGCCGCCGACCTCCGCCGACACGAAGGCGGCGAGCGCCCGCTCGTCGGCGAGCAGGCGGTCGAGGGTGACGCCTTGCGTGACGAGGCCGTGGATCAGCGCCGCCCGGGCCGGGCCGGCGAGGTCGAGGAGGCCCGACAGGATCCCGCGCTGCGCCGCCGGCCAGGGTTTGGGCGCCGCCGCCCGGGCGACCCGGGGCGAATAGCTCGCCGGGAAGACCGGGCCGCGCACGGCCGCGAGGGCCGGATCGCGCAGGGCCCGGGCGCCGCGGCGGACCGCATCCATCAGCCGGGCGTGGTCGCGGGGGTCGGACAGCATGCGGAAATCGACCTGCGGCTCGCTCCGCGGATCGGGCGAGGCCAGGACCACCTCGCCGCGCGAATACGACGTGTTGACCCAGAAGAAGATCCCGCCGATCCGCTCGCCGACGCTGTGCCAGCCCGTCCGCGACAGGATCGCGCCGTGCATGTCGCCCGGCGGCGTGCCGGGCAGGCCCGAGGAGTAGCGCAGGATCGCCTGCTCGTGGTGCTCGCCCCGGTCGCGGACCCGGCCGGCGCGGGTGAGGTAGGCTGAGACCGCGATCGAGGGATGCTCCATCAGGTTGCGGCCGACGCCCGGCCGGTCGGCGATCACCGGCACGCCGTGCCGGCCCAGGGCCGCCCCGGGGCCGACGCCGCTGCGCATGAGGAGGGCCGGGCTGTGGATCGCGCCCGCCGCCACCACGACGCGGTCGGCCGGGATCGTCTCCGACGGACCGCCGGCGAGCGGCGCGACCGCGGCGCCGACCGCCCGCCGGCCCTCGAACAGCACGCGCTCGGCCAGGAGGCCGGTGCGCACCACGAGGTTCGCCCGCGCCCGCACCGCCGGGGTGAGGTAGGCCACCGAGACCGGCACCCGCTCGCCCTCGTCCGAGATCGCGGTCGTGCCGGCATAGACCCCGTCGCGCCAGGGGCCGTTCTGGTCGGCCCCGGCCGGGTACCCTTGGGCGACGAGCGCCCGCATCGTGGCGGCGACGAAGGGCGAGAGCCGGTCCGGCGCGGCGCGGCGGATCGGCAGCGGGCCGTCGCGGCCGTGCAGCGGCCCGTCGTGATCGCGGTCGGATTCGAGCTTGCGGAAGTAGGGCAGGCAGGCCTCCCACGACCAGCCCTCGGCGCCGAGCGCGCCCCATGCGTCGTAATCGCCGGGCGCGCCGCGATTGGCCATCATGGCGTTGATCGCCGAGCCGCCGCCGAGGCGGCGCGCCTGCTCGTAAGCCCGCGGCGCCGGCGCCTCCGGGCGGTTGCCGGCCGGCGCCCCCATCCGGGCGGTCAGCGCCGGCCAGATGTTGCGCGGGTCGAGATAGGCCCGGCCGGGATAGCGGCTGCGGATCTCCGGCGGCATCGCGGCCGCGGTCAGGTCGTCGCCCGCCTCGACCAGGGTGACGCGGAACGACGGCTCCTCCGAGAGCCGCGCGGCGAGCACGCAGCCGGCCGAGCCGCCGCCGAGGATCAGGATCCTGGTCACGGGGCGTTGCGCGCCTTGCGGGCGCTCAGGCTCGCCGCCACCACGACGATCAGCGAGGCCGCGGTGAGGAGCGAGGAGATCGCCGCGATGGTCGGGTCGATCTCGTCGCGGAGCGCCGTGAACATCCGCTTCGTCAGGGTCTGGTTCTGGCCGCCGGCGATGAAGATCGCCACCACGGTCTCGTCGAGGGCCGAGATGAAGGCGAACAGCGCGCCCGAGACCACGCTCGGCCGGATCTGCGGCAGGGTGACGGCGAGGAAGGCGCGCAGGCGGTTCATGCCGAGGCTGCGCGCCACCATCTCCTGCGTCGGGTCGAAGCCGCGCAGGCCCGCCAGCACCGCGGTGACGACGTAGGGCGTGGCGAGCATCACGTTGGCGAGCACCAGCCCCGGCAGGGTGGCGAGCAGCCCGGTCTTCGCGAAGACGAAGAACACCCCGATCCCAGTGATGACGATCGGCACGACGAGCGGCAGGAGCAGGATCACCGTGAGGCTGCGGGCGAGCCGCGACCCGCTCATGCTGAGCGCGTAGGCCGCCGCGGTGCCGATCAGCGTCGCGCCGAGGGCGGTCGCGAGCGCCACCCCGAGGCTGACCCGCGCCGCCTGCATCCAGGCCGGGTTGCCGAAGAACGCCTCGTACCAGCGCAAGGAATAGCCCGGCGGCGGGAAGGTGAGGAACCGGGCGTTCGAGAACGACATCGGCACCACGATCAGGATCGGCAGCACCAGGAACAGCAGCACCAGGCCGACGAGGAGGCCGAGGGCGAGGCGGGGGGCGAGCGAGGCCGGCATGTCAGCGCGCTCCCATGATGCGCTCGAAGGGGACGACCCGGGAGGCGAGCCAGAACAGGACGGCCACGCACACCAGCAGTACGACCCCGATGGCGCTCGCCGCGCCCCACTGGTTGTAGATCTCGACGTTGCGGCTCACCAGCATCGACACCATGAAGGTGCGCCCGCCGCCCAAGAGCTCCGGCGTGATGTAGAAGCCGAGCGCCAGCACGAAGACCAGCACCGTGCCGGCGACGACGCCCGGCATCGACAGCGGCAGGAACACCCGCAGGAAGACGTGGAGGGGCCCGCCGCCGAGGCTGGCGCCGGCGAGCATCAGGTCGCGGGGGATGCGCTGCATCGTGGCGTAGAGCGGCAGCACCATGAACGGCAGGAGGATGTGCAGGGTGGCGAGCACCGTGCCGAACTCGTTGTTGATGAGCGCGACCGGCTGGTCGGTGAGGCCGAGGCCCTGGAGCATCGCGTTCACGAGGCCGCGGCGCTGCAGCAGCACCATCCAGGCATAGGCGCGCACCAGCACGCTGGTCCAGAACGGCAGGATCACCATCCCGAGCACCACCACGCTCCAGCGCCGGGGCAGGGTCGCGGCCGCGTAGGCGACCGGGTAGCCCAGCAGCAGCGCCAGCACCGTCACGGTGAGCGCGATGCGGAAGGTGAGCAGGAAGCTGCGCCAGTAGATGTCCTCGGTGAGGAAGCGCCGGTAATGCTCCAGGGTGAACGCCCCGTCGGTGGTGACCGACTGCACGGCGAGCCAGGCGAGCGGCACCACGAGGAGCGCCGCGACGACCGCGAGGGCGGGGGAGATGAGGGCGAGGACGAGGAGCCGCTCGCGCCGCTCGTGCCGCCGCAGGGCGGGGCTGGATGGTGTCATGGCGGGGGTGTCCGGGACGGATGTCGGCGGGACGAGGATGGCGCGAGAGGCGCTGCCGCAAATCTTTCCGCCTCTGCGCGGGGCTGTCCATGAAGAGAAAAGGCGCGGGTTTCCCCCTCTCCCCGCGGGCGGGGAGAGGCCTGAGCTCCGAAGGGGCTCAGGGAGCCGCGAACCGCAGGTTCGCCGCGAGGGTGAGGGGGGGGGTCCGGAGGAGCCTCACTCGTCGAGACCCCCTCACCCTCGCTCCGGCTCCGCCTCCGCTAGCTCCGTCGACGACAAGGTCGCCGGAGCCCTCTCCCCGCCCGCGGGGAGAGGGGATTTCCCTGCGCTTTTCTTTCTCCGGATAGTCCTGTCTTCTGAGGGGGAGGGTTACCAGCGGCAGCGTCCCCCCCTCACTTCCTCTGCACGAACTCCGCCCAGCGCTTGAGCGCCGCGTCACCCGCGTCCGAGGTCCACCACTCGGCCGAGAGCACCGCCTGCTTCCTGGCGTTCTCCGGGGAACTCGGCAGCTTGGCCGCCAGCGAGGCCGGGATGATGCCGGTGTCGAAGGCCGCCGGGTTGCCGGGGCCGTAGGGAATGTTGAGCGGCAGGTTGGCCTGGAGCTTCGGGTCGATCGCCTCGTTGACGAACTTCACGGCGGTGGCGAGGTTCGGGGCGTTCTTCAGGATGCAGAGCGAGGTGTTCTGCAGGATGCCCTGGTTGTAGGTGTAGTCGGCATCCGCGCCGGCCTCCATCACCGCGGAGACGCGGCCGTTCCAGATCATCTCCATGTCGACCTCGCCGCCCTGGATCAGCAGGGCCGACTGGCCGCCGGAGGTCCACCAGACCGAGATATGCGGCTTGATCGCCTCGAGCTTGCGGAAGGCGCGGTCGACGTCGAGGGGATACAGCTTGTCGGGGGCGACGCCGTCGGCCATCAGCGCGGCTTCGAGGGTGGCGAAGGGATGGTTGCGCAAGGCCCGGGCGCCCGGGAACTTCTTCACGTCCCAGAAATCGGCCCAGCTCTGCGGCGGGTTCTTGCCGTACTTGGACTTGCTGTAGGCGAGCACGCTCGAATAGAACTCGTAGGGCACCGAGTAGTCGGTCTTGTAGATCGCCGGGATCGCGGCGGCGTTCGGGATCTTCGAAAAGTCGAGCTTCTCGATCAGCCCGGCCTTGCCGCCGCGCACGCAATCCTGGGTCGGGGTGTCGACGACGTCCCAGGTCGGCTTGCCGGTCGCTCCCTGCGTGCGGATCACCGGCCAGGCATCGGGGGCGCTGTCCTGGTTGATGGTGATGCCGAGCGCCTTGGCGGCCGGATCGAGGATCGCCTTGGTCTGGGCCTGCTGGTAGGCGCCGCCCTGCGACACGAAGGTGACCTGCTCGGCGGCCAGGGCCGGGCCGCCCGCCCCGAGGAGGCAGGCCAGGACGGTGGTTCTGATGAGCGACGCCATCTCGACTTCCCCTCTGTTGTCGCCGGCCGCCTATCGGCCGATCGCGTCCAGGAATTGGTACCAGCCGGCGACGAGCCGGATCACCGGCTCGCGCAAGCCGTAGAACGGGACCGGCTGGAAGCCGCCGGCACCCAGCAGCGCCACGTCCGGGCGCTCGCCGAGGGCGAACGCGGCCGCGAGGCCGCCGAGGTGGCTCGACATCGCGACCCCGGCGCCGTTGTAGCCCATGGCGAAGCTGACGCGGTCGTCGAGCCGGCCGACATGCGGCAGCGCGTCCAGCGTCATGCCGACGAGGCCCGACCAGCGATAGGCGACGGCCGTGTCGGCCAGCGCCGGGAAGGTGCGCACCATCGCCCGCCGCAAGGTGGCGAAGGCGGCCTCGGAATCGGCGCGCCCGAAGGCGCCGCGGCCGCCGAACACCATCCGGTCGTCGACCATGCGGAACCAGCGCATCATCCGCCGGGTCTCGACGTAGATCCGCCGGCTCGGCAGGATCGCGGCCTTGAGATTGTCGGAGAGCGGCTCGGTGGCGAGGATCGCGCTGCGGAACGGGATCAGGCGGGTGCGCAAGGGTTCGCCCGCCCCGGTGAGGTCGGTGTAGCCGTTCGTCGCCACGATCACCTGGCGCGCCCGCACCGAGCCGCCCGGCGTCTCGACCCGGATGCCGCCCGCCTCGCGGTGGAAGCGGGTGGCGGGGCTTGCCTCGTGGATCGCGAGGCCCTTGCCCGCGACCGCCCGGGCGAGGCCGCGGGCGTAGTTGAGCGGCTGCAGGCCGCCGGCCTTCGTCGAGAGCACGCCGCCGACGAAATCCTGCGAGCCGGTCTCGGCCGCCACCGCCTCGCGGGACAGGACCGAGACGGAGGCGTCGCCCATCGCCCGGCGCATCCACTCCATGTCGGCGACGGTGGCGGCCAGGGTGGCGGGGGTGTGGGCGCATTTGAGCTGGCCGACCCGGGCGTAGTTGGCCTCCGCGATGCCGTGCTCGGAAATCAGCCGCTCCAGGGTCTCGACCGAGTCGTACGCGATGGCGTGCATGCGCTTGGCCACCGCGATGCCGTGCCGGCCCGCGATCGCCTGGAACGACGGGCGGTACTTCGCCGAGACCACGCCGCCGTTGCGCCCGCTGGCGCCCCAGCCGATGGCGCTGGCCTCCAGCACCACGGCCCGCTCGCCGCGCGCGGCGAGCGCGAGCGCCGCCGAGAGGCCGGTATAGCCGCCGCCGACGATCGCGACGTCGGCCTGGACGTCGCGATCGAGCGGCCCGAAGCGTCCGGCCGGCACCGCGCCGGCGGCCCAGAGCGAGGCGACCGGTGGCTTCGGGAAGGCGTCCATGGTCAGGCCGCCTGCCGGGCGGCGGCCGCGAAGGCCGCGTCGGCGGCGTCGGCGAGCTTTTCCAGCGTCGGGAAGTGGTAGTCGGGCGTCGTCAGCCGCGCGGGCTCGGGCGTGCCGCCGAAGCCGTCGAGGCCCTGGCGGCGCTCGATCCAGCACACGGTGTAGCCGAGGTCCCGGGCGACGCCGATGTCGTGGTACTGGCTCTGGGCGACGTGGAGCATGTCGCTCTGCTTGTAGCCGAGCGCCGATTGCCGGCCGCGGTTGAAGGCGAAGAATTGCGGGTTGGGCTTGGCGACGCCGGTATCGTCGTAGGTGACGCTGTCGTGGAACGGCATCCCGAGGGTGTGGGCGTAGAACGAGAAGGCCGAGCGGTCGGCGTTGGTCATCGCGACGAGGCGGTAATGCTTGCGCAGGCGCTTCAGGGCGGCCACCGAATCCGCGAAGGCCGGCCAGCGCAGCACCGAGAGCTGGAAGGCGTCGGCATCGGCGTCCGAGTTCGGGAAGCCGAGTTCCCGGGCGACGTGGCGGTAGACGTCGGCGAAGACCTCGCTCGAGCGCTCGTAGTTGAGCTCGCGGCCCTTGAGGTAGGAGGCGAAGATCGTCGCGTCGCTCAACTCCTCCCTGCTGCGGCCCGAGACGGCGCGCAGGTGGTCGAGGATGCCCTTCTCGAAGTCGATCAGGGTGCCGACGACGTCGAAGGTGAGGACCTTGAAGCTGTCGAGTGCGGGGGCGGGCATGGGACGTCCTTTCGGAGGGCGAGGAGGGGAGGGTCAGGCGGGCTCCGCCGGGACGACGATCGTGTCCTGCGGGTGGAGGAGGGCAGTGAGGACGCCGCCGGGGGCGGGAATCGCGAGGCGCCCGGCATGGTGGGCCGGCTGGCGCAGCGAGATCTCCGGCCCGTCGTCGAGGGCGACGAACACCCGCAGGCTCTCGCCCTGGTAGACGATGTCGGTCACCCGGCCCGTCAGGCGGTTGTAGCCGTCGGGGACGGCCTCGCCCGCGACGATCAGCTTCTCGGTCTGGATCGCCAGCAACAGGGCCTCGCCCGCCGGCAGGGGCCGGGCGCTGCGCAGGGTGGCGGACCCGAGCGCGACGGCGTCGGCACCGGCGCGGGTCACCGGCACCAGGGTCGATTCGCCGATGAAGCTCGCCACGAAGGCGCTCATCGGCCGGTCGTGCAGGCGCTCGGGCGTGTCGACCTGGGCAAGCCGCCCGCCGCGCAGGATGGCGATGCGGTCGCTCATCGTCAGCGCCTCGCGCTGGTCGTGGGTGACGTAGATGATGGTGGCCTCGAGCTGCCGGTGCAGGCGCCGCAGCTCGATCTGCATCGTCTCGCGCAGTTGCTTGTCGAGGGCCGAGAGCGGCTCGTCCATCAGGATCAGCCGCGGCCGGAACACGATGGCGCGGGCGAGCGCCACGCGCTGGCGCTGGCCGCCGGAGAGCTGCGAGATCGCCCGGTTCTCGTAGCCGGCGAGCTCGACCATCGCCAGCGCCTCCGCCACCCGCGTCCCCCAGGAGGCCTTCGGCTCGCGCCGGGCCCGCAGCGGGAAGGCGACGTTCTCCGCGACGGTGAGGTGCGGGAACAGGGCGTAGTTCTGGAACACGACCCCGATGTCGCGCTTGTGGGGCGGCACGAAGGTCATGTCGACCTCGCCGACATGCACGCTGCCGGAGGAGGGCACGGTGAAGCCGCCGAGGATGCCGAGCAGCGTGGTCTTGCCGGAGCCCGACGGCCCGAGGAGCGACAGGAACTCGCCGGGCGCGACCTCGAGGGAGACGTCGTCGAGGGCCGTGAAGGCCCCGTAGCGCCGGGTCGCGTTGCGGATCGACACCCCGACGCTGCCGCCGGCGAGCGCTCCGCCGCTCACGCCCGACTTCGATCCCGCTGCCGCCATCGTGGGGTGCCGCCTTCGCGTCCGCTGCCGTCGATGGACCGGATGCTCACAAAAGCGGTGCCCTGGTTCAATGTCGAAAGAATCCGCCGGGTCATAACTCCAGGTTATGACCTGTCGAAGCAGGCCCGGCTCAACGCGAGGTCCGGATAGAGCCGGTCGACCTTCGCGACGTCGGCGCGCATCTCGGCGACGATCCAGTCGCGCACGGCGGCGACCGAGCGGCGCAGGGGCCGCGAGCGCAGGTGGATGAGCTGGCATTCCCGCGCCGTGCGGGTGAGGCGGGAGGCGGCCGGCACGAGGTCGCCGGTCGAGAGCCAATGCGAGACCACGCTGGCCCAGCCGAGCGCCACGCCCTGGCCGAGGAGGGCGGCCTGCAGCACCACCGCGTAATCCGAAAAATTCAGCGAGGCGCGCGAGCCGTTCCAGTCCGGCCCCGGATCGACCCCGCCGATCCACATCGGCGAGGTGGCGGTGAGGTTGACGAAGGTGGTGCGGCGCTCGGCATCCGCCGCCCGGCCCGCCAGGTAGGCCGGGCTGCAGACCGGCAGCATCACCTCGTTCATCAGGAACACCGCCTCGTGGTCGAGGTCCGGTCCCTCGACGAAGCGCATGCCGAGATCGACGTCGTCGACCGGCCCGGCGAGCGCTCCCGGGATGAGCTGGAAGCGGAAATCGACCGAGGGGAACGCCTCCTGCAGGGTGTTGATGCGCGGCATCAGCCAGTGGGTGGTGAAGGCCGAGGACAGGGAGAGCGTGACCGTGTCGATGCCGGTGCGGCGGATGTCGATCTCGCGCAACGCCGCCTCGATGCCGCGAAAGCCATCCGCCACCCGGCGGTAGAGGATCGCGCCGTCCTCGGTGAGCGCGATCCCCTCGCCCGAGCGGTCGAGCAGGCGCACGCCGAGATGGCGCTCGAGCTGCGCCATCGCCTTGCTGACCGCCGGCTGGGTCACGTTCAGCTCGGCCGCCGCCCGGGTGAAGCTCGCGTTGCGCGCCACCGCCTCGAACACGAACAGGGCGTGGTTGGACGGCAGCATGCGTCGGAGCGGGTTCATCGCGGCGGCACGCCTCTCGTCTCGCGCGGTGCGCGGTTTCCGCCCCTATGCATTGTCGCCCCGGATCGCCGCGATCACCGCGTCGGTGACCTGGCGCGTCGTCGCCGGGCCGCCGAGGTCGGGGGTGTGCAGGCTGGAATCGGCGGTCACCCGCTCTACCGCCCGCATCAGCCGGTCCGCCGCGTCCGGCTCGCCGAGATGCTCGAGCATCTGGCAGGCGGTCCAGAACGTCGCGACCGGGTTGGCGATGCCCTTGCCGGCGATGTCGAAGGCCGAGCCGTGGATCGGCTCGAACATCGACGGGAACCTGCGCTCCGGGTTGATGTTCGCGGTCGGCGCGATGCCGAGCGAGCCGGCGAGCGCCGCGGCGAGGTCCGACAGGATGTCGGCGTGCAGGTTCGTCGCCACGATGGTGTCGAGGGTCTCGGGCTTGATCACCATCCGCATCGTCATGGCGTCGACCAGCATCTTGTCCCAGGTCACGTCCGGGAACTCCTGCGCCACCTCGGCGGCGATCTCGTCCCACATCACCATGGCGTGGCGCTGGGCGTTCGACTTCGTGACCACGGTGAGCAGCTTGCGCGGCCGGCTCCGGGCGAGCGTGAAGGCGTAGCGGATGATGCGGGCGACGCCGGTGCGGGTCATCATCGAGACGTCGGTGGCGACCTCCTCCGGATGGCCCTGGTGGACGCGCCCGCCGACGCCCGCATACTCGCCCTCCGAGTTCTCGCGCACGATCACCCAGTCGAGCTCGGGCCCGGAGACGTGGCGCAGCGGGCTGGTGATGCCGGGCAGGATCCGGGTCGGGCGGACGTTGGCATACTGGTCGAAGGGCTGGCAGATCGCGAGGCGCAGGCCCCACAGGCTGACGTGGTCGGGCACGTCCGGCGCGCCGACGGCACCGAAGAAGATCGCGTCGTGGTGCCGGATCCGCTCGCGGCCGTCGGCCGGCATCATCACGCCGTGCGTCCTGTAGTAGTCCGAGCCCCAGTCGAAGTGATCGAACCGGAACTTGAACGTTCCGGCCTTCTCGGCCAGGGCATCCAGCACCTCGATGCCGGCGGCGATGACCTCGATGCCGATGCCGTCGGCCGGGATCGCGGCGATCGTGTAGGTCTTGGTCATGACGGGTCTCCGGAGGGAGGGGCGGACGCGGCCGCGCCGCGGCTTTGCCCTCGGCGAGGGCGTCGCGCAACACCTCGTCGAGGGGGCCGCCGTGCGACGGAGGACGGACGGGCCCACGCCTCCGTCGGCCTGGCCCGCGTCACCATCCGGCGATGGGTGGCGAGCAGGCCCGGCAGGGCGGCGTCCGGCATCGCGGCGCGCACGGCGTCGCGGTCGGCCGTGCCGTCCATCCCGTGGACCCGCGAGCGCAGGCCCACATAGACCAGGGCGCCGTGGATGCCGAAGAGCAGCTCGAACTCGTCCGGCGCCAGGGGCTGGGCCTCGGGGCTCGGCAGGCCGGATTCCGCCCGCATGTCGGCCAGCACCAGAACAAGGCGCCGACCTGCCAGTACCGGGCGGTGGGTCACCCCGTCGCCACCATGGTGGCGGAAGGCCTCGTCGATCTCGGCGCCGCCCGGCTCGGGCTCGATCCCCTCGGCGTTCGCGAGCGCGACGTCATCCCGTACGACGCCTATCCGTGCGCCGGGGTGTCGGGCATCGAGCGCGAGACACTGTCGCACCAGGCGGCGCTCGCCAGGCCGAAGGAGATGATGGGCTACGATTCCCTGCGGGCCGAGCAGTCCGCTTTACGCGAGCAGGGTATCCATCGCGGCATCGGGCTTGCCGCCTTCATCGAGATCACCAACCCGTCGGCGGCCTTCGACGGGGTCGGGGGCGCGCGGATCTCCTCGCAGGACGGCTGAGGGGGTGGTACCGGAGGAGTCTCATCCGGAGACACCCCCTCACCTCCGACCCCGGCACCCGCTACGCCAGCGCCGAGGCGATCCTGGCGCTCGGCCATCCCGTGGGGACGGAGTGGCGGCGCGAGGCGCTGGGGTTCAACCCGCACGCGGCCCTGCCGGTGTCGCGGCTCGGGGTGCGGTTCACCGACGGGATCGCGGTCGACTACACCGTGCAGGTGACCGACCGCGACGGGAGCTTCCACGTCTGGGCGCGCAACCTCGACCGGACGCTGCAGCTCGAGTGGAAGACCGGCGACAGCCGCGAGTTCTCCTTACGCAACTACGCGATCGACTTCGACCACCTCGACGAGGTCGGCTCGACGGACGGCTCGACCTACCGGGTCGAGATGCTGACGCCGGCGCAGTTCCACTTCGCGACCTCGCTCGCGGGGATCGACTTCCGGCCCGAGATGCTGACGGCGCGGCTCGATGCCGCCACCGGTCACCTCGCCTACGCGGTCGGCCCGACGGGGCGGGCCAACCTGTCGGCGGACCCGGGGGCCTACGTCTCGGGCATCGCCAGCGATGCCGCGCCTGGACACCATGATATGCGCCGCGCGGCGTGATCGGCTGCCGTTGGGACATCATGGCAATGATTTCCATAAAATTTTAACGGCGACCGCCGCTGCCAAGCGCTCACGTAACGTTTTCTTCTGCGTGTCCTATTTTTTCCTTGAAGTTGCACAAGCTTTGCTGCTCCGTACAGCGGAGAGGCTCGCCTACGCCGCCCCGAAAGGGGCGTGACGCAGAGGAAGACGGCCGGTGGTTCGGCGCCTCTTCGGAGGTGGGCCGCGCCGACGGGTGTCGGGATCGTCTTCCATGCTGGCCGGGCAGGCGGCCTGACATTCGTATGACGCAGAAGGACGCATCATGGCGGACGGCATCGAGGCGAGCGCGGCGGCGGAGACGGGGCAGGACGGGGCGCTCGACCCGGCGCTGCTGGCGCAGGTCACGGCGTTCCGGACCCGGCTGCAGGCGAGCCTCGGCGAGGTGGTGCTGGCCCTGGTGAGCCTGCCGCGCTACCGGCACCTTTCGGTGTCGGACCTTCTGCCTTTGGTGATCGAGCCGCTGACGCGGGACCGGATCGCGATCGCGCGGACGGGCGGGGAGGGGCGCCTGGAGGAGACGGCGGGGATCGCGATCTGGGCGAGCGTGTCGGACGCGGTGGACGCCAAGATCCGCGAGCAGGTTCAGGCGCGGGTGTTTCCGGTTCGCCTGAAGCCGGAGGAGTGGACGAGCGGGGAGACGGCGTGGCTTCTGGACGTGATCGCGCCGTCGCAGCGTGTGGCGACGGCGGTTCTGGCGAATTTCCGTCAGGTGGTGCAGGACCGTGCGGTGCGGGTGCATCCGGTGGTGGCGCAACTGGTGGATCCGGCGGTGTTAGAGCGGATGCGAACCCCTGGGCACTGATAAGATAATTAATCTTGAATTTACGGGCGAGAGGCTGGCGAGATGGCTTATATACTGCGCACCGATCTGAACAACCCTTTGGGAGTGACAGAAATCGAATTGCCCGAGAAATATCAAAAGACAATATTCGATTATTTCAATAGAACTGTTTCCTATCCTGGATCCATACAGCGAGCGTCGTGGTTCACAGGAACAGTTTTTCCATCAGAGATTATGCCAACGCATTTAAAATTTATTAAAGGAATTAACATGTATGATTTTTTGGGCCTGCAAGGCGGGGGAGTATTAGTAAGTGAGCGATTTAAAGAGGCGATTGAGTCGATAGAGCCCAGTAAACACCAATTTTTTCCGGTAGAAATTGACTCAGATAGCGACGCTACTCTCCCAGGAAGATTTTACATTTTCAATGTTGTTGGCCAAATCGAGGCAATTATTGAAGAAAAGAGCAATCTAAATGCTACTGGTCGAGAGTACGTTAAGGGATGGATTTACGAAAAGAAGGTTGGGCCGTGGAAATGTGCTGTTGACTCGTCAATCGTATCAAATAGAGCGTGTTGGATTGATCGTCGATACGGCCACTGTTGGTTCGTTTCCGACAGATTGGCTGATCTTATTCGGCGACAAAATCTGACTGGATGCGATCTCGACGAATACTGCGAAGAAATCTAAATTATAGATGTGTATAATTGGAGATTAAAATGTCGATTTATGATTTTGATGACATTAATTTGCCAGCCGACGGTCTACGGCGCCTGGACGGCAGTTATTTTTTTGATCGCCCTCTTGCTAAGGGTGGTAATAATTTTAAAAGCGCATTTCGGAAGCAACATGTCCACCCAAAAGAAGACATGGCTGTGTTGGGCAAGGATTTCGTAGAAAGGATAAGTTCCGCTGATGTTGATCTGAGTGTAAGATTTAACGGTGCCGATTTTGCGCTGAACGGCTCAGCCCTACCCTATTCATACGCCGATGGCGTTCGTTTGGGTATGTCTGCGCATAGGGGAAGTCACGGTAGCTACACAGCAATCGTTAGAAAATACAGAGATGCTGCGTTACGCCGTGCGGAAATTATCAAAGAATTCAAATTCGACGAAATAATGCGATTAGAAAAGGCGACGT
The DNA here is from genome assembly GCF_001653715.1 of Methylobacterium platani. Classification (GTDB taxonomy): domain Bacteria; phylum Pseudomonadota; class Alphaproteobacteria; order Rhizobiales; family Beijerinckiaceae; genus Methylobacterium; species Methylobacterium platani. The sequence continues at coordinate 38,495 of NZ_LWHQ01000064.1, forward strand.
CTTTCGAAGACGGGCTGAAGAGCGCAGAGAAACTTGCAAACGATTTTATGGCTAGAGAGTGGAGGGGCGTCGAGAATGCATTACGATTGGCATACCAAATTGACGGGATTCCCGAAGCTAAGATTTCGAATCGCCCCGCACTCGCAATGCATGAAGGCGATTTATTTCTGAAATCATCAAGTTTTTCTAACGTTTTAGATTATAATCTTGATTTTTATTCTCGAATGCCGATCGAGAAAATTGCAGGCGAACTCGTTCTAGAAGAGGGCAAGATTGCAACAACGAAAGGTGGCACAGAAGCGTACCGAGCAGGGATCGAAGGCCGTACGCTGCCCTACGACCGAGAGCGCATCCTGTTAATGGAGCCCTCTGATTTCCCTGATGCAGCGGATCGGAAAAAATTTCTTGAGACACGTGCCGATATCATCGCGACTGACCAGTTAACGCGCGCCAACATCGCCAATCCTGAGCGGGTCGCGCAAATTCGCCAAACCGCGGAATTTACATCCTTCCGCGATACCATCTATGCGGCCATCTCGAATCCCAATGTCATTCGGGCCGGATCGAAGATTCCGACCGATTTAATCGGTGTGACTTCAGCCATCAGCAATCTCGCTATCGGTAAGGTAGGTGAAGATCTCGACCTGAGCCGCACCGAATCACGCGCGCTTCTGTCCGATATTATGTATAAGATGCAAGATGCCGATCCCATCGGCACGAAGAGATTGCGCACGCTCGACGAAAAAATAGATGCATTCTATAAGAACGAGGGCGGCGAGACCAGTGTACGCATTGGCTTGACATTGGCAATGCTCGGCGCTGCCGCGCTCTATCTCCAAACCGCCTACGCTGCCGACACCGTCGAAACCAAGCAATCGTTCGAGGATTGGGCCGCCGAGAAGGCGCCTGCCTTTCTGGCCTCCGTGCCGGCGGCAGCGGTCGAACTCGTCGGCCTGCATCTGCTCGCCATAGCCGGTCGGGTTGGCTTGGCCTTCGTCATCTCGACCGATGTCGCGATGGGCTACGAGGCCTTCACCAAGTTCGCCAAGAACTACGTCAAGGCCTATCCCGATAGCCAGCTCGCCGGACCGCTCGCCGCGCTGTCGGAAGCGTTCGCCACGATGGAGAAGACGACCGTCTTCAAAGCCGTGCATGAGTACTATTCAAAGCTCGGCGAAATTTCGAATTATATTACAGCGCCGCTCACCCCTAAAGTCGAGGTCTATACGGGAGCAACGGCCGCGCGCCTGCCCACCGATGTCGGGTGGAAAGTGTGGCTCTCCGGGCAGGATCAGGCGCAGATCTTCGGCAATGAAAATGCGAACATCCTGTTCCACAGCGGCTTCGGCGAAGTCTTCGGCGAGGGCGGCAACGACATCCTCCTCGGTCTCGCCGGAAAGGCCATCAAGAAGGGCGATCGGGTGTGGCCGTCGCGGGCCGACAGCCCCCTCGCCGAGGCCGATCTCGCGCTGAGGCTCGACGGCGGAGTGGGTAACGATTGGGTCATCGCGCTCGGCGGCAAGCAGGTCACCACCATCGGCGGCCTTGGACGTGACTGGATCTACAATCGGTCCGAGGGCGGGATCATCTACGGCGACAACGACAAGGACGGAAAGGCCGAAAACACCTTCGCCAACAGCGACAACATTTGGTACTCGCCCAACACCGTCGTCAAGGATGCTCAACACCGAGATTTCCTCAAGTTCTACGGCCTCACCCTCACCGGTGGCAGCGCCGAAGGTGGCATCGCTGGCCTCGCCGTGAGTGGCGCTTTCGGAGGCGCCACCGGTCTGGCCAATTTCTATCGCGCTTTCGACGAGAACGGAAAATACGACCCATCCCGGTCGATCTACTTCGACCACCTCATTCCCTGGATGACATACATGTTCCGCCCGAACGCATCGGGCAAACTCGACATGTACGTTACCAACCTCTTTGATCAGGTTTTCAATGCCATCTACGGTGGAAGTACCAAAGAGGCGTACAAGAAACAGCAGGAACTCGACAAGCAGGGCATCCTCAAGGGCTGGATGAAGGTCGAGAACTTCGATCTCGCCATCAGCCTCTGGGGTGCGGAACAGCCAGCGCTCGCGCGTGAGGGCACCTTCAACATGGTGTTCAAGGCCGCCAATCCGGTGGCCGACCTCCTCGCCCTCATGGCCCCGCTCCTCCACACCGCCATCGGCCAGGGCCTCGCTGCCAAGTACGGCGGCCTCGCCCTCGTCGAGCAGGCCCTCACACTCGCCGCCGCCACCGTGCGCCGCGCCAAGGGAGCTGCGTGGGCTGTCGACCTCGACCCCCTCGTCATCGACCTCGACGGCGACGGCATCGAGACCACCGAACTCGCCACCTCCGGCGTCTATTTCGACCTCGACCAGGATCTCTTCGCCGAGCGCACCGGCTGGATCGGTGCCGATGACGGCTTCCTGGTCCGCGACCGCAACGGCAACGGCCGCATCGACGACATCGCCGAGATGTTCGGCGGCGTCGGACGCTCGGGCTTCGCCGACCTCTCGGCGCTCGATTCCGACGGGGACGGCCGCATCACCAGGGCTGACCTGCTCTGGTCCACCCTCCAGGTCTGGCGCGACGGCGACGGCGACGGCGAGACCGATGCCGGCGAACTCCTCTCGCTGGAGGCCCTCGGCATCACCGAGATCGGCCTGGCGACGCAAGGTCTCGACGCCACCACCCCGCAGGGCACCCGCCTGACCGCCGCCGGACAGGTCACCTTCACGGATGGCCGCACCCGCCGCATCTTCGACGCGGTGCTGCCGGCCAACGACACCGACACCCGCTATGCCGGCGAGGCCGGCCGCGCCGCCTGGCAGGGCAGCGCCCGCCTCGATCTCAAGGGCTTCGGCCGCGTCACCGACCTCGCGGTCGCCACCGCCAACGACATCGCGCTCGGACAGCGCGCCGCCGCCACCGCCGCCGCGATGACGGTGCCGCGGATGCGCGACCTCGTCGCAACGGTCGGCGACCTGCTCGGCGCCTGGGGGGCGAGCCAGGAACAGACCCGCGAGCTCACCCCGGTGCTCACCGGCGTTGATGCCGCCGGTGCAGCCGTGCTGCTCGACCGCGGCGTCTACGTCGAGGATGCGGCGGGCGGGTACTGGACGCTCGCGTCCGGCACGCTCCTGCGCGACGCCGCCGGCGCGGCGATCGCCCGCGCCACCCTGGAGGACGTGCTGGCGCAAGGCGCCGGCTGGCGCCTGGAGCAGACCTGGTCGCCCTCCGAGCGCGCCGCGGCGCTCGGCCACCGCGAGGCGGCGCCCTACCTGATGCGGGTGGTCGACGGGCGCGCGGTGATCCTCGATCACGGCGTGCGCCGGTCCGACGGCTCCTGGAGCCTCGCCTCCGACCCCGGCACCCGCTACGCCAGCGCCGAGGCGATCCTGGCGCTCGGCCATCCCGTGGGGACGGAGTGGCGGCGCGAGGCGCTGGGGTTCAACCCGCACGCGGCCCTGCCGGTGTCGCGGCTCGGGGTGCGGTTCACCGACGGGATCGCGGTCGACTACACCGTGCAGGTGACCGACCGCGACGGGAGCTTCCACGTCTGGGCGCGCAACCTCGACCGGGCGCTGCAGCTCGAGTGGAAGACCGGCGACAGCCGCGAGTTCTCCTTACGCAACTACGCGATCGACTTCGACCACCTCGACGAGGTCGGCTCGACGGATTCCTCGACCTACCGGGTCGAGATGCTGACGCCGGCGCAGTTCCACTTCGCGACCTCGCTGGCGGGGATCGACTTCCGGCCCGAGATGCTGACGGCGCGGCTCGATGCCGCCACCGGTCACCTCGCCTACGCGGTCGGCCCGACGGGGCGGGCCAACCTGTCGGCGGACCCGGGGGCCTGCGTCTCGGGCATCGCCAGCGATATCGCGCCTGGACACCATGATATGCGCCGCGCGGCGTGATCGTCTGCCGTTGGGACATCATGGCAATGATTTCCATAAAATTTTAACGACGACCGCCGCTGCCAAGCGCTCACGTAACGTTTTATTCCACGTGTCCGATTTTTTCCTTGAAGTTGCACAAGCTTTGCTGTTCCGTACAGCGGAGAGGCTCGCGCACGCCGCCCCGAGTGGGGAGTGACGCAGAGGAAGACGGCCGGTGGTTCGGCGCCTCTTCGGAGGTGGCCGCGCCGACGGGTGTCGGGATCGTCTCCCATGCTGGCCGGGCAGGCGGCATGACATTCGTATGACGCAGAAGGACGCATCATGGCGGACGGCATCGAGGCGAGCGCGGCGGCGGAGACGGGGCAGGACGGGGCGCTCGACCCGGCGCTGCTGGCGCAGGTCACGGCGTTCCGGACCCGGCTGCAGGCGAGCATCGGCGAGGTGGTGCTGGCCCTGGTGAGCCTGCCGCGCTACCGGCACCTCGCGGTGTCGGACCTTCTGTCCGTGGTGATCGAGCCTCTGACGCGGGACCGGATTGCGATCGCGCGGACAGGCGGGGAGGGGCGCCTTGAGGAGACGGCGGGGATCGCGATCTGGGCGAGCGTGTCGGACGAGGTGGATGCCAAGATCCGCGAGCAGGTGCAGGCGCGGGTGTTTCCGGTTCGTCTGAAGCCGGAGGAGTGGACGAGCGGGGAGACGGCGTGGCTTCTGGACGTGATCGCGCCGTCGCAGCGTGTGGCGACGGCGGTTCTGGCGAATTTTCGTCAGGTGGTGCAGGACCGTGCGGTGCGGGTGCATCCGGTGGTGGCGCAGCTTGTGGATCCGGCGGTGTTGGAGCGGATGCGGGGTCGTCTTCCTCAAAATATCGAGAATTGAAAAATTTAAGAAAATGGCATAATTTGAAGCAGGCTGCGTAGAGGCTTGAGACATGACAAATCGAAACTCATGGAAAGAAGAGTTGTCTTCTTGGTATGAGAGTCATTCAAGGGTAAGCGATAGTCAAAATACTATCGAGAGTCCAGCATCGCTCCCGCGCGCAAGGCTGACAAATTTAATAGAATGCTGTAGACTAGCGAGATCGGACGAAGAAATTTGGGGAAAATTTGAGGCACTAAATAATAAATTGAAAAGTGGATCTTTAACACCAAAAGAGTATTCAGAAGGAGATTTCGATGAAAATTACGAGGCAAGTGTTTTGATGAGTGAATTTGTACGCTGGTTCAGAATAAAAAATAATATAAAAGAAGTGCGAGCTCCGTACTCTACATGTTATTTAGTTCTAAAAAACATGGCACAGCAAGGAGGTAAAATGGAGGCGAATGATATAAAAGCCTCATTTCTAGAGATGAGCAACATGGTTGTTGATGATACCTGATGCTAATGATAATATAAACACTTTCGCTTTGCGATAGGGGTGTCCCTGTGAGTGTTGTAAATCTTTTAGACACTGGCGCTGCTTACACACTCGCAAGCATGGGTGGGTTAGACGCTCTAACCGCCGGAGGGCGGAAAGTTCTTATTACTCAGGATATTTATGACGAGATAATGCGCAGTTTAGACTTTGGGCCAAAATTCCAACAATGGTATAATAATAATTTGGGAAGCATTATTCAGATTGACGATCCAATCACCGAAGCCGATAAGAAAAAATACAATCCAACAAATAAATCAAAGCAAGAAGGTGACATTTCTATAAAAAAATTCTTAGAAAAGAATCGCGCGAATGGGGTACTATATGAAATTATAACAGAAGACAAAGATTTGCATGCTTATCGCGGAGTGGGTAATTTTCGAGTTCATCAATCGACGCCCGGATTTATCGGAGAAGTAATTTTAGACAAGCGAGTTTCCGTCGAGCAAGCGGTCGCATTGTCAGATAAAATGAAAAAAACTTCGAGGTTGTCGAATATTACTCGGGATCATCAATTTAGCTTCGACGAAGTTGATATAAGGGCATATTATGGCTCAGATACTATAAAGAGTGGAGGTTTTTCCAGCGCGGCCAAGGCGGGATTCAAGGTAACAGCTATAGTTGCGATTGTCGAGATACTTCGTCAGGTTGGTATTGTTGGTGATGTGCTTAGCTTTGGGGTAACCGTTGCGCAAGCGGCAGAGCTTCGATCGAAGAACGATGTTCAGAGTGCTAATCGGCTATGGGCGTCGTACATCTTCGAAACTGCTGGTGGACTTACAGGCGGCGCGCTTGGGGCGTTTTTCGCGACAGCCATCCTCAAGGGATATGGGGGTCTGTGGGGGCCGATAATCGGGGCTGTTGCTGGAGGCGTAGGAGCATCATACGCTGGCGCTGAGCTTGGAGGCTATCTATACGATCTCAATAACAAGATTTTCGACTCATATATAAACCCTATTTACGATCAGCTCTCTGAATTGAATCCGTTTGATGACGGTGAAACTTCGGATGACTACGTTAAAAAGATAGCGGCAAGCTTTGGATTCGACTTCGAGACTGGTACCGGAGGCAGTGGTGACGATTGGTTGCTCGCTACAAAGTGGTCGCATCTAAATGGATCTGGCGGTAATGATATATTAATTGGTTGGGATCCCAAATTTGTCAATGCGGGATCTCCCGTTGACCCCGCAAATAAAGAAAGTCCGGTCGCGCCAAAAGACCTGTCGATGGTCATTGATGGTGGGTCCGGTAAAGATTTGGTTGTCACAATTGGCGGTAAGCGCGCAACAACGGCAGGTGGAATCGGCAGGGACTGGATCTACAACCGTTCATACGGCGGCGAGATATATGGCGACACCATCGATCGCCTCGATCCGGCCACCGGCAAAACCATCGAGGACAATGCCGCCAACAGCGACGACATCTGGTACTCGCCCAATACTGTCGTCAAGGACGCCCAGCACCACGACTTCCTCAAGTTCTACGGCCTCACCCTCACCGGCGGCAACGCCGAAGGCGGCGTCCTCGGGCTCGCCTTGAACGGCAGCCTCGGCGGCGCCATGGGGCTTGCTAACCTCTACGCCTCCCTCGACGAGAACGGGAAGTACGATCCCGCCCGCTCGATCTACTTCGATCATCTCCTTCCCTGGATGACATACATGTTCCGCCCCAACGCCAGGGGCGGTCTCGACATGTATATCACCAATTCCTTCGATCAGGTCTTCAATGCCGTGTTCGGCGGATCGCCGAGCGAGGCCTACAAGGCGCAGCAGGAGCTCGACAAGCAGGGCATCCTCAAGGGATGGATGAAGGTTGAGAACTTCGACCTCGTCGGAAGCTACCTCGGCGGTCTCCAGAACGGGCTCGACCGCCAGGGCACCTTCAACATGGTGTTCAAGGCCGCCAACCCGATCGGCGACCTCCTCGCCCTCATGGCGCCCCTCCTCGGCGGTGCCATCGGCTATGGTCTCGCCGCCAAGTATGGCGGCCTCGCCCTCGTCGAGCAGGCCCTCACCCTCTCGGCCGCGGTTGCCCGCTCCGCCAAGGGAACCGCCTGGTCCTCCGAGATCGATCCCCTCGTCATCGACCTCGACGGCGACGGCATCGAGACCACCGAACTCGCCACCTCCGGCGTCTATTTCGACCTCGACCAGGACCTCTTCGCCGAGCGCACCGGATGGATCGGCGCCGATGACGGCTTCCTGGTCCGCGACCGCAACAACAACGGTCGCATCGACGACATCGCCGAGATGTTCGGCGGCGTCGGGCGCTCGGGCTTCGCCGACCTCTCGGCGCTCGATTCCGACGGCGACGGCCGCATCACCAGGGCCGACCTGCTCTGGTCCACCCTCCAGGTCTGGCGCGACCGCGACGGCGACGGCGAGACCGATGCCGGCGAACTCCTCTCGCTGGAGGCCCTCGGCATCACCGAGATCGGCCTGGCGACGCAAGGTCTCGACGTCGCCACCCCGCAGGGCACCCGCCTGACCGCCGCAGGCCAGGTCACCTTCACGGATGGCCGCACCCGCCGCATCTTCGACGCGGTGCTGCCGGCCAACGACACCGACACCCGCTATGCCGGCGAGGCCGGCCGCGCCGCCTGGCAGGGCAGCGCCCGCCTCGATCTCAAGGGCTTCGGCCGCGTCACCGACCTCGCGGTCGCCACCGCCAACGACATCGCGCTCGGACAGCGCGCCGCCGCCACCGCCGCCGCGATGACGGTGCCGCGGATGCGCGACCTCGTCGCAAAGGTCGGCGACCTGCTCGGCGCCTGGGGGGCGAGCCAGGAACAGACCCGCGAGCTCACCCCGGTGCTCACCGGCGTTGATGCCGCCGGTGCGCCGGTGCTGCTCGACCGCGGCGTCTACGTCGAGGATGCGGCGGGCGGGTACTGGACGCTCGCGTCCGGCACGCCCCTGCGCGACGCCGCCGGCGCGGCGATCGCCCGCGCCACCCTGGAGGACGTGCTGGCGCAAGGCGCCGGCTGGCGCCTGGAGCAGACCTGGTCGCCCTCGGAGCGCGCCGCGGCGCTCGGCCACCGCGAGGCGGCGCCCTACCTGATGCGGGTGGTCGACGGGCGCGCGGTGATCCTCGATCACGGCGTGCGCCGGTCCGACGGCTCCTGGAGCCTCGCCTCCGACCCCGGCACCCGCTACGCCAGCGCCGAGGCGATCCTGGCGCTCGGCCATCCGGCGGGCACGGAGTGGCGGCGCGAGGCCTTGGGCTTCAACCCGCTCGCGGCCCTGCCGGTCGACCGGATCGGGGTGCGGTTCACCGACGGGATCGCGGTCGACTACACCGTGCAGGTGACCGACCGCGACGGGAGCTTCCACGTCTGGGCGCGCAACCTCGACCGGGCGCTGCAGCTCGAGTGGAAGACCGGCGACAGCCGCGAGTTCTCCTTACGCAACTACGCGATCGACTTCGACCACCTCGACGAGGTCGGCTCGACGGATTCCTCGACCTACCGGGTCGAGATGCTGACGCCGGCGCAGTTCCACTTCGCGACCTCGCTGGCGGGGATCGACTTCCGGCCCGAGATGCTGACGGCGCGGCTCGATGCCGCCACCGGTCACCTCGCCTACGCGGTCGGCCCGACGGGGCGGGCCAACCTGTCGGCGGACCCGGCGGCTTACGTCTCGGGCATCGACGCGATGATCGCGCTCCTGCAGCCGGTGATGGAGCAGTACGTCGCGACCTCGCGCCGCTACGCCATGCGCCTCGCGATGCAGGGCGGCCTCAAGGACGTGTTCGCCGGCATCGCCTACGACGTCGCCACCGACAGCTACCGGCCGACCACGAACCGCGAGCTCGCGCCGCTGTTCGAGGCGATCTTCCGCCGCGCCCCGGCGAGCAACCGCGACGACGCGGTCCTCGACTACCTGACCGACTGGCACGGCGTGCTGTCGCAGGTCTATCCGGATTACCGGCCCTCGGGCGAGGGCAACCTCGTCGGCAGCACGCTCGCCGTCGACCAGCCCTTCGTGCTGCAGATGCTGCTGCCGGCCTTCGAGACGATCGGGGTCGACCTCGACATAAGCGGCGTCGCCCACGCGCTCGGCATCAGCGAGGAGCGCCTCGTCACCCACGCGGCCGAGGCGACCGAGGTCGCCGGCACCGGCGGCATCGACTATTTCTACCTGACGAAGGGCGACCAGACCCTGCGCGGCGGCCGCGGGGCGGACGTCTATTTCGTCGGGCGGGAATCCGGCAACGACGTCATCGACGACACCGACCACGGCGAGGCCGACCAGCTGCGCTTCACCGACGTCCTGTCGGGCGAGATCGCAGCGGTGCGCGACGGGCAGGACCTGGTCTTGCGCGCCCAAAAACACAACTTATCGTTGCGTTTGACCAATCAATTCCTCGGCGAGTTGAACGGCGTGCTGCCCGGCGGCGGCCGCGGGGAGTCCGGCGTCGCCTCGATCGTGTTCGCCGACGGGGTTGTCTGGGACCGCTTCCGGATGTCGATGGAGGTGGTCGACAAGGCCCGCGCGGCGGGCCTCTACAACGACGCGCTGATCGGCTCGGGCTCGGCCGACGTGCTGTGGGGCGGGCGCGGCAACGACTACCTGTCGGGCGGCGCGGGCGGCGACATCTACGTCTTCGAGCGCGGCGACGGCCAGGACGTCATCGACGACCAGGGCGCGTTCTCGTTCGGCATCGTCAAGGCCGGCATCGACGTCCTGACCTTCAAGGGCGGCATCACCGCGGACAACCTCCGGCTGATCCGCGACGGCGAGAGCCAGAACCTCAGGATCGTGATCCTCGACGCCGAGGGGCGCGAGACCGGCGACACGCTGGAGATCATCGGCCAGTTCGGCGGCATGCGCACCGGCGTCGGCATCTTCGCCCAGGTGCTCGAGAGCAGCGACGGGCTCGATTACGTCGCCCCCAATCTGATCGAACGCTTCCTGTTCGACGACGGCACCAGCCTCGATTTCGGGCAGATCGCCGAGAAGGTCTTGAAGACCGCCAAGACCGCGGGCGACGACGCGATCTTCGGCATGCTGAACTCGAACACCCTCGACGGCGGCGCCGGCGACGACTTCCTGTCCGGTCGCCAGGGCGACGACACCTACGTGTTCGGCCGCGGCTACGGCCGCGACGTGATCCTCGACAACGGGCTGAACGGCCTGTTCGACCCGCCCGCCCACGACCGGCTCACCTTCGTCGACGAGATCCGCTGGACCGACCTCGACTTCCTGCGCGACGGACCGAGCGACACCTTGCGCCTGCGCGTCAAGGGCACGACCGACGAGGTGGTGCTGCAGGACTTCCTCGATACGGTCCCGATCTTCGGCTTCCTCAACCTCATCGAGGACATCGTCTTCGGCGACGGCACCGCCTGGAGCGGACTCAAGCTCGCCCAGCACTTCATCGACGTGGCGCGCACGCCCGGCGACGACACGATCTACGGCTACGACGCGCTCTCGGACGCGCTCGACGGCGGCGCCGGCGACGACCGGCTGATCGGCTTTGCCGGCAACGACGCCTACCGGGTCGCGGCCGGGGAGGGGAACGACACGATCCTCGATTCCGCGGGCGACGACCGGGTCGTGTTCGAGGGCCTGGCCTCCGGCGACGTCACGTTCTCGCGCACCGCCCTCGACCTCGTCGTCACCGTGCGGGCGACCGGCCAGCGCTTCGTCCTCGAGAACCAGTACGTCCGCGACGGGCAGCAGGCCTTCGCGGTCGAGGCGCTGGTCTTCTCCGACCGCACCGTGTCGTTCACCGACGTCAACCCGGAGGACATCGACCTCGTCGGCACCGCCGGCGCCGACGCGATCGCCGGCTCGGACTTCGCCGAGACCCTCGACGGGCGCGCCGGCAACGACACCCTCGCCGGCGGCGACGGCGGCGACACCTACCTGTTCGACGCCGGCTACGGCGAGGACGTGATCGTCGACCGCCGGGCGCGGGCCGGCTGGACCGACCGGCGCGGCGTGCGCGTGCCGGTCGACGACGTGGTGCAGTTCGGCGGCGGCATCACCCGCGACGCGGTCGTCTTCACCAAGGACGGCCAGGACCTGCTGACCTCGCTCAAGGGCCGTCCCGACACCCTGCGCATCCGTGCGCAGTTCCGCGACGCGGAGGACGGCGTCGAGCTGTTCCGGTTCTTCGACGGCACGACGCTGCGGATCTCCGACGTCGAGGACCTCTTGCAGATCGCCGGCGGCAACCGCGGCGACAACCTGATCGAGGGCTTGGCCGACCAGGAGACCGTGCTCGACGGCCGCCAGGGCGACGACACCCTGGTCGGCGGCGACCGGGCCGACACCTACGCCTTCTCGGCCGGCTACGGCTTCGACCGCATCCTCGAGCGGCCCGACCGCGCCGGCATCGTCGACCGGGTGGTGTTCGGCGCCTCGGTGCGCCAGGAGGACCTGCGGGTCACCCGCAGCGGCGACGACCTCGTTCTCGACCTCGGCAGCGGCCTCGACGTCCTCACCATCGTGGACGGCCTGTCGACGCGCCGGGTCGAGCGGTTCGAGTTCGCCGACGGGCGCGTGCTGTCGATCGAGGCGATCGTCGACCGGATGCTCACCGGCACGGCCGGCGACGATCACCTGATCGGCTTCGATACCCGCGACGACACCCTGTCGGGCGGGGCCGGATCGGACGCCCTCGAGGGCGGGCGGGGCGACGACACCTACCGCTTCGGCCTCGGCGACGGCCGCGACAGCATCCTGGATACCGGCGGCGTCGACCGGGTGGTGTTCGGGCCCGGCATCACCCGCGAGGTCGTGCGCTTCCGCGCGGTCGGCGAGGATCTCGTGGTCGCCCTCGGCGACGGCGACGGCGACGGCGACGCGGCCGACCGGCTCGTCGTGCTCTCGGGCCTGCGCGCCCGGCCGGTCGAGAGCTTCGTCTTCGCCGACGGCTCCGCCCTGTCGATCGAGGCGGTGCGCGGCCTGATCCGCGAGCGATCGCCGAACGGCGGCCAGGACCTCGTCGACCTGCGCGATCTCCCGGCCGGCAGCACGTTCCGGCCCGGCGCCGGGCACGACCGGCTGATCCTGGCCGAGGGCGCGCGGGTCGTCGTCGGCGCCGGCGAGGGGATCGACAGCGTCGAGATGCCCGACGGCGTGACCAGCGCCACGGTGGTGCTGGAGGCCTACGCCTCCGCCGAGGCCTCGGTGCGCCGGGCCGCCATCGGCTCGACCGATCTCGTGGTCGCGTTCGCCTCCGGGGCCCAGCTCGTCGTCCGGGCGGGGCTCGGCTCCGGCCGCCTGCCCGCGCTCGCCTTCGCCGACGGCGTGGTCTGGGACGAGGCCGCCCTGGTGCGGGCGGCGATCGCCGGCCAGGCCGGCACCGGCCACGACGTCGTCGTCGGCAGCGGCCGCGCCGACACCCTGGCGGGCGGCACCGGCGACGACTCCCTGAGCGGCGGCGGCGGCGACGATACCTACGCCTTCGCCCGCGGCGACGGACGCGACGTCATCGACGATTCCGCCGGCCGCGACGCGCTCGCGATCACGGGCTACCGGCCCGACGAGATGCGCGTCCGGCAGGTCGATCCGTCCCGCACCGAGCTGGTGCTCTCCTTCGTCGGCACGACCGACGAGATCGTGCTGCGCTACGATTCCGGCTGGAGCGGGATCGACACCGTCCGGTTCGGCGACGGCACCGTGCTGACGCTGGAGCGGCTGCGCGAGATGGTCACGGCGAGCGGCACCCCGCAGGACGACCGCCTGAGCGGGGCCGCGGGCGGCGAGACCTTCGCGGCCGGGCCCGGCGACGACGTGATCCGCGGCGGCGGCGGCGACGACGTGTACCGCTTCGCCCGCGGCGACGGCCAGGACCGGATCGAGAGCGGCGGCAGCGCCGACGGCCGGGGCACCCTGCTGTTCGGTCCCGGCATCGCGCTCGAGGACGTCGTCGCGACCCGCGACCGCGACGGCAACCTCGTGCTGTCGCTGCGCGGCAGCGACGACCGCGTCACCCTGGTCGACCCCGAGGGCGACCCTGACCCGGTCGTCGCCGCGATCGCCTTCGCGGACGGGCGGCGGATCGGCTACCGGGCGCTCTCGGCCTCGGTCGCGCCGAGCGACCGCGACGACCGCATCACGGTGCCGGCCGACCTCGCCGCGCCCGGGATCGGCTCCGAGATCCACGGCGGCGCCGGCAACGACCGGCTCGAGGGGGGGCGCGGGGCCGACATCCTCGTCGGCGGGCGCGGCGACGACCGGCTCGAGGGCGGCGACGGCGCCGACACCTACGTCTTCGGCCGCGGCGACGGCCAGGACACGATCGCGGACATCGAGACCGTGGACGGCGCCGGCCTCGACCGGGTGCGCTTCGCGGCCGGCATCCAGCCCGGCGACGTGCGGTTCCTCTCGGTCGGGCCGCAGGACCTCGTCATCGGCCTGTCCGGCAGCGACGACCGCCTGACGGTGCGGGACATGTTCCGGGCCGGCGGCGCGGGCGATCGCGGCGTCGAGCTCTTCGCCTTCGCCGACGGGACGGTGTGGGACTTCGCCGAGATCCTGGCGCGGGCGGCGGCCTCGACCGGGGCGGGGGCCGACACGGTCGATCTCGGTGCGCAGTCGGACGTCGCCGTCACCCTCGACGGCGGGGCCGGCGACGACCTCCTGGCCGGCGGGCGCGGGAGCACGACCTACGTCTTCGGCCGCGGCTACGGCCGCGACACGATCGTCGAAGGGGTCGACTGGGCGGGATCGACCGACACCCTGCGGCTCGGCCCCGGCATCGCGCCCGCCGACGTCGTGGTGGTGCAGAGCGGCGACGACCTCGTCCTGCGGCTCGTCGGCGGCGACGACAGCCTGACCCTGCGCGGGCAGGCGACGGCGAGCGCGGCCCCGATCGACCGCGTGCGCTTCAGCGACGGGACCCAGTGGTCGGCCGCGATGCTGGCCGGACGCGCCCTGTCGCCCGCGGCCGCCGGGCGCGCCCTCGCGCCGGGGGGGAGCGCGGACCCGTTCGGCGATCCCGCCTTCGCCGGCGCCGCGGCCGGGCCGGGCGGCGGGACCGCCCTCGCGGCCTCGACGATCGGCCTCGCGCGCACGCCGATCCGGCGGCTGCCGGTCGGCGGCCTCGCCACGGTGGGATCGGCCTCCTCCCTCGGCGGCGGCGCCTACCAGCTCACCCCCGACCGGGGATGGCAGACCGGGGCGGTCTGGGGCAATGTCGACCTGGAAAACAGCATCGTCTGGACGGCGCGGCTGTATTTCGGCGGCGCCGAGGGCGGCGGCGACGGGGTCTCCTTCGCGGTTCAGAACTCGGGTCCGGCCGCGATCACCCCGGCGATCGCCAATATGGGCGCCCTGATCCCCGGCTCGTTCGGCATCCTGTTCGACACCTACGGCCAGTCGACCGATTTCAGCCGCTTCGTCGTCGACGGCGAGGACGGCAACGCCAGCCGCGAGCCGCGCCGCGACTACGACCAGCTCGAGAACGGCGCTTGGCACGACGTCGTCATCACCTGGAACGCGACGACGAAGACCTTCGCCTACATGGTCGACGGGGTGCCGGCCGGCAGCAGGACCTACGATCCCGTCGCCGCGCTGTTCAAGGGCCAGAGCACGGTCTGGTACGGCTTCGGCGGTGCGACCGGGGGCGCGACCAACGACCAGCGCGTCGAGATCGTCTCGGTCGCGATCGTCGAGGATGCCGGCGCCGATCCGGCGACGGTCGGCACGATCGCGCAGATCGGCTCCGGCCTGTTCTCCCGCGAGCTCGCGGGCGCGGCGGCGCGCAACACCTACGACGTGTTCGTGCCCGTCGCGCGCTGGGGCGAGGGCGTCGACACCGTCACCAATTTCCGCGCCGGCGATGCCGGCGACGCCCTCAACGTCGCCGTCGCCACGGGCCTGGCCGGACGGATCGTCGTGCGCGCGAGCGGCGCCGACACGCTCGTCTACTTCGTCGAGGACGGCGTGCGGCGCTTCGCCGACGCGCGCCTGCTCCTGCGCCTCGCCAACGTGGCGGCGGGCGACCTGACGGCCGTCAACTTCGCCGGGGCCAGGTTCACCCTCGCCACCGACCGCGTCGTCGACGGGACCGAGGCCGCCGACACGCTCCAGGGCGGCTTCGGCAATGACACGCTCCTCGGCCATGCCGGCGCCGACCGCATCGTCGCCGGGTCCGGCAACGACGTCCTGCGCGGCGGCGGCGGCGACGACGTCTACGTGTTCGAGCGCGGCGACGGCGACGACACGATCACCGACCGGCGCGACGATTACGACTTCTATACCGGCGGCACCGACGCGATCGCGTTCGGCGCCGGCATCGCGCTCTCCGACCTGCGCCTCTCGGTCTCGGGCAACGACCTCGTCATTGCGGTCGCGGGGGGCGACGACCGGATCCGGATCGTCAACGGCTTCCGGCGCGAGAACTACCGCATCGAGTCCCTGCGCTTCGCCGACGGCTCGGTGACGACCTACGACGCGCTGATGCGGATGCTGTCGACCGGCGGAGCCGGCGACGACGGCCTCGTCGACGATTCGGGCAACGGGCTCCTCGCCGGCGGGGCCGGCGACGACACGCTGTCGGGCTATTTCGGCGACGACACCCTGACCGGCGGGCGGGGCAACGACGTCCTGCGCGGCGGCGGCGGCGACGACGTCTACGTGTTTTCCCGCGGCGACGGCGACGACACGGTCACCGACGCGCGCGACGACTACGACTTCTATACCGGCGGCACCGACGCGATCGCGTTCGGCGCCGGCATCGGCTGGGACGACCTCGCGTTCACGGCCGCCGGCAACGACCTCGTCATCGCGGGGGGCGACGACCGGATCCGGATCGTCAACGGCTTCCGGCGCGAGAATTACCGCGTCGAGGCGCTGCGCTTCGCCGACGGCACGACGGCCTCCTACGAGGCGATCCTCGATGTCCTGTCGACCGGGGGCGCGGGCGACGACGTCCTCGTCGACGATGCCCGCGCGGGCGGCTTGCGGGGCGGGGCCGGCGACGACACGCTGTCGGGCTATTTCGGCGACGACACCCTGACCGGCGGGCGGGGCAACGACGTCCTGCGCGGCGGCGGCGGCGACGACGTCTACGTGTTTTCCCGCGGCGACGGCGACGACACGGTCACCGATGCGCGCGACGACTACGACTTCTATACCGGCGGCACCGACGCGATCGCGTTCGGCGCCGGCATCGGCTGGGACGACCTCGCGTTCACGGCCGCCGGCAACGACCTCGTGATCCGCGTCGCCGGGACCGAGGACCGGCTTCGCATCGTCGAGGGCCTCGGCAACGTCAATTACCGCGTCGAGGCGCTGCGCTTCGCCGACGGCTCGGCGAAGACCCTCGCCGACATCCAGGCGCGAATCGCCGCCGCCGAGACCGGCGGCCTGTTCGTCCGCGGGCTCGCCGGGAGCGGCGGCATGGCGGGCGGCGCCGGCGCCGACCGGCTCGACGCCTCGGGCTTCTCGGCCGGCCTCACCCTCGACGGACGCGGCGGATCCGACACCCTCACCGGCAGCCGCTTCGCCGACGTGCTGATCGGCGGCGCCGGCAACGATCTCCTGACGGGTGGGACGGGCGCCGACATCTACCGGTTCTCAGCCGGCTTCGGGCAGGACACGATCGAGGAATGGGCCTCGTCGGGGGCCGACACCGTCATCGAGCTCGACGCCTCGTTCTCGCCCGACGACCTCGTCATCGCATCGACGTCCTGGAACTGGGGCGGGCCGGCCGATTACGGCCCGGCACGCCTGCGCTTCGCCGGGACCGAGGACCGCATCGAGATCCGCGACTTCGACGCGATCGCCGAGATCCGCTTCGCCGACGGGACCGTGCTGACGCGCCCGCAGATGATCGAGCGGTTGGTCGGCTACGGGAGCAACGAGCGGGTCCTCACCGCCGCCGACTTCCCGACCGCCGACCGGCTCGTGGGCACGGCGCGGGACGACGGGCTCGACGGCGGCGGGGCCGACGACACCCTCGAGGGCGGCGCCGGCAACGACACCCTCGAGGGCGGCGACGGCGACGACGTGCTGAGCGGCGGCAGCGGCAACGATTCCCTCGCCGGCGGCGCGGGCGCGGACATCTACCGCTTCGCCGCCGGCTTCGGGCACGACACCGTCACTCCCGGCGAGGCCGGCCTCGACTGGATCGTGTTCGAGGCGGGCGTGCGTGCGTCCGACATCGTGGTGCAGCGGCCGCCCCGGCCGTGGGACCCCGACAGCCTCTCCGACACGCTGCTGGTGATCCTTCGCGGCACGGCGGACGTGATCGAACTGCCCGACGCGCTGCGGGGCGGGGACACCATCGCGGGGATCCGGTTCGCCGACGGCACGGTCCTGACGCTCGCCGACCTGGCCGCCGCGGCGGTCCCGACCGGCGGGGTGGCGCGCCGGGGCGTGCCTGCCGACGACCTCCTCGTCGGCACCGCGGAGGCCGACACCCTGACCGGCTGGGCCGGCGACGACACGCTGCGGGGCGGAGCGGGGGCCGACCAGCTCACCGGCGGCGACGGCGCCGATCTCCTCGAGGGCGGCGACGGCGCGGACGACCTCGCCGGCGGCACCGGCGGCGACACCTATCTCGTCTCGGCCGGCTTCGGCGCCGACGTGATCTGGGACGAGCACGAGGAGGGGAGCGTCAACGCGGTCGTCTTCGACGCCACGGTCGCCCCGTCGGACATCGCCGTCCACGTCTCGCAGGACGGCTGGAACCTGATCCTGCGCTCGCGGGTCTCCGACGACGCCATCACCCTGCGCAACGGCGCCTTCAGCCAGGCCTACGGGGTCGACGAGGTCCGCTTCGCCGACGGGACGGTCTGGACCCGCGACGCGCTCATGGCGGCGGCCACCCCCGCGCCCGGCGTCGCGCTCACCGGCGGCGCGACCGCCGCGACGCTGTCGGGGGCCGGGTCCGACGACCGGATCGACGGCGGCACCGGCTCCGAGCTCCTCCTCGGCGAGGCCGGCAACGACACGCTTCTGGGCGGCGCGGGCGACGACACGCTCGTCGGCGGTACCGGCGACGACAGCCTGGAGGGCGGCGACGGCGCCGACACCTACCGCTTCTCCGCCGGTTTCGGCCGGGACCGGGTGGAGGTCTCGAACTACTACGGCTGGGGCCCGCGGGAGGCCGACGTCGTCGCGTTCGACGCGACGATCGCGGCCGCCGACGTGATGCTGGCGGCGCGGGGCGTCGACCCTGCTGCCGGCATGGTGGTGACGATCGCGGGCCGCACCGACACCCTCGAACTCACCAACCTCGACAATGCCGACACGATCCGCTTCGCCGACGGCACCGTCTGGACCTATGCCGACATGCTGGCCCGGCTCGCGGCCTGGCAGGGCGTCGCGCGGCACGGCGACCAGGGAGGCGAGACCGTCGGCACCGAGGGCCGGGACGCCCTCTACGCCATCCCGGGTGCCGCCTCGCGCCTCGTCGGGCTGGGAGGCGACGACATCCTCGGCGGAGCGGGCGGCGAGGACACCCTGGAGGGCGGAAGCGGCGACGACGAGCTGAACGGAGGCGACGGCGCCGACACCTACCGGTTCGCCGCCGGCTTCGGCCAGGACGTCGTCTTCGACTCGCAGGGCGGGACCGGCATCGTCAACCACCTCGTCTTCGAGGCGCCGATCACCCCGGCCGACCTGGTCGTCGAGCGGCCGGCGCAGGCCTACGGCGCCTGGTTCGACCTCGTGCTGCGGGTCGCCGGCAGCGAGGACCGGGTCACCCTGCGGGGCGGCTTCGGCGCCGCCGATTACGATGTCCGGTTCTCCGACGGCACGGTGCTGACCGCCGCGGATGTGAGGGCGCGCTGGGTCGCGGTCGAACGCTCGACGATCCAGGGCGACGGCGGCGGGGTCCCGATGATCGGCGGGGCGACCGACGACGCGATCTCCGGCACCGCCGACGCCAACGTGATCGAGGGCCTCGGCGGCAACGACACCCTGTACGGCCGGGCGGGCGACGACGTCCTGACCGGCGGGGCCGGCGCCGACCGGCTCGAAGGCGGGGCCGGCAGCGACACCTACCGGTTCTCGGCGGGCTTCGGCGAGGACTGGATCTACGACGCCGCCGCGGGCGAGCGCAACGTCATCGTGTTCGACGCCTCGATCGATCCAGGCCAGGTCGAGGTCCTCGCCCGGACCTCGGACCTCTGGGGCGCCTTCTCGCTGTCGCTCGCCGGCACCGAGGACCGGATCTGGGTCTCGCGCTGGGGCCGCGAGGCGGTGATCGCGGAGATCCGCTTCGGCAACGGCACCGTCTGGAGCGCCGCCGACCTCGAGGCGCGGCTCGCCTACGTCGAGGCGCCGACGATCACCGGCTCGACCGGCGGCTCGCGCGTGGTCGGCACCGCCGGCAGCGACACGCTGGTCGGCACCGCCGGCCCCGACGAGATCGAGGGCGGCGGCACCGTGCGGTGGCGGGCGGTCGGCGACAGCCTCCTCGTCAACGGCGGCTTCGAGCAGGGCGCGACGGACGCCGCCGCGCAATGGTACGGCGATTCGGCCGCGACCCTGCCCGGCTGGACGCGGATCGACAACGCGCAGGGCGCCGCCGCCCGCGGGTTCGAGCGGGTCGCGTACGGCCGGGCGGACATCGCGGCGACCGAGTCCGGCTACTGGCTCGACCTCGACGGCGACGGCGCCGCCGGCAGCAACCTCCACCTCGCCCAGGACGTGACCGGCCTCGCCGAGGGCGAGACGCTCCTCGTCCGCTTCGATCACGCCAACCGCACCTCGGCCGAGAGCGGCGCGTTCGAGGTGCTGTGGAACGGCGCCGTCGTGGCGAGCTTCGCCGAGCCTGCGACCCGGATGCATCCGGGGGCGGTGCTGGTCACCGCGCGGACCGGGACCAACCGCCTCGGCTTCCGCGGCACCGGCTACGCCGACGGGCGCGGCGCCTCCCTCGACAACGTCCGGCTCAACCGGGCCGAGGCGGTGGCGGGCGCGGGCGTCGGGAACGACGTCCTGTCGGGCTTCGAGGGCGACGACACGATCCGCGGCGGCGACGGCGACGACACCGTCTCGGGGGGGACCGGCGACGACCGCCTCGACGGCCGCGACGGCAGCGACGTCCTCGACGGCGGGGCCGGGAACGACACCCTGGCGGGCGGGCGGGCGCGGCTCGGACCGTCTGACGGGCGGCGCCGGCAACGACGTCTACCTGTTCGCGCCCGGCGACGGGCACGACGCGATCGCCGACGCCTCGGGCACCGACCGCCTCGTCTTCGCGGCCGGGATCGCCCCGGCCGACGTGGCGCTCCGGCTCGCCGGCGACGGCGCGACGCTCGTCGTCGCGGTGCGCGACGGCGACGACCGGATCACCATCGCGGATCGGGCCGCGATCGAGAGCTTCGCCTTCGCCGACGGCACGGTCTGGACCGCGGCCGACCTCGCCGCCCGCTGGCAGACGGCCACCGCGGGGGCGGACGTCATCGTCGGCACCGGGCCCGACGAGCGCCTCGCGGGCGGGGCCGGCAACGACCGGCTGTTCGCCGCGGGCGGGCGCGACACCCTGCTCGGCGAGGCCGGGGACGACGTCCTGACCGGCTCGGCCGGCATCGACACCCTCGACGGCGGGACCGGCCACGACACCCTCGCGGGCGGGCTCGGCGACGACGTCTACCTCTGGGGCCGCGGCGCCGGCAACGACGTCGTCATCGAGACCGGCGGGATCGACCGGGTCGAGATCGGCGCCGGCGTCGCGCCGGGCGACGTGCGGGTGATCGCCCGCGGGACCGCGAGCCTCGTGCTGCGCCTGCGCGACACCGGCGAGGAACTGACGCTCACCGACGCGCTCGCTTCGGCGGCCAACGCGATCGAGAGCGTCGCCTTCGCCGACGGGACCGTCTGGAACGCGGCCGAGCTCAGGACCCTGTCCCTGCTCGGGGGCGACGGCGACGACGCCGTCACCGGCAGCGCGGGCGCGGACCGGCTCGAGGGCGGGGCCGGCGACGACACGCTCGCCGGCTTTGAGGGCGACGACGTGCTGCTCGGCGGCGAGGGCCGCGACCGGCTGCAGGGCGGGGGCGGGGCCGACCGCCTCGTCGGCGGCCGGGGCGACGATACCCTGAGCGGCGGCGCCGGCGCGGACATCTACGTCTTCGGCGCCGGGGACGGGGCCGACACGATCGACGACCGGGGCGACGCCGCCGCCGACGGCCTGCAGATCGCCGGCTACGGGCTCGAGCGGATCCGCTTCGGCGCCCGCGGCCGCGACCTCGTCATCCGGTTCTCCGACAGCGCCGACCGCATCACCGTGCTGGGCGGCCTCGACGATGCGGCCGGCGGCCTGGAGACCGTCGACATCCTCGCCGACGGCGTCACCCTGTCGCTCGCCGAGATCCGTGCGCGGCTCGTCGACGATGTCGCGCTCACCGGCCGGTGGCTGGCGGGCGGGGCCGGCGACGACGCGCTCGCCGGCGGCGACGGCGACGACGTCCTCTCGGGCGGGGAGGGCGCCGACACCCTGGGCGGCGGGGCCGGCGACGACCTCTTCGCCGACCTGTCGGCGGACGCCTCGGTCGATACCCTGACCGGCGGCGCCGGCCGCGACACCTACGCCCTCCTGCCCGTGGGCGGCGACGCCGCGGTGGTGGCCGACGTGATCACCGATTTCCGGGCCGGGCCCGGCGGCGACGTCATCCGGCTTTCGGTCGGCAACCCCAACCCGTTCGAGGCCGGGGTGATCCGGCTGGCGCAGTCGGGGAGCGACACCCTGGTGCTGCGCCGCGGCACGGCCGGGCCGGACGCGATACTGGTGCGCCTCCTCGGCGTCGAGGCGACGGCCCTGACGGCGGCGAATTTCGACGGCGTCTCGGTGGCGGTCGACAACACCGTCAGCCTCGGCGACGACGACGGCGCCCACGTCCTCGACGGCTCGCCCCTCGACGACCGCATCTTCGGCAATGGCGGCGCCGATACGATCCGGGGCTTCTCCGGCAACGATCGCCTCGCCGGCGGCGCCGACGGCGACCTGATCGAGGGCGGCCTCGGCGACGACCTGATCGCGGGCGAGGACGGCGACGACCGGATCGTCGGCGGCGGCGGCAGCGACGTCATGGCGGGCGGCACCGGCGACGACGTCCTCGTCGGCACCGGCGACGGCAGCCTGTCCACCGACACCGACGTGTTCTCGGGCGGACGCGGCGACGACACGCTCGCCGGCGGGCTCGGCACCGACATCTACCGTTTCGCCCGCGGCGACGGGCGCGACACCCTCGTGGATCGCGGCGGCACCGACCGGATCGTGTTCTCCGGCATCACCGCCGCCGAGGTCGGCGTCGTCCAGGTCGGGCGCGGGATCGAGCTGCGCGTCGCCGACGAGGGCGGGCGCATCCGGATCCTCGACGCCCTCGACGGCGGCAGCGCCATCGAGACGGTCGCCTTCGCCGACGGCAGCGCCTGGACCTGGAGCGAGGTGCTGGCGCGCGCTCTCCAGGGCACGGGCGGCGACGACCGGCTGGCGCTCCCGGTGCGGCGCGAGGACAACCTCGTGACGAACGGCGACTTCAACGCCTTCGCGGCCGGCGAGGTACTCGACGGCGTCGGCGGTTCCCTGCGGCTTCGCGCGATCCCCGGCTGGACCGAGGCGAGCGGCCAGGCCTTCCGCTACCGGCCCGACGCGAGCGGCGTCGGCTACGGCCTCGACCTGGAGGCGTTCTTCGCCCACCTGGACGTCAGCCAGGTCGTGTCCGGCCGGCAGGCGGGCGAGCGGCTCGTCCTGAGCTTCGATTACGGCCTGCCGGCGGGGGCCGGGACGCGCGGCCTCGAGGTTTCGTGGAACGGCACGGGCGTCGCCTCCCTCACCGCCGACGGGAACGGGATGCGTACGGCGACGCTCACCGTCACGGCGGGGGCCGGCGACAACATCCTGCGCTTCCGGGGCGCCGGCGACCGCTCGGCGGCGGGCCCGGTGCTCGACGACGTGCGCCTCTACGCCGCCGCGGGGCGGCCGGGCGGCAGCCTCGCGGGCGGGGCCGGCAACGACGACCTCCTCGGCGGGACCGGCGACGACACGCTCACCGGCGGGACCGGCAACGACACCCTCGCGGGCGGCACCGGCGACGACACCTACGTCTTCGCCCGCGGCGACGGCCAGGACCTGATCCGCGACGGCGCCGGCCTCGACACCCTCGCCTTCGCGGCCGGCATCCGGCCCGACGAGGTGCGCGCCGTCGACGGCGCCACGAATCTCGTTCTTGAGATCGCCGGGACCGGCGACCGCATCGACCTCGGCGGCCCGGCGGGGCCGGAGATGGGCATCCGGCGGGTCACCTTCGCGGACGGCACCGTCTGGACGCAGGGCGCGCTGGTCGCGCTGTCGCGCGCCGGCACCGAGCGCGACGACGTCCTGCGCGGCGGGCCGCCCGACGACGTCCTGTCGGGCGGGGCCGGCGACGACCGGCTGATCGGTCTTGCCGGCGCCGACACCCTCGACGGCGGTCCCGGCCACGACCGCCTCGAGGGCGGGAGCGGCGACGACACCTACCTGTTCTCCGCCGATGGCGGTCACGACCGGATCCTCGATGCGGGCGGCACCGACGCGGTGGTGCTCGCGCCCGGCCTCGCGCCGGCCGACATCGCCGTGACGCAGAGCCGCGACGGGGCCGACCTCGCCCTGGTCGTGACGGCGACGGGCGCGCGCCTCACGATCGAGAACGCGCTGTCGGGGGGCCGGATCGAGGCCGTCCGCTTCGCCGACGGCACGGTCTGGACCGTGGCCGACCTGCTGGCCCGGACGCCGACCTTCGGCGACGACGCGCTCACCGGCGACGACGGCGCCGACGTGATGATCGGGGGCCTGGGCAACGACAGCCTGTCGGGCGGCCGCGGCGACGACGTCTACCGCTTCGCCCGCGGCGACGGCAGCGACGTCGTCCACGACCGCTCCGGTTCCGGCGCCGACCGGCTCGAGATCAGCGGCTACGCCGCCGCCGAGGTCAGCTTCCATCGCCTGACCGCCGACGGCGCCGACGTCGCGATCCGCTTCGCCGGCACCACCGACCAGATCGTCATCGTCGACGCGCTCGCGCTCGGCGGTGCCGGCATCGAGACCGTCGCGCTCGCCGGCGGCCCGGACTTCTCGGTCGCCGACATCCGCCGGGCGATCCTGGCGAGCCGCACGACCCCCGGCAACGACGTCGTCGTCGGCACCGACGGCCCGGACACCCTCGCGGGCGGGCGCGGCGACGACCTCCTGCGCGGGGCTGGCGGCGACGACACCTACCTGTACCGGCGCGGCGACGGCGACGACCGCATCGAGGCGGCCGGTGCCGGCATCGACACCGTGAGCCTCGCCGATTACGTCCCCTCGGACGTCGTCTCGGCCCTGCGCGCCGGCCCCGACAGCCACGACCTCGTCGTGACCTTCGCGGGGGCCGGCGACCGGCTGGTGCTGCGCGACGCCCTCCATCGGCTCAACGGCGCGCAGGGCAGCCTGACCCTGCGCTTCGCCGACGGCACGACGTGGGACCGCGATGCCATGCGGGCGCGGGCGCTCGCCGACAGCGACGGGTCCGGCGACGACACCGTCACCGGCTTCGACGGCGCCGACACCTTCGCGGCGCGGCCCGGCGACGACCTGCTGGCGGGCCTGGAGGGCGGCGACCTCTATCGCTTCGGCGCCGGCGCGGGCCACGACACCGTGGCGGAAACCGGCACCTCCGGGACCGACCGGATCGAGATCCGCGACTTCGCCTCGACGCAGGCGCGGATCGAGCAGCTCTATCGCGGCTCGGACTCCGTGGTGCTGCGCTTCACCGGGGCTCCCGCCGACAGCCTGACGGTGCTCGGCGCCCTGGCGCCGGACCAGAAGGGGATCGAGAGCTACACCTTCGCCGACGGCGTGGTCTGGACCAAGGATACCCTGGTCCGGCTCCTCGGCAACCGGGCGCCGGTGGCCCTCGACGACGGCTTCTACTCGGTGCGGACCGGGGACGAGATCGTCCTCAAGGCCGCCGACCTCCTGCGCAACGACTTCGATGCCGACGGCGACCGCCTGCGCATCGTCGCCGTCGAGACCGCCGCCACCGGCCTCGTTCGGATCGACGAGCGGGGCGACCTGCGCTACCGGGCGCTCGACGGGTTCTACGGCGCGGCCTCGCTCGCCTACACGGTCTCGGACGGGCGCAACGGCTTCGCCACCGCCTCGGTCGACCTCCGGGTGCGGCCGATCGCGACCGCGCGGCCGGATTCCGGGTTCACTGTGGCGGAGGATTCCGCCCTGGTGATCCGGGTCGAGCGCCTGCTCGCCAACGACCTCGACGGTGACCGCATGGTCGTCGGCCAGGTCTACGGCGCCGTGAACGGCACGGTGGCGCTGGCGAGCGACGGCAACATCACCTTCACCCCCTCGCCCGACTTCAACGGCACCGCCGCCTTCACCTACGCGGCGAACACCCCGGAGGGCGGCCGGGCCGAGGCCGCGGTCACGATCCAGGTCGGCGCCGTCAACGACGCGCCGGTCGCCCGGGCCGACCGGGCGGAGGCGGTCGCCGAGGGCACGCGCTTCTCCCTCGACCCGCGCACGCTTCTCGCCAACGACGCCGACATCGACGGCGACGCGCTCACGGTCCGCTCGGTGCGCTCCGGCGCCGACGTCGCGGTGTCGATCGGCGAGGACGGCCTGATCCACGTCGAACCGCGCGCCTATTACTGGGGCGAGGCGGCGTTCGAGTACGTCGTCGCCGATGCCGCCGGGGCGACCGCGACGGGACAGGTCCGGTTCACCGTCACCCCGGTCAACGACCCGCCCGATCCGGGCGACGACCGGTTCGAGACCACCGATGCCGGCGCGCCGATCCGCGAGGACAACCCGGTCGTCGTCGGGGCCGACCGGCTGCTCGCCAACGACGTCGAGCACGACGGCGAGGCGATGACCGTGACCGCGGTGCGCGGCGTGCGCGGAGGCGCGCCGCGGCTCCTCGAGAACGGCACCGTCCTGTTCACGCCCTGGACCGACTTCAACGGCGAGGCCGCCTTCGACTACCGTGTCGAGGACGGGCACGGCGGGGCCTCGTGGGCGCGGGCGACCCTGGTCTACCAGGCGGTCAACGACCTGCCGGTCGCCGCCGACGACAGCTACGAGGACCGCGCGTTCCCGATCCTGCGCGGCCGCGAGGACCAGGCGATCGAGATCCCGGTCGTCGAGCTCCTCAAGAACGACATCGACCCGGAGGGCTTCACGGTCCGCTTCAAGAGCGCCGGCAGCGCGATCCACGGCGACATCCGGGTCACCGACCACGGCACCGTCGTGTTCACGCCGGATGCCGATTACTGGGGCGAGGCGACCTTCGCCTATCTCGTCTCCGATCGCGAGGGCGCGGTCGACGGCGCCACCGTCACCCTGTGGTTCGAGAATGTCGGCGACGCTCCCCCGGTGGCGCGGCGCGACGTGATCTACGTCAACGAGGACATCCCCGTCGTCATCCCGATCGCGCAGCTCCTCGCCAACGACGACGACGTCGACCGCGACCCGGTGCGCTTCGTCGGCTGGCGGGCACCGACCGCGCTCGATGCCCTGACCTACGGGGCCGATGCCGGGAACAGGCTGAACGGCACGATCGAGGCCGACGGCGCCGGCAACCTGGTGTTCACGCCGGACCGCGACGCGAGCCGGAGCTCCGGCATCGTCTACCGGATCACCGACGACGCCGACGGCGAGGCCGAATCCTACGTCGACATCGTCGTCGTGCCGTCGAACGACGACCCGACGGTCGGGGACGACGAGGGCTTCGTCACGCCGCTCGGCGTGCCGCTGGTCCTGCGCACCGCGGACCTCCTCGCCAACGACTTCGACATCGAGCAGGCCGACCGCGACGGCGACGGCACGATCGACGTCGACCTCGACGACCCGCGCCGGCCCCGCCCGGCCTTCGATGGCGTCGTGGGCGTCTTCGACGCCGAGGCGCTCGCCCTCGGCGAGCGGATCCCGCGCGGCGAGGCGGAGGCGGTGACCTGGGCCGGCGAGACCTTCGTGGTCGTGCGCTTCGCCGAGGGCTTCACCGGCGCGGTCGCGGTCGAGTACCGCATCGCGGATGCCGACGGCGCGACCGATACCGGCTTCGCCATGGCGCGGGTCGATGCGGCCTATGACGGTGCCTTGCGCGGCACCAGCCGCGCCGATCTTCTGGTCGGGAGCGCGGGGGCGGACATCGTCCGGGCGCTCTCCGGCAGCGACCTCGTCCGGACGGGGGCGGGCGACGACGCGATCGAGGCCGGGGACGGCGACGATGCGGTCGAGGCCGGGGCGGGCGACGACTGGATCGCCGGCGGCCTCGGGGCCGACCGGATCGACGGCGGCGACGGCTTCGACACGGCGAGCTTCCGGGATTCCGCGGTCGGAATCCGTGCCGACCTCGAATCCCGCATCGGCCAGGGCGGCACCGCGCAGGGCGACACCTACACGGGCCTCGAGGCCCTGGTCGGCTCGGGCTTCGCCGACCAGCTCGGCGGCGATGCCGGCGACAACCGGCTCGACGGCGAGGGCGGCGACGACCTCCTCGAGGGACGGGGCGGCGACGACCGGCTTGCGGGCGGCGCGGGCGACGACCGGCTCGTCGGCGGCGCCGGCCGCGACACGCTCGACGGCGGGACGGGGACCGACACCGCCGACTACGCCTTCGGGGCGGTCGGCATCGCGGTGTCGCTCGCGACCGGCCGCGCCTCGGGGGGCGACGCCGAGGGCGACGTGCTCGTCGCCATCGAGAACCTCACCGGCACCGACGCCGCCGACACCCTGGAGGGCGATGCGGGCGGCAACGTCCTCGCGGGCGGGCGCGGCGACGACGTGCTGACGGGCGGACGCGGCGACGACACCCTGATCGGCGGCCGCGGGGCCGACCGGCTCGACGGCGGCGACGGGATCGACGTCGCCGACTACACGCTCTCGGCTGAGGGCGTCCTCGTCGACATGGAGAACGGCGCGGCCGGCGGCGGCGACGCCGAGGGCGACGCATTTTCCGGCATCGAGATCGTCCAGGGCTCCTACCACGACGACACGATCCGGGGCGACGCCAACGACAACCGCCTCCGCGGCGGCCGCGGCGCCGACCTCCTCGACGGGCGCGGCGGCGTCGACACCGCCGATTACAGCCGGGCCGACGAGGGCGTGAGCGTCGACCTCGCGGCGGGGCAGGGCACCGGCGGCGAGGCGGCGGGAGACCGCCTGGTCTCGATCGAGGGGCTGCTCGGCTCGCTCCACGCCGACCGGCTCGCCGGTTCGGGCGCCGACGAGCGGTTCCAGGGCGGGCGCGGCGACGACACCCTCGCGGGGGCGGCCGGCTCGGACACCTACCTGTTCGGCTTCGACGACGGGCAGGACCTCGTCGTCGAGGAGGGGTCTGCGGACGACACCGACCGCCTCGTGCTGGCCGCCGCCGTGGCGCCGCGGGACGTCTCGGTGATCCGCGAGGGCGACGACCTGCTGCTCGAGTTCGAGCGCCAGGACGGCTTCCTCGTCGACGCGGTGCGGGCGCGCGGCCACTTCCTCGGGCGCGAGACCGGCCTCGAGGAGGTCGTGTTCGCCGACGGCACGGTCTGGGCGCGCGAACGCCTCGACGCGCTGCAGCGCCTCGGCCGCTTCAACGCCGCCGACGACGTCGTGCGCTTCGCCCGCGAGGACGAGCCGCTCGTCATCGATCCCGCCCTGCTCACGCAGAACGACGCCGCGGGCGAGGCCGGCGCGCTCACCCTCGTGGGCGTCGGGAGGGCGGTGAACGGCAGCGTGGGCGTGCGCCCGGACGGCCGCATCGCGTTCCTCGGCGCGCCGGACTTCAACGGCGACGCCTTCTTCACCTACACGGTGCGCGACGCATTCGGCCGCGAGTCGAGCGCCCGGGTCGAGGTCGACCTCGCGGCCGTGAACGACGCGCCGACCGCCCTCGACGATCCGCTGGTTCCCGCCGTCGAGGACCGGATCCTGCGGATCCGGATCGCCTCGCTGCTCGCCAACGATCTCGACGTCGACGGCGAGTTCGAGGGCTTGCACATCGCCCGCGTCGATCCGCTGACCAACGGGGCCGGGATCGAGATCGACCGCTACAAGGAATCCGGCTTCCCCTTCGCGGCCACCAACGCCACCGCCCGGCTCGACGGCGACTACCTGGAGCTGCGGCTGCGGCCCGACTATTTCGGGCCGGCAGGCTTCGTCTACACGCTCAGCGACGCCGACGGGGCCACGGCCACCGCGCGGGTCGAGATCGCGGTCGCGCCGGTCAACGACGCGCCGCGCGACCGCGACCGGGTCCACGAGATCCGGCTCGGCCGCGACGCGGTCCTTGCCGTGGCCGATCTCCTGGCCGACACCTACGACGTCGAGGGCGACGCGATCACCTTCGTCGGGCTGCATGGCGGCCTCGACGGCGAGCCCGGCAGCAACGGCCGGGCGGTGCTCGACGCCGGCGCCCTCACCTTCACGCCGTTCGCCCTCGGGCGGGCGGGCATCGCCTACGACGTCGTCGATGCGCGCGGTGCGGCGGCGACGCTGACCTACGACCTCTGGGTCCGGCCGCTCAACGACGCGCCGCGGGCCGCCAACGATTACGGCCTGCGCACGCTCGAGGACCAGGTCCTCGTCATCGATCCGGCCGTGCTCCTGGCCAACGACACCGACGAGAACGGCGACACGCTCGTGGTCGAGAGCGTCGCCCGCTTCGCCGAGGGCGGCAAGGTCCGCCTGCGCGAGGACGGCCGGATCGAGTTCCGGCCGAAACCCGACTACAACGGCGCGGCCCGCTTCGCCTACACGGTCTCGGACGGACGCGGCGGCACCGCCACCGCCACCGCGTCGATCACGATCCTGCCCCGCAACGAGGGCCCGATCCTGCGCAACGACCGCGTCGCCGGCATCGAGGACGGACCGCTCCTCGTCATCCCGGCCGAGGCGTTCGGCAACGACGTCGAGCCGGACGGCGACGTGCTGTTCTTCCGCCGCGCCCGGGTGCTCGGGGCGGTCGACCACCGCTTCCTGTCGGCCGGCTTCACGGCCGACGCGGCGCTCGCCGACGGCTCGCCGCTGCCGTCCTGGCTGCGCTTCGATCCGGCCACGATGCGCTTCTCCGGCACCCCGGCCGGCGACGCGCCGGTCGCCGTCGACGTCTGGGTCACCGATCCGGCCAACGGGCGGGTGTTCGACACCCGGCTCGCCCTGACCGGGACGATGATCCGCCAGGGCTTCGACGCCCGCCCGGTCGTGCTCGAGGGCTACGAGATCCGCCGGCCCTTCGCGGTCTCGTACCGGTTCGGGGCCGACGACCTCGATGCCGCCACCGGCGTCACGGCCTCGCTCGCCGACGGCACGGCCCTGCCCGGCTGGCTTGCCTTCGATGCCGCGACCCTGCGCTTCACCGGCACGCCGCCGCAGGGGACGACCGGCCCGATCGCGGCCCGGCTCACCTTCACCCGGCCGGGACCGGCCGGGACCGGGCCCCTCGTCTTCACCGACCGCCTCGACCTCGATCCGGCTTCCCTGCCGGCGGGCATCGGCTACGACAGCCGCATCGCCCTGTTCGACCCGAGGGCCGGAACGGTCTCGGCCGCGACGGCGGGCGGGCGTCCGCTGCCGGACTGGCTGTCCTTCGACGCCGCGACCCGCACGCTCGGCCT
Organism: Methylobacterium platani; assembly: GCF_001653715.1. Classification (GTDB taxonomy): domain Bacteria; phylum Pseudomonadota; class Alphaproteobacteria; order Rhizobiales; family Beijerinckiaceae; genus Methylobacterium; species Methylobacterium platani. Next base: position 69,352 of record NZ_LWHQ01000064.1, read on the forward strand.
CACCGGCTTCCCGCCGGAGGACGGCGCGGGGAGCGCGCGCCTGCAGGTCGTGTTCGCCCCGGGCCCGCGCGCCCTTCCGGACGGGGTGGTCGCCACCAGCGACCGCGGCTTCACCCTGGAATTCCAGGTCGATCCCGGCCAGGCGCTCGACGCGCAGGTGGCGGCGATCAACCGGACGCTCGCGGGCGAGGCCTATTTCGCCGCGCAAGGCCTGTTCGCCCTCGACCTCGAGGGGGCCGGCCCCGTCACCGCCGCCCGCGAGAGCGGGGCGCCGCTGCCGTCCTGGCTGTCTTTCGATCCCACGACGCTCGGGTTCTCGGGTTCGCCGCCGCCGGCCTTCGTCGGCGCCCTGCCGGTCCGCCTCGACGTGGCGGCCGGCGGCGGCCGCCCGGCCCTGTCGGTGATCGCCGAGGCGGTCGTCGACGACACGGTGAAGCTCGCCGGGCTCTCGGCCGCCGTGGAGCCGGCGCCGGGGGCGCTCCGGCTCGCCGCGCCGCAGGACTTCAACGGCACGATCGTCCTGAGCTACGACGCGGCCGACGAGAAGGGCGGGGTGTCGGCGAGCCCGGCCCTGATCTTCTACGACGTCGCGCCGGCGCGCGAGCGCCCGGATCCGGGCGCCGATGCCATCGCGGCGCGCGAGGGCGAGAGCACGCGCTTCGCGGTCTCCGACCTCCTGCGCAACGACCGCGACCGCGACCGCGACCCGGTGCGGATCCTGGCCCTCGGGCAGCCGGCGAACGGCACCCTGCTTCTCGAACTCGCGCGGGCGGTGATCGCGGCTCCCGACGACCTGGCGCCGTCGCCCGGCGCGACCTTCACGGCGACGCGCGCCGACGGCTCGCCGCTGCCGTCCTGGCTCGTCCTCGACCCGGCGACCGGGACCCTCTCGGGCGAGGTGCCGCTCGCGGTCGCGCAGAGCGTCGACATCCGCTTCACCCGGACGCTCGACGGCGTCGCGACGAGCCTGGTGGCCCGCCACCGCCTCGACGGCAATGCCGGGGCGCGGGTCGTCTACACCCCGGCCGGCGCCTTCTCGGGCGAGGATCCCTTCACCTACGTCGTCACCGACGACCGCGAGGGGCCCGCGACCGGCGCGGCGACCGTCCGCGTCGCGCCCCTGTTCGATCCGCCGGAGGCGGTCGCCGACACGGTGGAGGCGCGCGAGGACACCCCGCTCGTCATCGACCCGCGGGACCTCACCGCCAACGACCGCGACGTCGACGGCGATCCGATCCGCTTCGTCGGCGTCGCCAATCCCCGCCACGGCCGCGTCGACTTCGACGGGTCGCGCATCCTGTTCACGCCCGACCGCGATTTCGACGGCGACGCGGCGTTCGAGTACCTCGTCACCGACGATCGCCACGGCACCGGCACCGGCCGGGTGCGGGTCAAGGTCGCGGCGACCAACCGGGCGCCGGTCGCGACGGCCGACGGCTTCGACGCGCAGGAGGACGTGCCGTTCGTGTTCACGACGGCCGAGCTGATGGCCAATGACGGCGACCCGGACGGGGACGCGATCACCTTCCAGTCGCTGTCGCGCCGGGCGACCGGCGGACGCATCGCCGAGCTGCCCGACGGGCGCTGGCAGTTCGTCCCGGACGAGAACGTCACCGGCCCGGTCGCCTTCGCCTACACGATCGGCGACGGGCGCCGGCTCGGAACCGGCACCGTCACCTTCGCGGTCGCCCCCGTCAACGACGCGCCGATCGCCAACCCGGACGGCGCCGGCACCGCCAACGACCCGGCGGGCGTGTTCCGCACCACGCGGGACCGGCCGCTGACGATCGACCTCGCGGTGCTGCTCGCCAACGACCGCGACGTCGAGGGCGACGGCTTCGCGATCGTCGAGGTCTTCGACGGCGACCAGGGCACGGTCCTGCGCGACGGCGCGGGCGCCGTCTTCACGCCGGCGGCCGGCTATGTCGGCGATGCCGGCTTCCGCTACCGGGTCGTCGACGCGCGGGGCGCCTCGAGCGTCGGCACCGCCACCCTCCTCGTGGCGCCGGACGTGCCGCTGCCGATCCCGGTCTCGGATACCGGCTTCGAGATGCTGGAGGACCACGTCCTCGACATCGACCCCGGGGCCCTGATGGCGAACGACTTTGTGCCCGAGGGCTCGGTCCTGACCTTCGTCGGGATCGAGGGGGCCGAGCGGCAGCCCGACGGCACCTGGCGGGTCGCGCCGCCGGCCGACTTCAACGGCGACCTCGTGCTGACCTACGCGGTCCGGAACGAGCAGGATTTCGCGGTCTCCACCACCGTGACGATCCGCGTGCTGCCGGTGGCGGACGCGCCGGTCGCCCGGCCCGACGCCCTCGCCCTGCGCGAGGACGAGCCGCTGACGCTGTTTGCCAGCCAGCTCCTCGCCAACGACGGCGACGCCGACGGCCAGGCGATCGTGCTCGGCCGGATCGCCGGGACGCACGGCCTGCGCGTGACCGATCTCGGCTTCGGCCAGCTCCGGATCGATCCCGACGCCGACTTCAACGGCGAGGCCTCCTTCGACTACGCGATCGAGGACAGCACCGGCCTGTCCGCGACCGCCCGGGTCGCGGTGTCGGTCGCCCCCGTCGACGACGCGCCGGTCATCGCCGCACTGCCGGTGCTGAAGGGCACCGAGGACCGGCGCTTCAGCGCGACCCTGCCGGCGGACGCGATCACCGACGCCGACGGCGACGCGCTCCTCGTCGAGATCCGCAGCCCGGGCGGGGCTGCGCTGCCGTCCTGGCTCGCCTTCGACGCCCGCACCCGGACCCTGAGCGGCGACCCGCCGGCGGACTTCAACGGCACCCTGGTCCTCGAGATCGCGGCCTCGGACGCGACCGCGACGACGCGGCGCGACCTCCTGGTCTCGATCGCCCCGGTCAACGACGCGCCGGTGCCCGTCGGGACGATCCCCGACGCGGAGACCGACGAGGATCGGGCCTTCTCGATCGCCCTGCCGGTCGAGGCCTTCGCGGATGTCGACGGCGACCGCCTGGCCCTGACCGCGACGCTCGACGACGGTTCCGCTCTGCCGTCCTGGATGAGCTTGGTCGACGGCCGGCTCGCCGGCACGCCGCCGCGGGACTTCACCGGTGTCCTCGACCTCGCCGTCACGGCGAGCGACGGCGCCGAGACGGCGACCGGGCGCTTCCGGTTCGTCGTCCGGGCGGTCAACGACGCGCCGGTGGTGACGGCCTCGCCCGGCAGCGCGACGGGCGGGACGAAGGCGACGGCGGTGGATGCCGCCCTGAGCCTGTCGGACGCCGACAACGCCACGCTGGCCGAGGTCACGGTGTCGATCGCGAGCGGCTTCGTGACTGACCAGGACGTGCTGGATTTCGCCAACACGGATGCCGCGGTCTACGGCACCATCGCGGGCCGCTACGACACCGCCACGGGCGTGCTGACGCTGGCCTCGTCGGGGGCGAGCGCGACGGTGGCGCAGTTCGAGGCGGCGTTGCGGGCCGTGACCTACAGGAACACCGCGGCGGCACCGACCGCGGGAACGCGCAGCCTGAGCATCATGGCCGATGACGGCGTGAGCCGGAGCGCGGCAGCGACCCGGCTGATCGATGTCACGGCCCTGGTGGCCGATGCGGTTCCCACGGCGTTCGACGACGTGCTCTCCGGCACGTCGGGCGACGATACGGTGAGCCTGCTGGCCGGCAGCGACCTCTACGACGCCGGGATGGGCAACGATCGCGTCAACGGCGACGACGGCAACGACACGATCAACGGCAACGAGGGGGGCGACTGGGTCGACGGCGGTTCCGGCAACGACTTCATCACCGGCGGGTCCGGCAACGACACCCTGAACGGATCGGACGGGGACGACCAGATCTACGGCGAGGAAGACGACGACCTCGTCGCAGCCGGCGAGGGCAACGATACCCTCTACGGCGGCGATGGGAACGACCGGCTCCACGGCGACGAGGGCGACGACTTCATCGACGCAGGCAGCGGCGACGATGTCCTCTCCGGCGGCAACGGCAACGATCGGCTCCAGGGCGAGGAGGGCGACGACCTCATCGACGCGGGCAGCGGCAACGATGCCCTCTACGGCGGCAACGGCAACGACCAGCTCCACGGCGAGGAAGGCGACGACCTCGTCGCAGCCGGCGCCGGCAACGATGTCGTCACCGGCGGTAGCGGCAACGACACGATCTACGGCGAGATGGGCAGCGACTGGGTCGAGGGCGGTGCCGGCAACGACTTCATCGCCGGCGGGTCCGGCAGCGACACCCTGAACGGATCGGACGGGGACGACCAGATCCACGGCGAGGAAGACGACGACCTCGTGGCAGCCGGCAGCGGCGACGATATCGTCGCCGGCGGCGCCGGCAACGATCGGCTCCACGGCGAGGACGGCAACGACTACGTCGCAGCCAGCACCGGCAACGACACCGTGACCGGCGGCGCCGGCAACGACCGGCTCTACGGCGAGGAGGGCGACGATTCCATCGACGGGGGCAGCGGAGACGATGCGGCTTACGGCGGGTCCGGCAACGACACCGTCGACGGCGAGGCGGGTGACGACGTCATCGCGGGCGGCGACGGCGACGATGCCCTCTCCGGTGGCGACGGCAACGATCGGCTCCACGGCGAGGAGGGCGACGATTCCATCGACGGGGGCAGCGGAGACGACGCGGCTTACGGCGGGTCCGGCAACGACACTATCGACGGCGGTGAGGGTCACGACGTCATCGCGGGCGGCGACGGCGACGATGTCCTCTCCGGCGGCAACGGGAACGATGAGATCCACGGCGAGGCGGGAGACGACGTCATCGTGGCCGGCGCCGGCAACGATCGGCTCCACGGCGAGGAGGGCGACGATTCCATCGATGGCAGCAGCGGAGACGACGCGGCTTACGGCGGGGCCGGCAATGACACCGTCGACGGCGGTGAGGGGCACGACTTCATCGCGGCCGGTGACGGTGACGATACCCTCTCCGGCGGCAACGGGAACGATGAGATCCATGGCGAGGCGGGAGACGACGTCATCGTGGCCGGGGACGGCAACGATCGGCTCCACGGCGAGGAGGGCGACGATTCCATCGACGGCGGCAGCGGAGACGACGCGGCTTACGGCGGGGCCGGCAACGACACTATCGACGGCGGTGAGGGTCACGACTTCATCGCGGCCGGCGACGGCGACGATGCCCTCTTCGGTGGCGCCGGCAACGATCAGATCCACGGCGAGGCGGGTGACGACGTCATCGATGCGGGTAGCGGCAACGATGTCCTCTACGGCGGCGATGGGAACGACCGGCTCCACGGCGACGAGGGAGACGACTTCATCGACGCAGGCAGCGGCGACGATGTCCTCTCCGGCGGCATCGGTCACGATCGGATCCAGGGCGAGGAGGGCGACGACCTCATCGACGCGGGCAGCGGCAACGATGCCCTCTACGGCGGCAACGGCAACGACCAGCTCCACGGCGAGGAAGGCGACGACCTCGTCGCAGCCGGCGCCGGCAACGATGTCGTCACCGGCGGTAGCGGCAACGACACGATCTACGGCGAGATGGGCAGCGACTGGGTCGAGGGCGGTGCCGGCAACGACTTCATCGCCGGCGGGTCCGGCAGCGACACCCTGAACGGATCGGACGGGGACGACCAGATCCACGGCGAGGAAGACGACGACCTCGTGGCAGCCGGCAGCGGCGACGATGTCGTCGCCGGCGGCGCCGGCAACGATCGGCTCCACGGCGAGGACGGCAACGACTACATCGCAGCCAGCACCGGCAACGATGCCGTGACCGGCGGCGCCGGCAACGACCGGCTCTACGGCGAGGAGGGCGACGATTCCATCGACGGGGGCAGCGGAGACGACGCCGCTTACGGCGGGGCCGGCAACGACACCGTCGACGGCGGTGAGGGGCACGACTTCATCGCGGCCGGTGATGGCAATGATGTCGCCTATGGCGGATCCGGCAATGACGACCTCTACGGCGAGGACGGCGATGATTTCCTGCTGGGTAATGCCGGGGACGACTGGCTCGCCGGCGGCCGCGGCCGCGACACCTTCGGGTTCGGTATCGGCGACGGACGCGACACGATCCGGGATTTCATCACCGGTGGATCCGAGGCCGACGTCATCGCTTTCAACTCGGGCGTCATGACCTCGTTCGCCGCCGTGCAGGCTGCAAGCTCGCAGGAGGGTGGGGATGTTGTGATCGCCGTAACGCAGGATTCGAATATCAGGCTCCAGGATGTTGCACTCAACAGCCTGTCAGAATCCAACTTCACGTTCAGCTGAGCGAAAATCTCGCATCCGCCAGCAATACCCTCGCGCCCTGGCATCGACACGTCGGTGCTAGGGCGTCCGGCGCATCGGCGCCGGCGCGAGGAGAGAGGCCTTGCGGGCTAAGAACGCCTGATACCCTCGCGCCTTGGCATCGACACGTCGATGCCAAGGCGTCCGGCGCATCGGCGCCGACGCGGGGACAGGGAAACCTTGCGGGCTTAGCCAGCGCCCTCGAACGGATCCATTCGAAGGCGCGGCGGTATGACAGGCCGGGGCGGTCGGGTCGTCGGGCTGGTATGGCTCGCCCGCCTCTGCCCGACGATCGTCCGGGCTGCGATCGCCCCGCTCCTGCCGCCGCACCCGCCTCGCCCCACCCGCCTCGCCCCAAGGGCGGGCGTCCTCGGCTGGACGACCGCGCCGCCCTGACCGGCATCCTGTTCGCGCTGCGCTCGGGCATCTCCTGGGAGATGCTGCCGGCCGCGATGAAGAGCGGCTGCGGGATGGGCTGCCGGCGCCGGCCGCGCGGCGGGCGAGATCGACTGGAGCCGGGCGAGCGGCGACAGCGAGCGCGCGCCCGCGATGCAGGCGACGACGCGACATTGCCGTCCCGTGACCGCGACCTTCGCGGACGAAGACATCGAACGCCGGCGTCGGGTCCTCGATCATGGGGCATCTTCTGTCGAGAGACCGGCAGCGATGTCGCCGGAACATGCCTTGTCCGGCCGCACTCAGCCGTCGGCGGGCGGCTTGACGAACTTGCACTTGCCGCCCTGGGACCAGGGCCCCTGCAGGCCATGCTCGGCGCAGAACGCATCGACGGCGCGGCCGACGCCGGGAAACTTGCCGCCCTGGCTGTCGTAGTCGTCGGCGATGAACAGCCCGCCGGGACGCAGGACCGGCCACCACGCCCGCAGGTCGGCCGCCACCGAGGCCTCCTCGTGGCCGGCATCGAGGTGGATCACGTCGGCGGCGACGCCGCGCAGGCGCATCAGCTCGGCGGCGTTCACCGAATCGAGCGGCAGCGGCACCACCCGGTCGGCCAGCCCCGAGCGCAGGACGTTGGCCAGGAAGGTGCGGTAGAGGCTCGGATAGCCGTTCTCGGGGCCCAGCTCCGCGAACAGGTCCGGATCGGCCCAGTGATCGACGGCGCCGAGCCAGGTATCGACCGCGATCACCGTCCCGGGCACGTCGTGCTCGGCCATCACCTTGGCGAGGTAGAGCGTGCTCGCGCCCTTCCAGGTGCCGATCTCGACGACGATGCCGGGCCGCCGCTCGCGCACCGCCTCCTCGAGGTAGGGATGCACGCTGCGCCAGCCCTGGAGGTCGGACGGGCGCAAGGTCTCCGGCGGGTTCGCGAAGGGATCGCGGCCGTGCCACAGCGCGTCGATGATCGTCCGGCGGGTCATGAGGCGGCTCGGGATGCGGGGGAGGGGGACGGCGCGGCGGCGGCGCGGATCGCGGCGTAGAGGGCCTCGCAGGCGTCGAGCCAGCGGTCGCGGGTGAACAGGCGCAGCACCCGCTCGCGCGGGACGCGGCGCGGGATCGCGAGCGCCTCAGGGATCGCGCGGGCGAGCGCCGCGTCGTCGCCGGACGGGACGAGGTGTCCGGCCTCGCCGACGATCTCCGCGGCCGCGCCCCGGGCAAACCCCGCGACGGGGAGGCCGCAGGCCATCGCCTCGATCGCCGCGAGCCCGAACGGCTCGTCCCAGCACGGCGTGAACAGGAAGACCGAGGCGCGGGCGATCTCGGCGGCGAGGACCGGTCCGGGCAGGTGGCCGCCGTAGCGGACCGATCCGCCGAGCTGCGGGAGGATGTCGGCCTCCCAGTGATCCGGCTCCTCGATCGGGCCGAACAGGGTCAGGGGCAGGCCGGCGCGCCGGGCGGCCGCGATCGCGTGGTGCGCGCCCTTCACGCGGGCGATGCGCCCGCTCCAGACGGCGGAGCCGTCGCCGGCATCACGCCAGGGCCAGGCCGCGGGATCGATGCCGTTGTGCAGGACGCCCGCCCTCGGTGGGGCGCCGTCGGGCCACCACGCCCGCAGATGCGCCGCCGAGGTCGCGGTGATGCGGTGCCCGGGCGCCGGGCTGTCGTGCACGAACCAGCGGAGCGCATCGTAGGGCGGCGCGTGCAGGGAGGTGAGTGTCGGCACGACCTGCGTGCGCCGCCGCTCCAGGGCCAGGCGGCTGAGGGAGTTGTTGTGCAGGACGTCGAACCCCCCGGCCGCGATCCGGTCGAGGGCGGCGGCGTAGGCGCCATCGACCGCGGCCCTGAGGCCGGGATCGCCCCGGTGCTCGAGACCCGGAAAGCGCCGCTCGTGATGGACCGGGACGACCGCGTCGAGGGTGAAGCGCGGGTCGCTGTCGCCGGAGGCGAACAGCACCACCTCGTGGCCCCGCGCGGTCAGCCCGTCGGCGAGGTGCCAGCAATAGGCCTCCAAGCCGCCCGCGAAGGGCGGCGCGATCGGGTGGCGCAGATGGGCGAGGACCGCGATTCTCACGCGGGGACCGGCGCCGGCCCCGGCTCGTGCGCGGCCTCCTGCGCGGCCTGCTGCTCCCGGGCCTCGATGGCGCGGATGACCGAGGCCGAGTTGGTGTAGGGCTGGTGGCCCTGCTGGCCGGTGAGCGCGAGGTCGTCGGCATCCGGGCGGCGCAGGATGCGGATCGGCCGGTCCGGCGTGTCGTCGATCAGCCCCATCGTCCGGAAGGCGTGGAGCCAGTGCCCCATGGTGCGGTAGCCCCACTTGGCCTCGAACAATTCGGCGTTGCGCACCACGCTGTCGAGGTGGTGGACCGGCGGCATGTGGTGGGGGTGGTACTGGTGATAGGCGAGCCCGCCCTTCATCCAGGCGATCGGCAGGCCGCGCCGGTCGAGGAGCTTGCCGAAATCGGTGTCCTCGCCGCCATAGCCGGTATAGCGCTCGTCGAAGCCGCCGGTGGCCAGGAAGGTGGCGCGCCGGATCGCGAAGTTGAGCGACCAGAAGCAGCGGTAGTCGTGGCAGATCTCGAGGCCGGAGGCCGGCGGGCCGCGACGGTCGGAATGCTTCTCGGCGACCCGGGCCAGACCCTCGTAGGCCCAGTCCCCCGCCGCGGCGTGCTCGGGCAGGTGCAGGACCTCGCCCATCAGCAGGCCGTCGAGGGCGGCGAGACCCTGCGCGTAGTCGGCGACGAGGTCGGGCGCCGGGATGCAGTCGACGTCGAGGAAGACGACCGCATCCCCGCTCGCGAGCGCGACGCCGCGATTGCGCGCGGCGGCGAGCGGCAGCGCCTCGCCGGGCACCCGGATTTGGCGGACCGGGAACGAGGCGTGCGGCAGATCGTACAGGTCGTCCTGCATCACCGCGACGATGAATTCGACGGGTGCCTGCGTCTGGCGCTCCAGGCCGCGCAGCACGTTGGCGAGGTGCGCGGGCCGGCCCTTGGCCAGGGTCACGACGGAAACGGTGGACATGCGGGCTCTCGGCTCCGGCAAGGGGGCAGGCAAGGGGGCAGGGGAGGTCAGCCGGCTGCAACGACGCGCAGCGGGGCGGCGGCGCCTTGCGAGGGCTCGGCGGCGCCTTGCGAGGGCCCGGCGGCGCCTGGGAAGGGCTCGGCGGCGCCTTGCCAGAGCTCGTCGGTCAGGCCCTCGAGCCAGCCGGCGGCGCGGGACGCCGCGTCCGGCGCGTAGAGGCCGCGCAGTTCCGCGCCGTCGAGGGCGCGGGCACGGGCGAGGAGGTCGCGCCAGCCCTGCAGGTCGCCGGGCCAGACCGGCGCCTGGACGGCGGCGCCGAGGCGCACCAGCGCCTCGGCCTTGCGGGTCTGCTCGCCGAAGTAGCGCCATTCCGGCATCACGATCAGGCGGCCGCCGACCCGGGCGACCTCGTGCACCGTGTTGTCGCCGGCAGACGCCACCACGATGTCGGCCGCCGCCAGGTAGTCGGTGACCGAGGGCACCCACCCGAGTTCGCGCAAATTCGAGAAGTCGGTCTCATGGCCCTCGCGGTGGGTCGGCCCGAGGGTGAGCCAGAGGGCGTCGGGGGCGGCGCGGGCCGCGACGGTGAGGGGAGCGTAGGGCGTGCCGCTGCCGCCGCCGCCGGTGACCGCCACGACGATCTCGCGATCGGGATCGAGCCCGAGCCTCGCTCGCGCCTCGGCCCGGTCCGGCACCCGGTCGACGCTGGTGCACAGCCCGCCGCTGTAGAAGGTCTTGGCGCGCAGGCGAGCCGGGTAGTCGTCCTGCTCCATCCGGGCGTCGAAGGGCGCCAGCATGCCGACGCAGGCCTCGTAGGACCCGACATGGCCGATATCCTGGCGGTCGCCGTGCATGCGGATCTGCACCGCCGGCACGCTGGCGATGCGCGAGAGCAGCGCGATCTCCGCCGAGACGTCGACGACGAACAGGCCGACCCCGCGCTCGTCGAGGTGATCGAGGATCTGACGCATCGTCCGGCGCATCTCAGGAAGGCCGAGGGGCACGCAATGCATCACCTGCGGCGTCGGCTCGGCGTAGAGGCGCGTGGTCGGCACGGCGGCGCCGATCATGTTCGGCAGGGCCACGATCTCGATATCGCGGGAAAAGCCGTCGAACAGGTGCGGGCCGGCGGTCAGCACCGAGACCGGGCGGTCGCGGGCGAACTCGGCCGCGACCGCCATCGTGCGGTTGGCGTGGCCCCGTCCCTGGTGGTGGACGAAGAACGCGATCGGCTTCTTCATGGGGTCTCTCAGGAGAACAGGGCGTTGGGCCGCAGGGAGGCGGCGATCTCGGGCGGGGTCGGGCTGCGCAGGAGGCGGATCGCGTCCGCCCCCTCGTCCCAGGCGATCAGTCCGGCGTCGCGGAACTGGCCGAGCCAGTAGGTCATGCACCAGCGCCCGTGCCGCTCGCGGAAGCGCGCCGCGTTGGCGAGGATCGGTTCGAAATGCTGCAGCGGCGGCACGTGGACCGGGTGGTGCTGGTGGTAGGCACGCGCCCCCCCGACCCAGAAGGCCGGAAGGCCGCTCGCGCCGAGGCGGGCGGCAAGGTCGGTCTCCTCGCCGCCGTAGCCGGCGAAGGCCTCGTCCATGCCGCCGACCGCGCGCCATGCCCGCGCCGGCAGCGCGAAGGACAGGCCCCAGAGCTGCCCGGCATCGGGCTCGGGGCGCAGACCGGCCTGCGGGACCGGGGGCCGGGCCGGATGGGCGCGGCCGAGCCGGTCGAGGACGGTCTCGTCGTGGTGCGCCGCGCCCGGCGGCAGGTACAGGACCTCGCCGAGGAACAGGCCGTCTCTCGTCGCGGCCGCCTGCGCGTAGGCGGCGACGAGGCCGGGGCCCGGGATGCAGTCGACGTCGAGGAAGATCAGCAGGTCGCCCTCCGCCGCCGCCGCCGCCCGGTTGCGCGCGGCGGCGAGCGGCATCGGCTCGCCCGGCACGTGGAGGTGGCGCACGGGGCAGCCGGGATCGGGCAGGTCGGGCGCGGGCTCCGGTTGCATCCAGGCGATCACCAGCTCGCGCGGGCGCGCGCTCTGGCGGCGCAAGCCGCGCATCAGGTGACGCAGGCGGTCGTCGCGCCCGCGCACCAGGGTCAGCACGCTCACGGTGCAGGCCTCAGGTCGCATGCGCGAACATCCGGCGGAAATGGCCGACGCCCTCGATGATGCCGCGGGCATGCGAGGCCCGGGCGACGTAGGAGTGCTGCAGGGCGGCGTGGGCGGCGAGCCCGTCGGAGTAGTTCGCCACGATGATCGCCTGCACCCGCGCGCGCAGCATCTCGACGTCGTTGCCGGAATCGCCCGCGACGAACACCGCCCGCTCGGGCAGGCGGTAGAGGGCGCGCACGTGGTCGACCGCGCTGCCCTTCGAGGCCCGCTCGGGCAGGACGTCGAGGTAGCGGCCGTGGCTGTGGATCACCGAGGCCCGCAGGCCCGCTCGGCCTAAGCGGGCGCGGACCTGCGCCGCCGCCGCCGCACCGCCGAAATAGCTGAGCTTGAACGCGCGCTGCTCCAGCGGCCCCTGGGGCGCCAGGTCGTCGAGGCCGATGAGCGCGGCGCGGATCGCCTCCCGCTCCCAGCCGGGCAGGATCGCCGCGCGCCAGGCGGCATCCGCCGTGTAGGTCACGCCGTTCCCGTCGAGGTGGTAGACCTCGGAGCCGACCGAGGTGATCATCACCTGCGGCCGCGGGCTGTCCTGCTGCTCCAGGATCGCCATCGCGCTGTGGAACGAGCGCCCGGTCGCGACCCCGAAGGCGAGCGCGGCCTGCCGGCTGCGCCAGCGGCGGAAGGTGCTCAAGCCCGACGCGCAGCCGACGAGCGTGTTGTCGATGTCGCAGATCAGGAGCTGGCGCGGTGCCCGCAGGGGCGGCTCGGCCGCGCGCAGCGCCTGCAGCAGGGCGTGGTAGCGCGCGGCGTGCCGGTCCCAGTCGTAGGCCGCCGCCGCCCGCGCCCCGCCGGCGACGCACGCCGCGTAGAGGGCGGGGTCGTCGAGGAGGCGCAAGGCGGCCGCCGCGATGGCGTCGGGCCGGCGGGGATCGACCAGGATGCCGTTGCCGCAGGTCTCGACGATGTCGTTGGGGCCGCCGCTGTCGGTCGCGACGAGGGGCAGGCCGGCGGCCGAGGCCTCGAGCAGGGTCAGGCCGAAGGGCTCGTTGAGGGCCGGGTTGACGAACAGGCCAGCCCGCACCCGGGCATGGGCGTAGAGCGCCGGCACGTCGTCGGGCCGGTGGCTCTTCGGGTAGGCGACCCGGCCGTAGAGGTCGTAGCGGTCGATGAGCACCAGGAGCTCGCGCATCGTCCCGGCCATCTCGCCGTCGAGCGCGTCGATGTCCTGGCGGGTGCCGGCGATCAGGACGAGGTTCGCCCGCGCCTGCAGCGCGGGGCTCTCGCCGTAGGCCCGCACCAGGGCGGCGAGGTTCTTGCGCGCCACCGGGCGGGCCAGCGCCAGCAGCACCGGCTTGCCGGGATCGTGCAGGAAGCGCGCGATCGTCGCGTCGACCCGGGGGTCGGGCCGGCTGTCGGCGAAGCGGGCGAGGTCGCTGCCCGGCGGCAGGACGCGCACCCGGCCCGGATCGTAGGCCTCGTACCCGGCATACTGGACCTCGGCCTCGTCGCGCGAGGAGGCGATGACGAGGCTCGCGCGGGCGAGCGCCCGCTCCTCGGTGGCGATCCGGCCAGCGAGGTCGGGATGCCGCGCCGCCGCCTCGCCCAGCATCGACGCCTTGACCCGGCCGAGGGAATGGGCGGTGAACACGAACGGGATCCTCAAGCGGTCCTCGACGATCTGCGCCACGGCGGCGGCGTCCGCGTAATGGGCGTGGATCAGGTCCGGGGCCCGCTCCTGCGCGCCGATCCAGGCGATCAGGCTCTCGGCGAAGCTCCCGACCTCGGCGTGCATCTCCTCCTTGGTGCGGTAGCCCGGCGACGCGCTCGCCAGCCGCACCAGCGTGGCCTTGTCGCCGAGGCGCTCTTCGGGCACGGCGTAGTCGGGACCGGGCGCGCCGGAGAACCGGCGCGTCGCGACGACGATCCGACTGAGGCCGGGATCCTGCGCCGAGGCGGCGACGAGATCGAGCAGGTAGCGGATATGGCCGCCGGTATCGGCGGTGAGCCCGTAGACGACGTCCCGGCCGCGCAGGCAGCCCTGCAGGGCGACGTGAAGGACGAACATCAGGTCGCGGCCGCCAGGCAGGCGCCCGCCGCACAGGACGATTCGAGTGAGGTGTTTTCCGTGAATCGTGTCGCCCAAATCATCCGTGTCGCGCAGGTCGCCCCGAACATCTTTCCTACTCCCCCGGAGCATCACGGCGGCACGGAGCGGGTCATCCACGACCTCGGCACGGCGCTGAGAAGCTTGGGCGTTGAGGTAACGCTGTTCGCCCCTTCGGATAGTGCGACACACTTACCCCGTATCGGTAAAAATCCGAGCCTCGCCGCCCTGGAGCGTCGCTACGGCAAGGTCGCGCCCGGGGTGCCGGCGGCCCTCGACGCCGTGCAGCTCGAGGCCCTGCGCCAGCACCTCGACGACTTCGACATCGTCCACTGCCACGGCGAGTTCGCCCACGCCGCTCTCCTCGGCGAGCGCCGGCGGCACAGCCTGACGACGATCCACTGGCGGGTCGACGAGCTCGACCGGGCGCTGTTCTTCGCGGGCTTCCCCGACCTGCCGGTGGCGGCGATCTCGGCGGCGCAGGGCGCCGCCATCCCGGCCGCGAACCGGGCCGGGGTGGTGCATCACGGCATCGCCCGCGACCGCTACGCCGCGTCGCTGGCAGCCGGAGAGTACCTGGCCTTCATCGGCCGGATGACCGACCAGAAGCGGCCCGACACCGCGATCCGGGTGGCGCGGCAGGCCGGCCTGCCGATCCGGCTCGGCGGCACGATCGACGTCGGCAACCCGGGCTATTTCGACCGCGAGGTCCGCCCGCTGCTCACCGACGACGCGGTCTATCTCGGTCCGGTCGACGATGCGGGGAAGGGCGCGCTTCTCGGCGGGGCCCGCGCGCTCCTGTTCCCGATCGACTGGCCGGAGCCGTTCGGCCTCGTGATGATCGAGGCGATGGCCTGCGGCACCCCGGTGATCGCCTGGAACCGAGGCTCGGTGCCGGAGATCGTCGAGGACGGGGTGACGGGCTTCGTCGTCGCCTCCGAGGAGGAGGCCGTGGCGGCGCTCGCGCGGGTCGGGGAGATCGATCGGGCGGGGGTGCGCCGCCGCTTCGAGGAGCGGTTCACCGCCGAGCGCATGGCGCGGGACTACCTCGCCCTCTACCGTCGCCTCCTGTCCGCCTGATGCGCACCGCCCTTCTCGCCTGGGATTACCCGCCGGCCCCGAGCGGCCTCTCGACCGCGGCCCGGGAGATCGCCGAGAGCCTGTCCGAGTCAGGCGCCGACGTGACGGTGTTCACCCTCGATCGCGCGGTCACCGAGCGGATCAACGGTGTGACGGTCCTAGGCCTCGCCCTGCCGCCGGCGGGGGGCCTCGCCGCTCTGCGCCTCTGGGGCTCGGTCGGCCACCTCGCCGCCCCGCTGGCGTTCCGGCGCGCGGTGCTGGCCGCCCATGCCGGCCGCCCCTTCGACGTGGTCGAGGCGACGAACTGGTACGCGCCCGCCGTGCTGCTCGCAGGCCGCCGGGACCTGCCCCTGGTGACGCGGTCCTCGACCCCGGCGGCCTTCACCCGCGGGCCGGCCCCGTCGTTTCGCGACCGCCTCGACGGCGCGACCGCCGATGCGCTCGAGCGGCGCCAGGCGCGGGGCAGCGCCGGCCTCATCGCCAACACCGCGGCGCACGGGGCGGTGATCGGCCAAGCCTACCGCCTCCCGGGCTGCCGGCCCGAAGCGGTGATCGGGCTGAGCCTGCCGCCGGACCTCGCGGAGGGCGCCCGGGACGCCCCCTATCCCGAGGCGGAGGCGCCCGTGCGCCTGCTCTTCGTCGGGCGGGCGGAGGCGCGAAAGGGGTTCGACGCGCTGATGGATGCCCTGGTAATCCTGGCGGACGAGGCGGAGCGCGGCGCCCTGCCGGCGTTCCGGCTCGACCTCGTCGGGGTGCCGCCGGACGACCTGCCGGCGGACCTGCCCGATGCGGCCCGGGCCCGCCTCCGCGCCCGCGGCCGGATCGGCGCCGAGGCTTTGGCCGGATCTTACGCCGACGCCCACGCGGTTCTCGCCCCGTCGCGCTACGAGAGCTTCGGCCTCGTCTACCAGGAGGCCCTGGCCTACGGCCGGCCGGTGGTGGCCTGCGCCGAGGATGCGAGCGCCCGCGCCTTCGTCGGCGCGCCCGGGGCCGGCCCGCTCGCGGCGGCGGCCACGGGACCTGCGCTCGCCGACGCCCTGCGCCCGCTCCTGCGCGATCCCGCGCTCCGCCGGGCCTACCGCGCGCGGGCGCTGGCGGCGGCCGGGCGCTTCACCCGGGCAAGCCTCGGGCGCGCGACGCTCGACCTGTACGCCCGGGCGATCGCGGCCGCGCGCGAGGGCTGATCCTCACGCCCGATAGGGGCGCAGCAGCGCCTCCTCTTCCTCCAGCCGGCCGCGCCCGGGATCGAGGGCCTCGTAGGACCGGGAGCGGGAGAGAACGCGGGCGCGGCTCAAGCGGTGCTCGATCGCCCCGTGCAGGGCGATGAAGCTGCGGCGCCAGCCGCCGTCGAGGGCCGGGCGCTCGTGGACGCGGCCGGCATAGCGCACGGAAGTCCGGTTCAGCCGGTACTGCACGTCCGGGTAGACGTCCGACAGGACCCCATCGACCTGGTTGCAGCGGGGCAGCCCGACCGAGAGGATGTCGCCGTCCTCGGCCAGGGCCGCGAGGGCGGGAAGGCGGCGGCCGGTCTCGGGGCCGAGGGTCTCGTCGGCGTCGAGCTGCAGCATCCAGGCGTGGCGGGCCAGGTCCTGCAGGGCGTTGCGCTGCGCGGCGAAGTCGCCCGCGAGGGGGCGTGCCGCCACCCGCACCGCGCCCGCCGCGAAGCCTTCGACCGCGACCGCGCGCGGCGGCGCGGCCTCGCCGTCGAGGAGGATCGCGACGTCGTCGGTCCAGCCCGCCTGCGCGGCGAGGCCGGCGAGCACCGCGTCGAGCTCGGCCGGCCGGCAGAGAAGGCCCAGCGAGACCGGCGGCCCGTCCGCGAGATCGTAGAGCGCGGCCCGCGCCGGACGAGGGCCGTGAGGCGCCAGCAGCGCCGCACGGTCCTCGGGGGTGAGCGGGCGCAGGCCGCGGCCGAGGCGGGTCGCGGCGATGCGCAGGGTGTAGATGTCGAGGCCGTAGGCGCCGTCCGGATCGGGGACGAAGATCGGTCCGGCGAGGCGCCCGGCGAGGTCGCGCCAGCTCTGCGCCGGATCCGCGTCCCGCTCGGTCAGGACGCCGCAGGAGGCGCAGGCCACCGGGAAGGCGCGCGGGCGCCCCTCGCCGTCGATCAGGCGGCGGTCGCTCGGCGCCAGCATGGCGGCGGCGCAGAGGAAGCAGCGGCGGGTCTCGAGGGTCATCGCGAAGGTCCCGTTCCGGCTGGGGCTGGTCGCGCGGCCCTGCGCGCCATACCTCCCGGGTTCGCCCGTGACGCCCCCGCCGAGACCTCTGCCCCGCTTGCCCGACGACGTCGACCCCCTCCGCGCGGCCTGCTCCGGCCTCTCCTGGTCCGGCCTCTCCGACCTCGCCTCGATCGCCCTCGTCGGCAACGCGCCCGGAATCGAGGCGGCCGCGGCGGATGCGGCGGACAGCGTCGTGCGCTTCAACAATGCCCCGGGCTTCGGCGGCCGGACCGGGTCGCGGGTCACGCACCTGGCCCTCGTCAACCGCGGCGGGCAGATGCGCGAGTGGGTGGCCGATCCGGGCTTCCTCGACCGCCCGGTCGTCCGGCAGGCGCAGGCCTTCCTGCTGCCGTTCCCGATGCTGCCGGCGGCGCATAACCTCCCTGAGCCGATCTGCTTCACCCGCGAGGCGCTGGCGATGCTGCGCCCGCTCGGCAAGCCGGTCCACGTCCTGCCCGAGGCGCTGCACGACGAGGCCCGGCGCGCGCTCGGCGCCCGCACCGAGGGCCGGCCGAACCCGAGCACCGGCTTCCTGGTGGCGCTCGCCCTCCTCCTCGGGCGTCCGGCCGGGTCGCCCGCGGTCGAGGCCTACGGGTTCGGCTTCGCCGGCTGGCCCGGCCACCCCTGGGCGGCCGAGCGCGCCTGGTTCGCCGAGGCGGGCGCGGCCGGGCGGCTGCGGCTGCATCCCCCCTCGACCGACGCACGACCCTGACGGATGGCCCCTGCACCATGGCAACCCTGATCACCGTCCTGAAGGGCGGCGGCCGCTACGATGCGACATGGGTCGCGCGCCTGGCCGACGGCGTCCGCCGCCACGCCCCAACCTTCGAGCGGATCCTCTGCCTCACCGACCTTCCGCTCGCGGTCGACGGGGTCGAGCGGGTGCCGCTCCGGCACGACTGGCCGGCCTGGTGGGCGAAGATGGAGGCGTTCCGCCCCGGCCTCGTCGACGGGACGGCGCTGCTGTGCGACCTCGACACCGTCCTCACCGGACCGGCCGACGCCCTCGCCGAGCCCGGCCTCGCCGCGATGGAGGACTATTTTCATAGAGGCCGCGTCTCCAGCGCGCTGCTGCGCTGGCACGGCGACGAGCTGTCCCCCCTCTACGCCGCCTTCGCGGCCGAGCCCGAGCGCTGGATGAGGCCGGGATCGTGCGGCCCGGTCCCGAATGCCGTCCATGGCGACCAGGTCGTCATCGACCACCTGCTGGGTCGCCGCGACCGGAGGCCGCTCTTCCTCCAGCACCGCTACCCGGCCCTGCTCGACTTCTACGATCCCCGACGCGATGCGCACGGCCCGGTCGTGATCTTCATCGGCGATGCGAAGCCGGACACGGCCCAGGGCTCCGTTCATGCGGCCTGGCTCGGTTCTCGAGGGAAGGGGAACCCGGATTCCCCGCGCCCGCCCTCGGCGCTCGAACGGTGACGGCCGCGTCCGAAGCTCGGCCGCTCCCGACCCCCGGACCGGGGCGTGTTGACAGGGGAGCCGGCTACCCTTAGACAGCCGCTCACCGACGGGGCGCCGACGAACCGGCCGCCGCGACGGACCTCTCCAGAGATGATCAAGCAAGGGCCGGGGCGACCTGGTTCGGCTTTTCGTTCTCCGGAGGTCGAGATCGGCTCCTGGTCGGTCTGCTCTTTGACAAGTGCATCTGAGAAAGAGAAGCGTGGACGGCGTCGTCCCTGCGGATCCGGGTTTCGGCCTGGATCGT
>NZ_LWHQ01000065.1:0-204 GCF_001653715.1 Methylobacterium platani
ACGGCCCTGGTCAAGGCGGCGGATTTCGGCAGGGCGAAGCGGGCGGCCGCGGGCTTTTTCGCAGGCGCGGGCGGGGCGGGGGGCTTGGGGGCGGGCTTGGCCATCGGGTCTTCAGCGGGTCTTTACGCGAGCGGGCGGGCAGGGGACTTGGGATCAATCAACGCTTCCGGGAGAAGCGCGGGAAAAACCCTCCCCCCTCTGCGG
>NZ_LWHQ01000065.1:296-13028 GCF_001653715.1 Methylobacterium platani
GCAGAGGGGGGAGGGTTCAGACCCGCGCCTCACTTGGAAGCCGATCTCACAGATCCACCGGCGCTCCATGCTGATGAAACGCCTTCATCCGGCGATAGACCGCCGTGTCGTAGTTCGACGGAACCTCGGCCTCGTCGGTGATCCAGCGGAAGAGGTCGCGGTCCGGCACCTCGATCAGGAGCTCGAAATCGTCGAGCTCCTCCTCCGTCAGCGTCCCGATCTCGGCGTCCGCGAAGCGGCCCATGATCAGGTCCATCTCGCGGGTGCCCCGGTGCCAGGAGCGGTAGAGCGTGCGGCGGCGGCGCGGATCGAGGTCGGCGCTGGTGCGGGTGGTGCCGGTCATCGCGAAGACAATTCCTCGGGCTGGTCCGGAGCGGCTTTACCGCCCGGGGCGCGGGTGCGAAACCCTTCACCCCGATATGGGGCGCGACGCGCACGATGCGACACGGAGCGTCCCGCAGCGGCGCCGGCGTGGTGTATAGAGCCCCCGGTTCCCCTTCGCTCCCGGCCCGATGTCGCTGCGTCCCTCCCTGCTCGATCCCCTGTTCGCCCCCGCGACCGTGCTGCCGGGGGCCGGTCCCAAGGTCGCCGTGCTGATCGACAAGCTCGTCGGCACGCCGGAGCGCCCGGCCCGGGTGGTCGACCTGCTGTTCCACCTGCCGCAGCGCGGCATCGCCCGGCAGCTGCGCGGCTCGATCGCCGAGGCGCCGCCCGGCGAGCCGGTGACGCTCGGGGTGACGGTGGTCGCCCACCGCCCGCCGCAGATGGGGGGCGGGCGAAAGCCGTTCCGGGTGCTGGTCGAGGACCAGACCGGCGACATCACCCTGGTGTTCTTCAACCTGCCCCGCGCCCGCATCGAGAAGATGCTGCCGCTCGGCAGCCACCGCTACGTCTCCGGCCGGATCGAGCTGTGGGACGGCTTCCGCCAGATGGTGCACCCCTCGCGCATCCTCGACGAGAAGGGCCTTGCCGACCTGCCGGCGGTGGAGCCGATCTACGGCGCCACCGAGGGCCTGACCTCGCGGGCGATCGGCAAGCTCGCGGTCTCGGCTCTCGACCGGCTGCCGACCCTGCCCGAGTGGCAGGACCGGGCCTGGCTCGACCGCCAGGGCTGGCCGGCCTTCGCCGACGCGCTCCGCACCGAGCACCGCCCGGCCGAGGCCGCCGAGACCGAGGAGGACCTGAAGACCCCGGCCCGGCGCCGCCTCGCCTACGACGAGCTGCTCGCCTCGCAGCTCGCGCTGGCTCTCGTGCGCAGCCGGATGCACCGCCCGGCCGGCCGCACCAATGTCGGCGACGGCGCCCTGTCGCGGCGGATCGAGGCGGCCCTGCCGTTCGGGCTGACCGGCGCGCAGACCCGGGCGCTCGCCGAGATCCGCGGCGACATGGGCTCGGAGCGCCGGATGCTGCGCCTGCTCCAGGGCGATGTCGGCTCGGGCAAGACCGCGGTGGCGCTCCTCGCCATGGCCTCCGCGATCGAGGCCGGGCGCCAGGCGGCGATGATGGCGCCGACCGAGATTCTGGCCCGCCAGCACGCCGAGCGCCTGCGGCCGCTGGTCGAGGCGGCGGGCTTGAAGCTCGCGCTCTTGACCGGCCGCGACCGGGCGGCGGAGCGCCGC
The DNA here is from genome assembly GCF_001653715.1 of Methylobacterium platani. Lineage (GTDB taxonomy): Bacteria > Pseudomonadota > Alphaproteobacteria > Rhizobiales > Beijerinckiaceae > Methylobacterium > Methylobacterium platani. The sequence goes on from NZ_LWHQ01000065.1 coordinate 1,916, forward strand.
GCGACGCTCGCCGGCCTCGCCGACGGCGCGATCCACGTCGTCGTCGGCACCCACGCCCTGTTCCAGGACGACGTGGCGTTCCACGATCTCGGCCTCGCGGTGGTGGACGAGCAGCACCGCTTCGGCGTGCATCAGCGCCTGGCGCTGGGGGGCAAGGGCGCGGCGGTCGATATCCTGGTGATGACCGCGACGCCGATCCCCCGCACCCTCGCGCTGACCTGCTTCGGCGACATGGAGGTCTCGGTCCTCGACGAGAAGCCGGCCGGCCGCCAGCCGATCAAGACCGTGCTGGTCTCGACCGACCGCATCGAGGAGGTGACGCTCGGCCTGGAGCGGGCGCTCGCCAAGGGCGACCGGGTCTACTGGATCTGCCCGCTCGTCGCCGAATCCGAGTACGTCGACCTCGCCGCCGCCGAGGAGCGGTTCTCAGGCCTGCGCGAGCGCTTCGGCGACGCGGTCGGACTCGTCCACGGCAAGATGCCGGGCAAGGACAAGGACGAGGCGATGGAGCGCTTCGTGACCGGCGAGACCAGGATCCTGGTCTCGACCACGGTGGTCGAGGTCGGCGTCGACGTGCCGCAGGCCACCGTCATGGTGATCGAGCACGCCGAGCGCTTCGGGCTCGCCCAGCTGCACCAGCTGCGCGGCCGGGTCGGGCGGGGGTCGGGCGCCTCGACCTGCCTGCTGCTGTTCAAGGGGCCGCTCGGCCAGGTGGCGCGGGCCCGGCTCGAGATGATGCGCGAGACCGAGGACGGCTTCCGCATCGCCGAGGAGGATCTGCGCCTGCGCGGCGAGGGCGAGGTGCTGGGCACCCGCCAGTCGGGTCTCGCCGCCTTCCGCCTCGCCCGGCCGGAGGTCGACGGCGACCTGATCGTCGCGGCGCGGGACGACGCGAAGCTGACCGTCGACCGGGATCCGGGGCTCGGGTCGGAGCGGGGACAGGCGCTGCGGGCGCTGCTCTACCTGTTCGAGCGCGATGCGGCGGTGAAGCTCCTTCAGGCGGGGTGAGGAGGTCGTTTCGACCGACGGACCTCGTCCCCTCCCGGTCGTTCCGGGCTCCGCTGCGCGGCCCCGGAATGACGGGGTGGACATCACCTCCCGTCGAGGGAGGCGAACGAAGCTTCAGAATTCCGGCTCGTTCAGCACCCGGGTGCCGATGCGGCTCTGCAGGTCGATCGGGGCGCCGGTCTGCTGGCCGGCATCGTCGACCTCGATCACCGGGACGCCGGCACCGCGCATCTGCTCGCGCAGGCGCTCGGACAGGAGACGGAAGGCACCGCCGGTGTCGCGGCGCGGGACGTGCAGCAGCACCGCCGCCGGGCGCGGCATCATCGCCAGCACGTCGTCCGCCGCCTCGAGCGAGGCGGTGACGCTGGCATAGCCCAGCTCGGCCAGCTCGGCGGAGAGGGCCCGGTCGACGGCGCGGTGACCGTCGTCGACGACGAGAACTTTTTGCAGCGCACCCATGGTCAAGCGTTAGCCGATCGCGTGCCTCTCGTGAAGGCACCGGGGCAGTAACGCCGTGAGCCGACAAAGGTTCACCGCCGTCGCGGCGCCGGCACCGGCCCGACCACCCGGGACGAACCGGGTCGACGACCGTCAACGCACTGCAACATCGGCTGTTTTCGACCGTCGAGGCGGGGCGAAAAAAGTGTCCGTCGGCGTTCAGGCCTCCGTGATCGCGGTGGCGACGCCGGCAAAGAGCGAGGCGCGGAAGCGCGTGGTCGTCCAGCCGTCGGGATTTTCGTCCACGGTGATGCCGCGGCGCAACATACGGGCCTCGCAGGCCGGCCCGCGGAAGCTCAGGCGCCCGTCCGGATCGCGGCGGATCTGGATCAGGCCGGACCGCTCGGGCGCCGGTGCGGCCCTCTCAGGGGCCGATGCGGCCCTCTCAGGGGCCGGTGCGGCCCTCTCAGGGGCCGCCAGGACGAGGGAGACGTCCTGCGCGTCGCGCCGGCCGCAGAGCAGCGCGGTCTCGTCGAAGGCGACCGCGTCGACGACGCCGGTGCGGCCCGGAAGGCGGGTGCTGAGGCGGCAGGGCGCCCGGTGGACGTAGACGAGGGTACGCAGGCGGCCGGGCACGGAGGTGCGGGAGAACCCCGCCTCCATCCAGGCCGGCGCGATCAGGTGGGTCGGCACCGGCTGGTCGAGGGCGGCCGAGAGGGCGCTCGCCTCGAAGACGGGGTGGCATTCCAGGGTGGCCCCGGCGAGCAGGGCGGCGGTGAGGCCGGTGGCGAGGCCCTTCAGGTCGCTGGGCGGCAGCAGGCTGAGGATCCGCTCGCCCGGCTCGGCCCGCAGCGGTACCAGGCAGCCGGCGGCGGCGGCCGTCAGCGCCTCGGCCTCGCGCCGCATCGGCACGGGGGCGCCCTCGGGCTCCGGCAGCGGGCCGGCGGGGCCGGCTTGCCCCCCCGGGAGCGCGAAGGTCACGAGGCCGGCGGCCGGGCCGGTGCCGAGCGCGCCGGCGTCACCCCGGTGGTCGAGCACGACCTGGTCGAGGCTCAGCACGCCGTCGGGCACGTGCGGCCCGAAGGCGGCGACGAAGCGGAGCGGGAAGTAGCGCATCGCGACCCGGCACAGCGTCTCCGCCGGCCGCTCGGTGCCGAGCACGCCCTGGGTCGGGACGGCGAGGATCTGGGCCGCCTCGACGGCCTGGAGCAGTCGGTCCTCGTCCCAGGTGACCGGCAGCAGGCAGGGGACGTGGCCGGCCTGCTCGATCGCCAGGAGCGCGAGATGCGCTTCGGCCATGCCGGCCATGCACAGGCCGACGGGGCTGCGCGGCGGCAGGCGCAGCAGCGAGAGGCCCTCGGCCAGGCGGGCGACGATCTCGCGGGCGGCGGCGAAGGTCCAGGCGATGGCGGGTCGGCCGCACCAGGCCGGCTTGCTCGCCTGGTCGACGAAGGCGATGCGGCCCGGATGCCGGTCGGCGACGGCGGCGAGCAGCGCGCCGAGGCCCATGGCGGTCGCGGGAGGGATGATCGTGCCGGGATCCGTGATCGTGCCCGAAACCCTGGCGACCGCGCCCGGCCCGGCCGGCGCCGGGGCGCGCAGGGACGGCGCGTCGTCTCGTCTCACCGTCGCCTGAGCCGCCACCGCCGTCACCCTTCCGCCCGCCGCACCGGACACCCTGCCGCGACATGGTTAAGGGTGCTTTAATCCCGTCCGCCCCCTCGCGGTCCGCGAAGGGATCGGCTAAGGGGCCCTCGGCCGGCAGCCGAAAGGCCTTGCCTTCGCCTCAATCCGGGGGAAAGCAGGCGCCCCGGAGGCCGGGCGGAGCCCTTCGGCCGCGCTCCGCCCGCTGTCGGCGCACCCGTCCCGCGGGTCCCTGCGCCACCGGCCACCGACGTTCTTGCCGTTCGGCGTTCCTGCCGATTGAGGGGTCCACTCCTGATGTTCTTCGCGAATCGTCCCGCGCGCCCGAACCAGGCCGCCATCGCCTTCGCCCTGGCCGGCCTCGGGCTCGGTCTCGCGGCCGCTCCGGCGCTCGCCCAGCCCAAGAAGCCCGCCGCCCCGGCGCCGGCCGCCCCCGCGGCCGCCCCGGCGGCGCAGGGCCAGCAGCAGACCGGCCCGATGGTGGTGCAGGTGAAGGCCGAGCCGTCCCAGGCCGACTGGACCAAGGTCTGCGGCAAGGACCAGGGCAGCGGCAACGAGGTCTGCTACACCACCCGCGACTTCGTCTCCGACCAGGGCCAGGCGGTGCTGGCCGTCGCGGTCTACGACATGAAGGGCCCGCAGGGCGCCAAGGTCGTGCGCTTCCTGATGCCGCTCGGCCTGCTGCTGCAGCCCGGCATCCGCTTCACGGTCGACAACGGCCAGCCGACCCCCGGCCGCTACGCCGTCTGCTTCCCGAACGGCTGCTTCGCCGAGGCTCCGGGCCTGAAGGACGACGTGGTCAACGCGATGAAGAAGGGCACCACCCTGAACGTCAGCGTGCAGAACCAGATGCAGCGCGAGGTCACCTTCGCGGTACCGCTGGCCGGCTTCGGCAAGGCCTTCGACGGCGCCCCAATCGACCCGAAGGTGCTCGAGGAGCAGCAGAAGAAGCTCCAGGCCGAGCTCGAGAAGCGCTCCGAGGACATGCGCAAGCAGCTCGAGCAGAAGGGCGGCGCCCCGGCGGCGGCTCCGGCCAAGTAAGCTTTTTGTATCGCGCGCCGCGGGTTCGCCCGCGGCCAGATGCCGAGAAGGGCCGGGCGGCGACGCCCGGCCCTTCTTGCGTGTCGCCCGATGATCCCGACACCCTCCGACCTCGTCCCGGGGTCGCGCAGCGGGACCCGGGATCCGTCGCCGCCGACGATCCAGAGGATGACGCGGAACGGGTGCTACCCGGCTCTCCGCCGTCGGCGGTCATGGATCCGGGTTCTCGCCCGCGGCGAGCCCCAGGATGACGCCGTGAGCCGGCAACGCTCGCGTCGGCGCCGCCGGCTCCCGTCGGGAACGCGCGGGCTCAGTTGGCCGCGTCGCTCCGCATCCGGTACCCGCCATCCGCGTCGCGCTCGAACATCTCGGCGATGCGGGCGTGGCGCAGGGCCTCGCCGGAACGGTCGGGCACCAGGTTCTGCTCGGAGACGTAGGCAACGTACTCGGTCTCCTGGTTCTCGGCGAGCAGGTGGTAGAACGGCTGGTCCTTGGACGGCCGCACCTCCTCGGGGATCGCCTGCCACCATTCCTCGGTGTTGGCGAAGACCGGGTCGACATCGAAGATGATGCCCCGGAACGGGTAGATCCGGTGGCGCACCACGTCGCCGATGTTGAACTTGGCGAGGCGGATGACCGCGCCGGACGGCGCGGCGTCGGGCTGCGGGGCGGGCATGGCGGAAGAGGGCTGTCCGGAGAGCATGAGCGTTACATAGGATGATGGGGGCGGGATTGCACCGGCGCGGGGCCTGCGCGCACGTCAGGCCCCGCCCCTGCAATCTCACGATGCCGTCAGGACTCCAGGCCGTAGGCCCGGGCGAGGTCGGGGTCCTTGGCCGCCACCAGCCGGGCGAGGTCGACGATCACGCTGGCCTGCTTCCAGGTGGCGTCGTCCTGCATCTTGCCGTCGAGCATCACCGCGCCGGTGCCGTCGGGCATCGCCTCGAGGATGCGCTTCGCGAAGGCGACCTCGCCCGGATCAGGCGCGAACACGCCCTTGGCGACCGCGACCTGGCTCGGATGCAGGGTCCAGGCCCCGGCGCAGCCCATCAGGAAGGCGTTGCGGAACTGCACCTCGCAGGCGGCGGCGTCGGAGAAGTCGCCGAAGGGACCGTAGAACGCCTTGATGCCGTTGGCCTGGCAGGCATCGACCATCCGGGCGATGGTGTAGTGCCAGAGATCCTGCTGCACGCTCGCCCGCTCCGGGGAGCCCGGCGTCGGATCGGCGATGACCTTGTAATCCGGATGGCCGCCGCCGACCCGGGTGGTCTTCATGCCGCGGGACGCCGCGAGGTCGGCGGGGCCGAGGCTCATGCCGTGCATCCGCGGCGAGGCGCTGGCGATGGCGTCGACGTTGGCGACACCCTCCGCCGTCTCCAGGATGGCGTGGACCAGGATCGGTTTCGTCACGCCGGCCCGGGCCTCGAGCTGGGCCAGGAGCTGGTCGACGTAGTGGATGTCCCACGGGCCCTCGACCTTCGGCACCATGACGACGTCGAGCTTGTTTCCGACCTCGGCCACGATCTCGATCAGGTCGTCGAGCAGCCACGGGCTGTTGAGGGCGTTGACGCGGGTCCACAGGCCGGTGCCGTGGGCGGAGAAGTCGGTGTCCCGCGCCATGGCGATGAAGCCCTTGCGGGCGTTCAGCTTCTGGTCGGCCGGGACCGCGTCCTCGAGGTTGCCGAGCACCACGTCGACCTGGGCCGCCAGCTCCGGCACCCGGGCCCGGACCTTGTCGTTGTGCGGCGGCACGAAGTGGATCATCCGCTCGAGCCGCACCGGCAGCTCGCGGAAAGGGGCCGGCGCCCCGGTGGCCAGGGGCTGGAAGAAGCGGCGCGGCAGTTTCATGGGCTCGGGTCTCCGACCTTCCGGCGCGGCCGGTCTCCCGCATCGCGAGAGGACCCGGCCTTTCCGGAGGGGTAGAGCAGGGGCGGCGCGGCCGTAAAGGGGCGGCGTCTCGGCAGATGGTCGTGCCCCGGCGCCGGCGACCGGCTTGGCCCGCGGCGCCTCCCGCTTTCGGGGGAACGCCGCGGCGGCCTACGCCCGATGCGCGCCGCCTCCATCTCCGACCGGCCGCCGCAAGTCACCGCATGTCGAGTTGCGCGCCCTGAACTGGCGATTATCGTACGACGAGGCGGATCCGACCGTACAGATCCCTCCGGATCCACGGTCGGACTGACGACGGGAGCCGGCGCCGGCCCGGCGACTTGGCGGCCTGCCGGCGAATGCGTGCGCGCCGTGCCGTTTCGCACGTGCAGCATGGAACGCAGCTTCACAGCCGGCGTTCACCGAGCGAGGCGGGTACAGGGCGGGCGACAGAGGACACGGACCATGTCCCGGGAGATGAATCGGCGCAGGCTTGCCGGCGCCGCGACCACGATGCTCGCCGCGGCCCTCGCCTTGGGTGCGGTCGCCTCGGGTGCGGTGCCGGCCCGGGCCGGCACGGTGGCGGACCGCCAGCGCTCGACGACGCGGACGAGCTTCACGGCGGCCGACCTCGCGGCGGCCCGGCCCGAGGGCCTGCCCGCCGCGGTGCGGCTGCCCGGCGACGACCCGGCGGCGTTCAGGACCTTCCTCGACGGGGCCGCGATGGCCGCGCGCGCGCCCTGGCTGGCGCTCTCCGGCGGCGGCGAGAACGGCGCCTTCGCGGCCGGCCTGCTCAAGGGCTGGACCCGGGCCGGCACCCGGCCGGAATTCGGCGTCGTCACCGGCGTCTCGACCGGGGCGCTCATCGCCCCCTTCGCCTTCCTGGGCGCCTCGGGGGACGAGGCCCTGGAGAAGGCCTATACCGAGACGTCCGCCGCGGACGTGTTCGAGTTCGGCGGCGGCCCCGAGAGCCTGACCGACACCTGGCCGCTCAAGCGCGGCATCGAGCGCAGCGTCACGCCGGCGCTCCTCGCGGCGGTGGCCGCGGAGCACCGCAAGGGCCGGCGCCTCCTCGTCGTCACCACCGAGCTCGATTCCCTGCGCCCGACCCTGTGGGACATGGGCGCCATCGCGCAGGCCGGCGGCCCGGCCGGGCTCAAGCTGTTCCGCGAGGTGATGCTGGCCTCGGCGGCGATCCCCGGCATCTTCCCGCCGGTGATGATCGACTCCGTCGACCCCGGGGGCAAGCGCTTCCAGGAGATGCACGCCGACGGCGGCGCCACCGCGCCGTTCTTCGTCGCCCCCGGCCGCACCCTCTTGGAGCAGGTGGCGGGGGCCGGGCCCCAGGACGCGAAGCCGGACGACGCGAAGCCGGACGACGCGAAGCTGCCGGCGCCCTCGGTCTACGTCGTCGTCAACACCTCGCAGGCGCCGGACTTCCAGGTCGCGCAGCGCTCGATGCTGAGCATCCTCGGCCGCTCGCTCTCGGCGATGATCAAGGCCCAGACCGCCGGCGCCCTCGCGGTGACGCAGGCCTTCGCCGACCGCACCGGCCTGCCCCTGCACGTCGCCACCATCGACCAGCGCTTCGGCCAGGTCTCGCAGGCGCCGTTCGAGCAGGGCTACATGCGGGCGCTGTTCGCCCACGGCGAGCGGCTCGGCCGGGCCGGCACCGCCTTCGACTGGTCGCCCGACACGCTGGTCACCAGCTCGACCCGGCGGAGCGCCAGCAACGCGCCGTAGCATCGCCGGCGCTCCGCCCTGCCACCCCGCGCCCTCACCCCCGCATCAGGGTCGGCGTGCCGAGGCGCGGGGTGACGCCCTCGCGCATCACCAGGCGCCGCAGCGGCCCGATGGTCGAGAGGGCGAGGAGCCCCGCGCCGCGGGCGAGGTCGCTCGGCAGGAAGGCGGTGAGCAGGCTGCGGTTGAGGGTGTCGACCGCCCCCGTCCGCAGCCGGGCGTCGAGGGCCCGGCCGCGGGCGAAGCCCGACAGCACCGCCTCGTCCCCGGGATCGCGGGACCCCGCCACCGCGTCGCGAAGCGCCGCGGCGTCGCGAAGACCGAGGTTCAGCCCCTGCGCGCCGATCGGCGGGAAGACGTGGGCGGCCTCGCCGACGAGCGCGAGCCGCGGGCCCACCGGGCGCGGCACCGACAGGCCGCGCATCGGCACGAGGCCCCGCGGCCCGTCGATCCGCATCTGCCCCAGCATCGACTGCGCCTGCCGCTCGATCGCCCGGCCGAGGGCGTCGTCGTCGAGGGCGGAGAGGGCCTCCGCCCGCGCCTCGGCCGAGACCCAGACCAGGCTGGAGCGGCGCCCGCCCGGCAGCGGCACCAGGGTGAAGGGCCCCTCGCGGGTGTGGAACTCGGTCGAGACCTCGCGGTGGTCGCGGGTGTGCGCCAGGATCGTGGTCAGCGCCTTCTGCGGGTAGGTCCAGCGCCGCGCCGGGAGGCCCGCCGCCTCGCGCAGGGGCGAGAGGCCGCCATCGGCCGCGACGACGAGGCGGGCGTCCACGCCGCCGCCGCCCTCCAGCGCCAGCACCGCCCGGTCGGCCGCGACGGTGCACCCGGCGGAATCGTGCTCGACCAGCGTCACCTCCGGCACCGCCCGGGCGCGGGCGCGCAGGGCCTCGACGAGGCGCGCGCTCTCGATGTTCCAGCCGAAGGCGTCGAGGCCGATCTCGCGGGCGACGAAGCGGGCCGGCGGCGGACGGAACAGGCTGCCGGTATCGTCGATCAGGTGCATCTCGGCGAGCGGGGCGGCCTGGGGCTCCAGGGCCTCCCAGGCGCCGAGCGCCCTGAGCAGCCGCACCGAGCCGTCGAGGAGCGCCACGGTGCGCCCATCGGCCACGGGAGCGTGGCGGCCGACGAGCGCCGTGCGGATCCCCTCGCGGGCGAGCGCCAGCGCCGCCGCGAGGCCGACCGCACCGGCGCCGACCACCGCCACGTCGAAGAGGGCTCCCTCGGGACGGTCCCGGCGGGCATTCGGCTCGGCTGTCTGGCTCACGAAACGGGTCCTCGCTCACGCATCCGGGTGATCTGGGTCGCGCGCGGCCGGTTCGCCATCCCGGCCATTGCCGCAGCCGCCCCGGCACCTATGATCCCGCCCGAACGACGAGACCAGGGTTGGGAGCGAGACGATGCCGAAGGCGATCCGGATACACGAGTACGGCGGCCCGGAGGTGATGCGCTACGAGGAGGTCGCCGTCGGCGATCCCGGGCCGGGCCAGATCCGGGTGCGCCAGAGCGCCGTCGGCGTCAACTTCATCGACATCTACTTCCGCTCCGGCCTGTACAAGGCGCCGCAGCTCCCCTTCACCCCCGGCAACGAGGGCGCCGGCACCGTGGTGGCGGTCGGCGCGGGCGTGACCGGCTTCTCGCCCGGCGACCGGGTCGCCTACGGCTCGGCCGCCGGCACCTATGCCGAGGAGGTGGTGATCGACGCCAAGTCGGTCGTGCGGGTGCCCGACGGCATCGACGACGACACCGCCGCCGCGATGATGCTCAAGGGCCTCACCACCCAGTACCTGCTGCGCCGGACCTACAAGGTCCAGCCCGGCGACACGATCCTGTTCCACGCCGCCGCCGGCGGCGTCGGGCTGATCGCGACGCAGTGGGCGAAGCACCTCGGCGCCACGGTGATCGGCACCGTCGGCTCGCAGGACAAGGTCGCGCTCGCCCGCGAGCACGGCTGCGACCACGTCATCCTCTACCGGGACGAGGATTTCGCCGCCCGGGTCAAGGAGATCACCGGCGGCAAGGGCTGCCAGGTCGTCTACGACGGCGTCGGCAAGGCGACCTTCCCGGCCTCGCTCGACTGCCTGAAGCCCTTCGGATATTTCGTCAATTTCGGCAGCGCCTCGGGCCCGGTCGAGGCCTTCGACATCAGCATCCTCGGCCAGAAGGGCTCGCTCTACGCCACGCGGCCGACCCTGTTCACCCACACCGCCGACCGCGCGACCCTGGAGGAGATGGCCGCCGACCTGTTCGCCGTGGTGGAGAGCGGGGCGGTGAAGATCCCGGTCCACACGCGGGCGAAGCTCGCCGATGCGCCGAAGGTCCATGCCGACCTCGCCGGGCGCCAGACGACCGGTGCGACGGTGATGCATCCCTGATAGGCTGACGCAGCGGCATCCGGGGCGATTCGCCCCGGATCGGCGGAGACCCGACGCGATGACGTCCAACGCCCTTCAAGCGAGCGAGACCGACTGCCTCCTCGTCATCGACGTCCAGGCCGACTTCCTGCCCGGCGGCGCGCTGGCGGTGCCGGACGGGGACGCGGTGATCGCGCCGATCAACGCGCTGGGACGCCTGTTCCGGCACGTCGTCCTGACCCAGGACTGGCACCCGGCCGGCCACGCCTCCTTCGCGGCGAGCCACCCGGGCCGGGCGCCGTTCGAGACCGCGACCCTGCCTTACGGCCCGCAGGTGCTGTGGCCGGAGCATTGCGTGCAGGGCACGCCCGGTGCCGCGCTGTCGCCGGCCCTGGCGCTGCCCCACGCCCAGCTGGTGATCCGCAAGGGCTACCGGCCGGGCATCGACAGCTACTCGGCCTTCCGGGAGGCCGATCGCGAAACCTCGACGGGGCTCGCCGGCTACCTGCGCGAGCGCGGCTTCACCCGGGTGTTCCTGTGCGGGCTCGCCACCGATTACTGCGTCGCCTGGAGCGCGATCGACGCCCGGGCGGCGGGTTTCCAGGCGGTGGTGGTCGAGGATGCCTGCCGGGCGATCGACCGCGACGGCTCGCTCGAGCGCGCCTGGGGCGACATGGCGGCGGCGGGGGTGGAGCGGGAGGAGAGCGGGGCGATCGGGGGGTAAGGGCCCGGGCGGCTCATGCAACGAGACCGACGCCCTCGGTGTCATCCTGGGGCCGCGCAGCGGAACCCGGGATCCAGAACCGCAGGACCTTCAGGATCGAGCGGTCCGCATCGACCAGCGAAGGCTCAGCCCCAATCCTCGGGACGGCCCCACTTGCGGTCGAACGACCGGGCGATGTGGCGGGCGTGGAGCAGGCCGCCGACACTGAGAACGACGGCGGTCATCGCCACCTGTATGGTCAGGGTCCAGGTCAGCATGTGAGTCCTCGCTGCCCAGGAAGTGGGATTGCCCCGGATCGGTG
>NZ_LWHQ01000066.1:0-1179 GCF_001653715.1 Methylobacterium platani
GCGCTCCTGCGCGACCTCGACCTGTCCTTCGACCTGCAGCTCTACTACCCGCAGATGGAGGAGGCCTACGACCTCGCCCGGGCGTTCCCGGATACGCAGATCGTCCTCGACCATACCGGGATGCAGGTCGACGGGATGGCGCATTTCGACGCCTGGAAGGCCGGGATGCACCGCCTTGCGGCCGCCCCGAACGTCGCCTGCAAGATCTCCGGCCTCGGCATGGGCGACTGGACCTGGACGACCGACAGCATCCGGCCCTACGTGCTGGAGGCGATCGCCGCCTTCGGGGTCGACCGCTGCATGTTCGCCAGCAACTTCCCGGTCGACAAGCTGTTCTCGAGCTACGACCGCATCTTCGATGCGTTCAAGGCGATCACCGCCGCGTTCCCGGCGGCCGACAGGCGCAAGCTGTTCCACGACAACGCGGAGCGGTTCTACCGGCTGTGAGGACCGGCGGCGCCTCGCGTGGGCTCACTCGACGCTCGCCGGGCCGAGCTCCATGCTCGCCCCCCGGCCGTCGCCGGCGCTCGCCGCGAGGCGGACCGTCACGCGGTCCGCCTCGCGGCAGGCCGGATCGTCGGGAAGCGCGAAGCCGAAGGCCTGCGCGCCGCCCGGGTCGCTCGGCCCGAAGGCGGTCTGCGGGAACAGGCCGAACCGGCCGATCTCGCGCTCCGCGCCGCCGCAGCGGATCGTCACCACGCCCTCGACCGGCCCCGCGGGCGAGGGGGCGAACCCGGTCACGGACAGGACGAGGCGGCGCGGCCCGGCCGCCCCCGCCGTGGCGGCCCGGGCGATCGGCACCTCGCCCGGCGCGTCGATCGTCACCCGCACCGGCCCGCCTCCCGCTGCGCCGGCCGTCGCGACGGCCAGCCATCCGGCCGCCCCCGCGATCGCGACCCGCTCCGCTGCGCGCATGGTCGTCGCCCCGGCTCTCGCCTCCACGCCCGACCTTACGACGTGACGAAGACGACCTCGATCCGCCTCGGCGTCGCGGTCCCGGGCTTGCCGTTCGCCGCCGCGACCGGCACGATCTGGATCCCGATCGCGTTCGGCCTGGCGCCCCCGAGCCCGGCGACGCGCTGGAGCGGGTCGGTCAGGTCGAGCACGAAGGAGGGCAGCGCGTCGCCGTGGCCGCCATGGCCGCCGCGGCTGTGGTCGAGCACCGCGAAGGTGCCGACG
>NZ_LWHQ01000066.1:1228-3166 GCF_001653715.1 Methylobacterium platani
CGACGTCGCGCAGGATCGCGAGGGCGCGCGTCCCGCTCACCGCCCGCTCCTGCGCCGCCGTGAAGTCCATCGTCTCCAGGCCCGACCCGACCGGCACCCGGCCGCGCACCGCCCGCAGGGACGCCTCGGGAACCGGCACCGTCAGCGTCAGCGGGGCGGCCGGGGTGGCCGCCTTGCTGTTCTCGACCGAGGCGACCGCGAGGTCCTGGCCCGGCGACCCGCCCGTCGGCGGCGCGCTCAGGACCGTCGACAGGGTGTCGGGCAGGCTCAGGGTCCTCGCCGCGGCGGTCGCCGCCGGCCGCGGCGGCGTGCCGTAGGTGTAGCCGAGCTCCTCGGGCACGAAGAGGTCCGACACCTTCGGCGACCAGAACGTGCCGTCCGGATTCCGGAAGTTGTCCTTGAACGTCATGCCGGTCCAGAGCGGGTCGGCGCTGTTGGCGTGCCGCAGGTTCCAGACCGTCCAGATCCGGTCGATGTTGCCGTGATGCATGAAGAAGATCGGGTCGCGCGGCGAGGCCGGCGACGGCATCCAGCCGCCGATGTTGTTGTGGATCAGGTTGTGCGGCGTGGCCTCGAGCCTGCCCTGCACGCCGGTCCGGGTGGTGACCCAGGACGGGTCGAGCGAGTTCTGTCCCCGCGGACGGCCGGTGCCGAAGACCTCGTACGGGGTGGCGTTCAGGACCTCCGTCAGCACCGCGCGGCCGCAGATGTCGGCCGGCATCGGCGTCGTCCGGTTCCAGGTCCGCTTCATGCCCGGATCGGTCACGCACAGCCAGTTCGGCTTGCCGTCCGGCGTCTTCTCGTCGAGGAAGACCGCCGGCATGAGCGGGTTCGTCGTCCAGTCCCAGTAGGGCAGGGCGAAGTCGTCGTTCCTGGTCAGGTGCCGGACGATGCGCTCGTACATCGTCGTGAAGGCGCGGTGCCAGGGCAGGAAGTACCAGTTGCCGTGCGGGCAGTAGCGAAAACCCGTGTCGAGGCTGCCATGGATGCCGGCGAGCTGCACCCAGCTCAGGGGATCGCTCGCGGGCTTGCGCTTCATGATGCCGACGGCGTCGCGGTAGGTCGCCACGATCGGGTCGTTCCAGGCGAGGCCCTGCAGCGAGCGCCGCAGCGGCGGCCCGGCCTGGGCGGCGAGGGCCGCGGCCCCCGGGAGATGGCCGGCGATCAATCCGGCTCCGATCACCCCGCCCTGCAGCAGGACGGTCCGTCGCGACGTCGACATGGGCTTGTCCTCGTTCCGTATGGGTCGCCGCCCCGGTCCCGCCGGCGGGACCGGGGCGCGGCGGAGCCTCGGCGCCCGCCTCAGCGAGGCCGCGCGGCCCGTGCCCCGCCGCCGGACAGGTCGAGCGAACGATCCTCGCCGCTCCCGGGAGATGCGATGCCGGGTCCGCTGCGGAGAGGGAGGTCGAAGGTGCCCGGTCCGGAGACGTCGCGGGGCACTCCTCGCCGATCACCTTCGGCGTGGATCGGATCGAATCTGCGAATGCGATACTGTCGATCGTCCAGTGCGATTTTTGTCATCGGATGCCTCTTCATGACGAGGGATCATGACAAATCAAAAATCGAATCGGCTGCTCTATATTGTGTATGACGGCGTCGGAGATGGATGGACTTGCGGTTCGAACGCTCCGGAGATTGTATCATTGAGGTTGATTTGGCAACCTCATTTTCGAACTGACGCAGGGTCCCGTGGGCCGCGATTGGCAATGCGGATCGCCGGGCTTGGCGCCGTCCCGCGGCGCAGGCGCTCGATCCGGCGCAATTCCGTGATGCCACCCCTTGCAGGAGGTTAGCCGGCTTCCAGATCACCGCCCGTGACCTTGCGCGCGGAGCGGACGGACATGCTGGGCTGGTTCCGGGCGCTGATGCCGCGGGAAGACCGATTCTTCGACCTGTTCGAGCGGCATGCCCGCACGCTGGTCGCCGGCGCCGAGGCGC
>NZ_LWHQ01000066.1:3204-4387 GCF_001653715.1 Methylobacterium platani
CGAGGTGCTGGAGGCGGTGCGCCGCAGCTTCATCACCCCCTTCGACCGCGGCGACATCAAGGACCTGATCCAGTCGATGGACGACGCCATCGACCAGATGAACCGCACCGCCAAGACCATCACGCTGTTCGAGGTGCGGACCTTCGATCCGGTGATGCGCGAGATGGGCGGCACGGTGCTGGAGGCCGCCCGCCTGACCGCCGAGGCGGTGCCGCTGCTGACCGCGGTCGGCAAGCACGCCACCCGCCTGTCCGAACTCACCGAGCGGGTGACCCAGGTCGAGGGACGCTCCGACGCCCTCCACGAGCAGGGCCTCAAGGCGCTCTACCACGCGCAAAGGAGCAGCAGCGATCCGATGGCCTACATCATCGGCAGCGAGATCCTCGGCCATCTCGAGGACGTGGTCGACCGCTTCGAGGACGTCGCCAACGAGATCAGCGCCATCGTCATCGAGAACGTCTAGGAGCCGGATGTGGAGGCCGCCCTCTCGCTGCCGGTGCTCGCCGGCCTGATCGGCATCGCGCTGCTGTTCGATTTCCTCAACGGCCTGCACGACGCCGCCAACTCGATCGCCACCATCGTCTCGACCCGGGTGCTGCGGCCGCAATACGCCGTGGTCTGGGCCGCGTTCTTCAACTTCATCGCCTTCCTGTTCTTCGGCCTGCACGTCGCCCAGACGCTCGGCACCGGCATCGTCGAGGCGAGCCTGATCGACGCGCGGGTGATCTTCGGGGCCTTGGCGGGCGCCATCGCCTGGAACGTGCTGACCTGGGTGCTCGGCATCCCGTCGAGCAGCTCGCACGCGCTCGTCGGCGGCCTCGTCGGGGCGGGCCTCGCCAAGGCCGGCTGGCAGGCGGTGGTGTGGGGCGGGCTCGGCAAGACCGCCGCCGCCATCGTGCTCTCGCCGCTGCTCGGCTTCGCGCTCGCGCTGCTCCTCGTCCTGGTCGTCTCGTGGCTCTGCGTGCGCGCGACGCCGTTCGCCGTCGACCGCCGCTTCCGCCTCCTGCAATTCGTCTCGGCCTCGCTCTACTCCCTCGGCCACGGCGGCAACGACGCCCAGAAGACCATGGGCATCATCGCGGTGCTGCTGTTCAGCCAGGGCCATCTGGGACCCGAGTTCCACGTGCCGCTCTGGGTGGTGCTGGCGTGCCAGGCGGCGATGGCCGCCGGCACGCTGCTCGGC
>NZ_LWHQ01000066.1:4492-4689 GCF_001653715.1 Methylobacterium platani
CCGGGGCGATCGTCGGGGTGGGGGCGGCGCGGCGCACCTCCGCCGTGCGCTGGGGCGTGGCGAGCGACATCGTGGTCGCCTGGGTGCTGACCCTGCCGGCAGCGGCCCTGATCGGCGCCGGCGCCTATGCCCTGGCGGGCCTCGTGGCGTGAGGGCGGCCGGTTCGGCGACGAAGCCTAGGGCACTTCGCGATCGCG
>NZ_LWHQ01000067.1:2500-39014 GCF_001653715.1 Methylobacterium platani
GCGAAGGTCTCGATCCCGTCGAGGGCCTTGGCGGACGCGCTCCACCCGCGGACCGGGAAGCCGAACCCGGCCACCGCCCGGGCCGCGGCCTGGCCGAGCACGCCGAGCCCCATGATGCCGACCCGGCGCTCCGTCGCCGGCAGCACCGGCCGCGGGGTCCAGCGGCCGGCGGCCTGCTCCCTGCGGTAGAACGGCAGGTCGCGATGGAGCGCCAGCACCGCCATCACGACGTACTCGACCATCGAGGCGGTGAGGTTCGGGTCGACCATCCGCACCACCTGGACGGTGCGCGGCAGCTCGCCGACCGGCAGATGGTCGATGCCGGCGCCGATACAGAACAGGGCCTCCAGCCGCGGCATTGCGCGGGGCAGGTCCTCCGGCGGCGTCCAGGCGACGAGGTAGCGGGCCTGCGCCGCCTCGCCGTGCGGATCCCAGTCGACGAGGCGCAGGTCCGGCGCTTCCCGGGCGAAGATGTCGTGCCAGACGGCGCCGCGGACCGGGTCCGACTTGTAGGCGACGAGGGGGTGGGTCGTGGCATCGGCGGGGGTCATGGGGGCCTCGCAGCTCTCGGTCGCAGGTCGGATCGCGCGCGATGCCGTCGCCGCGGCTCCGCGATACCCGGACGATACCGGGACGCGCTTCGCGGGAGACGCCGAATGTCGCGCGGCGCGCAGGCGGAATCGCCAAGGAGCGTGAGCCCTTGACGGCAGAGGCTGCCGCGGCGCGCTCCCTCCGGCCCGAAGCCGCCCCCTTGCCCGCTCCGTTGCCCGCGCCCTTGTCCCGCCCGAGCGAGCCGCGCCCCGGCAGGACCTGCCGTGGGGCGGGGGCGAAAGCGCAGGATCGCCGATCCCGAGGCCGGCACAACGGAGTCCGGCGCTCCCCGGCGCCCCTTAGGGTTCCGCCACGGTTGACCGCCGCACGGTCCAGCACCGCAAGGGGAGCCCGATGGCCCATCTCAAGCCCAAGTACATCACCTTCGATTGCTACGGCACGCTGATCTACTTCGAGATGGCGCCCGTCGCCCGCCGCCTCTACGCCGACCGCGTGAAGCCCGAGCGCATGGACGCCTTCGTGGAGGACTTCTCGGCCTATCGCCTCGACGAGGTGCTGGGCCCGTGGAAGCCCTACAAGGAGGTGGTCGCCAACGCCCTCGTCCGGACCTGCAAGCGCAACGGCGTCGCGTACCGCGACAGCGACGCCGACGCGGTCTACGCCGCCGTCCCGACCTGGGGCCCGCACCCGGACACGGTCGAGGGCCTGGCGAAGGTCGCCAAGGAATTTCCCCTGGTGATCCTGTCGAACTCGATGAAGGACCTGATCCCGCACTCGGTCGCCAAGCTCGGCGCCCCGTTCCACGCCGCCTACACGGCGGAGGAGGCCCAGGCCTACAAGCCGCGGATGCAGGCCTTCGAGTACATGTTCGACCAGCTCGGCTGCGGCCCCGAGGACGTGCTGCACTGCTCGTCGAGCTTCCGCTACGACCTGATGACCGCGCACGACCTGCGCATCACCAACAAGGTCTGGGTCAACCGCGGCCACGAGCCGGCGAACCCCTATTACGGCTATCACGAGATCAAGGACATCCGCGGCCTGCCGGGGCTGCTCGGCCTGTAAGCCCGGCCCGGGCCCGGCCGCCGACCGAAGGGTCGCGGCCGGGCCTGCTCCCGTCCGCCTTCCAGGCGCCGCTCCCAGCGCGCCGCGCCCCATCGCCCGAGGACATCCATGTTCACCCAGGACCGCCTGCGCGATCCCGCGCTCCTGCGCTTCCAGGCGCTCATTGCCGGCGAGTGGCGCGACGCCGAATCCGGCGCCAGCCTGGCCGTGACCGACCCGGCGACCGGCGAGACCCTCGGCGCCGTGCCGGATTGCGGCGCGGCCGAGACCCGCGCGGCGATCGCGGCGGCGCAAGCCGCCTTTCCGGCCTGGCGCCGCACCGCACCCGCCGAGCGCGCCGCGATCCTCGAGCGCTGGAACGCCCTGATCCTCGAGAATGCCGACGACCTGGCGGCGATCATGACCGCCGAGCAGGGCAAGCCGCTGGCGGAAGCCCGCGGCGAGGTCGCCTACGGGGCGAGCTTCGTGAAGTGGTTCGCGGAAGAGGCGCGGCGCATCACCGGCGACGTGTTCACCGCGCCGGTCGGCGACCGCCGGGTGCTGGTGCTCAAGGAGCCGGTCGGCGTCTGCGCGGCGATCACGCCGTGGAACTTCCCGATCGCGATGATCACCCGCAAGGTGGCGCCGGCCTTCGCCGCCGGCTGCCCGATCGTCGTCAAGCCCGCCGACCTGACGCCGTTCTCGGCGCTGGCGCTCGCGGTGCTGGCCGAGCGGGCCGGCGTGCCGAAGGGCGTGTTCAGCGTCGTCACCGGGCAGGCGGCGCCGATCGGCGCCGAGATGACCGGCAGCGAGACCGTGCGCAAGCTGTCCTTCACCGGCTCGACCGCGGTCGGGCGTCTGCTGATGGCCCAGTCGGCCCCGACCATCAAGCGCCTGAGCCTGGAACTGGGCGGCAACGCGCCCTTCATCGTGTTCGACGACGCCGATCTCGACCAGGCGGTCGCCGGCGTGATGGCGTCGAAGTTCCGCAACGCCGGCCAGACCTGCGTCTGCGCCAACCGCATCCTGGTCCAGGACGGCATCCACGACCGCTTCGCCGCCCGCCTCGCCGAGGCCGTGGCCGGGCTCAAGATCGGCAACGGCTTCGAGGCGGGCGTCACGATCGGCCCGCTGATCAACGACGCCGCGGCCGCCAAGGTGACGGCGCATCTCGACGACGCGCTCAAGCACGGCGCCCGGCTGGTTGCGGGCGACGCGGACGCCGTGCGCGGCCGCTTCGTGCCGCCGCTGGTCCTGACCGGCGCCGACACCTCCATGCGGCTCGCCGTCGAGGAGACCTTCGGGCCGCTCGCGCCGCTAATGCGCTTCTCCCGCGAGGAGGACGCCGTCGCCATCGCCAACGCGACGCCGTTCGGCCTCGCCTCGTACTTCTACACCTCCGACATCCGCCGGGCCTGGCGGGTCGGCGAGGCGCTGGAATTCGGCATGGTCGGGCTCAATACCGGCACGGTCTCGATGGAGGCGGCCCCCTTCGGCGGCGTCAAGCAGTCGGGGCTCGGCCGCGAGGGCTCGGCCTACGGCATCGACGAGTACCTGGAGCTCAAGTCCCTCCACATGGGCGGTCTGTAGACCGTCCCTCGCCCTTCGCGCGCCCCGGTCCTCTTCGCAGGGCCGGGGCGCGCGTCCCGCACCTGCACGAGACCCGACGCGATGACGAACGAGACGAACGCCCCGACGCTGCGCTCGATGACCGGGGCCGACCTCGAGGCGGCGCACGGCCTCTCGGTGGAGGTGCGCTGGCCGCACCGGGCCGACGACTGGCGCCTGATGCTGGAGCTCGGCCACGGCCTCGTCGCCTGCGACGAGGACGGCCAGGTGACGGGCTCGGCGATGTGGTGGCCCTTCGGCGAGAGCCTCGCCACGATCGGCATGGTGATCGTCTCGCCGCAGAGGCAGGCGAAGGGCACCGGCCGGCGGCTGATGCGGGAGCTCTTCGCCGCCGCGGGGGACCGCACCATCCGGCTCACCTCGACGGAAGCCGGACGGCGCCTCTACGAATCCGAAGGGTTTCGCGTCACCGGCGGCCTGACCCAGTACCACGGCACCGCCGACGCCGCGGCGGCGGTCGACGACGCGAGGGTGCGCCCGGCGACCGAGGCCGACTGGCCGGGCATCGTCGCCCTCGACCGCGAGGCCTCCGGCGGCGACCGCAGCCGGATGCTCGCGGCTTTGCGCCGGGTCGGCGCGATCAGCGTCCTGGAGGAGGGCGGCCGGATCGCCGGATTCGCGGTCTGCCGCGCCTTCGGCCGCGGTCACCTCGTCGGCCCGATCGTCGCCGCCGACGAGCACGCCGCCGTGGCGCTGGCGAGCCCGCACGTGCGGACCCATGCCGGCACGTTCCTGCGCCTCGACACCACCGAGCGCGACGGGCCGCTCGCCGCCTTCGCGCAGGCCTGCGGCCTCGCCAACGTCGACGCGCCGGTGACGATGACCCGCGGCACGATTCCCCAGGCCGGCCCGGCCCGGATCTTCGCCGTCACCAGCCAGGCCTTGGGATAGGCAGGGCTTGAACCAGGCAGGGCTTGGGGCCAGGCAGGGCTTGGGGCCAGGGCGAGGCGGCATAGGCCGCCTCGCTCAGCGCTCCTCGCCGAACAGGGTGGCGAGCGGCAGCTCGGTCTTCACGATCGGCGTGCGCAGCACGATGTAGCTGAAGTACTTGGCGATGCCGACGTTGCGCTCCAGCAGCGCCTCGATCACTTCCTGGTAGTGCGTCAGGCCGCGGGTGACGAACTTCACCAGGTAGTCGTAGCCGCCGCTGACCACGTGGCCCTCGATCGCCTCGTCGATCTTGCGCAGGGCCTGCTCGAAGCGCTGGAAGTATTCCGGCGTGTGGCCGTTCAGCGTGAACTCGGTGAAGACCGTCACGGTCTCGCCGAGCTTCGGCAGGGCGATATGGGCGCCGTAGCCGGTGATGTAGCCGGCCTGCTCCATGCGCTTGACCCGCAGCAGGCACGGGCTCGCCGACAGGCCGACGGCGTCCGCCAGCGTCACGTTGGTCATGCGGCCGTTCTTCTGCAGCTCGATCAGGATCTTCATGTCGATCCGGTCGAGCCTGGTCGTCTGCTGGTTCACGAGAGGCGTATCCCGATTCCGTCCCCGCGGAGAACCGCGGCGCCGGGTGGAATGCGAGGCCTCGACGCGGGCGGGCGGGGACCGGCTCGGGCCCGGGCCCGGGCCGCGGAGGCCGGACGCCCGCGGCGCCGCGAGCCCCGCACAGCCGCCCGGAGGACGAGACCTCTTGGATGAGGGCCCGTCACCATGTCAGACTCACGCCCGGTTGTCATGATGGGTTGTCGCCACGGAAGGGCGGCCGGACGATCCTCCAGCGCCGCGAAGTCGCTGAAGGCACTCTCCGAGGCGACGAAGCGCAGCTGCATCAACCGGCCCGTCGCGTCGTCGATGAACACCAGCAGCGTGCAGGGCGCAGCCCGGTCCTCGAACCAGCGATGCTCGCTGCCGTCGATCTGCACCAGCTCGCCCAGGCCTTCACGGCGCAGCCGCGGCTGGTGCACGCTGCGCCGCTGCCGGCGCGACAGCCACAGGCCGGCCGCGCTCATCCAGCCCCGCAGCGTCTCGCGCGACACCGCCAACTGGTGATGCTCCCGCAGCATCTCGGCTGCCAGGGTCGGACCGAAATCCGCGTAGCGCTCCCGCACCAGGCTCATGGCCAGTTCGCGCAACGCCGCGCTCAGGGCCCGGTTCGAGCGCCGCCCGCGGCCCTTGTGGCGCAGACCCGCCGCGCCGTCCGAGCGGTACGCCTTGGCCAGCCGCTGGGCCTGCCGCCGGCTGATCCCCAGGGCCTCGGCGGCGGACGTCACGGTCTGGCGACCCGCTTGTACCGCCTGCAGCACCTCGACCCGGCGCAACTCGCGCTCGCTCATCAGGACCCACCTCATGGCGACCTCCCGCGGTCCGCAAAACGGGGGAGTGTGCCATTCCTACTTGGCTCAAGTGGGACATTCTAACTTTGCGCCTACACACACGATTCGCATAAGGTAGGTTATGGAACTCGAATGCCGTTGCCGGTCTCAGGGCGGACGCTTCCGGGCTCCATCGGCGGATCCACCACGCCGACCCCGCCGGTCATATTCTCGCGCCTTGCCATCGACGTGTCGATGCAGGCGCCTCGCGCATCAGCGCCGACGCCCGTTCGGGCTGAGCCAGCGCCTTCGAACGGATCCGTTCGAAGGCGCGGCGGTATCAGACCGGCCGCCGGCGCGCGCCCTGCCGGGCGGCGCGGCGCAGGATGAGCCCGAGCTGCTCGGCCGAGTACGGCTTGTGCAGGAGCTCGAAGCCGTGGGCGTCGTCCTGCGCCAGGACGTGGCTGTAGCCGGAGGCGAGCACCACGGGCAGGTGCGGCAGGCGCCGGCGCAGCTCGCGGGCGAGCGCGAGGCCGCCCATGCCGGGCATCACGACGTCGGAGAACACCACGTCGAAGCCCGCCCCGTCGGCTCCCAGCCGCGCGAGGGCCTCCTCGGCGTTGGTCGCCCAGGCGGTGCGGTAGCCGAGGTCGTGCAGGATCTGGGTGCAGAAGCGCCCGACCTCGATGTTGTCCTCGACCACGAGCACGCGCTCGCCGGCGCCGATCGGCGACGCCCCGAGATCCGCGCCGGCCCCGTCGCCGTCCTCCGCGGCGGCCGGTGCCTCCGGCAGGTAGAGGGTGAAGGCGGCGCCCCGGCCTGGACCGCTCGTCACGTCGACGTCGCCGCCCGACTGCTTGGCGAAGCCGAACACCTGGGACAGGCCGAGGCCGGTGCCGCGCCCCACCTCCTTGGTGGTGAAGAACGGCTCGAAGATGCGACCGATCAGGTCCGGCGGCACGCCCGGCCCGCTATCGGTGAGCGAGATCGCCGCGAAGGCGTTCTGCGAGCCGGCATGGCCCCGGATCGGCGGCATCGCGGTCCCGCAGGCGACCGCGAGCGTCAGCGTGCCCTCGCCCTCCATCGCGTCGCGGGCGTTCACCGCCATGTTGATCAGCGCGGTCTCGAACTGGCTGAGATCCGCGCGCACGAAGCACGGACGGTCGGGCACCGTCACGACCACCCGCACCCGGGCGCCCGTGACCGTGTCGATCATGTCGGCGACGCCGCGCACCTTCTCGCCGACGTCGAAGACCGCCGGCAGCAGCGCCTGCCGGCGGGCGAAGGCGAGGAGCTGGCCGGTGAGCCTGGCGGCCCGGTCCACCGTGTCGGAGACCGCGTCGAGGTAGCGGCGCTTGCGCGCCTCGGGCAGCTCGGGCCGGCGCAGGAAATCCACCGACGAGCGGATGATGGTGAGCAGGTTGTTGAAGTCGTGCGCGACCCCGCCGGTGAGCTGGCCCACCGCCTCCATCTTCTGCGACTGGCGCAGGGCCTCCTCGGCCTGGGCCAGGGCGGCGGCCTGGGCCTTGACCGCCGTCACGTCGCGCACCGTGGCGTAGACGCGCCCGTCCCGCGGCACGGCGTTCCAGGACAGCCAGCGGTGCGAGCCGTCCCGGTGGCGGGTGCGGGTCTCGAAATTCGCCTGCGCCTCGCCGCGGGCGAGGCCTGCGGCCGCCGCCATCGTGGCCGGACGGTCGTCCAGATGGACGAAGTCGAGGAACGAGCGGCCGACGAGCTCGCTCTCGCTCCAGCCGAGCAGCGCGGTCCAGGCCGGGTTGAGGCTGAGGAGCTGGCCCTCGGGGGTGGCGACGCAGAACAGGTCGGTCGAGGCGCGCCAGATCTGGTCGCGCTCGGCGGTGCGCTCGGCGACCTGTCCCTCCAGGGAGGCGTTGAGGATCCGCAGCGCCTCCTCCATGCGCTTGCGCTCCGAGATGTCGCTGAAGAACACCGCGACCCGCGCCTGCGCGGGATCGCCGATCCGCAGCGCCCGCACGTCGAACCAGCGCCCGAACACGTCGGCCTGGTTCTCGAAATGCACCGGCTCGCCGGTCAGCGCGACGCGGCCGTAGGTGTCGAACCAGTGCCGCTCGAGGTCGGGGGCGAACTCGCTCACCCAGAGGCCCGCCACGTCGGCTCCCGTCTGGCGGGCGAAGGCCGGGTTGGCCTCGGCGATCCGGTAGTCGACCGCGCGGTTCTCGCCGTCGAACCGCATCTCGAGGATGCAGAAGCCGACGTCGATGCTCTCGAGCAGGGTGCGGTAGCGCTCCTCGCTGTCGCGCAGGGCCGCCTGCGAGCGGACCTGCTCGGTGACGTCGTAGCCGCCGACGAAGATGCCGGTGATCGCCCCCGTTCCGTCCCGCAGCGGCTGGTACAGGAGGTCGATGGCGCGCGCGGCCTCCTCGCCGGCGAGCAGGATCGGCATGGCGCGGGCCGCGAAGGGCTGGCCGGTGCGGTAGACCGCGTCGAGGAGCTCGTAGAACCCCTGGCCGGCGAGGTCGGGAAAGGCCTCGCGCACGGTCCGCCCGAGGTAGTCGCGCTCGCCGGCGATCGTCACGTAGGCGTCGTTGACGTAGTCGAAGACGTGGGCCGGGCCGCGCAGCACCGCGACGAAGCCCGGCATCTGCTGGAAGATCTGCTCGCGGCGCTGGTGCGCCTCCTGCTGCGGCGCGCCGGCGACCGGGTGGTGGAGCACCGCCGCGACGGCGCCGGAGGCGTCGCGCACCGGGACATGGGTGACGCTCCGGCTCTCCCCGGCGAGGGCGCCCTGCCCCGCGCCGGCGAGCGCGACCGTGTCGGGCCGGCCGCTCGCGACCGCGCGCGCGATCGAGGCCCGCACCGGCCCGGCCAGGTCCGCCGTGCCCGGGACCGCCTCGGCGAAGGGCCGGCCGACGAGGTCGTCCAGGCCGCGGCCGATCCCGTCGCGATAGGCGCGGTTCGCCGTCAGGACGCGGCCCTGCGGGTCGAGGACCAGGCAGGGCTCGGGCGCGGCGTCGAAGAGGCTGCGGTAATCGAGGTCCGGCGGCGCGCTCATGCGGCGGCCCGGGACGGGCGGGATCGCGGCCGGGGACCGGGCGGCACGACGACGGACGGGCGCGCGACGGGGCGGCGCGGAGCGAGCGGGACAACGACCATGGCCTCCCGTCCTACCACCGGCGCCGCGACCTGTCGCCGACCGTCGGCGGACGGCGCCCGGCCCGTCGCGGGATCCCCGCGCGCGACCCTCGCGGGGTTTGCCGCCTGCGGGTCCCGGCGATGGCCCGGCCGCAGGTTGGAGCCCGCGATGCCGTGCCTTGATCTCGGCGGCTTTTGCGTGTTCGCCATCGTCCGTCCCCGAATCCTCCCTTCCGTCGATCGGTCCGCATGCTCCTGAGAGGCGCGTCTCCCGCGAAGGTCCTGGTGGTGAGCACGAGCCCGGACACGCTGAACCACAATGCGCCGATCCGGTCCGCCCTGCGCGACGGCTTCGCGGAGGTGCTCGGCGCGGCGTCCGTGCGCGCGTGCCCGCTGGAGCTCGCCGGGGAGGCGGTCGCGGGCTTTCGCCCGGGCCTCGTCGTCGCGCTCGGCAGCGTCGCGGTCGATTCCGCCCCCCTGCGGGAGCTGGCGCAGGGCGTCCGGCGGGCGGGGGCGCGCCTCGCCGTGTGGCTCCACGACGATCCCTACGAGTTCGATTACGCGGCCAAGGCCGAGGACCTCGCCGATCACCTCTTCACCAACGACCGCTGGGCCCTGCCCCATTACCGGCATCCGTCGGTCTCGCACCTGCCGCTGGCGGCCTGCCGGCGCACCCACGACCGGCCGGTGCGGCCGATGGCCGGGCGGGCCCTCGACCTGTTCTTCTGCGGCGCCGCCTTCCCGAACCGGATCGCCCTTCTCGAACGCGCGCAAGCCAGCCTCGCCGGGCGCCGGGTCGAGATCCGCGGCGCGGGCTGGCCGGCCGGCCTGCCCTTCGCCGAGAACACCCGCATGAACCCCGCCGCGATGGCCGACCGGGCGAGCGAGTCGCGCCTCGTCCTGGCGGTCGGCCGCGACCTCGACATCGCCAACCGGCGCTTCCGGCTGCCGGCCTCGACGCCGGGGCCGCGGGTCTTCGAGGCCGCCCTGGCGGGCGCGCCGCAGCTCTGCTTCGCCGCCGGCCTCGAGATCCTGGACTACTTCGAGGAGGGGCGCGAGATCCTGCTCTTCGACGACGTCCCGGAGATCGCGGCGGCGATCGACCGCTCCCACCGCGAGCCCGCCGCCTTCGAGGCGATGGCCGGGCGCGCCCGCGCCCGGGCGCTCGACGCCCACACCTACGCCCACCGGGCGCGGACCATTCTGGCGGTGATGGCCGCGTGACCGGAAGCCCGATGTCCTTCGCCAAGCCCTTCCCCGACCCCCTCGCCGAACCCCTCTCGGTGCTCCTGCTCGACACCGAGCCGAGGACCAGCAACGCCTACATCACCCTGGCGATCGCCGACGCCCTGCGGCGCCACCCGTCGGTCGCACGGATCGTCCGCGCGAGCCACGCCGACGCCGTGGCGCTGGCGCAGGACGCGCTGGCACGCGGCGAGCGGTTCGACCTCTTCCTCGCCTTCGGGGGGGCGAGCCGCCACCACGCCCTCCTGCGCCGCCTCTGCGCGCTCGCCGGCACCAGCGCGCTCTGGACCACCGAGGACCCCTACCTGAGCGCCGCGAATGCCCGGCTCTCGGGCTGCTTCGACCTCGTCTTCACCAACGACCGCGGCTCGCTGTCCCGCTACGGCGCCGGCGCCCGGCACCTGCCGCTCGCGGCCACGCCCCTGTTCCAGGACCTGCCCGTCCGGACGGAGGATGCGGCCTACCGCTACGACCTCCTGTTCGTCGGCACGGCCTGGCCGAACCGGGTCGCGACCCTCGACCGGATCCTGTCGACCTGTCCCGGCGACCTGAAGGTGAAGATCGCGCTGCCGGGCAACGACTACCTGCCGCAGCCGGTGCTGGCGCGCGACGACCTGATCGTCGACTGGCGCTGCGGCAACGAGGACTTCGCCCGGTTCGCCAATGCGAGCCGGGTCGTGCTCACCCTGCCGCGGATCTTCACCGCCGGCGCCGACGAGGCGGCGGCCGGCACGACGCCGCCGCCGCGGCTGTTCGAGGCGGCGCTCGCCGGCGGCGCGCAGCTCGTCGTCGGCGCCGATCCGGAGATCGCCGACTACTACGAGCCGGACCGCGAGATCCGCCTCGCCAGCGAGGACGACGTCGTCGCGGCGATCGCCGCGATGCTGTCCGATCCCGCCTCCCGCATCGCCATGGCCGAGCGCGCCCGCACCCGCACCCGGGCCGAGCATCTCTACGACCACCGGGTCGACGTGATCCTGCGGGCGGCGCGAGAGACGATGCCGAAGCATCGGGCCGGCCTCGTGCCGTCGAGCGTCGCCGGACCGGCGCCCGCCCGGCCCCGCATCCTCTTCGTCGCCCATAACCGGGTCGGGCGTCGCCAGGGCGGCGGCGTGGAGTTCTACCAGGAGCAGCTCGCCGGCGCGCTCGCCGGTTTCGACTCCCTGTTCCTCTATCCCGCCTTCGAGGAGGGGGCCTGGGTGATGCGCCTCGACGAGGGCGAGACCTCGGAGGCGCTGCCGATCCCGCCGGCGGAGCGGCTGCTCGCCAGCCCGGAGATCGAGGCGCTCGTCGAGCGCATCCTGGTCGAGCGCCGCATCGACCTCGTCCACGTCCACCACCTGCTCGGCCTGCCGCTCAGCCTGCCGGCCGTCGCCCGGGCCCACGGCGTGCCGGTGGTGATGCAGCTGCACGACTTCTTCCTGGTCTGCAGCCGCTTCACCCTGCTGAACCAGCACGGTGCGTTCTGCGACGTGGTGCATCGCGGCACGCGGCACTGCGACGGCTGCCTCGCCACCGCCGAGGGGCTGCCCGCCGGCGCCAAGGCGCGGCGGGACGGCTTCGTGGCGCGCATGCTTCGCAGCGTCGACGCCTTCGTGACGAGCACGCCGGCCACCGCCGACTACGTCCGCGCGTTCTACCCCGAGGCGGCGGCGCGGGTCGCGGTGATCGAGATGGTCGACGCGGAGCCCGCGCCCGCCCCGCCGCGGGCCTCCGTCGCCCACGCACCCCGCGCGCCCTTGCGGGTCGCGGTGCTCGGCAACGTCGTCGACCACAAGGGCGCCCGGACCCTGCTCGAGCTCGTCCGCATCACCGAGGGCGAGGCCGTCGTGTTCGAGGTGCTCGGCTACGTCGAGAGCTACCTCGTCGCCGCCTTCGAGGCGCTGGAGGGGGAGCGGCTGACGATGCGCGGCGGCTATGCCCGCGAGGAGGTGCCGGCCCTGCTCGCCGGCTGCGACGTGTCGCTCCACCTGTCGCTGTGGCCCGAGACCTACATGATCTCGCTCACCGAGGCGTGGCGGGCCGGCCTGATCCCGATCGTCACCGATCTCGGCGCGCCGGGAGAGCGGGTCACCGACGGCGTCGACGGCCTCATGGTGCCGCCCGGCGATTCGGGCGCCCTGCGCCAGGCCCTGCGGCGCCTGGCGCACGATCCCGATCTCGCCGCCTCGCTGCGCGCCGCGATCCGGCAGAAGACCTTCCCGACCGTGGCCGGGCACGCCGCCCGGATGGCGGCGCTCTACCGCGACCTGATCGCCGCCCGGCCCGTGCCCCACGACGCGGCTCCCCATGAGCACGCCGTCCCGACCGGGCGGCCGTCGGCGCCCTTCACCCTCTCGGCCCGCGACCTGGGCTTTCGCCTCAACCATCCCGACTGGACCGACCCGGCGATCGTCTGGGACGGGACGAGCGAGGCGAGCGCCGCGACGGGCGCCCTGCCGCCGCCGGCGGCGGCCCTGCCCGAACGGGCGCTGGCGCCGGGCGATCCCGACCTGTCGTGGGAGATCGCCGACCTCGTGATCGACGGCCAGCGGCTGCCCGGCCGGATCGGCGCCTGCGCGGCCTGCGACGGCGTCTCGCTGCGCGGCTGGATCTGGCATCCGCGGGCCGGGCGCCCGGCCCGGACCTGGCTGCGGCTGCGCTCCGGCGACGCCGCGGCCTACGTCGCCGCCCTCCCCGAGCGCCGGCCCGAGCTCGCCGCCCGGTTCGGCAACGGGCGGGCCGAGCAGGCCGGATTCGCCGCGCATCTCCGCATCGCGGACCTGCCGGCGGGGCCCTGCACGGTCGACCTCCTCCAGGTCTATGCCGACCACGTCGCGGTGGCCCACGAGGTCGCGCGGATCGTCGTCCCGGCCCTGCCCGCGCCGGGTCCGGTGACGCCGTGGCGGCACGGCCTGCCGGTGCCGGAGGCGGGCTTACGCCGGAGGGCGGAGCCCGCGACGGTCACGGGCCACGGGCTGCAGACGATCGAGGGCGTGCCGGTGGCGCGCCAGGGCGGCCTCACCCGCATCGCGGTGGCGCTGCCGGCCGGCGCGCGAAGCGGGCAGCCCGTCCTGGTTCTCGAGGGCGATGGAGGCACGGCCTGGACGAGGGCGGCCTGGACCGGGGAAACGTCGGACGACGGGGCGGCGCGGGCCGGGGCCGAGGCGCGGGTCCGCGAGATCGCGCCGGGAACCTACCGCCTCGGCGTCGCGATCCAGGGCGAGGACGGGGCGGACCTCCACGAGACCGGAACCACGCTCTTCGTCGCGCCGTCCTCCCGCCCCTGCCTCGTCACGGCGGAGCCGCCGCAGGCCCTGCGGCGGGCCTGGATCCGGCGCGTGCGCAGCCGCCCGAACCTCGATGCGGTCGCCCTCGGCGAGGCCTCGACCCTGCTCGGCACCACCGTCACCGTCTCGGGCTGGTGCTTCGTGCCCGGGCGCGGCCGGCCGCTCGCCTGGATCGCCCGCTGGGGCACCGGGCGCGGGCGCCGCTTCCTGGTCGCCGAGAGCTTCGCCCGCCAGGACGTCGCCGCCCACCTGAAGGAAGCCGACGCCCTCACCGCCGGCTTCGAGTTCCCGCTGCCTCTCGCCGCCCTCCGGGACGGGGCGCTGACGGTGTTCCAGGTCTACGAGCGCGGCGCGGTCGCCCTCGCGGGTTTCCCGCGGCACGTTGCGGGCATAATTCCGGCAGGGACGATCCCGGAGTGAAGGCGGGGGGCTCGCCCCCGCCCCTGTCTCACCACTTGTAGCTCAGGCTCGCGGTGATGCGGCGCTGCTCGCCGTAGAAGCAGGCGGTGACCGACTGGCACGACGAGACGAAGCGCTTGTCGGCGAGGTTGGCGGCGTTGATGGCGAAGCGCCAGTTGTCGCGGCTGTAATGGATCACCGCGTCGAACAGGGCCCGCTCCGGCACCGTCAGGGTGTTGTTCACGTCGGCGAAGGAGCGGCCGACGTAGCGCACGCCCGCGCCGAAGCCGAAGCCGGCCCAGTCGCCGGTCGGGATGGTGTAGTCGGCGAAGACCGAGGCCAGGGTCTCGGGCGTGTTGGTCGGCGTCCGGCCGATCGTGCCGACGTCGCCCTTGGTGATCTCGAGGTTGTAGCTCGTGAACGACGCGACGACGTTGAGGTCCTTGGTGATGTTGGCCACCAGCTGCGCCTCGAAGCCGCGCGAGCGGGTCTCGCCGAGCTGGAGCTGGTTGAGGGGGTTGGTCGGGTCGGCGGTCAGGGTGTTCGACAATGCGAGGTCGAAGGCCGCCACCGTCAGGAAGGCGTTCGCGCCCGGGATCTCGTACTTGACGCCGGCCTCGTACTGGTCGCCGGTGGTCGGCTTGAACGGCTGGCTGAAGAAGTTGGTGCCGACCTGCGGATTGAAGAAGGTCGAGTAGCTGATATACGGCGCCAGGCCGAAATCGAAATTGTAGATCAGCCCGTAGCGTTGCGTGTAGGCATTGGCCGATTGCCGCGTCTGCGTGCTGGCGAGCCGGTTGTTGACCTCGTTCGAGGTGAAGTCGCCGCGGCCCGACACGACCAGGGTCAACTCGGGCGTGAGCTTGATCTGATCCTGGAAATACAGGCCGAGCTGCTGGAACACGTCGTAATTGACGAGGTAGGGCGCGACCGGAACCGTCGGCGAGCCGTAGTTCGGCGTGATGATGTTGAACGGCGCGACCGTCGGGCCGGCAAAGCCGCCGGTGGCCTGGTTGTCGTTGAGCTGGAAGTTCTTGTAGTCCAGGCCCATCAGGAAGGTGTGCTTGAACAGGCCGTCGTCGAACCGGGCCACGGCCTGGTTGTCGACGTTGAACAGGCGCGCGCGCGAGGCGGCGCGGAAGCGGTAGCGGGAGATCAGCGTCTGGTTCGCGTCGGCATAGCCGAGGCCGCCCAGGAACGCATCGTCGAGCGAGTCGCTGAAGGCGTAACGCAGGTTCTGGCGGAAGGTCCAGGTATCGTCGAAGACGTGCTCGAACTCGTAGCCGACGCTGGCCTGGCTGCGACGGTAGGTGTTGTGGAACGGGTCCGAGACGTTGTCGTGCTGCGGGATGCGCAGGCCGAGCACCGTCGGCCGCACCGTGCCGTAATACGGCAGGAACGCATTGAGGCGGCCGGTATCGTCGTACTGGAAGCTCGACAGGAGCGTGAAGGTCGTGGCGCCGTCCGGCTTGTAGGTGAAGGCCGGGGCGATGTAGCCGCGATTCTCGTCGAGGCCGTCGACCTGGGTGCCGCCCTGCCGGCCGATGCCGGTCAGGCGGTAGAACCACTTCCCTTCCTTGTCGGCCGGCCCGCCGAGATCGAAGGCGAGGTATTTCTGGCCGAACGAGCCGCCGCCGACCTCGACATAGTTCAGGGGCTCGACGGGCGGCTTCTTGCTGATGAGGTTGATCAGGCCGCCGGGCCCGCCCTGGCCGAACAGCACCGCGGCCGGGCCGCGCAGCACGTCGATCCGCTCGAGGCCGAACGGGTCGACCTTGTAGGCGGCGAAGCCGTAGTTGAAGAGCTGCAGGCCGTCCCGGTAGAGGCCGGTGTCGTTGGCGGTGAAGCCGCGGATCAGGAAGAAGTCGACCCGCGGATCCGGCCCGAAGACGTTGCCGAAGACACCGGCCGAGTAGCTGATCGCCTCGCCGACCTGCTGCGGCTTGAGCGCGTCGAGCTGCTCGCGCCCGATCACGGTGACCGATTGCGGCGTCTCGATCAGCGGGGTGTCGGTCTTGGTCGAGGTCAGGGTGCGCTTGGCGACGTAGCCCTCGATCGGGCCGCGCGGGTCCTCCTTCGGGCGCGCGGCGACCACCGTCCCTCCGGGCCGGGCGCCGTTGCCCGCGACGTCGATCGCCTCGAGCTGGATCGCGCCGCCGGCAGCCGCGCCCTGGCGGGGCGGCGTCGCCTCCTGCGCCGCGGCGCTCCCGGCCGCGACGGCGAGGCCGATCAGGGAGACGCTGCCGGCGAGGGCGGCGAGGCGGCGGGACCGGGGGAGGACGTGGGAGGGGGAACGCATGTCGTGACCTTCGGGCAAAGGGCCGCCCGCCCCGGGGATCGCGATCGCCCGGGCTGGCTCGGCTCTTTAGAATGGTACTAAGTTATTGTACCTGCTGGTTTTTTTCTAACACGTCCGATCGGGATGCGAAGGTGGAATCCTGGATCGCGCAGGGGATGTTAGTGCACGTGGCATATCGGCAACGCCAGCGCAGGGCGCGTCTCGTCGGCCCCGTCCCGGCCCCGCGGTCATAATCCTGCGCGAAGCTCGTGATAGCGACGGCACTCCTCGGAGGCTGGCCGCATCCAGGCTGCTGGCATTACGCGAAAGACGCTTCGGTTGAAGGCGGCCGTCCAAATGACTAGTGAGTGAATACGCTCGACCGAATGCCGCCGTGCCGCGCGCACCTGTCGGGACTGTCAGAAGCAAGTGGTTACCGCGCTGATGATCAAAAAACTCGTCCGCACCATGCTGCGTCCTCGCGGAGCTGCTGCGCTCTTCGATGCGGATTTCTACTTCAGAATGAACCCCGACGTTGCCGACGGCGGGCATGATCCGTTCGAGCATTACATGGCGAGCGGCTGGCGTGAGGGACGCGACCCGTCACCGGCCTTCTCGACCCTGTACTACAAGGACAAGTACCTCGATCCCGCTCAGCCGGCGGTCAACCCGCTGGTACATTACTGCTCATTGTCGACAGATGACCGCCGCGCCACGCCGACCTACTCGATGGCGGATTTCATCGAGATCCAGCGGACCGTCATCCGCGACTACTTCGACGCGGAATTCTACGTCCGTACCTACGGGCTCGCGTCCGGCATCGACCCCCTGCACCACTACCTGTCCGGTGGCTGGCGCCACGGCTGCGAGCCCAATGCGGATTTCGTGACGTCGGATCACGTCAACCGCAACCTGCACCTGCGCTACAGCGGCCTGCCCCCGTTCTACCATTACGTCTCGACCTACGCCCTGATCGGGCCGGCCGCACCCCTCGTGAAAATCGCGGAGCGCCGCGCGGCGGATTCGACCAGAGTGGACCCGGACGAGCCGGACGCGGAAACCCGTGCCGTGATCGCGGCGATCGCCCCCGAATTCGACGAGAACTATTATCTGTCGAGCTATTCCGACGTCAGGGAAGCCGGCATCAACGCCCTGTTTCATTACGCCCAATACGGCTGGAAGGAGGGGCGCAATCCATCGGAGCTGTTCTGGGTCGACTATTATCGGAGCCGCTACATCGAGGACGTGCCGGCGACCGTCGACCCGCTCTACCACTACGTCACCGAGGGGCGTGCCCTCGGGCTGAAGCCGAACCCGTACGGCACCGAGCTCTGGCCGGAGCCGACCGCGCCGACGCGAGAGGAATGGGCGGCGGCGCGGCCGGCGGCGGACCTGGCCTCCGCCGAGGTCGTCGTGGTGATCCCGGTCTACAAGGGCTACGAGGAGACGCTGCGCGCGGTGCACGCCGTGCTCGCGAGCCCGCAGGCGAGCCGCTTCGCGCTCCTGGTGGTCAACGATCGCGGCCCGCTGCCGGAGCTGAACGACGCGCTGGCCGC
Source organism: Methylobacterium platani (assembly GCF_001653715.1). Classification (GTDB taxonomy): domain Bacteria; phylum Pseudomonadota; class Alphaproteobacteria; order Rhizobiales; family Beijerinckiaceae; genus Methylobacterium; species Methylobacterium platani. The sequence goes on from NZ_LWHQ01000067.1 coordinate 19,833, forward strand.
GCTCGCCGAGCAGGGCCTGTTCCTGTACGTCGAGAACGGGACGAATCTCGGCTTCGTCGCCTCGGTCAACAAGGCGCTCGCCCTGTGCGAGACGAAGGACGTGATCCTCCTCAACTCGGACGCGATTCCCTACGGCGACTGGGTCGACCGGATGTTGTGGCACGCCCGGGCCAACCCCGACGCCGCGACGATCACGCCGCTGTCGAACAACGCGACGATCTGCAGCTACCCGCAATTCGACTTCAACAACCGCATCCAGCTCGAGCTCACCCTGCCGGAGCTGGACGCCTGCGCCAGTGCCTGCAATCGCCGGCTCTCCTCCGAGATCCCGACCGGCGTCGGCTTCTGCTTCTACATGCGGCGCTCGATCATCGATGCGATCGGCGCCTTCGATGCCGAGACGTTCGGACGCGGCTACGGCGAAGAGAACGATTTCTGCCTGCGCGCCCGGAAGGCGGGTTACCGCAACCTGCTGGCCCATGATGTCTTCGTGTATCATTCCGGCGGCGCTTCGTTCGACAACACTTTCACCAAGAACATGGCGGAGATCGAGAAGCGACTCCTCGGCAAGCATCCGGACTATACGTCCCAGATGCTGAGCTACGTGGCCGCCGACCCCGCCCGGGAGGCGCGCATCCGCCTCGATCTCTTCCGCCTGGCCCGGAGCCTCGGGCCGAAGACGGTCGTGTTCGTCACGCATAACCGGATCGGAGGCATCGTCACCCATATCCGCGGCCTGGCGGACCGGCTGGCGAGGGACGGTCACGAGGTCGTGATCCTGAAGGTCGCGGCCGAGCAGAGCATCCGGATCGAGTGCCTGCCCGACTCGTCGCGGGCGATCCCGATCTCCGCCTGCGACACGTTGCAGATCGACGGGCAGGACCATCTCATCGCCGCCTTCCTCGAATGGCTGGGTCCCGTACTCACCCACGTGCATTCCTTCGTCGGCCTCGACTGGGCGTCGACGGAGCGGATGATGGCGATCGTCCGGGCGGCCGGTCCCTACGCCTTCACGCTGCACGACTATGCGGCCGTCTGCCACCGCAACGACCTCGTGACGCCGCTCGACCGCTTCTGCGGCCTGCCGGACGCCGAGGGCTGCCGCCGCTGCATCGCCATCGATCACCGCAGCCACGGCGTGGCGGACCCGGCCGTCCGGCGCGAGGCCTATGCGCGCTTCCTCGCCGACGCCGCCGTGGTGCTGTCGCCCTCGCACGACATCGCCCGGCGCCTCGCACCGCACCTGCCCGGCAGCCGGATCACGGTCCGGCCGCACGAGGAGACGCTGGAGGCGCGTCCGCGCCGCGTCGATGCGGCCGCCGAGGGGACGACGGAGCCGCCCGCGCCCTTGCGCATCGCCGCGCTCGGCGGTGTCGGACCGCACAAGGGATCGAACATCCTGCACGATCTCGCCACCGACGCCCGCCTCCGCAAGCTGCCGATCCGGTACGAGGTCGTGGGCTACAGCAACATCCCCGACCGTCTCGCGGCCCTGGACGTCCCCGAGACGGGCGCCTACGCGAGCGACGAGGAGGCGATCGACCTGCTGCACGAGCGGCGGATCGACCTGGTCCTGATCGCCTCGATATGGCCGGAGACCTACTGCTACACCCTCTCCCTCGCCCTGGCCGCCGGCGTGCCCCCGGTGGTGTTCGATCTCGGCGCTCCGGCCGAGCGCCTGCGCGCGCGGGGCGACGGGGTGATCGTCGATCCGGCCCTCGCCCAGGATGCGAGCGCCCTCAACGACCTGCTGCTCGGCCTGTCGCTGCCGGACCTGTACGCGCGGCGCGGCGCCTACGAGCGTTGCGCCTATCCCGACCTGCTGCGGAGCTATTACGGCCTGTCGGAGGATCGGGCCGAGGGGCAGGCCCGGCTCTCCGCCTGAGCCTCGGGGCGCCGCGGCTCACCGCGGCGCGAAGGTATCCCGGATCGCCTTCGCGTTGCGGCGGACCATCGGGCGAAGCCAGGCGCCGGAGGCCAGGTAGGCGCCGGGCCGGACCGGCGCGAGGGCGGCGGCGAGGTCCCGCGCGAGGCCGGGCCCCGGCGCGACGTCCGCGTCCGCGGCGGTCGCGTGCCGGTAGACGACGGTCGTGTCCTCGCGCCGGTAGGCCGGATGCGGGGCGAGGCCGGCGCGGCGGGCGGCGTGGTCGAGGGTCTGGCGCACGAAGCCGTGGACGTGGGCGAAGTGGAAGCGCTCGTGCGGCGGCTTGCCGGTCGCCGCCATGTTGGGCACCGCGGCGTAGAGCACGCCGCCGGGCGCGAGCCGGCCGGCCAGCCGCACCAAGATGTCGACGGGGTCGCGCAGGTGCTCCAGCACGTGGTGGACCGCGACGACGTCGAAGGCCTCCTCGCCCGGGAGGTCGTCGAGCCGGTCGAGGACCCGCGCGCCGTGCGCGGCCCGGGCATAGGCCGCGTAGGTGCGGCCGGGCTCGATCCCGGTGACGTCGCAGCCCCGCGCCCGCGCGGCGGCCAGGAACTCGCCCGAGCCGGAACCGAAATCGAGCACCCGGGCGCCCGGCTGCAGGGCCGGGCCGAGCAGGCCCGCGCGCAACGCCGCCTCGCGCCGGGAACGGGCGAGGTGGTGACGCGGCGGGCGCCGCCCGAGGGCGAACTGGTAGGCGGCGCGGTAGGCCGAGGCGTAGTAGGCCTCCAGTTCGGCCGCGCTCGGCATCGGGTCGGTGCGGATCAGTCCGCATCCGGTGCAGGCGACGGAGCGCAGCCGCTTCAGCCGCCGGTCGGTCTCGGCCACGACCAGGGTCTCGGATCCGCCGCAGAGATTGCACGCCATCCCTTCGCCCCGGTACGGATAGCCGGTGAACGGGACGGCGTGCCGGACGAGGTGGAGCGGTGAGGACATCGGCGGCCTTTGTCTCGACGGGGCGACCGGCGCATTGCCGGGATCCCCGGATATAGGACGCGCGAGCGCCCGGCCTTCATCCCCCTGGGTCAGGCGCGCGGAGGGCCCCGATGTTCGAGCTGAGCCAGCTGCGCTGCTTCGTGGCGGTGGCCGAGGAGCTGCATTTCGGCCGCGCCGCCGAACGGCTGCACCTGACCCAGCCGCCGGTGAGCCGGCAGATCCAGGTGCTGGAGCGCGTCCTCGACGTCGCGCTCCTCAGCCGCACCAGCCGCGCCGTCCGCCTGACCCCGGCCGGGCGCCGCTTCCTGGTCGAGGCGCGAAAAATCCTGCGCCTGTCGGACGAGGCGGCGGCGACGGCGCGGCGGGTGGCGGCGGGCCAGGCCGGCAGCGTCACCCTCGGCTTCACGGCGGCCGCCGCCTACCGCACCCTGCCCGACCTGGTGCGGGCGGCCCGCCGCCGCCTGCCGGAGGCCGACATCCTCTTGAAGGAGATGGTCAGCGCCGCCCAGGTCGCGGCCCTGGGTTCGCACGGCATCGACCTCGGCCTGATGCGCCCGCCCCTGCCGCCCGCCGCCGACGGGAGCTTGCGCATCGCCCGCGAGACCCTGGTGGCGGCGCTCCCCGACGACCATCCCCTGGCGGCGGGCGAGAGCGTGACGGCGCAAGGTCTCGCCGCCGAGCCCCTGATCGCCTACGCGCCGGACGAGGCGCGCTACTTCCACGACCTCGTCGGCGACTACTTCGCCGAAGCCGACCTCGCGCCGCAGGCGGTGCAGCACCTGGCGCAGATCCACACCATCCTGTCGCTGGTGCGATCCGGCCTCGGCCTCGCCCTGGTGCCGGAATCGGCCGCCGCCTTGCGGGTCGCCGGCGTGACGCTCCGGCCCCTGGTGCCGGTACCGCGCCGGCCGGTGGAGCTGTTCCTGGTCTGGCGCCGCAGCAACGACAACCCGCTGATCCCGATCCTGGCCGAACTCGCCGGGGCGCTCGACGGATCGATGCCCGAATTGGATTGAACCATGCCGACATGGTGCTGGAACGGCATCGTGGCCGGGCGTAGACCTCGACGCCAGCGGGGGACAGCCCCGAGCCCGAGATGAGGAAACCCGCCCCGATGGCCACCGCGCTCTCGCCCGTCGACGTCGCCCAGCGCCTCGGCGCCGGCCTGCTCTCCTTCCCGGTGACACCGTTCGCCGCCGATCTCGCCTTCGACGAGACGCAGTACCGCAGCAACCTCGACTGGCTGTGCGGCTACGACGTGGCCGGCCTGTTCGCGGCGGGCGGCACCGGCGAGTTCTTCTCCCTCACCCCGGCCGAGGTCGCCCGCGTCGTCGGCGTCGCGGTGGCCGAGACGAACGGCCGGGTGCCGGTGCTCGCCGGCGCCGGCTACGGCACCGCCATCGCCTGCGAGATGGCGCAAGCGGCGGAGAAGGCCGGTGCCGACGGCCTGCTCCTGCTGCCGCCCTATCTCGTCGGCTCGGAGCAGGACGGGCTCTCGGCCCATATCGAGGCGGTGTGCCGCTCGACCGGACTCGGCGTCATCGTCTACAACCGCGACAACGCGGTGATCGGCCCCGACGCCCTGGCGCGGCTCTGCGAGAAGCTGCCGAACCTCGTCGGCTACAAGGACGGCATCGGCGACATCGAGCTGATGACCCGGGTGTACTCGCGGCTCGGCGACCGGCTGACCTATATCGGCGGCCTGCCCACCGCCGAGACCTTCGCCCTGCCCTATCTCGAGATGGGCGTGACCACCTATTCCTCGGCGGTGTTCAACTTCGTGCCGGGCTTCGCCCTCGACTTCTACGCCGCGGTGCGCCGGCGCGACCGGGCGGCGGTGGCGCAGGGCCTGCGCGACTTCATCCTGCCCTTGATCGAGATCCGCAACCGCCGCAAGGGCTACGCCGTCTCGATCATCAAGGCCGGCATGCGGGTGGTCGGGCGCGATTCCGGCCCGGTGCGCCATCCCCTCACCGACCTCACCGCCGCCGAGCAGGCGGAGCTCGCCGCCCTCGTCGCCCGGATCAGCCCGGCGCAGGCACTGGCGGCCGAATAGGCGTGGGATAGTGTCAGGCGGTGCCGCCCCTCGCGGGCAGTACCGTCCGTCACAGCGAAGAACCGGACACGACGCCGGCAACACCGGGAGGGAGCCGATGCTGGACGAGCCGCGGACACCTGAGGGGCACGCCACCCCCGACGTCACGCCGAAGGCGCAAGGCGATGCGCCCCGCACCATCCGCCTGCACGCGACCGACAACGTCGCGATCGTGGTCAACGCCTTCGGGCTGCCGGCCGGCACGGCCTTCCCCGACGGCCTGGTGCTGCGGGACTTCGTGCCGCAGGGCCACAAGGTGGCGCTGCACGACATCCCCGAGGGCGGGGAGATCCGCCGCTACGGCGAGGTGATCGGCACCGCGCTCCAGGCGCTGCCGCGCGGGTCCTGGGTCGAGGAATCGCGGGTGCGCACGCCGCTCGCGCCCGCCCTCGACCGGCTGCCGCTGGCCACCCGCGTGCCGGCACCTCTGCCGCCGCTCGAGGGCTACACCTTCGAGGGCTATCGCAATCCGGACGGCTCGGTCGGCACCCGCAACATCCTGGCGATCTCGACCAGCGTGCAATGCGTCGCCGGCACCCTCGAGGTGGCGATCCGGCGCATCAAGCGGGAGCTGCTGCCGCGCTTCCCCAACGTCGACGACGTGATCGGGCTGACCCACGCCTATGGCTGCGGCGTTGCCATCAACGCGCCGCAGGCGGTGATCCCGATCCGGACCCTCCAGAGCCTGGCCCGGAACCCGAATTTCGGCGGCGAGGTGATGGTGGTCGGCCTTGGCTGCGAGAAGCTCGTCTCCGAGCGGCTGCTGCCGGACGGGCAAGCCGACGGCGTGGTGCGGCTCCAGGACGAGGCGCACCAGGGTTTCGGGATGATGCTCGACAGCATCATGGCGATGGCGGAAGCCCGCCTCGCGATCCTGAACAGGCGCACCCGCGAGACCTGCCCGGCCGCCGACCTCGTGGTCGGCCTGCAATGCGGCGGCAGCGACGCCTTCTCGGGCGTCACCGCCAATCCGGCCCTGGGCTTTGCCGCCGATCTCCTGGTGCGGGCCGGCGCCACGGTGATGTTCTCGGAGGTGACCGAGGTGCGCGACGCGATCCACCTCCTCACCCCCCGGGCCGAGACCGAGGAGGTCGCGCAGGCGCTGATCCGCGAGATGGCCTGGTACGACGACTACCTCGCGCAGGGCGGGGCCGACCGCAGCGCCAACCCGTCGCCGGGCAACAAGAAGGGCGGGCTCAACAACATCGTCGAGAAGGCGCTCGGCTCGGTGGCGAAATCCGGCACCAGCGCGATCCGCGGCGTGCTCGCGCCGGGCGAGCGGGTGCGCCAGAAGGGCCTGATCTTCGCAGCGACGCCTGCGAGCGACTTCGTCTGCGGCACGCTGCAGCTCGCCTCCGGCATCACCCTCCAGGTCTTCTCCACCGGCCGCGGCACGCCCTATGGCCTCGCCGAGGCGCCGGTGATCAAGGTCGCGACCCGCACCGAGCTCTCCCGGCGCTGGTCCGACCTGATCGACCTCGACGCCGGCAAGATCGCCACCGGCGAGGCGACGATCGAGGAGACCGGCTGGGAGCTGTTCCGCCTGATCCTCGACGTGGCGAGCGGCCGGAAGAAGCCGTGGTCGGACCATTGGGGGCTGTACAACGATTTGACGCTGTTCAACCCGGCGCCGATTACGTGAACCTGCTCACCACGTCGAACTCACCCCTTTCCCGGACGACGGAAGCGTCAGCGGACGGAGATCCGGGAAAGGGTGGCGCCATTCAGTATAGGGAGCGACCGACGTCGACCCGCCCCCCGCCCGCGCCTCACCGCTCATGCCCCGCCGTCGAGGTCGTCTCCCGTACCGGCGAGAGCAGGTAGTCGATCACCCGCCGCCGCCCGGTGCGGATCTCCACCGTCGCGGTCATGCCGGGGGTCAGCGCCACGTCCTTGCCGTCGGCCTTGATGAAGGTCTGCGACAGGGCCACCGTCACCGGGAAGATCAGGTTCTGGGTCTTCGCCATCCCGGTCACCGGGTTCACGCCCTGGCTGCGCGCCACCGACACGGCGTCGCTGCCACCGCCCGCCTCGCGGTCGTCGACCGCGTCGCGCGAGACCCGCAGGACTTTGCCCTCGATCGAGCCGTAGCGGGTGAACGGGAAGGCGTCGATCTTCACCACCGCCTCCTGCCCGGGCAGGACGAAGCCGATATCCTTGTTCTGGACCTGGGCCTCGACCTCGATCGGCCCGTCGGTCGGCACCACCACCATCAGGGGCTGGCCGGCGGTGACCACCTGGCCGAGGGTCGTCACGGCGAGCTGCTGCACCGTGCCGGAGATCGGCGCCTTGAGCACGGTGCGCTCGCGCTTGAGCTGCGCCTTCACCACGTCCTGCACCAGGGCGTCGCGCTTCTGCGCCGCTTCCGTCAGCGCCTGGTACTGGCGTGCTACCGTCTCGCTGGCAAGCTGGGCGATGCGCCGCTGGAGCGAGGTGGCTGCCGCCTTGGCCTCGGTCAGCTGCCCGCGGTCGTAGGCGAGGTCGGCCGCGACCTGCTCGACCTGCTGCACCGCGTCGATCACCGCCGCGCGAGTGCCGGCGGCCTTCGCCACCAGGGTCTCGCGCATGTCGGCGCGCTCCTTCAGCACCGCCTGGAGGCGCATCCGCGCCGCGATGCTGGCGGTGAAGCGCTCCTGGGTCGCGGCCTTCTCGGCGAGCTGGGCCTCGAACGCCTCGCGGGTGGTGAGGTACTGGCCGATCTCGGCCAGCATCGCCCCCTCCTCCCGCGCCCGCACCGCCGGCGGCACCCCGGCCGGGAAATCGACCTTCGCGGTCGGCTGGTTCGTCTCTACCGCCTCGATCGTCGCGCGTCGCCGGGCGATCTGGGCCTCGAGCGCGGCAAGGTCGCCCTGGCGCGAGGACAGGTCGGCCTCGGCCTCGGTCGGCTCGAGCGTCAGCAGCACGTCGCCGGCCTGGACCCGGCTGCCGTTCTCGACCGACACCGTCTGCACCTTGCCGGTGTCGAAGGGCTGCACGACCTTCGAGCGGCCGGAGGGCTGGATGCGGGCGGTCGCCACCGCGTGGATATCGATCTGCGCGAAGATGCTCCAGACGAGAGCCGCGCCGAACATCAGGCACATCACCCAGGTGAACACCACCGCGTAGGGCGAGGGCGGGGTGTCGAGGATTTCGAGATGCGCCGGCAGGAATTCCTGGTCGGAGCGGTCGTCGGCGAGGCGCCGCACCCGCTCGGTGAGCCCGCGCGGGCTGAACCGGGCCGGCGGCGGGGGCGCGCGGCGCGGGGCCGGCAGGTTGGCGGCGGGTTGCGGGTTCGCGCTCACGCGGCCTCTCCCTGGGTGGTGCCGTGGTCGGATTGCAGGCGCCAGAGGCGGCCGTAGAGCGAGGCCGGCCGCTCGACGAGTTCGCGGTGGGTGCCGTCCTCGACGATGCGCCCCTCCTGCACGGCGATGATGCGGTCGCAGATCCGCACCGCCGCGAGGCGATGGGCGATGATGATGACGGTGCGGCCGCGCACGATGTGCTTCATGTTCTCCTGGATGATCCGCTCGCTCTCGTAGTCGAGGGCCGAGGTCGCCTCGTCCAGGATCAGGATGCGCGGGTTGGTGGCCAGCGCCCGCGCGATGGCCAGCCGCTGGCGCTGCCCGCCCGAGAGGTTGGCGCCGCGCTCCTCGATCGGCGTGTCGTAGCCGAGCGGCAGGCGGTTGATGAACTCGTCGGCGCCGGCGAGGCGGGCCACCTGCATCACCTGGGCCCGCGACAGGCCCGGATTGGCGAGCGCGATGTTCTCGAACACCGTCTTGTTGAACAGGAGGTTCTCCTGCAGCACGACGCCGATCTGGCGCCGCAACCAGGCCGGATCGACCTGGGCGATGTCGACGCCGTCGACCAGCACCTGGCCCTTCTCAGGGGTGTAGAGGCGCTGCAAGAGCTTGGTGAAGGTCGATTTGCCCGAGCCCGACGGGCCGACGATGCCGATGACCTGGCCGGCCGGGATGTCGAGGCTGACATCCTTGAGCACCTCCGGCGTGCCGGGCTGGTAGCGGAACGACACGCCCCGCACCGTGACCTGGCCCTTGGCCGGCGGCAGGTGGGCCTGCGCCAGCGCCCGGGTCTCGGGGGGGCAGTTGAGCACGTCGCCGAGGCGCTCGAGCGACACCTTGACCTGCTGGAAGTCCTGCCAGAGCTGGCTGAGACGCAGGATCGGGGCCGTCACCTGCCCCATGATCATGTTGAAGGCGATCAGGCTGCCGACGGTCAATTCGCCGTTCATCACCGCGTACGCGCCGAAGAACAGCACCAGCGCGGTCGTGACCTTGGAGATGTACTGGATCGCGTTCTGGCCGATGCTGGCGACGAGGCCGGCGACGAACGAAGTCTTGACGTAGGCGGCGAGCCGCTCCTCCCACTGGCTCTTCAGGGTCGGCTCGACCGCGAGCGCCTTGACGGTATGGATGCCGACGACCGACTCGATCAGGAACTGGCTCGACAGCGCCGAGCGGTTGAAGCGCTCCAGCGTCTTGTCGCGCAGGATCGGCCGCAGCAGCACCGCCACCAGGATGTAGCACGGGATCGACAGGGTGACGATCAGGGCGAGCAGCGGCGAGTAGAAGTACAGGATGGCGAGGAAGATCAGCGTGAACGGCACGTCGATCGCCGAGGTGAGCGCCTGTCCGGTGAGGAAGTTGCGCACCGTCTCGAGCTCGCGCACCCGGGCGACGGTCTGGCCGGCGGGCCTGGTCTCGAAATAGCCGAGCGGCAGGCGCATCAGGTGGTCGAACAGGCGCGCGCCGAGCTCGACGTCGATGCGGCTCGCGGTATGGGTGAGGATGTAGCCGCGCAAGTATTGCAGCACGACGTGGAACAGGCCGAGCACCACGAGGCCGACGGCGACCAGCGTCAGGGTCGAGTAGCCGCGATGGACCAGGACCTTGTCGATGGTGATCTGGAAGAAGATCGGCGTGATGAGGGCGCAGAGCTGGATGAACAGCGAGGCGACGAGCACGGTGGCGAGGGGCTTGCGGTAGCGCCAGACCGAGGGGACGAACCAGGTCAGGCCGAACTTGTGCAAAGCGGTCTGGAGGTTGGCGCGACGCGCGACGAGCACGATGGTGCCGGTCCAGCGGGGCAGGAAGGCCTCGGCCTCGACGTGCTCGGCCGTGCGGGCGACCGGATCGATGATCCGGAGCTTGCCGTCCTCGAAGCGACGGCCGAGGACGACGAAGCGCCCGTCATCGACCTCGAGGATCGCCGGGAGCGGGATGCCGTCGAGGCGGCCGGGCTTCTGGTCCTGCAGCAGGCGGCCCTTGAGGCCGAGCCGGCGGGCGCCGCGCACGATGTCGACGGCGCTCATCACGGTCTGGCCGAGGCCGAGGTCGTGGCGGACCTGCGCCGGCTCGCATGGAATCTGGTGGAACGATGCGACGAGGGCGAGCGCGCCGAGGCCCGAATCCGGCCGTGCCGCCGGCAGCTCCGCGGGGCCGGGACCCGATTGGCCGGGGCCGGCCTGTGCGGCCGCGTCTTGCACCATGTCGTCGAGCTCCCCACACGCTGCGGCGCGGCCTGGCCGACGCCGAATCATGCCGCGTTCCGTTTCCCGGATCGCAACGTACACGAGAAATCGGTCGTCCGTGACCCGCCTGCGGCCGCCCCGGGGCGACGAGGACGCGCACGGCTTGCCGGGCCGCGAATGTTTCGCGCCGGCCGCTCGCGGAAACCTCATGGCTCGCGCGCGTGATGGTTTCGTGACATGCCGTCGGCGGCGCCCGCCCCGCCGCCGACGGCGCGGGCCACTGCTTTCCCTAGCGGAAATCCCACGTTGCGCCAATCCTACTTCGGTGAGCCCGCGACGAGGCGGCGGCGCGCGGCCGGCCCCGACCGTCGGCTCCGTGTTTCCGTCGCTTGTCCGCGCGCGAGGCCCGCCCGCGGCGGCAACGGGAACCGCAGAGGTTGTGCCCCGGGCGACGCGCCGTATCCTGCGTCGCCGGCCGGCCCGCTTCGTGCATGGCGGCGCGGCGGATCGTTCGCCAGGAGAGCCCGTGCCGAGATGCCGTCGCCCGGAGGAGGAAGTCGCCGCCGCCCTCGGGAGGATGCCGGCCGCATGAACGTCGTCATCCTGGGCGGCGCCGGCTTCGTCGGGCTGAACCTCGCCCGCACCCTCCTCGCCCGCGGCCGGGGCGTGCGGCTCCTCGACCGGGCGCCGCCCCCGCCGCCGCTCCTGCGGGCGCTCGGCGGCGCGCCGGACGCCCTCGACCTCGACCTCGGCGACGTGACCGATCCGGCCTACCTCGGCGCCGCGATCCGGCCCGGCACCGACGCGGTGGTGATCGCGTCGGCGATCACCGCGGACGCCGCCCGGGAGGCGGCGGATCCGGGTGCGATCCTGGCGGTCAACCTCGCGTCCATGGTGCCGATCCTGGAGGCCTGCCGCCGGGCCGGGGTGCGCCGGGTGGTCAACCTGTCCTCGGCCGCCGCCTACGGGGCGGCGGACGCATCGGCCCTGTCCGAGGATCTGGCGACGCGGCCGGAGAGCCTCTACGCCGTCACCAAGTTCGCCTCGGAGGCCGTGCTGGCGCGGCTCTGCGGCCCCTGGGGGCTCGACGGGGTGAGCGTGCGCCTGAGCGCGGTGTTCGGCCCGTTCGAGCGCGCCACCGGCCTGCGCGACACCTTGAGCCCGCAGGCGCAGATCTGGGCGGCGCTGGAGGCCGGCACCCCGGCCCTGCTGCCGCGGCCCGGCCGTCGCGACTGGCTCTACGCCCCCGATGCCGGCGAGGCTGTGGCCCGGCTCATCGAGGCGCCGCGCCTGCGCTACCCCCTCTACAACGTGTCGAGCCCCGCCATCTGGCCGGTCCTCGCCTGGGGCGAGCGGCTGGCGCGGGCCGCGCCCGGCTCCGTCTGCCGCTTGGCCGAGCCGGGCGAGACCCCGACGATCGCGCTGCACGGCGACCGCGACCGGCCGCCGCTCTCCACCGCGCGCCTGCGCGACGAACTCGGCTGGGAGGCACGGCACGGCTGCGAGGCCTCCGCCGATGCGTTCCTGGCTTGGCAAGGCCAGCTGCGGCAAGCCCCGTTGCGGAAGGACCCACGATGACGTTCGACGGCAAGGTCGTGGTGGTGACCGGCGGCGGCTCCGGCATCGGCGCGGCGACGGCGCGGCTCCTCGCCGAAGCCGGCGCCCGGGTGGCGGTGATCGACCGGGACGGCCCGGCGGCGCAGGCGGTGGCGGCGCAGATCGGCGGACTCGCCCGGGTCTCGGAGGTCGGCGCGCCGGACGCGGTCGCGGCCGACGCGGCCGCGATCGTCGAGGCCTATGGCGGCATCGACGTGCTGGTGACCGCGGCGGGCTTCTCCGTCGGCGGCACCGTCGAGACCACGGCGCCCGCGGACTGGGACGCGGTGTTCCGCGCCCATGTCGGCGGGACCTGGCTGTGGGCGGGCGCGGCGGTGCCGCTGATGCGGGCGCGGGGCGGCGGCGCGATCGTCACGGTCGCCTCGCAGCTGGCGCTCGCCGGGGGTCGCAACAACAGCGCCTACATCGCCGCCAAGGGCGCGGTGCTCAGCCTCACCCGCACCATGGCGCTCGATTTCGCCGGCGACGGCATCCGGGTCAACGCCGTGGTGCCGGGCGCGATCGAGACGCCGCTCCTTGCCCGCAGCTTCCGGCGCGCCGCCGATCCGCAGGCCGCCCGCGCGACGTCCGAATCCCGCCACGCGATGAAGCGCCTCGGGCAGCCGGAGGAAGTCGCCCGCGCCATCCTCTACCTCGCGAGCGACGCCGCCTCCTTCACCACCGGCGCCGCCCTGCCGGTCGAGGGCGGCTGGCTCTCGGCCTGAAGGATCAGCATGTCCCTCGACGCCCTCCTCGTCCGTGTCCGGGACGAGATCGCCCGCACCGCCCATCCCCGCGCGCCCTGGCTCACGCCGCGCACCGGGCCCGACGGCGAGCCCGCCCACGACGTCATCGTGATCGGGGCCGGGCAATCCGGCCTCGCCATCGCCTTCGGGCTGCTGCGGGCGCAGGTCACCAACGTCCTGGTGCTCGACCGGGCGCCGGAAGGGCGCGAAGGGCCCTGGCTCACCTATGCCCGCATGCGCACCCTGCGCAGCCCCAAGGACTTCACCGGGCCCGATCTCGGCCTGCCGGCGCTCACCTACCAATCCTGGCACGAGGCCCGGTACGGGCAAGCGAGCTGGGAGGCGCTCGACCTCATCGCCCGCGAGGACTGGGCCGCCTACCTCGCCTTCGTCAGGATGGCGACGGGCGTGCCGGTCGAGAACGGCGTGACGGTGACCGGGATCGCACCGGCGGGCGGTCTCCTCGCGGTGGCGGACGCGACGGGCCGGGTGCGCCACGCCCGCAAGGTGGTGCTCGCCACCGGCCAGGAGGGCGCCGGGCGCTGGGCGGTTCCCGAGGTGCTGGCCGGCCTGCCGGCGGAGCGCATCGCCCGCACCGACGACGCGATCGATTTCGCGGGGCTCGAAGGACAGCGCGTCGCGGTGATCGGCGCCGGCGCCTCGGCCTTCGACAACGCCGCGGCGGCGCTCGAAGCCGGCGCCGCCGAGGTCGTCCTGCTGTGCCGGCGCGCGGAGGCGCAGGTGGTGCAGCCCTATCGCTGGCTCACCTTCGCGGGCTTCCTGCGCCATCTCGGCGATCTCGACGATGCCTGGCGCTGGCGCTTCATGAGCGCCGTGATGGGCCTGCGCGAGGGCTTCCCGCAGGCGACCTGGGATCGCTGCGCCCGGCACCCGACCTTCCGCTTCCGCCCCGGCGCGCCCGTCACCGCGGCGCGGATGGAGGACGGCGCGGTCGTCCTCGACACGCCGCAGGGGGCGATCACCGCCGATCTCGTCATCGCCGCGACCGGAATCGCCGTCGATTACGCCGCGCGGCCCGAATTGTTAGCGTTTGCCCACAACATCGCCACCTGGGGCGACCGCTACGCCCCACCGCCCGCGGAGCGCGACGACCGCCTCGCCGCCTACCCGTATCTCGGCGACGACTACGCCTTCACGGAGCGCGAGCCCGGCGTGACGCCGTGGATCCGCGACATCCACCTGTTCGGCATCGCCGCGACGGTGAGCCACGGCCCCTCCGGCGCGTCGATCAACGCCATGACCACCGCGGTGCCCCGCCTCGTCTCGGGCCTCACCCGCGGGCTGTTCACCGCCGACCTCGACCGGCACTGGGCCGACTTCCGGGCCTACGACGTGAAGCAGGCGGTGCTGCGCTGAAACGTCCCGCGTTAGCTCTTGCCCCGGAGCGATCCCTGGTCTCGAATGGCCGCCGCTGGAACGGCCCTTGCTAGAAGGCCGACCGGATCAGGGATGCAGGGAAGGAACCGGCGTGACGAAGACCAGCATGCGGACGGGCGGCCTCGCGGCGGCGTTCCTCGCCGCCCTCGTCGTGGCGGGGCCGGCCAGGGCCCAGAGCCGGGCCGAGACCCTGCGCTACGTCACGGGAGCGGCCGTCAACACCCTCGACCCGACGATGCCGGGCACGACCCGCGAGGCCTTCGCGATCAGCCTCAGCACTTACGACCGTCTCGTCACGTTCGGCCGCAAGAAGCTCGGCGATACTTGGGTGTTCGACCTCGATGCGGTCCGCGGCGAGTTGGCCGAGCGCTACGAGGTCAGCCCCGACGGCCTGACCCTCACCTTCTTCCTGCGCAAGGACGCGAAGTTCCAGGACGGCACCCCGGTCACGGCGGACGACGTGAAGTGGTCGCTCGACCGCGCCGTCTCGGCGAAGTCGCTCGCCGGGCCGCAGCTCCTCACCGGCTCGCTGACCAGCCCCGACCAGTTCACGGTCGTCGATCCCCATACCTTCAAGGTCACGCTGCCGAAGCCCGACCGGCTGGCTCTCCCGAACCTCGCCACCGTCTACGCCATCGTCATCAACTCCAAGGTCGCCAAGTCGCACGCGACGGCCGAGGACCCGTGGGCGCAAGGCTGGCTCAAGGACCACGCGGTCGGCAGCGGCGCCTACGGCGTCGACGTGTTCAAGCCCGGCGAGCAGGTGGTGCTGAAGCGCAACGCCGACTGGACGGGTGCGGCGCCCGACAAGCCGGCCGGCTTCAAGCGCATCATCGCCCAGACGATCCCCGATCCGGCGACCCGCGCCAACCTCGTCGAGAAGGGCGACGCCGACATCGTCATCGACCTCCAGGCCAACGACGTGCTCGCGCTGAAGGAACGGGCCAAGCTCAAGGTGATCGCCACGCCGCAATTCAACGCCGCGACGCTGATCTCCTTCAACACGAAGATGCCGCCCTTCGACAAGGTCGAGGTGCGCCAGGCGCTCGCCTACGCCCTGCCCTACGACGCGATGTTCAAGGCCGCCCTGTTCGGCCGCGGCAAGCCGCTCTTCGGCGCGACCTGGGGCGAGGGCGATCCCGCCCCGGTCTTCCCCGTCGCGCAGCCGGTGACGCTCGATCTGGCCAAGGCCAAGGCGCTGCTCGCCAAGGCCGGGCTGCCGGACGGGTTCTCGACCACCTTCAGCTTCAATGTCGGCCAGGCCGCCACCGCCGAGCCGATGGCGGCGCTGATCCGCGAATCGCTGGAGAAGATCGGCGTCAAGGTCGAGATCCAGAAGCTGCCCGACGCGCAGATGTCGACGCAGGTGAGCGAGAAGAAGCTGCCGTTCTTCACCGAGGGCATCGTCGCCTGGCTGCCGTCGCCGGATTACTTCTATCGCAACTTCTACACCGGCAACCAGCGCTGGAACTACAGCTCTATCGACGATCCCGAGATCAACGAGCTCGCCGCCAAGGCCCGGTTCGAGCGCGATCCCGCGAAGTACGACGACGACGCCCGGGCCCTGAACCGGCGCAACTTCGCCCTGATGCCGCAGATCCCGATCTGGCAGCCGAACCAGGACGCCGTGATGGCGCAATCGGTCGAGGGCTACACCTACCAGTTCCACCGCCAGGTCGATTACCGCGACCTGTCGAGGAAGTAGGATGGCCTCCGCCTCCGGCATCGCCCGGCGCACCGGGCGGCGCTTCCTGTCCTCGCTGCCGGCGCTGCTCGGCGTCCTGGTCTTCACCTTCCTGCTGATGCGGGTGCTGCCCGGCGACCCGGCGGTGTTCTTCGCCTCCGGGCCCAATGCCGGCAAGGCGGAGATCGAGGAGATCCGCCGCCAGATGGGCCTCGACAAGCCGGTGCCCGAGCAGCTGGTGCGCTACCTCGGCGACGTGGCGCAGGGCCAGCTCGGCCGCTCGATGACGACCGGCCAGCCGGTGCTGACGGATCTGCGCCAGCGCCTGCCGGCCTCCCTCGAACTGACGTTCACCGCGCTCGTCATCGCGCTCCTGCTGGCGATTCCGCTCGGGATCGCGGCGGCCTTGCGGCCGGGATCGGTGGTCGATCACGCGGTGCGCTTCCTGTGCGCGCTCGGGGTCTGCGTGCCGACCTTCGTGTCGGGGCTGCTGCTGATCTACGTGTTCTACTACCTGCTGGGCATCGCCCCCGATCCCACCGGCCGGGTCGACGTCTTCGCCGCGAGCCCGCCGGACATCACCGGCTTCCTGCTGATCGACTTCCCGCTCGTCGGCGACTGGGAGGGCTTTCGCGCCGCGGCCGGCCAGCTGGTGCTGCCGGCGCTCACCATGGCGTTGTTCGTGCTCGCGCCGCTCGCCCGCATCACCCGGGCGGCGATGCTGAGCGTGCTCGGCAGCGACTTCATCCGCACCGCCCGCTCGCTCGGCCTGCCGCGCCGGCGGGTGATCGTGACTTACGGCTTACGCAACGCGATCCTGCCGGTGCTCACCATCGCGGGCATCGTGTTCTCCACCATGCTCGGGGCCAACGTTCTGGTGGAGAAGGTGTTTTCCTGGCCGGGCGTCGCCTCCTACGCGCTCGATGCGCTGCTCGCCTCGGATTACGCCCCGGTCCAGGGCTTCGTGCTGCTGATGGCGAGCCTGTTCGTCGTCGTGAACCTCACGGTCGACGTGCTCTACGGCCTCGCCGACCCGCGCGTCTCGATCGAGTGATCCGATGAACGCCGTCTCTCCCACCCTCGCCCCGCCGCCCAGCACCCTGCGCCACGCGGCTTACGTCCTGCGCGAGAATCCGCTGACCGCGGTCGCGGCGGCGGGTGCGACCCTGCTCTGCCTCGTCGCCGTCTTCAGCCCCTGGCTGACACCCTACGACCCGGTCGCCTCCGACGTCTCGGTGGCGCTCCAGCCGCCGAGCGCCGCGCACTGGGCCGGCACCGACCAGCTCGGCCGCGACGTGCTCAGCCGCATCGTCGCGGCGACGCGGCTCGACCTCGCCATCGCGCTCTCGGCGGTGAGTCTGTCCTTCGCGCTCGGCGCGGTGATCGGGGGGGTGAGCGGCTACGCGGGCGGGCGGCTCGACCGGGTGGTCGGGCGCCTCGTCGACGTGCTGATGGCCTTCCCGCTCTTCGTCCTGGCGATGGCGCTCGTGGCGGCACTGGGCAACCGGGTCGAGAACATCGTCATCGCCACCGCCATCATCAACCTGCCGTTCTACATCCGCTTCGCCCGGGCCGAGGTGAACGTGCGGCGCGACGCCGGCTACGTCGAGGCGGCGCGGGCCGGGGGCGAGGGCCACCTCGCGGTGGTGCTGCGCTTCCTCCTGCCGAACGTGCTCCCCGCCATGGCGGTGCAGATCTCGCTCAATCTCGGCTGGGCGATCCTCAACGCGGCCGGCCTCTCCTTCATCGGGCTCGGCGTGCGCCCGCCGACGCCGGAATGGGGCATCCTGGTCGCGGAAGGCGCCCGCTTCATCACCACCGGCAAGTGGTGGCTCGTCGCCTTCCCGGGCCTTGCCCTGATGCTGGCCGTGCTGTGCTTCAACCTGCTCGGCGACGGCCTGCGCGACATCCTCGATCCCCGGATGCGGACCTGATGCAGCCCCCCCTTCTCTCGATCGAGGATTTGAAGGTCACCTTCGCGACGCGGCGCGGCCCGGTCGAGGCCCTGCGCGGCGTTTCCCTCTCGGTCGCGCCCGGCGAGAGCCTCGGCCTCGTCGGCGAATCCGGGTCGGGCAAGTCCGTCACCGCCTTCGCGGCGGCGCGCCTCCTCGATCGCGCCGGGCGGATCGCCGGCGGGAGCGTGCGGTTCCGCGGCCAGGACGTGACCCGGCTCTCGGCGGCAGATCTCCGGGCGGCGCACGGCCAGGCGATCGGCATGATCTTCCAGAACCCGCGGGCGGCGCTGAACCCGATCCGCCCGATCGGCCGGCAGCTCGCCGACGTGCTGATGGCCGGCGGCCTGTCGAAGCGCCAGGCGCGCGAGCGGGCGCTGGAGAGCCTGGAGGCGGTGCGCATCCGCGACGCGGGCAAGCGCCTCGACGCCTATCCGCACGAACTCTCGGGCGGGATGTGCCAGCGGGTGATGATCGCGCTGGCGCTCGCCTGCCGCCCGGCGCTCCTGATCGCCGACGAGCCGACCACCGGCCTCGACGTGACGACCCAGAAGACCGTGATGGACCTCGTCGCCCGGCTCACCGCCGAGCGCGGCATGGCGATGATCCTGATCACCCACGATCTCGGTTTGGCCGCCCAGTATTGCGGCCGCATCGCCGTGATGGAGCAAGGCCGCCTCGTCGAGGAGGGCGAGCCGGGCGCCCTGTTCGCCTCGCCCCGCCACCCCTACACGAAGCGCCTCGTCGCCGCCTCGCCGACCCCGACCTCGACGCTCGCCGACCTCGTGCCGGAGGGGACCCGCCCACCGGCCCTGAAGCGGCCGGCGCCTGCCCCCGGCACCCCGCCGCTCCTCGAAGTGCAGGGCCTCGGAAAGATCTTTGGTGGCGCCATGGCGGTGGAGGACGTGTCCTTCTCGCTCCGCGAGGGCGAGAGCCTCGGCCTCGTCGGCGAATCGGGATCGGGCAAGAGCACCACGTCGCGGATGATCTGCCGGCTCCTCGATGCCAGCGCCGGCCGCATCCTGTTCGACGGCGAATCGATCGGCACGATTCCGGCCCGCGATTTCCACCGCTCGCCCCACCGGCAGGCAATCCAGATCGTGTTCCAGGACCCGACCGACAGCCTCAACCCGCGCTTCTCCGCCTTCGACTGCATCGCCCATCCGGTGAAGCGCCTGACGCCGCTGCGGGGCGAGGCGTTGCGCCTGCGGGTGATCGAGAGCGCCGAGCGGGCGGGCCTGCCCGCCGCCCTCCTCGACCGGTTCCCGCACCAGCTCTCCGGCGGCCAGAAGGCCCGCATCGGCATCGCCCGGGCGATCGCCGTGCGCCCAAGGCTCCTCGTCCTCGACGAGCCGACGGCGGCCCTCGACGTCTCGGTCCAGGC
>NZ_LWHQ01000068.1 GCF_001653715.1 Methylobacterium platani
GGCAGAGGTCGGCCGGGCCGCCTCGACGATCGGCCGGCGGTGCGCTGCGATCCGGTACGCGCACAAGCTGGCGAAGATGCCGGACCCGACAGACGATGAGGCAGTGCGCGCCACGATGAAGGGCATCCGGCGCAAGGTCGGAACTGCGCCGGACCAGAAGGCTGCTGCGACGGCCGACATCGTGACGGCGATGCTGATGCGGATCCCCGACACGCTCACGGGCAAGCGGGATCGTGCGTTGCTGGCCCTCGGGTTCGCTGGCGCATTCCGTCGCTCCGAGCTTGTCGCCCTCGACGTGGAGGACCTGCGCGAGGATCCCGAAGGCCTGCGGGTGCTCGTGCGCCGATCCAAGGTCGACCAAGAGGGCGCCGGGTTCGAGAAGGCCATTCCGCACGGCAGGTTCATCCGTCCGGTTGCCCTGCTGCGCGACTGGCTCGATGCGGCGGGGATCACCGAGGGGCCAGTGTTCCGGCCTGTGTCCAGATCCGGACGGGTGCGGAAAGGTGGGCAGGCTGCCCGGGTTTCTGAGGGTGGGGAAATTCCCCATCCTTCGGACGATGCAGGAGTGGCAAACCTCGCCACTCCTCCCCGCCTCACCACCCAAGCCGTCGCAGACATCGTGAAGCGCTACGCCACCGCGGCCGGGCTCGATGCATCGACGTTCGGGGCTCACTCCCTGCGCGCTGGCTACATCACGACAGCAGCGGAGCGCGGGGCGGATCTCGCCCGCATCATGGATCAGTCCGGGCACCGGGATACCCGGACCGTCGTCGGCTACATCCGGCGGGCGAACGCCTTCAAGGGGCACTCGGGGAGTGGGTTCCTTTAGTCATAGAAGGTTGACCCGAGAGCGAACACCAATCCGGATATCTGCATTTTAGATCAATATTTTATAGTGCGCAGCTTGTGCGCCTTCTTATCACTCTTCCGTAATTTCTCAAGGTTCTGAGATGTTACATCGTCCATATCGTCGCCAGATCGCTCGCTCAGTGCAAAGGTATGGAGATATTTTGATTTCTCTACATCGTTATCAATGTCTTGGATCAAGCAAAAGAATGCTGCGCGAACAATTTGTTTCTTTGTGGCGTCAGGGTGCTTCTTGCGGACTAACGCCATTAGTTCTTTTGGCTTTATGTCTGGTTTGGCCAGCTTGTGTATAGTGGCGGCAATTGTTTTAACATTTGACATGAGGACTCCGCATGTATCTTAGAAAGCAATAATCATAAGCATTTTATCGATCGAAGCCAATAAAATCGAACAAGTATCTACATTATCAGCTATGCATAGCCGGCAAAAAACAATCGCATGAGAATTTGGCGGGGAATAGCAATCTGAAAGGCTTTGGCATGCTGGTTGTAACTGTTGTTTTGTGGTTGTAGCGGGTCTCAAGCCACCGGATAGGGCCCTTGGAACAGGTCGCCCATGGCCTTGCGCCGGAACAGGGTACGGGCTCGCCGCCGGGGCCTCGCGGCGCTTCGGGCGGTCCTAGCTCGGCCCGTGCGCGTTCACTATACGCCTGCTCATGCCCACACCATTCATTGACATGAAGGCCCGCGCTCGCACGTAGGCCTACCATATCAGATGTACAGCGCATCCTCAGAGATTACTTCAATGCATCTGGTTGAGCGGCACGAAGCAAAATGTCGTGTCGGCCACATGACAAACATTAAAAAATGGACTTTCATGCTATGGCCGAAATTTTATCAAATGTTGGCGCTAGCCCATAACATGCTGCGAACACATCGGATGACATTGGCTTGCCAAATAGATAGCCTTGTCCTTCCTGACATCCTTTCGCTCGTAGACACATATGTTCGGCTTCCGTTTCGATGCCTTCAGCGATCACGGCAAGCTTGAACCCATGTCCAAGCTGCAGGATTGCCCGCACGATCGTTAAATCCTGTTCCGAGGCGAGCATTCCAGTGACGAACGAGCGGTCGATCTTCAACCGAGTCAGCGGAAAGCGCTTCAGTAGGCTGAGCGAGGCGTAGCCTGTGCCATAGTCATCAAACGCGATGCCAACTCCGGCCTCGCGCAGCTCGCGCAATGCCGTGACTAGCGCGCTATCGTGTCGCAACACGATGGTTTCGGTGATCTCTAATTCCAGACCCGAAGGGGGCAATCCTGTAGCACTCAGGGTAGCCGCCACTTTCTCAGCGAGATCGCCACGCTGCACTTGTGCGCTGCACAGGTTCACTCCGACGCGGAACTCAGGCGCGCCCGCCTCGCGCCAGCGCGCTGCCTGTGCGCACGCCGTGTCGAGCACCCAGTCGCCGACAGCCGATGCGTAACGGCTGCCATCCAGCACGTCGAGGAACGCGCCCGGCGCGAGCAGTCCACGCTCTGGATGCTGCCAGCGGATCAACGCCTCCGCCCCGACCAATGCTCCGCTGCTGAGCCGCACCTGAGGCTGGTAGTGCAGCACGAACTCGCCGCGCTCAAGAGCCCGACCCAGCTCATCCCGACAGGTGCGGATGCGTTGTGCCTCCTGCCGCATCACGGGGGTGAACAGCCGGTAGCAGTCTCGCCCGTCGTCCTTGGCCTGATACAGCGCGAGGTCAGCACATGAGAGCAACTCGTCAGCGGTACCACCGTGCGCTGGCGACAGGGCGATGCCGACACTGGCACTGAGACGGAGTGTTTGGTTCTCGTACTCGACCGGCGTGGCGATCGCAGAGATGACCGCTTCTGCCACTGTGGTCGCCCGCAGTGGATCGCCGAGGTCAGGCAGCAGCATTACGAACTCGTCGCCACCGAGCCGTGATACCATATCGGTCGGACGGAGGCATCTAAGCAGGCGCGCTGCAACTTCCCTTAGGATAGCATCTCCGGTGGTATGGCCGTGGCTGTCGTTGATCTCCTTGAAGCCGTCCAGGTCGAGCATCATCACTGCTATGGGACGGGCCGCGGCGGTAATCTCGCTCAGACGATCGCGCAGCACCGTCCGATTGGGCAGCTCGGTAAGCGGGTCGAAGTGGGCGAGGCGGAACAGCTGCTCCTCGTTGGCCTTCCGCTCGCGGATGTCGCGCACGATTGCTCCGAACGCGGTCCGCCCGTCTTCGTGCCACAGCGACAGCGACAGCTCGATCGGGAACTCAGTGCCATCCGCGTGGCAGGCAGGCAACTCGACGGTCTTGCCGACCAGCCGAGGTTCGCCGCCGCCAGCGACCCGTTGCATGCCACCGCCGTGACCACCCCGCATCCGTTCGGGGACGATTAAGTCGATGGAACGTCCGATCGCGTCTGCGGCGGTGTAGCCAAACAGGCGCTCGGCGGCAGCATTCCAGACGGTGATGGAGCCTTCGGCGCTAGCGCAGATGATGCCGTCAGGCGAGGTCGACGCGATATGCTCAAAGCGTGATTGGCTCGCGCGTCGAGCAACCTCGAGCCGGCGCAGCTCCATGCGGTCGAGGATGAGGTCGGCCAGCTGCTGCAGGATCTGCCGATCACCCTGCGTGAAGGCGTTACGGGGCTGGGGGTCGACTAGACAGAGCGTACCGACAGAATAGCCGGAAGGCGTCGTCAGCGGGATGCCAACGTAGAACCGAATGTACGGCGGCCCGGTAACGAGGGGATTGTCGTGGAAGCGGGGGTCTAGGGCAGCGTCGAGAACGACCAGGGGGTCAGGCTGCGCGATGGTGTGTGAGCAGAACGCGACTTCCCGACTGGTTTCGCACAGGCTGAGACCGACCTTAGCGTGGAAGACCTGTCGTTCGCGATCGAGGAGGGAGACGAAAGCGCTCGACACCTGGAATAGGCGCGCAGCGAGGGCGACGATGTGGGTGAAGCTTGGCGCCGGAAGTGATCCGAGAAGGTCGTACTCAGCGAGTGCGGCGACCCGGGCTTCTTCGGCAACTAGGGGGGCTCGCGGCTGCATTGATCAACCGAGTTTCGGGTTAGATAGCTATACTACCCACGAGTTCTTAAAGAAATGCTTATGATCAAATTGTCATATCGGGACCAGCTACTAGCATTACAGGCGTACAAAAATCCATAACCTGACAATAAATCATTGGTATCTATGAATGTAAAGATTGAATATCGGACTGAGTATCGCAGTTTTTTACCTATAAGATGATTTAATAAATCTCAGCTAAATTATGGCCTAGGATATCTATGCGCAGAAGGCAGTCAAAGATATTATTGAGTTGGTGTGTCGCCCTAGTTTGGGCAGCACGGATCCGTAGTCGGGAATGCTCTTGCAGCTCGCGGGCGATGACGCCGAAAAGCTCAGGGTTGACGGGAGAGTACGTCATCGGAGCACGACACAGCACGCTACGATCCGCTCCAGCGCCGCCTTGAAGGTCGCGTATGTGCCTTCGATTGGCTCATACCGAGCGCCTTTCATCAGCTCGGCGGTGAACCATTCGGCTGGCACCTCAATGGGTCTCTCGCCTCTCCAACGGCGCACGCGCCCGATCGGCTTACCGCATCGGTAGACCCGTCGTACGCGCGAGCGACATTCGGGTTCATGGTTCCAAAACCAATCAAAGTTGATCGCCATCCCGCATTCCTCTCCGGCTGAAGTGCGTGCCGGTGCAGAAAGATGCTGTAAGGGATGAAAGGCTTGAAGAAAGCCCCTCAGCCGTCGCGGATGATGCCTTTATTTGGACGCATGCTGAAAAGTCTGATGGCGCCCTAGCCGTATTCGATGGCTCGAGCGCCAAGATCATGATACCCCCGAAGCTTAGGCTGCTCGCACTGTAGCCAGAAAGCGTGCGACCTCAGCCGAGAGATGCTCGGACTGGCGCGACAGCTCGCCAGCAGCTCCGAGCACCTGCGAAGCTGCCGTTCCCGTGTCCTCGGATGCGCGGGCCACGCCCACGATGTTACCCGTTACCTCATCAGTGCCCGCCGCGGCCTGGGAGACGTTGCGGATAATCTCTTGGGTCGCCGCCCCCTGCTCCTCCACCGCAGCCGCGATCGAGGTCGCGACCTCGCTGATCTGCTCGATCCGACTGCTGATCTGGCCGATCGCGCCGGCGGCCTGGCCGGTCGAAGCCTGGATCGCTGCGATCTGGCTGGTGATCTCCTCGGTCGCCTTGGCTGTCTGCCCGGCGAGTTCCTTCACCTCCGCTGCCACCACCGCGAAACCGCGCCCTGCCTCGCCGGCCCGCGCCGCCTCAATGGTCGCGTTGAGCGCCAAGAGGTTCGTCTGAGTGGCGATCGAGGAGATCAGCCCGACCACGTTGCCGATGCGCACGGTCGCCTCAGTGAGCGCCCGGACCTGCTGGGCGGTCTGCCCGGCCTCGGTGACCGCAGCTTGCGCCAAGCGCGCCGAACCGTCGACCTGGCGGCCGATCTCTTGGACGGAGGCGCCAAGCTCTTCAGCCGCCGCTGCGACGGTGCCGACGTTCGCGGACGCTTCCTCGGCCGCCGCCGCTACAGCGGTGGACTGAGCGGCCGTCTCGGTTGCGGTAGCGGTCATGGTCTGGGCGGTCGCTTGCAGTTCGGTCGCCGAGGCTGAGACTTGGCCAACAATGCCACCGACGGCGCGCTCAAAGGCGTCCGCCATCTGGCACATACCGGCGCGGCGCTGTTCCTCGGCCGAGGCACGAGCGAGGGCTGTTTCCTCCTCGAGTTGACGCATGTGGATCAGGTTATCTTTGAACATCTGAACGGCCGCTGCCATGGCGCCGATCTCGTCTCGCCGATCACTGTAGGGGACGTGCGCCGCGGTATCGCCAGTCGCTAACACACCCATCATGTCGGTCATACGAGTAAGCGGACGCGCGATCCGCAGCAGACCAAAAAGCATTGCACCTAGAGCCGCAGCTAAAGCCATGCTAACGGCTACGACGGATACCAGTTTAGCCGCGTCTGCCGCAGCAAAACTTACATCAGCGTCACGTTGCGCGCCGCGTTCGTTGAAATCAACAATACGATTGAGAGTCTCACGCATCGCATCATAGATAGCAACATATTGAGTACTCAGAAGTTTTTCTGCTGCTTTGTTTGTTTGGTCAACCATCACAAGTCTTAGTATTTCGCTTGCAATTTGATTATATTGTATCCAATCTGCAGAAAAATTTTCGTAGAGTGCGCGTTCTTCCGCCGATGATATAAAGGGCTCGTACCGAGTCCGCGCCTTGGCGACACGACCAACGCTCATTTCAAATTGGCTGCGATTGTCGGAGCGGTGCCGCTCGTCGGTCCCGTCGCTAATTAGTCGGTACTGTTTGATGCGGACTTGATCGACCTCGGCACGGATCGCATTAGTAGCAGATACCGATGGCGTCCAATTTTTTGCAACTTCAGCAACGCTTTGCCGGATGCTGGATAGCTTGACTAGTGAAACAACGCCTTGCGCACCGGCAATAAGCGCCAACCCAGCGAACATGGCTGTCAGCGTAGTTTTGATTGAAAGGCGCATGTGAGTAATGCCGGTGCGTGGTTAGCTGGTCGATCCGCCGCATGTGCTACCGATCAGTCCCGATGAGTATCTATATTTTGACTTATTTGTTAAATAAGTGATAAAAAAGCAATTTATAACATGTTATATGAAGCAACATTTGTTATACCTATTCGACTTAGGCGTGTGTTCTTTTATTGACATAAGGGATATGGCTAGGTCAAATTGTATGGCATCCGTGACGCTGCAGCCTCTCCGATGACGGAGACCGCCTAGCAATTGCGGCAGCTCGCAGCGCTCCGACGAGCCGGCTTCTGCCTTCTGAATGCCCTTGCAATCGCTGCTCAGCTCAGCCGCACCGCTAGAACGGGTAAACAACCTTCCGGCCGTCTGTCCCGCCGCCTCTGAGGCCGCCAACCCCGCCAAAGTTTGACGAACCGTTGCCGTTCGTGCCGAATGGCTGATTAAGGCGTCTCGCATCCCGCGAGTCGCTACCAGGATCACCGCCGCGACAGCAGCCACCTGAAAAAGCAAGACCCCGGAGGCCTGCCAGGGCCACCAGGGTCTAGAGCCCCGAGGGGGCCGATCCAATGCGTTGCAGCTCGGATCATCCCCCGAAATCGCTGTGCGAGTCAATCTGAAAGCGTCGCTTTCGGAGACGGGCTCGGCTTGCCTGTGACGGACCGCCCGACCGGCGGCGCCGAATGCTGAACCGCGGCCCGAGAGGGCCGAACGATGACGTGTGCCTACCGCTTGCCGCGCTCTGTCGCGGACAGGCTTGAGACGGCCCTGCGCGGCCGGAAGAATGCGGCTGCCTGCTTCGCGCTGGCGACGTGGCTCGGGCGGTTCTGGAGCGCCCCCAGGCGGCTCCTGTTCTCGTTTCCGGTCGACAGGCGGGCGATCGCCGGCCGCGAGGATCTGGGGCTGTCAGAGGCCCGGGTCCGTGGGGCGCTCGCCGTGCTCGAGGAAATCGGCTTCGTCGCCCGGTACGAGCCCGACCCGGGCAAGCGATACCAGCGGACGGCCGAGGGCCTGCACAGGCGGCCACTGCTGTTCCGGTTTGCCGAGGAGTACGCCGTGGCCTTCACGGCCGCGAATGCCCGCGCTCAGGCGGCTCGTGGAGCCCCTGCGCCAGCAAGGCGCCCAATCCCGCGTCCCGAGCCGCAGCGGGCGCCAGCGCTCAACGTCGCCCCCCCCAGGGCCATGCCCGCACCCCAACTCGCCCAAAAGCAAACTTCCCCGGAAAGGGGGGTGATTATGGGTGAGGTGGATCGGTCGACATCTCGACGAGCGTCAGAAGGATTGGAAGCCGCCCTTGAACGGCTACGGCGAGGCATTGGTCTATGACCGACAGAGACACGGAACCGTGGCAAGCTCTGCCGAGGGGCAGGGTCGCAGGTCGGGCAGTTCCATTCCAGAAAGGCGATCAGTCATGCACCAATGCGCCAGTCGCATGGAACGTAGATATACAGTCATCTGCTGAATTGTGCGGTGCAGCATGACCGCTGAGGAGCAATCATGATTGGACCCGCCGATATCGAAGACATGTTGATGAATTACGCGGCCTCGGACACCCGCGTTGTGGACCACAAGGGGCCTGAGGCTCGACTAAACCAGCTGATCGGCTGGGCATGGTAGACCTGCCTCGTGGCGCTGCTCGCCTTCGAGGCTCAGAAGATCATTGAGCTTCGGTTCGTTAGGCTCGCCTGGGGCGGCCGGGAGTGCCGTGACGAGGCTTAGTGCCCATCTACCCGATGCTGGATCCACTCCTGCGCCTCATCCAGATCGGCGAATGTGGGCTGGGCACGTTCCTCGACGCCGTCGAAGCCTGCCTCCAAGAACCACATACCGGCTTCCCCCTCATGGTCCTCCGAGAGCCGCACCAGCACGGCCACGAGGAGGCCGTTGGTAAAAACCAGCTGCCCTTCCGTGTCGGAACTGCCGGTCTTCACTCGCACCGGTTGCAGTTGAAGGCTCATGTAGCACCACGATCCAGATGCAGATATGTCGGATCAAAGTCGCACAGCTTGGCGAGTTCCTGCCAATCGGTGATCTCCAGCCCACCGCGGCGCCAGCTGATCAGCCCACTCTCGCGCAAGTCTCTCAGCACACGGTTGACGTGCACGTTCGACAACCCTCGCGCATCGCCGACATCCTGTTGTGTGAGCGGGAGCTGGTAAGTGTGATCCCGCGCGAGCCCGACCACCTCGAGCTTGAGGTACAGCTCACAAAAGAGATGCGCGACCGACGCACCCGCCGAGCGCCGGCCCATGCTCGTCATCCACTCCCTGGGATTGCCCCGGATCGGTGGACACCGAGAACGCTTTCGCGTGAGGTGTTTTTGCCATGCCGAGAACCCGTCCCCCGTACC
>NZ_LWHQ01000069.1 GCF_001653715.1 Methylobacterium platani
GAGCTTCCTGTCGCGGCGCGGAACGGCGCCGGTGGCGCGCGAGCGCCTTCAGATCCTGCTGGCGCACGAGCGCACCGCCTTCGGCAACTCGGACCTCGTCGCGACCCTGCGCGAGGAGATCCTGGCGGTGATCGCCAAGCACGTCGCCATCGACCAGGACAAGGTCAAGATCACCATGGAGCGGGGCAATTCCGTCTCGACCCTGGAGATCGACGTCGAGCTGCCGAAGACGCTGCACCGCGCGGCCTGAGCCGCCGCGCGGCCGACGGCGGTCCACCGCACGGCGTCCGCCCCTTGCGCTCGCGGCCCGCCCGGCCAATCTCAGGCATTCCCCGGGCCGGACGGAGCATGCTTTGGCGGACGCCTTCCCCTTGCAGGACAAGCTGGCCCTGGTCACCGGGGCCGGCGGCGGGATCGGGGCCGCGCTCTCCGCGGGCCTCGCCCGGAGCGGCGCCCGCCTCGTCCTGATCGACCGCGATGCCGAGGGGCTCGCCCGCAGCGAGGCCGTCGTGCGGGCCCTCGGGCGCGAGGTGAGCGCCCACATCCTCGACCTCGCCGAGGCCGACGCCATCGCGGCCCTGCCCGCGGCGGTGGCCGCCCGGCACGGGCCGCTCGATCTCCTGGTCAACAATGCGGGCGTCGCGCTCGCCGGCCGCTTCGCCGATGTCGAGCTCGCCGATTTCGACTGGCTGATGGACGTGAACTTCCGCGCCGTGGTGCGGATGACCCATGCCTTCCTGCCCGTCCTCGAGGGCCGGCCGGCGGCGCAGATCGTCAACCTGTCGAGCCTCTACGGCATCGTCGCCCCGCCGGGCCAGACGGCCTATGCGGCGAGCAAGTTCGCGGTGCGCGGCTTCTCCGAGGCGCTGCGGCACGAATATGCCGGCACGAATCTCGGCGTCAGCGTGGTGCATCCCGGGGGCGTGGCCACGTCAATCGCCCGCAGCGCCCGGGCCGGACCGCGCCTCGATCCCGCCGAGGTCGCCCGGGGCAAGGACGCCGCCGAGCGCTTCCTGCGGCTCTCGCCCGAGGCGGCGGCGGCGCGCATCCTGCGCGGCATCGCCCGGCGCGAGCCCCGCATCGTCGTCGGCCGCGACGCCGCCCAGGTGGCGCTGATCCAGCGCCTGATGCCGGTGCGCTACTGGTCGCTTCTCGCCCGCGCCATGGAGCGAACCGCATGACGAGCCTGCGCGCCCACCTCTTCACCTGGATCATCCGCTGGCAGGTCCGGCCGAAGATCGCCCGGGCCGGCGGCGACGTCGCGGCGATCCGGCGAGTCATGAACCAGGGAAGCTTCCCCGATCGCCCCGGCATCGTCTTCCGCGACGGCGAGGTCGGCGGCGTCCCGGGCGAATGGGCCGAGCGCCCGGACCTCGCGCCGGACGCCCCGCGCCTGCTCTACCTGCATGGCGGCGGCTTCATCGCCTGCTCGCCCCGCACCCACCGGCCGTTCACCGGGGGCTTCGCCGCACGCGGCTTCCGGGTGTTCTGCCCCGATTACCGCCTCGCCCCCGAGCACCCGTTCCCGGCCGCCCTCGACGATGCCGCCGCCTGCTGGTCCGCCTTCGCGACGGCAGGCGCGGCGAGCGTCGCGGGCGATTCCGCCGGCGGCAACCTGGCGCTCGCCCTGATGCTGCGGGCGCGCCGGGACGGCCTGCCGCAACCGCAGGCCGCCGTGCTGTTCTCGCCCTCGACCGACATGCTCGGCCGCGGCGAGTCGATGCGGACGAATGCCCGCCGCGACGCGATGTTCGATCCCGCCAAGCTGCAGCACCTCGTCGACCTCTACCTCGCCGGGCACGACCCGGCCGACCCGCTCGTCTCGCCGCTCGAAGGCGACCCGGCGGGCCTGCCGCCGCTCCTGTTCCACGTCGGCGAGCGGGAGGTGCTGCGCGACGATTCCGTGCGCTTCGCCGAGAAGGCGAGGGCGGCGGGGGTCGATGCCACCGTGAAGACCTGGCCGGTGGTGCCGCATGTCTGGCAGCTCGCCCAGTCGTTCCTGCCGGAGGCGCGCCGCTCCCTGTCGGAGGCCGCCGCCTTTCTGAAGGCCCACGCCCGGGCGCCGGAGGCGGTGCGATGACGGACGCGCCCGCCCCGCCGACGGCGCCCGTCCCGCCGGCACCCTGGCCGGACAAGCCCCTCGACCTCCTGGTGATCGGGGCCGGCTTCTCCGGCCTCGCCATGGCGATCCGCGCCCGGCAATCGGGCATCGACGACCTCCTGGTGGTCGAGAAGGCGGACGGGGTCGGCGGCACCTGGCACGAGAACACCTATCCGGGCGCCGCCTGCGACATCCCGGCCCATCTCTACGCGCTCTCCTTCGCCCCGAAGCCCGACTGGAGCCGGACCTATGCCGGCCAGCCGGAGATCGCCGCCTACCTGCGCGACCTGGTCGACCGGTTCGACCTGGGGCGGCACCTGTCCCTCTCCACCGCCGTCACCGGCGCGGTCTGGGACGGGGCGCGGGCGCTGTGGCGGGTCGAGACCGATCGCGGCCCGCTCGAGGCCCGGGTGCTGGTCTCCGGCATGGGGGCGCTGCACCATCCGGCGCTGCCCGCGATCCCCGGCCTGCACACCTTTCTAGGATCGCTCTTCCACACCTCGGGCTGGGACCACGGCGTTGACCTGCGGGCCAGGCGCGTCGGGATCATCGGCACGGGGGCGAGCGCGATCCAGGTCGTGCCGGCGATCGCGCCAGAGGTCGGGCATCTCACCCTGTTCCAGCGCACGCCCCCCTGGGTGATGCCGCGCAACGACCGGCCGATCGGCCCGCGGATGCAGGCGCTGTTCCGCCGCCTGCCCGCCGCGCGCCGTGCCCTGCGCGAGGTCCAGTTCCGGGTGCGGGAGGCGCGGGCGGCGCTCGGCTTCATCCGGGTCTCGCGCCTCACCCGCCTCGCGGAAGCCGCGAGCCGGCACCACCTGCGCCGGCAGGTCGCCGATCCGGCCTTGCGCGCCCGGCTGACCCCGCCCTACCGCCTCGGCTGCAAGCGGGTGCTGATCTCGGACGATTTCTACCCGGCCCTGGCCCGGCCGAACGTGACGCTCGAGACCGATCCGATCCGAACCGTCACCCCGGACGGCGTGACGATGGCGGATGGCCGCCACCACCCCCTCGACGTGTTGGTGCTGGCCACCGGCTTCGATGTCACCGCGTCGCTCGCCCGGGTGCCGGTGGTCGGCCGCGACGGCCTGATCCTGGCGCGCGCCTGGGGCGAGCGGGTGGCGGCGCATCGCGGGGTCGCGCTCGCGGGCTTCCCCAACTTCTTCATGCTGCTCGGCCCCAATACGGGTCTCGGCCACAACTCCGTGGTGCTGATGATCGAGGCGCAGGTCGAGTACGTGCTCGCCTGCCTCGCCGAGATGCGGGCGCGCGACCTGTCGGCGATCGAGCCGACGCCCGAGGCGCAGGCGCGCGACCTCGCCGACCTCGAGGCGCGGCTCGCGGGGAGCATCTGGCAGCAAGGCGGCTGCGCCAGCTGGTACCAGGACGCCGCCGGCCGCAACGTCGCGCTCTGGCCCGGCACCGTCCTCGCCTACCAGCGGGCGATGCGGGTGCCGGACTGGAGCGAATTCGTCCTGACGCCGGCCCGGGGCCGGACCCGCGCCGCGCAAGAGTCGTGAATCGCATCGCTGCGCTGCGGCGATAGTGCTTTGCGCCCGTCACGGACGCATGCTATCGGCCGGTGCCAACTCAAGACAGGCATTGGCCGGGCAAATCGCCCGGCGCGACGCCGATTTCGCGGCCGGTCCAGGGGTGCCTCATGCCCGTGGACGCCGCACGCACCAGGAGTTGGTTCATGGCCCGCATCAGCACCGATACGATCATCGAGGGCCTGACCTTCGACGACGTCCTGCTCCGTCCCGCCGCATCCTCGGTGATGCCGGCCGAGGTGAATCTCGGCACGCGGCTCACCCGCACGATCAAGCTCAACATGCCGATCATCGCCTCGGCGATGGACACGGTGACCGAGGCCCGGATGGCCATCGCGATGGCGCAGAACGGCGGCCTCGGGGTGATCCACCGCAACCTCGAGCCGCCGGAGCAGGCCGAGCAGGTGCGGCTCGTCAAGAAGTACGAATCCGGCATGGTGCTCAACCCGATCACCATCCACCCGGACGAGACCCTGGCCGACGCCTACCTCCTGATGCGCCAGCACGGCATCTCGGGCATCCCGGTGGTCGAGCGCGGCCCCAACGGCTCGCGCGGCAAGCTCGCCGGCATCCTGACCAACCGCGACACGCGCTTCGCCACCGACCAGAGCCAGCCGGTCGCCGAGCTGATGACCCGCGACCGGCTGATCACCGTGCGCGAGGGCGTGACCCAGGACGAGGCCAAGCGCCTGCTGCACCAGTTCCGCATCGAGAAGCTGCTCGTCGTCGACGACCACTACCGCTGCATCGGGCTCATCACCGTCAAGGACATCGAGAAGCAGGTCGCCTACCCGAACGCGATCAAGGACGAGCAGGGCCGCCTGCGGGTCGCCGCCGCCACCACGACCGGCGACGGCGGGTTCGAGCGGGCCGAGCGCCTGATCGATGCCGGCTGCGACGTGATCGTGGTCGACACCGCCCACGGCCACTCGGCCAAGGTGCTGGAGAGCGTGCGCCGGGTGAAGACCCTGTCGAACGCCGTCCAGGTCATCGCCGGCAACGTCGCGACCCGCGAGGGCGCGAAGGCCCTGATCGATGCCGGCGCCGACGCGATCAAGGTCGGCATCGGCCCGGGCTCGATCTGCACCACCCGCATCGTCGCCGGCGTCGGCGTGCCCCAGCTCACCGCCATCATGGAGGCGGTCGAGGCCGGCAACGAGGCCGACGTGCCGGTGATCGCCGACGGCGGCATCAAGTATTCGGGCGACCTCGCCAAGGCGATCGCCGCCGGTGCCTCGGTGGCGATGCTCGGCTCGCTGCTCGCGGGCACCGACGAGGCCCCGGGCGAGGTGTTCCTGTACCAGGGCCGCTCGTACAAGAGCTATCGCGGCATGGGCTCGGTCGGCGCCATGGCGCGCGGCTCGGCCGACCGCTACTTCCAGGCCGAGGTCAGCGACACCCACAAGCTCGTGCCGGAGGGCATCGAGGGCCAGGTCCCCTACAAGGGCCCGGTCGCCGCGGTGCTGCACCAGCTCTCGGGCGGGCTTCGCGCCGCCATGGGCTATGTCGGCGCCCCGTCGATCCCCGAGATGCAGGAGAAGGCGCAGTTCATCCGCATCACCAATGCGGGCCTGCGCGAGAGCCACGTCCACGATGTGACGATCACCCGCGAGAGCCCGAACTATCCGGGGCGGGTATGACCGGCCTTCGACCGGACGCGACTCGATAAATATCAGTCGCGGGATCCCCTCTCCCGAGTGGGCAGGGCTGTCCTGGGAAAAGAAGGGGCGCGTCTCCCCTCTCCCGTGTGGGAGAGGGGCCGGGGGTGAGGGTGACACGCTTCCGTATGAATCACTGAGCGTGGTGCTGGTAGCGGCACGGTCAGAGGCGACTCAGAACCGTGCCACCCGCACCCCTAACCCCTCTCCCACACGGGAGAGGGGGACGCGCTCTGCTCGTCAGTATGCGCAGTGAGCTATTCAGGTGAACCACTGGCGGGCTCACCCCCCCTGCGCCCCTCCGGGCACCGGCCCCAGCCGCTTCGCCAGTCGCTCGATCCGCTCGGCGGTGCGCTGCACGGTCTCGGCCAGCCGCGCCTCGGCGCCCTCGCGCTCGGCGGTGCCGGCGTTGGCGGATTCCCGCAGGGCCGCAGTCTCGCGCTCCATCGCCTCCATCCGGCGCCGGGTCTCGGCGAGCTCGTCCGCGAGGGTGAGCGCCGCCATCACGTGCAGACGCATGTCGCCGATCTCGCCGAAGGCCTTGCGCATGTCGCCGATGCGGGCGTCGAAGCTCGCGGCCAGCCCTTCCAGGTGGCTCTCCTCGCCCTCGCCGCAGGCCATGCGGTAGGTCTTGCCGGCGATGGTGACCGTCACTTGAGGCATCGCCCCCTCCTCGCACGCTTGAAACGCCCGTCCAGGACACCGGGTCCCGGACGTCAGCCCTCGCCCCGCTCGCCGGTGCGGCCGAGCACGCCCTCGACGGAGCCGATGGCGCGGCCGAGGCGATGGTCGACCTCGTCGGTCACCGACTGCATCTCGGCGAGGCGGGCGGTCGCCCCGTCGAGCTCGGCGGCGAGCCGGGCCCGGTCGTCGCGCATGATCTCCAGCTCGGTCTCGAGATCGCCGTGGCTGCGCTCCGCGTCGAGCCGGCGCGCCACCGCGGATTCGAGCAGGGCCACCGAGGCTTCGAGACGGCGCAGCGCATCCTCCACCGCTGCGGTCATGCTCACCTCCGAATGAAACGCCGACTGGAAACGCGGGACTACGTGACCGAAACCCTAAAGGCCAGGGCCGTACCTCGCAATCGCCGGGCCGGGGCCGCCCCGGGCGGGAAGCCCGCGCTGGGGATAGCGGGGGCGGATCACGCGGCGGCCGCCACCTCCAGGCGGTTCCGCCCGCCCGCCTTGGCGCGGTAGAGCGCGCGGTCGGCGGCCGAGAGCAGGGACGACAGGTCGTCGAGGCCGGGCCGCGCCGCCGCGAGGCCGACGCTGACCGTCGCCGGGATGCCGGGGCCCTCGCCCTGCCGCCCCGCGCCCGCGAAGCGGCGGGCGATCTCCTCGCCGGTCCGCCGCGCCGCGGCGACGTCGCGCCCCGGCAGCAGGGCGGCGAATTCCTCGCCGCCGAGCCGGGCGACCAGGGCGTCGGGCCCGGCGATCCGGCGGGCGGTCTCGGCGAACAGCCGCAGCACCGCGTCGCCGGCGGCGTGGCCGTGGCGGTCGTTGATCGCCTTGAAGTGGTCGAGGTCGAAGGCGAGGAGCGCCGCCGGCCGGTCCGGCCCGCGGTCCCGCAGCAGCCGCTCGCCCTCCTCGAAGAAGCCGTGGCGGTTGGACAGCCCGGTGAGGTAGTCGGTGCGCGAGGCCGCGACCGCCTGGGCCTGCGCCTCCTCGCGCACCAGCGCGATCAGGCTCATCGGCATCGCGACCGAGTAGAGCACGCCCTCGTACATCGTGATCTTGCCGAAGACCGGCAGCAGCGCCTCGCCGTAGGCGGCGACGAGGAACGGCGTCAGGACCGCCCGCACCAGGTTGAACAGGCCGTGGCCGGCCGCGATCGCGATCACCACCGGGCGCGAGCGCAGGCCCCGGGCCGTGCGGCTGCGCCGGACGGCCAGAGCGGTGAGGCCGCAGGCCAGCACGATCGGCAGCGACGCGACGTAGTTCCAGAACGCCCCGGGGAAATGCACGCCGACCGTGGCCCACAGGAGCGCCAGGGCCGCCAGCACCGCCAGCGGACGGCGCAGCCGCGCCGGCCCGTCGAGGCTCGCCGCGCCGTGGAACACCAGCAGGTACCCCGCCACGATCAGCAGGTTGGCGAGCGCCGCGCCGCCGACGCCCGGCACCAGGGCCCGGTTCATCGCCACGACGAGGCCCGCCGCGAAGGACAGGTAGGCGCCGGCCCAGATCCCGAGAACGCGCGCCCGCGCCGGATGGGCCTGACGCTCCCACAAGGTCATCGCGACGGCGACGAGCAGCGTCCCGACGATCAGGGCGTAGAGGGTATGAAGATCGATCTGCATCGCTGTCGTCACCTGTACTCGACGACCTACCTGCGATCCGGCGTAAATTTGGTTACAGAACGGGCCGTCTCTCACCCGTCGTGCGGCATGGTTAAGTCGGGCCTGACCGGATCGTTACAGATGCCGAAGCCCGATCGCGCCGCCGATTCCGGGGCGGGAGACCGCCCGCGGGGCTCCGGAACGGGTTTTCCCCAAGCTGGGCCCTGAGTTTGACACGCCCCGGCGCCATGTTAGGAAGCCGGCGCCCCGCCAGGCGGCTGTCGCCGGCGGACAGACAGATACGAGCTGCCGTGACGCCTCCCGTGCCCCCCGCCAGCGCCGTCCCCGCCGGGACGGCCGGCGCGTCCGGGACCACGAGCGCAGCGCGATCCGGCGGCCCGGCCCGGCCCCGCCCGGTCATCCCCCACGCCCGTCGCCCCGGCGCCCGCCGCGCGGCCCGGCTCGCCGCGGGGCCCGGCCCCCGCGGCCCGATACCCCCCGATCACCCAGCCCTCAAGGGAGAGCACACATGACGGTCAAGGTCGCCATCAACGGCTTCGGACGCATCGGCCGCAACGTCCTGCGCGCCATCAAGGAGGCCGGCCGCACCGACATCGAGGTCGTGGCCATCAACGATCTCGGCCCGGTCGAGACCAACGCCCACCTGCTGCGCTTCGATTCGGTCCACGGCAAGTTCCCCGGCACCGTCTCGGTCGAGGGCGACCACATCGTGGTCGACGGCCAGCGCATCCGCGTCACCGCGATCAAGAACCCGGCCGAGCTGCCCCACCGCGAGCTCGGCGTCGACATCGCGATGGAATGCACCGGCATCTTCACCTCGAAGGACAAGGCGAAGCTCCACCTCGATGCCGGCGCCAAGCGCGTCCTCGTGTCCGCTCCTGCGGACGGCGCCGACCTCACGGTCGTCTACGGCGTGAACCACGACAAGCTTTCGGCCGACCACCTCGTGGTCTCCAACGCCTCGTGCACCACCAACTGCCTCGCCCCGGTCGCCAAGGTGCTCAACGACGCCGTCGGCATCGAGCGCGGCTTCATGACGACGATCCACTCCTACACCAACGACCAGCCGTCGCTGGACCAGATGCACAAGGACCTCTACCGGGCCCGCGCCGCGGCCCTGTCGATGATCCCGACCACGACCGGCGCCGCCAAGGCCGTCGGCCTGGTGCTGCCGGAGCTGAACGGCCGCCTCGACGGCACCTCGATCCGCGTGCCGACCCCGAACGTCTCGGTCGTCGACTTCAAGTTCAACTCGAAGCGCGCCACCTCGGTCGCCGAGATCAACGAGGCGATCAAGGCGGCGGCGAACGGCCCGCTCAAGGGCGTGCTCGGCTTCACCGAGGCCCCGAACGTCTCGATCGACTTCAACCACGATCCCCATTCCTCGACCTTCCACATCGACCAGACCAAGGTCATGGACGGCACCTTCGTGCGCGTGCTGACCTGGTACGACAACGAGTGGGGCTTCTCGAACCGCATGGCCGACACCGCCATCGCGATGGCGAAGCTGATCTGACGCCGATGACGGTCCGGCCTCCCCCGGGAGGCCGGACCGTCTCCCGGGCGGTCCCCCGGCGGGGCCGCCCTCGTCGACCTTCAAGATTCGCCCCGCAGGATTCGCCCCCGAGGATCCGCCGATGACCGACGCCGTGCCCTCCGCCCGCCCCGCGACCGCTCCCCTGCCGCAGGGCCAGATGGCCCCCGCGCAGGCCCTCCAAGGACAAGCCTCGCCCGCGCAAGCCGCACCCGCACAAGTCGCGCCCGTGCAGGTTTCTGCCGCGCCCGCGTCCCATGCGCCGACGCCCCCGCTGCCGAGCCAGGTCGCCGACCAGCTCGCCCGGATCGAGGACAAGGCCTCGCGGATCGAGGACAAGTACGCCCGCTCCGAGGCGCTGCTCGGCCGCGTCGAGGACCGGGTCGAGGCGGCCGGCGCCCGCATGAACGAGGCCGCCCGCCAGGCCGACCTCGCGGCCCTGCGCAACGAGGTCCGGGCCCTGTCCGAGCGCACCCGCGGCCTGCCCGGCCTCGGCGCCCTGATGCTCACCGCGCTCGTCACCGCCGTGCTGACGGTGGCTCTGACCCTGGTGGCGCAGCGCCTCAACCTCCAGGGCCTGATCCCGCTGCGCTGAGCCGGCGCCCGCCATCCCCGCCATTCCCGCTTGTAAGGTGCCCCCGCCGATGACCCGTTTCCGTACCCTCGACGATGCCGGCGACCTGAAGGGCAAGCGCGTCCTCGTGCGCGTCGATTTCAACGTGCCGATGGACCAGGGCCGCGTCACCGATTCCACCCGCATCCAGCGCGTGCTGCCGACGCTGCACGAGCTCGTCGAGGCCGGCGCCAGGATCGTCCTGCTCGCCCATTTCGGCCGCCCGAAGGGCAAGCCGGTCCCGGCCGAGTCCCTCCGCCCGATCGCCGAGGCGACCGCCAGGGAGCTCGGCCGCCCGGTCGCCTTCGCGGAGGATTGCGTCGGCGAGACGGCCGCCGCGGCGGTGGCGGCGCTCAAGGACGGCGACGTCCTGATGCTGGAGAACACCCGCTTCCACGCCGGCGAGGAGAAGAACGATCCCGCCTTCGTCGAGGCGCTCGCCGCGAACGGCGACGTCTACGTCAACGAGGCTTTTTCCGCCGCCCACCGGGCGCACGCCTCGACGGAAGGGCTCGCCCACGTCCTGCCGGCCTATGCCGGGCGCCTGATGCAGGCCGAACTCGACGCGCTGACCAAGGGCCTCGAGGCCCCGGCCCGGCCGGTGGTGGCGATCGTCGGCGGCTCCAAGGTCTCGACCAAGATCGACCTGCTCAAGAACCTCGTCGCCAAGGTCGACGCCCTGGTGATCGGCGGCGGCATGGCCAACACCTTCCTGCACGCGGCCGGCCTCGGCGTCGGCAAGTCGCTGTGCGAGCGCGATCTGGCCGGCACCGCGCAGGCGATCATCGAGGCGGCGCGGGAAAAGAACTGCGCCATCATCCTGCCGGTCGACGGCGTGGTGGCCGAGGAGTTCAAGGCCGGCGCCCCCCACCACACCTACGGGGTCGACGCGATTCCCGACACCGGCATGATCCTCGACATCGGCGGCCTGTCGGTCGACCGGATCGCGGCGGCGATCGACGACGCCAGGACCCTGGTGTGGAACGGCCCCGTCGGCGCCTTCGAGATCGCGCCCTTCGACCAGGGCACGGTGGCGGCGGCGCGCCACGCGGCCGCGCGCACCAAGGCCGGCAAGCTCGTCTCGGTGGCGGGCGGCGGCGACACGGTGGCGGCGCTCAACCATGCCGGCGTGTCGGGGGACTTCACCTACATCTCGACCGCCGGCGGCGCCTTCCTCGAATGGCTCGAGGGCAAGCCGCTCCCGGGCGTCGACGCCCTGCGCCAAAAAGCTTGAGGGTTCCGTTCAGGTCGGCGGGGTTAGGACGCCGACCTGCTCGTCCGCTATAATCCAGCAACATCGACAGTCTCGGAGGATTTCGACATGGCGCGCATCACGCTCAGGCAGCTCCTCGACCACGCCGCCGAGCACGGCTACGGGGTTCCGGCCTTCAACATCAACAACATGGAACAGGGCCTCGCCATCATGGCGGCGGCCGACGCCACCGATTCGCCGGTGATCCTGCAGGCGAGCCGCGGCGCCCGCGCCTATGCCAACGACGTCGTGCTGGCCAAGCTGATCGACGGCCTCGTCGAGATCTATCCCCACATCCCGGTCTGCATGCACCTGGATCACGGGAACAACGAGGCGACCTGCGCCACCGCGATCCAGTACGGCTTCACCTCGGTGATGATGGACGGGTCGCTGAAAAGCGACGGCAAGACCCCGGCGGACTACACCTACAACGTCGAGATCACCCGCAAGGTGACCGAGATGGCGCACTGGGCCGGCTGCTCGGTCGAGGGCGAGCTCGGCGTGCTCGGCTCGCTCGAGAGCGGCCAGGGCGAGGCCGAGGACGGCCACGGCGCCGAGGGCACCCTGTCGCACGACCAACTCCTGACCGACCCGGCGGAAGCCGAGAAGTTCGTCGCGGCCACCAAGGTCGACGCGCTCGCGGTCGCCATGGGCACCTCGCACGGCGCCTACAAGTTCACCCGCAAGCCCGACGGCGCGGTGCTGGCGATGAACGTGATCGAGGAGATCCACCGCCGCCTGCCCAACACCCACCTGGTGATGCACGGCTCCTCGTCGGTCCCGCAGGACCTGCAGGACATCATCAACCAATACGGCGGCGAGATGAAGCCGACCTGGGGCGTGCCGGTCGAGGAGATCCAGCGCGGCATCAAGCACGGCGTGCGCAAGATCAACATCGACACCGACAACCGGATGGCGATGACCGGCCAGATCCGCAAGATCCTGCAGGAGAACAAGGCCGAGTTCGACCCGCGCAAGTACCTGAAGCCGGCGATGGACGCGATGCAGAAGCTCTGCAAGCAGCGCTTCGAGGAGTTCGGCACCGCCGGTCACGCCGGCAAGATCCGCCCGGTCGCGCTGTCCGAGATGGCCAAGCGCTACGCCGCCGGCAAGCTCGACCCGTCGTTCGCCGCCCACAAGGCCGCCGCGGAGTAAGGGCGCGCCCGGCGCGGGCCGCCCGCGCCGCATCGCCGCCCCATTGACCATGCAGCAGGGCGGGCGGCCGAAGGGCCGTCCGCCCCATGCTTTTCGTGCCGGTGCGCGTGTTGCCCGTGCGTCTTCGTCCCCCTTCGCAGGCTCGACTGAACTCCCGATGGCCGAACCCCAGACCCGCCTGATCCTCCTCACGGCCCCCGAGGCCGGCCCGGACCTCGGCCAGCGCCTGGCGCGCGCGGTCGAGGCCGGCGACGTCGCCGCGGTGATCCTGCGCCTGCCGCCCGGCGACGAACGCGCGCTGGTCAACGCCGTCAAGGCGGTGGCGCCCGCGGTTCAGGAGGCCGGTGCGGCCCTGGTGCTCGCCGGGGGCGGGACCACCGACCTCGCCACCGTGGCCTCCCGCTCCGGCGCCGACGGCGTCCACGTGCCGGCGAATTACGGAGCGACGGACCTCGCGGAGGCGGATGGCCCCCCGGAGGCCGGCGACGCCGACGACGAGGAGGAGGCGGGCGAGAGCCCGCTGCGCTCCTTGCGCGATCGCCTGCGCGACGGCCGCATCCTGGGCGTCGGGCGCCTGCGCACCAAGCACGCCGCCATGGAGGCCGGCGAGGCCGGGGCGGATTACGTGCTGTTCGGCGACGAGGCGAAGCTCGGCCTCGACGACCTCGTGGCGCGGCTGACCTGGTGGGTCGAGATCTTCGAGACGCCCTGCATCGCGCTCGCCCGCGACCTCGCGGCGGTCCCGGACCTCGTCGCGACCGGGGCCGAGTTCATCGGCCTCGATCCCGCTCTGTGGGCGGGGGAGGGGGGCGAGGCCGCGGTGGCCGAGGCGCAGAGGATGATCCAGGATCATCGGCCGGCCGGGGAGGGGTGAGAATGCGGACGCTCCGCCTCGCGACGCTGGCACTCCTGCGGGCCTCGGGCCTGGCGGCGCTGGGGATATCGGGCCTCGCGGCCGGGCCGGCCGCGGCCAAGCCGACGCCCGCGGCGCCCGCACCCACGATCACCGCCCCCGCGCCGGCCCTGCCGGGCGTCCAGACCTTCGGCGCGCCGAACCAGACCCTGCCGGGCGCGATCTCGCTGCCGCCGGCGCCCTCGAAGGACCCGAAGGCCGACCTCGCCTACGGCGCCTACCAGCGCGGCTTCTACGTCACCGCGTTCCGGGAGGCGACGAAGCGGCTCGAGACCAACAAGACCGACTTTCCCGCCATGACCCTGCTGGCGGAGCTCTACAGCCAGGGCCTCGGCGTGCGCCAGGATCCGGCGCGGGCCGCCGAGTGGTACCGGCTCGCGGCCAATCTCGGCGATCCGCACGCCGCGGCGACCCTCGGCATGATGCAGATCGAGGGCCGCGGCGTGCCGAAGGACCAGGCGGCCGGCCGCGCCCTCCTGGAGAAGGCCGCGGCCCGGGCCGACGCGACCGCGAGCTACAACCTCGCCCTGATCCTGCTCGGCACCGGCGTGCCGGCGGACCTCGCCCGGGCCGCCGAGCTGCTGCGCCAGGCCGCCCACCAGGAGCTGGCCCCGGCCCAGCACGCGCTCGGCGTGCTCTACCTCCAGGGCCGTGGGCTGGCGAAGGACCCGGCCAAGGCGGCGGACTGGTTCCGCCGCGCCGCCGATAACGGCGACCTCGCCGGCGAGGTCGAGTACTCGATCCTGCTGTTCAACGGCGAGGGCGTCGCGAAGGACGAGGTCCGGGCTGCCCGCTACTTCCGCCACGCCGCCTTCCGGGGCAACGCGGTGGCGCAGAACCGCGTCGCCCGCCTCTACGCCAGCGGCCGCGGCGTCCCGAAGAACCTCGTCGAGGCCGCGGCCTGGGACCTGGCCGCGCGGGCGCAAGGGCTGTCCGACGCCTGGCTGACCCAGGCGGTGGCCGGGCTCGGCCCCGAGGAGAAGACCCGCGCCGAGCGGCTGGCGGCCGACCGGGCGGGGCCGTGAGCGGAGCCGGCGCATCAGCGCCGACGCCCGCTCGGGCTCGTCTCGCGCCTGCGAACGAGTTCGTTCAAAGGCGGGACTTTATGACGCCCTGCCAAGCTAAGTGCTCGCGACGGCTCCCGGCGACACCGCGTACGGCGTGCGACACCGACGGCTGAAGTGCGGGCAGGCGTATGCTTCGTGCGGGCTCGTGCCTTCTCCCGGGCGACTGCCGCGAGAATGGACGGAGCATTCGGGGGTGAGAGGGGCTTGCGACCGAGCTTGAATTTCGCGACCCTGAGCATTGCCCCAGTGTTACCGAGGCAACGCGATCGGATAGCGTGCTGCCCTGCCCCGATTGAGACTGAAGCCGGTATGCTTGTTTCGTCTCCGATCCACCCAGGAAGGCAGCTGGAGAAGCACCGCAAGCGCTGCTCCGGCCTTTGATTTTGGCGTATCTTCTACGATGAACCGGTATGCACGCCGTCGTAATGTGCTCTAGGATCACACCCGGTCTAGGACGTTTCGACGACCGAAGCGGTGTTGCTCTGACGAGATATTTAAATTAAATTCGATGCTGCGCTAGAGCGCAAAATTATTGACATAACAAGGAATTATGGCATATGACGATACCGGAACTTCTTGAGCAGCTTTGGAATTATTTTAAGGGAGACAAAATTGGCCGGATCGAAGTCGGAATAGTCACCGGATTATTCGGAGTTTTTGTTGCGAGCCTTTTTAAGAAGCGGAGGCTCAAGCTCGCCATACGACAAGAGCTTCAAATCATGATGGAATCTTACAATCAACAATTTAGCAATGCTAACAAGAAATATCTTATCGGAAAGATCACGACGGAGCCTACGTACAGAGTAATTATATTGACATCTCAAAAACGAACGGTCATCGGAAATCTGAATGACGACATATCGTATCTCAACAAGCGCACTATCGAAAATCTAATACATTTTAACGATCTTGCCGAGTTGGTCGACGATGCCATCAGGGTAATAAGAGACGATATTTTTTCGTCCCTTACCACCGAGAGGAAAATTAGCTTGTTGAACTCAGTTTTTGGCCATCTTCCAGAACTTCAGTCGCATTACGAAAAGCTAATGGAAGATCTTTAGCTGAGCTTGATGATCTCGGTCGATGCGATCATGGGGCCTCCACAGAGTGCACGTTGGAATGTGCCAACGACATGATTTCTAGCATAATATGGTGCGCCTTCCAACTTTGCCAACCGGTGGAGGCGCGTTTGTCCCGACGAAATGCCCGCCACGTCCGGTGAGCTTGACTTCACGGAGAAGCTCGACCTTCCCGAGACGGATCTGCGGCAAGCGCATGACCTGCGGGTCGTGAGGCGGATAGGCACATCAGCACCGTGAGCCGAGGCGCGATGCAGGGGGCAGCCACTCTTTCGTAGCGCTTTCGGCCGGGCGCCACGCTCCTCCGGGGCTGGTCGCCGGCATCGGCCGCCGGCCTGCGCGCCTGAGCCTGCGCTCGGAACAGAACAGATGCGAGCTACCGGAGGAGCCCGGCCCTCGCGCGCCGGTCGCCCTCTTCGCCCCACACGGCCCGAGCGAGGCCGCACGAATGACCGCGAGTTCGCCCACGACGCCCCGTGACCGAACAAGATCCTGAGCGGGCGAACTATCCGCCCGCGAGGTAATGCTGCTTGCGGTGCTGCGGGTCGCGCCGAAGGACGTTGCCGCTCGAGATGCGGCCGGTCGCGCCTGCGGCTCCCTCAGGACGACATCGACCGGTCGGCCTCTTCCTCGCCGAAGCCGAGCTCGTCGAACACCGCCGAGGCGGCGCGGAACATCGCCTGCATGGAGGGCAGGTCGCGGATCTGCGGGCTCGCGGTGCGCTGCAGGTCGAGGATGCCGGCGGCGAGGCGCAGCACCTGGATCTCGGCCCTGGCGGCCTGCGAGAGATCGGTCGACGACGGGGGGACGTGGAAAGCGGGCGCCATGGTGCGTGCCTGATGGGGTGCTGAGCGGGTCTGGGGTGGGGTCGGCCCGCGGCGGGCGCGGGTTCGGGCGGGACGGGATGCGCCGAGGGTCACGGCCGGTGTCCCTCCTCGGCGGCGATCATGTCCGACGGCGGGTAGGTGCGGCCGACATGGCCGAGCGCCAGCCGGATCAGGTCGAGGGCGACCGGGTCCTCGCACGCGGCGGCGTGCCGGTAGGCCTCGATCAGGTGCTCGGC
This sequence comes from Methylobacterium platani, assembly GCF_001653715.1. Lineage (GTDB taxonomy): Bacteria > Pseudomonadota > Alphaproteobacteria > Rhizobiales > Beijerinckiaceae > Methylobacterium > Methylobacterium platani. Next base: position 16,282 of record NZ_LWHQ01000069.1, read on the forward strand.
GAGGAGGTCGGCCGGGGCGCGCATCCCGCCCGGCGGCCGCACGGTGCGGGAGACGGCCTGACGGGAGCCCTGGCGGGCCGCCTCGCGGGATTCCTGGTTAGAACCCTGGCGCGAGCCCTGGCGGGCGATCCGGGTGAAGAGGCGGGTGCCGTCGTGATGGGACATCGCGTGCGACCTCAGGCTGCCAGGCCGCGTCCGGCCCGGTCTCGGTCCGGCGGCGGGGTCGGGGTGCGGGGACGGGCCAGGACGGAGGCGACGATGCCGTAGGCCGCGCGGGTCTCCGCCAGGGCCTCCTCGGTCGTCGCGACCGTGACGGCGCAGAGCGAGGCGCCCGCATAGGCGACCGGCAGGCCGAGCGGCCGCGGGCGCCAGCCGAACTCGGCCATCTGGGGGATCCAGTAGGTCTCGACGACGACGGTGAGCCGCGGGATGCCGTGTTCGAGGCAGTGCTCGATCAGGCCCGCCGCCACGATCCCGGCCGCCCGCGACAACGGCCGCTCCTCGCGGTAGCGCGACGAGGCGAAGAACCGGGTGCATTCCCACGCCCCCGGGCCGCGATCGATGCCGCGGACCTCGGCGAGGTGCGGGAAGATCTCGCTCAGGAGCGTCGGCCGGTCGGCCGGCAGGAGCCGCGTGCCGCCCGCCACCCGGCCGTCGCCGTCGATGGCGAGGAGGTAGAGCGTGGCCTCGGTGTCGAACCGGTCGCGCCCGGCGGCGTCGACGGCCCGCAGCGCCCGGCAGCGGCTCTCCTCGAAGGCGGTGCGGCGCAGGGCGTGGTGCTGCGCCAGCGCGTCCGCGTAGGTGCCACGGCGCGCCGGGTCGATGACGTGGAGGCGGATCATGCGCTGACGTCCCTCGGTCCGGCCCCATAAGGCCAGAGGACGGCGCCGGCCGGTATCCCCGAAAACCGGTAGAGCGAGTGCGACTTTGCGAAAAAAACGCCCGCGGGCGCCGGCTAGAGGGTGATCTCGCGCAGGCGCAGGGCCTCGATCACCGTGTGGGTGGTGTTGCGGGTGCCAATCTTGCTGCGGGCGTTGCGCAGGTGGGTCGAGACGGTCTCGATCGAGACGCCGAGGAGGTCGGCGGTCTCCTCGCGGGTGCGCCCCTGGGCGGCGAAGGACAGGACGTCGCGCTCGCGTGCGCTCAGGAGCCGGCCGGCGGGCTTGGGCCGCTGCTGGGTCGTGCGGGCCGCCGCCGACCAGGCGTAGAGCCCGAGCAGGTGGACGGCGCGGCGCACCCGGGGCGGCAGGTCGATCCGCTCGCCGGCCATCGAAATCCCGCCCTGGAAGCCGTGGGCATCGTGGATCGGCACGCAGTAGCCGGCGCCCATGCCGTGCTCGCGCGCCTCCTCCATCACCCGGCGGGTCTGCGGGGTCGCCTCCGGATCGTCGGTCACCTCGCTCCAGGCGAAGGGCTCGGTGGTGCGCAGGCAGTGCCGCACCACCGGATCGTGGCGGTAATGGCCGACCTGATCGTAGTGCGACAGCCATCCCTCCGGCCAGACGCTGAGCAGCAGGTTCGGGCCGATCCGCTCGCCGGGCTGCGGCAGCCGGGTGATCGCGAAGTAGGAGAAGCCGCAGCGGGCGACGAGATCGAAAATCGTCTTCTGCACGTCGAGAGGGTCCGACAGGCCGTCGAGGCCGTCGATCAGGTCGAACGATTGACGAATGAACGCATCATCGGCGTTCGCCATGACCCGACCCCTGAACCCCGCTCTGAACCCCGCGCCGTCCTCGTGCGACGCGGACCCGCCCGTGACCCGATTGCCCGCCACCGTTGAATACTTTTAGAATCCCGCCAGCAAAGATCAATCGCCGCAGCGCCGCGGGCCGCGCGCGCGGCGTTGCCTCTGGACCCGTTCCGCACTATCGGGAGCCTGAAAGAAGCCCTCCGCTGTCGAAGGTCTGGCCGATGAAAGCGCGCGTCACCGTTACCCTGAAGACCGGCGTCCTCGACCCTCAGGGCAAGGCGATCGAAGGCGCGCTGCGCTCGCTCGGCATCACCGGCATCGCTGGCGTGCGCCAGGGCAAGTTCTTCGAGGTCGAGGTCGACGCCGCCGACGAGGCCGCCGCCGAGGCGACCGTCAAGGCGGCCTGCGACCGGCTGCTCGCCAACACCGTGGTCGAGAACTACCGCGTCGAGATCGCCCGATGAAGGCCGCCGTCGTCGTCTTCCCGGGCTCGAACCGCGAGCGGGACGTCGCCCGGGCCCTGCGCCTCTCCGGCGCCGAGGTGACCATCGTCTGGCACACCGAGACCGAACTTCCCGCCGGCACCGACCTCGCGGTCCTGCCCGGCGGCTTCTCCTACGGCGACTACCTGCGCTGCGGCGCCATCGCCGGGCGGGCCCACGCCATGGACGCGGTGCGGGCGCACGCCGCCCGGGGCGGCCTGGTGCTCGGCATCTGCAACGGCTTCCAGATCCTGTGCGAGTCCGGCCTCCTGCCGGGCGTGCTGATGCGCAACGTCAACCGCCGCTTCATCTGCCACCGGCAGACCCTGCGGGTCGAGCGCACCGACACCGCCTTCACCCGGGCCTATGCCCGGCACCAGGTGATCGACGTCTGCGTCGCCCACGGCGAGGGCAACTACTTCGCCGATCCTGAGACGCTGGCGCGGATCGAGGGCGAGGGCCGGGTCGCCTTCCGCTACTGCGACGCGGCCGGCGGGCTCACGGTCGAGGCCAACCGCAACGGCTCGCTCAACGCGATCGCCGGCATCTACTCCGAGGCCCGCAACGTGCTCGGGCTGATGCCGCACCCGGAGAACTTCGTCGAGGGCCTCGTCGGCGGCACCGACGGGCGCGGCCTGTTCGAGAGCCTGGCCAAGGCGGCCTGAGGGCAGCCGACGCGACGTGAGGACGACGGGAGGCGGGCCTGGCGGCCCGCCTTTCTCGTCAGTGCCCCTCGAACTCGATCAGGGTGCGCACCGGCAGGTCGAGGGCGCGCAGGCGGTCGGCGCCGCCGAGCTCCGGCAGGTCGATGACGAAGCAGGCCGCCACCACCTCGGCGCCGATCCGGCGCAGCAGCTCCACCGCCGCCGTGGCGGTGCCGCCGGTGGCGATCAGGTCGTCGACGAGGATCACCCGGTCGCCGGGCTTCACCGCGTCGGAGTGGATCTCCATCTCGTCGGTGCCGTATTCGAGCGCGTAGGCGATCGAGACCGTGGTGTGGGGCAGCTTGCCCTTCTTGCGGATCGGCACGAAGCCCGAGGAGAGCTGGTGGGCGATCGCGCCGCCCAGGATGAAGCCCCGCGCCTCGATGCCGGCGACCTGGTCGATCCGGCCGCCCGCGAAGGGATGCACCAGCTCGTCCACCGCGCGCCGGAAGGCGCGGGCGTCGCCGAGCAGGGTGGTGATGTCGCGAAACACGATGCCGGGCTTCGGGTAGTCCGGGATCGAGCGGATCGCGTCCTTGAGGGCGGACAGGGTGCGCGGGTCCACGGTGCTGCGGTCCATGGGGAAGACCTTCGGATTGGAGGATGGGGCGGGGCGGGAACCCGGACCGGCGGGTCCCGGCCCGGGCGGGCGCGTCAGCCGCCGACCTTGCGCAGGATGGCGACCAGCTCGCGCTGCAGCACCTCGTTGCCGCAGGCGACCGAGCGCGCGGTCATCGGGTCGGCGCCGCCGTCGGCGCTGCCGGCGAAGCCCCCGGCCTCGCGCACCAGGAGCAGGCCCGCCGCCATGTCCCAGGTCTGGAGGTCGCGCTCCCAGTAGAGGTCGGCCCGGCCGCTGGCGACCGCCGCGAGGTCGAGGGCGGCCGACCCGGTCTGGCGCACGCCGCCGGTCACCGCCATCACGGCGGCGAGCTCCTTGAGCAGGCGCGGATGGCTGCCGCGGCCGAGATAGGGCGAGCCGTAGAGCGCGAGGCTGTCGGCGAGATCCTGCCGGCCGGCGACCCGCAGGCGCTTGTTGTTGAGGAAGGCGCCCTTGCCGCGCTCGGCGATGTAGAGCTCGTCCTTGATCGGCTCGTAGATCACCGCGGCGACGATCGTGCCCTCGCGCTCGAGGCCGACCGAGATGCAGAAATGCGGCACGCCGTGCAGGAAGTTGGTGGTGCCGTCGAGAGGATCGACGTGCCAGGTATGGGTCTTGTCCTGGCCCTCGATGACCCCGCTCTCCTCCATGACGAGGCCGTAGCCCGGCCGCGCCTTCATCAGCGCCTCGCGCAGGGTCGCCTCGGCCTTGCGGTCGGCGGCGGTGACGAAGTCGCCAGGGCCCTTTCGCGAGACCTGCAGGTTCTCGATCTCGCCGAAGTCGCGCTTGAGCCCGCGCGCCGCCTTGCGCACGGCGTCGATCATCACGGTCATCAGGGGAGAGACGATCATCGGACGGCGGCTCCCGGGTTGCGGGTCGGGGTCATGGCGGATCCTGGGGTGGCGGGCGCGGGCGCCCTGCATGACGGGAAGGAAAGGACGGGCGGCTCGCGCCGTGCCGGCGCGGGCAGCCCCACTGATGGTTGCCTCTAAGCCGCATCGCGCGGCGTGTCACATCGGTTCGCGCAAGAAAATGCGCCGCCGGGGTCGCGGGGCCGGATCATGGCCCGCGCCCGCTCTCCCCGCGCAGGGTCCGCACCAGCGCCTCGGCGTCGCCGCCCTGGAGCAGCGGCACCAGGGCCCGCACCCGCTCCGGCGGCAGGTCCCACCAGGCGGTCTCGACGAGCGCCGCGGCGATCTCGGGCGGGAAGCGATGCCGGATCACCCGGGCCGGGTTGCCGGCGACGACGGCGTAAGGCGGCACGTCCCGGGTCACGACCGCGTGCGCCGCGACCACGGCCCCGGGGCCGACCGTGACTCCCGACAGGATCAGGCAGCCCGAGCCGAGCCAGACGTCGGCGCCGATCGCCACGTCGCCGCGGGTCGCGTGATAATCCTCCGGCGCGTCGAGGTCCGGCCACAGGCCCCTCATCGCGGCGAACGGGTAGGTCGACACCCAGTCGATGCGGTGATTGCCGCCCAGCAGGATCTCGACCTTGTCGGCGATCGAACAATAGGGGCCGATCGACAGCCGAGCGCCGGATTCCGGGAAGCGGACCTTCGGCCTGCCGTAGGAGTAATGTCCGATCCGGAAGCCGTAACGGGCCGCAAGCTTGGCGAGATGCCGGCGGGTCTCGTTGTGAGGGTTGCGCCCCTGCCGCAGGCGGTGCAGGAAACCCCTCACCCGCGGGCATCCTCGTGATGGGCGGGCGGGATGGCGGGCCCGACCTTGCGGGCGATCCGGGGAGACAGCGCGGTGAGCAGCAACATTTCGGACGATCTGAAGAGCGGCGCGCTGTTCTACCACCGCAATCCGCGGCCCGGGAAGCTGGAGATCCAGCCGACGAAGCCGCTCGGCAACCAGCGCGACCTCGCGCTCGCCTACTCGCCCGGCGTGGCCGCCGCCTGCGAGGCGATCGTCGCCGACCCGGAGGAGGCCGCGAGCCTGACGGCGCGCCAGAACCTCGTCGCGGTGGTCTCGAACGGCACCGCGGTGCTCGGCCTCGGCGACATCGGGCCGCTCGCCTCCAAGCCCGTGATGGAGGGCAAGGCGGTCCTGTTCAAGAAGTTCGCCGGCATCGACGTCTTCGACATTGAGCTCGCCGAGAAGAACGTCGACAAGCTCGTCGACGTGGTGGCAGCGCTCGAGCCGACCTTCGGCGGCATCAACCTCGAGGACATCAAGGCGCCGGAATGCTTCGAGGTCGAGGAGCGCTGCCGGGCCCGGATGAACATCCCGGTCTTCCACGACGACCAGCACGGCACCGCGATCATCGTCGCGGCCGCCGTCCTCAACGGCCTCGAATTCGCCGGCAAGCGGATCTCTGACGTCAAGATCGTGACGTCGGGCGCCGGCGCCGCCGCGCTCGCCTGCCTCAACCAGCTCGTGTCGCTCGGCGCGCGGCGCGAGAACATCTTCGTCACCGACATCGAGGGCGTGGTCTACAAGGGCCGTGAGACGCTCATGGACCGCTGGAAGTCGGTCTACGCCCAGGACACCCAGGCTCGCACCCTCGCCGAGGTGATCCCCGGCGCCGACGTCTTCCTCGGCCTCTCGGCCGGCGGCGTCCTGAAACCCGAGATGCTCGAGCGGATGGCCGAGAAGCCGCTGATCATGGCGCTCGCCAACCCCTATCCGGAGATCATGCCGAACCTCGCCGAGGAGAAGCGGCCGGATGCGATGATCTGTACCGGGCGGTCGGACTTCCCGAACCAGGTCAACAACGTCCTGTGCTTCCCCTACATCTTCCGGGGCGCGCTCGACGTCGGCGCGACCACGATCAACGAGGAGATGAAGGCGGCGGCCGTCAAGGCGATCGCCGGGCTCGCCCGCGAGACCCCGTCCGACGTCGTCGCCCGCGCCTATGGCGGCGAGGCGCGGCCCTTCGGCCCGCACTCGCTGATCCCGTCCCCGTTCGACCCGCGGCTCATCCTGCGCATCGCGCCGGCCGTCGCCAAGGCCGCGATGGAATCCGGCGTCGCCAAGCGGCCGCTGCCGGACGTGCAGGCCTATGCCGAGTCCCTCGACCGGTTCGTCCACCGCTCCGGCTTCATCATGAAGCCGGTCTTCACCAAGGCGAAGGAGGATCCCCGCCGGGTCGTCTACGCCGAGGGCGAGGACGAGCGGGTGCTGCGCGCCGTGCAGGCGATCGTCGAGGAGGGGCTGGCCAAGCCCATCCTGATCGGCCGCCCGTCGGTCATCGAGACCCGCCTGAAGCGCTTCGGCCTCGCGATCCAGCCCGGCCGCGACTTCGAGCTGATCAACCCCGACGACGATCCGCGCTACCGCACCTACGTCCAGACCTACATGGACCTCGCCGGCCGCCGCGGCATCACGCCCGACGCCGCCCGCACGCTCGTGCGCACCAACAACGCGGTGATCGGTGCGCTCGCCGTCCGCCGCGGCGAGGCCGACGCGCTGATCTGCGGCCTCGAAGGGCGCTTCGAGAGCAAGCTGCGGGTGATCCGCGACATCATCGGGCTCGCGCCCGGCGCCCGCGACTTCGCGGCGCTCAGCCTCATCGTCACCTCGAAGGGCGCCTACTTCCTGGCCGACACCCACGTGCGGCCCGATCCGAGCGCCGAGGAGATCGCCGACGTCGCCATCGCCTGCGGCGACACCGCCCGTCGCTTCGGCCTGTCGCCGAAGATCGCGCTCGTCAGCCACGCCGATTTCGGCTCGTTCGACACGGCGTCCGCCCGCAAGATGCGCCAGGCCCTGGCGCTGCTGCGCGAGCGTGCCCCCGACCTCGAGGTCGACGGCGAGATGGCCGCCGACACCGCCCTGTCGCAGGCAATCCGCGACAAGGTGCTGCCCGGCTCGCGCCTCAAGGGCGAGGCCAACGTGCTGATCATGCCGAACCTGGATGCGGCCAACATCGCTTTCCAGTTCTCGAAGACGCTGGCCGACGCGCTGCCGGTGGGACCGCTGCTGCTCGGGCCGGCGCAGCCTGCGCACATCCTCACGCCGTCGGTGACGGCGCGGGGCATCGTCAACATCACGGCGGCGGCCGTGGTCGAGGCGCAGGGGAGCGAGGGCGTGACGGTCGAGGCGGATAGCACCGCGGAGGTGGGGACGCCGTTGGTTTCGGCGTAGGCGGAATTGGGGCGGCCCGGCGCAGTGATCGCCGGGCCGTTATATTCCGTCGGGGCATCATCATCTTGACCGTGTGAGTCTGCCCCCGACCCTTCCCGGACATTCGATGGGTCCGTTCGAGCCGCCGCATGGCTTCGGCTGTTGCAGCGCCTGCCGCCCAGGGACCGCCGCCCTGCCGGTACAGCTCTGATTTTAACCGTTAAAAAGTATCACGGAATTTAACGCACGTTAAAGCCAGATAGGTCAGCAGTATCAAAATGCTCAAATCATGAGCAAAGATCTTGATTATAAGAGCAGCAGGTTAAGCGCAATCGCTCAGACGCTCGGCCTGCCTATCGATCAACTATTTTTAGGCGGCGATAAAATTGACGGATTGTTTGATGTGCATGAATGTATTCGACTTTATTTGGCCATCCAAACCGAAGACGGCCGCAGGCGTGCCATCGATTTTCTTCGTCAGATCGTAGACGACGAGCAGCCCTAGCCAAGGTCCGCAATCCACCATCAGCAGTCATTCCTGATTCGAGCCAGTCGTCCTCACCTCCTCGCCTACCCCCGCGGCTTCGGCGCCGCCTTCCCCGCCTGCCCCGGCGGCTGCGCACACCCCGCCTGCTTGCCCTTGGCACCATCATCCTTGCCGCCCGGCACGAACATCGCCGAGACACGCCCACCCGCGACCGGGTCCATGTTCGCCCGGCCGGTATTCATGTCGTAGACGAGGCGCGAGCCGCGGGTGACGTTCTGGCACTGGCTCAGGACCACGTTGCCGGTCAGCACGACGCGGTTGGCCACCCGGTCGAACACCGCGTTGTCGCCGCTCGCCACCTGGTCCTTCGACACCACCGTGACCGGGCCGGCGCAGACCACCTGGCGGATCGCGCTGCCGTCGGTCGGGTCGGCGGACTTTTCGGCTTTCTCCACCTTGGGCTCGGGCTTGGCCTCGACCTTCACGGCCTTCTCGACGGGCTTGCCGTCGACGGGCTTGGCCTCCGCCGGCTGGGCGATGGAGGCCTTCGCGTCGGGCTTCGCCTCAGGCTTCGCCTCGGCCGCCTTGCCCTTCGGCTCCTTCTCCTTGCGCTGGTAGTGCACGGTCATGCTGGAGCAGCGGATCGTGCTCTCGCCCTGCACCGCCACGACGTTGCCGGCAAAGATCGCCTTGTTCTCGCGGTCGAACACGTCGAGGCGGTCGGCGTCGATCTTGATCGGCTCCTTGCCGCCGCCGCTGCCGAAGGCGCCGAAGCCGGAGCCCGCTTCCTTCTTCTTGGCGGCGGGCGCAGCCGGGGTCTCGGCCCGCGGGGCGGAGGGGAGGGCGAGGGCCGCGACGGTGAGGCAGCCGAGCGCCGCGAGGGCCGGGAGACGGGGACGCACGCTCAATCGTCCTTGATCTGGGCCTCGGTGGTCCGCAGGTGCGGATCCTCGTCCGTAGGCGCGTGATTGCTGAAGACCGCCTTGACGTTGCCGACGAACGAGATGGTCTTGCCGTTCTCGGTCACGTCGAGGCCGTCGGCCTTGATCGAGCCGGTCGGCATCGTGACGGTGACCGCCTCGCGCGAGTGCATCGTGCCGGCCTTGAAGTCGACATGGGCCGAGGTCAGCCGCGCCTCCTGGCCCTTGTCGGTCCAGAGGCGGATGTGCTGGCTCAGGTCCAGCGCCTCCTTCTGGGTGTCGAAGACCCCGGCCGTCGCCTCGATATGGGCGAGGCTCCCCGATTCGTCGGTGGTGAGGCGCCCGAGCATGCTCTGCAGCTCGATGACGAAGGGCTTCCTCACGTCCTGCAGCGCGGCCTTCGCCGTGACGACGTAAGGGCGGTTGTCCTTCGAGCGATACCCTGAGAGCCGCGGGCTCTCCATCGTCACCTTCGAGCCCGAGACGCCGATCGAGCCGAGGCTGACCGAGACGCCGAGATCGGCGAAGGGGTTGAGCCAGGTGCCGACCACGATCGCGAGCCCTGCCGCACCCGCCCCGAGGGGGATCGCGCGGCGCAGCCAGCGCACCTGGGCGCTGTGCCGGCGCGCCCTCGCATGGGCGCGCAGGCGCCGGGGATCGAGGCCCTGGGAGGGGAGCGCGTCGAGCGGGGAAGCGTGCTGCAAGGGGGAAGCGTGCTGCAAAGTCCTGGCCGCCTGCATCGTGCCGACATCCGGCGCGGGACGCGCGGGACGTTGAGCCCCCGTGCCCCGGCGCGGTGTCGAAGTTATGGCCGCGAGGTTAACAGAACCGCCAGGCTTGCGTCTCGCGCCTCAGCTATGCGCGAAGATGTCGGTTTCGTCCCATTCGAGCAGGTCGAGGCGGGAGCGGGTCGGCAGGAAGTCGAAGCAGGCCTGGGCCATCGCGGTCCGGTCCTCGCGGGCGAGCATCAGGTCGAGCCGCTCGCGCAGGGCGTGCAGGTGCAGCACGTCGGACGCCGCGTAGTCGACCTGCGCCTGGGTCAGGGTCTCGGCGCCCCAATCCGAGGATTGCTGCTGCTTCGACAGGTCGACGCCGACGAGCTCGCGCACCAGGTCCTTCAGGCCATGCCGGTCGGTGTAGGTGCGGGCGAGCCGCGAGGCGATCTTGGTGCAGTAGACCGGGCCCGGCATCACGCCGAGGCGATGGTAGAGCACCGCGAGGTCGAAGCGGGCGTAGTGGAAGATCTTGGTGACGGCGGGATCGGCGAGCACGCGCTTGAGCACCACCGGCTCGGGGCCGGCCTTCGGGATCTGCACCAGGTCGGCCTCGCCGTCGCCGCGGGAGATCTGCACCACGCAGAGCCGGTCGCGATGGGGCTGGAGGCCGAGGGTCTCGGTGTCGATCGCGATGGCCGGGCCCGGCACGTAATCGTCGGGCAGGTCGCCGCGGTGCAGGCGGTGGGGCATGGGCGGGGTGTCCGGGGAAGCGCGTGTCTGCCCCGGCGCCTACCACCCCTCCCGGAAGCCGGCAAGGATCGCGGGCGCTCAGCTCTTCTGGCGGGCGATGACCTTGTCCTTGATGTCCTCGTAGACGTTCGACGGGACGATCTTCTTCGACAGGAGCTCGTCCTTGCCGCGATAGGGCCGGCCCTTGATGATCGCCTCGGAGCGCGCCGCGCCGATACCCTTCAGGGTCTCGAGCTCCTGCTTCGAGGCGCTGTTGAGGTCGAGGAGGGCGGGCTTGGCCGCCTGGGTGGCCGGGGCGGCGGCCTTGGGCGCCTCGGGCGCCCTCGGGGCGGTGGGCGCCGTCGGCGCCGGGGCCGTGGGAGCGGGCCGGGTCGCCGGGGTCGAGGTCGCCGGGGTCTGGGCCAGGGCCGGCGCCTGGATCAGGGCGGGGCCCGCGGCCAGCAGGGCGGTCAGCGCCAGGGCGCGGGTCAGGCGGGGAAAGCGCGTCATCGGGAAAGCTCCGATCGTGCCGCCCTCGGGGTCCCGGATCTGGGCTGTCCGGAGCGGCTGGCCCCATCATGCGGCCTTCGCCGTTGAACGGCAGCTTAATACGTGTATGACGCAGGCCAGCGGTTTTCCGGGGTGCGCGGTTTTCTGGGCCGGTCCCCTAGCCAGGGCGGCGCGTCTCCTCTATAGACCCCGCTCCGATCAGGATCGCGACGCGCGCGGCGGCTCCGCCCGGGGGCCTCTACGCGCCTGTTTTGTTGCACGGGAAGTAGTTCCAATGGCCGTTCCGAAGCGAAAGACCTCTCCGTCGCGGCGCGGCATGCGCCGCTCCGCCGACGCCCTCAAGGCCCCGACCTACGTCGAGGACAAGGATTCCGGCGAGCTGCGTCGCCCGCACCACATCGACCTGAAGACCGGCATGTATCGCGGTCGCCAGGTCCTGAAGGTCAAGTCCGACGCGTGACCCGGCGTGGCGGCGCTCCCGCGCCGCCGATGACCGGCACGGGATGACGGCGCCCCTCGCGGGCGCCGTTCTCGTTTGCGGGCTCAGAACTTTGCGGGCTCAGAACGGGCGCTTCCCGGCCCGCCACAGCCACAGGGCGGTGAGTGCCAGTGTCAGCGCCGCGACGGCGCCGGTCGGGCCCAGCCCGTCGCCGCCGCCGGATCCGACGCCGGCATGCCCGAGGGCCCGCACCAGGAGCGGGCCGGCGATCTGCCCGGCCGCGAAGGCGGCGGTCATCCGGGCGAGCAGCGGCGTCGGATCGTCGGGGCGCGCCTCGCGCGCCCATTGCAGCCCCGCCATCGTGGCGATCATGAAGGTGCCGCCGACGAGCACCGCCGAGGCCGCCACCGCCCACAGGGCGTGGATCGCGAGCGGCAGGGCGGTACCGAGCGCCATGATCCCCTGTGCCGCCGCCCACAGCCGCCGCCGCGGCACCCCCGCGAGGCGGCGCGCCGCGACCGCGACCGACGCCAGGGCGGCGAGGCCGAAGAGCGGCCAGGCGAGGCCGAAGACCAGCGGATCGGGCGTCAGTTCCCGCGCCATCGCCGGCAGGAACGTCGCCGGCACGATGTAGCCGAAGCCGAAGGCGCCGTAGCACAGGATCGGTCCCGCCTCGCCGCCGGCCGGCCCGCGCGCCACGGCGGCGCCCTCGCGCTCCGATGGCTCGGGCGGGATCGTGCCCTGCCGGCGCACGAGGCCCGCGACGAGCCCGGCGCCCACGGCCGCCAGCAGGCCGAGCTCGAGCCACAGACGCGCCGCCGGCTGGCCCCCGCCGAGCCAGGCGAGCGCGCCCGCGAGGGCGATGCCGAGGCCCACCCCGGTATAGATCCAGGCGCCCCGCCGGGGCGCGTGCCGCCGGGCGAGCTCGGCGAGGCACCAGCCGCTGGCGCAGACGAGCGCCCAGGCGCTGAAGACGCCCGCCGCCGCCCGCAAGGTCGGCCCCAGGATCGCCGGGGCGGGGTCGCCCGCCGCGGCCATCGCGAGGGTCGTCAGCGCCACGCCGCCGAGGCTCAGGATCAGCCCGCGGCCGGGACGGCCGGAGAACCGCGCCGCGGTCAGGGCGCCGGCGAGATAGCCGGCATAGTTCGCCGCCGCCCATTCCGCGCCGGCCGCCGCGCTCAGGCTGCCGTCGCGCACCATCAGCGGCAGCAGCGGCGTGAAGGCGAACCGGCCGACGCCCATGGCGACGGCGAGGGCGAGGATCCCGGCGGCGACGATCGGCCAGGTCGTCGGCGGTGAGGCCGCCGGAGGCGCGGCGGAGCGGGCGAGGGGAGGCGAGATCGTGCTCATTGCCGCATCCAACACCCGTACATTCATCTTGGAAAATGAATTTCCGAGACGTATCGTTCTTGCCATGAGAACGATGGATCTCGACGACCTGCACATCTTCCGCAGCGTGGTGCGCGAGGGCGGGGTGACGCGGGCCGCGGAGCGCCTCAACCGGGTGCCGTCCAACGTCACGACCCGGATCAAGCAGTTCGAGGAGCGCCTGGGGATCGCCCTGTTCCGCCGCGAGGGGCGCTCGCTCACCCTCACGGAGGCCGGCCGCACCCTGCTGGGACATGCCGATAAGCTGCTGCACCTGGCGGATCTCGCCGAGCGGGAGCTGCGGGGCGGCGGCGTGCGCGGCACCCTGCGTCTCGGCTCGCTGGAGAGCGCTGCCGGGGCCCGGCTGCCGCCGATCCTGTCGGCGTTCCACGCGCGCTATCCCGACGTCACGATCGAGCTGCAGACCGGCACGACCCGGGCGATGCTGCGCCAGCTCGAGCGCCACGAGGTCGAGGCCGCCTTCGTGTCCGAGCCGTTCGAGCGCGGCGCGCTGTCGTCGGTGCCGGCCTTCGACGAGGAGCTGGTGCTGATCACCGCCCTGGGCGCCGCGGAATCCGCGCGGACCCGGACCGTGGTGGCGTTTCCGCACGGCTGCTCCTACCGCCAGCGCCTGTTCGCGTGGCTCGCCGAGGAGGGCCGGTCGCCCGAGCGGATCCTGGAGATGAGCTCGTACCACGCCATCGTGGCCTGCGTGGCCGCCGGCACCGGCGCGGCCCTGGTTCCGGCCGAGGTGCTCGATCACGCGGTGCTCGGCAGGACGGTCGCGCGCCACACCCTGCCGGCCCATCTGCGGCGCAACCGCACGCACCTCGTCTGGCCGGACGCGGCCAGCCCGCCGCTGCGCGCCCTGATGGCGCTGCTGCCGCCGGCGGAAGGGGAGCCTGGCGCGGGCGCCTGAACGATCGGGCCGCCGAATGCCGGGTTCAGCCGCCTTCCCCGGCGGCCGCGTAACGCTGCGAGGCCACCCGCGAGCGGTCGAGCCGCGACGGCCGCAGGGTGCCGCCCGGCCCGTCGATCAGATGCACCAGGAAGGTCGCCAGCGGCCGGGCCGGCACCGCCTGGGCGGGGGACGCGGCCTCGGTCGGGACGAGGGCCCGGCCGGTCGTGTCCGGGCCTGGGACGGGCGTGTCGGGGTGGGACATGGCGGGGGCTCCGCGAAGCGACGACGCATCAACGCCGCAAGCCGCCTGCCGTGTTCCCGCCGCGTCCTTCGTCCCGACGCGGCTACTTCTTGGCCAGGGCCTCGAGGCGGTTCTGCATCTCGGCCATCTGGCGCTTGAGGTCGTCGAGCTCGCCCTTCGGGGCGGGCGCGGCCGCCGGCGCCTCGGCCGGCTTGTCGTCGGCGCCGGGCTGGCCGCCGGGGCCGAACGGCGTGAACATCCGCATGGCCTCGTTGAAGAAGCTCATGTTGGCGCGCACCTGCTCCTCCATCGCGTGCTGGAAGGCGGTGGGGCCGAAGGTCTGGGACATCTTCTCCCGCAGGCCGTCCTGCTCGCGGGCGAGGTGGTGCATGGAATGCTCGAGGAAGCTCGGCACCATCGCCCGCATGCTGTCGCCGTAGAAGCGGATCAGCTGGCGCAGGAAGGCCACCGGTAGCAGGTTCTCGGCCCCGGCCTTGTTCTCCTGCTCGAAGATGATCTGGGTCAGCACCGAGCGGGTGATGTCCTCGCCCGACTTGGCGTCGTAGACCACGAAATCCTCGCCGGCCTGCACCATGGCGGCCAGGTCCTCGAGGGTGACGTAGGTCGAGGTGCCCGTGTGGTAGAGACGCCGGTTGGCGTACTTCTTGATGACGGTGGGTGTCGACTTGCCGCTGTCCGCCATCGGTACGCTGTCTCCCTGTTGGCGAACCCGGCGGGAATGGGACGGCGCCGGGCGAGCCGAATTTTCACCGGTTCTCATGATCCGACCTTAAGGCCTTCGTGTGCCGGCGAAAACAGCAATCTGACTGCCGTCCACGCAAACTGGCCGCGCTGCCAGCGCGAGAACCGGCCGGGCGCGCCTTGACTTCGTGGAGGGCAACGCTTTCATCCAGGCCAAAGCGCGCGGGAGCGCCGGCAGGAAGCCGGCCGGCGGCCCGCGACGCTGGGTGAGGATGCAAGAGGAGAGGCGCATGGCCGAGAAGGCAGATATCGTCATCGTGGGGGCCGCCCGCACCCCGGTGGGCTCGTTCAACGGGGCCTTCGCCACCGTGCCGGCCCACAAGCTCGGCGCGGTCGCCATCAAGGCGGCGCTCGAGCGCGCCAAGGTCTCCCCCGAGGAGGTCGACGAGGTGATCTTCGGCCAGGTGCTGGCCGCGGGCGAGGGCCAGAACCCGGCCCGCCAGGCCGCCATGGCCGCCGGCATCCCGCAGGAGAAGACCGCCTGGGGCCTCAACCAGCTCTGCGGCTCGGGGCTGCGCACCGTCGCGGTCGGCATGCAGCAGATCGCCAACGGCGACGCCGACATCATCGTGGCCGGCGGCCAGGAATCGATGTCGATGGCCCCCCACGCCCAGTACCTGCGCGGCGGCCAGAAGATGGGCGACCTCAAGCTCGTCGACACGATGCTGAAGGACGGCCTGATGGACGCCTTCAACGGCTACCACATGGGCAACACCGCCGAGAACATCGCCCAGCAGTGGCAGCTGACGCGCGAGGAGCAGGACGCCTTCGCGGCCCGCTCGCAGAACAAGGCCGAGGCCGCCAAGAAGGACGGCCGCTTCAAGGATGAGATCGCCCCGGTCACGGTGCCCGGCCGCAAGGGCGACGTGGTCGTCGACACCGACGAGTACATCCGCGAGGGCGCGACCCCCGAGGGCATGGCCAAGCTCAAGCCCGCCTTCTCGAAGGAGGGCACCGTCACCGCCGGCAATGCGTCGGGCATCAACGACGGCGCCGCCGCCCTGGTGCTGATGTCGGCGGCGGAAGCCGAGAAGCGCGGCCTCAAGCCGCTCGCCCGCATCGCCTCCTGGGCCACCGCCGGCGTCGACCCGAAGATCATGGGCACCGGCCCGATCCCGGCCTCGCGCAAGGCCCTCGAGAAGGCCGGCTGGAAGGCCTCCGACCTCGACCTGATCGAGGCCAACGAGGCCTTCGCGGCGCAGGCCCTCGCGGTCAACAAGGACCTGGGCTTCGACGATTCCAAGGTCAACGTGAACGGCGGCGCCATCGCCATCGGCCACCCGATCGGCGCGTCGGGCGCCCGCGTCCTCGTCACCCTGCTGCACGAGATGCAGCGCCGCGACGCCAAGAAGGGCCTCGCCACGCTCTGCATCGGCGGCGGCATGGGCGTCGCCATGTGCCTCGAGCGCTGAGGCCGCAAGCTCGGTTGCCCGGGGCGCCAAGTCGCGCCGGGCGCTGATATTTCATCTCCGGGACGGAGGCGGCCGGGAGCCCGGCCGCCTGATCCCAGTTAGTACTTTAAGAAGCGGGACAGCACCCGCCTTCATTGTGGAACGGCCGCTTTCCGTAACGTATCGAGGGAAGTGCGCCGAGGGATGGATATCGCTCGAACGCTTGTGAGGAGAGGGCACATGGCAGAACGCGTCGCACTGGTCACCGGGGGCACGCGCGGCATCGGCGCTGCGATCTCGAAGGGTCTGAAGGCGGCCGGCTACAAGGTGGCGGCCAATTACGGCGGCAACGACGAGGCCGCGCAGGGCTTCAAGGCCGAGACCGGCATCCCGGTCTTCAAGTTCGACGTCGGCGACGCCGCCGCCTGCGAGGCCGGCATCCGCGCGGCGGAAGGAGAGCTCGGCCCAATCGACATCCTGGTCAACAATGCCGGCATCACCCGCGACGGCATGTTCCACAAGATGACCTTCGAGCAGTGGCAGGCGGTGATCCGCACCAACCTCGACTCGATGTTCACCTGCACCCGTCCGCTGATCGACGGCATGCGCTCGCGCGGGTTCGGCCGCATCATCCTGATCTCGTCCATCAACGGCCAGAAGGGCCAGATGGGCCAGACCAACTACTCCGCCGCCAAGGCCGGCGTGATCGGCTTCGCCAAGGCCCTGGCCCAGGAGAACGCCAACAAGGGCATCACCGTCAACGTGATCGCGCCGGGCTACATCGGCACCGAGATGGTGAAGGCGATCCCCGAGGAGGTGCTGAAGGCCAAGATCCTGCCGCACATCCCGGTCGGCCGTCTCGGCGAGGCCGAGGAGATCGCCCGCGCGGTCGAGTTCCTGGCCGGCGAGCAGGCGGGCTTCATCACCGGCTCGACCCTGACGATCAACGGCGGCCAGTACTTCGCCTGATCGGGGATCGGGGACGCCGGGCGGCGCCCCCGCTTCCGACACCCGACGTCATCCCGGGGTTCGGCGCCGCCGAGAAACCGGGATCCATATCCGCTGACAACGCCACACGAGGCGGTCGGCGTTCCGCTTCATCCGGCGGCGTCAGCGGTTCTGCATCCCGGGTTCCGCTTCGCGGCCCCGGGATGACACCGAGAATGTCGGCTTCGTGGTGGGAGCAGGACGACGTCTCCCGTCCGACACCTCACTGCGTCAGCGGGCACCCGCTCGCCTTGGCGGACAGGAACGCCTTGTCGCCGGGAATCGTCGCCAGCAGCTTGTAGTAGTCCCACGGCGCCTTCGACTCGGCCGGCGTCTTGACCTGGAACAGGTACATGTCGTGGACCATGCGGCCATTGGCCTGCACCGTGCCGCCGCGGCCGAAGAAGTCGTCGACCTTCAGCTCGCGCATCTTGGCCGCCACCGCGTCGGTGTCGTCGGTACCGGCGGCCTTCACGGCCTTGAGGTAGTGCAGCACCGACGAGTAGGTGCCGGCCTGGATCATGTTCGGCATCTTGCCGGTCTTGGCCATGAACCGCTTGGCGAAGCCCCGGGCCTGGTCGTCGAGGTCCCAGTAATAGCCCTCCGTCAGGACGATGCCCTGGGCCGCCTTGAGGCCGAGGCCGTGCACCTCGGAGAGGGTGAAGAGCAGGGCCGCGAGGCGCTGGCCGCCCTGGACGATGCCGAATTCCGCCGCCTGCTTGATCGCGTTCGAGGTATCGAGCCCGGCATTGGCGAGCCCGATGATCTTGGCGCCCGACCCTTGCGCCTGCAGCAGGAAGGACGAGAAGTCCTGGGCGCTCAACGGGTGGCGCACCGCGCCCACCACCTTGCCGCCCTTCTGGGTCACATACTGGGTGACGTCGGCCTGGAGCGCGGTGCCGAAGGCGTAGTCGGCGGTGAGGAAGAACCAGGTGTCGCCGCCGGTCTCGACCAGCGAGCCGCCGGTGCCCACTGCCAGCGCGTGGGTGTCGTAGGCCCAGTGGAAGCCGTACGGCGTGCATTGCTTGCCGGTGAGGTCCGAGGTCGCGGCCCCGTCCACGATGGTGATCTTGCGCTTCTCCTTCGACAGGCCCTGCACGGCGAGCGCCACCGAGGAGGTGGTCAGCTCCATGATCGCGTCCACCTTGTCGGTGTCGTACCATTGCCGGGCGATGTTCGAGGCGACGTCCGGCTTGTTCTGGTGGTCGGCGTCGACGATCTGCACCGGGACGTCGAGGACCTTGCCCCCGAAATCCTCGACCGCCATCTTCGCCGCCTCGACCGAGCCGCGGCCGCCGAAATCGGCGTAGACGCCGGACTGGTCGTTGAGGATGCCGATCTTCACCACGCCGTCGGAGGCGCCCTTCGGCGCGGCGGTCTGGGCCTGCGCCGCGACCGCGAGGACGAGACCCGCGGCGAGCGCGGTGGTGTGGGCAAGCGCCCGGCTCAAGCGTGTCATGGTGTTCCTCCCCGGCCGACGTTGCGGCCGCATCCCGAGTGCCTTGCCAGGTGCCGGTACCGAATGGCAGCACGGCAGCTAGGGCGCTGCCGGGACGGGAATCAAGCGGCGTCCCGGGTTTGCGCCCCCCGTCTTTCGCCGCACGGCCAAGTTTGGGCCGGCGCGCCCGCTGCCTTTTGGGTGCACGGCTCCCTATATGGGCCTATAAGGCGCCCGCGGCGCGCGCCACTACCGCTACGATCGATCGCAGGTTCACGATGCTGGGTTCCCTTGCCAAGAAGATCTTCGGGTCGTCCAACGACCGCCGGGTGAAGGGATACCGACCCCGCGTCCAGGCCATCAACGCCCTCGAGCCCGAGCTGGCGGCCCTGTCCGACGAGGCCCTGCGCGCCCGCACCGACGCGCTCAAGGCCGAGCTCGCCGCCGGCAAGACCCTCGACGACATCCTGGTCCCGGCCTTCGCCACCGTGCGCGAGGCGGCCAAGCGCGTGCTCGGCCAGCGCCACTTCGACGTGCAGATGATCGGCGGCATGGTGCTGCACGAGAGCGGCATCGCCGAGATGAAGACCGGCGAGGGCAAGACCCTGGTGGCGACGCTCGCCACCTACCTCAACGCCCTGTCGGGCAAGGGCGTGCACGTCGTCACGGTCAACGACTACCTCGCCCGCCGCGACGCGGAGTGGATGGGCCGGGTCTACCGCTTCCTGGGGCTCACCACCGGCATCATCGTCCACGGCCTCGACGATGCCGAGCGCAAGGCGGCCTACGCCTGCGACATCACCTACGGCACCAACAACGAGTACGGCTTCGACTATCTTCGCGACAACATGAAGTACGAGCTGGGCCAGATGGTCCAGCGCGGCCACAACTTCGCGATCGTCGACGAGGTCGACTCGATCCTGATCGACGAGGCGCGCACCCCGCTCATCATCTCCGGCCCGATCGACGACCGCTCGGACCTCTACGTCTCGATCGACGCGGTGATGCCGCGGCTGGTGCGCGAGGATTACGACCTCGACGAGAAGCAGCGCACCGTCTCGCTGACCGAGGCCGGCAACGAGCACATCGAGGAATTGCTGCGCGAGGCCGGCATCCTCAAGGAGGGCGACCTCTACGACGCCCACAACGTCACGCTGGTCCACCACGTCAACCAGGCGCTGCGCGCCCACACCCTGTTCACCCGCGACAAGGACTACATCGTCCGCAACGACGAGGTGGTGATCATCGACGAGTTCACCGGCCGCATGATGCCCGGCCGGCGCTACTCGGAGGGGCTGCACCAGGCGCTCGAGGCCAAGGAGCGGGTCGAGATCCAGCCCGAGAACCAGACGCTCGCCTCGATCACCTTCCAGAACTACTTCCGGCTCTACAAGCACCTCGCCGGCATGACCGGCACCGCCTCGACCGAGGCCGACGAGTTCCAGGAGATCTACAACCTCGAAGTGGTCGAGATCCCGACCAACAAGGAGGTCGAGCGCGTCGACGAGGACGACGAGGTCTACCGCACCGTCGACGAGAAATACGCCGCGATCATCAAGGAGGTCGACAAGGCGCATTCGCGTCTGCAGCCGGTGCTGGTCGGCACCGGCTCGATCGAGCGCTCGGAGCACCTCGCGAGCCTCCTGGTCCAGCACGGCTACAAGCCGCTCGACTACAGCGACCCGTCGGCGCTCGAGGACGTCTACGCCGCCGCCCGCGAGGGCCGGGTGACCAAGCGCTTCGCGGTGCTGAACGCCCGCTTCCACGAGCAGGAGGCCTACATCGTCGCCGAGGCCGGCGTGCCCGGCGCGATCACCATCGCCACCAACATGGCCGGCCGCGGCACCGACATCAAGCTCGGCGGCAACCTCGACATGCGCATCGAGCAGGAGCTCGCCAACGTCCCCGAGGGGCCGGAGCGCGACGCCCGCATCGCCGCGCTGAAGGCCGAGATCGACCAGAACCGCGCCCGCGTCCTGGCCTCGGGCGAGCCCGCCGACCCGGCCGCCGGCCGTAAGGTCGCGCTGCCGGGCGGCCTCTACATCGTCGGCACCGAGCGCAACGAGAGCCGACGCATCGACAACCAGCTCCGCGGCCGCTCCGGCCGCCAGGGCGATCCCGGCCGCTCGAAGTTCTACCTCTCGCTTCAGGACGACCTGATGCGGATCTTCGGCTCCGACCGCATGGACGGCATGCTCCAGCGCCTCGGGCTCGAGGAGGGCGAGGCGATCATCCATCCCTGGATCAACAAGGCGATCGCCAAGGCGCAGCAGAAGGTCGAAGCGCGTAACTTCGACATGCGCAAGAACGTGCTCAAGTACGACAACGTCATGAACGACCAGCGCAAGGTCGTGTTCGAGCAGCGCCGCGAGTTCATGGCGCAGGACAGCGTGCGCGAGACCGTCGACGAGATGCGCCAGGGCGTGGTCGAGGACGTGGTGGCGCGGCACGTGCCGGAGGACGCCTATCCGGAGCAGTGGGACATCACCGGGCTTCGCGAGAGCGTGACCCGCGACCTCAACCTCGACGTGCCGGTCGAGGACTGGGCCAAGGAAGAGGGCATCGCCGACGAGGAGATCCGCGAGCGCCTGCGCAAGGCCGCCGACGAGGCTTACGCCGAGCGCACCGCCCGCAACACGCCCGAAGTGATGGCCTACGTGGAGAAGCAGGTGCTGCTCCAGAGCCTCGACCACCTCTGGCGCGAGCACCTCGTGACCCTCGACCACCTGCGGCAGGTGATCGGCTGGCGCGGCATCGCCCAGCGCGATCCGCTCAACGAGTACAAGTCCGAGGCGTTCGACCTGTTCAACAGCCTCGTCGGCTCCTTGCGCGAGCAGGTGACCGGCCAGCTGATGCGGGTCGAGATCATGTACCAGGAGCCCGAGCCGCAGGGCCTGCCGCCGATGTTCGCCCAGCACCTCGACCCCGTCACCGGCGAGAACGAGTTCGCCTACGCGGAGGGCGCGGCCGGGGGAGGGGGCGGCGCCTACGAGTATGCCGGCCAAGCGCTCAATCCCGATGCGCCGGTGCTGGAGCGCAACCCCGACGACGCCGCCACCTGGGGCCGCGTCGGCCGCAACGAGCCCTGCCCGTGCGGCTCGGGCAAGAAGTACAAGCACTGCCACGGGCGGTTCGCGGCGGACGAGACGACGTCCGTGTGATCCGTCCGGACGAGGACAGGGCGCTCCTCCCCTCTCCCGTGTGGGAGAGGGGACCCCGTGCCCTATGAGTAGTCAGGGCAGATCAGGCGGAACCGGGATCTGTTTCTACAGCCTCTTTCAACGAGAAAGGGGAGGCCGTTCGGCCTCCCCTTTCTCGTTCGCAGCGGACCCGACCGCCCGCAGGCGGCCCGCTCCCCCTCACGCCGTCCGGCGCAGCGGGTAGGACGGCATCGCGACCTCGGCCGCGGCCCGGTCCTGGGCCACGATCACTTCCGGCACGCCGGCCGCCTCGGCGGTGTCGAACAGGCCGACGAGGCGCGGGTCGTCGGCCTCGGCGTTCGAGGCGATCACCACCGCGTCCATCCAGGCGGCGAGCGCGCTCACCAGCGGCCCGGTCTCGGCCTCGAAGCCGCCGCCGAGGCAGGCGATCACCCAGTCATAGGCCTCGCCGAGGGCGTCGAAGGTGAGGCCGAGCGCGTCGTGCCCGGCGACCAGCGCCTCGGCCGGGCCGGTGCCGCGGCCGATCAGGTTCAGGCGCGGGCCGGCATCGGGCTGGATCACGGTCATGAAGTCCGCGCGCCCGGCGACGAGGTCGGTCAGGCCAGGGCGTGCTCCCGACGGGCCGTCGAGGCGCACCATCAGGGCGCGGCCGTGCAGGGCGGCCGCGCGGCCGAGGCTGCGGGCGAGGCCGTCGAGATCCGCCTCGTCGCCGGTGCCGACGAGCAGCACCCGCCGTCCGCCGCCCGCGGTCTCGACCGCGTCGAGCCGCGCCACCAGCACGTCGAGGTCGTAGCGCGCCTCGAACGGCAACGGGACGGCCGGCGCCGGAGCCTGCGCCACGGCCGGGGCCGCTGCGGGCGGAGTCGGCGCGACGACCGGGATCGGCTCGGCGGTCGGGGCCGGTTCCGGCGCGAGGGCGGCGGAGGCCGCCGCGGGCATCGCCGGGGCGGCGACCGGGGCCGCCACGAAGGGAGCGTCGGGCATCGGCTCGGCCTCGGGCCGGCGCAGGGGCGGGCGGCCGCGGCCGCGGCCGGGCGGGTCGCCGGCGAGCAGCGCCTTCGCCACCACGCCGCCGATGGCGAACAGGAAGGCGATGACGGTGGAGAACAGGATGATCGGCAGCTTCTTGGGGAAGGAGGGCAGGTCGGGCACGACCGCCCGCGAGACCACGCGGGCATCGGCCGGCGCGGCGCTCGCGGCATCGCGGGCCGCGGCCTCGCGGAAGCGGCCGAGATAGGATTCGAGCTGCTCGCGCTGGGCCTTCGCCTCGCGCTCCAGGGCGCGCAGCTCGACCTCGTCGCCGTTCGCCTTGGCGACGACGCCGCGCTGGCCGTCCACCGTCGCCTGCAGGCTCTCGACCCGGCTGCCGGCGATGCGGGCATCGTTCTCGAGCGTGCGCACCGCGCGGTCGGCGGCGGCGCGGATCTGCGTCTCCAGGCCCTCGA
Organism: Methylobacterium platani; assembly: GCF_001653715.1. Classification (GTDB taxonomy): domain Bacteria; phylum Pseudomonadota; class Alphaproteobacteria; order Rhizobiales; family Beijerinckiaceae; genus Methylobacterium; species Methylobacterium platani. The sequence continues at coordinate 39,325 of NZ_LWHQ01000069.1, forward strand.
GCTGGGCGCGCAGCTCCTTCATCCGGGGATGCTGCGGCAGCAGGGTGCGGGCCTCAAGGGCGAGCTGCGCCTTCAGGCCGATGCGCTGCTCGACGAGGCGGCGGATCAGCTCGTTGTTGGCGACGTCCGGGATCTCGAAGCCGCGGCCGTCCTTCATCATCTCACGGATCAGCTTGGCCTTGGCGGCGGCATCGGCCTGGGCGGCGCGGGCCTGGGTCAGCTGGGTCGAGAGCTCGGCGAGCTGCTGGGCGGCGAGCGGCTGGTTGGTCGTGCCGCCGCTGCCGATGAGCCCGTTGCGGGCCCGGAACGCCTCGACCTTCCCCTCGGCCTCCGCGACGCGGCTGCGCAGGGTGTCGATGTTGGAGCCGAGCCAGGTCGAGGCGTAGCGGGCGGTGTCGACCTTCGCGGCGGCGAGCGAGGACAGGTAGAGGTCCGAGATCAGGTTGGCGGCCCGGGCCGCGAGCTCGGGATCCTTCGAGCGGAACTCGACCGTGAGGATGCGCGACTTGCCGGCCGGATAGACCAGGAGCCGCTCGTAGTACTTCTCGAGCACCCGGTCGACCGGCTCGCGGTCGAGGGGGTTCTGGGCGAGGCCGAGCATCACCAGCACCTGCTGGAGACCGCCGACGCCCTGGACCATGGGATCGAATTCGGGGTTGCCGACGAGGCCGAGCCGCTTGATCGCCTCGCGGGCGATGTCGCGCGACATCACCACCTGGACCTGGCTCGCCACCGCCTGCTCGTCGATCGGCTGGGGCAGCTCGCCGCGGTCCTGCTGCAGCCGCGTCAGCGCGCTGTCGCGGCTCTCGAGCAGGAGCTTGGCCTCGGCGGTGTAGCGCGGCGCCACCACGTGCACGAAGGCGACGGAGAGCCCGAAGGCGGCGAGCGTCGGCAGCAGGATGACGAGCCAGCGCCGCCGCAGCAGGCGGCCGACATCGCCGAGGCTCAGGCCGTCCTCGCCCCCGTCGGAGCGGCGCTCGCGGGAGGGACCCGGATCGCCGGGACCTTTGCGGCCCGTCCCGGCGAGGCGGTCGGGCAGGCGGGCATGCGACCGCTCGGCGAAGGGGAAGACGCGGGGCATGGGGGACCGTCGGTCGGGACGCGGAAAAGAGTCGGCCCGAGACGGGCCTGGCCGCGAGAACACCCGATTAAGGTTGCGGGCGGGTTAAGGGCCCGGCGCCGCCGACGATCCGGGTCCGGACGGGCGGATCGCGAGTGAGACTTCATTAACCACGGCAACCTAGTCATGGGGACAGCCTCGGGGGTCGACACCCCGTCGACACGATTTGGACTGGCCGGAAGCGATGAACCGACGCGCCCTCCTCACAGGCATGGCGACGACCGTGGCGACCACCGTCGCGCTCGGCGGCTGCCTGCGGCCGGAATACCGCACCGCGCTCCTCGACGAGACCGGGACCGGCTCGGTCGGCGCCGCCTACTCGCTGGCCGCCGGCGACAAGCTGCGGGTGATCGTGTTCGGGCAGGACAACCTCTCGAACATTTACGCGGTCGACGGGGCCGGGCGCATCGCCATGCCGCTGATCGGCCCGATCAAGGTCGCGGGCGGCAGCACCGCCCAGGCCGCCCGCGCCATCGAGGCGCGCCTGCGCGAGGGGTTCGTGCGCGAGCCCCACGTCACGGTCGAGGTCGACGTCTACCGGCCGTTCTTCATCCTGGGCGAGGTCACGACCTCGGGCCAGTATCCCTACGTGAGCGGCATGACGGTCGAGACCGCGGTGGCGATCGCGGCGGGTTTCGGCCCCCGTGCCGCCCGCGACTACGCCGTGCTCACCCGCGAGGGACCGACCGGCCTCGTCTCCGGCATCGTCCCGATGACCTACCCGGTCCGTCCCGGCGACACGATCGTCGTCAAGGAGCGCTGGTTCTGAAACCTGACGCTCCGCGCAGGCGGGCTCGACTTGCAACGGTTCGACTTGCGACGGTTCGACTTGCGACGGTTCGACTTGCACCGGTTCGACTTGCGCTGACCGACGGTTAACCACGCGGCCAGCGATCGCGGCTTGGACTTACATGTCGAGCCGCTGCCTTAACCTCCCGGCCACGGGACTCGGGCGAGATGGACGGTGCCGCGCGCCGCGGCGTCGTCATCCGTCTCGAGGATCAAGAGCCGTGGCCGCCTCCCATCTCCGCCTCGCCGCTGGCCTGCCGCCGGACGCCGTGCCGGCGCCCGCCCCGACCGCGAGGCCGGCGCGCGCCCCGCGCGAGCGGATCCTGCACGTCTTCCGCGCCCCGGTCGGCGGCCTGTTCCGCCACGTCCTCGACGTCGCGCGGCTGCAGGCCGAGGCCGGCCACGCGGTCGGGCTGTTCTGCGACGCCAGCACCGGGGGCGCCCGGGCCGAGGCGACGCTGGCCGAGCTGGCGCCGCTCCTCACGCTCGGGGTCACCCGGGTGCCGATGCGCCGCAACCCGCATCCGAGCGACCTCGGGGCCCTCGCGGCTTTGTCGGCCCTCGTGCGCCGCGCCGCGCCCGGCGTGCTGCACGGCCACGGCTCGAAGGGCGGCCTGTTCGCCCGCCTGGTCCCGGCCGGCGCCGGTCCCGCGCGCCCGGTCCGGGCCTACACGCCCCACGGCGGCAGCTTCAACTACCGCCCCGGCACGCCGCTGCACCGCCTCTACATGCTGGCCGAGCGCGTGCTGACGCGGCGCACCGACGTGTTCCTGTTCGAGAGCGACTACATCGCCGGGCGCTACCGGGCCTATGTGGGCCCGACCGACCGGCTGGTGCGGGTGGTCCACAACGGCATCGGCGCGGCGGAATTCGCCCCGATCCTTCCCGCCCCGGAGCCGCTCGACCTCGTCTATATCGGCGAGCTGCGCGAGGCCAAGGGCGTGCCGGTGCTGTTCGAGGCCCTGGCGCGCCTGCGCCGGGAGCACGGCCGGCGCCTGACCCTGCTGGTGGTCGGCTCGGGGCCGGACGAGGCGGCCTTGCGCCGGCGCGTCGCCGATCTCGGCCTCGCGCCGGACGTGCAGTTCGAGCCGCCGCAGCCGATCCGCGCCGCCCTGAGCCGCGCCACCGTGATGGTGGTGCCCTCGCTCGCCGAATCGCTGCCCTACGTGATCCTGGAGGCGGCGGCCGCCGCCCAGCCCCTGGTCTCGACCGATGTCGGGGGCATCCCGGAGATCTTCGGGCCCGCCGCTCCCGCCCTGGTGCCGCCGCGCGACGCCGCCGCCCTCGCGGCGGCGATCCTGCGCAAGGTCGACCAGGATCAGGACCGGCGCCGCGGCGAGGCGGCGGCGCTCAGCGCCTTCGTCCGCTGCCGCTTCTCGATGGACCGGATGGCGGAGGACGGGCTTGCCGGCTACGCCGCCGCCCGGGACCGGCGCGCGTGACGGGCGCCGGAACCGATTCGATTTTCAACAATCTCTTCGGGGTCGTCTTAAGCCTTCCGTTAGAGCCGGCGGGCAGGCTCGCGACCCGGAACATCGATCGACGCGGGGCCGCGTGCGCCGCGAACCGAGACCAGAGCCGTGTCGTGAGAGCCTTGTCATGAGTGCGTTCGACGTCCGCGACATCCTGAAGACCGTGGCGGCCGACCCCCAGGGCCGCGAGGCGGTGCCGCCCGCCGAGACGATGGCGCCGGTGCGGCCGGACCCGGCGGTGTCGCCGGTGGTGTTCACCGGCTGCGTCCGGGCGATCGAGTTCGTCCTCGTGGCGCTCGCCGGCCTGTGCGCCCAGCGCTGGCTCCTCGCCGGCGTGGTGCCGCTGCACCTGGGCTACGTCGCGGCGATCCTCGGCCTCGCCGCCCTCGACGTGCTGGTGCTGCAGGCGCTGGGCGCCTACGGCATCCGGGCGTTCCGGGCCTTCTTCAGCGTCGGCGCCCGGGTGGTGCTCGGCTGGTCGCTGGTGGTGCTGCTGGCCGCCACCGTGCTGTTCTTCGCCAAGGTCGGCGACCAGTATTCGCGGCTGTGGCTTCTGAGCGTCTACGGGTCCGGCCTGGCGCTGCTGGTGGCCGAGCGCCTGGTGCTGGCGATGGTGGTGAGCGCGCAGATGCGCCGCGGCCGCTTCGACCGGCGCGTCGCCGTCGTCGGCGGCGGCGAGCCGGCCGAGGCGCTGATCCGGGCGATCGAGGCGCAGGGCGATTCCGGCCTCAAGGTGGTGGGCCTGTTCGACGACCGCAGCGACGGCCGCTCGGCCGACGTGGTGGCGGGCTATCCCAAGCTCGGCACCGTCAGCGACCTCGTCACCTATGCCCGGCGCACCAAGGTCGACCTGATCGTGTTCACGCTGCCGATCTCGGCCGAGGCGCGCATCCTGCAGATGCTGTCGAAGCTCTGGGTGCTGCCGGTCGACATCCGCCTCTCGGCCCACGCCTCGAAGCTTCGCTTGCGCCCGCGCAGCTACTCCTATCTCGGCTCGGTGCCGGTGCTCGACGTGTTCGACCGGCCGATCGCCGACTGGGACGTGGTGGTCAAGGGCGTGTTCGACCGCGTGGTCGGCACCCTGCTGCTGATCCTGCTCTCGCCGGTGATGCTGGCGGTCGGGCTCGCGGTGAAGCTGACCTCGCCGGGCCCGGTCTTCTTCCGGCAGAAGCGCCACGGCTTCAACAACGAGGTCATCGACGTCTACAAGTTCCGGTCGATGTACATCGACCAGTGCGACTACACCGCCGCCAAGGTCGTCACCAAGGGCGATCCGCGGGTGACCCGGGTCGGCCGCTTCATCCGCAAGAGCTCGCTCGACGAGCTGCCCCAGCTCCTCAACGTGGTGAAGGGCGACCTCTCCCTCGTCGGGCCGCGCCCGCACGCGCTCCAGGCCAAGGCCGCCAACACCCTCTACGACCAGGTCGTCGACGGCTACTTCGCCCGTCACAAGGTCAAGCCCGGCATCACCGGCTGGGCCCAGATCAACGGCTGGCGCGGCGAGACCGACACCAACGAGAAGATCCAGCGCCGGGTCGAGCACGACCTCTACTACATCGAGAACTGGTCGGTGTTCTTCGACCTGCAGATCCTGGCGATGACCCCGCTCGCTCTGTTCAAGACCGAGAACGCCTATTGAGCCGGGGGGCGGGGGAGGGCGCGTGCGCTCCTCCCCGACCGGTCATTCGGCGGTCGCGTCCACCGTCAGCCGGTCGAAGATCTTGCCCGGGCTCGGGGCGGTGCTAAAATCCATCAGCCCGAGGCCCGCCGGATCCTTGGCGGCGGCGCTGACCGAGAGCCGGCCGGGCTTGACCACGAAGCGCGACACCGCCTGCCCGAGCGCCTTGGCGGAAGGCGAGCCGCCGAGCACCGCCGGGATGCCGAGCATCGCGGCGGTGCCGTATTCCCGCTGCAGCTCCTCCGGCTTGAGGCTCTGGGCCTTGGCCTGCTGGTCGACGAAGCGCTGGAACAGCCCGCCATTCTCGAGCGTGAGCCCGAGGGACTTGGCGGTGGCGCCGAGCAGCGCCAGGGACGACACCATCGGCTCGGGGTCGAACACCTCCTTGCCGATCCCGCCGATCGTGCCGGTGATCCGGGCGGTGCCCATGTCCTTGCCGGTCAGCGTCACGTCGCGGACGGTCACCTCCCGGGCCGCCTCGTCCCAGCGGATATCGGCCTGCCCCGAGAGGTCGAGAGCGGTGTAGCCGAGGCCGGCGAGGTCGGACAGGACCGGCGCCGTGGTGCCGGGCGGCACCGCGCAGGTGAAGCCGTCGACGGCGAGGCGCGAGGCGGTCGGCACGCCGTCGCGCGGCTCGCTCATCGCGAGGTTGGCCTTGCGCACGGCGAAGCGCACCGGGCCCGAGGCGGCCATCGGATCTCCGGCCGGGGGCGAATCCTTCGCGGCCTGGGCCGGCAGGTCGACGTCGAGGTCCTGCAGGGCGATCATGCCGAGGGACGGGGCGTAGCGGCGCATCTCGGCCGGGTCGAGCGGGCCGGCGGCGGCGCGGCGCAGGCCCTCCAGCATCGGCTTGAGCGACAGGCCGGAGAGGGACAGCCCCTTGAGGGCGACGCGGCCCGCCGGGGCGTCGACCGCCAGGCCCTCGGCCTTGACGAGGCCGGTGCCGGTCTCGGGCGCGTAGGTCAGGCGGGCGAGGCTCGCCTGGACGGGCATCGGGCGGGCGCCGGGCCCGCCGGGGGCCGCGAGCGTGATGCCGCTGATCTCGAGCCCGCCGAGGCCGATCCCGTCGAGGAGATCGGCGGCGAGGCCCGCCATGCGCGCCCGCTCCGGCGCTGCGGGCTTGGCATCGCCCTTGGCCCCCGCCTCGCTCAGGGCCCGCGCCGTCTCGCCCCACGGGATCGTGGTCGGCCGGCCGGTGAGGTCGCGGGCGTCGATGCGGGCGATGCGGAAGGCCGTCCCGTCGGGGCCGGTCAGCGCGATGTCCTCGGCGGTGATCCCGCCGTAGAGGCGGATCGGCGCCGCGTCCGGGCCGCCGGCCTCGGTGAACAGGCGCGCGAGGCCGGGCAGGTCGATCTCGCGGGCGCTCAGGCGGCCATAGGCGCCGGCGGCGTCGGGGCCCGGCCCCTCGACCGTCAGGGTGGCGCCGCCGGCCTCCAGCGTGCCGATCCGGCCGGCCGAGACGTCCCGGGCGACGACGTCGTGGTAGACCGCGACCTGGACCCGCCCGCCCGCCGGCTGCTCGACGCGCAGGACCGGGATCACGATCTCGCGGGCGGAGAGCCTGTCGAGGCGGGTCCGCCACGGGGCGGGACCGGCCGGATCGAGGATGGCCCGCACCTCGTCCCGCGACAGGCCGGTGCCGCGCAGCTCGAGCTTCGGCGCCTTCAGGGTCACGGGACCGAGCGGGATCACGACCTCGTCGAGGGCGACCGTCGCGTCCTGTGCCGGGGAGCCTTGCGCGAGCGCCGGGCCGGCGAGGAGCGGCACGGCCGCCGGCAGGCCGGCGGCGAGCGTCGCGCAGGCAAGGACACCGAGCGCGGCCCGGGCCACGCCCGTTGTGAGTGAGCGGGTCATGGCGGAGCGTCCCGGGATGGAGAGAGCGAAAGCGGGGCCTAGAGCGAGAACGAAGTGCCGCAGCCGCAGGAGGCGGTGGCCTGCGGGTTCTCGATCTTGAACGACTGGCCGATCAGGTCGTTGACGAAGTCGATCGTCGCGCCTTCCATGTACGGCAGCGAGGTCGGATCGACCAGCACCGTGGCGCCGTCCTGCTCGACCGCGAGGTCGTCGCTGGCACGGTCCTGCGCGATGTCGAAGGCGTATTGGAACCCGGAGCAGCCGCCGCCATTCACGCTGATGCGCAGCATCGAGCCGGGCGGCTCGGAGCCCATGATCTCGTTGATGCGGCGGGCGGCGCGGGACGTCAGGGTGATCGGGGTCATCGACGGCTTCTCGGGTGGGGGTCCGGCGTGCGATGGCAACATAAGAATTGAGAGCGTGCGCCGCAACAGCGGCGCGCGAACGCTCATGGAGGGCCTGCCCCGCAACAGCGGCGCAGGGGGATGCAGGCAGGGGGCTGGAACGTGAAACGGACAGGCGAGCGCTGGCGGGCCCCCTACGGCAGCGACCCGTTCGCGTCGCGCGGGCGGCTGATCCCCGAGGCGGCCTCGCCGACCCGCACCGACTTCCAGCGCGACCGCGACCGGATCGTGCATTCCGCCGCCTTCCGGCGCCTCAAGCACAAGACGCAGGTCTTCGTCCACCACGAGGGCGACCATTACCGCACCCGCCTGACCCACACCCTGGAGGTGAGCCAGATCGCCCGGGCACTCGCCCGGGCGCTCGGCCTCGACGAGGACCTGGCCGAGGCCCTGGCGCTCGCCCACGACCTCGGCCACACCTGCTTCGGCCATACCGGCGAGGACGCGCTGCACGCCTGCATGGCCGGGCATGGCGGCTTCGACCACAACGCCCAGGCCCTGCGTCTCGTCACCCGGCTGGAACGCCGCTACGCCACCTTCGACGGGCTCAACCTGACCTGGGAGACGCTGGAGGGCCTCGTCAAGCACAACGGCCCGCTCCTGACGCAGGCCGGGGCGCCGACGCCGCACTACGCGAAGACCGGCATCCCGGTGGCGATCACCGAGTACGACGCGATCCACGACCTGGAGCTGTCGACCTTCGCCGGACCCGAGGCCCAGGTCGCGGCGCTCGCCGACGACATCGCCTACGACGCCCACGACCTCGACGACGGGTTGCGCGCCGACCTGTTCTCCCTCGACGACCTGACCGAGGTACCATTCCTCGCCGGCCTCCTCGACGAGATCCGCCGCACCTATCCGGGGCTGGAGCGCTCGCGGGTGGTGCACGAGCTCGCCCGCCGGGTCATCACCCGCTTCGTCGAGGACGTGATCGCCGAGGCCGAGCGGCGCCTCGCCGCCCTGCAGCCGGCCGACGCCGCCGCGATCCGCCACGCCTCCGCCCCGGTGGTCGCCTTCTCGGAGCCGATCGCGGCGGCCGACCGGGACATCAAGACCTTCCTGTTCGCCCGGATGTACCGCCATCCCGGCGTGATGGCGGTGCGCCGCCGCGCCGCCGCGATCGTCGAGGACCTGTTCGCCACCTTCCGCGAAGACCCGACCCGGATGCCCGAGGAGTGGAGTGCCGGCCTCACCGGTCCCGACGACCCCCGCACCCCCCGCCGCGTCGCCGACTTCATCGCCGGCATGACCGACAACTACGCGGTCAGCCAGCACCGCCGGCTGTTTTCCGAGACGCCGGACCTGCACTGGGTGATCTGGCCGGGGTTGGAGGGGTGAGGGCGACTGATCCTCGTGACCTCGTGTTCTGCGTGATCCCACCCACGACCTCATCCTGAGGTGTCGGTCCATCCCTGATGGACTGACCTCGCAGGGGCTCTCCCGATGGCCCGATGATTTCCGAAGCCCTCCTTCGAGGTCGATCGATCTCCGATCGACTGACCACGGTCCACGACACCGCGACCTCGGCCCGACCATAGGGGCGGACGATCCTCGTAAGCCTCCCCCTTTCCCGGACGACTGCAACGAAGTGGAAGGAGATCCGGGATCCAGCGAAAAAAGTGCCGCGAAGCGGCTCGATATTCTGCAGCGTTGCA
>NZ_LWHQ01000070.1 GCF_001653715.1 Methylobacterium platani
GCTCTCATGATCCGTGTCCGGATCACACAACCACACACGATGACGACACGACGGGCGGCCACAGCGGCCGCCGGTCACCATGCTTGCCCGAACGCGACGTGCTTGGCCGGTCTGGTGGTCTGAGCGGGGTGATCAGAACCCGATCCCATCTCGAACTCGGCCGTTAACCGCCCCAGCGCCTATGGTACTGTGTCTCAAGACACGGGAGAGTCGGTCACCGCCAGACCTGCCAAGCACGTCACACCTTCCCTCATCGCGAACACACCCTGGCGCGGGGTGGAGCAGCCCGGTAGCTCGTCAGGCTCATAACCTGAAGGTCACAGGTTCAAATCCTGTCCCCGCAACCAAGACAACGAAGAAGCCCGCTGGCGAAAACCCGCGGGCTTCTTCGCGTTGGCGCAGATCATGCGCGCGCAAGCCGAACTCGGGATCCCCGCTTGGGTGGAGCCGGAAGGGGAGGGGGGATGCGCCATATCCCGCCTGCGACCTCCGACGATCTCGCCGTCGAGCAGCGTGAGCCCGCGCGTTCGGGACGGGAGGCGCAGCCGGGGGCGAGCGCATCGTCGTTCTCGTCCAGGGCGATCCGCAGACCGCCGGCTCGCCGGGCTTGGTCTTTGCCGCGCGTCGTTCCGGCGGGGTGTGGCGTCGAGGTGCCGAGGTCTCGCGGAGCCGGCAGCGACAAGCGTCATGGCCTGCGATCTCTCTCGGCATCCCGGCCCGGCCCGGTCGATAGCGACGGTCGCGGCAACGACATCCGCATGATGGTCGACGACGTCGCGCCGCCGTGCCGGCGAGGGCGGGCGCCCGGAGACACCCGCCGGGTCGTCGTTCGACTTCGGCGCTTCCCACTCCACCGCGTGCCGGACTTGCGGAAGTCGGACCGCGAGCCTTCATCGCGGCGACGTTGCGGGTGAATGCGTCCGACGTGACGATCCGGACGGTCGCCCGGGCGAACCATCGAGTGCCGCTCACAGCGGCCCGGCCCGCGGCTCGTCACGCTCCGGCGTGGGCGGGCCCCTCGCCCTTCTTCTGCGGCCGGATCCGGTACCAGCCGACATAGAGCGCCGGCAGGAAGAACAGAGTCAGGAAAGTCGCCGCGATGATGCCGCCGATCATCGCGTAGGCCATCGGGCCCCAGAAGACCTCGCGGGCGATCGGGATCATGCCGAGGCTGGCGGCCGCCGCCGTGAGCAGGATCGGGCGCATGCGGTGGCAGGTCGCCTCCACCACCGCGTCCCAGGGATTCATGCCCTCGGCCTCGAACTCGTCGATCTGGGTGACGAGGATCACGGCGTTGCGGATGATGATGCCGATCAGCGCCAGCACGCCGAGGATCGCGACGAAGCCCATCGGTGCGCCCGAGGGCAGCAGGGCCGCGACGACGCCGATCAGGCCGAGCGGCGCCACGCTCGCGACGAGAAACAGCTTCTGGAGGCTCTGGAGCTGCACCATCAGGAAGAACGCCATCACGAGCAGCATCACCGGCACCACCGCGGCGATCGGGCCCTGGCCCTTGGCGCTCTCCTCCACCGCGCCGCCGGTCGCGAGGTCGTAGCCGTCGGGAAGCTCGGCCCGGAACCGCGCCATGGCGGGCTCGAGCGCCGCCACCACGGTCGGCGGCTGGGTCGCGTCGGTGATCGCGGCCCGCACCGTGATGGTCGGCATCCGGTCCCGGCGCCAGACGATCGGCTGTTCGAGGTCGGAGTGGATCTTCGCGAAGGCCAGGAGCGGCACGGTCGCGCCGCCGGCGGTCGGCACCTGCAGGCTCTGGAGGGTGTCGACGGAGCGGCGCTCCGGCCCCTGCGCCCGGCCGACCACGTCGACGAGGTAGATCGCGTCGCGGACCTGGGTGATCGTGGTGCCGCCGACGATGCCGTTGAGGATGCCGGCGATGTCCTGCGAGGTCACGCCGAGCTGGCGCGCCTTGTCCTGCAGGATCTCGACCCGCAGCACCTTGCCGGGCTCGTTCCAGTCGAAGGTCGGCAGGCCGACATGGGGATTCTGCGCCACCACGTTGGCGAGCCTGAGGGCCTGGGTGCGGACCACCTGCAGGTCGGGCCCGCTGATCCGGTACTGGATCGGCCGGCCGACCGGGGGGCCGAGGTCGAGGGGATGCACGAACACGTCGGTGCCGACGAAGTCGCGTCGCGCCAGCGCGGTGAGCCGCGCCATGGTGCGGTCGCGGGCTTCCAGCGACACGGTCTCGATCACGATCTGACCGTAGAAGGCGTTCTGCAATTGCTGGTCGAGGGGCAGGTAGAAGCGGATCGCACCCTGGCCGACATAGGAGCTCCAGCGCTTGATCTCGGGGTCACCGGTCAGCGCCGCCTCGAACCGGTCCATCTGGGCCTTGGTCTCGGCAATGCTGGCATTCTGCGGCAGGGTCAGGTCGACCAGCACCTCGGGCCGGTCGGAGGAGGGGAAGAACTGCTGCTGCACGTGGCCCATGCCGACCACCGCGAGCCCCAGCATGCCGACGCACACGGCCACCGTGATCCAGCGGAAGCGCATCGCCGGCAGCAGCAGCGCCCGGAAGGCGGAGAGCAGGCGGCTGGGCTTGTCGTGGTGACCCTTCATGGTCTTCGGCAGGATCTTCACGCCGATCAGCGGCGCGAACAGCACCGCCACCACCCAGGAGACGAGCAGCGCGGCCGCGATCACCACGAAGAGCGAGTAGGTGTACTCGCCGGCGGCCGAGCCGTTGAAGCCGATCGGCAGGAAGCCCGCCACGGTGACGAGGGTGCCGGTGAGCATCGGGAAGGCGGTCGAGGTATAGGCGAAGGTCGCGGCCTTGTGCAGGCTGTCGCCGGCTTCCAGCCGCGCCACCATCATCTCGACGGTGATCATCGCGTCGTCGACGAGGAGGCCGAGCGCGATGATGAGGGCGCCGAGCGAGATGCGCTGCAGCGTGACCCCCATCACCTCCATGACGACGAAGACGATGGCGAGCACCAGCGGGATCGAGAACGAGACCACGAGGCCCGCCCGCATCCCGAGGCTGAGGAACGAGACCACGAGCACGATCACCACCGCCTCGACGAGGGCCTTGGTGAATCCGCCGACCGCCTCCTCGACGATGCGCGGCTGGTCCGAGACGAGGTGGATGCCGACGCCGACGGGAAGCTCCGCCTCGACCTGGCGCATCCGGGTCTTCAGCGCTTCGCCGAAATCGAGCAGGTTGCCGCTCTGCTGCATGGCGATGGCGAGCCCGATCGCCGGCCGGCCGTTGTAGCGGAACAGCGGCTCGGGCGGGTCGGCGTAGCCGCGCTCGATCTCGGCGACGTCGGAGAGGCGGAAGAAGCGGTCGTTGACCCGCAGGTTGATGGCCTTCAGGCTGTTCTCGTCGGTGAACTGGCCGCCGACCCGGACCGAGACCCGCTCCGGCCCGGCCTGGATCACGCCCGACGGCGCCACCGCGTTCTGCGCCTGCAGGGTCTTGATCACCGACTGGATGTCGACGCCGAGCCCGGCGAGCTTGCGGGTCGAGAAGTCGAGATAGATCATCTCGTCCTGGGCGCCGATGATCTGGGTCTTGCCGATGCTCGGCACCTTGATGATCCGGGTGCGCACCGTCTCGACGTAGTCGCGCAGCTGGCGCATCGACAGGCCGTCGGCGGTGAAGGCGTAGACGTTGCCGTAGACGTCGCCGAACTCGTCGTTGAAGAACGGGCCCTGCATGCCCTGCGGGAAGGTGCCCTTGATGTCGCCGAGCCGCTTGCGGACCTGGTAGAACAGCCACGGGATGGTCTGCGGCGGGGTCGTGTCGCGCAGGTTGACGAACACCGTCGCCTGGCCGGGCGTGGTGTAGCTCTTGGTGTAGTCCACCGCGCTGATCTGCTGCAGCTCCTTCTCGATCCGGTCGGTGACCTGATCGAGGGTGTCCGCGATGGTGGCGCCGGGCCAGCTCGCCTGCACCACCATGGTCTTGATCGCGAAGGCCGGATCTTCCTCGCGGCCGAGCTTGCGGTACGACATCGCGCCGGCGACGATCGCCACGGCCATCAGGAACCAGACGAAGGAGCGGTGCGACAGCGCCCATTCGGAGAGGTTGAACGACTTCATCGGGCGCGGCCTCGCGCTGAACGGGGTCGGGACGCGGGCCGTCGGGCCGCGCGCGGGAAATTCGGGCGAGAGGTCAGAGCCCGGACGCGGCGAGGCGCACCGCCTGGCCGTCGGCGAGGCTGTGGACGCCCGCCACCACCACGGTCTCGCCCGCGCTCACGCCGTCGCTCAGGGTGACGGTCGCGCCGTCGCGCTCCGCCGGACCGCCGCCCGCGACGAGCGTCACGTCGCGGCGCGCGACCGACCTGCCGTCCGGTGCGACGACCCAGACGCTGGTGCGGTTCTCCGCCCGCAGCAGGGCGGTGGCCGGCAGGGTGATGCGCGGCGAGGTCGGGCGTTCCAGCGCCACCGTGACCGTGGTGCCGAGGCGGAAGGCCTCCGGCGGGTCGACGAGGGTCATGCGCACCCGTCGCGTGCGCGTCGCCGGATCGGCGAGGGGACCGATCTCGCGCACCCGGCCCCCGGCGGTGATGGTGGGGGCGGCCTGCAGCGTCACCGTGAAGGCGGTGCCGGCCTCGATGCCGGCCATCAGCCCGTCCGGGATGTCGACCACCGCCTCGCGGATGTCGGGGCGGGCGAGCGTCACCACCGCCTGGCCGGCGCTCACCACCTGGCCGATCTCGGCGTTCCAGGCCGTCACCACTCCGTCGACGTCGGCCTTCAGGGTGGCGTAGCCGAGCTCGTCGGTCGCCTTCTGCAGCGCCGCCTTGCCCTGCGCGAGGCGCGCCGCCGCGGTATCGCGGCTCGCCACCGCGCCGTCGAGGGCGGCCTGCGTGACGTTGCCGCCCTCGAACAGGGTGCGCTGGCGCGCCTCGACGGCGCTGGCATTGGCGAGCTGCGCCTCGGCATCGGTGACGTCGGCCCGCGCCCGGGTCACGGCGAATTGCAGCACGGTCGGATCGAGGGCGGCGAGCCGCGCCCCCTTGGGCACGAGGTCGCCGACATAGACGTCGCGGGCGACCATCCGGCCCGGCACCCGGAAGCCTCCTTGCGTCTGGTAGCGCGGCTCCACCGTGCCGGCGAAGGGCCCGAAGGTCTCCGCGGTGCGGACCTCGACCCGGGTGGTGAGCACCGGGCGCACGGGGGGCGGCGCCTCGGTCTTCTCCGCCTGGCAGCCGGCGACGGCGACGAGGGCCAGGAGGGCGATCGCGGGCTTCGTCATTCGCGCGGGTGTCGCGCGCTGCGCGGGGCTCACTTGCCGTCCTCCCCCACCACAGCGACCGTCTGGCCGGGGCGCAGTAGCTGGATGCCGGCGGTGACCACCCGCTCGCCCGGCGCGATGCCGTCCGACAGGACGATGGCCGAGCCGGCATAGCGGTCGATCGCGACGGTCTTCGGCGCGACGGTGCCGCTCGCCGGATCGAGCACCCAGACCGCGGGCCGGTCCTGCCAGCGGAACAGCGCGCTCCAGGGCAGGCTCACGGCCTGCCGGGCGCGGAAGCGGCCGAGGCCCGCCACCGCGGCGCCGAGCGACATCTCGGGCGGGGCCTTCGCGAGGCCGATCTTCACCCGCACGCCGCCCGAGGCGGGATCGACCGCCGGCGAGATCTCGCGCACCGTGCCGGTGGTGCGCACCTTCGGGTCGGAGAGCAGGATGATGTCGATCGTCTTGCCTTCCGGCGGCTCGGCGAGCAGCGTCTCGGAGACGATGAACACCGCGTCGCGCGGCCCGTCCTGGGCCAGGGTGAACACGGTCTGGCCGGACTGCACCACCTGGCCGGCTTCCGCGTTGCGCGCCGTGATGATGCCGGCGACCCCGGTCTTCAGCTCGGTATAGGAGAACTGCTCGCGGGCATTGCCCAAGGCCGCCTTGGCGGAGTCCACCGAGGCCTGGGTGGTGCGCAGGGTCTGCTCGGCCTGGTCGTAGGCGGTGCGGGTGGTGTAGCCGCTGCGCATCAGCGATTGCTGGCGCTCGAAGCTGACCCTGGCCTGGGTCAGGAGAGCCTCGGCGGAGGCCAGCGCCGCCTGCGCGGTGTCGACGTTGACCTGCTGCTCCTGCGGCTCGAGCCGGGCCAGCACCTGATCGGCGCCGACGTGCTCGCCGATCTCGACCAGCCGCTCCTGGATCTTGCCGCTGACACGGAACGCGATGTTGCTCAGGAACTTGGCCTGGATGTCGCCGGTCAGAACGACCTGCGCCGAGACCGGGGCGAGCGCGGCGGTGACGACCCGGACCTCGGCCAGGGCGGGGTCGCGGGTCGCCGCAGGGGTCGTCGCAAGGGTCGTCGCAAGGGTCGTCGCGCTCCCGGCCTCCTTGGCATCGTGCCGCGCCGGGGCGGGCGCCTCGGCGCCGGCCGGGCTCGCGGCCGCCAGGACGAGGGCGATCAGGGCGGCGCCCCGCGGGATCGGGCTGGGTCTCATGGCAATTCGCGGGTACCGGTTCGGCGGGAGACGTTGGGAAACGTAGCGAAAAAACGAGGGGAGCACATGTGAAGGAGCGGCCGCGAGGGGGCGGATGCGGCCGCTCCTTCCAGATGCCGGGCGTTCTTTTCCGAAGGAGAGGGCGCCCGGCATCTGTGGGGGGAGCCCCGGCGATGCGCCGGGGCGAAGCTGCGATCGGAAAGGGCCGGCTCAGAGCTGGCCCGGCTCGACCGGGCCGGCGGGCCAGGCGGGCGCTACCGGGTCGAGGCGGGTCCAGGCCAGCAGGCCGGCCCATCCGGCGAGCGCGAAGAACAGGAGCGCCAGGGTCGAGGCCTGGATCCGCCGCGGCAGCAGCGGGCGGGCGACCGCCAGCGGAGGGGCGTGCAGGTCGAGGCCGTTCGGCAGGCGGCCGAACCGGAACCGGCCCGGTTCCGTTCGTTGCGGCGGGGCAACTCGGGTTCGGCCGATCACCGTACGGGGCAGGATCACCCGGCTGGGCATGGCGCGCTCCTTGAAGGCGACGCCCGCTTCGTACTAATAACTGACCAGGCAGTCAATAAGGAACGACATGGCTAGTGCGGGGCGGCGCCAGCGGCGCAAGGAGGAGCGGCCGGGCGAGATCGTGGAGGCGGCGTTCGAGGAATTCGCGCGCAGCGGCTTCGCGGCGACCAAGCTCGACGACGTGGCGGCGCGGGCCGGCATCACCAAGGGCACGATCTACCTGTACTTCCCGAGCAAGGAGGACCTGTTCCTCGCCACCGTGCGGGAGATGAACCGGCCGTCGCAGGAAAACCTCGCGGCGCTCACCGCCGCGCCGCAGGGCCCGGCGATGGCGATCCTGCGCAGCCACTTCGCCTTCGTGTACGAGCAGATGGTCGAGGACCGGCGCGCCCGCGAGATCCTGCGGATGCTGATGGCCGAGGTGAGCCGCTTCCCCGACCTCGCCGAGCGCTGGCGCGTCGAGGTGATCGGCCCGGCGGTGGAGGCCCTGCGGCGGGTGGTGCGCTACGGCATCGAGCGGGGCGAGTTCCGCCCCTCGGCGGCGGAGGAGTTCCCCCACCTGCTCTTCGCCCCGGTCATGATGGCCTGTACGTGGCGGATGATGTTCGGCGACGACCACGCCCTCGACCGCGCCGCGTATCTCGCGGGGCATCTCGACCTGATGGAGCGGGGGCTGGTGCGGGGGCCGGGGGAGGGGGAATGAGGGCGGCTTCACGCGCCGGATCGCAGGGTCGCCCTTCGGCCCTCCGTCTCGGGCTCCGTGCCTTCCTGACGAGCCTGGCCCTGTCCCGGATCTCCCTCCGCCGACGCTTCAATCACTCGTCCGGGAAAGAGCGGGTCGTCGCGCGGTCGGGTGACGCGCGGGGGCGGAGCGAACCGCCCCAGCCCGCCTCACGCGGCGACGCGGAACGCCTCCGGCGACCCCGCCACGGGCAGCACCCGCCCGGTCGCCCGCACCATGCCGGCGGCCCCGTCGAGGGCGCCTGGCACGAGGTCGAGGGCCAGGAACCGCTCCGGCGCGAACGGACCGGGCAGGCTCAGGGCGCCCACCCGCTCGCGGGTGAAGCCGAAGCGGGCGTAATAGGGCGCATCCCCGACCAGGATCACGGCGCGGTGGCCGAGGGTGGCGGCGCGGGCGAGCGCCTCGCGCATCAGCCGGTGGCCGAGGCCGAGGCCCTGCAGGGCCGGATCGACCGCGATCGGCCCGAGCATCAGGGCGGGAATGCCGCCGGCATCGACGTTCCACAGGCGCACGGTGGCGACGAGACGGTCCTGCATCTCGACCGCCAGGGCGAGCCTCTCCGCCGGCAGGCGGCCCTCGCGCAGGCGCTCGCAGGTCTTGGTGAAGCGGGCCTCGCCGAAGCACGCATCGAGCAGGTGCTCGCGGGCGGCGCCGTCGGCGGCGCGCTCGTCGCGGATCTGGATCACGGCCGTACCCTCCCGAGACTGACAAGACGGGCAAAGGACAGCCCTCGCACCTGCCGCGCGCGGCAGGCCGTCCGGGACTTCGAAGGATGAGGATGGAGGCGCGGACGCGCCGGGGCCCCGATAACGGCGAACCCGGCGCATCGTTCCGGCGGTCTGCGCCCGGAAAGGCGCAGACCGATCAGATCACGTAGGACTGGAGCGGCGGGAAGCCGTTGAACGCCACCGCCGCGTAGGTGGTGGTGTAGGCACCCGCGCCCTCGATCAGCACCTTGTCGCCGATCGCCAGCGAGATCGGCAGCGGGTACGGGGTCTTCTCGTAGAGCACGTCGGCCGAGTCGCAGGTCGGGCCGGCGAGCACGCAGGGGACCGTGCGGTCATCGTCGTGCTCGGTGACGATGCGGTAGCGGATCGACTCGTCCATCGTCTCGGCGAGGCCGCCGAACTTGCCGATGTCGAGGTAGACCCAGCGCACCTCGTCGGCGGCGTCGGACTTCTGGGAGACCAGCACCACCTCGGCCTCGATCATTCCGGCATTGCCGACCATGCCGCGGCCCGGCTCGATGATCGTCTCCGGCAGCTGGTTGCCGAAATGCTTGGTCAGCGCCCGGAAGATCGCGTCGCCGTAGGATTCCACGCCCGGCACCGCCTTGAGGTACTTGGTCGGGAAGCCGCCGCCGAGGTTCACCATCGAGAGATGGATGCCGCGGGTCGCGCATTCGCGGAAGATCATCGAGGCGGAGGCGAGCGCCCCGTCCCAGGCTTCCGTGTTGCCCTGCTGCGAGCCGACGTGGAACGACACGCCGTAGGCGTGGAGGCCCGCCCGGGTGGCGTGCTCGAGCACGTCCACCGCCATCTCCGGCACGCAGCCGAACTTGCGCGACAGCGGCCACTCGGCTCCGGCGCCGTCGCACAGGATGCGGCAGAACACCTGCACGTCCTCGCGGGCGACGTTGACCGCCTCGGCGGCGCGGGCGATCTTGTCGACCTCGGCCTGGCAGTCGACCGCGAAGAGCCGCACGCCGAGCTGGAGGGCGCGGGCGATGCAGCGCTCCTTCTTGATGGTGTTGCCGAACGACACGCGGTCGGCGGTGGCGCCGGCGGCGAGCGCCATCTGCACCTCGACCACCGAGGCGGTGTCGAAGCAGGAGCCCATCTCGGCGAGCGCGCGCAGCACCTCGGGGGCCGGGTTCGCCTTGACGGCGTAGAAGACCCGGGTGTCCGGCAGGGCGCGGGCGAAGGCGGTGTAGTTGTCGCGCACGACGTCGAGGTCGAGGACCATCACGGGACCCTCGTCCCGGCCGAGCTCGCGGCGCACGCGCAGGAAATCGCGGATGCGATCGGTCATGATCAGCCCCACCAAAGGTTCGAGAGGGCTCCCGCGGGAACCCGAAGTCGAGATCGAGACGGCGCGCGTCGGCCGTCCGGCGTCAGGGGGCGATGCGGCGCGGCGCGGACGTGCTGTGGAGACACGCCGTGCGACGCGGGCGCAGAGCACCCGGAAGCTGCCTTTGCTTGGAACGGGGAAACCCGATCCGCACTCGGGGCAAGGAGAAACAAGCCTCTTCGGTGTCGGCCTTTGGAGGGCCGACGAGACCAAAAAAGCCCGTTCGTCGTTGCTTTAAGCTGCGTCCCCCGTGGAGAGCGGGGTTCGCCGGTTTTGCCTCCGGCTGCCGGTTGTTGTCGGGGTCCGGTGTCGCCACCTGGATGCCGGCCGGAGGGATCCACCCTTCCCGGCCATCGATCCTTTAAGACCCCTGGCGGCTGTCCGGCCTCTTGTCCGGATGCCCACCAACCGGCACGCGGCCACAGGCACGTGCGAAATTGGGCAAGGCGGTAGATACGGACCACGGACCCCCGCCGCAAGCCCTGTCACGCCGATTTCCGCCGGATTTTCCCGCCGTGGCGTGCAGGACACGGACCCGCCCCGCGGCATGGAGAAAGCGTCACGTCGCGGGCCCTTCTCAAGTGGCGCCGGACGGGCCATTCAACCGGGCGACGCACGGGCGCGCGTTCAGCCGGCGCGCCTTATTCTCCGGGACACCATGACCATCGCACCCTCGCGCCGCGCGCTGCTTGCCGGCCTGCTCTCCTCCGCCGCCCTCTCCCGGGCCGCCGCCGCCCAGGTCGGGCCGACCCAGCCCGGACCGAGCGCCCTGCCGCCGCCGGCCCCGAGCCCGGCTCCGGCCGGCCCGCCGCGCTTCCGCTTCGACGAGGTGGTGCGGCGGGCGCGCGCGCTCGCGGGAGCCCCGTTCGAGGCCGGCGTGGCGCCGCTGCCGGCGCCGCTCGCCGCCCTCGACTACGACGCCTGGCGCGACATCCGCTTCCGGCCCGACAAGGCCCTGCTGGGGGACCAGGACGGGCCGTTCCGGCTCCAGCTGTTCCATCTCGGCTTCCTCTATACCCGGCCGGTGACCGTGAACGTGGTGCGCGACGGCGTGCCGACGCCGGTGCCCTACCAGCCCGGCCTGTTCGATTACGGCCGCACCACCATCGACAAGCCGCTGCCGGTCACCCTGGGCTTTGCCGGCTTCCGGCTGCACTATCCCCTCAACAAACCGGGCGTGCTCGACGAGCTGATCTCGTTCCTCGGCGCGAGCTACTACCGCTTCCTCGGCCGCGACCAGCTCTACGGGCTCTCGGCGCGGGGGCTCGCCGTCAACGTCGAGGGCGTCGGCGGTCCGGAGGAGTTCCCGGTCTTCCGCGAGTTCTGGATCGAGATGCCGCCGAAGGGCGCCGACCGGGCGGTGATCTACGCGCTGCTCGACGGGCCGTCCTGCACCGGCGCGTTCCAGTTCCTGGTCTATCCGGGCGACGAGACCGTGGTCGACGTGCGCTGCTCGCTGGTCCCTCGCCGGGAGCTCGCCGCGGTCGGCATCGCGCCGCTGACCTCGATGTTCTTCATCGGCGAGAACGACCGCCACCACTCGGACGATTACCGGCCCGAGCTGCACGATTCCGACGGGCTGCTGATGCAGTCCGGCGGCGGCGAGTGGATCTGGCGCCCCCTGCGCAACCCGAAGGAGCGCTGGATCTCGGCCTTCCAGGACCGCAACCCGAAGGGCTTCGGGCTGATGCAGCGCGACCGGGTGTTCGAGGATTACCAGGACCTCGAGGCGTTCTACCACCGCCGCCCGGGCTACTGGGTCGAGCCGCAGGGCGAGTGGGGCGAGGGCACGGTGCGCCTCGTCGAACTGCCGACCGAGAACGAGACCCACGACAACATCGTGGCCTCCTGGCAGCCGAAGCAACCCTACCAGCCGGGCGAGGCGGTGGAGCTTTCCTACAGGGTCCGGGCGCTCGCCGAGACCGACGACCTCCATCCCGGCGGACGGGTGGTGAACACCTACGTCGCCCGCACCACGGCGAGCGGCGGCACGGCCGACGGCAGCGCCCCGCTCACCCGCCGCTTCCTCGTCGACTTCTCGGGCGGCGACCTCGCCTACTGGCTCACCGACCCGAAGGCGGTCGAGATCGTGCCCTCGACGACGGCGGGCAGGATCACCGCGGTCTCGCTGGTGCCGAACCTGCACGTGAAGGGGTTCCGCGCGGCGATCGACGTGCGCCTCGACCAGCCCGGCCAGGCGACCGACCTGCGCGCCTTCCTGCGCGCCCGCGGCCAGACCCTGACCGAGACCTGGACCTATCCGTGGAAGGCCGCGTGAGCGGTCCTCCGTCCCACCCGCCGGCGGTCGCGATCCGGCCGGCGATCCGGGCCGATCTCGACGCCCTGATGGCGCTCGAGGCCGCGGCCTTCGCCACAGACCGGGCCGAGCGCCGGGCGATCCGCCACGCCATCGCCTCGGCCTCGATCTCGCTCCTCGTCGCCCTCGACGATGCGGTGCTGGTCGGCGCCGCCACGATCGAGCGCCGCCGCGGCAGCCGCCGCGCCCGCCTGTCCTCGATCGCGGTGGCGCCGAGCCGGGCCGGCACCGGCCTCGGCCGGGTGCTGCTCGCGGCCGCCGAGGCCGAGGCCCGGGCCCGGGGCTGCGACGCCCTGCGGCTCGAGGTCCGCGAGGATAACGGCGCCGGCATCCGGCTCTACGAGCGCAGCGGCTACCGCCGGTTCGAGACCGTGCCGGACTACTACGAGGACGGCACCACCGCCTGGCGTTACGAGAAGCCGCTCGCGGCCGGGGAGGGGAGCGGGCCTGTCCCGTCCTGATACGGCCCGGCACTGTCCGGGACCGGACATTCGCCGCCGACGCCGCTTTCCGCTGCGGCATGTGCCATCACGGCATGGTTTCCGGTTTGTTGCGGTTGGCACGCCGGACGCAGAGATCCCGGGGACCGAGGCATCAGGTGCCTCACTCCGGGATCTTCGAGGACAAGGTGGCAGCCATGGCCGTGACCAACGCCGATTTTCGCAGGATGATCGCCGGGAGCCGCGGTGCCGTTGCAGAGGCGTTGCCGCCCCTGACCGTGCCGGACCGGCTGCCTCATCGTTTCGAGCCGGCGTCCCGCCTTCCCGCCCGGGCCGAGCCGCGCACCATCGAGATCGTCTGGGCCCCCGCCGCGCCGGCCGGCGGCCGCTGGCTCGGCGGCCTCGCCACGCTCGCCAAGGTGCTGGCGGTGCCGGTGCTGCTGGCCGGCGGCCTCTACGCCCGGCCGGTCTACGAGTGCCACAAGCAGAAGAGCCACGGGATGCTGTATTATGGCACCACCGTGCAGATGTGCGTCGGCGAGCGCATGGCCGAGAAGGTCGAGAGCGTGCAGGCCTTCGTGAATCGGCAGATGCGCGCGTTGTGAGGAGCCGGCCGGACGTGGTTCAGGGCGCGCTTGGCCGGCAAGAGCGCCGATCTGCCGCGCGCCTCGACACCTCTCCACGTCATCCTGGGGCTCGCCGCAGGCGAGAGCCCGGGATGACGTGAGGACGGCGGACCGGGCTGATCCGATCCACCGATCGCCTCCGGATCAATACGCCACCCGCTTCTCGACGTACCGGAACTGGATCGCCGTCAGCCCGATGACGATCGCCATCAGCACCACCGACTGCGCCGCCGAGCCGCCGAGATCGGCGCCGATGCGGCCGTCCTGGTAGACCTTGTAGACCAGGGTCTGGGTCGCCCGGCCCGGCCCGCCATGGGTGAGCACGTCGATGACGCCGAACGTCTCGCAGAAGGCGTAGACGACGTTGACCACCATCAGGAAGAACGTCGTCGGCGAGAGCAGCGGGAACACGATGGTCCAGAACCGCCGCGCCGGGCCGGCGCCGTCGATCGCCGCCGCCTCGATCACGCTGGCGGGGATCGCCTGGAGGCCGGCGAGGAAGAACAGGAAGTTGTAGGAGACCTGCTTCCAGGCCGCCGCCATCACCACCAGGATCATGGCGTGGTTCCCGTCGAGCAGCGGGTTCCACGGGATGCCGATCTGGGTGAGCCCGCGGGCGACGAGGCCGAGGCCGGGCTGGAACAGGAAACCGAACAAGACGCCGGCCACCGCGGGGGCGACCGCGTAGGGCCAGATCAGCAGCGTGCGGTAGAGGCCGGCGCCGCGCAGCTCCCGATCCGCCATCGCGGCGAGCAGCAGCGCGAAGCTCAAGGAAAGCCCCGCCACCGCCGCCGCGAAGACCAGCGTGGTGACGAGGGACTGGTAGTAGCCCGGGTCCGAGAACAGGGCCCGGTAGTTCTCGAACCAGACGAACTCCGTCGAGAGCCCGAACGCATCCTGCATCTGGAACGACTGCCAGACCGCCTGCACGGCCGGCCAGTAGAAGAACAGGCCGACGATGAGGAGCTGCGGCGCGATCAGCGCCGCCGGCAGCAGCCGGCCTCCGAAGGTGACGCGCTCGGGACCCATGATGCTACCGTCCGGCCTGCTTCTCGAACTGGCGCAGCATCGTGTTGCCGCGGGCCGCGGCCTCGTCGAGGGCCTGCTTCGCCGTCTTCTTGCCGGCGAGCGTCGCCTCGATCTCCTCGGCCCACATGTCGCGCATCTGCGGCAGGTTGCCGAGGCGCAGGCCGCGGGAATTCTCGGTCGGCGGCTTGTTGGTCAGCTCCTTGATCGGCACCTCGAGGGCCGGGTTCTTGTCGTAGAAGCCCTCCGCCTTCGATTTCTCGTAGGCCGCCTTGGTGATCGGCATGTAGCCGGTGGTCTGATGGAGCTTGGCCTGCCGGTCGGTGTCGGACAGGAAGGCGAAGAACTTCGCCACGCCCTTATACTCGTCGGGCTTCTTGCCGCCCATCACCCACAGCGAGGCGCCGCCGATGATGCTGTTCTGCGGCGCGCCCGACACGTCGGGATAGTACGGCATCGGCGCCGCGGCCCAGGCGAATTTCGCCGCGCCCTTGACGTTGCCGTAGGAGCCGGACGACCCGAACATGATCGGGCACTCGCCGGCGGTGAAGCGGCCGAAGCCGCTGTCGTAGCGGCCGGAATAGTCGAAGGACTTGTCCTTCTGCGCCTCGGCGAGGTTGGTCAGGTGCTTGACCTGTACCGGGCCGTTGATCTCGAGCGTGGTGTCGAGGCCGTCCATGCCGTTGGCCTTGGTCGCCACCGGCACGTTGTGCCAGGCCGAGAGCTGCTCGATGTTGAGCCAGGTGACCCAGGTGGTGGAGAAGCCGCAATTCGGGAAGCCGTTCTGCGTCAGCTTCTTGGCCGCCGCGAACAGGTCCGGCCAGGTCTTCGGCGGCTCGGAGAGGCCGATCGACTTCAGCGCGTCGAGGTTGGCCCACATCACCATCGACGACGAGTTGAACGGGAACGACAGCATGTCGCCCTTGGTCGTCGAGTAGTAGCCGGTGATCGCCGGAAGGTAGGCGTTCGGGTCGAACGGCTCGCCGGCATCCTTCATCAGCTGGTAGACCGGCTTGATCGCGCCCTTGGCCGACATCATCGTGGCGGTGCCGACCTCGAACACCTGCATGATGTGCGGCGCGGTGCCGGCGCGGAAGGCCGCGATGCCGGCATTCAGCGTCTCGCCGTAATTGCCCTTGTAGGTCGGCACCACCTTGTAGTCGCTCTGGCTCGCGTTGAACTCGTCGGCCAGGCGGTTGACGGCGTCGTTGTTGGCGCCCGTCATCGCGTGCCACCATTGCAGCTCGGTCACGGCGAGCGCCGGGGTTGCCGCCAGCGCCAGGCTCAAGCCCGCGAGCGCGATGCGGATGGTCGTCGTGGGGGCCATCGGGGTGTCGTCTCCTCGTGTGCGGCCCCTCATGCGGGGCCGGCGTGACACTCCGACGACAGGGACGCCGGGGGACACGCGGCCCGCACCGTCTTGGGGCGGCGGGGCGCTTGTTAGTAGCTGGCTAAGCACAGCCGTGATCGTGGGACAAGTGCGGTCACGGGAGTCTGCTCGATCCACCCGGCGGAATTGAAGCGCTCGGGGTCATCCCGGGCTCGGCTGCGCGGCCCCGGGATGACGCGGAGGATGGCGGGACTGTCGAGGGTCGTCGGAACAGCCGCCTCGGAGGATTACGACCGCTTGCGGTCCCGCAGCGCCTGGATCGTCGTCGTCGGCGTGATCGCCTCGGGGTCGATCGGGCAGTGCAGGATCGCCGGCAGGCCCGACGCGATCGCCCGCGTCAGCGCCGCCGGGAAGTCCTCGGTCCGCTCGACCCGCTCGCCGTAGCCGCCGAAAGCGGTGGCGTAGGCGGCGAAGTCGGGGTTCTTGAGCGCGGTACCGGAGACGCGGCCGGGATATTCGCGCTCCTGGTGCATCCGGATCGTGCCGTACATGCCGTTATCGACCAGGATGACGATTACCGGCAGCCCGTACTGCACGGCGGTGGCGAATTCCTGCCCGTTCATCAGGAAGTCGCCGTCGCCCGACACCACGACGACGGTGCGCTCCGGCAGCAGGCGCTTGGCGCCGATGGCCGCCGGCACGCCGTAGCCCATCGAGCCCGAGGTCGGGGCGAGCTGGCCGTCATGGGCGCGGAACGGCCAGAACCGGTGCACCCAGGTGGCGAAGTTGCCCGCGCCGTTGCACAGGATCGCGTCCGCCGGCAGCGCCTCGCGCAGGTGGGTCATCACGCCGCCCATCTGGAGCGTGCCCGGCGTGGTGATCCGGGCCGGATCGCTCCAGGCGAGGTAGTCGGCGTGCAGCGCCTCGGTGCCGGCGGCCCAGGGCAGGGCGCGGGGCGGCTGCACCGTCTCAATCGCCGCCGCGAAGGCGGTCGGGCTGGCGTTGATGGCGAGCGCCGGGCTGTAGACCCGTCCCAGCTCCTCCGGGTCCGGATGGACGTGGACGAGGTGCTGGCGGGGGCCTGGAATGTCGAGGAGCGTGTAGCCCTGCGACGGGATCTCCGACAGCCGCCCGCCGACGACGAGGAGCAGGTCGGCCTCCTTGATCCGGGCGAGCAGCTTCGGGTTGACGCCGAGGCCGAGATCGCCGGCGTAGCAGCGGTGGTCCGCCGGGAAATGGCCCTGGCGCCGGAACGAGCAGGCGACGGGGAGCGAGAACAGGTCGGCGAAGCGCGCGAAGCGCCGCACGGCTTCCGCCGACCAGCGGCTGCCGCCGAGGATCGCGAAGGGTTTCTCGGCTTTCGCCAGCATGGTCTGCAGCGCGACCATCTGGGACAGGGCCGGATGGGTCTCGACCGGGGTGAAGGCGGGGGCGTCCGCCACCGTCGCGGTCTCGACCAGCATGTCCTCGGGCAGCGCGATCACCACCGGGCCGGGCCGGCCGGCGGTGGCGACGTGGAAGGCGCGGGCGATCAGCTCGGGGAGACGGTCGGCGCTGTCGATCTCCGTCACCCACTTGGCGATGGTGCCGAAGACCGCCCGGTAATCGAGCTCCTGGAACGCCTCGCGCTCCCGCGCCGCCCGGTCGATCTGGCCGACGAACAGGATCATCGGGGTCGAATCCTGCTTCGCGATGTGCAGGCCGGGCGAGGCGTTGGTCGCACCGGGGCCGCGGGTGACGAAGCAGATGCCGGGCTTCCCCGTCAGCTTGCCGTGCGCCTCCGCCATCATGGCGGCGCCGCCCTCCTGCCGGCAGACGGTGAGGCGGATCTGCGCGTCGTGCAGCGCGTCGAGCACCGCGAGGTAGCTCTCGCCGGGGACGCAGAAGATGTCGCCGACGCCGTGACGGGCGAGCTGGTCCACCAGGATCTGCCCGCCGGTGCGGGGGCGGGGGGCGTCGGTCATGGGTGTGTCCTCTGTCGAGCGACGGTCTTGAGTTGCTTCTCTCGGGTATTCGAAAGCGGACCAGTCCACGCAAGAAACGGACGGAATCGGCTCGCCATGATCATGCATCGTCGGCCGACCTCACACCTCACGGTTTGAGAATCCGTGCCAGCGCGATGACGGCGCCGATGATCGCGAGTGTCTGAAAACCGATCAGTCCGGCGACCCATTTGATGATGTCGCTCTTCGTCGATTCGATGCGCGCTTCCAGACGCAGCTCGGTTTCCCGCTGGCTCGCCTTGACGCCGTCGATATCCGATTTCGTGCTGGCCCGCAGCGCATCGACGCTGGCCTTGACGCCGTCGATATCCGATTTCGTGCTGGCCCGCAGCGCATCGACGCTGGCCTTGACGCCGTCGATGTCCGATTTCGTGCTGGCCCGCAGCGCATCGACGCTGGTCTTGACGCCGTCGATATCCGATTTCGTGCTGGTCCGCAGCGTGTCGACGCTGGCCTTGAGGCCTTCGATACTGGCTTTGACGCTTTCGATGTCCGACTTCGTGCCGACCCGCAATGCGTCGATGCTCGCCTCGACGTCCTTGAGATCCGCTTTCGTCGGAATATCGCCCTGGATCGCTTCGAGAAGAGCGTCGGACAGACCTTCCGCCTGCTCGGGAGACATCTTCGCCCGGTCGCGCAACGTCCGGGCGAATTTGAGCGTGTCGAACGCGATCGAGGTCATGGAGTTCGGGCGTTTTCCGGAAGGCTCGTACCGAGCAATATAGCAGTCCGCGGGGGTCTTGGCTCGCGCAGCCTGCACCGGCGACGGCCGTCACCCGCCCCAGGCCGGATCCGCCAGCACGCTCTGCGTATGATCCCCCACCTGCGGCGAGGCGGTCTCGGCCGCCATCGGCACGCCGTCGATGACGATCGGCGAGCGCACGCTCGGGATCGTGCCGCCCTTCGCGCGCGGATCGGCCAGATCGAGGCGCATCCCGCGATGGACCACCTGCGGGTCGGAGAAAACCTCCGCGAGGTCGTTGATCGGGCCGACCGGCACGTTGACGGCGCCGAGGCGGGCGAGGAGATCGGCCTTGCTGTGGCGGCTCGTCTCGGCCGCGATAAGCGGGATCAGCACGTCGCGGCGCGTCACCCGGCCCGGATTGGTCGCGTAGTCCGGATCGAGGTGCCAGGTCGTGCCGAGGACGCCGCAGAACTTCTGGAACTGCCCGTCGTTGCCGCAGGCGACGATGATGTGGCCGTCCGCGGTCGGGAAGACCTGGTAGGGCACGATGCTGGTATGCTCGTTGCCCATCCGGGGCGGCAGCATCCCGGAGACGAGATAGACCAGCGCCTGGTTGCCGAGCACCGAGACCTGCGTGTCGAGGAGCGCCATGTCGATGTGGCAGCCCTTGCCGGTGGCGTGCCGGCCCTGGAGGGCGGCGAGGATCGCCACGGTGCCGTAGACGCCGGTGAACACGTCCGCGAAGGCGACCGCGGTCTTGACCGGCTCGCCCTCGGGCTCGCCGGTGAGCGACATGATCCCGCCGAGGCCCTGGATCATGAAGTCGTAGCCGGCGCGCGGCGCGTAGGGGCCGTCCTGGCCGAAGCCGGTGACCGAGCAGGTGACGAGCCGCGGGTTGAGGGCGCTCAAGGCCTCGTGGTCGAGCCCGTACTTCTTCAGGCCCCCGACCTTGAAGTTCTCGATCACCACGTCGGCATGGGCCGCGAGCTTGCGCACCACCGCCTGACCTTCCGCGGTCTCGAAATCGGCCGCGACCGAGCGCTTGCCGCGATTCGTCGAGTGGAAATACGAGGCGGAGAGCGTCGCGCCGTCCGCGCCCGCGACGAAGGGCGGGCCCCAGGAGCGGGTGTCGTCGCCGACGACCGGGCGCTCGACCTTGACCACGTCGGCGCCGAGATCCGCCAGGAGCTGGCCGATCCAGGGACCGGCCAGGATGCGGGCGAGCTCGAGCACCTTGATGCCGGCGAGGGGCTTATGCACGAAGAACGGACCTCCCAACCCGGCGCCTCCCGTTCGCGGGATGGCGCGTCAGATCCCACCATCCGGGACCCCGTGCCGCCTGCATAGACCGCGGCTTGGCCGGCGGGAACGCATGCCCGCTCCGGTCAGCCCTGCGCCAGCCGCCGCCCGGTGGCGGGGTCGAACAGGTGCAGGCTCCGTCCGTCGATCCCGAGCCGCACCGTGTCGCCCTCCTGCGGGCCCGAGCCCGCCGGCACCTGCACCGCCACGTCGGTGCCGGCGAGCGGCCCGTGCAGCAGGCGGGTGGCGCCGAGCTCCTCCACGAAGGCGATGCGGAACGGCAGGCCGTCCTCGGCGATCCGCAGGTCCTCGGGCCGGATGCCGGCCTCGACCGCGGTGCCGGGGACGAGGCCGGCCGCCGGGATCACCGTCCCGTCGATCCGCACGCCGCCGGCCACGGCCTCGGCCGGGAGAATGTTCATCGGCGGCGAGCCCATGAAGGTCGCGACGTAGCGGGTGGCCGGGCGGCGGTAGATTTCGATCGGGGTGCCGACCTGCTCGATCTCCCCGCCGTTCATCACCACCAGCCGGTCGGCCATGGTCATCGCCTCGACCTGGTCGTGGGTGACGTAGACCGTGGTGACGCCGAGCTGGCGCTGCAGGCGGCGGATCTCGACCCGCATCTGCACCCGGAGCTTGGCGTCGAGGTTCGACAGCGGCTCGTCAAACAGGAACACCTGCGGCTTGCGCACGATCGCCCGCCCCATGGCGACGCGCTGGCGCTGGCCGCCCGAGAGCTGGCGCGGGTAGCGCGTCAGCATCGCCTCGAGGCCGAGGAGCCGCGCCGCTTCCCTCACCCGGGTCTCGATCTCGCCCTTCGGCGTGCCGCGGTTGCGCAACCCGTAGGCGAGGTTGTCGTAGACGCGCATGTGGGGATAGAGCGCGTAGTTCTGGAACACCATCGCGATATCGCGGTCGGCCGGCTCGACGTCGTTGACGGTGCGGTCGCCGATGGTGATCGCCCCCGAGGTCACGGTCTCGAGGCCGGCGATCATGCGCAGCACGGTGGACTTGCCGCAGCCAGAGGGGCCGACGAGGACACAGAAGGCGCCGTCCGGCACCTCGAGCGAGACGCCGCGCACCGCGTCGACGCCGCCGGAATAGGTCTTGCGCAAGGAGTCGAGGGCGAGGCCGGCCATCAGACGCATCCGATCGTACGGAAAGAGGTCACTTCTCGGTCTCCACCAGGCCGCGCACGAACAGCTTCTGCATCGCGAACACCACGACGACCGGCGGCAGCATCGCCAGGACGGCGGTCGCCATGACGATCTGCCACTCGGTGAGCTGGTCGGTGATCGAGGTCATCTTGCGCAGGCCGATCACCACCGTCTGCATGTCGTCGCGGGTGGTGACGAGGAGCGGCCAGAGATACTGGTTCCAGCCGTACAGGAACTGGATCACGAACAGGGCCGCCATCGTGGTGCGCGAGAGCGGCAGCAGGGTGTCGAGGAAGAACCGCACCGGCCCGGCCCCGTCGATGCGGGAGGCCTCGACGAGCTCGTTCGGCACCGTGAGGAAGAACTGGCGGAACAGCAGCGTCGCCGTCGCCGAGGCGATCAGCGGCAGGGCGAGGCCCGCATAGGTGTCGAGAAGGCCGAGATCGGCTGCGACCTTGTAGGTCGGGTAGATGCGGACCTCGACCGGCAGCATCAGGGTGACGAAGATCGCCCAGAACGCGGTCTGCCGGAACGGAAACTTGAAGTAGATCAGCGCGTAGGCCGAGAGCAGCGAGATCGAGATCTTGCCCAGCGCGATGGCGAGCGCCGTGATCGTGCTGTTGAGGAGCATCAGCCCGACCGGCGCGCCGGCCATGCCGGATTCGGTCAGCGCCCGCCGGTAGGTCTCGAGCCCGTGGGTGCCGGGCCAGAGCGGCATCTGGCCGTTGGCGATGGTAGCGGCGTCGTGGGTCGAGCCGATCAGCGCGAGGTAGACCGGGAAGACGACGACGCCGACCCCGAGGCAGAGCACGAGATGCGGGATCAGGTTGCCGAAGCGGCGGTTCTCGACCAAAGGGGCCGCTCCCTGGCGGATGGTTTCTTGACTGCCGTGCCGCACGCCCGTGACGGACGTGCGACGCTCGCGTCCCGGTGCGCCGCAGCCTGTCTTCGCAAGACCGGCAACCACCGTTGCGAAGCCGGCTTAGCATCGGTCAAGCTCTGACGGAAGCGCCCGCAGCCAGGGGCTGCCTACAGCCCCGACTGCTCGGCCAGCGCCTTGAGGTCTCCTTGCGGCCGGGCGCCGAGATGCGAGATCACCTCGGCCGCCGCGACCGCGCCGAGGCGGGCGCAATCGGCGTGGTCGAGGCCGCGGGCGAGGCCGGCGAGGAAGCCCGCCGCGAACAGGTCGCCGGCGCCGGTGGTGTCGACCACCGCGCGCACCGGCGAGGCCGGCACCGACCGGGTCTCGTCGCCCGAGACCACCAGGGCGCCCTCTTCCGAGCGGGTGACGATCCCGAGGAGCCCCGTCTCCTGGCGCAGCGCCGCCAGGGCCGTGTCGGCATCGGCGGTCTGGTACAGGCTCTTCAGCTCGTGGATGTTGGCGAACAGGATGTCGAGGCTGCCGTCGCGGATGAGCCCCAGGAACTCGTCGCGGTAGCGGTCGACGCAGAAGGCGTCCGACAGGGTCAGCGCGACCTTGTTGCCGGCATCGTGCGCGATCTGCGCCGCCTTGCGGAACGCCTCCTTGGCGGCCGGCGGGTCCCACAGGTAGCCCTCGAGGTAGACGTGGCGCGCGCTCCGCACCGTCTCCTCGTCCACGTCCGAGGCCGAAAGGCCCTGGCAGGCGCCCAGATAGGTGTTCATGGTCCGCTCGCCGTCCGGCGTCACCAGCACGAAGCAGCGCGCCGTGGCCGGGCCCTCGCTCGCCGGGGCGACGTCGAAGCGCACGCCGGTGGCGTTGAGGTCGTGGGAGAACAGCCGGCCGAGCTCGTCGTCGCGCACCTTGCCGACGAAGCCGGCCCGCGCGCCGAGGAGGGCGGCGCCCACCGCCGTGTTGGCGCCCGAGCCGCCCGAGATGATCGTGGCGGGGCCCATCACCTGAAACAGGTGCTCGGCCCGGGCCTCGTCGATGAGCTGCATCGCGCCCTTGTGCACGCCCTCGCGCACCAGGAAGGCCTCGTCGGTGCGGGCCATCACGTCGACGATGGCGTTGCCGAGGACGAGGAGATCGAGGGGAGCGGTCATGCAGGGGCTCGCGCGCAAGGTGTTGGAGCGCCTGTCGCATCCGCGGTCGGGAGGGTCAAGCGCGGGAGCTCACGGCTCCTCGAACAGGGCGGCGACAGGGAGTTCGAGGCCCGGCGGGTCGAGGACCAGGGTGCCGTCCTGCAGGAGGGTGGTCTCGATCTCGCTGCCTGCGCGGCGGTGATGGACGACCATGCGCCGGTCTGGATCGACCATCAGGTAGTGCCGGATGCTCGGGACCCGGAAGTAGCCGGTGAGCTTCTCGCTCGAATCCGTCCGGCGGGTGCTCGGCGACGAAACTTCGACGACGATGACCGGATCCGGCACTTCGACGGACTTGGGGTCCCGGCGCGGTCCGCAATAGACAAGGGCATCCGGCTCGTAGGCCGTGCGGGCGTCCACGCGCACCGTCATTCCATCGGGGATTGCCCAGCAGGGAAGGCCGGCCGCACGGATGCCGCGCCGCAGCGCCGTGTAGACGGCGGCCTTGACCTCCGCGTGCAGCAGGCGTTGTGGCGTCATCTCGTAAACCTCACCGCGCACGAGTTCGTACCGTCCCGGATTGGTCTCGCTCCAGGCCAGGTACTCGTCGACGGTCATGCGGGTCTGCGGAAACGGCTTCATCGCGTCGAACCTGCCGATGGCTCCTTGCCCCGGCATCGTAGCACGCCGCTCACTGTTCGCCGAAGAGATCCTCTGCCGCGATCGCCGGCGGCGGCGCCTCGACCGCGTCGGGATCCATCCGGGATCGGGGCGGGCCAGCCATGGACTGAGCCTGCCACGGGACAAGCCTGCCACGCCCCCGTCACTGCAGCGACTGCATCTCGCAATTGGCGTAGGCGACGCTGCCGTCGGCGTAGGCCTTGAGCTTGCGGGCGTAGGCCTCGGCACCGGTGCGGTAGGGGCCGAGCTGCGCGTTGTAGGCCTTGATCCCGTCGTTGTAGGTGTAGGCCTCCCAGCCCGGGCAGCCGCCCTTGGCGTCGAGGCAGGCGGGTTTCTGCGGCAGGGCGGGCTTCACCGGCTTCTCGCTCGCCGGCGGCGGCATCGGCGCGGTGCAGGCGGCGTGGGCCGCGACGGGTGTCAGGAGCAGGAGGGCGGCGAGGGCTGTACGGGACACGGCTTGTCTCCTCACGGGGCGGGCTTTCGCGCTCGCGAAGGCCTCTCACGCCATCGTGTGGTCGGCGGCCCGGGTCAAACCCCAGCTCGCGGCTTATCTGTGGCGCATTCCGCATCGCATTCAGGTCCCGTATGACCGTCCACCCCCGGATCGCCGCTCCTCCGCCCGCTCCGTCTCGCGCCGTCTCCGCTCGGATTGCCTGGCCGTGGCTCGACCGGGCCGGCCGCCTGTCGCGGTTCAAGCTCGCGGTCTTCCTCCTCGCCCTGGCGCCCGGCCTGTGGTTCACCGGGGCCTACGCCCTCGACCGGCTCGGCGCGAAGCCGCTCACCGCCTACCTGCACGCCATGGGCGACTGGTCGGTGCGGTTCCTGATCGTCTCGCTCGCGGTCACGCCGATGCGGCGCATCGCCAACGCGCCGAAGCTCATCCTGGTGCGGCGGATGCTGGGGCTCACCGCGCTCGCCTACGCGGTCTTCCACTTCACCCTGTACATCGCCGACCAGAAGTTCGACCTCGCCCGGGTGGCGAGCGAGATCGCGTTCCGCATCTACCTCACGATCGGCTTTGCCGCCCTGCTCGGCCTCGTCGTGCTCGGCGTCACCTCGACCGACGGGATGATCCGGCGCCTCGGCAAGGCCTGGCCGCGGCTGCACCGGCTGGTCTACCCGCTCACCGCCCTGGCGCTGCTGCACTTCTTCATCCAGTCGAAGATCGACGTCTCGAACCCGGTCTACTGGAGCGGGCTGTTCCTGGCCCTGATGGGCTGGCGGCTGATGCACCGGCTCAAGGTGCCGACGGCGCCGCTGCCGCTCCTGGGGTTGAGCGTGGCGGCCGGGCTCGCGACCGCGGCGGTGGAGGCCCTGTGGTATGCCCTCGCCACCAACGTGCCGGCCACGGCGGTCCTGTCCGCAAATCTCGACTTCACCGACGACGTGCGGCCGGCCTGGTGGGTGTTCGCCACGGTGATCCTGATCGTGCCGCTCAACCTGTGGCAGAACCGGACCGTCTCCGGCGGCAAAGGGCCGGCGGCAAAGGGGTCGGTGCGCACCGCCAAGGCCTGATCGGGTGCGCTGACGGAACGGGAGTTTCTCGGTCATCCCAGGGCCGCGCAGCGGTGCCTGGGATGCATGGACGCCGACGGTTCAGGATGATGCGGGGGGATGACCGACTGGTGCTCGCCGCGGATGCGACGTCGAGCCCTCTTCCTCTCCGGCACGTCGAGACGGCCTCTCGGACAAGCTGGTTCAGCTCGCGTGCCGGCAACAAATCGTCGTTTGAGGAATGAAGAGAAATGGTGCCCGGGGACGGAGTCGAACCGCCGACACTGCGATTTTCAGTCGCATGCTCTACCAACTGAGCTACCCGGGCGCACCGGCCGCGCAAGGCGACGGTCCAAGCGCCAGAGATCGTCCCCCTCGAAGGACGGCACCACCCTTACCGACGATAAGGAAGTGGTGCCCGGGGACGGAGTCGAACCGCCGACACTGCGATTTTCAGTCGCATGCTCTACCAACTGAGCTACCCGGGCCCGCCGGCTGCGTGGGGCAGCGGCGTTGAGCGGCGGTATAGAGACGCTCGGTTCGCCTGTCCAGCCGTCTCATGCGGGCGCGCGGGCGATTGTTTGCCGGCACCGGCCTCACGCCCCGGCGGCGCGGCGGCGGCGCGGCGCGCGGCCCGGGCTCGCGGCCGCGCGGGGGCGGCGGGCCTTCTTCGCGGGCGTCTCGCGGGCGGGGGGCGCCTTGCCCGCCTTGGCCTCGCCGCCCGCATGGGCGTCGAGGAAGGCGCGGCAGGCGGCGAAGTCGGTCTCGATCTCGGGCGGCAGCGCCTCCAGGCGCTTCTCGCGGGCGAGCGAGGCGGCGAAGCGGAGCATCGCCGGGGTCGGCGGGCGGGCTTTGCCCTCGCCCGCCGGGGCCGCCTTCGGTCCGGCATGGGTGTTGAGGAAGACCCGGCAGGCGCCGGCCTCGCGCGTCGCCTCCGGCGGGAGGGGGATTCCCTTGCGGGCCGCCAGCGACTTGGCGAACGACACCATCGCGGCGGTCGGCGCGCGGCCGCCGCCGCGGGACGGCGCCTCGGCATCCACCTCCAGACGCTCGACCCCCGACACCGCGCCGATCAGCGCCTCGACCCGCTCGCGGGTGCGCTGGCGAAACGCCTCGGCCCGGCGTAACGCCTCCGCCTTCGTCGTCGCCCGGCCGATCTCGGCGAGCTCCGATTCGAACACCGCCCGCCCGACCGGATCGCCGTAGGCTGGGAACACCCGGCGCACCGCGGCGACGAAGGCGAGGCCGACCTCCGTCACGGCGATCGCCGGGTCCTTGCCCTTCAACAGCGTGACGTAGTGGCTCTTCATCAGCTTCGGCAGCACCGCGTCGCGGGTCGCGGCGGTGCCGAGACCCTTCGGCTCGGTCGGGTTGGCGGGGTTCTCCAGCGCCCGCTTCAGCGCCGGATCCTCGATCTGGTCGATCAGCCGGCCCATCACCACCGGCAGCTCGCCCCGGGTGATGCGCCGCGGCGGCTCGGTCCGGGCGGTCTCGATCACCGGCTCGCCGCCGGTGCCGGCCTCGCCGTCGCGGACCGCCGGCAGGCGCCCGGTCGTCGGCTCGTCGTCGGCCTTGGCCTTGCCGGGCACGACCTCGTCCTCGTCGGCCTCGGTGCCGTAGAGGGCGCGCCAGCCCGGCACCTTCACCACGCTGCCGGTGATGGCGAAGCGCTTCTGGCCGAGCGGGGTCGCGATATCGGCCGTCACCGTGGTGCGGGCGTCGATCCCGTCGGCCATGTGGGCGGCGAGGAAGGTCTTGGCGACGAGCAGCCACAGCCGCAACGCCTCGGGCGCCACGTCGCCCGGCCCCGGCACCTTGCGCAAGGGGACGATGGCGTGGTGCTCGCCCGGATCCTTGACGTAGTGGCCCCTCGGCCCGCGGCGGATCTGCGGGGTGTCGGGCGCATGCGCCGCGATGGTCGTGTCGGCGGTTGCGATCGCGGCGATCACCGCGGCGGCGTCCTTTCCTTGCGACTCCGGCAGGTGGATCGATTCGGTGCGGGGATAGGTGAGGTACCCCTTGTCGTAGAGCGCCTGGGCATGGCGCGCCGTCACCTGCGGGTCCCAGCCGAAGCGCTTGGCGCAGGCGCGCGCCAGGGTGTCCTTGGAATGCAGCTTCGGGGGCGTCCGCCGCACGTCCTTCTGCATCACCGCGAGCGGGCCGGCCCAGCCCGTCGCCGCGTCGCGGATCGCCTCGGCGTCCTGTATGTCGAAGATCTTCTCCTTCGGCGCGTGCCAGAGCGTCAGGCTCGCGCCGCTCTCGATCGTGACCGGCAGGGCGATCTTGTAGAAGTCGCGCGGCACGAAGGTGCGGATGCGCTCCTCGAGATCGGCGAGGATCGCCAGCGTCGGGGTCTGCACGCCGCCGAAGCGCCACGGCTCGCGGAAGGCCGGCGGGCGCAGGCGCAACGACACCGCCCGGGTACCGTTGAGGCCGAGATGCCAGTCCTCGTATTGCCGGCACAGGGCCTCGAGATAGGCCGCGTAGTCGCGCTCGCCGGAATCGTCCTCACGGGCCAGCAGCCCGAAGGCGCGGCGGATCGAGATCTCGTCCAGCGCCCCGAGCCGAAGCCGGTCGACCCGGCCGCGCCAGCCGAGATGCTCCAGCACCTCCCAGGCGATCATCGAGCCCTCGCGGCCCGGATCGGTAGCGATGATGACCCGCTCGACGCCGCTCAGCGCCTGGCGGATCGCCGCGATCTTCGGGGCATGCGACTGGCCCGAGCGGCCGTGGCCGGGGGCGACCGGCAGGCGCTCCATGGCGATCGGCAGCGCGTCGAAGCGCCAGGGCTTCCAGTCCGGCCGGATCTCCCCGGGCTCCGCCACCTCCAGCAGATGCCCCTCCGCCGCGACGCAGACCGTGCTGGCCGAGCGGAAGAACCGCTGCACCTGGCGCATCGCCGAGGGTTTCTCGAAGAAGAACAGCGTCTTGCCGCGGGAATCCGGACGGGACGACGAGCCGGGGGAGGTGGCCTGCGCCATGGCAGCGGGACGCTCCTGGACGGGCGGGCGGCCCGAACGAAGAGAGAACATACCGGAGGCGCCCGGGTACGGTCAACGCGGGGTTTCGGGAAAAGAATGGGCGCTGGTACTCCCCCTCTCCCCGCGGGCGGGGAGAGGACTTCATCGACCTTGTTGTCGATGAAGTGAGCGGAGGCGAAAGCCGGAGCGAGGGTGAGGGGGTCTCAACGAGTGAGGCTCCTCCGGAAGTACCTCCTCACCCTCGCGCTTCGCGCTACCTTCGCCCCCGGCAAGGGGGGCGAAGGCCTCTCCCCGCCCGCGGGGAGAGGGGGAGTACCCGCGCTTTGTCCTTTTCTCGGACCGCTCTGCCCTGAACCGGCGTAGCTCTCACCTCCGTGATTGCGTGCGATTCACCCCTCCCCGCCACGATCCCGCCCGCGTAAACGCCGCTTGCACCGTCGGCACTCCTCACATAAAGATATCTTTATGTTTCGCATCGGAGGCGAGGAGCCCCTCGGTATGACCGCCACCGTCCCCTTCGTCGACGCCCTGGGCGTGCTGCGGGCCGCCGCGGAGGAGACGCGCCTGCGCATCCTGGTGCTGCTCGGCGAGGGCGAATTGTCGGTTTCCGATCTCACCGACATCCTGGGCCAGTCGCAGCCGCGGATTTCCCGCCACCTCAAGCTCCTGGTCGAGGCCGGGCTGGTGGTTCGCCACCGCGAGGGTGCGTGGGCGTTCTTCCGCCTGCGCGAGGGCGCGGTCGGGCTGGTGGCGCCGCTCGTCGCCGCCCTCGATGCCGGGGAGCCGCCGCTCTCCGAGGACCGGGCCCGGCTCCAGGCGGTGCGGGCTCAGCGCGCGGAGGCCGCCCAGAGCTTCTTCGCCCGGCTGGCGCCGCAATGGGACCGGGTGCGCTCGCTCCACGTGCCGGAGGCCACCGTCGAGGCGGCGGTGCTCGAGGCGCTCGGCTCCGGCCCGATCGGCAGCCTCGTCGATCTCGGCACCGGCACCGGGCGGATGCTCGGCCTCCTGGCGCCGCGCGCCGCCCGGGCGACCGGGCTGGATGCCAACCACGCCATGCTGTCGGTCGCCCGCGCCAACCTGGAGCGCCAGGGCCTGACCCGGATCGACCTGCGCCAGGGCGACATCCATGCCCCGCCCTTCGGCCGGGCGAGCTTCGACCTCGTGCTGATCCACCAGGTGCTGCACTATCTCGACGACCCGGCCCGGGCCCTGCGCGAGGCCGCGCGCCTCGTCGCCCCGGGCGGCCGCCTGCTGGTGGTCGATTTCGCCCCCCACAGCCTGGAATTCCTGCGCGCGGACGAGGCGCATCGCCGCCTCGGCTTCGCGCCCGAGCAGGTCGCCGGCTGGCTCTCCGAGGCCGGCCTGACCGACGTGCGGCTGCGCCACCTCGCGCCTTCGGGGGGCGCGGAGCACCAGCTCACCGTCACGCTCTGGCTTGCCCATCACCCCGAATCCGCCGCCGGCCTGCCCGACCGCGCCGTCGCCTGAAGATCCGCCCTCATCCGTTCGCCGAGGCCGCCGATGTACCCCACCGCCTTCCGCCCGAGCCGCGACAGCCGCCGCCCGATCCGCGTTTCGTTCGAGTTCTTCCCGCCGAAGACCGCCGAGATGGAGGCGACCCTGTGGTCGTCGATCGAGCGTCTCGCGCCGCTCGGCCCGAGCTTCGTTTCGGTGACCTACGGCGCCGGCGGCTCGACCCGCGAGCGCACCCACAACACCGTGTCGCGCCTCGTCCGCGAGACCGACCTGAAGCCCGCCGCCCATCTCACCTGCGTGGCGGCCACCAGGGGTGAGGTCGACGAGGTGGTGCGCGCCTATCACGAGGCCGGCGTGCGCCACATCGTGGCCCTGCGCGGCGACCCGGCGGAGGGCGTCGGTACCGCCTACACGGCGCATCCGGGCGGCTACGAGCGCTCCTGCGACCTCGTCGCCGGCATCAAGCGCATCGGCGACTTCGAGGTCTCGGTCTCGGCCTATCCGGAGCGCCACCCCGAGGCCGGCTCCCTCGACCAGGACCTCGACGCGCTGAAGGCCAAGGTCGATTGCGGCGCCGACCGCGCCATCACCCAGTTCTTCTTCGACAACGACCTGTTCTTCCGCTACCTCGACCGGGTGCAGGCGCGCGGCATCGACATCCCGATCATCCCGGGCATCCTGCCGGTGCAGAACTTCAAGCAGGCCGCCAACTTCGCCCGCCGCACCGGCGCCTCGGTTCCGGACTGGCTCGCCGCCCGCTTCGAGGGGCTGGACGACGACGTCGCCACCCGCAAGCTGGTGGCCGCGGCGGTCGCCGCCGAGCAGGTGCTGGACCTCGTCGACCGCGGCGTCACCGACTTCCACTTCTACACCATGAACCGCGCCGACCTCGTCTACGCGATCTGCCACCTCTTGGGCTTGCGCGCGGCGTCGCCTGCGGCGGAGAAGGCGGCGGCCTGATACCCCGATGTCTCGACATCGCTGACGTTCGTCCGGGCCGCATGACGCGGCCCGGACCGATTCCATACCTCGATCGACCCGCTGGAAACCCCACCCCGATGACCGATTTCCGCCCCGCCGACGGTGCCGACATCCTGACCGCCCTGCGCCGGCGCGCGGCGGAGAAGATCCTCGTCCTCGACGGGGCGATGGGCACGGTGATCCAGCGCCTCGGCCTGACCGAGGCCGATTTCCGCAGCGACCTCTTCCGCGACCACGCCCACGACCAGAAGGGCAACAACGACCTCCTGATCCTCACTCAGCCCGACGCGATCCGGCAGATCCACCTCGACTACTTCCTCGCCGGCGCCGACGTCGTCGAGACCAACACCTTCTCGGGCACCACGATCGCCCAAGCCGATTACGGCATGGAATCGGTGATCCACGAGCTGAACGCGCAGGGCGCGCGGCTCGCCCGCGAGGCGGCGGTTCTCGCCGAGAAGCAGGACGGGCGCCGCCGCTTCGTCGCCGGCGCCATCGGCCCGACGAACCGCACCCTGTCGATCTCGCCGGACGTCAACAATCCGGGCTACCGCGCCGTCACCTTCGATCAGGTCCGCGAGGCCTATGCCGAGCAGGTGCGCGGCCTGATCGCCGGCGGCGCCGAGCTGATCCTGATCGAGACGGTCTTCGACACGCTGAACGCCAAGGCGGCGGTGGCGGCGGCCTGGCAGGTCTTCGAGGAGACCGGCACCCGGCTGCCGATCATGATCTCGGGCACCATCACGGATCTCTCGGGCCGCACCCTGTCGGGCCAGACCCCCACCGCCTTCTGGCACTCGTTGCGCCACGCCGATCCGCTCACCTTCGGCCTCAATTGCGCGCTCGGCGCCCGCGAGATGCGCGCCCATATCGACGAGCTCTCGCGCACCTGCGACACGCTGGTCTGCGCCTACCCCAATGCCGGCCTGCCGAACGAGTTCGGCCTCTACGACGAGAGCCCGGAGGCGATGGCCAAGCTCGTCGGCGAGTTCGCCGAGAGCGGCCTCGTCAACATGGTCGGCGGCTGCTGCGGCACCACGCCGGACCACATCCGGGCCATCGCCGGGGCGGTGGCCGGCAAGGCGCCGCGCCGGGTGCCGACCGTGAAGCCGCTGATGCGGCTGTCGGGCCTCGAGCCCTTCACGCTGACGCCCGAGATCCCGTTCGTGAACGTCGGCGAGCGCACCAACGTCACCGGCTCGGCGCGCTTCCGCAAGCTCGTCACCAACGGCGACTACGCCGCCGCCCTGGATGTCGCCCGCGACCAGGTCGCGGCCGGCGCCCAGATCATCGACGTCAACATGGACGAGGGCCTGCTCGATTCGCAGAAGGCGATGGTCGAGTTCCTGAACCTCGTCGCCGCCGAGCCCGACATCGCCCGGGTGCCGGTGATGATCGACTCGTCGAAGTTCCCGGTCATCGAGGCCGGCCTGAAATGCGTGCAGGGCAAGGCGATCGTGAACTCGATCTCCCTCAAGGAGGGGGAGGAGAAGTTCATCCACGAGGCCAAGATCTGCCGCTCCTACGGCGCCGCCGTGGTGGTGATGGCCTTCGACGAGCAGGGCCAGGCGGATTCGCTCGAGCGCAAGGTCGCGATCTGCACCCGCGCCTACAAGGTGCTGACCGAAAAGGTCGGCTTTCCCCCTGAGGACATCATCTTCGATCCCAACGTCTTCGCGGTGGCGACGGGCATCGAGGAGCATGACGGCTACGGCGTCGCCTTCATCGAGGCGGCCCGGATCATCCGCGAGACGCTGCCCCACGCCCATATCTCGGGCGGCATCTCGAACCTGTCCTTCGCCTTCCGCGGCAACGAGCCGGTGCGCGAGGCGATGCACGCGGTGTTCCTGTACCACGCCATCAAGGTCGGCATGGACATGGGCATCGTGAACGCGGGCCAGCTCGCGGTCTACGACGAACTGCCGGCGGAGCTGCGCGACTTGTGCGAGGACGTCGTCCTCAACCGCCGCGAGGACGCGACCGAGCGCCTGCTCGACGCCGCCGCTCGCTTCAAGGAAGGGGGACAGGCGCAGGCCAAGACCGCCGACCTCGCCTGGCGCGAGGCGCCGGTCGAGAAGCGCCTGGAGCATGCGCTCGTCAACGGCATCACCGAGTATATCGAGGCCGATACCGAGGAGGCGCGGGCAAAGGCCGAGCGTCCGCTCCACGTCATCGAGGGCCCGCTGATGGCCGGCATGAACGTGGTCGGCGACCTGTTCGGCGCAGGAAAAATGTTCCTGCCGCAGGTGGTGAAGTCCGCCCGCGTGATGAAGCAGGCCGTGGCCTACCTGATGCCGTTCATGGAGGAGGAGAAGGCCGCCAATGGCGGCGTCGGCGGCCGGCAGGCGGCCGGCAAGGTGCTGATGGCGACCGTGAAGGGCGACGTCCACGACATCGGCAAGAACATCGTCGGCGTCGTGCTCGCCTGCAACAACTACGAGATCATCGATCTCGGCGTGATGGTGCCGGCGGCGAAGATCCTGGATACGGCGCGGCGTGAGAACGTCGACATCGTCGGGCTGTCGGGCCTCATCACCCCGTCGCTCGACGAGATGGTCCACGTCGCGGCCGAGATGGAGCGCGAGGGCTTCGACGTGCCGCTGCTCATCGGCGGGGCGACGACCAGCCGGGTCCACACCGCGGTAAAGATCCACCCGGCCTACGCCAAGGGCCAGGCGGTCTACGTGACCGATGCCAGCCGCGCCGTCGGCGTGGTCTCGAACCTGCTCTCGCCCGACACCAAGGGGCAGACCATCGAGACGGTGCGGGCCGAGTACAAGCGCGTCGCCGAGGCCCATGCCCGCTCAGAGGCCGACAAGCAGCGCCTCCCCCTCGCGCGTGCCCGCGCCAACGCCTTCAAGGCCGACTGGTCGGCCTACACACCGGTCAAGCCGACCTTCACCGGGACGCGCGTCTTCCGCAGCTACGAGGTGGCGGAACTCGTCCCCTACATCGACTGGACGCCGTTTCTCCAGACCTACGAGTTCAAGGGCCGCTATCCGGCGATCCTCGACGACCCCGAGCAGGGACCGGCCGCCCGCGCCCTGTTCGAGGACGCGCAAGCCATGCTGCGCCAGATCGTCGAGGAGCGCTGGTTCAACCCGAAGGCGGTGATCGGCTTCTGGCCGGCCAACGCGGTCGGCGACGACATTCGGCTGTTCACCGGCGAGAGCCGGACGGAGACGCTCGCCACCTTCCACGGCCTGCGCCAGCAGCTCTCGAAGCGCGACGGGCGGCCCAATACCTGCCTGTCGGACTTCGTGGCGCCGGTGGAGAGCGGGCTGCCCGACTATGTCGGCGGCTTCGTAGTCACGGCGGGTCTCGAAGAGGTGCGGATCGCCGAGCGCTTCGAGCGCCAGAACGATGATTACAGGTCGATCCTGGTCAAGGCGCTGGCCGACCGCATCGCCGAGGCCTTCGCCGAGCGGATGCACGAGCGGGTGCGGCGGGAATTCTGGGCCTACGCGGCGGACGAGGCTTACTCGCCGGCGGATCTCGTCACCGAGCCTTATGCCGGCATCCGCCCGGCCCCGGGCTACCCGGCCCAGCCCGACCACACCGAGAAGACGACGCTGTTTTCCCTGCTCCAGGCCGAGCCGCGGATCGGCGTCAAGCTCACCGAATCCTACGCGATGTGGCCGGGCTCCTCGGTCTCGGGCCTCTACCTCGCCCATCCGGACGCGCATTACTTCGGCGTCGCCAAGGTCGAGCGCGACCAGGTCGAGGATTATGCTGCCCGCAAGGGGATGGACGTCGCCGAGGTCGAGCGCTGGCTCGGCCCGGTGCTGAACTACGACACGGCGCGGTATCGCGCGGCGGCCGAGTAGGGGCGCGGGCTCAGGCGTACGGTGCCGCGGCGGTGACCTGCCGCTGCGGCATGCGCTTGCGTCGGGCCTCGTCCGGCTCCATCTTGGACGGGAACCCCGGAGGCGCGCATGGGCGAGATCGCGAAGCTGTTCTGGACCGACGGCGCCCAGGCCGTACGGCTACCGGACGGATGGTGCCTCGAAGGCGAGGCGGTGCAGGTGCGCCGCGAGGGCAACGCATTGATTCTGGAGCCGATACCGGGGAACTGGGCTTGGCTGAAAGCTCTCGTCGGCCCGGTTGATGATGATTTCGCGGCGGCTGTTGCTGAGCAGCCGCCGCTGCCGGACAGCGACATGTCTGATGTCTTTCCGTGATTTACCTCCTCGACTCTAATGCCGTGATCGGCCTGTTGAAGGGGCATGCCGGGCTTTGGGCCCGGGTCGATCAGCAGAACGATACAGATGTTATTGTCTCAAGTATCGTTGCCCACGAACTCTTCTATGGAGCGTTCCGTAGCCAGAATCGAGCAGGATCCCTTGCTCGCGTCGATGCCTTGCGGTTTCCGATCCTGCCTTTCGACGCCTCCGATGCCCGCCGGGCTGGGGAAGTGCGAGCGTCTCTGGTAGCTATCGGTACGCCGATCGGTCCCTACGACGTGCTGATCGCCGGACAGGCCATTCAGCGAGGCTTGGTGCTGGTGACGCATAATCTGCGAGAGTTCCGCCGCGTCCCTGGTCTCGCGGTGGAGGACTGGGAAGCCGCAGACCTTGCCCCCTGACCCGGGCTTGACCGCCGCGCCCGCCCCGGCTCAAAGCTGGGCTTAAGGATGCGGGAAGGATCGGGGATGCGGACAGGACCAGGGGGGCTCGCCCTCGTCGCCGTGGCGGGCGCCGTCGTGGCGACGGCCGGCTGCACCGAATTCTCCTACATCTCGAAGACCTATGTCGGCCTGCCGCCGCAGGT
The DNA here is from genome assembly GCF_001653715.1 of Methylobacterium platani. Lineage (GTDB taxonomy): Bacteria > Pseudomonadota > Alphaproteobacteria > Rhizobiales > Beijerinckiaceae > Methylobacterium > Methylobacterium platani. The sequence continues at coordinate 35,007 of NZ_LWHQ01000070.1, forward strand.
GGTCACGATCGGCTGCAACGATCCCTACGAGGTCTACGACCAGCGCCAGCAGCGCAAGGTCCTGATCGTCTCGAACGGCCTGCGGGAATTCACCGGCTGCGGGCTCTCCGGCCAGGACCCGGCGCTGACGCGCCGGCGCCGCTTCTCGGAAGCGGCGACGACCTATCTGCGCGAGACGGCGCGGGACACCTGCACCATCGTCGGCGAGACGGTGTTCACCGACCTCCAGACCGAGTTCGTCTATTCCTGCGCCGAGCCGATCGAGAAGCCCGGCACCAAGGTGCCGCGGCTGCCGGGCCGGTACTGACCGCTCAGCCCTCGTCGGCGAGCGGCGGGTGCGGGAAGGTGCGCTCGGCCGCGTCGCCGGCGGCGGCCAGCATCGCCCGGGCGAAGCGGCGCGCCTCGGCCCGGTCGAGGGCGATCGCCGCCGTGACCGGCGCGCCGTCGAGATCGGCGAGGTCCAGCTCGAGCCGCACGCCCGCCTCGGTCGGGCTCACCCGCAGGGTCCAGTCGCGATCGCTCATCCGTCCGCTTCGTCTCTTCGGGGGCGGGACGCCCCGACCCTCGGCCTATAGACCAATTTCCGGACAGGTCGATGGGTTCGCCACCGTTGACGCTGCGGCGTGTGCCGTGGTCGACCCGCGCCGGGACTCGAACCTGAGGAATCGGACCATGAGCGAGATCGTCTTCCGCACCGGCGAGGCCACCGTGCTGGCGGCCGAGGGCCAGTATACCGACGCGATGCCCGAGGTGCTGATCGGCTCGGTGCGCGGGCCCGTGGGCCAGGCCTTCGCCTCGATGATGGGGCAGGTCCAGGGCCATACCCGGATGTTCGTGGTGCGCGACCTCAACCAGCTGGTGCGCCCGGCCACGATGATGACCACCAAGGCGACGATCCACACCGCCGAGTACGTCGAGCTCCTCGGCGGCGTGGTCCAGGCCGCCACCGGCGACGCCATCGTCGACTGCATCATCGAGGGCATCCTGCCCCGCGACGGGCTCGACGAGCTGTGCATGATCATCATGATCTGGCTCGACCCGCGCTGCCCCGAGGATCCGAACCTCGACCGCAAGGACCTCTACCGCACCAACTACGAGGCGACGAAGCTCGCCATCGCCCGGGCGCTGAAGGGCGAGCCGAGCGTCGACGAGCTGATCGCCAACCGCCACACGGTGCGCCACTACGCCCTCGAGGGCGTGCTCGACGACGAGGCCTGAGCGCGGGATCGGAGCCCGATCTGCGCAGTTGACCGAAGTTTGACAGCGCCCCAAGGTGCGGCGCCCGCGAGAGCGGGGCCATTTTCGTCACGCCTTGGGGCCGAACGATGCGTCCATCCCGCGCCGCGTTGATCCTGTCTGCTGCCCTGTCCGCCTGGGCCGTCCTGCCCGGTGCGGGGCTCGCGCAGCCGGCGCCGGCGGGCGGGCGCGCCGCCACACCGGCACAACCGGCCATCACGGTCTGGGACGCCCGGATCGAGGCCGGCGACCTCACCGTCTCGGGCAGCGTCGGCAAGGCCGGCGTGGTCGTCACCCTCGACGACGACATCCCGGTCACCTCGGACAAGCGCGGGCGCTTCACCCTGAAGGTGCCCTACGTGCCGCAGAACTGCGTCGCGACCCTCAAGGCCGGCGAGGCCTCCCGGGAGATCGCGATCGCCAATTGCGGCGCCACCGGCGCGCCGGGCCCGAAGGGCGAGCCGGGCCCGACCGGGCCGCAGGGTGTGGCCGGGCTCGCCGGGCCGAAGGGGGATGCGGGCCCCAGGGGCGAGATGGGACCCAAGGGTGATGCGGGCCCGAGAGGCGAGGCGGGGCCGAAGGGCGACGCCGGCCCGAGGGGCGAGCCGGGTGCTCCCGGCGCGAAGGGCGAGGCGGGCCCCTCCGGGCCGCAGGGGCCGGCCGGATCGGCGGGCGCCACGGCGGCGGCGACCGCCGCCCTGCCGTTCCGGATGCTGCGCACCGACGGCTGCGCCAAGCCGCATTGCGAGCTCGTCTGCGACGAGGGCGAGACCTTCGTGTCGGCCTATTGCCTGCGCGGCGGCAACCCGAACTTCACCCGCCGGGAGAGCGGCGAGGCGGTGGCGCTGTGCCCGCCGGACAGCTCGGGCATGGTCGGGTTCTGCGCGAAGCTGTGATCCCTCACCGCTCCCCGAGCCACGCCAGCGCCCCCTTCGCCGCCGCCCGGCCGCCGGCGAAGCTCGCCTGGAGCAGGTAGCCGCCGGTCGGCGCTTCCCAGTCGAGCATCTCGCCGGCCAGGAACGTGCCGGGGCGCGTTCGCAGCATGAAACGGTCGTCGAGAGCCCCGGCGGTGACGCCGCCGGCGCTCGAGATCGCCCGCTCGATCGGCCGCAGGCCGGTGAGCCGCAGCGGCACCGCCTTGACGAGGGCGGCGAGGGAGGCGGGGTCGGCCGGCAGGTCGCGCGCCGCCTCGCGCAGCAGGCCGGCCGCGGGCGGGCTCAACCCCGCCGCCTTGCGCAGCACCGTGGCGCGGGACTCCTTCGGCCGGGCGCCCGCGAGGCGGCGCGCCAGCGCCGCCGCGTCGAGGTCCGGCCTCAGGTCGAGCCGGACCACCGCCTCGCCCCCGGCCTCGATCGCCTCGCGGATCGGCCGCGACAGGGCGTAGACCGCGCCGCCCTCGATCCCGTCGCGGGTGATCACCGCCTCGCCCCGCACCGTGCCGGATCCGAGGGAGAGCGCGATGCGCTTGAGCGGCGCGCCGGCGAAGCGCTCGGCGAAGACCGGCGACCAGGCGGCGGTGAAACCCGCATTGGCCGGCCGCAGCGGGCTGACGGCGATCCCCTCGGCCTCCAGCACCGGCACCCAGGCACCGTCGGAGCCGAGCCGCGGCCAGCTCGCGCCGCCGAGCGCCAGGACCGTCGCGTCGGCCTGCAGCGTCGCCGGGCCGTCCTCGCCCGACAGCGCTAGGGCTCCCCCGGCGTCCCAGCCGGTCCAGCGGGTGCGGGTGCGAAGCCGGACGCCGAGGCGGTCGAGCCGCGCGAGCCAGGCCCGCAGCAGTGGCGAGGCCTTGAACGCCTCCGGGAACACCCGGCCGCTCGACCCGACGAAGGTCGGCTGGCCGAGCCCCTCGCACCAGTCGCGCAGGGCCTGCGGCGGAAAGTCCCGGATCGCCGCGTCGAGGCGCCGCTCCGGCGGGGCGTAGCGGGCGAGGAAGCGCTCCAGCGGCTCGCTGTGGGTCAGGTTGAGGCCGCCGCGCCCGGCGATCAGCAGCTTGCGTGCCGGCGACGGCATCCGCTCGATCACGGTGACCGCGAGGCCCGCCTCCGCCAGGATCTCGGCGGCCGCAAGGCCCGCGGGACCGCCCCCGACCACCGCCACGTTTCGCACGCTCAGTCTCGTCATGCGCGCCCCAAGGCCGCGACGGCGGCCGGCCTGTCAACCTGCCGCAGGGGCAGCGCGCGAAAAATACAGCGTGGCCGCAAGGCCGGGCCGCCCTTGATCCGCCGCCATCCGGGACATAAGTCCGACCCATCGGCTGCGGGCCCCTCTGGCGAGCTGCGCTTCTCGCGCTCGTGATGTCGGAGCCGATGCTTTCTTCCTCGAAGCATCACGGTCCCGCGATGGTCGATTTCCTGTATATGACGTGGCTCGGCAAGCCGATCTGGATGTGGCTCGGCTTCCATGCCGTCATCTTCATCCTGCTCGCCCTCGATCTCGGCCTCCTGCATCGCGACAAGAGCCGCGAGATCGGCGTGAAGGAGAGCCTGCTCCTCACCGCCTTCTACCTCAGCCTCGGGCTGCTCTTCGGCGGCTGGGTGTGGTGGTATCTCGGGCCCCAGGCGGGCCAGGAATACCTGGCCGGTCTCATCGTCGAGAAGTCGTTGTCGATGGACAACGTCTTCGTCATCGCGGTGATCTTCGGCTATCTCGGCATTCCCCGCAACGCCCAGCACCGGGTGCTGCTGTGGGGCATCCTGGCGGCGATCGTGCTGCGCGGGCTGATGATCGGGCTCGGCGCCGCCCTCGTCCACCAGGCCGAATGGGTGCTGACGATCTTCGCCGCCTTCCTGATCTATGCCGGCATCAAGATGCTGGTCTCGGGCGACGAGGAGGAGGGCGAGAACACGTCCGCCGACCGCTTCACCGGCTTCATGCGCAAGCACATGCGGGTGACCGACGAGCTCGACGGCCAGAACTTCACCACCCACCGGCCGGACCCGAAGACCGGCAAGCCGGTGCGCTGGCTCACCCCGCTCGCCCTCGCCCTGGTGCTGGTCAACGGTGCCGACGTGATCTTCGCGGTCGACAGCGTGCCGGCGATCTTCGCGATCACCACCGACACCTACGTGGTCTACACCTCGAACATCTTCGCGATCCTGGGCTTGCGCGCGCTCTATTTCGCGCTCGCGGCGATGGTCGACCGCTTCGCCTATCTCAAGACCGCGCTCGCCCTGATCCTGATCTTCATCGGCCTGAAGATCGTGGTCGCCGACACCTTCGAGCTGATCGAGATCCAGCCCTGGGTCGCCCTGGTGGTGACCGTGGTCCTGCTCGCCGGCGGCATCGTCTACAGCCTGTGGCGCACCCGCGGCGCGGCCGAGGCGCCGGCCGAGCTCCCGCCCCAGGCCGAGGCCCCGCGCGAGCGGCTCGGCAGCAGCCACGGGTGAGGGACGATCGTCGAGGGGCGCCGAACGCGCCCCTCCGGCGCCCGGGTGTCTTCCCGGGCCGCCCCGACGCCTACCGGGAGGCGCCGGTGGCCGTCGCCACGTAGAGGGCGACGGCGGCGACCTGCTCCGGGGTCAGGTCCTCGAAGGCCGGCATCACCCCGATGCCGGTCGTCACCGCGGTGGCGACCCGGCCCGCATCCGGCTTCAGCGTGTCGAGGACCGGCCCGACCGTCCCGGTCGTGCCGGCATCCGCCAGCGTGTGGCACACCCCGCATCCCGGCTCGGCCAGCTCGGTGAAGACCCGCTTGCCGAGGGCAAGGCGCGCCGGATCCGCCGAGGCCGGGGCCGCGGCGAAGGCCAGGACGAGGCAGAGGACGGGACGGGTCGCAGCGTTCATCGCGAGCTTTCGCGGCCGGGATGCGGGCCGGAGGGCGGGAAGGGGGCTCAGGCGGTTCTCAGGGTGAGGGCCGGCCCGCGCCAGCCGTTGTAGCTGTAGCCGCCGCCATTCGGCGGCGTTTCCTCGGGCTGGACGTTGCCGGCCGCATCGGTCGCCCGGCTCACGAGGACGTGCGTGCCCGCCGGCAGATCGACCGGGAGGGCGAATTGCCGCCAGGCGTAACGCCCGAGATCGGGGCCGATGAAGGGCGCATCGCTCCAGGTGCGGCCGCCATCGATCGACACCTCGACGCGGGACACCGCGTTCATGCCGCCGAAGGCGACGCCGGTGACGATCGCGCGGCCCGCCGCCCCGTCCTCCAGGGGCGCGGTGATCCACGAGCGCACCGGCTGTTCCCAGACCGACGGCTGGGCGGGGCCGGCCTTCTCGCCGACGCCGTGCATGCGGTAGCTCGCGGCCTGGATCTTGGCGTCGGTCTCGACGGCCGTCAGCGCCACCGCCTTGACGTACTAGATGTTGTTCACGCCCGAATAGCCCGGCACGATCATCCGCAGCGGGCCGCCATGCGCCAGCGGCAGCGGCTCGCCGTTCATCTCCCAGGCCAGGAGCACCGTGTCGAGGGTCGAGATCGGGACCGAGCGCTCCACGATCACGTCCTTGGGCTTCAGCCCGTCCGGCAAGTCCTCCCCGCCCGTCCCGGTGACGAATTTCGCCCCGGCCGCCGGACCACCGAGCGCGTCGACCACGGCCTTGAGCGGCACGCCGGTCCAGATCACGCAGCCCGCCGCCCCGACCGTCCAGGGCGTGCCCGCGATCTTCTGGCCCGGCTGCAGCGCGTCCTGCATGTACTTGCGCCCGTTGCCGGAGCATTGCAGCACCGTGGCGACGCTCGCGAGGCCCAGGCGCTTCAGCTCGGCCAGCGTCAGCGTGCGCGGTTCGGCCACACCCGCGATGTCGACTTGCCAGGCATTCCGATCGGCGACGATGCCGTCCGAAGGCGGGTTGACGTTGTTGCGGATGAACAACCGGTCGACGGGCGTGACGACGCCGCTGCCGGCGCGGCCCCGCTTCGTCTCCACCGTCTGGTTGGAATGGACGATGAAGGCATCCGGGTCCTTCCAGGCGATGTAGCCGGGCAAGCCTTTGGCGTCGGGCTTCTGCGGCGCTGGCTTGACGGGATCCGCGCCGGGGCTCTGGGCGCGGGCGGAGGAGGTCATGCCGATCGCCCCGGCGGCCGTGCCGGCCAGGAAGCGTCGTCGATGCAGGATCGTCGGCTCGGACACGCGAAAATATCCTCCCGCTTCTTATCGTTGGAGAAGATGTTTCTGCGGCGTGCCCCTCGGGCCGTCAAGCGGCCGGCGCCGCCGCGGGTCCCTTCGGCCGCCGTCGGGCACGCCTCACGCCGGCTTGCCGGCGAGCAGGTCCCGCAACGTCGTGATGGTCGAGGCATCCGCCACCCCGTCGGCCCGGGCCGGCCGGAAATGGCGCTGGAACGCCGTCACCACGGCCTTCGTCCTCGCGTCGAAGGTGCCGCTCACCGGCACGTCGTAGCCGTAGAGCGCGAACATCGATTGCAGCGCCTCGATCGGCTGGCCGGCATCGCCCTCCGAGAAGAAGCGCCCGTCGCGGATCGGCGTCGGCGCGACCCAGTGGCCGATCCCGTCCCGGGCGAGGGCGCCCCAGGGAAAGCTCTCGCCCGGATCGATCTTGCGCTCGGGCGCGATGTCGGAATGGCCGAGCACCCGGTCGGGCCGGATCGGCCAGCGCGCGAGGATGTCGCGACAGAGCGCCGTCACCGCCGCCATCTGCGCCTCCGGATAGGGTGCCAGCGTGCCGTCCCCGGCATGGCCCGGATGGGCGATCTCGATCCCGATCGAGCGCGAGTTCACGTCGCGCACGCCCTCCCAGGCCGAGATCCCGGCATGCCAGGCGCGGCGGGCCTCCGGCACCATCTGCACGACCCGGCCCTCCTCGAAGACGAGGTAGTGCGACGAGACCTTGGACAGCGGGTTGCAGAGCCGCAGCAGCGCCTCGGCGGCGCTCGCCATGCCGGTATAGTGCAGGATCAGCACGTCGACCGGCAGGGTCCGCTCGTCGTGGTTGGGGGAGGGCACCACCTGGGTGGCGACCGGGCTGTCGGGGGTGAGGCTCATGGCGGGGGAAGGCCCTCGGGCTCAGCTCAGGTGCCGCTCGGCGGCGATGCGGTCGTAGGCGGCGTTGATCGCCGCGAGACGCCGGGTCGCGATGGCCACCGCGGCGGGCGGGAGGCCGCGGGCGATCGCCCGGTCGGGATGGTTCTCGGAGACCAGCGCCCGGTAGCGCGCCTTCAGCTCGGGCCCGGCGAGCGAGCGGTCGACGCCCAGGACCTCGTAGGGATCGTCGGCGACGCGGACGTGCCGGGCGGTGATCGCGGCGAAGCGGGCCTCGTCGACGCCGAAGATCTCCGCCACCGCGGCGAGGTAGCGCGCCTCGCTCTCGTGGATCGCGCCGTCCGCCTTGGCGATGTGGAACAGGCCGTCGAGCACGTCCTCGAGCAGGGCCGGCTCGTCGCGGAAGGCCTCGGCGACCTGGCTCGCATAGCCCTCGAAGCCGCTGGTGGTGCGCTTGGCGAGGTCGAACAGCCGCTCGACGCCGGCGCGCTCGCCCTCGGGCACCTGCACGATGTCGGCGAAGGCCGCGACCTCGGAGGGCGTCACCACCCCGTCCGACTTCGCCATCTTGGCGGCGAGCGCGACGAGCCCGGTGGTGAACACCACCTCGCGGGGGGTGGGCCCGAACAGCGAGCCCTCGCGGTCGAGGAGGAAATGGCCGGCGACGGCGCCGATCAGCGCGCCGAGCGGACCGCCGGCGGCCAGCCCGATGCCGGCGCCGCCGAGCTTGCCCCAGACGCCCTGGCTCACGCGCGCCTCCCGGAGTGGAAGCGGTGGCGGAGGAGCGTCGATGGTCGGGCGGAAGCGAGCGTCATGACGCTCTTCTAGCGCCCCGCACGCTTCCGCGGAATGTGGAAGCGCACGTCGGGACGAGCCCGGCGGCCGCGCCGCCGGGACCGTCATGCGACGCCGATCAGCGGCAGTAGACGTTGCCGTAGGGGTCGCGATAGGTGCCGTACGGGCATTGCGGCGCGGTGGCCGCGCCGACCACGGCGCCGCCGGCCGCGCCGATGAGGCCGCCCGCGAGCGCGCCGCCGGCCCGGCCCGTGGCCGCCGCGCCGATCGCCGCGCCGGTCAGGCCGCCGAGGGCGGCGCCGCCGGCCGCGCGGTCGCCGGGGGTGTTGCAGGCGCCGAGCGAGAGCGCCAGGGCGCCGGCGAGCGTGGCGGCGATGAGCTTCTTCATGATCCTATCCCCTCGTGCGTGTCGCGGTCCGGCTTCCGGGCGTCGCGCCCGCGCCGCTGCCTCCCAGCTTAGCCGTGCCGCAGCTTAACGCCAAATGAGCTTGGCCGTGCGATGGTTCCCCGGGCTGCCGCCGGCTGGGTAACGAACCGTTAAGGTGCGGCGGCAGGGCCACACCGGGCCGCGGGAAGCCCTGCCGCATGACGGCGAAATGCTCTACAGGGAGGCCCGAACGCACGAAGCCCGCGAGGAGCCCTCCGCCCATGCAGCGCGCCACCACCATCGTCCGCAAGGCCGCCGTACGCCCCGATGCCGTCGCCGACGAGGTCGCCCTCGACCACGCCGCCCGCTCGCGCCGCCACGCCGACCTGACCGCGCAGGGCGGCCTCGCCGTCCGGCTCGACCTCGACCGCGAGACCACGCTCGAGGACGGCGACGCGGTGCGCCTCGAGGACGGGCGCCTGGTGCGCATCCTCGCCGCCCCGCAGGCCCTGCTCGCGGTGACGGCCGAGAACCCGGCCCGCCTGACCCGCCTCGCCTGGCAGCTCGGCAGCAACCACGTCCAGGCCGAGGTGACGGCCGAGGGGCTCTTCGTCCTCGACGATCCGGCGGTCGCCGAGCTGATCCGCGGCCAGGGCTGCACCGCGACCGCGCTGCAGCGCCCCTTCCGTCCGGAGAAGGAGGCGGCGGCGCACGACCACAGCACCTGCGGGCACGACCATCATCACCACGGCTATGAGCACCATGGGCATGATCATCACGGCCATGAGCACCATGGGCATGAGCCCCACGACCACGGGCATCACGCGCACGATCCTCACCGTGATCACGGCCATCAACACGGCCACGCGCACGACCGCCACGATCAAGGGCACGTCCACGGCCCGGACTGCAAGCACGGTCACTGACGCCGGTTCGGGGGCGCGTCCGGCGGACCATCGTCCGCCGGGCCGGTCGACGCCTCAAGGCATCCTCCCCGGCGAATCGTCGATGAGAAGGCGCAGGATCGCGCGTGTCAACCGGTGCGTACCCAGCCCTCAGGGCCATTCAAAGAAAGCC
>NZ_LWHQ01000071.1 GCF_001653715.1 Methylobacterium platani
CGGGATAACCGCTGAAGGCATCTAAGCGGGAAACCCCCCTTGAAACGAGAACTCCCTCGAGAGCCGTGGAAGACGACCACGTGGATAGGCTGGATGTGCAAGCGCGGTAACGCGCTGAGCTGACCAGTACTAATCGCTCGATCGGCTTGATCGCTCTCATGATCCGTGTCCGGATCACACACCACACCACACCACACACGATGACGACACGACGGGCGGCCCCAGCGGCTGCCGGTCACCATGCTTGCCCGAACGCGACGTGCTTGGCCGGTCTGGTGGTCTGAGCGGGGTGATCAGAACCCGATCCCATCTCGAACTCGGCCGTTAACCGCCCCAGCGCCTATGGTACTGTGTCTCAAGACACGGGAGAGTCGGTCACCGCCAGACCTGCCAAGCACGTCACACATTCCCTCCTCACGACTTCGATCGAAGAAGCCCGCCAGGCCCAGCGCCCGGCGGGCTTCTTCGCGTTCCGGCCCCCTCGCCTCTTGCATTCGCCACCGCGTCCCGAGGCCAGCGGGGCTGGCAATTGGACAGGGCCATCCCGCGTCCGCCGAGGCTCGGTCCGAAAGCGCGCCGACGCCCCGGACACGTGCCCCGCCTTCGGGGCAGAAGGGGGAGCCTCGTCGAAGACGGTACCCGACTCCGTCAGGCGGCCCGCGCGTCGAGCAGCGGCGGCAGCGCCTTGAGATCGAGGGGCTTCGACAGGAAGCCGTCGAAGCCGGCATCGAAGGCGGCGGCCTCGTCCTCGGCCTGGACGTTGGCGCTGAGCGCCACGAGACGCAGACGCGGCAGGCGCTTCTCCGCCTCGTCGGCGCGCAGGCGCCGCGCGGCCTCGAGACCGTCGAGGATCGGCATGCGGATATCGAACAGCGCGAGATCGAACGGGGTCGACGATGTGGACGCCTCCTGCAGCCGCGCCACCGCCTCGGCGCCGTCCCGGGCCCACAGCACGACGGCACCGAGACGCTCCAGGGCCTTGGTGGCGAGGAGCGCGTTGATCGGATTGTCCTCGGCCAGCAGCACCCGGGGCCGCCGGTGCGCGGGGCGCAGGACGCCCTCCTGGGTGCTCAGGACGCAGGTCGGCGGCGGAGCCGGCTCGGCGAGGCGCGCGAGCAGCGAGGTCAGCCGCACCGGCTTGATCAAGTAGCGGTCGAATCCCGCCGCGGCCGGCGAGCCGAAATCGCGCCGGTCGAACGGCGACAGCAGCACGATGCTGCGGCTCACGCCGGCCTGCCGGGCCGCGGCGGCGATGCCGCGCACGGCGGCGTCGCCGAGGGCGCGGTCGGCGATCACCGCCTCGAACCGCGCCTCCGACAGGGCGGCGACGGCTTCCGCCGCGGTCTCGACCGCCACCGCTTCGGCGCCGGCCCGCCCGACGCGACGCGCGATGTAGGGCGCCTCGAAGGCCGCGGCGGCGACGACGAGGACCCGCTTGCCGGCAAGGCCCGGCATCGTCGGCCGGACTCCGCCCGGAACCGGGCGCAGGGGCAGGCAGACCCGGAAGCAGCTCCCCTGCCCCGGCCGCGCCGTCACGTCGAGCCGGCCGCCCATGCGGTCGACGAGGCGCTTGGTGATCGCCAGGCCGAGGCCGGTTCCCTCGTGCCGCCGGCTGGCGCTGGCATCGCCCTGCTCGAATTCCTGGAACAGCATCGGCAGGCGGTCCTCGGGGATGCCCGGACCGGTATCGTGGACGGCGAGGACCAGCGCCTCGGCCTCCCACGACGCCGTGACGCCGACGCCGCCGGATTCCGTGAACTTCACCGCGTTGCCGGCGAGGTTGATCAGGATCTGGCGCACCCGGTCGGGATCGCCGACAATTTGGGCGGGCAGCGCCTCGATGTCGGCGGCGATCTCCAGGCCCTTGTCCTGGGCGCGCGGGGCCAGCAGCTCGACCACGCTCTCGACGAGCGCCGCCGGATCGAACGGCTCGGCCGCGAGGTCGAGGCGCCCGGCCTCGATCTTGGAGAAGTCGAGGATGCCGTCGATGAGCGAGAGCAGCGCCTCGCCGGAGGTCTTCACCGCCTCGGCATAGGTGCGCTGCTCCGGGCTCAGGGGCGTGTCGAGCATTAGGTCGGCCATGCCCATGATGCCGTTGAGCGGCGTGCGGAACTCGTGGCTGACGCTGGCGAGGAAGCGCGACTTCGCCACGCTGGCGGCCTCGGCGCGGCTGCGGGCCTCCTCGAGGGAGCGGGCGGCCTCGACCCGCTCGGTGACGTCCCGGCCCGCCCGCAGCACCTCGGCCCGACCGTCGCGCCCGACCGTCACGGTCTCGACGAAGGCGAACCAGCGCAAAGGGACGCCGCCGGCCGGCATGATCGCGAGATCGACGAGGCGGGCCCCGTCGGGCCGCTGGCGCATCTCGCCGCTCTCGACCACGTCCACCTCCCGCGTGGTGCCGAGCAGCGCCTCGGGCGTCGTGCCGAGCAGGTCGGCGAAGCCGCGATTGGCGAAGGTGATGCGGCCTTCCGCGTCGCGCTGCACCACCAGCTCGATCTGCGCCTCGACCAGGCTGCGGTAGCGCTCCTCGCTCTCCGAGGTGCGCCAGACGAGGTCGTGCAGGCGCTCGACCTCGCCTTCGCGGCGCTGCCGGGTCCGCCGGTCGCCGTTCCAGCGCAGAACCAGCCAGGCAAGGGCGCAGAAGCCGCCGATCGCCGCGCAGAGCCACACCATCCCGCATCCTCCACGATTCCGTCGGGAGAGTGCCGGACGGAGTTGAAAGATGAGTGGGGAAAGGGGCTTAGCGGACCATGCGGGCGATCGCGAGGATTTGCCGGATGGCGTTTACGATCGGTTCACCCGGTCAGGCCGCGGCCGGGCGCCGGTCGGACCGGCTGCGGTAGGACAGGGCCTCGGCAAGGTGGAGCCGGCGCACCCGCGCCTCGCCATCGAGGTCGGCCAGCGTGCGGGCGACCCGCAGCACCCGGTGGAAGCCGCGGGCGGAGAGCCGCATGGCGTCGGCCGCGTCGCGGATCAGCGCCATGCCCTCGGCGTCCGGCCGCGCCGCCTCCTCGATCAGCGTCGCCGGGCAGGAGGCGTTGGTGGTGCCCGGCGGCTGGCCGGCTTCCGCGTAGCGCCGCTCCTGCCGGCTGCGCGCCGCCGCGACCCGGGCCGCGGCTTCCGCCGAGCCCTCCTCCGGCGGCGGCAGGATCAGGTCGGCGGCGGTGACCGCCGGCACCTCGATCTGCAGGTCGATGCGGTCGAGTAGCGGGCCGGAGAGCCGGGCCTGGTACTGGGCGACGCAGCGATCGTTGGGCCCGCGCCGGCAGGCGAAGCCGGGCTCCGTCGCCTGGCCGCAGCGGCACGGGTTCATCGCCGCCACCAGCTGGAACCGGGCCGGGTAGGTCACCCGGTGGTTGGCCCGGGCGATCATCACGGTGCCGGTCTCCAGCGGCTGGCGCAGGGAATCGAGCACCTGGCCGTTGAACTCGGGCAACTCGTCGAGGAACAGCACGCCGCCATGGGCGAGCGAGACCTCGCCGGGCCGGGCGCCGATGCCGCCGCCGACGAGCGCGGCCATCGAGGCCGAGTGGTGCGGCGCCCGGAACGGCCGGCGGTTCGACAGCGCGCCGTCCTTGAGCGTGCCGGCCACCGACTGGATCATCGAGACCTCGAGCAATTCGCGCGGGCCCAGCGGCGGCAGGATCGAGGGCAGCCGGGCGGCGAGCATCGACTTGCCGGCGCCGGGCGGGCCGTTCATCAGCAGGTTGTGGGCGCCGGCCGCCGCGATCTCGAGCGCGCGCTTGGCGCCCTCCTGGCCCTTGATCTCGCGCAGGTCCGCCAGCACGCCGGCGGGGGCGGCCACCGCCGGCACCGGGCGGGCCATCACCTGGGTACCCTTGAAGTGGTTGGCGAGCTGGATCAGCGAGCGCGGCGCCAGCACGTCCATGTCGCCGGCGGCCCAGGCGGCTTCCGGGCCGCTCGCCGCCGGGCAGATCAGCCCCAGGCCCCGGGCATTCGCCGCCATGGCCGCCGGCAGAACCCCGGCAACCGCCGTGAGGCTGCCGTCGAGGGCGAGCTCGCCGAGCACGCAGTAGCCCGCGAGCGCGTCCGCCGGCAGGGCGCCGATGGCGCACATCATGCCGAGCGCGATCGGCAGGTCGTAGTGCGAGCCTTCCTTGGGCAGGTCGGCGGGGGCGAGGTTGACGGTGATGCGCTTGGCCGGCAGCGCCAGGCCGGAGGCGATCAGCGCCGAGCGCACCCGCTCGCGCGATTCGGCCACCGCCTTGTCGGGCAGCCCGACCAGCGTGAAGGCGACGGCGCCGGGCGTGATCTGCACCTGCACGTCGACGGCGCGCGCCTCGATTCCCTCGAAGGCGACGGTAGCGACGCGCGTGACCATGGAGTAAGGGCCTTCGTGCTGGCTGCCTGCCGCAACGTTAGTTCGCGGCCGGCCGCGGCACAACCCACATTGGCAAAAGACCTTTGCCCACACGAAAAAGCCCGGCACACGGCCGGGCCATTTCCTCTCGTGACCTGGGCCCGGGGGCGCCCGCAGGCGCGCCGGAGCCGTGCCGCAGGCGTTACGCCTGGGCGGCCTGCAGGCCCTTCACGCGGGCGGCGAGGCGCGAGACCTTCCGCGAGGCGGTGTTCTTGTGCACGATCCCCTTCTGGGACGCGCGCATGATCTCCGGCTCGGCGCTGCGCAGGGCGGTCAGGGCGTTGCCGTGATCGCCGGCCTCGATCGCCTCCTCGACCTTGCGGATGAAGGTGCGCATGCGGCTGCGGCGCGAGCGGTTGACTGCCGTACGCTTGGCAATCTTGCGGGTCATCTTCTTGGCCGACACGGTGTTGGCCATCGGCGTTCCTCATTCAAAAAAGCGAGGCCCGAGCGATCCCGGCGGGATCGTGGCGTCGCGTGTCAGGGCATGGAAGCACGGGCAACCCGCCGGGCGAAAGCCCGCAGGTCCGCGAGCCGCGGTCTATAGACGCGCGCGGCCGGATCGTCAATGCCGGGTGGCGCCGGGGGCCGGAACACTCTGCCCGCTCAATGGTTGAGGTTCCCACACAGACCCGGGAGATCACCATGATCCGTTCCGCTTCCCTCCTCGCCGCCGGCCTGCTCGCTGTCTCGGCCGTGGCGATCCCGCATCAGGCCGAGGCGAAGGGCTGCATCAAGGGCGCCATCGTCGGCGGGCTCGCCGGCAAGATGGCGGGCCACGGCAAGGCCGGCGCGGCGGCCGGCTGCGCGGTGGGGCACCACAACGCCAACAAGAAGGCGAGCCAGGCCCAGGGACAGTAGCGCAGGGGCAGTGAAGGCAAGGCGCGTGAGCGCGACCGGGTAGGCCGCGCCCGCGCCTCGGGCTTATAAGGGGGCGGCTCCGGCAGCGGGGCCGCCCCTTTCGCATAGGCCCGTATGACTGGAGCCCGCATGACGTCCCCCGACGGCGCCCTGGTGTTGTTCTCCGGCGGGCAGGATTCCGCCACCTGCCTCGCCTGGGCGCTCGACCGCTTCGCCCATGTCGAGACCCTCGGCTTCGATTACGGCCAGCGTCACCGGATCGAGCTCGCGTGCCGCGACACCCTGCGGGCCGAGCTGACGCGGATCGTGCCGGCCTTCGCCGGGCGCCTGGGCGAGGACCACACCCTCTCCCTCGACGCCCTCGGCGCGGTCTCCGAGACCGCCCTGACCCGGGAGACCGCCATCGCCATGGAGGAAGGCGGGCTGCCCAACACCTTCGTGCCGGGCCGCAACCTCGTCTTCCTGACCTTCGCGGCGGCCTTGGCCTACCGGCGCGGCCTGCGCCACATCGTCGGCGGGATGTGCGAGACCGACTTCTCCGGCTATCCCGATTGCCGCGACGACACGATCAAGGCGCTGCAAGTGGCGCTGAACCTCGGCATGGAGCGCCGCTTCGTGCTGCACACGCCGCTGATGTGGATCGACAAGGCCGAGACCTGGCGGCTCGCCCGCGACCTCGGCGGCGAGGCGCTGGTCGACCTGATCGTGCGCGAGAGCCATACCTGCTATCTCGGCGAGCGCGGCGCGATGCACGAATGGGGCCACGGCTGCGGCACCTGCCCGGCCTGCTCGCTGCGGGCGGCCGGCTATGCGCGCTTCCGCGCCGAGGATGCGTGAACCGCGCTTGCGAGACGACCTCCCGTTGCGCAGAGTGCGCCGCAAACATGGGAGGAGAGAACGATGACCGCCTGCATCGTCGGCTGGAGCCACACGCCCTTCGGCAAGCACGACGCCGAGACCGTCGAGAGCCTGATCGTCCGCGTCGCCAACGAGGCGATGGCCCATGCCGGGATCGGCCCGCAGGACGTCGACGAGATCGTGCTCGGCCACTACAACGCCGGCTTCACCCCGCAGGACTTCACCGCTTCGCTGGTGCTCCAGGCCGATGACGGGTTCCGGTTCAAGCCGGCGACCCGGGTCGAGAATGCCTGCGCCACCGGCTCGGCCGCGGTGCACCAGGGCATCAAGACCATCGAGGCCAAGCGCGCCCGGGTGGTGCTGGTGGTCGGCGTCGAGCAGATGACCCGCACGCCCGGCCCCGAGATCGGCCGCACCCTGCTCAAGGCCTCCTACCTGCCGGAGGACGGCGACAACCCGGCGGGCTTCGCCGGCGTGTTCGGCAACATCGCCGGCGCCTATTTCCAGCGCCACGGCGACCAGTCCGACGCGCTGGCGATGATCGCCGCCAAGAACCACCATAACGGCGTCCAGAACCCCTACGCGCAGATGCGCAAGGACCTCGGCTTCGAATTCTGCCGCACCGAGTCGGAGAAGAACCCCTTCGTCGCCGGCCCGCTCAAGCGCACCGACTGCTCGCTGGTCTCGGACGGCGCCGCCGCGGTCGTGCTCGCCGACACCGAGACGGCGCTCCGGATGCGCCGCGCCGTCGCCTTCCGGGCCACGGCGCACGCGCAGGACTTCCTGCCGATGTCGAAGCGCGACGTGCTGAAGTTCGAGGGCGCCGCCACCGCGTGGTCCCGGGCCCTGGCCCAAGCCGGCATCACCCTCGACGACCTGTCCCTCGTCGAGACCCACGACTGCTTCACGGTCGCCGAGCTCATCGAGTACGAGGCGATGGGGCTGACCAGGGAGGGCCGCGGCGCCGACGCGATCCGCGAGGGCTGGACCACCAAGGAGGGCAAGCTGCCGGTGAACCCCTCCGGCGGGCTGAAGGCCAAGGGCCACCCGATCGGCGCCACCGGCGTGTCGATGCACGCGCTCTCGGCGATGCAGCTCTGCGGCGAGGCCGGCGGCATGCAGATCCCCGAGGCGACGCTCGCCGGCGTGTTCAACATGGGCGGCGTCGCGGTGGCGAACTACGTCAGCGTGCTCGAGCGCATCAAGTAAGGAACGGGGTCGCGCGGACCATGACGGCGTTCCTGGTCCTGCTGCTCGCCTACACGATCAGCCAGTTCGACCGCGGCTTCCTGGCGATGGTCGCGCCCGATCTCGGGCCCGACCTCGGCCTCGCATCCTCCGACCTGGCGCTGCTCTCGGCGGGCTGGTTCCTGGCCTTCGCGGCCGGGCAGGTCCCGACCGGCCTCCTCCTCGACCGGGTCGGGCCGCGGCGCACCGTGGCGGGCTTCCTCGTCGTCGCCGCGCTCGGGGCGGCGTGCCTCGGGCTGGCGCGGGGGTTTCCGGGCGCCGCCGCCGCGATGGCGCTGATCGGGCTCGGCTGCGCGCCGGCCCTGATGGGCGCGCTCTACCTGTTCGGGCGAGCCTACCCGCCTGAGCGCTTCGCCATGCTGTCCTCGCTGATGATCGGGCTCGGCACGTCGGGCGATCTCCTCGGCTCGACGCCGCTGGCGCTCGCGAGCCACGCCCTCGGCTGGCGTCCGATCCTCGCCGGCCTCGCCCTCGTCACCCTGGCGGCGGCCGGGCTGGTCCTGTGGCTGATCGAGGACCCGCCGCGCCTCGCCGATCCGCCCGAGGCGTCGGCCAAGACATCGGCCAAGATGTCGCTCAAGACGTCGCCCAGGAACCCGTCCGGGAACGCAGTCGGGGCCTCGGTCTGGCGCGGCTTTTCCGAGGTCGCCCGGATGCGGGCGCTGTGGCCGGTCTTCCCGGTCGTGTTCGTGAGCTACGCCGTCGTGATCGCCACCCGCTCGCTCTGGGTCGGGGCCTATCTCGGCAGCGTTCACGGCCTCGACCCGCTCCAGCGCGGCAACGGAACCCTGGCGATGAGCGCCGCGATGGCGGCGGGTGCGATCGGGTACGGGCCGCTGGAGCGGCTGGTGCGCGACCCGAAGCGCACGGCGCTCGCGGGCTGCCTCGTCACCGGGCTGGCGCTCGCCGGGCTCGGGCTGTTCGGCGGGGGCTCGACCGCGCTCGCGGTGGCGCTGCTGGCGGTCGTCGGCGCGGCGGGCCTGAGCTACGGCATCCTGATGGCCCATGCCCGGCTCTTCTTCCCCGCCCGCCTGCTCGGGCGCGGCGTCGCCTTCATGAACATCGTCTTCATGGGCGGGGCGGCGGCGTTGCAGGGCCTGTCGGCCCTGTTCGTCCTCGGGACGTCCGGGCTCGCGCCCGACGCGGTCTACGGGCGCCTGTTCCTGGCCTACGGCGTCGCGCTGCTGGCCGCGACGGCGATCTACGCCTTCGCGCCGCGGGAGCCGGTCTTCGGCCGGATGGCGCGGCCGGGCGGGGAGCCGGACCCGCCCGCGGGGCGTCAGGCCGGCGCGATCGAGCCGGAGGCGCCCTGATCCGGGCCACGCTTCGCCGCCGGAGCGGGCGCGGCGGACCCGCCCTTTCCGGGAGCGCCGGGACGCCCCATCTCGTCGGCTCGTGCCGGAGGGAGCCCCCGATGTTCGATGCCAAGCGCCTGCTCGACCAGTTCCTCGGCGGCCCGGGCCGGGGCGGCCATCCGGGCGGATCGCATGGTGGCGGACCCTTCGGCGGATCCTATGGCGGCCAGCAGGCGCCGTACGGCCACGCGCCCTCCCCGCTCGAGCAGGTCGCCCGCTCCCTCGGCGGCGGCGGCAAGGCGGCGATCCTCGGCGGCCTCGCCTCGCTGGTCCTCGGCGGGCGGCGCGGCGGCGGTTTCGGCATGCCGGGCGGGATGCCCGGAGGCGGCGCCGGCCGGGCCGGCGGCCTCGCCCTCGTCGCCACCCTCGCCTACCAGGCCTACCGGAACTGGCAGGCGAACCAGGAGCGGGGCCAGCCCGCGCCGGCCCGGGCGGGCTTCATCCCCTCGCCCGACGAGGCGGCGGCGATGCTCGGAGGCACGCGATTCGCCCCCGCCTCGGCGGCCGACGAGCAGGACCGCGCCCGGGCGCTCCTGATCGCGATGATCACCGCCGCCAAGGCCGACGGCCATATCGACGCCGACGAGCAGGGACGCATCTTCGGCGAGATGGACCGCCACGCCCTCGATTCCGACGACAAGGCCTTCCTGATGGATACCTTGCGCGCGCCCGTCGACGTGGAGGCGGTGGCGCGCCTCGCCCGCTCGCCCGAGCAGGCGACCGAGCTCTACGCCGCTTCCCTGATGGCGATCACCGTCGACACCCACCAGGAGCGCGCCTACCTCGACCACCTCGCCCGCAGCCTCCGGCTCGAACCCGGCCTCGTGCGGCACATCGAGGGCACGCTCGCCTCCGCGGCGTCGCAAAGGTGAAGACTTCGTTACGATCGTTAACCATTCGCTAACCATCGGGCGCGCCTGATGGGCTGGTAACGAGTCGTAAACCTGTGACCAGCCAGACCCAAACCCGCCCGCCGATCCGCTTCCGTGGCCGCTCGTTCCTGGCGGTCGTGTTAGCCCCCGAGGCGCCGATCGAGGATTGGCTCGCCGATCTCGACGCCCTTGCCAGACGCTCTCCGGCGTTCTTCGCCGGCCGCGCCGTGATCCTCGACGTGACCGCCCTGGCGCCGGGCCGGGACGCGCTCCACGACCTGGTGGCCGCCCTCAACGCGCGCGAGATCCCCATCATGGGCATCGAGGGCGCCGGCGCGGGCTCGCTCGGGCCCGGCATGCCGCCGCCCCTCAACGGCGGCCGGCCCTCCGGCGACGTGCCGATGCCCGGCGAGGCGCCGGCGGCCGCGCCGGTCGAGCGGGTGACCGGGGCGAAGTCGCTGATGCTGGAGAGCCCCGTGCGCTCCGGCCAGACGATCCTCTTTCCCGAAGGCGACGTGACCGTGATGGGGTCGGTCGCCTCCGGCGCCGAGGTCATCGCCGGCGGCTCGATCCACATCTACGGGGCGCTGCGCGGCCGTGCCATCGCGGGGGCCGCCGGCTCGCCGGGCGCGCGCATCTTCTGCCGCAAGTTCGAGCCCGAGCTGCTCGCCATCGACGGCCTCTACCGGATCGCCGACGACATCGACCCCTCCTTGCGTGGCCGCGCCGTGCAGGTCTGGCTCGACGGCGACGCGATGCGCACCGCCGCGCTCGACTGAGCTCACCACCGGAATTCACCGCCCTGGGGGCCCCGTGGCAACGATCCGCGGACGGGGCGAGCGACAAGAAAACATCCAGAGAAACACACGCAGCGGCCGCGCCGGCCGCGACTTCGCAATCGACGTTCGAGGGGGACCAATGGCCAAAGTCATCGTGGTGACATCCGGCAAGGGAGGGGTGGGCAAGACCACCACGACG
>NZ_LWHQ01000072.1 GCF_001653715.1 Methylobacterium platani
CGTCCTCGAGGCTGATGATGTGGTCGGGCGTGACGGTCTTGCGGATCGGGACCGGCGGCGTCGGCTTCTCGGGCTCGGGCGCCGGGGGGGCGGCGACGCGCTCGAGCGAGGCGTGCACGGCGGCGATCAGGCTGCCGAGATCCCCGACCGGAACCGAGTTCTTCGACACGTAGGCCGATACGATATCCGCCGAAAGATTGATCAGGTGCGGGGCCGGCCCCGACTCGTCAGCGCTCATGAGTGTCCCCCTGGTGGAATACTGCTTTGCACATGTCGCCAAAAAAACTATCCGTCAATGAAAATTTCTATTCATGAGTAGAGCGCCATGGCCGGGAATGCCCGAGATCCGATCGGGCCGCCGCGCTGCTGTCCTGGCAAGTTCTGATTCACCCATGACCGGTTGCATGAGGAATATTAACTCAATCGTCGATTTGCCGGATGTGTCCGACACGCGACACAGCGTGCGCGACACGGGAATGACGCGACGGCATTTCACCCAGCGATAGTTCGGAGAGGTAATAACTCGCGGTTGTGGGGCGATCCGTGAACGGCCTCGCGGCGGGAGGGGACAGTCTGGCGCGGCCGAACGATTTTTACAACCTTAAGGCGAGTCAACGCCGGTCGCTACGTCGCACGAAAAAGGGCACCCGCCGCGACCGGCGGATGCCCTGGCAACAGGGGTGCGGGCCGCGCGGGCGGCCCGTCACGGCGCGGGGCGGAGGCCCCGGCTCACGGCTTCGGCGCGGCGCCCGGCGCAGCCGGCTTGGCGGCGGCCGCCGCCGGGGCGGCCTTCGGCGCCGCGGCCCATTCGGCGTCCGGCCGCGGACCGTTCGCGGCACCGGTCGGCGCGGTGAGCTGGCCCGCGACCGTGTCGTTCGCGCGGGTCCAGGTCTGCGAGCCGCACAGGAAGCCCATCAGGCAGCCGCGGACGTTGAGCTCGCCCGGCTGCTCGGTCCAGATCGAGACGTCGTAGAGCTTGCCGTCGTCGGCGTTGTAGATCTGGCCCTCGTAACGGTTATCCGCGTTCGGCTTCAGACCCATGATGAGCTGGTGGCCGAGGGCGGGGCGGCCGCGCTTCTTCGCGTCGGCGTTCTTGAAGTCGACCCGCGGCTGACCCTTGTCGTCGTTCGGGGTCTTGAGCCAGACGGCGTAGCCGCAGATCCGGTCGGTGCGGCTCGGGCACTTCTCGATCCGGATGCGGGCCCGGCCGTCCTCGGTCAACCAAGTCCCGCTCGGGTCTTTCGGGTTGGCGAGCGCCGCTCCCGACGACAGGCCGAGGACAACGAGCGCCCCGGTCAGGACCTTCTTCATACTGTACACCCTCGTCTGGTGCGGCCCGCGCACAACCCAAGTCCGTCGCTGATGCCGCATCGCGCGGCCGGATGCCAGTGGCCGGCCCATTGCGTCGGAATCGTGGGCGGCCGCCACGAACATGCTGCCTCACGACGGGATGTCACATGGCCGGATGTCACATGGTCGGCCGCTCCCGCGGCGAGCTAGAGCAGCGTCGCCGGGCGGCAATCGTCCTTTCGGCAAGAATTCTCCGTTCGGCGGGAAACGCCGATCGTCTCGACTGCCGCACAGCGGCGTCCGCTCACCCGCCGGGGCTGCCGCATGTTCACGACCGAGCTCCTCGTGATGACCTCCGCCACCCTCGGGGCGATCGTCATCGTGCTCGCCGCCCGGCCGGGCGCAAGCCTGCCACGGCTGCCCGGCGCCGCCCGGCGCCCGGCCGGACGCTGAGCCGGAGAGCCCCTCCCCCGCGCCCGGACCCCGGTTCGCGCGGATCCCGGCCTGCGGGGATTTCGGGGAGATTTCCGGATGTTGCCGCGGTTTTTCGTGCGGTGCGGCACGGCGGGAACCCGGAAAGGCTGCTAGACTTCGGACACTGAGCCGCTGCCCTTGCGGCGCCGTTCCCCGAAGGAGCTGACCCGACCGTGCCGCACGCCTCCGAGCTGATTGCCATCATCGCCCTCGGGCTCGTCTTCGCGTTCGTCGGCGGCATGCTCGCGCAGCGGCTGAAGCTCCCGCCCCTGGTCGGCTACCTGCTCGCGGGCCTCGCGGTCGGTCCGCACACCCCGGGCTTCGTCGGCAACGCGGAACTGGCCGGGCAGCTCGCCGAGATCGGCGTGATCCTGCTGATGTTCGGCGTCGGGCTCCACTTCTCGATCGGCGACCTGATGGCGGTGCGGGCCATCGCGCTGCCCGGCGCGGTGGTGCAGATCGCGGTCGCCACCCTGATGGGGGTGGGCCTGAGCGTCGCCTGGGGCTGGAGCCTCGGGGCCGGCCTCGTCTTCGGCCTCGCCCTCTCGGTCGCCTCGACGGTGGTGCTGCTGCGGGCGCTCGAGGAGCGCAGCCTCCTCGACACCGACAAGGGCCGCATCGCCGTCGGCTGGCTCATCGTCGAGGACCTGGCGATGGTGCTGGCCCTCGTCCTGCTGCCGGCCCTCGCCGGGCCCCTCGGCGGCGAGAGCGCCGGGGCGGCGCACGGCATCGCGGGCGACGGCAACATCTGGCTCACCCTCGGCCTGACCTTCGCCAAGGTGGCGGCCTTCGCCGGGCTGATGCTCGCCGGCGGCCGCCGGGTCGTGCCCTGGATCCTCGACCAGGCCGCCCGCACCGGCTCGCGCGAGCTGTTCACCCTGGCGGTCCTGGCGCTGGCGCTGGGCATCGCCTACGGCTCGGCCGAGCTGTTCGGCGTCTCCTTCGCGCTCGGCGCCTTCTTCGCCGGCATGGTGCTGGCCGAATCCGACCTCAGCCACCAAGCCGCGGCGGATTCGCTGCCGCTGCAGGACGCCTTCGCGGTCCTGTTCTTCGTCTCGGTCGGCATGCTGTTCGACCCGACGATCCTGCTGCGAGAGCCCCTCGCCGTGCTCGCCACCCTGGCGATCATCCTGATCGGCAAGTCGCTGGCGGCGGTCGCCATCGTGCTGGCCTTCCGCCATCCGCTCTCGACGGCGCTCACCATCGCGGCGAGCCTGGCGCAGATCGGCGAGTTCTCGTTCATCCTGGCGAGCCTCGGCATCGGCCTGAAGCTGCTGCCGCCGGAGGGCCGCGACCTGATCCTGGCCGGCTCGCTGCTCTCGATCACCCTCAACCCGCTGATCTTCGCCGCCCTGAGCCGGCTCAGCCGCGCCGTCGAGGCGCGGCCGGGGCTCGCCGCCCGCTTCGAGCGGCGCGGAGACGAGATCGCGGTCTCCACCCACCCCAAGGGCCGCGAGGGCCACGCGGTCGTGGTCGGCTACGGCCGGGTCGGCGGCGCCATCGGCAAGGCGCTCGCCACCTGGGAGCTTCCCTACGTGGTGGTCGAGCGCGACCGCCGCCGGATCGAGGAGTTGCGCGCCGCCGGCATCGCGGCGGTGTTCGGCGATGCCGGGGCGCCGGGCATCCTCGACGCGGCCGATATCGGGCGGGCGCGCCTGCTCGTCGTCGCGAGCCCGGACGCGCACCAGGCCCGCCGCCTGATCGAGATCGCCCGCGAGGCGAATCCGGGGATCGACACGGTGGTGCGCACCCACAGCGATACCGAGCGGCGCCACCTCGAGGAGGAGAAGGTCGGCCTGGTGCTGATGGCCGAGCGCGAGGTCGGGTTCGGCATGGCGCTCTACGCCCTGCGCAGCCTCGGCCTGAGCGAGGGCGAGGCGCGCCTGTTCATCGACACCAGCCGGGCCGAGAGCCGGGCCGAGCCGGTGGTCGAGGCCGAGCCGGAACTCGGGGCGCCGGAGCTGCGGCCCCACCGCGAGGCGCCGGCGGAGTCGTGAGCCGGCCCCGGTCCATGACCGAACCGTAACCTCGCGGACAGCCTCGCCTCAGGACGAACGCGCCATCCTGCCCCGGTTCGTGACGAGGAATCCGACGATGGCGCAGCCGCAGATGGAGCGTCCGGCCGAGCTGATGGTGTGGCGGGGCGCGCCGGCCGCCCCCGGCCCGAGGGAGGTGCGGCGCTATCCGACCCTGCGCGCCGCCCTCGCGGCGGCGACGGCCCGGGCGGAGGACCCGGAGTCCCTCCCCTGGATCGTCACCGAGGACGGCGACGTGCTCAGCCCGCACTGGATCGACGGCCACGCCCCCCGGACGGCGGCGCGCCCGGTCCGCCCGCTCCCGCGGCCGGCGGTCCCGCTGTCCTGAAGGCGACATCCCGACGGGTGTTTGCGTCGTTCGGTCGGCTCACGTTCCGCGCAGGCCCGTGCTATCGTCCGGGGACGAGCACGAATCGCCATGACGAGCCTGCGCAAGACCGTCCCCGCCCGCCCGGCCACGATCGCGGCGTCCACCCACGGCTACGCCGCTGCCGCCCTGCGGCTGCGGCGCGCCGCCAACGACAACCGTCCGGAGCGCGGCAGCCGCCGCTATCTGGCGCTGATCGCCGGCGCCTGGCTCGCCGGGCTCCTCACGGCGGCGGTCGCCTTGTGGCGGACCGGGGGGTTCTGAGCGCCGAGGTCGGGCACGCCGGCCGGCATCCCGGGGCCGCAAGACGGAAAAAAGGCGCGCCCGCCGGGCGGAACGAACCGCCGGACGAACGCGCCGGACCGAGACTGAACCGTCGTGGGGCGGATCAGCGGGCGTGGTGGTGACGGTGCATGCGGCGGTGCTTCATCATGCGCTTCTTGCGCATGGTCGGCTGCATGGTCGCGCGCGGAGCGGCACCGACGGCCGGCGCGCCGCCGGGGGCACCCATCTCGCGCTGCACGCCGCCGAGCGGGCCGCCGGCCTGCGAGCCCGAATTGTTGTAGGGCGAGCCGCCCTGCGCGAAGGCCGGGACGGCGGCGACGGTGAGGACGGCCGCGACCAGGCAGGAACTCAGGATCTTCATCGGGCACCTCGAAGGAAGGCCAGCCCGTCACTCGGGCCGTGCTGAGAAGACGCGCACGGCCGCGTTTGGTTTCATGGCTCCGCTTCATTCTGCGTCGCCGCTGTGGACAAGTCCGGCGCGGGGTGCCGGACCCGTCCCCGGGCCGGCTCACCAGCTGGTGAGCACCGCGCCGCCGAACTTGCTCTCGATGAAGCTCTTCACCTCGGGCGAGCGGTAGGACTCGACCAGGGTCGCGACCCAGGGCTTGTCCTTGTCGGCGCTGCGCACCGCGATCACGTTGACGTAGGGGCCCTTCGGCTCCTCCTTGAGGATCGCGTCGGACGGCTTGAGGCCGGCCGCGGTGGCGTAGTTGGTGTTGACCGCCGCCGCGTCGACGTCGTCGAGGGAGCGCGGGGTCTGGGCCGCGTCGACCTCGATGATGCGCAGGCGCTTCGGGTTCTCGACGATGTCGGCGACGCTCGGCTTGAAGCCGACGCCGGGCTTGAGCTTGAGGAGCCCCTTGTCCTGCAGCAGCAGGAGCGCCCGGCCGCCGTTGGTCGGATCGTTCGGGATCGCCACCGTGCCGCCGGCCGGCACCGCGTCGACGCTCTTGTGGCGCTTCGAGTAGACGCCCATCGGGAAGTTCACCGTCTGGGCGACGCTCTCGATCTTGTAGCCGCGATCGGCCTTTTGGTTGTCGAGATAGGGCTGGTGCTGGAACGAGTTGGCCTCGAGCTCGCCCGACGACAGCGCCTCGTTCGGCACGACGTAGTCGGAGAACTCGACGATCTGCAGGTCGAGGCCCTTCTTGGCGGCGATCGGCTTCACCGCCTCGAGGATCTGGGCGTGCGGGCCCGGCGTGACGCCGACGCGCACGCGCTGGCCTTGAGCGAGGGCCGGCAGGCTGGCGGTGGCGAGGAGCACCGCGAGAGTCAGGGTACGCAGCATGGGTGTACGCTCCGGGGACAGTCTGGAGAGGAGGGAGAACGTGTTCAGCCGTGGCGCAGGCGCTTGTTCATGCGCCGCGCCAGCCGGTCGCCGAGGGTCTGGACCAGCTGCACCAGGACGATCAGCACCACCACGACGGCGAGCATCATCTCGGGCATGAAGCGCTGGTAGCCGTAGCGGATGCCGAGGTCGCCGAGGCCGCCGCCGCCGACGGCCCCGACCATCGCCGAGAAGCCGATCAGCGACACCACCGCCAGGGTGAGGCCGAGCACGATGCCGGGCAGCGCCTCGGGGATCAGCACCTTGACGACGATCTGGAGCGGGCTCGCCCCGAAGGCCCGGGCCGCCTCGACGAGACCGCCATCGACGTCCCGCACCGCGCCCTCGACGAGGCGGGCGATGAACGGGATCGCCGCCACGGTCAGCGGCACGGTGGCGGCGGTGGTGCCGATCGAGGTGCCGGCGATCGCCCGCGTGAACGGGATGATCGCCACCACCAGGATGATGAAGGGCGTCGAGCGGGTGGCGTTGACGACGAGGCCGAGCACCCGGTTGAGCCAGGGCGCGGCGAGGAGCTCGCCGCGCCCGCTGGTGGCGAGGAACACGCCGAGCGGCAGGCCGATCAGCGTGCCGAGGCCGGCCGCCACCGCCACCATCTGCAGCGTGTCGAGGGTGGCCTGGACGAGGAGGCGGACGAGCTCAGGCGACATGGGATACGATCCGGGACACGACCGGGGACAGGTCGGCAGGGACGGCGCTGCGCTGCCAGCCGGCGAGATCGAGGGTGCCGAGCAGCTCGACGTCGAGGCCGCGGGCGGCGAGGAAGCCCGTCGCCCGCTCCACCGTGCCGGCATCGGGCGGGATCCCGACCACCAGGGTGCCGAAGGGGCGGCCGGCGATCTCGTCGACGGTGCCCGACAGGATGCCGGCCGGGATGCCGGCCTCGCGGGTGAGCTGGGCGAGCACCGGGTCGGTGGCGTGCGGGCCGCGGAAGGTGATGCGCAGGACCGCCTGCCGCCCCTCCCCCGGGATCGCCGGGCCCGGGGTGAGACGGGCGGCCAGAGCCGGCGGCAGGGTGCGGCCGGTCTCCTCGTCGAGGAAGGTGCGGGTGATCGCGGCGCGCGGCCGGGTGAAGACCTCGAACACGTCGCCGCTCTCGGCGATGCGGCCGCCGTCGAGCACCGCCACCTCGTCGGCGATCGCCCGGATCACCGCCATCTCGTGGGTGATGAGCAGGATGGTGAGGCCGAGCTCGCGGTTGATCCGGCCGAGGAGGTCGAGGATCGAGCGGGTCGTCTCCGGATCGAGGGCCGAGGTCGCCTCGTCGGAGAGCAGCACCTTCGGGTTGGTGGCGAGCGCCCGCGCGATCCCGACGCGCTGCTTCTGGCCGCCCGACAATTCGGCCGGGTAGCGGTCGGCCTGGGCGCCGAGCCCGACGAGATCGAGGAGCTCGGCGACCCGCCGGGCGATCGCGGCCCTGTCGGCGCCCGCGACTTCCAGCGGCAGCGCGACGTTGCCGGCGGCGGTGCGGGCCGAGAGCAGGTTGAAGTGCTGGAAGATCATGCCGATGCCGCGGCGCTCCCGCCGCAGCGCCGATTCCGGCAGGCTCGAGATCTCGGCGCCGTCGACCACCACCCGGCCCCGGCTTGGCCGCTCGAGCCCGTTGACGAGGCGGATCAGCGTCGACTTGCCGGCGCCCGAGCGGCCGATCACCCCGAGCACACGGCCGCGCGCCACCGCGAGGTCGATGTCCTCGAGCGCCGTCACGGCGCCGGCGCCGCGGCGGGCGGTGTAGGTCTTGGCCACGTTCTCGATGCGCACGAGGGCGTCGCGCCGGTCGCCCGGGGCCGTCGTCGCCGGTGCGCGGACGGGGGCCGTCACGGCGCGCGGGTCCGGGCGGGCGGGGGGACGGGAGCGGTCATCGGGGTCCTTCGGCGGGCGAGCGTCGTGAGCCATGGGGCGGGCCGGCACAGAAACCCGGATGCGGACTTTCTGTCAACCGGAATGTTCTTTTTGAAGAACACACGCGGGGAGAAGGCGTTTTTCCCGTCCGGCCCGCCGCGCTTAACCCCCCGGCCCCGCGACGATCGGTGAAAAACCGTGCATTCTCCGTGATCTGCCCTTGCTCTCCGGACCTCGCGCGGCCCAGGACGGCACAGATCGCAGGAGCGCGCGATGCGACGGCAACCCTTCGGACGCACCGGGCCCGCGGTGCCGGTGATCGGGCAGGGAACCTGGTACCTCGACGAGGGCGAGCCGACCGTGGCGGCGGCCGCGCTGAATCGCGGGCTCGATGTCGGGATGAGCCA
This sequence comes from Methylobacterium platani, assembly GCF_001653715.1. Taxonomy (GTDB): domain Bacteria; phylum Pseudomonadota; class Alphaproteobacteria; order Rhizobiales; family Beijerinckiaceae; genus Methylobacterium; species Methylobacterium platani. Next base: position 8,050 of record NZ_LWHQ01000072.1, read on the forward strand.
CGTCGACACCGCCGAGATGTACGGCGAGGCCGAGCCGCTGATCGCCGAGGCGATCGGCGACCGGCGCGACGAGGTCTTCCTCGTCTCGAAGGTGCTGCCCGGCAACGCCTCGCGCCGCGGCACGGTCGAGGCGTGCGAGCGGTCGCTGCGACGCCTGCGCACCGACCGGCTCGACTGCTACCTGCTGCATTGGCGCGGGCCGCACCCCCTGGAGGAGACCTTCGCGGCCTTCGAGGACCTGGTCCGGGCGGGCAAGATTCTGTCCTGGGGGGTGAGCAACTTCGACGCCGACGACCTCGACGAGGCGCTGGGCGTCGCCGGCCCCGGGCGCATCGCCTGCAACCAGGTGCTCTACCACCTCGAGGAACGGGCGATCGAGCATTCCGTCCTGCCCTGGTGCCGGCGCCACGGCGTCGCCGTCGTCGCCTACAGCCCGTTCGGCCACGACAGCTTCCCGGGGCCCGCGACGCCGGGCGGCCGGGTCCTGGCGGAGATCGCGCAGGCGCACGATGCCACGCCGCGGCAGGTGGCGCTCGCGGCGCTCACGCGCGGCGACGGCGTCCTGACGATCCCTAAGGCGTCGAGCCCGGCCCATGCCGCGGAGAATGCCGGCGGCGGCAGCCTGAGCTTGAGCGACGCGGAACTCGCGCGGATCGACGCCGCCTTCCCGCGCGGGCCCGAGCCGCGGCATCTGCCGATGCTCTGACGCGCTGCCTCGCCCCGCGCTTCCGTCACGGCGTCGCGCGGCTCATGCCGCGCTTTCATCAAGGCATTGCGCGGCTCACGCCGCGCCGCGATCCGGCGCCGCGCTGGCGTGCAGGCTGTCGCGCAGGGCCAGGATCTCGTCGCGCAGGCTCACCAGCCGCTCCGCCGGGCGGCCGGAGGCGCAGACGATCTCGTTCGGGAACGGCGTCGCCTTCTCGCGCAGGGCCGCGCCCGCCTCGGTCAGGCTGATGCGCATCAGCCGCTCGTCCTCGGCGTCGCGGGCGCGCAGGACGAGGCCCGCCGCCTCCAGTCGCTTGAGCAGCGGGGTCAGGGTGCCGGAATCGAGGTAGAGCCGCTGGCCGAGCGACTTCATCGTCTGCCCGTCCTGTTCCCACAGCAGGAGCAGCACCAGGTATTGCGGGTAGGTCAGGCCGAGCCGGTCGAGGAGGGGCTTGTAGATCCGGTTGAAGGCGTGCGCCGCCGAGTAGACCGCGAAGCAGATCTGGCTGGAGAGGTGCAGGTCGTCGGCGTGACCGGCGGTCTCAACGATGTCGGGATCGGACATTCCCACTTCCTCGCACACGCGGCTCGGCCCGGTCTCGGCCGGTCGCCCCGACACTCATACGCTCGCGCTGGCGCAAAAACAAATTGCGCACAATCAAAATTTCCGCTACGAAGGATCCAGCGGCGGCCGAACGCCGCCCCGACCTTGAGGAGAGCCCGATGTCCGTCGACGTGAAGTACACCACCCAGGCCACGGCGAATGGCGGTCGCGACGGTCGCGCCACGACCCAGGACGGCAGCCTCGACGTCAAGCTGTCGACCCCCAAGGAGCTCGGCGGCGCCGGCGGCGCCGGCAACAACCCCGAGCAGCTCTTCGCGGCCGGCTACGCCGCCTGCTTCCTCGGCGCGATGAAGTTCGTCGGCGGCCAGGAGAAGATCGCCGTCCCGGCCGATACCACCGTGACCGCCAAGGTCGGCATCGGCCCGCGCTCCGAGGGCGGCTTCGGCATCACCGCCGACCTCACCATCTCGCTGCCGGGCCTCGACAAGGCGACCGCCGAGACGCTGGTCGAGAAGGCCCACCAGGTGTGCCCGTACTCGAACGCCACCCGCGGCAACGTCGATGTCGGCCTGACCGTCGCGTAATTTTTCGGAATCCGGGCGGCCGCGCGCCGCCCCTGCCCTTTCGAGGCGCCCCCTCCTGCCGGAGCGGGCGCCTTTTTCCCTGTCTATTCCGGCCGGCGCAGGCAGGCGGCGGCGAGCGCCAGGAAGGCGCGGGCGCGGTGCGACAGCGCCTCGCGCGTCTCCCAGTCGATGCCGTGCTTCTCCTCCGAGGACAGCTCGCCGAAGGTGAGCGGGCTCTCGTCGGGCCTGAACATCGGGTCGTAGCCGAAGCCCTTGTCGCCGCGCGGCGGCCAGACCAGCTCGCCGAACACCCGGCCCTCGAACAGCTCCTCGTGCCCGTCCGGCCAGGTCAGGACCAGGGCCGAGACGAAATGCGACCGGCGGTTCGTCGCGCCGCGGGTCGAGAGCTCGCGCTCGATGCGCGCCATCGCGCCGGAAAAGTCCTTCGAGCCGCCGGACCAGCGGGCCGAGAACAGCCCGGGCGCCCCGTCGAGCGCATCGACGCAGAGCCCCGAATCGTCCGCGAAGGCCGGCAGGCCGGTGGCCTCGGTCGCCGCCTGCGCCTTGATGGCGGCGTTCTCGGAGAACATCGTGCCGGTCTCCTCCGGCTCGGGCAGGTTCAGCTCGCCGGCCGAGACCGCCTCGACGCCGAAGGGCGCCAGCAACTCGCGCATCTCGCGCAGCTTGCCGGCATTGTGGGTCGCGATCACGACCCGCCCGGTGAGACGGCGGCCCATCAGGCGATCGCCTGCTTCTGGAGCGCCACCAGCGCGGCGGTGCCGGCCTTGGCCAGCCGCATGAGGCTCAGGAACTCCTCCTCCGAGAACGGCTTGCCCTCCGCGGTGCCCTGCACCTCGACGAGGCCGCCGCCGCCGGTGATGACGAAGTTGGCATCGGTCTCGGCGCCGGAATCCTCGGCATAGTCGAGGTCGAGGACGGGCGTGCCCTTGTGGATGCCGCAGGAGATCGCCGCGACGTGGTCGCGCATCGGGTCGACCGAGATGATCGAGCGGCCGCGCATCCAGGTGAAGCACTCGTGCAAGGCCACCCAGGCGCCGGTGATCGCCGCCGTGCGGGTGCCGCCATCGGCCTGGAGCACGTCGCAATCGACCACGATCTGGCGTTCGCCCATCGCCGGCAGGTTGACGACGGCGCGCAGCGAGCGGCCGATCAGGCGCTGGATCTCCTGGGTGCGGCCCGACGGCTTGCCGGCATTGACCTCGCGCCGGTTGCGGTCGTGGGTGGCGCGCGGCAGCATGCTGTACTCGGCGGTGACCCAGCCCTTGCCGGATCCGCGCAGCCAGGACGGTCCGCGCTCCTCGAGCGAGGCGGTGCAGAGCACCTTGGTCTCGCCGAAGGTGACGAGGCACGAGCCCTCGGCGTAGCGCGAGACGCCCCGCTCCAGCGTGACCTTGCGCAGCTCGTCGGGGGCGCGCTTCGAGGGGCGCATGGGCACAACTCCTGTCCAGGGCACCGCGCGAAAACCGGCGCGACGCATCGATCCGCGGGGGCCGCGCGCTCTTAGGCGCTGGCGCCGGGGGCGGCAAGGGGAGCGGCCTTCGGTGCCGTGCCGGCTCGGGCCGCGCGGGGGCGCCGGAACTCGCGACCGCGACCAGGCCGCGGCCATCGCGCCGGCGCCCCGTCCCGGCATCGCGCGGAGGCGATCGACCGCTGGCCGCGCTTCGGCCGCCATGATACTCCCGCATTGATCTTCAACCTGGGGTCGCATGACATGGCAATGAGTTGCGCGATCGATGTGGCGAATTGCGACGTGATCTGGGGATGGGCCAGCGACGCGGGCGGATCCCCGCTCTACCTCGACGCGATCGTGAACGATGTCAGGCGCGCGATCGTCCCGTGCGACGTGGTCCGGTCGGACGGCCTCAGCAACGGGTTCGTGTTCCACCCGAAGCCATTCCTGGAAACCGGGGTCAACAGCGTCGTCCTTCGCGAGCGCGGGAGCGGCCTGACGATCTACTCGGCGAAGCTCGTCAGGCAGGAAGCCGGCGCCTCGGTCCTGCTCGGCAAGAAGAATTATCTGTTCCTCGCCGCGACGCCGGACAACAATATCTTGCAGGAGCTGATCGGCCAGGTCGGTCTGGGAAACTTCCTGGTGAAGAAGTACCAGACCGCATTCCGTTTTCGCAATTTGTTCTTCTCAGCCATGCGTACGAAGTATCTATACTCGATCATTCCCGACAAGAGCGTCGTTCTCGAACACCTTCTGCCGGATGGCATCAGGATATCGCGCCGCCGTCCGGCCGCTATCGTCGGCGACATCGCCAGGACGGAGCTGGGTTCAAAATACATCAACGTCGATCATTCATTCGATGACAACGAATACCATGTCACGGATAGCCATTTTAACTACACGGGGGCTTCCAGTTATTTTACGGAACTCATAATGAAGGCCCATCTGCTCGAGCACGCTATCATGCCCGATGTCCTGACGCGGGAAAATTTCGTCGGAGACCTCGCCGCCGCGGCCGGCGCCCCCGCCGAAACGGTGACCATGGCCTATTATCGACCCGACCTGTTCGAGATGACGGTCGACGATCTCGTAAACGGCACCGCGTTCAAGAAGACCAGGAACATTCACGGACGTTACCTGAAAGTCGGCGTCGTCGGCACGTCGTCCGCCGCCCTGCTGTTTCCGTTCTTTGCCGGAAATTTCCGCGAATGCTTCTTCCACTTCTCGAACACGATCAATGTCGAGGTCGTCATGCAGGAGAACCCGGACGTTCTGTTTCACCTGCCGAGCGAGCGCGTGCTTCGCAGCGTGCCGGACGACCGCATCCTCCTCAAGCTGAGGTCGGACGCGCAGTGATGCGCCTGCCCGCACCGATCCGCCTGCCCGTAGGGAGGCCCGGCTTCGTCTCCCCGCGCCCGCGCGGCGTCCCGTCCGCTTGCGCGGGAAGCGGCGGCGCCGCACAGTAAGGGGTCGTTTGGTTCCCGTAGGGTTGATGAACACGCGCGATCTTCCACCCTTCCCGCCGCCCATGCCCGGCGGCTCCGGGCAGGCCCGTGCCATTGCCGAGCTCAACGAGCGCTCGCGGGAAATCTTTCGCCAGATCGTCGAGAGCTACCTCGCCACCGGCGAGCCGGTGGGGTCGCGCAACCTCGCCCGCATCCTGCCGATGGCGCTCTCGCCGGCCTCGATCCGCAACGTGATGTCGGACCTGGAGCAGGCCGGGCTGATCTTCGCCCCCCATACCAGCGCCGGCCGGCTCCCGACCGAGCACGGTCTGCGGTTCTTCGTCGACGCGCTGCTCGAGCTCGGCGACGTCGGCCAGGAGGAGAAGGGCCGCATCGAGGCGCAGATGCGCGCCGCCGCCTCGCGCCACCACACCTTCGAGAGCGCGCTCACCGAGGCCTCCCTGCTGCTCTCGGGCATCTCGCGCGGGGCCGGCGTCGTCGTGACGACCAAGCAGAACCCGCGCCTGCGCCACATCGAGTTCGTCCGCCTCGATCCCGGCCGCGCCCTGGTGGTGCTGGTCTCCGACGACGGCTCGGTCGAGAACCGCCTGCTCGACCTGCCCGCCGGCCTGCCGGCCGGCGCGTTGCAGGAGGCCTCGAACTTCCTCAATGCCCGCATCCGCGGCCGCACGCTGGGCGAGGTCCGCACCGAGATCGAGGCCGCCCGGGCGGCGATGACGCGCGAGCTCGACGAACTGACCGAGCGGCTGGTCGATGCGGGCCTCGCCCGCTCGGTCGGCCCGAGCGAGGAGCGCCAGCTCATCGTGCGCGGCCAGGCCAACCTCCTCGACGACCTGCGGGCGGCCGAGGACCTGGAGCGCATCCGCCTGCTGTTCAGCGACCTCGAGAGCCAGAAGGACGTGATCGACCTCCTCTCGCGCGCCGAGGGCGGCGAGGGCGTGCGGATCTTCATCGGCTCGGAGAACAAGCTGTTCTCGCTCTCCGGCTCGTCGATGATCGCCGCCCCGTTCCGGGACGGCAGCCAGACCATCGTCGGCGTCGTCGGGGTGATCGGGCCGACCCGGCTCAACTACGCCCGCATCGTCCCGATGGTCGATTTCACCGCCCGCGTGGTGTCGCGGATGCTGGAGCGCGGCCGTGGCTGACGGCCGGGGCCGCACCAAGCGATTTGTGATGTGGGGAACGCAGAAATCCTGCTTGTCCCCCGGATTCACAAGACGGCGGGCCTCGGCCATGGTCGGGGCATGGTTCGCGATTCCCTGACGCCTTGAGCGCCCCGTCCCGTCCCCTGCGCAGCCACCAGCGCAGCCTGTCCGAGCTCGTGGCCTCCCTCGCCCGCGGCGAGGCCTCGGGCGTCAGCGACATCCTGGCGGCGGTGACGCCCGGCGGCGGCAAGTCGCTGCTGCCGGTCATCGCCGCCTCCCGGCTGATCGCCGCCGGCCTCGTCGACCGGGTGGTCTGGGTCGTGCCGCGGGATTCCCTGCGCCTCCAGGCGGAGGAAGCCTTCGCCGATCCGGCCTGGCGCGCGGCCTTGGGCCACGCCCTCTCGGTGCGGGCCGCCGACAACTCGCCCGATCCGAGCCGGGGGCTCTCCGGCTACGTCACCACCTACCAGGCGGTGGCGGCGGCCCCCGCCCTCCATCTCGCCGAGATGCGCCGCCACCGCACCCTGCTGGTCGTCGACGAGGTCCATCACCTGCCCGCCCTCGCCGACGGCGACCGGGGCGGCGAGGCCGCGAAGAGCGAGGCCGCCGCCTGGAGCCAGGCCCTGCTGCCGCTGTTCCGCGCCGCGCGGCTGCGGCTCCTCCTCTCCGGTACCCTGGAGCGGGCCGACGGGCGGCGCATCCTGTGGCTGCCCTATCGCACCGAGAACGGCGCGCCGGTGCCGGACATCGAGGCGCCGGGCTGGGCGGTGATCGGCTATTCCCGCGCCGAGGCCTTGGCCGAGAAGGCGGTGCTGCCGGTCAATTTCGGGGCGCTCGACGGCGAGGCGAGCTGGCTCGAGGGCGGGCGCACCTCCGGCCAGGCCCGGGTCGGCCCGCACCGGCTCTCGGGGCCGGGCCCGAGCGCCACCACGCGGCCGGCCCTGTTCACGGCCCTGCGCACGGGGTTCGCCCGCGACCTCCTGCGGGAGGCGTTCTTCGCCACCCGCCGCCTGCGGGCCGAGCGCCGGCGCAAGCGCGGCCTTGCGGCGGGCGACGCCGTCCGGGGCCTCGGCAAGCTCCTCGTCGTCGCCCCCGACCAGGCGAGCGCGCAGAGCTACCATGCGATGATCCAGGCCTGGATGCCCGAGGAGCAGGCGCGCCGGGACGTGCGCATCGCCACCTCGGCCGAGGCCGATGCCCATGCGGCGCTCGCCGCCTTCCGGCTCACGCCGGAGCCCGCCGTGCTGGTGACGGTGGCGATGGCCTACGAGGGGCTGGACGCCCCCGAGGTCGCCGTGGTGGCGGCGCTCACCCATATCCGCTCCCGCCCGTGGCTGGAGCAGATGATCGCCCGGGCGACCCGGGTCGATCCGCACGCGGGCGACTACGCCGACCAGCACGCCCTCATCTTCCACCCGGACGATCCGCTCTTCGCGCGCTTCCGCGCCCGGATCGAGACCGAGCAGGCCACCGCGACGCGGCCGCGCAAGCGCCCGACGGGCGCCGCCTCGCCCGAGCCGCGGCCGCCGGCGCAGACCGACGACGGCATCGTGCCGCTGGAGAGCAACGCGCTCGGCCTGCGCTACGCCCTGCTGCGGCCCGGCCCCTCCGTGGCGATGGCCCGGGAGGAGGCCCGGCACGCCGCCGAGCCCACCTTGGTGCCGCCCTCGCGGATCGAGCGGGCGCTGCGCGCCCGCGTCGCCGCCATGGTGACGGCGCAGGCTGTGGAGGACGAGGCCGAGCTGCGCGTGAGGCCGGGCGCCCCCCTGCCCCACCGCTACAACGCGGTGCTCAAGCGGCTCTTCGACAACAAGAGCCGGGCGGCGATGACGCTCGAGGAGCTGGAGGCGGCCCTGGCCTGGCTGGAGCGCAACCGGCTGCAGGACCACCTGCACCTGCTCGACGGCGATACGCGCTACGCCTGGAGCGTGCGGCGGCGCTGGGCCGGGGCGGAGCGGCGGCCGGGGTGATCGCGTCGCCGGATCATCCCCGCCCGACCGGCCCGGCCCGCACGTAGCCGCGCGAGATCAGCCGGTCGCGCTGGCGCGTCCGCCGCTCGGCCTCGCCGAGATCGGCGAGCGCGTCCGAGATCGCCCGGCGCAGGGCGAGGCCGGCATCGCCCCCGGCGGCCGCGAGATAGGCGACCGCGATCGTCTCGACGCCGGGCGCCCGTCCGTCCCGTCGCTCCGCCGGCTCGTGGGTCATGGCTCGTCGTCTCACCGCTGCACGCCGCCGGCTCCCGCCGACTCACGTTAGAACATAGAGGGAACAAGCCACGGCGCGAGCGATCCGGTCAAGCTGCGTTCGCGCCTCGGGAACCGCGATGTGGAGAATGGGGACAACCCGTCAGGGCTCCCGCACCGCCGCCGCGTCGCCGGCACGGACCGGCTCCGCGACGTAGCGCCCCTTCTCCGGCACCGCCACCGCGGAGAACGCGGCGGCGAGCCGGTGCAGCGCCTCCCGCAGGCCCGGGCCGCGCAGGGGCCGGCCGTGGCCGGTCAGGGCCAGCTCCGGCTCGAGCTGCGCCAGAACCTCGACCGAGCGCCGGGCGGCGTCCCAGTCGACCGTGAGGTAACGCGGGGGGCCGTGCATCTCGGGCGCCTGGGTGGCGACGGCGTAGATCGATTCCTGCGCCGTGGTGACGAAGGCGTCGCCGGCGATCAGCGTCCGGTCGGCGGCGCGCCAGAGCGAGACGTGGCCCGGCGCGTGGCCCGGAGTGTGGATCCAGCGCCAGCCCGGCAGCGGCGGGATGCTGCCGTCCTCGGGCAGCAGGCGCAGCCGCGTCCCGACATCGACGGGCTTCGTCGGGAAGAGCGGCGAGAGCCGGGCGAGGAACCCGCCGCCGACGCTCGGATCCGGGGCCGGATAGGCGCCGCCGCCGTCGAGATAGGGCCGCTCGAGCGGATGCGCGAAGACCGGCGCGTCCCACTCCTCCGCCAGGTCCTCCAGCACCCCAACATGGTCGAAATGGCCGTGGGTGAGCACGATCGCGGCCGGCCGGGCCCCCTTCCCGAACCGGGCGGCGGCCGCGGCTTCGATGGCGCGCCGCGACCCCATGATCCCGGCATCGACCAGCACCCAGCCCCGGTCGCCGGCGCCGGGCGGCCCGAGATAGGCGACGTTGACGAGGACGTGGCGCTGGTAGGCGAGGTCCGGGCGCAGGGTGTGGGTGCCGTCCGGCCCTGCCGGCTCGTCGGCGAGCGAACCGGGGTCGATCGGGATCTGCTGCACCATGCCGGCACCTCGCGACGGGAATGCCGGCTCAATGCTCCCACAGGGTATCTGTTCCCACCCGTCTGGGCGATCGCCCAGGTTTCGTGACGTTTCTGCCACGGCATTTCGGAAATACATCATTGCGAAACGATCGCGGCATCAATCAGGCTTTTTCGCGGCTAGCATCGACGCGAGCGCCGTTGAGCGCGATTCGGAAAGAAGAAGGCTGCAAAGCCCACGGTCAGATCGAGGCAATTCGATGAAAGTTCAGACACAGTCGAGATCCAGGGCGCTGGCGGCCCGCGGGCTGATCTCGCTCCTCTGCTCGACGATCTCTTACGCAGCGTTGGCGCAGTCCTCCGGTTATCAGGATCCCGGGCGCCTCGGCGACGCGGCCAGCTGGCGGACGCCGGAATACCTGGGCGATTGGGGCCTGACCTCGATGCGGGCCGACCAGGCCTATGCCCGCGGCGTCACCGGCCGGGGCGTCGTGGTCGGCTCGGTCGATTCGGGCTTCCTCGCCACCCATCCGGAATTCGCCGGCCAGGTGACGCCGCTGACGGTCCAGGGCTCCTACCTGGCGAACGGCTACCGCTACGAGACCACCGCGGGCGGGCGCAGCGACCTGTTCTCGGCGGGCGCCCCGTTCTCGGTGCCCGGCACCTGGATCCGCGGCGTCAACGACGACCACGGCACCCACGTCGACGGCACGATCGTGGCGCGGCGCGACGGCACCGGCATGCACGGCGTCGCCTTCGGCGCGACGCTTCTCGCCACCAACACCAACGCCACCGATTCCTCGATCTACGGCGCCAACCAGGACTACACCTACTTCAAGGCCGCCTACGGCAACCTGGCGGCGTCCGGCGCCCGGGCGATCAACTCGTCCTGGGGCAGCCCGCCGCCCTCCGAGACCTACAACACGATCGCCGGGGTCGCGGCCGGCTACGCCAAGTTCCAGGGCCGGCTCGACTGGCTCGACGCGGTCGCCGAGACGACGCGGCAATACGGCACGATCATGGTCTTCGCGGCCGGCAATGCCGGCGTGAACAACCCGACCGTGCGCGCCGCCCTGCCCTATTTCGAGCCCGACCTCGAATCGCGCTGGATCGCGGCCTCCGGCCTGACCATCGACGACGGCACGGCGTTCAACCGCTGCGGGCTCGCCAAGTACTGGTGCGTCGCCGCGCCCGGCCGCAACATCTTCAGCACCGTCACCTCGACCACCGGGGTCGCCGGCTACGGCAACAAGAGCGGCACCTCGATGTCGGCGCCCCACGTCACCGGCGCGCTGGCGCTGGTGATGGAGCGCTACCCCTACATGACCAACGAGCAGGCGCGCGACGTGCTGCTCACCACCGCGACCCATCTCGGCAGCGGCCCGGCCGACCGGCCGAACGAGACCTTCGGCTGGGGCAAGATCGACCTCGGCCGCGCGATGAACGGCCCGGGCCAGTTCCTCGGCCGCTTCACCGCCACCCTGCCGGGCGGCACGGCCGACATCTGGTCGAACGACATCTCCGACGCCGCGCTGCGCCAGCGCCAGGTGGAGGACGGCGCCGAGCACGCGACCTGGCTGCAGCTCAAGGCTACCCGCGGCTGGAGCAACGGCCTGCCGCCCGGGGCCACCGCCGACCAGCAGATCGAGTACACCTGGCGCGGGGCGCGCGACCAGGCCTTCCTCACCCGCGTCTACCAGGGCGGGCTGACCAAGGCCGGCGACGGCGCGCTGATCCTGACCGGCGCCAATACCTATACCGGCTCGACCGAGGTGAATGGCGGCCTGCTCGCCGTCGACGGCTCGATCGCCTCGGTGGCGAACGTGAATGCCGGCGGCACGCTCGGGGGCACCGGCACCCTCGGCGGGCTCAATGTCCGCTCCGGCGGCAAGGTGGCGCCGGGCAACGGCCTCGGCACGCTGACCGTCGCCGGTACCGTCAGCTTCGCGCCGGGTTCGCGCTACGCCGTCGAAGTCGCGCCGGGCGTGAGCGACCGCATCGACGCCACCGGCGCGGCGCGGATCGACGGCGGCACCGTGACAGTCGCCGCGGCGGGGACGGGCACGCCCTTGAGCCCCGGCGCCCTGCGCGGGCTCCTCGGCCAGCGCACCACCATCCTGTCGGCGGCCCAAGGGCTCACCGGCCGCTTCGACAGCGTGACGCCGGGCTACACCTTCGTCGGGGCGAACCTCGATTACGGCACCCAGACCGTCGGGCTGACGCTGGCGCGCAACGCCACCCCCTTCGCGTCGGTCGCCGCCACCCGCAACCAGGCGGCGACGGGCGGGGCGATCGAGGCCTTGGGCGCCGGCAACGCGCTCTACGAGACGGTGCTGGTCAACACCGATCCGGGCGCGGCGCGCACCGCCTTCGCCTCCCTGTCGGGCGAGATCCATGCCAGCGCGGTGACGGCGCAGTTCGAGACCGCGTTCTTCGTGCGCGAGGCGATCCTCGACCGGCTGCGCCGCGGCGACCCGTCCGACGCGGCCCTGGTCCCGGGCCTCTCGGTCCCCAGCCTGCCGGCGGCCTATTCCGCCGACCTCCCGGGCCGGGTCGCGCCGCCCGTCCAGGTGCCGGCGCAACTCGTCGAGCCGCGACCCTACGCGGTCTGGGGCCAGGGCTTCGGCGCCTTCGGCCGCACCCGCGGCGACGGCAACGCCGCTTCGCTGTCGCGCCAGATCAGCGGCTTCGTGCTCGGCGCCGACACCCGGATGGATCTCGGCGGGGTGCCGGGCGGCTGGCGCCTCGGCGTCGCCGGCGGCTACACCAATACCAGCCTCGACGTGACCGGCCGCGCCTCCTCGGGCGTGATCGAGAGCGGCTTCGGCGGCCTCTATGCCGGCACGACGCTCGGACCGGTGGCTCTCCGCTTCGGCGGCGTCGCCGGGGCCACCAGCCTGTCGCTCCGGCGCAGCATCCTGGCCCCGGGCTTCGCCCAGGGCCTGAGCGCCCGCTACGGCGGGATCACCGCGCAGGTCTTCGGCGAAGTCGGCTACCGGATGTCGTTCGGGGCGGCTTCGATCGAGCCCTTCGTCGGCGCGGCCGCGATCCGCATCGGCCAGGACGCCTTCGCCGAGCGCGGCGGCCCGGCGGCGCTCTCCGGCCTCGGCCGCGACAACGATCTCGCGGCCACCACCCTCGGCGTGCGCGGTTCGACCCGGCTCTCGGCCGACCTGCCGGTGTTCCTCACCGGCCTCGTCGGCTGGCGCCGGGCCTACGGCGACGTGGTGCCGAAGGCCCTCCTCGCGTTCGGATCCGGCCAGACCGGCTTCCTGGTCGCCGGTGTGCCGATCAACCGCGACGCGGTGGTGGCGCAGGCCGGGATCGACTGGGCCGTCTCGCGGGCGGCGACGCTCGGCGTGTCCTACACGGGTCAGGCCGGCGAGCGGGCGCAGGACCACGCGGTGAAGGGCAACTTCACCTATCGGTTCTGACGATCCGGAACGCGGAAGGTCCGCCGCCTCTGCCAGGGCGGCGGACCTTTATCGTCTGCATGGATCCCCAAGAGGGCACCGCCGCCCGAAAGGGGAGCGCATCCCCCTCTCCCGTGTGGGAGAGGGGATCCCACGACCCACTGATGTTACGACGACGTCGTTGGTTCTCGTGCCGCGCGATCCGTCAGCGCTTGCCCAGCTGCTCCATCGGCGTGCGGTAGGTCTCCCGCGCGGTGAAGATCGACACCGCGGCGATCGCCGCCGTGGCGGTGACGAAGGCGGCGACCGGGACCCAGCCGGTCGGGCCGGTGCCGAGGAGGGCGGCGCTGATCACGGGGGCGAAGCCGCCGAGCGCGAAGCCGATCTGGGTGCCGATCGCCATGCCCGACAGCCGGACCTTGGTGTCGAACATCTCGCCGTAGAGCGACGGCCACACACCGTTGGCGGCGCTGTAGACCACGCCCGAGAGCAGGATGCCGAAGACGAAGATCAGGGCTACGTTGCCCTGGCTGATCGCCCACATGTAGGGCCAGATCAGCGCGGCGGAGCCGAGCGCGCCGAAGATGAAGACCGGGCGGCGGCCGATCCGGTCGGCCAGCGCCGCGAAGGCCGGGATCGCGCCGAGGGCCACGATGTTGGCCAGGATCAGCACGGTCAGCATCATCGACCGGTCGATCTTCATCGTGTTGACGGCGTAGGACAGGGTGAAGACGCTGAAGATCGTGCTCACCACCGAGACCAGCGCGGCGAAGATCACCCGCAGCACGTCGTCCCACTGCTTGCGGAACAGCACCGCGACCGGCAGGCCCTCCTTCTCGAGGGTGTGCGCCTGCTGCTCCTTCTCGAAGACGGGGGTCTCCGGCAGGGTGCGGCGGACCCAGAAGCCGACCGCGACGACGAGCGCGCTGAGGAAGAACGGGATGCGCCAGCCCCAGGACAGCATCTGCGCCTCGGGCAGCTGCGTGACCGGCAGGAAGACCAGCGTGGCGAGGATCAGCCCGGCCTGGGTGCCGCTCAAGGTGAAGCTGGTGAAGAAGGCGCGCTTGTGGGCGGGGGCGTGCTCCAGCGTCATCGAGTTGGCGCCGGCCTGCTCGCCGGCGGCCGAGATGCCCTGGAGCAGCCGGGCGACGACGAGCAGGATCGGCGACAGGATGCCGAGCTGGTCGTAGGTCGGCAGGCAGCCGATCATGAAGGTCGAGAGGCCCATCAGGAGCAGCGTGAAGGTCAGCACCTTCTTGCGGCCGAAGCGGTCGCCGATATGGCCGAGCGCCACCGCGCCGAGGGGCCGGGTGATGTAGGCGACGCCGAAGGTCGCGAAGGAAGCGATCGCCGCCGCCTGCGGGTTGTCGGGCGAGAAGAACAGCTTCGGGAAGATCAGCGCCGCGGCGGTGCCGTAGATGAAGAAGTCGTAGTACTCGACCGCGCTGCCGATCCAGCTCGCGAGCGCGGCCTTCCTCGGGCTTTTCACGGAATCGGGCTCGACGGCAGCGGTCGCGGCCGCCGGGAAGACGGAGGAGGTCATCGGGCGTTTCCTGTGGGAGGGAGAAGACGGGCCCGTTGGCTCGGGCCGCATTGTTCGGGTCGGGTGAAGCTCAGGCGGTCCGGCCGAGCTCGGCGAAGTGGCGGAGCATCCGCTCCGGGTCCGGGGTCAGGCCGGTGATGAGGCGGAACGCCTCGACGGCCTGGAACACCGCCATGCCGCCGCCGTCGAGGGTGCGGCAGCCGATCCGCCGCGCCTCGCGCAGGAGCGCGGTCTCGAGCGGGAAGTAGACGATCTCGGCGACGAAGAGCCCCGGGTGGAGGTATTCCGCCGGCAGCGGCAGGCCCGGATACTTGTCCATGCCGGTCGGGGTGCAGTGGACGAGGCCGTCCGCCGCCGCCACCTCGGCGGCGAGGTCGGTGCAGGCCCGCGCCCGGCCGGCGCCGAAGCGCTCGCAGAGCGAGGCCGCGACAGCGGCGGCCCGGGCCGGATCGATGTCGTTGAGGACGAGGTCGCGCACCCCGAGGGTGAGCAGCGCGTGGGCCACCGCCGCGCCGGCGCCGCCCGCCCCGAGCTGGACGACGCGATTCAGCGCCACGTCCGGCAGGCCGCGCCGGAACGCCTCGGCGAAGCCCCACCAGTCGGTGTTGTGGCCGACGCGCTTAGCCTCGCGCAGCACCACGGTATTGACCGCGCCGAGGGCCGCCGCGTCGGGCGACAGCTCGTCGAGATGGGCGAGCACCGCCTGCTTGCACGGATGGGTGATGTTGAGGCCGGAGAATCCCATCCGCTCGGCGGCGGTGAGGAGCTCGGGCAGGGCCTCGGCACCGAGACCGAGCTTCTCGAGGTCGATCTTCTGGTAGAGGAGCCGCAGGCCCTGCGCATCGCCCTCGTGCTCATGCATCGCCGGGGTGCGGGAGGCCTGGATGCCGTTGCCGATCAGGCCGGCCAGGACGGAGGTGGGGGCAGCGCCCATGGCGGGCTCCTCTCGACAGCGTTCCTCGGATGGCGCGATTGCGACGCGCTTGAATTCAAATGTACGAACCAGTACGTTCATGTCAACCCGGAAAAGCGGCAGGCCACGCGGTCGTCGCTCCGGGCTCGACGGAGCCGGCCCCGTTTGCGATGGAGGGCCGGGACGAACGGACGGGAGAAGGCGCGATGAGGAAGGCGATCGCTACGGTGTCGTTGAGCGGCACGCTGATCGAGAAGCTGGAGGCGATCGCGGCGGCGCGGTTCGACGGCGTCGAGATCTTCGAGAACGACCTCCTGTTCCACACCGGCGCCGCCCGCGACGTGCGCCGCTACGCCTCCGACCTCGGCCTGTCGATCGACCTGTTCCAGCCCTTCCGGGATTTCGAGGGCGTGTCGGACGAGCAGCTCAAGCGCAACCTCGACCGGGCCGAGCGCAAGTTCGACCTGATGGAGGAGCTCGGCGCGCCGCTGATCCTGGTCTGCTCCAACGTCGGCACCGAGGTCTCGGACGACGATTCCCGGATGGCCGACCAGCTCTACCAGCTCGCCGAGCGGGCGGCGAAGCGCGGCCTCAAGATCGGCTACGAGGCCCTGTCCTGGGGCACCAAGGTGCGCACCTTCGACCGGGCCTGGGGCATCGTCGAGCGGGCGAACCACCCGCATCTCGGCCTGATTCTCGACAGCTTCCACACCCTGGCCCTCCCCGACGACTGGTCGGGCATCGCGAACCTGCCGGGCCAGCGGGTGTTCTTCGTCCAGCTCGCCGATGCGCCGCGCATCGGCATGAACCCGCTGACCCTGAGCCGCCACTTCCGCTGCCTGCCGGGCCAGGGCGACCTCGACGTGCCGGGCTTCCTCCAGGCGGTGCTGGCCTGCGGCTATACCGGCACGATCTCGCTCGAGATCTTCAACGACGACATGCGGGCCGCCCCCCCGCGCCAGACCGCCGCCGACGGACACCGCTCGCTGCTCTTCCTGGAGGAGAAGGTGCGCCGCACCGACGAGGCGGCGGCGCTCGCGCCCTCCCCCGCCAGGCGGCCCCGCCGCCGGGTCGAGCTGTTCGATCCGCCGCTGCCGCCGGCCATCACCGGCCACCGCTTCATCGAGGTCGCGGTGGACGAGCGCTGCGAGGGCGCGCTCGCGCGTCTCCTCGGCCAGCTCGGCTTCGTCCGCTTGGGGTCGCACCGCAGCAAGGCGGTGACGCTGTACGGCCAGGGCGAGATCCGCATCGTGCTCAACCGCGAGCCGGATTCCTTCGCCTCGTCCTACTTCCTGATGCACGGCCCCTCGGTCTGCGCGCAAGCGATCGCCACCGACGACGCGCTCGCGGCCCTGGGCCGGGCCGAGTCCTACGGCGCCGCCCGCTTCGGCGGCCGGATCGGCCCGGACGAGAACGCCTTCCCGTCGATCCGCGCGCCGGACGGCAGCCTGATCATCCTCACCGACCCGCAGACCGGGGCCGATTTCGAGCGCGACTTCGTGATGGACGAGGGCGCGGAGCCGGCGGGCCTTCTCACCCGGGTCGACCACGTCGCCCAGGCCCTGCCCGAGGGCCAGCTCGATTCCTGGGTGCTGTTCTACCGCGCGGTGCTCGGCCTCGAGCCGGAGGACGTGGTGGTGCTGCCCGACCCCTACGGTCTGGTGCGCAGCAAGGCGATGTCGAATGCCGAGCGGACCATGCGGCTGCCGCTCAACATCTCGGAGAGCCGCAACACCGCCACCGCCCGCCTGGTGACGAGCTTCGCGGGCGCGGGCGTCCACCACATCGCGCTTGCCACCGACGACATCTTCGCGGCGGCCGAGCGCCTGAAGGCCGCCGGCGCGACGCTGCTGCCGATCCCGGCCAACTACTACGACGACGTGGCCGCCCGCTTCGGCCTCGACGACGCCACCATCGCGCGGATGCAGTCCTTGAGCATCCTCTACGACCGCGTCGGCGACGGCGAGTTCCTGCAGTTCTACACGACGCCGTTCGAGGAGCGGTTCTACTTCGAGATCGTGCAGCGCAAGGGCGGCTACGACCTCTACGGCGCGCCGAACGCCCCGGTGCGGATGGCGGCGCTCGCGGCTTTGCGGGGGCCGAACCTGTCGCAGGTGCTGCGGTAGGAAGGCCGGGGGCAGGCCGGCCCCCCTGCTCCCCTCCCCCTTTCCCGGACGACTGGAGCGATAGCGGAAGGAGATCCGGGAACCAGCACGAGAAGCCGCGAAGCGCCCGCTTGTCTGCAACGGTGCAGCATTCGGAGCCGCTTCGCGGCACATATCTCCTGGATCCCGGATCTCCTTCCACTTCGTTCCAGTCGTCCGGGAAAGGGCGTGGGCGGATCGACCGGTCTCCAAGCAGAAAAAAGCCCCCGGAAGCACGGCCTCCGGGGGCTTTTCGCTGTCTGCCGAGGCCGATCCTTACTTCTTCTCGTCCGCCTTCGGGGCCGTTGCCGGAGCCGCCGGCGCCGCCGCGGTCTTCTCGATCTTGGCGCCCTCGCGCAGCTTGGTGATGAGGTCCTGCTGCGTCTTGCGGGTCAGGTAGGCCTCGACCTGCTCCTTCATCTCGTCGAAGCTCGGCACCGGCTTGGTGCGCTTCTCCTCGACCTTGATGACGTGCCAGCCGAACTGCGTCTTGACCGGGTCGGAGATCTTGCCGGCCTCCATCTTGAACGCCGCGTCGGCGAAGGGCGCGACCATCCGCTCCTTGGTGAACCAGCCGAGATCGCCGCCCTCGGCCTTCGAGCCGGGATCCTTCGATGTCTCGGCCGCGACCTTGGCGAAGTCCTCGCCGGCCTTCAGGCGCGCGGCGATCTTCTTGGCCTCGGCCTCGTTGTCGACGAGGATGTGGCGGGCGTGAACCTCCTCCTCGGGCTTCATCGCCTTGACGGTCTCGTCGTAGAGCGCCCGCTCGGCCTGCGGCGTCACCGCCTTCTTGGCCTCGCGCTCCAGGTACTCGTCGAGGAGGAGCTTGTCGCGGAAATAGGCGAGCTTGCGGGCGAAGTCCGGGTTGTCGGCGATCTTCGCCTTCTCGGCGGCTTGCGCGCCGATCTTCAGGTCGACCATGTAGTCGACGAGGAGGCCCTTCTTCTGTGCCTCGTCGACGCCGGGCAGCGACAGGGCCGGATCGTCGGCCGCCACCGCGAGGTCGCCGGCGGTGATCGGGGCGCCGTTCACCTTGGCGACGACCGTGTCGGGCGATGGGGCGGCGGGAGCCGGGGTGGCGGCGGGTGCGGCGGCGGGGGCCTGGGCCAGCGCCGAGCCGGGCAGAAGGAGCCCGAGGGCGAGCGCGCCGTTGCGCCAGAGGGGGGAGAGGGTCGGCATGGCGTGATCCTTGGGGCCCGTGCGCGAGGTCGGGGTTAAGACCGGCGGACAGGTGGCAAAGATCGGCCGACAAGACAAGCGCCTCGCGCGGCGCGGCGGCAGGGTCCCGGCGGCACCCCGCGAATCCGTGATCCGCGGGATGCGGCGCGATCGCTCAGAAGCCGGTCGAGGCGACCTCGACCCGGTTGCCGCGGCGGGCGAAGGCGACGGAGGCGGCGGCGCCGTCCTGGGTGCCGGGCACCGAGAAGCTGACGACCTGGCCGGAGGCCAGCGTGGTGACGACCCGCAAGGGCGTCGCGGCGCCGGCGTCCGCCGGCGCCAGGGTGGCGACGACGCGCAGGCCGTCCTCCTCGACGGTGTAGTAGGCCGAGCCGCGCACCGGGCCGAGATCGAGGCTGTGGGCCTGGCGCGGGTTCAGCTCGGAGGCGCCCGCCGCGGTCGCGAGGACGAGGCCGAGGGCAGCGAGGCAGGAGAGGAGACGCATCGGTGGTCCAGGGGTTCTGTCCGGCGCGAGACGCGCGTCCGGAAAGCCGGGATTCGCCGGGAACCGGAAACTAACCATCGATTGTGCTGCAACGCAATAGAATTATGTTGCATTGCACAATGGATTGTTAGTACTTCAGATCATCCCGCCGCGCCTGGCGTGACCTCCCGGGACCGCCGCCCTACCTGCGAGGCGGATCCTGCCGTCGGAGCAATCCCCGCGCGCGCCCGAAGAGACTCCTATGAGCACCTACCGCTTCGACAGGCTCCTCAGTCCCCGCTCCGTGGCGCTGGTGGGCGCGAGCGCGCGGCCGAACGCATTCGGCGCCGCGATCCTGCGCAACCTGCGCGAGTCGGGCTTCCAGGGGCCGATCTGGCCGGTGAACCCCCGCCATGACAGCGTCGACGGCGTGCAGGCCTTCGCCGACCTCGCCGACCTGCCCGAGCCCGCCGACCTCGTGGTGATCGTCACGCCGCCCGAGACGGTGCCGGAGGTGGTGGCGGCGGCCGGCCGCCGGGGGTGCGGCGCGGCGGTCGTCATCACCACCGGCCTCGGCAGCGGGCCGGATTCGCTGGCCGAGGCGGCCCGCATGGCGGCGCGGCGCCATTCCCTGCGCCTCGTCGGTCCCGACAGCATGGGGCTGGCGGTGCCGGGCGCCGCCCTCAACGCCAGCCTGCTCGCCCGGGCGCCGCTCCCCGGCGACCTCGCGCTGATCTCGCAATCGCGCACCGTGGCGGCCGGCATCGTCGCCTGGGCGCAGGCGCGCGGCACCGGCTTCTCGGGCATCGTCTCCCTCGGCAACGCCCTCGACGTCGACATCGCCGACTGCCTCGACCACTTCGCCGCCGACATCCGCACGCGGGCGATCCTGCTGTCGATCGGCACCGTCGCCGACGCGCCGAAATTCATGTCGGCGGCGCGGGCCGCGGCGCGGGCGAAGCCCGTCGTCGTCCTGCGCTCAGGCCGGCACGAGGCGGCGCCGGCGCCCGAGGGGCGCCCGCCCGCGGGCCGCACCCATACGGGATTGCTGGCGCGCAGCGACGCGGTCTACGACGCGGCCTTCCGGCGGGCGGGCCTGCTGCGGGTGCAGGACCTCGACGAGATGTTCTCGGCGGTCGAGACGCTCGGGCGCCAGCGCCCCTTCCCGGGCCGGCGCCTGGCGATCCTCGCCAACGGCCGCGGCGTCGGGGCGATCGCGGTCGACCGGCTGATCGATCTCGGCGGCTCCCTGGCGGGGCTCTCGGGCGAGACCCGGGCGCGGCTCGCCGCGGCCGTGCCGGGCACCGCCGCGGCGGCCTGGCGCAACCCGGTCGATATCGGCGCCGATGCCGACGGGCCGCGCTACGCCGCGGCGCTCGAGGCGCTGATCGCCGACCGCGACAACGACGCGGTCCTCGTCATCAACGTGCCGACCGCCCTCTCGGGCGGCAGCGCCGTCGCGACCGAGATCGTCGAGGCGGTGAAGCGGGGCCGGAAGGGGACGTTCCGGGCCCGCCCGGTCTTCGCCGTCACCGTCGGCGACGAGGCCGCCGGCGAGGTCCTGCGCGAGGCCGGCATCCCGCGCTTCGCCACCGACGCCGACGCGGTCGAGGGCTTCACTCACCTCGTGCGCTACCGCGAGGCGCAGGACGACCTCACCACCACCCCGGCGGTGCTGCCCGACGACCTCGTGCCGGATGCCGGCGCGGCCCGGGCGATCGTCGATCGCGTGCTCGCCGAGGGGCGGACCTGGCTCGACCCGCGCGAGATGGCCGGCCTCCTCGCCGCCTACGGCATCCCGGCCCAGCCGGTGACCCTGGCGCCCGACGCCGATGCGGCGGCGGAGGCCGCCTGGCCGATTATCGCGGCGGGCGGCACCGTGGCGCTCAAGCTCGCCTCGCCGGACGTGGTCCACAAGTCCGACGTCGGCGGCGTGCGGCTCGGGCTGACCAGCGAGGCGGCGGTGCGGGAGGCGGCCTCCGAGATGCTCGCCCGCCTGGCGCGGGAGCGGCCCGGGGCCCGGGTCACCGGTCTTGTCGTCCAGGCGATGCTGCGGCGGACGCAAGGGCGCGAGCTGATCGCCGGCCTCGTCGACGACCCGGTCTTCGGCCCGGTGGTGGTGTTCGGCCGCGGCGGCACCGCCGTCGAGGTGATCGACGACCGGGCGCTGGCGCTGCCGCCCCTCGACCGGCGGCTCGCCGCCGACCTCGTCGGGCGGACCCGGGTGTCGCGCCGGCTCAAGGCCTATCGCGACGTGGCGGCGGCCGACGAGGCGGCGGTCGCCCTGGTGCTGGTCAAGCTCGGCCAGCTCGCCGCCGACCTGCCGGAGCTGCGCGAGCTCGACATCAACCCGCTCATCGCCGACGCGACCGGCGTCATCGCGCTCGACGCCCGCGCCGCCGTGGCGCCCCTGCCGCCGGAGCGGCGGCGCGACGCCGGGGCCGGCCCGAGCCACGCGCGCTTCGCCGTGCGGCCCTATCCGCGCGCCTGGGAGCGCCGCATCGCCCTCGACGGCCAGGGGATCCTGGTGCGGCCGGTGCGGGCGGAGGACGAGGGGCTGTTCGAGGCGTTCTTCGCCCGGGTCAGCGCCGAGGACCTGCGCCTGCGCTTCTTCGCGCCGGTGCGCGACTTCAGCCACGCCTTCCTGGCGCGGCTCACCCAGCTCGACTACGCCCGCGCCATCGCCTTCGTGGCGCTCGAGGAGGCGAACGGCACGATGATGGGGGCGGTGCGGCTCCACGCCGACGCCAACCACGAGACCGGCGAATACGCGATCCTGGTCCGCTCCGACCTCAAGGGGCTCGGCCTCGGCTGGTCGCTGATGGGGTTGATGCTCGACTGGGCGAAGGCCGAGGGCTTGAGCCACGTCGAGGGCCAGGTGCTGCGCGAGAACACCACCATGCTGGCGATGTGCCGCAAGCTCGGCTTTTCGGTGAAGACCGACCCGTCCGATCCCGACCTGATGCTGGTGCGGCGCGCGCTGACGGAGGAGAGTGCCGCGCCCGAATCGTGAGACCCGCCGCCGCATGCGCGACACCCATCCCCTCGACATCGCCGGCGGCCTGCTGCTCACCGCCGCCGCGGGCTACGTCGACGCCGTCGGCTTCCTGCGGCTCGACGGGCTCTACACCTCGTTCATGAGCGGCAACTCGACCCAGTTCGCGGTCTCGCTGTCGCAGCCGGGCCACCCGGTCGCCTGGACGATCGGGCTGCTGTTCGTCGCCTTCCTGGCCGGGGGGTTCTGCGGCAGCCTCGTCTCGCTGCAGGTGCCCGGGCGCTGGGGGCCGGCCGCGGTGCTCGGCCTCGAGGCGGGGCTCCTCGTCGCGGCGCTCTCGACGGTGCTGAGCCCCTCGGTCCAGGGACCGGCCGCCCCTCTGCTCGCAGCCGCCATGGGGGCGCAGAACGCGGCGTTGCGCCGGAGCGCGGGCTTCCGCCCCGGCGTCACCTTCGTCACCGGCACGCTCTACAGCCTTAGCCACACCCTGGCGCAGGCCGCGACGCGGATCGGCCCGGCCTTCGGCTGGGTGCCGGATGCCTGCACCTGGCTGGCGCTGGTCGGCGGGGCGGTGGCCGGGGGGCTGGCATACCGCGCGCACGGGCTCGAAGCGCTGGTGGTGCCGGTCGTCGGGGTCGGGCTGGTGCTCGCGCTGGCGGTCGGGCGGGCGGCGCGGGCGGGGGCGACGGCGTGACGGCCCCCCGCGACTTCCTCCACCTCCGGCGCGAGCCGGCGAGCGGCATCGAGGCGGTGACGGCGCGCTTCCTCGGCCACGCCTACGACATGCACCACCACGACGAATGGCTGGTCGGGGTGACGCACGAGGGCGTCCAGGATTTCTACTGCCGCGGCGCGCGCCGGCAGAGCACCGCCGGGCGGGTGATCCTGATCGAGCCCGGCGAGCGCCATGACGGGCAGGCCCTGCGCGAGGCGGGCTTCCGCTACAGCATGCTGTACCTGCCGCAGGGCTGGCTGCGCCGCGAGATGGGCGGCAGCGACGCGGGAATCGGCTTTCGCCGCACCCTCGCCGACGACCGCGCCCTCGGGAGTGCGATCCTCGGGGCCTGCCGCGCCGTGTTCGAGGCGTCTTCGCCGCTCGCGACCGACGCGGCCCTCGACGCGCTGTCCCTGCGCCTGCGCCGCCATCTCGGCGCCGCGCCCCTCCGGCCGCCGCCCGACGACGACCCGGCCGTCGCCGAGCGCGCGATGGCGTTCCTGCGCGCGCACGCCGCGACGAGCCTCGGCCTCGACGATCTCGCCCGCGCCGCCGGCGCCGCCGACCGGTTCCGGCTCGCCCGGGCCTTCCGCCGGCGCTTCGGCACCTCGCCGCATGCCTGCCTGGTCGAGCTGCGGCTGGCCCGGGCAAGGGCGCTGCTGCGCGCCGGAAGCCCGCCGGCGGACGCCGCGCTCGCCGCCGGATTCGCCGATCAGAGCCATCTCGGCCGGTGGTTCCGCCGCGCCTACGGCCTCACCCCGGCGGCCTATCGGTCCGGGCGCACGAACGTTCCAGACGGCGTCCTCGCGCTCGGCTAGCCCTGCGGTCGATCATCCGCAGGGAGAGACCCCGATGTTCGACACCAAGGTGGCGATCCTGGTCCGCGAGGACCTGGCCGTGTGGCAGAAGCTCAACGTCACCGCCTTCCTGGCGACCGGCATCGCCGGCGCCGTGCCCGACGCCATGGGCGAGCCCTACCTCGACGCGGCCGGGCGACGGCACGCGCGCCTGCTCGGCCAGCCGATGCTGATCTTCGCGGCCTCCGCCGAGGTGCTGCAGCGCGCCTGGCAGCAGGCGATCCAGCGCGACCTCACCCGCAGCGCCTATGTCCGGGCGATGTTCGAGACCGGGCACGACGCCGCCAACCGCGACGTCTTCCGCGCCGAGCCCGCCGACGCGCCCGACCTCGTCGGCCTCGCCCTCCACGGCCCGAGGAAGGACGTCGACAAGGCGACGAAGGGGGCCTCGCTGCACCCCTGAGGATCCCCTCATCCCTCGCCCCGCCGCCGCATGCGGCCGAGCGCCTTCGTCAGGGCCGGCTCCAGCGTCCGCAACTCCTCGAGATGCGCCGCGGTCAGCCGCGCCAGCAGCGCCTCGGCCTTCGGCGTCGGCGTCAGGGCGACCCGGCGGCGGTCCCGGGCCGCGGCGGCCTTGGTCAGGAGCCCCGCCTCGACCATGCGCGAGACGAGCTCGGCCGCGGTCTGCGGCGCGATCAGCAGCTGCTCGGCCACGAACCCGACGGTCGGCGGCCCGTCATGGCCGGCGATCGCGAGCAGCGCCTGATGCTGCTGGGCCGGCAGCCCGACCTTCCCGGCCGCCGCCTCGCTGAAGGCGAGGAAGCGCCGCAGCTCCAGCCGGAACGCCGCGATCGCCGCGTATTCCTCCCGCGACAGCCCCTCTCCGGTTTCCTCGCTCATCGGCCCTTCGTCCTGTTTTAATGTATCGTATTACGATATATATCGGGCGGCGTAGCCACCTGAATCCGAGCCGTCCCGCATGTCCGTTCCGCACCACGCCGCGCCCCCGGGGCGCCGCGCCCTGGCCGATTTCCGCGCCGATCGCCGCCTCCTCGTCCTCGTCGCGATGGCGGTGGCGATCGGCATCGCCGGCACCGTCGCCGCCTGGGGCCTTCTCGCCCTGATCGCGCTCGTCACCAACCTCGCCTGGTTCGGGCGGCTCGATGCCGGCATCGCCTCCCTGGCCCAGGCGAAGCCGTCGCTGTGGATGGTCTGCCTGCCTCCGCTCGGCGGGCTCGTCATCGGGCTGATGGCGCGGTTCGGCTCGGAGAAGATCCGGGGCCACGGCATCCCGGAGGCGATCGAGGCGATCCTGATCGGCGGCAGCCGCATGTCGCCGAAGGTCGCGGTGCTGAAACCGATCTCGTCGGCGATCTCGATCGGGACCGGCGGCCCGTTCGGCGCCGAGGGGCCGATCATCATGACGGGGGGCGCCCTCGGCTCGCTCTTCGCCCAGTTCTTCCACATGAGCGCCGCCGAGCGGAAGACGCTGCTGGTCGCCGGCGCGAGCGCCGGCATGACGGCGATCTTCGGCACGCCGGTCGCCGCCGTGCTGCTCGCGGTCGAGTTGCTGCTGTTCGAGTGGCGCCCGCGCAGCTTCATCCCCGTCGCCGCCGCGGCGGTCACCGCGACGGCCCTGCGGCCGGCCCTGTTCGGCGCGGGCCCGCTGTTTCCCGTCGCGGTCGATCCGGCGCTGCCGTGGTGGGGGCTCGTCGCCTGCATCGGCGTCGGCATCGCCGCCGGGCTCCTGTCGGGGGTGCTCACCACCCTGCTCTACGCCTGCGAGGACGCCTTCGAGCGCCTGCCGATCCACTGGATGTGGTGGCCGGCGCTCGGCGGCCTCGCCGTGGGCCTCGGCGGGCTGATCGAGCCGAGGGCCCTCGGCGTCGGCTACGACGTCATCGCCGACCTGCTCGGCGGCCACCTCGCGCTCAAGGCGGTGCTGCTGATCCTCGCCGTGAAGGCCGCGATCTGGCTCGTCGCCCTGTCCTCGGGCACCTCGGGCGGCGTGCTCGCGCCGCTGCTGATCCTCGGCGGGGCGATGGGCTGGCTCGTCGGCACGCTCATGCCGGGGGCGCCGGGTTTCTGGGCGCTGCTCGGCATGGCGGCGATGCTGGGCGGCACGATGCGGGCCCCGCTCACCGGGGCGCTGTTCGCCGTCGAGCTGACCGGGGACCTGCACGCGCTGCCCGGGCTGCTGGCCGCCTCGGCGGCGGCCTACGCGGTGACGGTGCTGCTGCTCAAGCGCTCGATCCTCACGGAGAAGATCGCCCGGCGCGGCCAGCACGTCACCCGCGAATACGGCATCGACCCGCACGAGTTCACCCGCGTCAAGGACGTGATGGTCCGCGCCGTCGACACCCTGCCCGCCGACATGGCGGTGCCGGCGGCGGTGGCGGCGATGGCGACGGGCCGGCACCGGATCTACCCGGTCGTCGATCGTGCCGGCCGGCCCGTCGGCCTCGTCTCGCGGGCCGATGCGCTCTTGTGGACGACCGAGGGCGGACATGCGGACGAACGGCTCGACGAGCGGGTCTCGGACGCCGCCCTGGCGCTGGTCCACCCGGACGACGTCACCGCGCACGCCATCGACCTGATGCTCGCGACCGGCCAGGGCCGGCTGCCGGTCGTCGATCCGGCGAGCGGGGCGCTGGTCGGGCTCCTGACCCGCAAGGACCTGCTGCAGGTGCGGGCGGCGTTCGGCCGCGCCGAGGCCGAGCGGCAGGCCTATTTCGCCCGGGGGGCGAAGGCGGTGCGGAGCGCCTGAGCGGCGCTTCCCCCTCTTGCGTCCCGCCCGCGACCTCGTCCCGCGAGACTGTTCGGGTTGGCAGACGGGATTGAAACCCTCGACGTCAACCCCGAGGCCGCGCAGCGGAGCCCGGGATGACGTCGTGAGATGTCGGCATGGGTGACAGATCGACTGGGGGCAGCCGCTCGGGCCGACTATGATGCGCTGGTCGATTTTCGATGAAACGATACCCGGCATGCGGCTGGGACCGGGACCACAGCCTATTCTTTCAAATGATCCAGCGGCAACGCGGTCGTATATTTCACCTGGTCGAGCGCGAAGCTCGAGCGGATCTTCGCCACGCCGGGGATCCGGGTGAGATGATCGACGATCAGGCGCTGGTACTCGGAGAGATCCTCGACCACGACGCGCAGCAGGTAATCGGCCTCGCCGCTCATCAGGTAGCACTCCATCACCTCCGGACGGGAGCGGATGGCGTCCGAGAAGGCCTGGAGGGCGGCCTGGGTCTGCTTCTCCAGCGAGACGTGGACGAAGACGTTGACGTGGAGGCCGAGCGCCTGCGGGTCGGCGACCGCGACGCAGCGCCGGATGATGCCCCGGGCCTTGAGGTCCGCGACCCGGCGCCAGCACGGCGAGGTCGAGAGGCCGACCGCCTCGGCGAGGTCGCCGATGCCGACCTCGCTGTCCTGCTGCAGGTGTTCGAGGATGCGGATCGAGGCCGGGTCGAGGTCGACGGGTCTGGCCGGCACGTTCTTGCCTCTCGCAGGGTGAAACGCGGTCGGAACGACCGTCTATCACGCCTCACGCGGCAGACGCATCCGAATCGTTCCACAGCCACGCCGCCCCGCGCACCCCCGAGGCGTCGCCGTGGCGGCTCGGCCGGATCGGGGTGTCGAAGCCGCCGCCGAAGACGTGCGGGGCGACCCGCGCCGGCAGGGCGTCGTAGATCTCGGGGATCGTCGAGAGGCCGCCGCCGAGCACGATCGCGTCCGGGTCGAGGAGGTTGACGACGCCCGCGATGCCGCGCCCGAGCCGGTCGAGCCAGGCCGCGAAGGTTCCTCGCGCCGCCGCGTCGCCGGCGCGCATCGCCGCGACGATCGCCTCGCCGGTCATCGCCCGGTCGGTGCGCCGGGCGTGGTCGGCGGCCAATCCCGGCCCGGAGAGCCAGGTCTCGAGGCAGCCGTGCCGGCCGCAATAGCAGGCCGGGCCCGGGCGCTCGTCGTCGCGGGGGCCGGGCAGCGGGTTGTGGCCCCATTCCCCGGCGATGCGCTGGCGCCCGGACAGGGCCCGGCCCGCGAGCGCGATGCCCGATCCCACGCCGGTGCCGAGGATGACCGCCCAGACCAGTGCCGCCCCCTGCCCCGCCCCGTCGACGGCCTCCGAGACGGCGAGGCAGTTGGCGTCGTTCTCGAGCCGCACCGGGCGGGCGAGGACCGTCGCGAGGTCGTCGCCGAGGGGCCGGCCGTTGAGCCAGGTCGAGTTGGCGTTCTTGACCCGGCCGGTCTCCGGCACCAGCGCGCCGGGAATGCCCACGCCGACCGTCCCGGGGCCGCCGGCCTCGCGCTCCAGGAAGGCGACGAGGGCCGCGATGGCCCGGAGCGAGGCGTCGTAGTCGCCGCGCGGCGTCGCGATCCGCCGCTCGGCCCGCACCCGGCCGGAGGCGTCGAGGGCGATCCCGGCGATCTTGGTGCCGCCGAGATCGATGCCGAGGCGCAGGCCGGGCCGGGGGCTGCTCATCGTCTCAGGGCGCGACCGGGACCGGCTTCTCGTCGGCGATCTCGGTGCCGATGGCGACGGGGTTGGCCATCACCTCGCGCAGCTTGACCGGATCGAGCTCGCCCTCCCAGCGGCTCACCACCACGCAGGCGACGCCGTTGCCGACGAGGTTGGTGAGCGCCCGGCACTCCGACATGAACTTGTCGATGCCGAGGATCAGCGCCATCGCGGCGACGGGGACCGGGTTGCCGGGGATCGCCGCGAGGGTGGCGGCGAGCGTGATGAAGCCGGCGCCGGTGACGCCGGATGCTCCCTTCGAGGTCAGCATCGCGACCGCGATGATGGTGGCGTACTGCCCGAAGCTGAGATCCGCCCCGACGGCCTGCGCCAGGAACAGCGTCGCCAGCGTCATGTAGATGTTGGTGCCGTCGAGGTTGAACGAGTAGCCGGTCGGGATGACGAGGCCGACCACCGAATCCGAGGCGCCGAGGCGCTTCATCTTCTGCATCATGTGCGGCAGCACCGTCTCGGACGAGGAGGTGCCGAGCACGATCAGGAGCTCGTCCTTGATGTAGAGCAGGAACTTCAGGATCGAAAAGCCGGAGAAACGGGCGATCAGCCCGAGCACCACCAGCACGAAGAGCAGGCTGGTGAGGTAGAAGGTGGCGACGAGGCCGGCGAGGTTGCCGAGCTTGCCGATGCCGTACTGGCCGATCGTGTAGGCCATGGCGCCGAAGGCGCCGAGCGGCGCGAGCTTCACGATCATGCCGATGATGCGGAAGAAGATCTCGCCCGCCGCCTCGATGGCGTGGATCGCCGGCTTGCCGCGCTCGCCCAGGCCCGTGATGACGACGCCGGTCAGCACCGCGATCAGCAGGATCTGCAGCAGGTCGCCGCCCGCGAAGGCGTCGAAGTAGCTCTTGGGGATGATCGCCATGATGTGGGCGATCGTCGAGTCGGCCTGCGCCTTGCTGACGTAGCCGGCCACCGCCTTGGCGTCGAGCTGCTCCGCCGTCGCGCCGAACCCGGCGCCCGGCCGCACGATCTCGCCGACGATGACGCCGATGACGAGGGCGAGCGAGGACACCACCTCGAAGTAGACCAGCGCCTTGAGGCCGACGCGGCCGACCTTCTTCAGGTCGCCGATCGAGGCGATGCCGTGCACGATGGTGCAGAAGATGATCGGGGCGATCATCATCTTGATCAGCGCGATGAAGGCGTCGCCGAGCCACTTCATCGCCTTGGCGGTGTCGGGCGCCACGTAGCCGAGCAGCACGCCGAGCGCGATGGCGATCAGAACCTGGATGTAGAGGACCTTGTACCAGGGCTGCGACGAGCCCGGGGCCGTCGCGGACGGCGTGGCGTGCTGCATGATCGTTCTCTCCCCACGCTGCCGGCCGCCGTGTCGTTCGGCCGTCGCGGTGCGGCCCTCGCCGCGTGATTGTCGTGTGGAACCGGCCGCGGCCCGGACAGTGTAGGAAGTCCGGACCGGTCGTTCCAAGTCGAAAACACGTTCCAAGTCGAAAACACGGTCCAGGTCGAGAACCCGGGCCCCGGGGCCGACCAGGCCTGCTCGTCCGGCATCCGGACCGAGGCTGCCGGCCGCGGGCCGAACGGAACGTGGCCTGTGGAGCGTGGCATGCCGCGCGGGCGAGGCCGCGTCAACGGTCTGACGGATTACCCGGGCGCGTTCAACCGTGCGGCGTCGAAGCACCGCGCCGTCCCGGTCCGGCAAGGCGCGCACCGGTGGTGCCTCGCGCCGGCGGGAACCGGCGGCGAAGCGGCGGCGATCGTCCCTTAAGGAAGCGGGAATTTCCAGACGATAAAATATATTTTTGATATGTCTTTGAACTCTAAGTTATATTTACTGTCAAGACCATAAAACATCGCCATCACAAGTAGAAGAACCGACCACGCAGTGTTAATTCACGCTGCGTCATACGCAGGATTTTTGACATGACAACGCCTTACAGCATCCATCAGCAAGTCTTTGCGCTATCCATGCTCTCGAACTATCTCGTCAAGATGAGGGGATCGAAGGCGGATCTGCTCCAGCAGCTGGAAAAGCGCATCGCGAGCTTTGTCTCCTACAACGGGTCGAAGCCGGATGCGGGCGTCACGTCCCTGCTCGGCGAGTGGTCGGTGGCGTGGGGACCGGTGATCTACCAGGCTCCGCACTCGAACGTGTCGGACAACGGGATGATGGTCCTGCGCAACAGCGCCACCGCCCCGGACGGATCGACGACGGACACCTATGTCGTGGCCATCGCCGGCACCGCGGCGATGTCGGCCTTCGACTGGACGCACGAGGACGGCCTTGCCGGCGACAAGGGCGCGGCGATCACGAACGTCGTGTCCTGGACCGGCTTCGTCGCCTCGCCGTCCGAGACCGTATCGACGCCCGAGGCGGGCCGGCCCTACATCTCCCTCGGCACCGCGACCGGCCTCTGCACCCTGCTGGCGATGGTCGACCCGATCCGGAAGCAGACCCTGGCGCAGTACCTCGCCACCGTCAGCGCCGACGTGCTGGTCGTCACCGGCCACAGCCTCGGCGGCGCCCTCTCGGCGGGGCTCGGCCTCTACCTCAAGCAGAGCAAGGCGGCGCCGGGGATCCCGACGCTCTACGTCTATCCCACGGCCGGCGCCTCGCCCGGGAACGACGCCTTCGCGCAGGGCTTCAAGGACGCGCTGCCCCGGGTCGACGTCGCGGACGGCGCACCGTGGCAATCCTGGAACGTCGACATCTGGAACACGCTCGACGTCGTCCCGCAGGCCTGGAGCCTCGCGGCCGCCGACCCGACGATCCGCACGCTCCGCAACATGAACGGCATCTACGGCAACACGCCGGTCGGCACCCCGGGCGGCACGCCGACGCCGGACCTCGTCGGCGCGCTGTCGAAGCGCCTCGTCACGTGGTCGACGGAATCGAACGTCGCCTACACGCCGGTCGAGGGCGCGAGCATACCGGGCCACGCCGTCACGGCGATCCCGGGCACGGCCACCGAGAAGCCGATCGCGCTCGCCGTCCCGCCGGTCCACCCGCGCGACTTCGTCGGACAGGCCCTCTACCAGCACGGCCTGGCCTACATGAGCGCGATCTTCGGCGAGAACACGCTCCCGGCAATCGAAACCCCTTTTGTCCCTGGCGTCAGCGCGGAGACCAAGGATGAACTCATCCTGTTTTTCTTGAAGTTGTTCATGCTCGGGGCAGGAGCCGAGGAGCCGGCCCCGCTCGCCGCAGCCGAATAACCCGCCGCTCCACCCGGCACGATGCGCCTCCCGGCGCCGCGTCTCCGTCGAGGCGTGGCGGCGGGAGGCGGCCGGCGTCGCCATCGCGGGATTGCCGCCCCGGCACGCGGACGATCGGGACGCAGCGGGGAGACGCCGCGCCCCCCCGCGCTCGCGTCAAGGCGTCGGCTGGGTACGGCGCGGGCGCACCGTCCAGCGCTCGAAGGCGGGCGTGCCGTCGTCGCGGGCGGCCTCGCCGCCCGGCACCGCGGCGCCCAGCGCCTGGGACAGGCTCTCGATCACGTCGTCGATGCGGGTATCCGGGTGAGCCTCCGGCGCCGGAGCCGGCGGGGCCGGCTCGGGGGCGGCCTCGGCCGGGGGCGGCGGCGCGGGCTCGTGGGCCTGGACCGGCTCGGGCTCCGGCGGCGGGGGCGGCGTCGGCTCGGGCTGCGGCGTCGCGATGCGGCGCAGCGCGTTGACCACGCCGCCCTCGTCGCCGTTGCGGCTCGGCGCGGCGTAGCGGCCGAAGCCGTAGCGCGGCTCGATCAGGTCGAGCACGGCATCGAGGGCGGCGTTGGACAGGCCGATCTCGCCGGGCTGCGGCACGCCCTGGAGCGCGATGCTGCGGCCCTCGTAGGCCGGGTCGGTGCTGACCTCGGGGCCGAACCACGGCGGGACCGGGAAGCCGCCGGCCTCGTCGGGGGTGTCGAACACCACCGAGACGACGTCGACGGTGCCGGGGGCGACGTAGCGGTCGATCACGGCGTCGCGGCCGTTGCCCAGGGCCACCTGGGTCCGGTCGTAGGCGGCGCGGCCGGCGCAGACGTCGAGCAGCGCGTCGCCGTGGGCGCGCGGCACCTCGGTGCGCTCCTCGCTCGCGGCGCCGTTGTCGGAGGTGACGAGGACGAGATGGCACTGGCCGCCGTCGACCCGCACGAACGAGGTCCGGCCGGACTGGGGCGGGAAGTAACCTTCGGTGATGCGGGAGGAGCCGCGCTCCTTGCGGATCAGGCGGACCAGCGCCGGCGCAACCTGGAAACGTCGTACGAGGGTCATACGCTCAACTCCACGGGGGTCGCGGCCAAGAGCCTGCTGACAGGCGATGGGCCGCGATCGGCGTCAACTCTCGCGTATCGACCGATCAAGGCGACGGAATCAAGACCGTGCTGGCGCCGAGTCCCGGTTTATTGACCGATTTCTATCGGCCGGGGACGCCCCTGCGGCGTCAGGCCAGGTTCGCGTCGATCAGCGCCTCGGCGGCGGCGGCGAGCGCGCGGTTCGGCCCCTCGGCCCCGAAGATCTGCCCGCAGGCGAAGGCTCCCTCGACGAGGAGCAGCAGGGCGTCGGCGAGGCGCTCCGGCGCCGCGACGCCGATCGTGCCGGCGACCTCGGCGAGGCGTGCCCGCAAGGCCCCCTTGCCGTCGCGCACCGCCTCGCGCACCGGATGGCCCGCCTCCGGATACTCGACCGCGGCGTTGCTGAGGCCGCAGCCGCGAAAGCCCGGCCGGGCGCTGCGCTCGGCAATGCCGGCGAGGAACGCGACGAGGCCGGCCCGCGGATCGCCCGGATGAGCGTCCATCGCCTCGTCGAGCCGGGCGCGCAGGCCGGCATCGTAATCCGCCAGGCAGGCGACGACGAGCGCGTCCTTCGAGGCGAAGCCGCGATAGAGGCTCGGCTTCGTCACCCCCGCCCGGGCGACGATCTCGTCGACGCCGACGCCGCGGATGCCGCGGCTGTAGAACAGCTCGCGGGCCGCCGCCCGGATCCGGTCGCCGGCCCGGGCCGGTTCCCTGCCGGCCTCCCGGCCGTCGCGCCCATCCGCCATCCGCTCGACCCCTTGACGATGTTACTGACCGGTACGTAACGTCCTAGCACGATTCGGGGAGGATGTCCCAGCATGAGTTCGACCGTGACGCCGCGGGGCCTCGCCTCCCCCACACCCGCCGCGCCGAGGCCGCGGCCCTTCGGCCAGAATTACGCCTTCGTGGTCGTCGGCGTGATCTTCCTGTGCCTGCTGGCGGCCGCGGGCCTGCGGGCCTCGCCGGGCGTGCTGATCCTGCCGCTCGAGCAGGCCTTCGGCTGGAGCCGCTCCACGACCTCGTTCTCCGCCGGGCTCGGCATCTTCCTGTACGGGCTCGTCGGCCCCTTCGCCGCGGCCCTGATGCAGAGCTTCGGCATCCGCCGCACGCTCCTCTGCGCGCTCGCCCTGATGGCGGCCTCGACGGCCTTGAGCGCCCTGATGAGCGAGCCCTGGCACCTCGTCGCCACCTGGGGCGTGCTCTCGGGTCTCGGCAGCGGCTGCGTCGCCATCGTGCTCGGCGCCACGGTGGTGAACCGCTGGTTCGCGGTGCGGCGCGGCCTGTTCATGGGGCTCCTCACCGCCAGCACCGCCACCGGCACGCTGATCTTCCTGCCCGGCCTCGCGGCGATCGCGCAAGCCGGCGGCTGGCGGCCGGTGGTGCTCACCGTCGCCTGCGCCGTCGCGGCCCTGATCCCGCTCGTCGCCTGGCTCCTGCCGGAGCGGCCCTCCGATATCGGCCTCACTCCCTACGGCGCGGCCCCCGGCACCGCCTCCGAGCCGCCGCGGCGCGCCAACCCGTTCCGCGCCGCGATCGACGGGCTGGTGCGGGCGAGCGCCAAGGGCGATTTCTGGCTTCTGTTCGGCACGTTCTTCATCTGCGGCCTCACCACCAACGGGCTCGTGGGCACCCACCTGATCTCGTTCTGCGCCGACCAGGGCATCCCGGAGGTGCGGGCGGCCGGGCTCCTCGCGCTGATGGGCGTGTTCGACCTCATCGGCACCACCGGCTCGGGGTGGCTCACCGACCGCTACGACCCGCGCAAGCTGCTCTTCGTCTATTACGGCCTGCGCGGCCTGTCGCTGATGGCCCTGCCCTTCACCGACTTCTCGTTCTACAGCCTGTCGATCTTCGCGGTGTTCTACGGCCTCGACTGGATCGCCACGGTGCCGCCGACGGTGCGGCTCGCCAACGAGGCCTTCGGCGAGCGCGACGCCCCGATCGTGTTCGGCTGGATCGCCGCCGGCCACCAGCTCGGGGCCGCCACCGCCGCGTTCGGGGCCGGCCTGGTGCGGGCGTCGGAGGGGCGCTACCTCGAGGCGTTCCTCGCCGCCGGCCTCACCGCGCTGATGGCCGCGCTGATGTCGCTGATGATCGGCCGGATGCGCCAGGCGGCGGCCGCGGCGGCGTGACGGCGCCCCGGACGCGCGCCCGCGGCGCGTCCGGCTCCTGTTTCCTCGGGCTTTTTCAGGCTTTCCGCGCCTTGCCCTGGCCGGGGCGACCGGTCTACCCCATCTGATCGGCGGGCCGGTGAGGCCCGCGACGTGAAGGCCGTTCTCCCGAGGTCATCGATGCTCACCGACACTCCCGCGGCCGGCCAAACTCCTGCCGGCCAAACTCCTGCGGGCGTCCTGATCAAGGACACCACCACCACGACCTTCCGCCAGGACGTGATGCAGGAATCGATGCAGCAGCCGGTGCTGGTCGATTTCTGGGCGCCGTGGTGCGGGCCGTGCAAGCAGCTCACGCCGATCATCGAGAAGGCCGTCAAGGATGCCGGCGGCAAGGTGAAGCTCGTCAAGATGAACATCGACGAGCATCCCCAGATCGCCGGCCAGCTCGGCATCCAGTCGATCCCGGCGGTGATCGCGTTCCAGCGCGGCCAGCCGGTCGACGGCTTCATGGGCGCCCTGCCCGAGAGCCAGGTCAAGGCCTTCATCGAGCGCCTGGTCGGCCCCCTCGGCCCGACCGCGGTCGAGGACCTGATGGCGGAGGCGCAAGCGGTCGCCGAGGAGGGCGACGCGGATGCCGCCGCCGAGATCTACGCCGCGGTGCTCGGCCAGGAGCCGGGCCATGCCGGCGCGATCGCGGCCCTGGCCCGCCTCCTCGTCGACCGCGACGACCTCGAGGGCGCCCGCCGGTTCCTCGATTCGGCGCCGCCCGAGGCCGCCAAGGACCCGGCGATCGCCGCGGTGCGGGCGGCCATCGAGCTCGCCGAGCAGGCGGCCTCGCTCGGCGACCTCGCCGGCCTGCAGCAGCGGATCGACGCCGACCCGGCCGATTACCAGGCCCGGTTCGACCTCGCGCTCGGGCTCAACGCCAAGGGCAATCAGCAGGAGGCGGTCGACCAGCTGATCGAGATCGTCCGCCGCGACCGGACCTGGAACGACGACGGCGCCCGCAAGCAGCTGCTGCAGCTGTTCGAGGCCTGGGGGCCGATGGACCCGATGACCATCCGCGGCCGGCGCAAGCTGTCGACCCTGATGTTCTCCTGAGGCGCGCAAGGCCCATCGCGCAAAGTCCACACCCGCGCGGCATTACGCCGGACAGGTATTCACGGCGGAGGGCGGCGCCCTAGAACGTCATCTGCGACCCCGGGCCCGAGACGAGCGGGCCCGGGGCAAACTCCGATCCGCGCGGGAGCGACGCCGATGAGCATGAACGTCGCCTACAAGGGCCCGGCCGACTGCCCGGTCGTGATCCCGGTCTTCCCGCTCCCCGGCGCTCTGCTGCTGCCGCGGGGCCAGATGCCGCTGAACATCTTCGAGCCGCGCTACCTCGCGATGGTCGACGATGCGCTCCGCACCGACCGGGTGATCGGCATGATCCAGCCGGATTCCGAATCCGGCGAGACGCCGCTGTCGCCCCGGCTCTTCCGCGTCGGCTGCGCCGGCCGGGTCACCCAGTTCGCCGAGACCGGCGACGGGCGCTACCTGATCTCGCTCACCGGCATCGCCCGGTTCCGCGTCGAGGAGGAGCTCTCCACCCCCACCGGCTACCGCCGCTGCAAGGTCTCGTTCGCCCCCTTCGAGAGCGATTTCCACGCCCGGGCCGGCGAGGACGCGGTCGACCGTGCCGGAGTGCTGAAGGCGCTTCGCGACTTCGTCGACGCCAACGACCTCAAGGTCGACTGGGCCGGGATCGAGGAGGCGCCGAACGAAGCGCTGGTCAACGCGCTCTGCATGATGAGCCCGTTCGGCCCGCGTGAGAAGCAGGCGATGCTGGAGGCCCCCGACCTCAAGACCCGTGCCGAGGTCCTGATCGCCGTCACCGAGATGGAGCTGGTGCGGGGATCGGGCAGCGAGCCGACGCTGCAATAGGCGGCGCTTTGGGGTAAAGCGGCGCGACCGCCACTTCGGAAGGATCCTCCGTGACCGATTCCCCCCTCCCCGCCGAGGCCCCCCGCATCGACCCGAAGCTGCTCGAGCTGCTGGTCTGCCCCCTGACCAAGGAGCGGCTGGACTACGATCCCGCGCGCCAGGAGCTGATCAGCCGCTCGGCCAAGCTCGCCTACCCGATCCGCGACGGCATCCCGATCATGCTGCCGGAAGAGGCGCGGCCGCTGGCGGATTGAGAGCCGGCCGAGCACACGCTGTTCGAGGAAGGGATGCCATGCCTGCGCTCCTGCTTCGCGGAGGCGTCCCGACCGCTGCACAGGCCCTGGGCCTGCCGAGAACAAGAAGCCAGGGGCGATGCCCGACGGGCGTGGCGTCGTGGAGCGTCCGGAGAGAGCCGCGGCTCCGGTTTGCTCAAGGTGCCCGCTCGGACCGCGTCATGACCTTCTCGAACTGAAAAGCCTCTCCACCACCCGGCAAGTCGTCCGATCCTTCGGGTTGGTTCGGGTCGGAATGGTAGTCGTTGAAAAATTCTATGATTTTGAAGCCGCACTTATTGACATAGAAATGGATATTCCGTTTTTCGAAATAAGGCGTATGCGTTTGCCAAGTGATCGTCTCGGAGTAACGCTGCTCGATGGCAAGCCAAGCCTTGAGGCCGAGCCCGCGCCCCTCCTCGCCGACCTTGAGAAAGAACAGGTCGAGCGAATTGTGGTGGGTCTCTGCGTCGATCTTCAGCACCGCACCGCCGACCGTCCGGCCATCGCAGAGGATGTGCAGGATCACGGCATCGGGCGCACCGAGCGCGCCGTCTAGAACATCATCGGATGGGATCGGGCCATCCGGCAGGCTTCCGAACTCCGCGACGGCTGCCACGGCGAACGCATCCTGAAGCGCCTTCTTGAACGACGCATAGTCATCGGGGCGAGCTTCGGCGAGGGTGATCAGATCGTTCGTCATGCGGCGCTTCTACACTCCCCCGTCGCCGAGGGAGAGGCCGCCTGGATGCGTGAGCGGGTCCGATGCAGATCCGCCGTCACGCGGGTCGGATGGCCGCTCGCCTGACCTGGAAGCCCGTCTTCGACTGCTCGAAGCCCGCCGCTTCGTAGAACGCGAGCGTCGACGGCTTCGTCGAGCCGGTCATCAGCATGACCTTGTAGCACCCCGCGTCCCAGGCGCGTTCGACGGCCGCGCGCAGGACCGCCCGCCCGAACCCCGCGCCCCGATGATCGGCGTGGGTGACGACGTTCTCGATCAGCGCGTAGGCCTTCGCCCCGCGGGTCAGGTTCGGGATCACGACGAGCGTACAGGTCGTGACCAGCGCGTCCCCGATCGCCCCCACGAGGACGGCGCTGCCCTCGCAGCGCAACAGACGGTCGAACACGGCGACAGCGTCACCGGGTGGGCAGCGCGCATCGTCCGGGTGGAGATGATCGTACAGGTCGAGAAGTCGGGGCAGGTCGGTCCGATCGGCGGCCCGGATGGCGAGGCCGGATAGCCCGCGATCGGACCGCGGCCGTTCCGTCATGGCCGGATCCCTCCCCTACTTCGTCCCCGGCCCGTAAGGCGGCCGCGGGATCGCCCGGTGGGCCGCCCTGAGCGCCGCCGACCAGCGCTCGCGCAGGTCGTGGAAGTAGGGTTCGCCGGCCTCGATCCGGTGCAGGACCTCGGTGTCGCAGGTGTTGCGGCGGATCACCGTGAGGTCGATCGGCAGGCCGACGCCGAGATTCGACCGCATGGTCGAGTCCATCGAGACCAGGCCGACCTTGAGCGCGTCGTAGATGTCGGTCCGGTAGGTCACGGCGCGGTCGAGGATCGGCTTGCCGTACTTGTGCTCGCCGATCTGCAGGAACGGCGCGTCCTGGCTGCAGGCGATGAAGTTGCCGGCCGAGTAGATCATGTAGAGCCGCATCGGCCCGTCGCCGATCTGCCCGCCGAACAGGAACGACACCTCGAAGCGCAGCTGTGCCGCCTCGAACCCGGCGCGCTCGATCGCCCGCACCTTGCGGGTCGCGCGGCCGATCAGCTGGGCGGCGCGGAACATCGTCGGCGCGTCGTAGATCGTCTCGAGCTTGCCGGTATCGGGGTCCTCGACGCCCTCGGTCAGGAGCGACAGCACCGACTGCGTCACCGACAGGTTGCCCGCCGAGGCGAGCGCCAGTACCCGCTCGCCGGGCTTGGTGAACATGTGGAGCTTGCGGTAGGTCGAGATGTCGTCGAGCCCCGCATTGGTGCGGGTATCGGCGATCATGACGAGACCCTCTTCGACCAGGATCCCGACGCAATAGGTCATCGCACACCGCCCCCCGGCGACCGTCAGGCGCGCGGTCCGTCACCGCGCGCGGCGCCACCCTGGCGCAGCCCGTTTCGCGAATCCAGCCGAATCCGCTGCCCCGAGGTGAGGTGCCCCGCCCCTATCGCGGCGGTGCCACAGGCGGCCCGTCAGCCCTGGCTCTGGGCCTGCACCGCCGCCGGCATCTCGCCCTGCGGGGCCGGCGCCGGATCCGGCTGGTCTTGCGCGGGAGACGGATCCACGGCCCGGGCGTCGCCGACCCGGACCCGTACCGTCATGGTCTCGGTGCCGCCGCCGGTGCGGCTGCCGCGGACCGGGGCGGCGTCGAGATAGTCGAGGCCGATCGCCACCCGCAGGTGGGTTTCCGTCACCGCGATGCCGTGGGCGGGATCGAACCCGACCCAGCCGAGATCCGGAACCCGGGCCTCGACCCAGGCATGACCCGCCTCCTGCTCCGGCGCGTCGGGCCGCCAGCAATAGCCCGAGACGTAGCGGACCGGGATCTCGAGGTGGCGCGCCGCCGCGATGAAGACGTGGGCGAGGTCCTGCCCCACCCCCTTGCGCAAGGCGAAGGCTTCCGCCGCGGTGGTGGCGGCGCCGGTCGGGCCGGGGGCGTAGTCGACGGCCTGGTGGACGCCGGCCAGCAGCCGGTGCAGCCGGTCGAGCCGGTCGGCGCTCCCGGCGACCGCGTCGTCGGCGAAGGCGCGGATCGCCTCGTCGGCGACGGCGAAGCGCGACTCGCGCAGGTAGAACGGATCGGGCAGCCACTCGGAGATGCCGCGCATCACCCCGTGGGTCTCGGTCGTCTCGACCTCGCCGGTGACCCGGATGGTCAGCGCCTCCTCCGGACCGTCGGCGCTGAAGACGTGGACGACGTTGCCGAACCCGTCCTCGCGCCGGCTGAGCCGGCCGTCGACAGTCGGCTCGATGCGCCAGGCGCGGACGTGCTGGCCGTCATGGTCGCGCGGCGTCAGCCGCAGCATCTGGATCAGGCCCCGGGCCGGGCTGTCGTACTGGTAGATCGTCTCGTGGACGACGCGGATGCGCATGGGGTCGCGACGCTCGCTGTCACGCTGAAGCTTAAGCCGTGCGGGGCGGTCCTATACACCGTCCCGCGGGAGGGCGAAACCGTCCAGGAGTCGAGGGGCCGTCAGCCCAGGTACTGCTCGACGATCGCCGCCCCGAGGCGGTTGTTCTCGGCGATGAACTCCTCGATGAACTCGTGCAGGCCGGCGGCGAAGATCTCGTCGACCGTGAGGTCGTCGAGCTTGGCCAGCATGCCGCGGGCGAGGCGCTGGCTCGGCCCGCGGCGGCCGTAGGCGTCGGCGACGCGGTCGAGGTTGCGTACCAGCATCTCGTAGCAATTGGCGAGCGAGCGCGGCATCTCGCGGTTGAGGATCAGCAGGTCGGCGACCAGCCAGGGCTTGATGCTCTCGCGGTAGACCCAGTGATAGGCGGTGAGCGCCGAGACCTCGCGCAGGATCGTGGTCCACTGGAAGTAGTCGAGGCTGCCGCCGACCCGCTCGGTCTCGGGCAGGAGCACGTGGTACTTGACGTCGAGGATGCGGGCGGTGTTGTCGGCACGCTCGATCGCGACGCCGAGCCGCGTGAACCAGTAGCCGTCGTTGCGCAGCATCGTGCGGTAGGCCGAGCCGTCGAAGGCGAGCGACACGCCCTTCACCCAGTCGAGGAAGCGCGCGAATTCCTCGCGCGTCATGTCTCGTCCCTCGAAGCTGCGCAGGTGCAGGAAGGCCTCGTTGATCGCCTCCCACATCTCGCTGGTCAGCGCCGTGCGGACGGCCCGGGCATTCTCCCGGGCGGTCTGCAGGCAGGAGCGGATCGAGGACGGGTTGTTCGGGCTGAAGGCCAGGAAGTCGCGGACCGTGTGCTCGTTGACGCTGTCGTAGAGCGGGCGGAACAGCTCGATGTTGCCGGCCGAGGCGAGCGCCGATTCCCACTCGTTGGCATCGCCGCCGCCGTAATTGGCCGGCAGGGCGGAGAGGCGCAGGGCGGCGTCGAGGATGCGGGCGACGAAATCGGCGCGCTCGGCGTAGCGCGAGAGCCAGTACAGGTTGTCGGCGGTGCGGGAGAGCATGGCGGGGCTTCAGGCTCACGCTGTGGTGGTGCGGGCGGACCGGGCATCCGGCCCGGTCCTGTTCTATGCGGGCGAAGGGCCGGTCAGCCGTCGAGCACCCAGGTGTCCTTGGTGCCGCCGCCCTGGCTCGAATTGACCACGAGCGAGCCCTCCTTGAGGGCGACCCGGGTCAGCCCGCCGGGCACGATCCGGATCTCGTCGGCGCCCGAGAGCACGAAGGGCCTGAGATCGACGTGGCGGGGCGCGACGCCGGAGGCGACGAAGGTCGGGCAGGTCGAGAGCGCCAGGGTCGGCTGGGCGATGAAGCCGTCCGGCGCGT
Organism: Methylobacterium platani; assembly: GCF_001653715.1. Taxonomy (GTDB): domain Bacteria; phylum Pseudomonadota; class Alphaproteobacteria; order Rhizobiales; family Beijerinckiaceae; genus Methylobacterium; species Methylobacterium platani. The sequence goes on from NZ_LWHQ01000072.1 coordinate 48,873, forward strand.
GGCGCAGCTTGCGGCCGAACTCCTCGATCTCGCGCTTGGTGGCGTGGGGCCCCACCAGCATGCCGTAGCCGCCCGAGCCGTTGACCTCCTTGACGACGAGGTCGCCGAGATTCGACAGGACGTAGTTGAGCGCGTCCTTCTCGCGGCAGCGCCAGGTCGGCACGTTGTGCAGGATCGGCTCCTCGCCGGTGAAGAAGCGGACGATCTCCGGCATGTAGCTGTAGACCGCCTTGTCGTCGGCGATGCCGGTGCCGACCGCGTTGGCGAGCGTCACGCTGCCGCTCTGGTAGGCGCTCATCAGGCCGGGCACGCCGAGGACCGAATCGGGCCGGAACACCAGGGGATCGAGGAAGTCGTCGTCAATGCGCCGGTAGATGACGTCGACGCGCCGCGGCCCCTCGGTGGTCCGCATGTAGACCACGTCGTCCTTGGTGAAGAGGTCGGAGGCCTCGACGAGGTCGACGCCGAGCTTGTCGGCCAGGAACGAGTGCTCGTAGAAGGCCGAGTTGAAGCGGCCGGGGGTGAGCAGCACCACGCTCGGATCGCGCGCGGCGCGCATCGGCGCCAGGCTGCGCAGGGTGGCGAGCAGGGCGTCCGGATAGGCCTCGACCGGCGAGACCCGGTGCTTGGAAAAGAGTTCGGGGAAGAGCCGCAGCATCACCTCGCGGTTCTCCAGCATGTAGGAGACCCCCGACGGGGTGCGGGCGTTGTCCTCCAGCACGAAGAACTGGTCCTCGGCCGTGCGCACGATGTCGATGCCGGCGATGTGGACGTACTTGCCGTGCGGCACCTCGAAGTCCCGCATCTCCAGCCGGTAATGCGGGTTGCGGTAGACGAGGTCGCCCGGGATGATCCCGGCCTTGATGCAGTCCTGCGGGCCGTAGATGTCGGCGAGGAACAGGTTCAGCGCGGTCACGCGCTGCTTGAGTCCGCGCTCGAGGAAGCCCCATTCGGGCTTGGTCAGCACCCGCGGGATGATGTCGAACGGGATCAGCCGCTCGGTCGATTCGTTGTCGCCGTAGACCGCGAAGGTGATCCCGATCCGGCGGAAGAACAATTCGGCCTGGCTGCGCCGCGTGTCGAATTGCTCCGGCGGGGTATTGTCGAGCCAGGTCTTGAGCGCCGCGTACGCCTCGCGCACGGCGGCCGGGTCCAGTCCGCTCTCCTGGATTCCCGTCATCTCGTCGAACGCGCTGAGCGGCATGGGCGTCCCTCTGTTTGCGCCGAAGCTAGACGCAAGACGGGGGCCAAGGCAAAGGAAATGCGTCCTCTCCCCTCCGGCCGCCCACGACTTTGCGCAGCGTCAGCGTCAACGCGGCGCGAGGCGCCGCGACCGGTGCAAATTTGCTCAAATTTTCGGCAGGCGTCGTGGCGCGCCGCGCAGGCCCGGCTGCGCCGCTCAAATCAGCTTCAGCCCGCGGAAGCTCGCATGCCCGTCGCGGCCGACGATGATGTGGTCGTGCACCACGATGCCGAGGGGACCCGCCACCGCGACGATGTCGCGGGTCATCTTGACGTCGGCCTGCGAGGGGGTCGGATCGCCCGAGGGGTGGTTGTGGACGAGGATCAGGGCGGTGGCGGAGAGCTCGAGCGCCCGGCGCACCACCTCGCGCGGATAGACCGGCGTGTGGTCGACGGTGCCCCGCCCCTGCACCTCGTCGGCGATCAGGCGGTTGCGCTTGTCGAGGAAGAGCAGGCGGAACTCCTCGCGCGGGGCGAAGGCCATGGCGGCGCGGCAATAGTCGATCACCGCGGCCCAGGACGAGAGCAGGGTGCGCTCGGCCACCGCGCCGCGGGCGAGGCGGCGGCCGGCCGCCTCCATGATCTTCAGGTCGGCGACCACCGACGGCCCGATGCCGTCGACCTCGAGCAGCCGCTCGGCGGGCGCACTGATGACCTCGGCGAAGCTGCCGAAGCGGGCGATCAGCGCCTTGGCGATCGGCTTGACGTCCCGGCGCGGGATGGCGCGGAACAGCACCAGTTCCAGGAACTCGTAGTCGGGCAGCGTGTCGCCTTGCGCGAAGCGGGCGCGCAGGCGGTCGCGGTGGCCGTGGTAATGCGGCTCCTCGGCCTTGCTCTCCTGCTTGCCCCCTTGCGCCTTGGCGAGGCCGGGCGCGGCCCCGCCGGCTTCCGCGAAACCGGGGGCGCTGCGCGGCGGGCGAGGCATGGCGGGACGGCGTCCGGCGGGGCGGTCAGGCGGCGGCGGTGTCGTGCGGCTTGTCCAGCCCCTTGGGCGAGAGCGTGAAGATCTCGACCCCGGTCTCGGTCACCGCCACGGTGTGCTCGAACTGGGCCGAGAGCGAACGGTCGCGGGTCACGGCGGTCCAGCCGTCGGCGAGCACCTTCACGGCCGGGCGGCCGAGATTGATCATCGGCTCGACGGTGAAGAACTGCCCGGGGCGCAGGGTGACGCTGTAGCTCGGCTCGACGTAGTGCAGGATCGTCGGCGCGTCGTGATAGGTGCGGCCGAGGCCGTGGCCGCAGAAATCGCGCACCACCGAGCAGCGCTCTCCTTCCGCGAAGGCCTGGATCGCCGCGCCGATGTCGTTGGTGGTGCCGCCGGGCTTGATCGCCGCGATGCCGCGCATCATCGCCTCGTGGGTGATGTCGCACAGGCGCGCCGCCTTGCGCGGCACCTCGCCGACATAGGCCATGCGGCTCGAATCGCCGTGCCAGCCGTCGACGATCAGGCAGATGTCGAGGTTGACGATGTCGCCCTCACGCAGCGGCTTGTCGTTCGGGATGCCGTGGCAGACGACGTGGTTGATCGAGGTGCAGATCGATTTCGGGTAGCCGCGGTAGTGCAGCGAGGCCGGAAACGCGCCGTGATCCATCGCGAAGGTGTAGGCGAGGCGGTCGAGCGCCTCGGTGGTGACGCCCGGCGCCACCGCCTCCATCAGCAGGTCGAGGGCCTCGGCGGTCAGCCGGCCGGCCTTGCGCATCGCCTCGAAGGCCTCGGGGCCGTGGATCGGCGGCTCCTGGCGGCGGCCGTCCTTGACCGCACTCTGCTCGTCACGACTCATCGGGGGCCCGGGATAGGATGCTGGCGGCGCTCTGGAAGCCCACGATGTAGGCGCTTCCGGCCCCGAAGCCAAGGAGGCAGGGAGCCGGGACGGGCCGGCTTCAGCGCGGGTCGACCCAGGCCCGCGGCCGGGCCGGGACCGCCGCGGGCGCCCGCTGCGCGACCCGCACCGGACGTGCCGCGACTTGGCGTGCCGAGATCTGGCGTGCTGCGACCTGCCGGGCCCCATGGTGCCGCCGCACCCGGCGGGCGCTCCGCCGCGGGCGCCGGCCCGATTCGCCCCAGGCCGCGCCGACGACGCCGCCCACCACCGCGCCGATCGGCCCGGCGACCAGGGCGCCCGCCACCGCGCCGGCGCCGGCGCCGACCACGGTGCGGCTCTGGGCCTGGGCGGCGGGCGCGCCGAGCAGGGTCGCGCCGGTGAGGGCGGCCATCACGGCGAGCCTCGGCAGGAAGCGGGTCACGGGCGATCCTCTCGTGTTCGGTGAAGCCGGTGGGGCGCCCCGATGTCGCAAGACCGTGACCAAAGGACGGCGGAGGCACCCGCGCCGGCCCGCACCCCTAGGCGCGGCGGTCCCGAGGGGGTAGGAGAACCCGAGATTCGAAGGGCCGACGCGGCCCGGCAGCCAGGAACCCTGACGCGATGGCAGACAAGGCGGTCCCGCACTTCCACAACCAGGACGGCGTTCCGGTCATCCAGGTCGGCTCCAAGGAGTTCATGTGCATCGGCGCGCTGCCGCCGTTCGACCATCCCCACGTCTTCCTCGACATGGGCGCCGACCACGAGATCATCTGCCAGTACTGCTCGACCCTGTACCGCTACAACCCGGCTCTGAAGGCCGGGACGGCGGAGCCGGCCGCGAGCGTCTGGGACGACCGCGCCCGCCTCGCCGCAGAGTAGTATCCGCGAGGAAGACGAGACGGAACGAGACGGGCGGGGGGACGACTTGGCGAGCCACCTGCCGCGGACGAAGCCGGTCCCGGACCGGCCGGGCCTGCGCGTCGCGATCGTCGGGGCCGGCATCGGCGGGCTGACCGCCGCCCTGGCGCTCAGCGCCCGGGGGCACGACGTGACCCTCGTCGAGCGCCGCACCGCCTTCAGCGAGGTCGGGGCGGGCCTCCAGCTCTCGCCCAACGCCAGCGGGATCCTGACCGATCTCGGCCTCGCGATGCCGCTGCGCCGCGTCGCCGGCGAGCCGGCCCGGGTGCGGATCCGCAGCCTGACGGGCGCCCGGGACATCGGCGAGATCGCGCTCGGCGAGGCGATGCGCGAGCGCTTCGGCGCACCCTACTGGGTGGTGCACCGGGCCGACCTCCAGACCATCCTGCTCGACGCCGCCCGCGGGCGGCCCGGCATCCGGCTCCTCGTCGGCCGCTCCGTCACCGGGGTGCAGGAGGGGGCGGCGGGCGCCACCCTGACGCTTAACAGCGACGGCGGCCGCAGCGAGACCCTCGAGGCCGACCTCGTGGTCGCGGCCGACGGCGTGCGCTCCTCCCTGCGAACCGCCCTCGACCGGCGCTCCTTGCGCCCCCGCGGCGAGGCCGCCTGGCGCGCCACCCTGCCCCGCGAGGCGGTGCCGCCGGATTTCCTCGCCGACGAGACCGGCCTGTGGCTCGGCCCCGGCCGGCACGTCGTGCATTACCCGATCAACGGCGGGCGCCGGCTCAACCTCGTGGCGGTGGTGCCGGACACAGGCGGCAGCGACGATTGGGGTGCCCGCGGCGAGCCCGCCCGCCTGCGCGCCGCCTTCGCCGATGCCGCCCCGCCGCTCGCCGGCCTGCTCGCCCGGCCCGAATCCTGGCTGGTGTGGTCGCTCGTCGACCGCCCGGCGGCCCGCCCGATGGCGCGCGGCCGGATCGCGCTGCTCGGCGACGCCGCCCATCCGGTGCTGCCGTTCCTGGCGCAAGGCGCGGCGCTGGCGATCGAGGACGCCGCGGTGCTCGCCGCCTGCCTCGTCCCCGGCCAGCCGGTGCCGGCGGCGCTCGCGGCCTATTCCCGCGCCCGGACCGAGCGGGTGCGCACCATCCAGGCCCATGCCCGCCGCAACGGCCGCATCTACCACGCCGGCCCCCTGGTCTCGGCCGCCCGCGACGTAGTGATGGGGCGCCTGCGGCCGGAGCAGATGACCGAGCGCTACGCCTGGCTCTACGGCTGGCGGCCGGTCGGGCCGGCGTGAGCAAGGCTGTCCGGCGACGATTGCTTTAAGAACCAGGCGCGGGATCCCCTCTCCCGAGTGGGAGAGGGGTAGGGGTGAGGGTGCTGCGGTTCTGAGTCTAGATCCGACCGTTCCGCTGCCAGCACCACGCTCAGAGGTTCACGCTGAAGCGTGTCACCCTCACCCCCGGCCCCTCTCCCACACGGGAGAGGGGAGACGCGCCATTCTTTTCCCCGGACAGCTCTGCGGCCCGAGGGGCCTTGATCTGCGCCCTCCCCCCGGCTAACCCGGAGCGGCAGGGCAGCGCCCTCAGCGGACGTGGCGGAATCGGTAGACGCACGAGACTTAAAATCTTGCGACCTCTGGTCGTGCGGGTTCGAGTCCCGCCGTCCGCACCAGCACTTAGCTCAATGTCAGGGGTTGCGGTCGAGGTCCGGGGTAACGCCACGGGTAACAGCGAACCCCGCCTCTCGATGGTTCAAAATGCCTCAGGTGGCCTCGTTCTGACTTCCCCCGGGTCATAGAGTCCGGTCGGCGAGGCAGGGGCGTCACGCACCTACCTGCGTCCGAGACGGATTGTCAGACACGATGCGTCAGGGCGGTGCGCTCGGCCTCAAGGATGGCGTCGGCCACGTCGAGGCGGGCTATCGAGCGGTTCAGGTAGGCGTCGGCCAGTAGCCGGTGACGCTCCGAGCGCTTGAAGTCGGCACGGGCACCGCGTGTCAACCACACGGACCGGATCAGGAGGAGCAACCTCATGATTGCGCTCCTGCCGTCTGGTAGCTCTCGATTGCGTCGGCGAGAGCTTCGGACATCGCCTCCAGCCGGAGCATGGAGTAGGTCATTGCCTCAAGCTGCTGCGGGAGCAAGTTGAACGTCTTGTAGGTTGCGCCCTCATCCCTTCGTGTCATCGCCAAGCAATGATCCAGGACTATGCGCGTCACGACAGTCGCGTTGCGCAGATCAAGGGCGTCCGAAGCAAGATCGTCCAGGGTAGGGGTTTTCGGGTTCCCAGCTGAGATACTCACCACGACACCTCCACGCCCGAACGCTGCGCGATCAGCTTCGAAACGTCATCCTGAACCATCCAGTCATAATCCATCGCCGCCGCAAATCGCGCTTTCAGCAGAAGCCCCTCAAGGGTCTGCGGAGGCTCAGATATGAACGGCGATATCATCTCATCCGCCTGGTCCAGAATACCTGCGCGCTCATTCCACAGCCGGGAATATCCATTGCGCTCGCTTGCTTCATCAAAGGCCGCCTGTGCCGCCTTGAAGTCTATCGTTACCCCTGTGTTATGCCGTATCTCATCCGCCTCTTCGTACAGGCGAGAGACTTCCGGCCCCATAGCCTCTGCCCGTTCGAGCAAGGGCAAGAGAGCAGGCGCGAGGGCGAGCAAGGCAGCGTCCGGGGAAGCTTCGGCGCCGGCCCCAGGATTGGCGAGACCGATGCCGGCTGGGAGCGCGGACGCAGCGGCGAAGGCTCCGAGCACGGCGCGACGGGATGTCAGGCGCTTCATAGGCCGCCCTCCCGCCAGTCGCAGCCAACCGCGCTCAAGACCAGCGCGGCCCGCGTCGAGGGGGGCGCCTCGCCGTTGTGATGCCAGCCTGCGCCGGCATTGGCGCACGGAACGTAATCGCACGGCAGCGCCTTGCCCTTCGGCCGCCCGTCCTTGCCGTACATCTGCATCACGAACGGCATGTGCAGACGGTGCCGCATCTCGGACCCTCGCGCACGCTCCCATTGCAGGTTGCGGCGCTCGTATTCGAGCCATGCGTCGTAGCTGTCGAGAAGCTGTTCGCTGAGCGGCTCTGCGACGGCGATCGGGGAGCCGATGAGGGTGACCCCTCCCCCGATGAGGGGAAGGGCCGTGAGGCCGCGCAGGAAGCCGCGGCGGGACGCAGAGTGGTCAACCATGACGCGCCTCCTCACCCCGGAGCGCGCGGCACAGGCGCTCGTAGCGCCGAACCTGCTCAAGCATCCCAAGGTCGTCGGCCATACCGTTGTCGTCGCCGGCTTCGCGGTCCTCCGGGCTCGGCGGCGACACGAACGTACCGCACAGGCTCAACTCGGCGTCGCCGCCGTCCTCGAGATCAGGATCTCCGTCGATGGCGTCGAGCAATGCGATGTCGGCCTCGATGCGGTTGGAGATCGCCTCGCGCAGCACGTGGATGCGGTTGCGCTCCACATCCATCTGAGCGGAGAGGTCGACTGCCACGCCCGCATCAGCGAAGTAGGCCTCAAGGCCCTGTCGCAGAGCGATTAGCGCGGGAGCCTCCGGCTCGGCCTGCCGCATGGTGCAGAGCGCGACCGTTACGGGCCCAACCTGTGCGGAGGGCAAGCGTGGGCGTTCACCGGCGCGGGCCGGTGCTGTAGAATGACGGGTAGCCATAGTCGTCCTCGTGTGACGGTTGCGGTCAGGCCCGGCCGGAGGCTCCTACCCCTCCTGTCGGGCCGTTGCGGCTAGCGCGTTTTTGTGATTAAATGTAGTCAGATCATATGTCAACTACATTTAAGGCGTGAAATGGGCCGACCACCCTCTGCCTCTCCGAAAAGCCTTCCTGTGTCGGTCCGGCTCCCGCCTGAGGTAAAGACCGCGGCCGAGCAGGCCGCAAAGGACGATACCCGCTCTCTATCGTCGCTGATGGAGAAGGTTCTGACCGATCACCTCAAGGCAAAGGGCTATCTAAAATGAAGGGTACCTTGGTCGCTGCAGCGTTTGCGTGCGCCATCGCGGGCACGGCGCACGCGCAGCAGACGTTGCGCGTGATCGACACGGCGCCGAACGATGTCCTGAACGTGCGCGAGTACCCCACTACGGACGCGCGGATTGTCGGGGTCATTCCGCCCGATGGCCGCGGGATCATCGCCAGCGGCGAGCGCAACGGGAACTGGGTCTTCGTTCGCTACCGGAAGGTCGAAGGCTGGGTCTCAAGGCGCTTCGTCTATCCGGAGGCGCTGCCGATCCGCCGCGGCCGAAGCCTCGATGCCGATGACGTGGAATAGCCGACTTGCTCGCATGCAAACTGTCGACGTCCCTTCCGCGGACCATCCGACTTATAGCTTTCGCGGTTTGAGGCGATACGAGAGGCTTTAACGGAGTATCTCAAGCCGTGGCTGCAGACCTTGACCCAAAGCCCTCGTGTCCGGAGGCGATCCGGGAGGCGCCAGCGGAACACCTGAGAGCGAAGGGGACATGATATAAATATCGATTGAAAGCCGATACTCAAATAAGCGAGAGCAAGATTTCAGAAAGTAAATCCAATGGCAAAGAAATATCAAGTTTTCATATCATCTACGTTCACTGATTTAGTTGTAGAACGTCAGGAGGTAATTCGAACAATTCTTGATCTTGATCAAATCCCATCTGGCATGGAGGCTTTTCCAGCGGCGGATTTTGAGCAATTCGATTACATAAAAAAAGTGATCGATGAATGTGATTATTATATTTTGATCATTGGGGCGAAATATGGTTCGACTGATGAAAAAGGGGTTAGCTACACTGAACTAGAATACGACTATGCTACCAAATCTGGCAAGGTGGTCCTTGCTTTCATCCATAGCGACATACAAAATTTGCCTGTCGCAAAATCTGAAACGCGAGAAGATCGAATAAAAAAGCTGAATAAATTCCGAGAAAAAACCAAGAAAAATCGGTTGGTTAAATTCTGGAATGGGACTGAGAGCCTTAAGGCTTCTGTTGCCGTTTCTTTATCTCAGGCAATGCGACAGGTTCCGGGAGTTGGCTGGATCAGAGGTAACGCTGCTGCAAGCGAAGAACTTCTTAATCAGATAAATAACCTAAGAAACGAAAATGATATGCTCGTGAAAGAGCTTCGACAGTATAAGAATAAGGTTGTAAAAATCGAAGGTATTGCAGGCCTTAATGATGGAATAATCATTAGATATTCAGGTATTGGTAGAAAAAATCCAACTTATGGACGACGGGATGCTACGAGATCAATGACTTGGGGTGAAATTCTTGTTGCTGTCGGCCCATCGCTGACATCATATCAAAAATCCTCTTCGCTGAGTAATTTGATTGAGAGGTATATAAGCGACGAGGTTCAAGATATGAGCAGCGTATATGTTGCTGCAACCGACGCGGATAAAGTAAAAATTCAATTAATAGCAATGGGATTGGTGAAAACCTATTCCGACACTCAAGATGATGATTATGTAGAATTTCTTAAATTAACCGAAGAAGGAAGGGAAAAATTGCTGATTGCTGGCTCTGCAAAAAAATGAACCCGTTGGTGAAAGTCCATGTATTAGTTTTTGGCAACTACTTGGCTGCGGGACCTCACCTTGCGTCTTCCTCAGGCCCATATCCTGAACGCACGTCAGGGTGCCGTGCTGCCGGCCGTCGGCGTCGAGTTGGCCTTAGCCACCGAAGCGCCCATGGACGCAAGGCCACTCTTGGCTCCCTCGGCCGCAGCGGACGCCACGCCCGGCACGCCGTTCACTGTCTGATTGACGGTGACGCTCTGCGTCCGCTGGTCGTTACCGGTGTTCGTGTTGTTGATGGTGTGCTGCACCGTCCCGGCAGTCTGCTGCGTGCCCTGCCGCATCCAGTCCGAACCGAACCGCTTCGTCAGGTCGCCCGGGTTGATGGGGCCAGGCATCTGTCCGGCCCCGCCCCACTTCATGCGGTCTGTGAGGCTGCCGAACGGGTTGCGGGCGGGAGTGGCGTTCCGGCGCGGCGGGTCCTGCCATGTCGATTTGGGAGGCAGTGCGCCGAAGTCCCTCAGCAGGTCGTCGCCGGCTTCTTTGCTGGCGTTCTCGGATTTGTCCATGCTGTCGGACAGCCTGTCCAGAACGCCGCGGGCCGTCGACGACCCCGCCTCGCCGAACCGGCCCATCAGTCGGTCGACGCTGGCGACGAACCGCTCCACGCTGCTGTCGAAGCGGTTGGTGGCCTCGACGAAGTCGGTGCTCGTGGTCCCACGAGCGTTCTTCATGATGTCGTCGCGGTATTGATTGAACTTGTCCCGGTTCTTCAGTAGCGTCGTCGCCGCGTCGCGTGACTGCTGCTCGTGCAGCACCTCGGCGATGCGGAAGGGATCGCCCTTCGTGACCCGCTGCATAATGTCCAGGAAGGTGTCCATTCGGGATTTGCCGGAGGTGTCGCCGGCCTTCAGCTCCTTCTCAAGATCCACACCCTTCTTCTTGAAGTGCCGCGCCACATCGGGCGCCTGCATCTTCTCGTAGAGATCCTTGAGATGGATGCTAGAGTCCGCTGTCGTGGCACCCGTTTCACGAACGACTTCCAGCGCTGCCACCACGCTGGCGAGGCCCTTCAGATCCTTCTCACCGACCTTGCTGGCAGAGGCAGCGAGCTGCGGCATTACTCCTGCCATCTCGTTGAACTCGGCCTTGCCCAGCTTGCCGCCCTTGATCATGAAATCGAAGGCGGTCTCAAGATCGTTCAGGCCGACCTTCAGGTTCTGCATCGTGGTGATGCCGGCGCCGGCCGCGTCGTCCAGGCTCGTGAATGAGGCCTTGGCCGCCTTCACGGTTGGGATCACGGCGCCGATCGCCTGCTCATAAGTCAGACCCGCAGCGATGAACGCCTGCGCGACCGACGCCATATCCTTTGGCAGCGCCCCGATCTTCGGGCCCTCTTTCCGGAACATCTCGATGTCTGGAGCAATCTCGGCGTAGGTCTTTTCGGCCGTGATGGCGAGCTGCTTGCCCGCCGTCTCCAGATCGCCGAACTTCTTGAGCGCGACCACACCCGTTGCTGCCACGCCTGCCGCTGTCACCGCCGGACCGCCGAGGCCGATCAGACGCCCGGCTGCATAGCCGCCAGCTGCTCCGCCGGCCGTGCCGTAGCCCTCTCCGGCCGCTGCGGCAGCGCGACCACTACCAGGGCGCCGTCCGCCACGGCCGTCGCGCGGGAGGACGTGGTAGCCCCGCCCGGCCACGTCGATGCGTAGCGGCCGGGCCGTCTCCCGCCGCAGCCTCCGAACCGCTGCCGTGGCTCGCTCAAGCTCCGACACCATGCGGCCGAGGCCGCTAGAGCGTTTTCAGTTTTG
>NZ_LWHQ01000073.1 GCF_001653715.1 Methylobacterium platani
CTACGCCCAGGACCAGATCGCCCTGAGCCCCGAATGGAAGGCGATGCTGGGGGCGCGGTTCGACGTCTTCGAGCAGTCGTTCCGGGAGCGCACCACCGGCACCCGGACCGACCAGGCCTATTTCGCCGCGTCGCCGCGGGCCGGCCTCCTCTATCAGGCGCTGCCGGAACTCGCCCTCTACGCCAATGTCGGCACGAGCTTCCGGCCGAATATCGGGCCCGACGCCGCCGCCTCGTCGTTCCGCGGGCCGTTCGCGCCGGAGACCGGCCTCGGCTACGAGGTCGGCACGAAGATCGACCTGTTCGGGGGCGCCTCGAGCCTCACCGGCGCGGCCTTCCGGGTCGAGCGGCAGAACGTGCTCACGCCCGACCCCGTCAATACCGGGTTCTCGATCGCCGCCGGCGCGGTGCGCAGCCAGGGCTTCGAGGTCACGGCGGCGGGCCGGCTCTCGCCGGAGGTCCAGATCCTCGCCGGCTACGTCTACGCCGACGCGGTCGTCACCAAGGACAACGTGCTGCCGGTCGGCGCCCCGCTCATCAACGTGCCGCGCCACAGCGGCAGCCTGCTCGCGGTCCACGAGGCGCAGGAGGGCCCCTGGAAGGGGTTCGGCATCGGCGGCGGCGTGCGCGCCGTCGGCGAGCGGGCGGGCGACGCCAAGGGCGGCGCGTTCCAGCTCCCGGGCTACATCGCGGTCGACGCGCTCGCCTATTACCGCTGGGAGAACGTCCGCTTCGGCCTGAACGTCGAGAACGTCTTCGACACCACCTATTACGCCTCGTCGCTGAGCGCGTTCCGGGTCTATCCGGGTGCGCCGCGCCGCTTCACCGGCACCCTGTCGGTGCGGTTCTGATGGCGCGCCGTCTCCGCAAGGGCGACATCCGCAACGGAGATACTCGCAAGGGCGACGCCGGCCGCGACGCGGCGGCGGCCCGCGCCCGGCGCTACCGCCAGGGGCTCGCGCCGGTGCTCGCCGCCATCGCCGGGGAAGCCGGCGCGACGCCGGAAGGCATCGCCGCCTCCCTCACCCGGCGCGGGGTGCGAAAGCCGCGCGGCGGCCGGGTCTGGACGCCGCCGGACGTGCGCCGGCTCCTCTCCCGCCTCGCCGCCGAGACCGCATCGTGATCGCCGCCGCACCCACCGCTCGCATCGGCGCGATCGACGCCCTGCGCGGCCTCGTGATGCTCCTGATGCTCGTCGACCACGTCCGGGAGTTCTTCTACTACCACGCCCAGGTCGGCGACCCGATGAACCTCGCGGTCACGGCGCCGGACCTCGCGGCGACGCGGCTCTCCGCGCATCTCTGCGCGCCGGTCTTCGTCCTGCTCACCGGCCTCTCGGCGAGCCTGTATGCCGGCAAGCACGGGCATGCGGCGGCGTCCCGCTTCCTCCTGACCCGCGGGCTGCTCCTGGTCGTCCTCGAGCTGACGCTGGTGAATCTCGCCTGGACCGGCGCTCTGCTGCCGCCGATCCTCTACCTGCAGGTGATCTGGGCGATCGGCCTCGGCATGATCGCGCTCGCCGGGCTGATCCGGCTGCCGCGGCCCGCCCTCGCGGCGGTCGCGCTCGCGATCATGCTCGGACACAACCTGCTCGACGGGGTCGTGCTCGCGCCCGGCGACGCCGGCTACACCCTGTGGTCGATCCTGCACCAGCGCGGATTCGTGGCCCTGCCCTGGGGCGTCGCCCGCACCTCGTACCCGGTGCTGGCCTGGATCGGCGTCGCCGCGGCCGGCTACTCCCTGGGGCCGTGGTTCGCCCTCGCGCCGGCCGACCGGCGCCGCCGGCTCGTCGCCCTCGGGGCGGCGTCCCTCGCCGGGTTCCTGGTGCTGCGGGGGCTGAACGGCTACGGCGACCCGACGCCCTGGCAGGCCGGCGCGACGCCCGGGGCGACGGTCCTGGCGTTCCTGAACCTCACCAAGTATCCGCCCTCGGCCGGCTTCCTGCTGATGACGCTCGGGACCGGGCTCTGGCTCCTCGCCCTGTTCGAGGCGCTGCCGGCGGCCCGCCTCGCCTGGCTGCGGGTGTTCGGCGGCGCGCCCCTGTTCTTCTACCTGCTGCACCTGTGGCTGCTGCGCGCGCTCTATCACCTCGCGCTCGGCCTCGGCCTGTTCATCGGGAGTTCCGGCCGGGTCGAGGCCGGCGCGCCGGCGCAGCTCTGGCTGATCGCCGCGCTGGTCGCCGTGCCGCTCTACGCGGCCTGCCGCTGGATGGTGGGGCTGAAGCGGCGGGGCCGGCACCCGGTGCTGAGCTATTTGTAAGGGGCGGGCGCGAGCTGCGCCCGCCCGCCGTCTCACATGTTGATGTAGTTCGGACCGCCCGGACCTTCCGGGGTGACCCAGTTGATGTTCTGGTTCGGGTCCTTGATATCGCAGGTCTTGCAGTGGACGCAGTTCTGCGCGTTGATCTGGTAGCGCGGCTCGGCGCCCTCCTCGATCCACTCGTAGACGCCGGCCGGGCAGTAGCGGCCGGACGGGCCGCCGAACACGTCGTGCTCGGAGGATTTCTGCAGGCCCATGTCCTTGACCTGGAGGTGGACCGGCTGGTCCTCCTCGTGGTTGGTGTTCGAGAGGTAGACCGACGAGAGCCGGTCGAAGGTCAGCACCCCGTCGGGCTTGGGATACTTGATCGGCTTCACGTCCTTGATCGGCTTGGTGCAGGCGTAATCCGGCTTGCCGTGGCTGAGCGTGCCGAACAGCGACAGGCCGGCGAGCTCGTTGAGCCACATGTCGAGGCCGCCCAGGCCCACGCCGATGACCGTGCCGTACTTGGACCACAGCGGCTTGACGTTGCGCACCCGCTTGAGGTCGTAGCCGATCGGGCTCGCGCGCCAGCCCTCTTCGTACGAGGTCAGCTCGTCCTGGGCCCGGCCGGCGGCGAGCGCCTCGTGGATCGCGCCCGCGGCCTGCATGCCCGACAGCACCGCGTTGTGCGAGCCCTTGATCCGCGGCACGTTGACGAAGCCGGCGGAGTCGCCGACGAGGCAGCCGCCCGGGAAGACCAGCTTCGGCACCGATTGCCAGCCGCCCTCCATGATCGCGCGCGCGCCGTAGCCGATGCGCTTGGCGCCCTCGAACACGTCGCGGATCATCGGGTGGGTCTTGAAGCGCTGGAACTCCTCGAACGGCGACAGGGTCGGGTTCTCGTAGTTCAGGTGCGTCACGAACCCGACCGAGACCAGGTGGTCGTCGAAGTGGTAGAGCCAGGAGCCGCCGCCGGCCTTGTTCGGCAGCGGCCAGCCCATCGAGTGCTGCACCAGCCCCGGCCGGAACTTCTCCGGCTTGACCTGCCACAGCTCCTTCACGCCGAGACCGTACTTCTGGTGGTCGGAGTTCTGGTTGAGGCGGTAGCGGTCGATCAGCTTCTTGGTCAGCGAGCCGCGGGCGCCCTCGCCGAACACCGTGTACTTGGCGCGCAGCTCCATGCCGCGGGTGAAGTCGTCGCGCGCCTCGCCCGAGCGGGCGACGCCGAGGTCGCCGGTGGCGATGCCCACCACCGCGCCGGCCTCGTCGTAGAGAATCTCGGCGGCCGGGAAGCCCGGATAGATCTCGACGCCGAGCTCCTCCGCCTTGCGGCCGAGATACTTCGTCACGTTGGAGAGCGAGCCGACGAAGTTGCCGTGGTTGCTCATCAGCTTCGGGAAGGCGATGTTCGGCATGCTGATGCCGCCCGCCGGCCCGAGGAACATGAACTCGTCCTTCACCACCTCGGTCTTGAGGGGGCGGTCCGGGTCCTCGCGCCAGTCGGGCACCAGCTTGTCGAGGCCGCTCGGGTCGACGACCGCGCCCGACAGGATGTGGGCGCCGACCTCGCTGCCCTTCTCGACGACCACCACCGACACCTCGGTGCCGGCTTCCGCCGCGAGTTGCTTCAGCTGGATGGCGGCAGCCAGCCCGGCCGGGCCCGCTCCGACGATCACCACGTCGAAGTCCATCGCCTCGCGTTCCGGCAGCTCCATCCTGGTCCTCCCCTGGTGTCCGATTGGTTCACATATAAACGATCTCGGGCCGCCTCAAGCGGTCCCAATGGCCGGACCGTGCGACGGCGTGTCCCCCGGCGCAAGCGTCCGCCCCCGGCCTCGCACGCGAGAATGCCTGTGCGCGTCCTGTCGCGCCTGTTGTCCACAGCCGCCCGAAACGCCACATCGTATCTATGGCACCCGACGCTCCCGACAGCCGCGACCTGCTCTCCTTCCTCGACTTCCACGTCGCGGCGGGCGTCGACGCCGTGCTGGACGAGACGCCGCACGACCGCTTCGCCGAACCGGAGGCGCCGCGCCGCGCCGCGCGGCAGGAGGCGGCCCGGCAGGACGCCGCGGACCCCGAGGCACCGCCGCGCCGGGCCGAGCCGGAGCCGATCCGGGCCGCGTCCCCGCCCCGGGATCCGCTGCGCCAGGAGGTCCCGCCCCGGGAGATTCCCCATCAGGAGATCCCTCGCGCGGAGGCACCCAGCACTTACGGCCGCTCCGCCGCCGCCGCGCCCGGCGAGGCGGCGGGCGATGCCCGCGAGCTCGCCGCCACCGCGGCGAGCCTGGAGGAGCTGGAAGGCCTGCTCGCCCGGTTCGAGAGCTGCGCGCTGCGCTTCACCGCCAAGAACCTCGTCTTCGCCGACGGCAACCCGCAGGCGCGGGTGATGTTCGTCGGCGAGGCGCCGGGGGCCGACGAGGACCGGGTCGGCAAGCCGTTCATGGGCCGCTCGGGCCAGCTCCTCGACCGGATGATGGCGGCGGTCGGGCTCGACCGTACCAACGCCTATGTCGGCAACGTCGTGCCGTGGCGCCCGCCGGGCAACCGCAACCCGACCCCGCAGGAGCTCGCGACCTGCAAGCCGTTCATCGAGCGGCAGATCGCGCTCGCCGATCCCGACATCCTGGTCTGCCTCGGCGGCGTCGCCACGCAGGCGCTCGCCGGCACCAAGGACGGCATCCTGAAGTCCCGCGGGCGCTGGTACCCCTACCGGACGGCCAAGCGCGAGATCCGGCTGCTCGCCACCCTGCATCCGGCCTACCTGCTGCGCCAGCCGCTGCAGAAGCGCCTCGCCTGGCGCGACTTCCGCGCGCTCCGCGCCGCCCTCGACGAGGGCGGGGCCTGAGCGGCGCGGAAGCGGAACCGTGCCGGCGCTCGTCGATTACCCTTGAGCCTCAGGCCTGCGCCGCGTAGCCGTCGCGGCCAAGGTTCACGGGCCGACGGGTAGCAGACCATGCGCTGGGAAGATTTTCGCACATCCGACAACGTCGAGGATCGCCGCGGCGAGGGTGGCGGCGGTGGCGGCTTCGGTTTCCCGGGCGGCGGCGCCGGGGGGCTCGGCATCGGCACCATCGTGATCCTGTGCATCATCGGCTGGGTCACCGGCATCAACCCGGCGATCCTGATCGGCGGCGCCGAGACGGTGACGCGCCAGCGCGCGCCCCAGGAACAGCAGCAGCAGGGCCAGCCCGACCGCCGCACCGGCGCCCCGACCGACCAGTCCGGCAAGTTCGCCGCCGCCATCCTCGGCAACACCGAGGACGTGTGGAAGCAGGTCCTGCCGAACCAGACCGGTCGCCAGTACACCCCGACCACGATGGTGCTCTATACCGGCGGCACCCGCAGCGGCTGCGGCCAGGCCCGGGCCGCCATGGGTCCGTTCTACTGCCCGCTCGACAAGAAGGTCTATCTCGACACGACCTTCTTCAAGGAGATGGAGCAGAAGTTCCACGTCAAGGGCGAGTTCGCCTACGCCTACGTGATCGCCCACGAGGTCGGCCACCACGTCCAGGACGTGCTCGGCATCCTGCCCAAGGTGCAGCAGAAGCAGCAGCAGGTCGGCGAGCGCGAATCGAACGCGCTGTCGGTGCGCGTCGAGCTGATGGCCGATTGCCTCGCCGGCGTCTGGGCCAAGAACTCGAACGACCGCTTCAACGCGCTCGAGCCCGGCGACATCGAGGAGGCGATGCAGGCGGCGAGCGCCATCGGCGACGACAAGCTGCAGAAGCAGAGCCAGGGCTACGTCGTGCCCGATTCCTTCACCCACGGCTCGTCGGCCCAGCGGATGCGCTGGTTCCAGACCGGCTACCGCAGCGGCCAGACCCAGTCCTGCGACACGTTCCGGGCCGCGCAGCTCTGATGGCAGGCCTGGACCTCGCCCGGGACTTCGTGCCCCTCGCCATCGCGGTGCTCACCGTCTCGGACACCCGCACGCTCGCGGACGACCGCTCGGGCGACACCCTGGCCGAGCGGCTCACGGGGGCCGGCCACCGCCTCGCCGCGCGGGCGATCGTGCCGGACGAGGTCGAGGCGATCCGCGCCCACGTGAAGGCCTGGGCGGCGGATCCCGGGATCGACGTCGTCATCACCACCGGCGGCACCGGCTTCACCGGCCGCGACGTGACGCCGGAGGCGCTGGAGCCGCTGTTCGAGAAGCGGATGGACGGGTTCTCCGCCATCTTCCACCGCATCTCCTACGACAAGATCGGCACCTCGACGCTGCAGTCGCGGGCGACCGCCGGGGTGGTGGACGCCACCTACGTGTTCGTGGTGCCGGGCTCGCCCGGCGCCTGCCGCGACGCCTGGGACGGCATCCTGGCGGCACAGCTCGATTACCGCCACCGGCCGTGCAACTTCGTCGAGATCATGCCGCGCCTCGACGAGCACCTGAAGCGGGGGGCGACTACCCCCGCAGCAGCGAGCCCCGCAGGGGCCTGACCGGCAGGCGGGTGCGGAACGGCAGCCCCGCCCGCAGCGCCTCGACCCGCACGAGGTCGCCGGCCCGCACCTGCCGCGTCCCGGTCAGCGCCTCGCGCCGGCCGGCGATGCGCTCGAGCAGGTTCGCGTGCGGGCGGCGCAGGCGGCCGACCCCCTCGGCCGTGGCCGTGGCGCCGAACCGGTCGAGCACCCGGATCCACCCCTCCGCCGGCACGTCGCCGGCCTCCAGGCACAGAATCCAGGGCCGGCGCGCCAAGCCTGCCGCCGCCGCCCAGGGGCTGCGGCCCTGCGCCACCAGGGCCGCCCCGGTGCTCTCCGCCATGGTGGCGACCTCCGGGTCGTCCGGATGGGCCGCCGCGATCACCGCATCGCCCACCACGCCCGCCGCGACGCCGGCCACCAGGGCGGCGAGGGTATCGGCGAGGGCGTCGATGCGCTCCGGATCGACCGCGCCCGGGAGATGGATGGCAGCCGTGAACATGATCGCGCCATAGCGGATGGGAAGCGGCGCGTCCTGCCTCGATCGGCGGCATTTCCGTCCCCCTTGTCATTGTTCATGATTTGTTCCAAGCTCGGCCACGATCGAGCGGAGGCCGGGATGGCAGCGGGATGCGGGCGGGAGGAGGGGCGGCGCCTCGCCGGATCGACCCCGGCGGCGGAGAGCCGGCGCGGGCGCGGCGCCACCGCCAACCCGACCGGCCGGTTCGAGGCCGCCGACCGCGAGGCCTTCGCCGACGGCTGGGACCGAGAGGACGACCTGCCGCCGCTGCGCACCGAGGTGACGCTCGAGCGGGCGCGCACCATCATCACCCGCAACGACTCGCCGGATATCGGCTTCGACCGCTCGATCAACCCGTATCGCGGCTGCGAGCACGGCTGCGTCTACTGCTTCGCCCGGCCGAACCACGCCTATGCCGGCCTCTCGCCGGGGCTCGATTTCGAGACCAGGCTGTTCGCCAAGCCCGACGCGGCGGTCCTGCTCGACCGCGAGCTGTCGGCCCGCGGCTACGAGGCCCGCACCATCGCGCTCGGCACCGCGACCGACCCGTACCAGCCGATCGAGCGGCGCCACCGCCTGACGCGGCAGGTCCTGGAGGTGCTGGCGCGCTTCCGCCACCCGGTCGGCCTCGTCACCAAGTCCGACCTCGTGCTGCGCGACCTCGACATCCTGGCGCCGATGGCCCGCGACGGGCTGGTGAAGGTCGCGCTCTCGGTCACCACCCTCGACCCCGACCTCGCCCGCCGGATGGAGCCCCGCGCCCCGCGGCCCGAGAAGCGGCTTGCGGCGATCCGGGCGCTCGCCGCGGCCGGGGTTCCCGTCATGGTGCTGGTGGCGCCGCTGATCCCGGGCCTCAACGACCACGAGATCGAAGCGGTGCTCGCCCGTGCCCGCGAGGCCGGGGCGAGCGAGGCCGGCGGCGTGCTGCTGCGCCTGCCGCACGAGCTCGCCGACCTGATGCGCGACTGGTTTGCCGAGCATTATCCCGACCGGGCCGGGCGGACCTTCTCGCTCCTCGCCCAGAGCCGGGGCGGCAAGGTCTACGACGCCACCTACGGACGGCGCTTCACCGGGACGGGGCCCTACGCCGATCTCCTCGACCGGCGGATGCGGGTGGCGATGACCCGGCTGGGTTACCCCACGGAGAGGCTGCGGCTGCGGACCGACCTGTTCGCGGTGCCGGTGCGGGTGGGCGGGCAGTACAGCCTGTTCTGAGAGGCGGGCCGGCGGAAGGAGCGCGGGATCCGACGAGTGCCGGGATACCGTCGCCATCGGCCGGAAGGCCTGCCGTGTATTTCCCCGGCGGACATCCCTGCTACCCTGCCGTCATGACCGGCGCGCTCCCACCCACCCTCGACACGCCCCGCCTCCGCCTGCGCCTCGTCGCCCCCGGGGATGCCGAGGCGACCAGCGCCCTGATGAGTCCGGCCGTGAGCCGGTGGCTCGCCTCCTGGCCGCTGCCCTTCACCGTCGGGATGGCGCGGGAGCGGATCGCCCTGGCGCGGTCCCTGGCCGAGGCCGGGCAGGCCCTGCCCCTCGCGGTGACCGCCCGGAGCACCGGCGAGCTCCTCGGCTGGATCATGCTGCACCGCACCTGCGACGACCCGCGGACCGGCACCCTCGGCTACTGGCTCGGCGAGGCGCATCACCGCCGGGGCTACCTGCGCGAGGCGGCCGCGGCCCTGCTCCCGGTCGCGGCCGCCCGGCTCGACCTCGACCGGATCGAGGCGAGCGCCCAGCCGGAGAATGCCGGCTCCTTCGCGGTGATGCGGGCCTGCGGCATGACCTTCCTGCGCGAGGACGTGGTCCACGCGCCGGCGAGGGGCCGCGACGAGCGCGTGCACGTCTACGGCATCGACCTCACTCGGCCGTCAGGCACAGCTCGAAGGTGATGCAGGCGGCGTTGGCGCCGCGCGTCAGGACGCCCTCGTGGATACCGCCCGCGACATCGACCACCGCGATGTCGAGATGGGCGACGGGGCGACCGTCCGGCCCCGGCCGCACGGTGCCGTCGCGGATCAGCACCTCGCTCGCATCGGTCGGGATCGCCCGGCCGTCGGCGAAGGCCGGCCGCACGATGCTGCCGATGCCGCGCACCCGCGCCGCCGCAAGGCCGTGCGCGCCGGCCGCCGCCTCGATCGCGGCGTGGATCTCCTCGTTCGGCTGGATCTTCAGCAGCAGGCAGGCCGCCGCGTCCGCGCCCGGACCCGCGGGCGTGAACAGCGAGAAGTTGGTCTCGGCATCCGGCTCGACCCGCCAGGCGGCGTCCGCGCTCCCCCAGGCCTCGGCCCGGACCGGGGCCGACACCACGACCTCGGCCGGCAGCAGGTGGCCGGCGCGGCGGCGTCTGTCCGGCTCGATCCAGGTGCCGTGGATGTGCAGGAAGGGCACGCCGTCGCGCTCGCCGAAGGTGGCGCTCGCCCGCTCCAGCCGCGTCTCGCCCGCCGGCCGGAAGGTCTCGCTGTAATAGGCGGCGTAGCGCGGCTCGGCGGAGAGCGCCGGCATCACGTAGGCGAAGGGCGAGAAGCCCCCGCCCGCGAGATGGACCACGCCGCCGCGCATCCCGGCCTCGGTGAGCGGCCCGGCGAGCGCGTCGAGGAGGGTGTGCCCCGGGGCGAGATCGAGGCTGCGCCGGAGGAGGCCGCCGCCGGCGGCGAGCCAGCGCTGCGTCCGCGGCGGGCCGGGCTGGGCGAGGGTGGCGAAGGGCGGGGCGTCGGCCCGCAACCCGGCCGCGCTCACCGCGGCACCCCCGATCCCTGCGCCTGCCCGCCGAGGAGGCCGGCCGCCTCCAGCTCCTCGCGCACCATCTTCTTTGTGATCTTGCCGTAGCCGGATTTCGGCAGCGACTCGCGCAGGATGACCCGGCGGGGCAGCTTGTAGCGGGCGACCTTGTCGAACAGGAACGCCATCACGTCGTCCTCGGACAGCGCCATGCCCTCGCGGGGGACGCAGACCGCGATGCCGATCTCGCCCCAGGTCGGGTCCGGCACGCCGAGCACCGCCGTCTCGGCCACCGCCGGATGAGCGAGGATCTTCTCCTCGATCTCCCGCGGATAGATGTTCGAGCCGCCCGAAATGTACATGTCGGAGGCGCGGCCGGTGATGTAGAGGAACCGCTCGTCGTCGAGGTAGCCGAGGTCGCCGGTGCGGAACCAGCCGTCCCGGAAGGCGTCGGCATTGGCCTTCGGGTTCTCCCAGTAGCCGGAGAAGACCGCAGGACCGCAGACGCAGATCTCGCCGGTCTCACCCGGTCCGACCTCGCGCCCTTCCGGGTCCTGGATCTGCACCTGCATGCCGGTGCGCTCGAAGCCGCAGGTGCCGATCTTCACGCCCGGCCCGTCCTCGGCCTCGTGGAGCGCAGGCGGCAGCACCGTGATGTTGCCGGTGACCTCGCCGAGGCCGAAATACTGCACGATCACGGCCCCCAGGGTGCGCAACGCCCGCTTCTGGTCCTCGCGGTACATCGGCGCGCCGGCATAGATGATGTAGCGCAGCGAGGAATGGTCGTTGGCCTCGACCG
The DNA here is from genome assembly GCF_001653715.1 of Methylobacterium platani. GTDB lineage: Bacteria > Pseudomonadota > Alphaproteobacteria > Rhizobiales > Beijerinckiaceae > Methylobacterium > Methylobacterium platani. The sequence continues at coordinate 10,700 of NZ_LWHQ01000073.1, forward strand.
CCGGATGCTCGACCATCATCTTCAGGATGGTCGGCACCGTGAACATGTTGGTGACGCGGTGGCGCGCCACCAGGCCCCAGACCTCGGCCGCGTCGAAGCGCTCGGACCCCGGCAGGACCGAGGTCACCGCGCGGGCGACCTGCGCCACCGCGTGCACGCCGGCCCCGTGCGAGAGCGGCGCCACCACCAGCGAGGCGTCGGTCTCCGGGCCTGTGCCCGGCATCAGGTCGCAGAGGTGGTTGGTGACGACGAAGGCCATCTGGCCGTGGGTCAGCACCGCGGCCTTCGGCTTGCCGGTGGTGCCGGAGGTGTAGAAGAACCAGCACGGGTCGTCGTGCTCGACCGCGGCGTTGGCGAATACCCGCCCCTCGCCCTCGGCGAGCAGGTCCTCGTAGGCCTCGCCCGCGCCCGGCCCGTCGCCGATCACGACGACGCGGGACAGGGCCGGGCAGGCGGCCCGCACGGCGGCGACGTGGTCGGGATAATCGGCGTGGCACAGGAAGGCGGTCGCGCCCGATTGGCCGGCCAGGTAGGCGACGTCGTCCGGCATCAGCCGGAAGTTCGTCGGCACGAACACCGCGCCGAGCCGGAACGCCGCGTACATGATCTCCAGGATGGCGTTGCCGTTGCGGGCATGGACCAGCAGGCGGTCGCCCTTGCGGATTCCCCGGGCGGCGAGGGCGGCGGCCAGGGCCGAGACCCGGGCGTCGAACCGCCTCCAGCTCCAGCTCCGCTCGCCCCACACGATGGCCGGACGGTCGGGGTGGCGCGCCGCGGCCTGGGTGAGGCAATGGGCGAGGTTCATCACCCGGCGCGACATCGGCGTCATCGCGGGCGTCATCGGGCGGTCTTCCGGCTCCGGGCGCTCAGGCTCGTGGTGCTCACGCGGCTCGTCCTCCCTCGCGGCGCCGGCCGTTCGGCTCGTGCGCGTCGGGACGCAGCTTACGACGGTCCGGGGCGCGAGCGGAAGCGCGAGCTGCGCATGCGCCGCCTCACGCGACGCGCGACTTGAAGCTGAGCCGGTGATGCCGGGTCGGGCCCAGCGTCGTCATGGCGGCGCGGTGCGCGGCGGTGCCGTAGCCGACGTTGCGCTCCCAGGCATAGGCCGGGTGGCGCGCCGCCAGCGCCCGCATCAGCCGGTCGCGCACCACCTTGGCGACGATCGAGCTCGCGGCGATCTGCGGCACCAGCCGGTCGCCGCCGACGAAGGCGCGGCAGGGCAGGGGCAGGCCGGGGGGCACGTCGCGCCCGTCCACCGCCACCTCGGCGGCGATGCCGAGCCGCGCGACCGCCCGGCGCATCGCGTCGAGGGTGGCGGCGCGCACGTTGATCCGGTCGATCAGGTCGCGCGAGGCGCCGGCGAGCGCGACGCGGCCGGAGGCCCGGATGCGCGGCGCCAGGCGCTCGCGGGTGGCGGCGTCGAGGCGCTTGCTGTCGTCGAGGGCCTCGAGCAGGTCCGGAGGCAGGGCGGCGGGGTCGAAATGCACCGCCGCCACGATCACCGGACCGCACAGGGCGCCGCGGCCGACCTCGTCGCAGCCGATGAGGACGGGGTAGCGGGCGGCGTGGCGGGCATCGAAGGGGCGCATGACCCGGTTCTGCAACCCTGCCGGTTTCGAAATCCTCTCCTGCAATCCGTGTCGTTCCCTTCTCGGCCGAGCGGGGCGATGATCGGGGCTCGAGACGACGCGCCGAGGCGCCGGATCGCGGGAGGAGGCCGGGGCGTGCCGCTCCCGCGCTCCGGCCCGCCCGGCCCGGATTTCGCCGCAGGAGGTACGCCGCCCATGAAGGTCGCCCTCGTCGTCGCCGCGCTCTCCCTCGTCCAGCCGGTCCATTCCTGGTACCCCTTCGAGTGCTGCTCGGACCAGGATTGCGAGCCGATCTCCGACGCCGTCGAGGTGCCGGGCGGCTACCAGACGCACGGGATCTTCGTGCCGATGGCGAAGGTGCGGCCGAGCCAGGACGGGCGCTACCACTGGTGCCACCGCGGCGGCACCGTGTTCTGCTTCTTCGCGCCGCTCGCGGGCTGACCGCCGCGGCGCGGCCGCCTTGGCAAGCTGCCCTCCTTGGCAGGCTGCCCTTGGGCTGGCACCACGGGCGGCCGGGCACGTTCCGTTGCGGCTGGCCCTGCGAAGAAGACTTGATCCTGCGAGGAAGACTCGCCCTGCGAAGAGGAGGATGCATGACCACGCCGCCGCGGCAGAACCGCTTCCTGGCGCTCGCCCTGCCCGTCGCCTTCCTGGCCGGGGCCCTGACGGCCGGGTTCTGGACGCTCGACCACATCCGGATCGGCCGGGCCCGGGCGCTCGCGGCGCAGATGTGGATGCAGCCATAGGGGCTCAAAAAAGGACCGCGCTCCTTGAGGGGAGGCGGCCCTGAAGTCGGTTTGGGTCTCGAAACCTCTGGAGGAGGCCCGGCCCGCCGACATCGCGGGGGCTGGGGGGCTGGGTACCGGAGCGGCCGGCGGACCGGGCCAAGAGGTCGATCCCTGTCTACGCGCGCATCAAGGCCGGCGCTTGGCGCGATTGTGGTGATTTGTGGGCGGATGCGTCCGGCCTCGTGCCGTTTCGTTTCGGAACCATGCGTTAACGGATGGGTGTCGCGCCGGCGCAACCCTTGCGAGGCCGTTTCGGCCATCCCATCATGGTCTGGCCGGCCTTTCGCCGGCTCACGGCGCCAGACGCGGCGCGAATCACCCCCGACCGACAGGAGGAGCGATGAGCGAGGGAGAGGCGACCGAGAGCCGGAGCGCCGGTGCCGGTGCCCACGTGGTGCCCTTCCCGCGCGCCGCACCGCAGGTGTCATTCCATCGCGACGAGCTGCGCATCATCCTGAATCTCTACGGCCGCATGGTCGCCGACGGCGAGTGGCGGGACTACACGATCGATTTCACCCGCGAGAAGGCGGTGTTCGCCATCCACCGCCGCACCTCGGAGCGGCCGCTCTTCCGGATCGAGAAGGATCCCCGCCTCGCACGCCGCCAGGGCGCCTACGCGGTGATCGCCGAGACCGGCCGCATCCTGAAGCGCGGCCACGACCTGGCGCAGGTGCTGCGGGTGCTGGAGAAGCCGCTCCGGGTGGTGTGAGGGTTCCAAGGCCCCGGCCGCGCCGCCGTGAACCCTCTCCCCTTTGCGGGGGAGGGTTGGGGTTGCGCGAATTCCGGAGGTCGCGAACACCTCCTCTTAACGCTCCCGCGCATCCCCCCGTCCTTCACGCTCCGGCAATCATCTTTGCCAACCGGAACGACAGGTTTCCCGGCGGATTATCGCTTGGCTGACAAGGTCACGCTTGAGGACCGCAGGGATGCACAAGCAGAATGAATGGGCCGCGGCGGCGTTCGTCGCGGCGATGCTGGCGGCCGGTCCGGCCGCTTCGCGGGAGCTGGTCGCGTTCGACGCGGCGGCGGACGCCGGCACGGTGGTGGTGCGGACCACCGAGCGGCGGCTGTACTTCGTCAACGGCGACGGGACGGCGATCCGCTATCCGGTCGCCGTCGGCAAGGCCGGCAAGCAGTGGACGGGCTACGCCCGCATCGACGGAAAGTACCTCCGGCCGGCCTGGTCGCCGCCCGACGAGGTCAAGCGCGACAATCCCCGCCTGCCGGAGGTGATCGCCGGCGGCTCGCCGAGCAACCCGATGGGCGTCGCCGCGCTGACCCTCGACCGGGGCGAGTACGCGATCCACGGCACCAACCGGCCGGGCTCGATCGGGACCTTCGCGTCCTACGGCTGCATCCGGATGTACAACCAGGATGTCGCCGACCTGTACGGCCGCGTCCAGGTCGGCACCACCGTGGTGGTGACGCGCTGAAGCCGCGTCAGCCCTCGCGCCCGTGCACCTGCGCGGGCGGCGAGGTCGCCTCGACCGCCGTGAAGGTCTCGAGGATGCGGTAGGTATGCGTGGCGCCGGCCGGGACCAGCCAGGAATCGCCGGGCTCCAGCCGCACGCTCTGGCCCTCGACCTGCAGCTCGGCCCGGCCCGCAATGACGTAGCCGACGGTCTCGTAGTCGCGGGCGGCGCTCGGCTTGTCGTCGGTCGGCGGCTCGTCGACCCACAGGCGCATCGCCACGTGCTTGCCGGAGGCGAGGTAGCGCTGGCCGTCCGGCCCCTGCGGCGACTGCCCGCCGGACACCTTCTTGATCGTCGCGTCGCCCATGGTTTCCGCTCCTGTCGGGAATCTCGCGACCCCAACGGGAACGGATGCGGGACGTTCCCGAAGCACCCGCCCGAGCGACGCCGGGTCACCGGAGCGAGGCGGCGATGGCCCGCTGGATGCCGCGGATGTCGGCCCCGCGCTTGAGCGTGCGCGTGATCGGGTCGGGGCGGCCCGAGACCCAGATCGTCAGTTCCGAATCGAGGTCGAAATTGCCGGCATTCTCGATCGCGAACGAGGTGATCGCCCGGTAGGGCACCGTGAGGTAGGACACCTTGCGGCCGGTGACGCCCTGCTTGTCGACCAGGATCATCCGCCGGTCGGTGAAGACCATCAGGTCGCGGATCACCCGGAACGCCACCTGCACCGTCTCGCCCGGGACCAGCATCCCGTCGAGCTCCCGGGCCACCGCTTCCGGGGCCGCGTCGCTGCCGTGGCCGAGCAGGCCGTCGAGCAAGCCCATCGTCGTCGCCCCTCAGAAGTCGGTCGCCAGGCCCTTCACCTCCCAGTCGTCGTAGCGCACCGGCTCGAGGCCGCCGCGCCCGTTGATCTCGCGCTCGCGCCGGATCTCCTCGGCCCGGGCGTCGATCTCGGCGCGGCGCGCCTCGGCCTCGGCCAGGGCACGCCGCGCCGCCGGCGACAGGGTTTTCACGGGGGCCTCGACGGCAGGGGTCTCGCTCTCGCTCATCGGTCGTTTCTCGCTGGTCGGGGTCCGGGATGCGGAATTCCTGGGGGCGGAGCCCGTGCGGCGGCGCTTGCATCTCGGGCGGCCGGATGCCACCCCGGCGCAAGGCCGCCGGTCCCTCCGAGGTGGAGGGCGCGGGCGGCAGCGTCAAGGTCGGGCCCGGATGCGGGCCGGCGCATCCGCGCGCGGCGCGCGGCGAGGGGTCGGGTCGAGGTGGGGATGGACGGACAGCACACAGAGGTCGCGGGCCTGCCGGCGCGGCGCCTCGCCTGGGGGACCGTGGCGGACCTCCTCGGCAAGAACCGCGGCACGGCACTGGAAGATGCGATCGAGCCCGCGATGCAGCGGGCCGTGCTGCCGCCGCAGGACGCCGCCCTCGCCCGGGCCATCGCGGCGACGACGTTCCGCCATCTCGGGGTGATCCGCCACGCGCTGCACCAGCGCCTCGCCAAGGGCCTGCCGGAGGACCAGCCGGGCCTCGTCGCCCTGCTCGCCACCGGCGCGGCGCAGATCCTCTACCTCAACGTCCAGGACCACGCCGCGGTCGACCTCGCGGTGCGCCTCGCCAAGGCCGAGCCGGGCCTGCAGCACCTCGCCGGCCTCGCCAACGCGGTCCTGCGCCGGATCGTCCGCGAGCGCGACGAGATCCGCCGCGAGGGCGACGCCGAGCCCCTGCGCCTCAACACGCCGGACTGGCTGGCGCGGCGCTGGATCGCCGCCTACGGCGAGGAGACCGCCCGGGCCATCGCGGCGGCCAATGCCCGCGGGGCCGGGCTCGACCTCACCCTGCGCCCCGGCGCGGCGCTTCCCGACGGGCTGGAGGGGCGGCGGCTGCCGGGGTCCTTGAGCCTGCGCCTCGACGATGCCCGCACGGCGGTGCCCGACCTGCCGGGCTTCGCGGAGGGCGCCTGGTGGGTGCAGGACGCCGCCGCCGCCTTCCCGGCCCATCTCCTCGCGGTGCGCCCCGGCGAGCGGGCGGTCGATCTCTGCGCGGCTCCCGGCGGCAAGACCGCCCAGCTCGCGGCGGCCGGCGCCGAGGTCCTGGCGGTCGACCGCTCGGCCCCGCGCCTGCGCCGGCTGGAGGCCAACCTCGCCCGGCTCGGGCTCACCGCCGAGGTGCGGGCGGTCGACGCGCTGGCCCTGCCGGAGGACCGGCCCTTCGACGCGGTGCTCCTCGACGCGCCGTGCAGCGCCACCGGCACGGTGCGGCGCCATCCCGACGTGCCGTGGGCGAAGGGCGAGGGCGACCTCACGCGCCTCGTCGCGCTCCAGCGCAGGCTCCTCGACAAGGCGGCGCGGCTCACCCGCCCGGGCGGGCGCCTCGTCTACTGCACCTGCTCCCTCGAGCCGGAGGAGGGCGAGCACCAGGCCGAGGCGTTCCTGTCCTGCCATCCCGACTTCGCCCGCCGCCCGATCGCCCCCGAGGAGGTCGGCGACGCCGGCCTCGTCACCGCCGCCGGCGACCTGCGCACCCTGCCGTCGCACTGGCCGGAGGAGGGCGCCGCCGCCGACCTGCGCGGGCGCGGCGGCCTCGACGGCTTCTACGCCGTTCGGCTGGAGCGGCGCCCGGCGTGAGGCGGGCGCGGAACCTGTTCACAGGGCGATCCCGCGATTTGACCGCGCGATGATCCTTGACCATTCCTTGACGAGGGCAGCTGCCGTGAGGCGACGGGCGCCGGGCAGGAGGTGGCGTGGGTTGGGGGCCTGACCGCTGGCGGTTCTACCGGCTCGTCGGGCACGAGGCGGGGCGCATCGTGCGCGGTGCGTTCGTCCGCGCGACCTCGCGGCCCTCGGCGCTGGCGCGCCTGCGCCCGACCGGCCTCGTCATCGCGCCGCAGGACCTGCGCACCAGCGACGCGACCATCGCGGCCGACATCTATGCCGGGCTGTTCGTCTTCGCCGGCCGGGCGCTCGCCACCGGCGGGCGCTCGCCGTTCGACTTCGCGCCGCCCTCGATCCAGTGGGGCGAGGCGCTCTACGGCTTCGGCTGGCTGCGCCACCTGCGCGCCGCCGAGAGCGCCTTGTCGCGCGCGAACGCCCGCGCCTTCGTGCAGGACTTCATGGCGGGGCGCGGCGACCGCGTGCTGGCGCAGCGCCCCGCCGTGGTCGCGCGGCGGCTGATTTCGCTCCTGTCCCAGTCGCCGCTGGTGCTGGAGGGCGCCGACCACGCCTTCTACCAGGCCTTCCTGCGGCAGATCGGGCGCTGCACCCGGGCTCTCGACCGGGCCCTGCGCCGCGGGATGCTGCCGCGCGACCGGCTCGTCGCCGCGGTGGCGCTCACCTATGCCGGCCTGTGCTGCGAGGGCTTCGAGCCGGTGCTGCGCCGGGGCACCCGGCTGCTGCACCGCGAGCTGACCCGCCAGATCCTGCCCGACGGCGGGCACCGCAGCCGCGATCCGGGCTTCGCCAAGGACCTGCTCCTCGATCTCCTGCCCCTGCGCCAGAGCTTCCTCAGCCGCGACATCGCCCCGCCGGAGGCCCTGCTCAACGCCGTCGACCGGATGCTGCCGCTCCTGCGGCTCCTGCGCCACGGCGACGCCTCGCTCGGGCACCACAACGGCATGGGGGCGACCGCCGCCGACCAGCTCGCCACCCTGCTGGTCTACGACGGGGCCCTGGCCAAGCCCCTGATGCACGCGCCGCATTCCGGCTACGCCCGCCTCGAGGGCGCGGGCGGCACCCTGGTGGTGGCCGATATCGGCGCGGCCCCGCCCCCGGCCTATTCGGTGGTGGCGGGGGCCGGCTGCCTGTCGTTCGAGCTGTCCTGCGGGGCGCAGCGGCTAGTGGTGAATTGCGGCATGCCGGCCACCGGGGAGGAGATGCGCGAGCTCTCCCGCACCACGGCGGCGCATTCCACCGCCTGCCTCGCCGACACCTCGTCCTGCCGCTTCCTCGCCCTGCCGCATCCGGGCCTGATCCACCCGCTCGCCGCCTGGCTGACGCGCCGGATGGGGCCGATCATCGTGCGCGGGCCGGCGGAGGTCGCGGTCGAGCGCGGCAGCGACGCGGAGGGGGCGAGCGTGCTCGCCGCCCGGCACGACGGCTACGTGCCGACCCTCGGCCTCAGGCACGAGCGGCGCTGGCGCCTGCACGCCGACGGCGCGCTCCTCGAAGGGCACGACGGCTTCGTGGCCGAGACCGGCGCCCGCGGCGACCCGGTCGGCTCCGGCGACCCGGTCGCGGCGGCGATCCGCTTCCATCTCCACCCGAGCGTGCGCGCGAGCCGGGTCGGGCGCGGCGTGCACCTCGCCGGGGCCGGCGCGCCATGGCTGTTCGAGGTCGACGAGATCGACCCGGTGATCGAGGAGAGCGTGTTCTTCGCCGCCTTCAACGGCGCCCGCCGCACCGAGCAGATCGTGCTCCACCTCACGGTCGGCGACGGCACCCGGGTCGCGTGGCGCTTCCGCCGGCTGGGCTAGAGCAGCGCCCGATCACGGTGCCACACGGTCCACGACAGCGCGACCTCGGCCCGACCATAAGGGCGGACGATCCTCGTGAGCCTCCCCCTTTCCCGGACGACTGAAACGACGTGGAAGGAGATCCGGGATCCAGCGGAAAAGTGCCGCGAAGCGGC
>NZ_LWHQ01000074.1 GCF_001653715.1 Methylobacterium platani
AGGATGCCGTTGACGGTGCCCGTCGCCGCGCCCACAGCACCTCCGACGATCGCACCGATCGGGCCGGCAGCTGCACTGCCGTCAGCGGCCCCTTCCTGGGCGCCACGCACAAGGCCCTGCGCCTGAACTGCGACCGGCAGAGTGAGCGCGAGCAGCGCCGCAGCGGTGAAGGCTTTGATGGTCATGGTGGACGTCCTGGTCTGCATCTGGCCGCCCAAGCTTGGCGGGTGTCGGGGCTACAACGCTCAAGCTTGGCCACGGGATGCACGCGGGTGACGTGAAAATACGGGCTGGCAGCGAAGCACCGGCACGCCCCCGCGAGGCCGTACCGTTCGGTCCGGTTCCACCCCTCGACCTATAAAAATTTCCGGAACTCCATTCCTAGCTTGGCCGTTTTTAGCACATCAGACAGTCAAGCTTCGGATTGCTGCCATGAAGACCGCTCTCCTCTCTGCTGTGTTTGCTGCGTGCCTGACCCTGGTGGGTGCTGCTGCTGCGTCGGCGGAGCCGAGCGCGGCCATCTTCCTCGGCGACACCGGACTGCGACTGCCCGTCAGCGCCCTGACCGCTCCGGAGCCCCCGCCCGCCACGGTTGAGGCCGCGCCGGCAACCCAGCACGCCGCCCCGCCCCGCAAGGTACGGGTGGTGCTCGCCTCACCCTTTGCGGTCCGCTGACGGGCAATTCCTCATACCTGCGAGTGTCCCCTCATGATGTCTTGGGCCGTCACCTTCCTGGTCGTGGCGCTGGTCGCCGCCCTCTTCGGTTTCGGCGGGATCGCCGGCACGGCGATCGAGGCTGCCAAGCTGGTTTTCTTCGTGGCGATCGTCCTGTTCGCGATCTCGGCCGTCGTCGGACTGATGCGCGGCCGCGCCCCACGCGTCTGACGCAGTCCCTTTCCTCCAAGTCGTAGGAGCACCCCGATGAGCAGCACCACTGACAAGATCAAGGGCCTGGCCAACGAGGCGGTCGGTAACGTGAAGCAGGGCATCGGCAGCGCGACCGGCAACGAGAAGCTGCAGGCCGAGGGTAAGGCCCAGGAGCTGAAGGGCGAGGCCCAGAAGACCACCGGCGATGTCAAGGAGGGCATCAAGAGCGCCGCCGACACGGTGAAGAGCAAGCTCTGAACCCTAACTGAGGCAGCCTAAGGCAAGCCGCTCCGCAAGGGGCGGCTTTGCCATATGAGCAGCTCCCAAGGACAAGGCTTGATCTGGTCGCGCAGGATTTGTAATTTATGGGTTCATCGCTGCTTTGATCTTGCTTTCAGCCCTACGATGTTCTGATGCCAACTCTGTCTGACCGGCAGCGCGTCGAACTCGCGATCCCGGCCTATCTCCTGTACGCCCTGACAGCCGCGTCAGGCATGTTTGTCCCGGCCGACCCAGACCAGGCGGCAAAAGCTGAGGCCGATATCGCTGCGCTTCGCGCCGACCTGCAAGCCGCCCTCTTGGAGCCTTTCGGCGATCTCGTCGCAAAGAAGCAGCACGCCCTTCTGCGCCGGGTCGAGCGCATCGGGAAGGCCGTCATTGTCGGATGGGGTAACCGGCCGGCCCTGAGCGTGATACTGGCTCTCTGGTACTTCCTCAAGGACCTGACCGACCGCGAGGTACTGATCCTATGGGAGGGCTCGGCTATGGAGCGGGCGACAAGCAGACTCCTGCCGATGTTCGCGCACGGCTTCGAGGAGCAGATGCGTGATGCTGCGGCCCAGGATCAGGCTCATCAGCTCCTAGCGCGCATGAAGGCTGAGGGGCTGTACGGCTGAGTAGGCCAGGGGCCTACCCACTTCGAACGGAAGGGGCTGGCTGCTCTGGTTCTACGACCGCACACAATGGCAGGCGTCGCTCAGGAACAAACGTGACGGGCGCGTGGGCATCATCTATCCATCTGCCCGATGACCGCGACCCAGCGCTAGGTAAGCTTTCGAACCAATGACAGACGACGTCGGGCGGCTCTCACGGGCGGAACTCGAAGCCGAGGTGCGGCAGTTGCGCGCCGAACGAGACGCCGGTTCGACAGCCTCTTACGCAGCGAACCTGCGCCCACCGGGCCGGTCCACCCCCGCCGGTACCGGCGTGCTGTTTTCGGCAGTCGAGAGGACCGGCCTGCCGATGATCATCACCGATCCTAATCTGCCCGACGAACCCATCATCTTCGCCAACCGTGCCTTCCAGGATATGTGCGGCTATGGCGCGGATGAACTCCTGGGCCGCAACTGCCGCTTCTTGCAAGGTCCGGGTACCGAGCAAGATCGGCTGACTGCTCTACGTACGGCGCTTGCCGAGGGCAGAGACATCGCCCTCGAGATCACCAATTACCGCAAAGACGGGACCGCATTTATCAATAACTTGTTCATCGCGCCGGTCTACGAGGCGGATGGACATCTTCTTTACCGCTTCGGCAGCCAGCTCGACGTGACTGAGGTGCATCGCAACCGGCAGCGGTTGGCCGAAAGTGAGGAGCGCCAGCGCGCGATCTTCAACAGCGCCAGTGAGATGGCGATCATCGTCACGGATACCGAGGGCTGGGTGACCGACTGGAACGTCGGGGCCGAACGCATCCTGGGCTGGTCGGCCGAGGAGATGCGTGGGCAGACCGTCGAGCGGATCTTCACGCCCGAGGATTGCGCCATCGGTCGCGCGCGGGAAGAAATGAATGTCGTTCTCCGCGACGGGCATGCCGAAGACGTGCGCTGGCACCTGCGCAAGGACGGTAGCCGGTTCTATGCAGTCGGTGACATGACCGCGCTGCGCGGGGCAGACGGGACGCACCAAGGTTTCGTCAAGGCGATGAGCGACCGCACCGCGGAGCGCAACGCCGCCGTCAAGTATCAGGCCGACGCTGAGTTCATGCACAGCGTTCTCGCGTCGTCCGCCGACTGCATCAAGGTGCTCGATCTCGACGGCAGCCTGACCTTCATGAGCGAAGGCGGCATGCGGGTGATGGAGGTCAGCGACTTCAACAATATCAAAGGCTGCCCATGGCCCAGCTTCTGGCAGGGTCAAGGTCATGCTAATGCCCTCGCCGCTCTCAATGTGGCCAAAGCCGGCGAGGTCGGCCACTTCCAGGGGGCAGCCGATACCTACCTCGGCACGCCGAAATGGTGGGACGTGCAGGTTACGCCTATCCTGGGCGCGAACGGGCGGCCAGAGAAGATCCTTTCCATCTCCCGCGACATCACCGACCAGAAGGCTTTCGAAGGCCGCCTTGCGGTGAGCGAGGGGCGCTGGCGCAGCCTGTTCACCGGCATGCAGGAGGGCTTCCTCAGCGCCGAACTGGTGTGCGATGCGGGCGGCCGGGCTGTAGACTTCCGGTTCCTCAAGGTGAACCCAGCCTTCGCCGGCCTGACGGGGCTGCCGGCCGACAGCGCCGGCCGGACAATGCGCGATCTCGTACCGGATATCCCGCAGTGGCTGATCGACACCTACGCGCGCGTGGTGGAGAGCGGCCAGCCCGAGAATTTCGAGATCCACGTTCCCAAGTTGCACCGGACATTCGAGGTGCGGGCAAGCAAGCAGGACGACCGGAGGTTCATCGCGCTTTTCCTGGAGATCTCGGAGCGCAAGAGGGCCGAGGCGCGCCGCGCGGCGACGACCGAAATCGGCGACCGGTTGCGCGACGTGGCGGATCAGGGGGAGATCAGCCGGATCGCCGCCGAGATCATGGGGCGCACTCTCAGGCTGAGCCACGCAGGCTATGGGCAGGTTGACCCTGACGAGGAGACGATCCTGGTTTCCCAGGAGTGGACCGCGCCGGGACTGACTGACATTGCCGGGCTGCACCGCTTCCGCGATTACGGCTCGTACATCGAAGACTTGAAAGCGGGCCGCGACGTCGTCATCGGCGATGCCAGCAGCGACCCCCGGACAGCGCAGGACGCCGACGCCCTGGCTGCGATCAATGCGCGTGGCATCCTCAACCTGCCGGTGCTGGAGCACGGGCGGTTCGTGGCCCTATTCTACGGGTTGCGGGCCGAGCCAGGGACGTGGGCACACGAGGACATTGCCTTCGTGCGTAACGTCGTTGACCGCACCCGGACGGCCATCGCGCGCGTCGAGGCGGAGGCCCAGCAGCGGCTGCTCAACCATGAGCTGAGCCACCGCATGAAAAATATGCTGGCGATGGTGCAGTCCATCGCCACGCAGACGATGCGCGGCGCCGCCGATCTGGATACCGCCCGAAATGTGCTGGCCAACCGGCTGATCGCCCTGGGTAAGTCGCATGATCTCCTGCTCGGCGGCTCCCTCTCGAAAGCCCCTCTGAGGAGCGTGATTGAGAGCGCACTCGACATCCACCGCGATTGCCCCGACCGGTTCGTCCTCGATGGTCCGACCGTGATGGTCGGTTCCAGGGCAGCGCTGTCGCTGTCGCTGATGCTGCACGAGCTGGCGACCAACGCCGCCAAGTATGGCGCGTTGTCTACCGCGGACGGTCGGGTCACGATCTGCTGGACCCTCAGCGGTGAGGGCGACGACGCGTCGGTCATGTTGCGGTGGAGCGAGGCCGGCGGGCCGCCGGTAGTGGCGCCCAAGCGGACCGGGTTCGGGACCCGGCTGATCGGGCGTGGCCTTGCCGGCAGCTTCGATGGAGAGGTGGATCTGAGCTATCCGGCAACGGGTGTCGTTTGCACGATCACCGCGCCGCAGCGCGGCCTTATGGCGACCTAGACCTCGGATCCCGTCCATCAGAGCTGCTGGACGATCACAAGGATCGCATTCACCCCATGCACAGTCGGGCATGCAGACATGAGCGCGGGAAGCTGGTCCACTTTGGGCATGCTGATGAAGACCCGCACCGCCGGTTCGCTACGGGTGGACCTTTGATGAACGCCCCTGACAGCAGCTTCCCACCCCCAGTGGTCCTCTGCTGCTCAGCTCGACTTTGGCCAATCGCGCCCCGTTACCTGTGTAGGGCCCGCATCCGTGAGCCAGGATCCGTACGCATCCTGCGTCCTATGGCGTCTGAAGGTAAAGCCGAGTTGTTACGGTAACGAGGATGTTCCTCGGTGAGTGACTACTTGGCAGGTCCAACGGGGACTTTCGCCATGTCCCATCGACGAGGTGAGAGTACAAAACCCCCTCGGCGCGTCCAGCCTCGCCGGAGGAGACCGTCAACAGGCACTGGCCGATCGGACAAAGTCGAGCTCAGAGCACCTGTAAGAAAAACGACGGTTTTTTAGCCACTTCAACCCGTTAGGTTTGCATGTCAGGAATTCAAAAGGGCGTCCTCGGGCAATTGGCACGCGTCGCTTGAACCAGCGTCACCATAAGGCGTCCTGGGAGCAGACCAGGGCAGCCACGGGCCGAACCGCCGCTCTCGACCCCTTCTGACCCTCAGAACGTCTAGCTTTCGGCCGCGTGGTGGACAATCACCTAGGGCCCAAACGGGTGGTTTCCTACCCATCCGCTTCGGACGGCACAGGTGCTGCGAAACAGGCTCTGACGAGCGTCTTGTCATCTTTCGATGACATGCGGACCTCGTTCAGCGCGACTCGACCTTGATGCACGTGAAGGCGACCGGAAGCGCTTTGCCGCCATCCGTCTTCTTCGTGAATGAGGCCGCATTGGCCGTCGTCGAGGCGATAGCATGCTCCGCGTCCGGGCTGTCGACCGGCAGCACGTAATCCTGGCCGCCCTCGATACCCTTCGTCGGGTCGAAGACTCGGATGGTGACGTTGAACGGCTTCAACTGCGTCTTCACCGGTCCTTCCGCCCGGACCGCGCCATCGTCATCATGGTGAGCGCCGCGAGCGCGGCGAACGTCTTGAGGCCTCGCATCACCGTCTCCCTCAGCGGCCGGCCGGCTCATGGATCGGGCAGCCGTTGAAGCGCTGCCGGAAATCGGCCGAGTGCCTGTATGGCGCGTTGCGGGCACGGTTGATGTTGCCGAGCGGCTGATGCGCCGCGAGCCCGGTCCAGACCGCAAACCGCATGCGCTCATCTACGGCGTCGACCCGAGCCGCGTCCCAGCTGTCCTGAGGTCGCACGGTGATGGTGGCAACCCGCTGGAACGGTGCCTCCTCCTCGTCCCACTGCACCGTCGGATCCTCCACCGGCTGGCGTTCGAGGTCGCGGCATAGCTGCACCCGGAACTCCCAGACTCCCTCGATGCCGGCCATCTCGGACTGCACGGTCTCGCGAATGGCGTCCGGGCGGCCGGAGGCGTCGATCTCTGTCCCTGTCAGCGCTATAAGCGCCGGGGCGACGGGAGCGACCGAGAACTTGGCAATGTGGTCGCCGTATCGGAACGGGGTGACGCTATAGTAGGTCTCGCCGAGCGGATCGACATTCGGCGCGCCGCCGAGCGACCCCAGGGTGGGACTCTCGATGCCCACCGCCGTGAGCGCCTTGTTCACCCCGCGCAGCACAGTGGAGGCGGCGACCTTCAGACCCTCGACGCGGTTCGTAGTCCCCGCGAGCAGCTTTAGGCTGCCCAGGAATTTCTCGGCGTTCGGCGCCTGGAAGACGGGGCCGTTGACCATGACGAAATCCTGGCTCGTTCCCTTAGCGTCAGGCAGGCGCTCGCCAGCCACGTCCAGGACCTTCAGGGCGAGACCGCGGGGAAGTGAAACGGCATCCGGCAGGATGTCGCCCGCGTTGGTCGACATCCGCATGTAGACCTTGTGTTCGCCCGGCGTCGCGAAAAGGCCCTGCGCGAGTTCGGGCGGCAGCCCGGCGTCGATTGTCAGCGTGCCCTCCAGGATGCCGTGAGACTTGGCGTGGACCGAGCGAACGGCATGGCCGGAGTCGTTCGCGACCGTCTCCAGGATACCGTCGAAGGTTTCATTGAGCTGCTCGATGGTTCGGTCCTCGTCGGGCCTCAGGGCTTCGACGTCGGGGCTGTAGCGGACGGGTGCTGGCAAGGTCTGTCGTCCTTCGTTCGTCTGGGGACAAAACTGACCGGAGTGATCGACGTTCCGGGTTGCGCCCGACTCAATAGCCCGTGAACGATCTTAGGAGCGACGCGTTGCCAGGATCCTCGTCCCGAGGTCAGTGCGCCTTGGCTTGGAGTCCCGCGACTACCGAGGCGGGACAGGAACGAATTGCGTTCGGCTCTTCCGATAGCCGCGGCGCACGGGAGAGACTGGAATGACCTACCTTCGCTATGCCCCCGACATCGAGCGGCCTACCCCTGACGAGCAGGAGACCATCGACGGCATCATCAAGGGCATGACCCAGCAGTCGCAGACGGTGGAGAAGCGCGAGCATCACGCGGTGCGCGCCAGCCACGCCAAGAGCTCCGCTTGCGTCATAGGGGAAATGACCGTCTCCGAGGGCTTGCCCTCGGAGCTCGCGCAAGGACTGTTCGCCAGACCGGGTACACACAAGGTGGCCGTGCGCTTCGCCCAGGGCCCGGGCGAGACGCTCGGTGACCGGGTCTCCACGCACCGCGGTATGTCGATTAAGGTCTTCGGCGTGCCCGGCGACAAGCTACCCGGCCACGACGTCGACACGCAGGATTTCGTGCTCGCCACCGGTACGACCTTCCCGTCCGGGACGGCAGCTGGGTTCCTGCGCGACGGTACGGTCATCGGCAAGGCAACCGGGCTGCCCGAGGGCGTCAAGAGTGCGGTCGCCGCCACCGCGCGCAACCTCAACCGTGTGCTGCATGCCTTCGGCACGGAGAGCGCCATGGCCGACTTTCTCGGCCATCCCTACAGCCATCCTCTCGCCGACAGCTACTTCAGCCAAGCTCCGATGCGGTTCGGCGACTACGTGGCCAAGCTCGGCGCGGTGCCGGCATCGCCGGCGCAGCACGACTTGGCCGAATGGCGCCTCGACCCGCACCAGGACGAGGACGGCTTCCGCCATGCGGCCGTGGACTACTTCGGCGGCAACGATGCGGTCTACGAACTGAAGGCGCAGTTGTGGGCGGACGCCGAGCGCCAGCCCATCGAAGACGCCTCGGTCGATTGGCCGGTCACGGTCAGTCCCTACCGCACGGTGGCGACGATCCGCCTGCCTCGGCAGGACGCCTACTCTCCCGAGCGGGTACGCTACTTCGACGAGATGATGACCTTTCGGCCGGCGCACAGCCTCTCGGAACACCGTCCGCTCGGTTCGGTGATGCGGGCGCGGCTCCAGGTCTACCGGGCGCTGAGCGATTTCCGGCACCGGGAGAACGGCGTGACCGCCGAGAACACCGCCTCACCCGAAGGCATCCCGGCCTGACGCCGCCCATTCACGCCTTCACATGAAGAGGAACGACCCATGACGCTTCAAGGAAAGACCGTCGCTATCCTGATCGCCCCCCGGGGCACGGAGGAGCCGGAGTTCACCAAACCCCGTGACGCGCTTGTTGCGGCCGGCGCGACCGTCACGGTGATCGGGCTTGAGGCCGGCGAGGCGGAGACGGTCAACAACGACCTCGAACCCGCTGGGAAGTATCCGGTCGACAAGGTCATCGATGTCGTGTCCGCCTCGTCCTTCGACGGACTCGTCATCCCCGGTGGCAGCGTCGGCGCCGACAAGCTCCGAGGCAGCGAGGCCGTGATCGCCTTCGTGCGGGACTTCTTCCAGCAGGCCAAGCCGGTCGGGGTCATCTGCCACGGGCCCTGGACCTTGGTGGAGGCTGACGTCGTGAAGGGGCGCAAGCTCACCTCTTTCCCGACGGTGAAGACCGACATCCGCAACGCGGGCGGGGAGTGGGTCGACGCGGAGGTGGTCGTCGACAAGGGGCTTGTCACGAGCCGTAACCCCAACGACCTGCCAGCGTTCTGCGCGAAGATCGTCGAGGAGTTCGCCGAGGGCCGTCATCCGGACCAAGCTCGCAGCACCTGAAGCCCTCCCGCGTCCGGTTCGACTGAGCCGAGCCCCGGCGCTTGATGCCGGTTGACCTCACACTGCATTCCCAAGGAGGTATCCATGGATCTCGGCATCAAGGGGCGAGTCGCTGTCGTCACGGGCGCCAAGTCGGGGATGGGTCGCTCGACTGCCGAGCATCTGCTGCGTGAGGGCGTCCACGTCGTCCTAACCGACAAGGAAGGTCCCGAATTGCAGGCCACCGCCGCAGAGCTGGCGGCACTGGGTCAGGTTCGCGCCGTCGAGGCGGATCTCACTGGAGCCAAGGGGATCGAGGTGCTCGCCGCCTTCGCTAACATGGCCTTCGACGACAAGCCGACCATCCTCGTCTGTGCCGCCGGCATCACCGGGGCGTCGGGAGACTTTCTCGACCTCACCGACGACGACTGGCTGGAGGCATTGCAGACCGACCTCATGGCTGGGGTGCGCGCGACCAGGGCGTTCATCCCACACATGCGCAAGGTGGGCTGGGGCCGCGTCGTGCTTTTTTCCTCGGAGGACGCGGTGCAGCCCTACGTTGAGGAGCTGCCGTACGCTGCTGCCAAGGCCGGGGTCCTGAACCTTGCGAAGGGATTGTCCAAGGCCTACGGGCCGGATGGCGTGCTCGTGAATGCGGTCGGCCCGGCGTTCATCGCCACGCCAATGACTGACGCGCAGATGGAGAAGAAGGCGAAAGAGAAGGGAGTCTCGTTCGACGAGGCAATCCAGCTGACGCTGGACGAGGAACGCCCCGGCATCGTCGCCAAGCGCCGTGGCCGGGCGGAAGAGGTCGCCGCCGCGGTTACGTTCCTCTGCTCGGAACACGCCAGCTTCATCACCGGCGAGTTCCTCAGGGTCGACGGCGGCTCCGTCATGACCATGGGGGCCTGAGGTTTTGCCACAGATCAGCGGCTGTTCGGTGCCTGTGAGCGCACCGAACAGCCGCTTTCGGGATGCCTGCTCCTCACAATAGTGACTGGGTCGGCTTGGATGCGGAACGTTGGCTTCCGGATGGAATACCAAGGACCGGTTGCCACTCCGAGCGGTCTTCCGCCGCTCGGGGCTACATGTAAGAAAAACGACCGTTTTCCTTACACTGTCAGTTTGGGGCGGCTGATGCCTTCAATCCAGGATCACGACGCACGGCAGGTGTCAGTGTAGCGTGTCAGGAATTCAAATGTCGGGAAATCCCTTGCGACCGGACATTCCTACATCGCTAACGCGGAACCGCTTTGGGTCAGCAGCGTGGATTGCGCGAGCACCACTAGGATGTCCGAGTGGGGTCGGGAGCAGACCCTGGCACGGTCAAGCTGATTGGGATTTGACCGTCGGCCGCGACGCATGGCGCGGAGCGGTCACGCCCGCCTCACCTCTACAGGACGATCCTCCGTGGCTTCAGCGAGGCGACGGATCAGGGCGAGGTCCGCATCCGAGCAATTGCCGCGCACCTCGAGGTCGACCCAATGCCCGCCGCGGCCGACGTGGCTGCCCGACAGGCGGTGGTTCGAGGAGGTGTAGAAGCTCTCGTTCGGCTCGATCAGTCGCACGCGCGAGGTCAGGAACAGGATCCCCGAGCCGAGATTGCCGCAGAACAGGCGCTCGTCGGCTCCCGTCGTCTTCGGCCCGCCGCCGACCGTGCGCTGGCCGATCTGCCGGAACGCCTCGGCAAAGCTCTTCGGGTCCGGGGTCGTCCGGGGGGTGAGCGTGTGTCGCCCGCCCCAGGGGGGCCGCTCCGGGTCGATCCGCCCGGTGGCGATCTCGTGCAGCAGCGTTCCGAGGTAGCTCGGATCGGCCGGGTACGGGCAGACCCGCCACAAGGCACGGATCACCAGCCGACGGGGCGCAGGGTTCTTGAACAGGCGCTCGCGCATCTTGCGCCAGCCCTCGGCCCGCTGCTGGCGCGTCTCCTGCTGCTGGCGCTCCCACTGTCCGGTGCGCCGGACCATCTCCTCGTCGACGTCGAGCTGGCGCTCGGCGATCGCCCCGGCGAAGAGGGGCAGGGCCGCCTGCTCGCGGATCTGCTTGCGCCGGTACGCCGCGCGCTTGCGCAGCGTGTCCTCGAACGGCGTCGGTCGCGGCCAGGGCTTGAAGCGCATCACGCCGCCGCCCGCAGGTCCGGGGCGGTCTCGTCGCCCTCGTCCGGCCCGCCGGCGCCGTCCAGGGCGAGCGCGGGCGGGAGGTGGCCGAGCAGCCAGTCCGCGGAGCGGCTGGCCATCCCCGCCGCCTGCACGATCGCGCGGGGATCCGAGCGCAGCACCTCGAGCCAGCTCGCGATGTAGTCGGCGTGGCGCACCGTTGGCACGATGCCGAGGCTGGCGCAGACGTAGGCCGCCGAGATCTCCGCCACTAGCTCCTCGCGCGCGTAGCCCTCGCTGCCGAAGCGGCCGGTGAAGTCGCGGGCGAGCCGGGAAGGGTGGCCGCTCGCGTGGCTCATCTCATGGGCCGCGGTCCGGTGGAAGTTCACCGGCTCGAAGAAGGACTGCGGCGGCGGCAGCACGATCACGTCGTCGGCCGGGCGGTAGAACGCCCGTTGCCCGCCAAGATGGATGGTGAGGCCGGTGCCATCCATCAGGGCGCGGAAGCGCGGCTCGATCAGGTCCTCGCGCGGCGGCGGGGGCGGCACGTACAGGCCCTCGGGCAGCCCGTCGCACTGCGCGGCGTTGAACACGGTGTACTGCTTCAGGAAGGCGATCGAGCGCGCCTCCTCACCAGCTTGAGCGGCCCGCGCACGCTCCTGCTCGGGGGTGAAGCGGTTGGCGTAGACGACCGGGGTGCCCTTCTCGCCGCGGCGCACGTTGCCACCGAGGCTGAGCGCCTGGCGGAAGGTGAGCCAGCGCTGGGTCGGGTAGCCCGCGGCCATGCCGCTCGACCACAGCAGCATCACGTTGATGCCGGAATACGCCCGCTCGGTCTGGGCGTTGCGCGGCATCCCGACCGCGGCGGCACCCGGCAGGTCACCCCACGGCAGCACCCACGGCACCCGGCCCTCCTCGAGCTGGGCAATGATCGTGTCGGTGATGCGCTGGTAGACGTCGGGGCGCTGCTCTGGAGCGGCCTCGGTGCGGCAGGCAAGGGATTTCCGGGAGGGGGAGGGGCGTCGGGCCATCGGCGTGGTCTCTCGACGGGCGCCGGAGCCTCTCTCCGGCCTGATCTCCCGTCGTGACCTTCCAGGCCACCTCTCCCTCCGGCGCGACCTCCGAGGCCGGTCGCGACGCCGGCAAGTGAAGAGCGCGGCATCATCACGCGCTGGCGGCCAACTCGCCGCCTGGTTGCCAGATCGATAAAGAAATTTTGCTTAAGATTGCAATAGACCCGCACGGAATCCCCTGCGGAAGGCAAAGACGATGGGGACGGCCTTGGATCGGACGAGCGGCGAAGGTGAGACTCTGGAGCAGCGCACTCGCGCAATCCATCGCCTCTATCTCAAGGCCTTGATGCGGCTCGATGCTCTGGCTACCGCTGATGGGCCCGCCGCCGGCGTGTGCGAGAGCGAGTACGCGACCGCGCAGGTCGAGCACAAGCTTCAATTCCATCGGCTGAACGTGCTGCTCGTACAGCTCGGCTACGTGCCAAAGGATCTGGCGACGCGCGCCGAGATCCAGCGGGAATTGGCGGCGCAGACGCCCCGGCCGGGACGGCGTCGGCCGGAGCGGACGACCCGCGCGGCGGCGCGGGCCGAGATGCCGGTCACGTCAGCTTGATGAGAGCGGCGAGAGCGCCGAACATCGCCACGAAGCCAGCGGCCGTGAGGCTTCCCAGACGCACGGTGATCTGGAGTGTCTGAAGCTCGAGGGCGACGCGCAGATCATCCTTCGTGACGATCTCGTGCATGATGAACTCCCGGGCCGCTGCGGCGTGCGCCTCGGCGTGGTCGATGGGAATGCCCGCCTCGCGCAGGGCCTTAGAATATCCGAGTGTATCGAACGCGTAAGCCATGGAGTGGGCTCCTTTTTCGTCGCAGGTCCGGCCCCGCCGCGATCGGCGGGGCCGTGAGAGCCGGGGTCAGTCCTGGCGGCGGCCGTTCGGGCCGTTGGAGCGGGTCCAGACCAGCGAGTGGGTCCTGCCGTCCTCCTCGGCGAAGAGGCGGGCGTAGAGGGGACCCGTCAGGCTCGGGTCGTCGATCTTGATCGAGATGTAGTCCCGGCCCTCGTTCGACCGCTTGGCCCACCCGGCGCCGATCTCGGCCTTGCCGAGGTAGATCCGGTGGGTCGGCCCCTTCTCGGCCATGCGCTCCGTCTCCGCCTGGATCGAGACCTTCTTGGCCTGGATGGTGAGGGTGGTGATCTCGCCGGAAAAGCCGTTCTGGGTCTGGGTGAAGGTGCCGATGGTCGCCATGGTCGTGATCCTCTCATCCGGTTGCTCTTGGCCGCGCCCCTGCGGCCTCGATGGCGTTCGTCGAGCCGGAGGCGACCGGCGCCGCACCTGCGCAGCGGGCCGCAGCGTCAGCGGAGGATGGCGAGGGACGGTTTTCTTGTTGCGCGAGGAGACGCCGTGAGGCGGCGGGGAAGAAAACCGGCATCCGGCGTTGCGGTGGTCCCGGGCGCCCCGGATAGAACCACCCATCACCGAGGCCTCTGGGCTGCGGCTCAGACCCACCGGATCGCGGGAACGCCTATGCCTTAGGCTCGAGTGAAGCGTCCTGACAGCGACGGTTCGGGAGTACCGCTTCCCGGTCCCGGGTCATGGACCGCATCCAGGGGACGCTTCGCGGTGTCCGCTCCGCCCCCTCCCGTGCCACCGTGAAAGGGCCTGACGACGGGCCGGTCGACCTTTCAGCGAGGCGCGAGGGTGCTACTCGTTCGAGCACGAATGCCTAGAATGCTGCGCTTGCTAAGTAACCTATTGCAACGCAGCATGGACACTCCCTCGACGCCTGCCTTGGGACGGAAGGATCGCCGACCATGATGCTCAAGGGCTTCTCGTACCTAATGATCGGTGTGCTCGTTGGTGGGCTGGCCATGACAGCTATTGGCACGGCCAGTCATCTCCTCGGCTTGTAGCCGATCGAGCCGAGGAAGCGTGGACCAGGCGTCAAAGTGCGATCCTGAGGTCTGTGTGGACGAAATCACGGCCTTTGAAGAGGATTGGGGAGCGGTAGTACGCAGCGCACGCATACGACAGGCAGTCGGCAAAGTTGAGTTGCGCCGGATGGCTCCGCCCCTTGCCATAGGTATCATAGGCATCGACGGCCCGGCGAGCGATGGCGTCACCGATCGAAACGACGCTGATCCCCGCCGCAGCCAGGAATGCGTCGTACATCTCCTGTGCGACACTGACCGGAACGCCAAGGATGCGCGCCAGGTTGATCGTCGCTTCCAGACGAACGTGCGGCGCGGTTTCCCGGCGCTTAGCGGCCTCGATGCAGGCGAGGAAGCTCGCCGCCTCGGGCTCGTCGGCCAAGATGGCGACGACAGCGGACGTGTCGATGAACACGTCAGCGAGCCCAGAGGGCGTCGCGTTCGGCTTCGCTCAACGGGGGGGCGGGTGGCCGGTCCGCCTTCGCTATGGCCGCAGCCCGGATCGCAGCCACACGATCGATCAAGGGCACGGCCTGTTCGGCGCGCTTGATCTCGCGCTGCAAGGCGAGTTTGATAGCTGCGGTGAGATTGGGTGCGCCGCTCGTCCTCATGACGGTTTCGGCGAGGGTTCGAACCTCCTCGTCCCTGATGCTGAGCATAGCGGCCTCTCGTCCATACAATTTTTGTATATGCGTATTGGCATCGACTGTCCATACAGCTCGGATACGGGGTCTCTTACGACGCCGTGCTGGCGGCAGGGCATGTAGCGCCCTGCCCGGCGCGAGGATCACTCCTCGTAGGGGTCGAACTCGGTCAGGACGTCGGCCGGATCGCCCTCGTACTCGTCCGAGGTCACGACGCCGTAGCCGGCCTCGGAGCGGAAGACGGTGACCGGGACCATCAGGGAGGCCGCGAGGCTGTGGGCGTAGCGGTTCGCGAGGGTGAGATCGGTCGCCATCGGGGTCTTGCTCCTGACGGAGCGGGGGCGATCCCCGCTCGACAGCGCCCCAGGAGGCCGGGAGCGGCCGCGATCACCGCGTAGGCGCAGCCGCAGCGGCCGCCCGCTTGCGGAGCGGACCCCTTGAGGGTTGATCGTGGAAGGCCGCGACGGCTTATCGGGGTTGCTGCGAGAGAGCGGGGTCGTCCACCGCCGACCGGGCGCGACATCGACATGACACCAGTATCATAGCGGTGGGCCGCACTCCGACGAGGGCGATTTCCTCGACCAGCTCGGCGCCGTCGCGGGTGAGCCCGGCGATCTCGGCCCTGGCATGGATCCCGTAGGTGTCCGGCCGGCACGGGAAGGGTTGTCGGGTCCAGCGCGTGGTCACGCCGCCGGCGATCATCCGCTCGGCGAGGTCCCGGGTTAGGCGCGCGTCGTAATCGGCGATCGGAGTCGCCGCATCGCGAAAGCCGTAATGGGCCGAGAGGAAGGCGACCTTGGACCGCCGGCCATCGGGATCAGGGCGCTTGGTCACCGAGCAAGCAAGGACGAGAAGGCGGGCCATGACCGTGCTTTCGCGGCGGGGGCCGGGGCCTCTCTCCAAACTACCCACCCCGCCTGAAAGCCTCGTCTCACCATTGGCTCTGGTCCCTCATTGACTTCAGGTTGCCACTGGCTTCTCCAAACGCCATCTTGTGGTTGGATACTGCAGGGGGGAGCATGAGCGAGCGCAATAGGTTGCTGCGGGCGATTGCAACGACGATCAGTGACTACCAAGCCGGCACATTTCCGACACCGACACCTGAGCATGTTGAAAATTGGATTAACAATTTTTCCAAAGACGTCCAAGAACCTATTTTAAATGAAGTTGCTCATGTCTTCGAAAAAACTTACTTTTCTAAAATTCGTGTCAGGGGCATCATGAAGGGTCTCGTTCGCCACCCTGGATGGACCGCCGGTGATCCGCCTACGTTCTGGCGACAAGTAAATTTTCTTAATATACAACCGCGAGGCAACAGCCAGAGAGAACTTCTGACTGTTTTTGACAAAAAATTAAACAGTGAATGCGGGTTCTCCATAGAAGATTGCGGGCATGGAAATAAATATTTCTACCTTGACGATGGCTTGTTTTCTGGAGGCCGGATCGGCATGGATCTGGAAAACTGGATTGTTGGGTCAGCTCCACAACGGGCCGACCTGTTAATTGCAGTCATTGCCCTACACACACAAGGTCATTATTTTACTAATCAGAGTCTAAACAAGGCGATCGCTCGATCGGGCAAACAGATAACCTTAAATTGGGCTCACTATATCGCAATAGAAGACGGTCTTCACAAGGCATCTCATTCAGACGTATTGAGACCAACGACGCCCGGTATAGATCCAGATGTAAATGCGTACGTCGCACAACTTGGAAAGCCGCAAACATGGCGAACAGGCAAAAGCATTGGACCCAACAAATTTTTTTCGTCGAGTCAAGGGCGTGAGTTACTTGAGCACGAATTTCTCAAAAAAGGCGTTGAAATTCGCGGAATGTGCCCTTTACTAAATATTTATCAACGTCCTTTAGGAAATACCACAATGAGGACATTCGGATTTGGAACTCTATTCGCTACATACCGGAATTGCCCTAACAACGCACCCTTGGTGTTGTGGGCAGGCGATCCGTGGTACCCTCTGCTCCCGAGGATAACGAACTGACCGTCATGGCCAACGCCGATCCACGGACCTATCGCGCCGACGAAGTGGTCTCGTTCCGCAAGACCGGGGAGGAGTTTGGAGGCCTGTCCAATATGGCGCCCGGCTTTCCAATCCGAATTTCTGGCGTATTGGTACGAACCTCGGAAGCCCTGTATCAAGCGTGCAGATTTCCACATCTGCCCGAAGTGCAAAAGCTCATCTTGGGTGAGGCAAGCCCGATGACGGCAAAGATGCGCTCCAAGCCCTACCGAGACGACAGCCGCGAGCAATGGGACAATCTACGAGTTCCCATCATGAAGTGGTGCCTTCGTGTCAAGTTGGCGCAAAACTGGATGAAATTTGGCAATCTCCTACTTCGAACGGAAAACAAATCAATCGTTGAGGACTCTCGGAAAGATGACTTCTGGGGAGCAATAAAAGGACAAGGCGGAGACTTCCATGGGAGCAACGTCCTCGGTCGTCTCCTAATGGAGTTGCGAGAAAAGTTTAAAAACGACCCTGAAAGTTTGATGTATGTACCTCCTGTAAAAATATGCGATTTCAAGTTGTTGGGTCAAGAAATACCAGAATTGTCAGCAGATGTCATTTCAAATAACGATCGACATAATTCATTTAATTCCAGATATACTTTGCGGCTATAGGACTTGTCATAGGGATTTGCAATAATTAGTGCAGCCGGCAGGGTATGGCGACCTAATATGCGAGAGTTGGTGCGCTGTAGAGAGGAAGGGGCTGGGCTTCAAGGGGCATCGATCACTTGCCCCCTCTTACGAGACGGCGAACCTTACGATCAGGGTGGTAGAACATCGTCTGACCAATTGCCGACACCGACTCACTGACCGGCTCCGACTCAGTGGCATAGCCTATGTGGCGCGCGGCATCCTCGGTCGGGGCCACCCGCCACGACCGCACAAGCGGAGTGATCCCCGCGAGAGTACTCGGCCGAGCAATCCTTTGTCAGCTCGGCCATGATCGCCTCCAGCTGCTCAGGCGCCTCGGCGCGCTTGCGCGCGAGGAGAGCGGCGCGCACCTCGTCCCCGGCGACAGCCGCCTGCAACAGCCCGTGAGCAGCGCATCGGCTTTCTCGCTGACGGGCACGAGCGCAGTCCCGTCAATGCGGCGGCACAAGGGATCCCCCCGCGCGGGTCTGGATACGGATCGGGCGCCCGCCCACCTCACCGTCGAGATAGGCGATGTCGCCGTTCTTATGGGTGCGCAGCGTGCGCGTAGCGGTGATCATTCGCGACACTGGCGCGGACTTCGTAATAGCTCACCTCACCTCGAGCGCCGCCGTCTCTCTCGAAGGACGGCTAGGCTCGCAAAGCCCCGGCTCTCCTCTCGCTCCGGACCCGGAGAGGAAATTTACATCAGAACATGGCCAGAAGGGGGGATTCGCCCTTAACTCGGCCGTGGTAGCGTCGCCGCACTGTGCCGATCCGCCCCGAACACCGCCAATTCTACCCGATCGACTGGCCGCAGCTCTCGGCGGTGATCCGCTTCGGCCGCGCCGGCGGGCGCTGCGAGGCCTGTGGGCGCCCGCACGGTGAGTTGATCGTCTGCCTCGACGGGGGAACCTGGTACGATGCCGCGGCCGGGCACTGGCGCTCCGGCCGCGGCCGCACCTTGCGTCGAGAGCCCGGCCTCGCGGTGCTGGCCACCGCTCGGCTAACGATGCCAGTTCTAGCGACGTGCCACCGCGAGCACGACACCAGCCTCAACGGCGACCGTGATCTCGCAGCCTGGTGCCAGCGCTGTCATCTGATCCACGATCGGCCCGAGCACCTGCGCCGCCGGCGTCTGACTTATCGGCGCCGGCGGGCCCTCGGCGACCTGTTCGAGGGGCCCTATCCGCTCATCTAAGAAGACAGAAAAGCGAGGGTGCGGTCGGCCGACTGTCTCCGTCTCCAGGGCGGAACTGATCGTCGCCACCCGGTCCCGCCCGCCGCGCTTGGCCGCGCACAGCGCCGTCCGTTAGTCATTCCAACCCTAGCAGACGTAATTGGCGGGCCATAGCAGTGTTCACTGCGGCACGCCCTTATAAGCGGCTGGAATAACGAACGGTCCCGCGACGTGCAGCACATACATTCCGAGTTAGGTGTTTTGCGAACCTTTATGGCTGCGCCATAACCGGCAACATGCCTGAGCTTGCTCGTGTCACGGTCGCTCTACGTATCTTCGGCGACGGCCTCGATCCGGATGAGATCACGCGTCTGCTCGGCATTGAGCCTACGGGATTGGCGCGTAAAGGCGACGTCCATCATACGGCATCCGGTCGTGAAGTCGTCGCGCGGTCCGGGTTCTGGCGTCTCAATGCTGGCGTGCCCGGCAGCCTCAACACGCAGATCGGTGCGCTACTCACCAAGCTCACGAGTGACCCGACCATCTGGCGCGAACTGACCGAGCGCTATGAGTGCGATGTCTTCCGCTGACTGAGCGAAGGCTGCTGGGGTTGGCCTGTGGACCTCAATCTAAAGACACCGCGATCCGATCCGGCGATACCTCGAACGGACTGATCCAGATTTGCTCGCCGTCGTCCTGGCCCTCGACCGGAACACGCCTGGCGACCTCGGCGGGCGCGCCTTCGACCCGGAACCGTAAGCTGCCCCCTTCATCGATCCGGCGCACCAGGGCGGTCAGGGCCTGCGCGGCGAGCCCGTCCCGGCCGGGGAAGGCAGTGGCCAGCAGGTGATGAGCACAGCCCGCTCCCGCGGCTCAGGTGCACGCCATTTGGCGATTTCACCCCACGGCACCAGCCACCAAGGCTGAAAGGTCGCCTTCGTGCGTCTCATGCCCAAGCCTACTTGGTTATACCTTTGAAAAATTATATCACACCGGATTTGCTTGGACCCGGGGATAGAAGTGCACGATCGCCTTTACCCGGAGGCCGTTCCGGGTATGTTCGAATTAGCGCGGCCGTTGCCGACAGGCAAGATCGGCAGTCCGCTGAGCAAGATCGAGGATCAATCTCGTGAAGCACCGCTCTCGCAAGCCTTCTCTACGAAATCTGGGCGATCGCTTCAAGTTCTCTGATGACTCTCTACGAGCCGCTGGCGGAGCCCTTGCGTCACGACTAAATCCTGCGACTGATTTGGAAACTGGCGAGCAGTATCTTGTTAGGCTGTTCACAAAGACTGGCACGTCCATTGATAGGGATGTTCGGCAGCTTGTTGATGGCGGAATGCGTCGCATTCGCCGCGTATTCTCGTCGCGACGAGCGAAAGAGGTCCTCGTTGAGATTATCGAGGTTGTAGAAGACGAATATGAGCTTGGCATTGTTATGCTCGATCCCGGATCTCCGCTGCTAGGATTGCCACGCACAACCCTGGCGAGGCGCCAGTCATGCATGACAAACAGTGGTCGTCGTGATTTTTGGCGAAACATATCTCGGGTTGTCGAGGGTCTCACCTATTGTCATGATGCAGGCATTGTACACGGTGCCATCGACGAGTTTGCGATCTTCGCTGGTGACGAACAGGTACCGACCTACAGACTAGGCGGTTACGAGGCCTGCGTGCATATCTCCGCCGAAGGCTTGACTCCATCCGAGATGTCTCTTCGATCGTCCAAAGCTGTTTCGTTCCGTCAGGATCTGGCCGACTTGGCTAAGGTGATCCGCTCGACCCT
The DNA here is from genome assembly GCF_001653715.1 of Methylobacterium platani. Classification (GTDB taxonomy): domain Bacteria; phylum Pseudomonadota; class Alphaproteobacteria; order Rhizobiales; family Beijerinckiaceae; genus Methylobacterium; species Methylobacterium platani. Next base: position 20,065 of record NZ_LWHQ01000074.1, read on the forward strand.
TGGTATAGCGCAGCCGGACGAACCTGTTTTGACGAGCATCGAGCGTCGCATGCTGGCTAGAATGACTGACCCACCACATTTTCAGCTCTACGATAGCCACATAGCTTTGGAGGATTTGGCTGAAGTCATTGAAGAGCTTGGCCAATTAGGCACGAACGTAGAAGGGGAGCTCGTACTTTATGCGCGTCAGGACATCCTGCGGAGTGACCTTCCATCGTTAGCCTCAGGTGCAATCCCAGCAGACGACACGGAAGCGGTCATGCGTTTCGTCGCGGACGACCTGCTCGGACCCGACACTCGCGCAGGTATCATTGACGCGCGCACGATCCGCCTTGTGACAGATCTTGCGACGTACAGAGTCGAGATGGTCGAAGATCGGATTGGCGTGATCACGCGTGGCGCGAAGCGTCAACCACACGACGCAATCGCGGACGCATTCGAGATCAAGCGACGCATCCATTTGGCGAGGAACCGTGGCGCCGCGGGCGAGCGCGTCCGAAGGCTCGGCAATGGCGCTCTATTGTGGTCTAGCCTGCGCCAGAAGCCAGTGGCAGCAGCTACGTTCGACGACCCGCCGTCGTGGCACGCGCTGATCCTGCTGGAAGCCTTCTCTCTCCTGAGGCAGCAGTTTCGGACCTTCCCAGTCGAGGTGTTGACGCCTCCTCGGGATCAATCCGATCTTGTGTGGATTGCCCCCCGCGGCGACGAGGTGCGGGACGCACAACGGAAGCGGTTGAAGCTGCCACCGCTAGGCATCGCTCTCGACCGGGAGATGAATCACGATGAGGGTCGTCCAGACTGGACTGTCTCGGCCAGTGACACGCTCGGTCGGCCAAGGGAGAGGCTTCCAGAGCTTGCTTTGGAGAAAATCTCAGAAGTTAATGGGCGTATTGCCTATGCGTTCAGGTCGAATGAACCCCTTCTGCCTGAGCAAGACCTATTCCTGCGACCCCGCACCGAAGCGGGCACCGAAGGCGCGATCCGGCGCCGGCTGCAGAACGTCGTCGCAGCGAGGGCAAACGTCGAGCTTCTAAGAGCGCTCGACGACCCCACAACAGTAGCGATCGATGACGCACTGCGGTCGGTTGCGGCTCCCGGCGATCCGCCCAAGGGGCTCGATGACTCGAAGAAGGACGCCTGGGAGGCCATTACAGCTGGTAAATCGATCAGCGTGGTTGTCGGACCGCCAGGAGTTGGAAAGACCTATCTTGTTGCGCAACTACTCAAGAGCATTCTACTACAAACTCCAAGTGCTCGTATTTTAGTATCGTCTCAAAACCATGAGACACTTATTGCAATGGAACATGAGCTGAAGAAGGAACTAGCACCTCTCGGAAAAATCGTAGTGCGCGTGCAAAAGTCTGATGTAGATACTGATGCAACGCTGCTAAGACAGAACTCTCGCAACGTACTTGAGACAATATCACATCCAAATATATCTGGCGCACTCATCAATTCCTTCCATGAAATCCGGGTTGCATTAAAACCGACAGACGAGACCGAGCGAGCCGTCTCGGAGCGGGTCCTGCGCGATACTGATAATTTGCTGCTGCGCTCAGCCGACGTAACCTTAGCGACAACGTCATCGCCTTTTGTCGAAGACATGATCGCGGATGGCGAGCAATTCGACTGGGTATTTGTTGAGGAAGCCGCACGCGCTAACGGCACCGAGCTGATTGGATCGCTTTTGCTCGGCAACCGACGCGTGATGATTGGTGATCATCGACAACTATCACCGTTCGAAGTCGCCGAAAGAAAAAAATTCTTTGAACCATTTCGCGCTGAGGAACTGCTGAAAGATGGAGCTGAGCGCTTACTATCTATTCCGGATCTACCTCCAGAGGTCGATGCAACTCTAAAAATATTAAGGGAAAGCAACTCTTTATTGATCGATGTGTTGGCGGCCGCTACCCGCATGGAGGAACCTTTTCGCTCCATTGCAGAGCGCGAAGAGGAGCGTGAGATCGAGACCGGCCGCCCGAGCCCAATTGCGAAGACGCTGTTGGAGCAGAGCCGAATGCATCCAGCAATCTGCCAAGCCGTTTCCCACACATTCTACGGCGGCAAACTCGTTCCATCCGCTCGAGTGAAAGAGAGAACAGCAACAGTTGGATCACACGGCGGTTTTCCAACCTCGCCGCTCGTCGTGCTGGATCTTCCCCCACTGAGCACAACTCGTCTTCGGTCCTTCGAAAAACGCAATAGGAAGGAGTTGTCGAACCCCGCCGAGGCGGCGGCCTTGGTCGACGCGCTCTTGGGTGTGCGTCCGGAAGCGGCTCCCAAAGACAAGCCGCCGAGTCTCGTTGTGTTGGCAACATATACTGGGCAAGTCAAACTACTTGAGCGCCTTCTGAACTCTCGGGTAACCCTCGATGGGCGCCTAGGTGGTTTCGTTTCGCCACGAGGCGACGGGCGTTTCGTCTACACAAGCGATAGTTTTCAGGGCAGTGAGGCGGATGTCGTCCTGGCGAGCCTTGTGCGCAACAACGCGATGGTCGGCAGACCGGCGTTAGGATTTCTCAGTAATCCTCAGCGTCTCAATGTCCTTTTGAGCAGAGCAAGGCATAAACTCATCGTCGCGACGAGTCTTCAGTTTCTATCGAATGTGGTCGATGGAACTGATCCCGACAAGATTGGCGGCGAACTGGGTTTCATCCGCGTGCTGGTCAATGAGTTGCGTGGGCAGGCCGCCGAGGCGGCCGATAAGGGGCCGCGCGGCGTGACAATCCTACCACGGGACGAGCGCGGGAAGGCTGTGAAATGACAATTTACATTGCAGCTTGGCACTACCGAGCGCGAGTTGTCGTCCAACGAACCTGGGGCTGGAGTCCGGTCGAAGAGCTTGTGCTCCTGCATCTCGACGAAACTCCAGGTCCGATGGAGTCCATCAAGGCTCGACTAGGCCTCAACTCTCAAGTCGTTGGAGCAACCTTATCACGTCTGATGCGGTTCGGCTTGATTGAATTACGAACATCTCCCGTACCTGTACTTGCTACCAGCACGCTAGGACAGCAGCTAATCAGATCAGGGCAACCTCTTCCCGAACGAACTGTTGACCGCGAGATACCCATCAGCCTAATCTACGAACGGGTAGGTCAATCCGTATTTCGCCGTCGTGACGTAGATTTCGTGCTGGAGCGGGATGTCGGGCAACTGGCTTATGCGGTCAGGTTCTCCCGTGATGAGCGTGATGAGACCGACGAGACGATGGCTCTCCGGGTTGGTCGTTTCATGGCGGGATCAATGCGGCCAGGCGAATGGCTCCGCGGTGTGCGCGCTATCAACTCCGTTCTGCGACGGGTTTATCTTAAGATTGATCTCAACGACGCGAAAAACGGAGTTTTTCCCAAGAACGCGAGCGACGAGCTTGTTGCCGCTCTTCGCGCCACCGTCTCAACCGGCAGTTTGCCTTCGCTCGCGCATCAGGATCGCTCACCTCCTCCTCCCATCGAGACGGAGTTCGACGCTAGTAATTTTCTTGTTGGATCAGCCGAACATGTCGATCGCTTCGTTGAAATTGTCAATAAAGCAACACAGGACGTATTTGTCCTGTCAACCTTCGTCGCATCACAAGCAGATGAGAAGGGGCGGGAACAGCGTGATCGAATCATCGACGCCCTTGACAAGGCCATTAAACGTGGGGTCACTTGCCATTTATTTTTTGGGACATCACTCGATGAGAATGCAAAACATGCTCATGCCATGGAGGAGATCCGGGTTAAATTAGAGGCTGGCGGGCGCTCCCGAGGATACCTCAAAGTTCATCGCGACCCAGTAAGGAGCCACGCCAAGTTTTTGGCCGCTGATGACGGGGCAGGTGGGGCAGTCGTCGTAATTGGCTCGTGCAATTGGTTGTCATCGCCATTCCTAGCGGTGGAAGTGTCAGTACTTCTCAGGGAGGCGGGAGCTGCGGCAGCCGCCCTCGACGTCTTGCGTGCGATTGTGGCACCCCTTCACGATGCCAGTCGCTCCCGGGAAAACCTTCGGTTCATGGCGGCCGAGTTGCGACGGTCAATCATAGAAGTCGGTCGTCATCGTATGGAGCCATCTGAAATTCTGAAAGCGCGTTTCTCTGTAGTTTATTCCGCCGACCACGACGCCCTGCTCCGGAGAGCAGCTCACGATGCGAAAAAACGCTTCATCTGCTGTACTCATAGGCTTGGTGCCCCGATGGTTCCAGCGCTGTTCACGCCAGCAGAAGTCGCAGGCCGTCGCCTTGAAGATGTTCGGGTCCTTTATTCACGTCAGACAGGGCCCGTAAAACGTCGACATGTCTCTGAGCAGCGCACACGCCTTCACGGCGTGGTGGATGTAATAGGTGTACGCGACCCCCAGCTTCACTGCAAATTTCTACTATGGGATGACGACGATGTTGTGGTAAGTACGATGAATTGGGGGTCGCAATCAGGTCGAGCCGACGACCCTATGGACGAGATTGGCATCCATCTAGAAGGTCCTGGCTTGGCGGCAGCACTCCTTGATCGAGTTGAACAGCTGCTGCCCGAGGCTGACGATCCATAGTGTTCGGTCTTAACGCATACGTACCGTCGACACCGTCCTGCAAACGCGGTCGCTATCATCAGGGAGTCGACGGAGCCGAGCCGATCGTTCGAGCATTTTGTTCGATCGATCCGCGTGTAGACCCAGCGGATGGGGTGCCGTGCCACGTGCGCGCACGTCGAGGTATCCGGTTGGCACTCCGACAGCCCCTAAGATAGATCCGTCGTCCCCGCACGGGGCGGGTGGGAGAGGGCATGGCCTCCACCAGCCAGAGCAGCGCCGAGTTCCTTGCCATCATGCTAGAGAATGCCGAGCTTCGGCTGGCGCTGGCCACGGCTCAGGACCAGTGCGTCGAGCTTGCGGTCATAGCGGGTGAGCTGCACGGCGAGATCGAGGCACTGAAGCTTCGCATTGCGGAGATCGAGCAGGGCCAAGCTGGGGGCGGAACGACGCCCCTGGTCTCGCGGTCGGATCAGGCGGGCGATCACAGCCAGAGCCTGCGACCGGCTACCGAATTGGGGTAAAGGCCGGCAGGCCAGGGCTGCGATGTAATGGCGAGGAGCCAGGGCAGCTGCCCCGCCACCCGATCTGATCACGGGCTGGCGGGGAGGGTCGTCCATCTCACGCTCGAGCCGGTATGCAACGTGGCTCTGCGGCAGAATGCGGGCGGGAGCTTAGCGAAGGCTGAACCGGCGGATTGGCGCGAAACTTGGATCGGGACCGGATCGGCGCATTCGAACAGGGCCGCATTGCACACAGAGTGGGACGAGGGCCGCGCGATGCGGTCGTCACCCGCAGGGCCGAAACCCGGCACGGGGTTCGGGGAGCGAAGCGAGTAGGACGCGGTTCCGCAGGAACGCGCCCCTCCTTTCGAGACCAGGCTCGCCGAAACTCGTGCCGAACGGCATGGCATCGGTGCACCTGGCCAAGTAGCAGGGGAAAAGGTCTATTAGCTCAAGGCTTCCTCGACCGCCCTTCCGCAAGCCTCGGTATCGGCGTTGCCGCCGAGGTCGCGGGTGCGCAGAGTCTGCTCGGCCAAGACCCGCTCGATGCCGGCAACGATCTCTGCAGCGGCCTCCTTCTCCCCGAGGTGCTCCAGCATCATCGCACCGGACCAGATCTGGCCGATCGGATTGGCGATGCCCTGGCCAGCGATATCCGGCGCCGAGCCGTGCACAGGCTCGAAGACAGAGGGATGAACGCGCTCGGGGTTGATATTCCCGGACGGTGCAATGCCGATCGTACCGGTACAGGCGGGGCCGAGATCAGAGAGAATGTCACCGAACAGGTTAGAGGCTACGACGACATCGAACCGGTCGGGATTAAGCACGAAGTGCGCCGTCAGAATATCGATATGATACTGATCCCATTTTACATCAGTATAGCACTTGGCCATCTCTCGCACTCGCTCGTCCCAGTACGGCATGGTAATTGATATACCATTCGACTTAGTGGCCGAGGTCAGGTGCTTTTTCGGACGACTTTGAGCGAGATTGAAAGCAAACTTGAGGATCCGATCGACGCCATGGCGCGTCATGATCGTCTCCTGAAGCGTGAACTCCCGCTCCGTGCCGGCGAACATTCGTCCGCCCGCATTGGAGTATTCTCCCTCGGTGTTCTCACGAACCACCCAGAAGTCGATGTCACCGGGTTTGCGGTCGGCAAGCGGGCACGGCACGCCGGGCATCAGCCGCACCGGGCGCAGGTTGATGTACTGGTCGAACTCGCGCCGGAACAGGATCAGGGAGTTCCACAGCGAGACGTGGTCGGGGATCTTCTCCGGCCAGCCGACGGCGCCGAAGAAGATCGCGTCGTGCCCGCCGATCTGCGCCTTCCAGTCCTCCGGCATCATCCGGCCGTGCTTGGCGTAGTAGTCGTAGGACGAGAAGTCGAACCAGTCCTGCTGCAGCGTGAAGCCGTGGCGCTTGGCCGCCTGCTCCAGCACGCGCACGCCCTCCGGCACCGTCTCCTTGCCGATGCCGTCCCCGGGGATCACGGCGATGCGGTAGGTGCGTGACGTCATGGATTTTACTTTCTGCGCGGTAAGCTCTGGCAAGACATCAACCGGGGTTCAGCGGCCATGGCGTCTCGGACACCGGCGTGATTGGCCCTTGCCCGGAAAACCAGGCAATCAAGTTGTCCACGAGCAGTGATCCCATCGCCCCGCGGGTGTGATGGGTGGCCGAGCCGACGTGCGGAAGCAGCACGACGTTGTCCTGAGCCGTCAGGGCGGCGGGGACCCGGGGCTCGTCAGCAAACACATCGAGGCCAGCAGCTTGGATGACGCCCCGTTGCAGAGCATCAATCAGCGCAGGCTCATCGACCAGGCTACCCCGAGCCACGTTGATCAGGACGCCATTCGGCCCCAAGGCTGCCAGTACGTCCGCGTTGATCAGGTTAGATGTGCTGGCATTGCCAGGCGCCACTACAATGAGCACGTCGGTTGTCTGTGCCAGCTCAAGGATGCTGTCGCAGTAGGCGTAAGGCTCGTTGGGGCGGCGCGTCCGGGTATGATAGGCGATCGACACACCAAATCCGTCGAGGCGGCGGGCAACGGCTTGGCCGATACGACCGAGGCCGACGATGCCGATGCGACGCCCACGTAGAGAAGCCGTCAGCGGGAAGCTCGCGCCGGTCCAGGCTCCGGAACGCAGATAGCGGTCTGCCTGGGGGATGCGCCTGACCACCGCGAGCAGCAGGCCGAGAGCAAGGTCGGCAACTTCCTCGGTGAGCACATCGGGCGTGTTGGTGACAATGATGCGGCGCTGCTGGGCAGCAGCGACGTCGATCGTGTCGTAACCAACGCCGAAATTCGCGACGATCTCCAGGCGTGGCAGCTGTGCAAAGAGTTCTGATGTGGCTGGCGCTTGGCCACCGACCACGACAGCACGAATGTCGTGTCCGACGGCCGCGATGAAGGCACTCCGGTCCGCCGCCTGATCCAGGCGATGCAGAGTGAAATGTTCCTCTAGCGCTCTGATCGTATCAGGCAGAATAGCTTTGAGCAGCAGGACGTCTGGCTTCATGGAAGATACTCATCTGATCCGGGCCGTGAACCGCGCAGCGAAAGCTGCTACCCTGTTCAGGACTTGGCGGATCGCTGCAACAATTCGATAGTGACGCCATCAGGACCTTTTATAAAGATCGTCCGTAGATATGGATTTACGTCATTAATTCCTGAAATTATCTCGATATTATGCTGCTTAACATATAAATAGGCTTGCTCGATATCGTCGACGGCAAGGCCTATATGCTCAATACCCAGGTGGTGTGGTGCTGCAGCAGGCGTTGTGTTCTCTGGTGCTTGCTCGATAAAGATGGTCACGCCGCCTAGAGAGATTGTCATGCGGGTGATGATCGGGGACCCGTCACGTCGAATTTCTTGAGCGCCGAGAATATCGATGTAGAAGTGCGCTGCCGCTAAAGCGTCTCGGCTGCGCAGATGGATGTGATCGTAGCGGACGTTCATGAGTGTTGGAGTCCTGTCGATCCGGTCGGCCCGTCGCCAGCGCAGCGATGTGCGGGACAGGCAACCTCTGTGTTCCGCCAGCCCTCGGCGCTCTAGCTCCAGACACACCGCTAGTGTGGCTGGGTTTCGCTCTTCACTTGATATGCCCGCCCGAACTTTGACTACCGATGTACTCATGAACTCGTCGGTCAGGGCGTTTAGCACAGCCTGTTCAACATCGTTGAGCAAATACATGGTCGGGCAACTGGATCTTAAGCGTTGCGGCCCTGTACTTCCAGCAAGAGGCGGGCGGCGCAATTTGCGCCGCCCGCTTCACAGACGCCTTACTCAGCCAGCTCGCGCATGACCTTGATCAGGTCCGACTTGCCCTCGAAGCCGATGCCCGGCAGTTCCGGCATGACGATGTGACCGTTCTCGACCTTCACGCCATCCGGGAAACCGCCGTAGGGCTGGAACAGGTCGGGGTAGCTCTCGTTGCCGCCGAGCCCGAGGCCGGCCGCGATGTTGAGCGACATCTGGTGACCACCGTGCGGGATGCAGCGGGAGGGCGACCAGCCGAACTGGTGCAGCACGTCGAGGGTGCGCAGGTACTCGACCAGGCCGTAGGAGAGCGCGCAGTCGAACTGCAGGTAGTCACGGTCGGGGCGCATGCCGCCGTAGCGCAGGAGGTTGCGGGCGTCCTGGTGCGAGAACAGGTTCTCGCCGGTGGCCATCGGGCCGGGGTAGTACTCGGACAGCGCGGCCTGCAGGGCGTAGTCGAGCGGGTCGCCGACCTCCTCGTACCAGAACAGCGGGTACTGCCGCAGCATCTTGGCGTAGGCGATGCCCTGCTCGAGGTTGAAGCGGCCGTTGACGTCCACGGCGAGCTGCGCCTGCGAGCCGATCTCCTTCAGCACGGCCTCGATGCGGCGCTGGTCCTCGTCGATCGGCACGCCGCCGATCTTCATCTTCACGACGTTGTAGCCACGGTCGAGGTAGCCGCGCATCTCGGCGCGCAGCTGGGTGTCGTCCTTGCCGGGGTAGTAGTAGCCGCCAGCGGCGTAGACGAACACGCGCGGGTTGGCCTCGACGCCCTTCTGCTCAGCGAGCAGGCGGAACAGCGGCTTGCCGGCGATCTTGGCGGTCGCGTCCCAGATCGCCATGTCGAGGGTGCCGACCGCCACCGAGCGCTCGCCGTGGCCGCCGGGCTTCTCGTTGGTCATCATCGCTGCCCACAGCTTGTGGGGGCAGAGGTTGTCGCCGGCCTCGTTCAGCTGGTCCTTGGTCTCCAGCTCCAGGATGCGGTTCTTGAAGCGCTCGCGGATCAGGCCGCCCTGGCCGTAGCGGCCGTTCGAGTTGAAGCCGTAGCCAACCACGCGGCGTCCGTCGCGCTCGACGTCGGTGACGACGGCCACGAGGCTGGCGGTCATCTTCGAGAAGTCGATGTAGGCGTTGCGGATGGGCGAGGAGATCGGCTTGGTGACCTCGCAGACGTCGACGATACGCATGGGTGTTCTCCTGTAGGGGTTCTAAGAGGATTGGACGGGGTGTTCAGGCGCTGCCGGAGCTCTAGTGGGCAGCGACGACGGGACGGGGCAGGGCGGCAGGCTCGGCTTCCGTCTCGGGGATGACGTCCTCGGCCGCGACCTCGGCCCGGTTGAGGTAGGCATCCTCGGCCTTGGCTCGATCGAAGGCGCCTTCCCATTTGGCGACCGCGATGGTGGCGACCGCATTGCCGATCAGGTTGGTCACCGCCCGCGCCTCGTTCATGAAGCGGTCGACGCCGAGCAGCAGCACCAGGCCGGCAACGGGGACAGTGTGGATGCTCGACAGGGTGGCGGCGAGGGTGACGAACCCGGCGCCGGCGACCCCAGCCGATCCCTTGGAGGTCAGGAGCAGCACGCCGAGGACAACGAGCTGGTCGCCGAACCCGAGTGGCGTGTTGGTGGCCTGGGCGACGAAGATCGCCGCCATGGTCAAGTAGATGCAGGTGCCATCGGCGTTGAAGGTGTAGCCGGTGGGCAGCACCAGGCCGACCACGGACTTCTCGCAACCCAGCCGCTCGAGCTTGGCCATCATGCGCGGCATGACGGCTTCGGTGGAGCAGGTACCGAAGGTGATCAGGATCTCGTCCTTGAAGTAGCTGAGCACCTTCGCGAGCGAGAAGCCGGTCCAGGAGCAGACCGCGCCGAGGACCACGCCGACGAACAGGATCGAGGTCGCATAGACACCGAGCATGAGGTAGGCGAGCGACCAGACCGTGCCGAAGCCGTACTTGCTGATGGTGAAGGCGACGCCGGCACCAGCGCCGATCGGGGCCAGACGCATGACCATGCCGACGATGCGGAACAGCGAGTCGAGCAGGCTGTCGATCACCACCACTACGGGCTTGCCGCGCTCGCCGGCTTGGACGAGGGCCAGGCCGAACAGCAGCGAGATCAGGATGATCTGCAGCATGGCGCCCTTGGCGAAGGCGTCCACCATCGTCGAGGGAATGATGTCCATCAGGAAGCCAACCATGCCGGGCTGAGCCTCGGCCCGTTTGGCATAGCCAGCGATCGCACTGCCATCGATGTGCGAGGCATCGATGTTCATGCCCACGCCGGGCTTCATGACGTTGACGACGACGAGTCCGATGATGAGCGCCAGGGTGGAAACCACCTCGAAGTAGATCAGTGCCCGCACACCGATGCGGCCGACCTCCTTCATGTTGCCCATTTTGGCGATGCCGACGACGATGGTGCCGAAGATCACCGGCGCGAGCAGCATCTTGATCAGCTTGATGAAGCCATCAGCAAGAGGCTGCAATGTGATGCCGATATCGGGCAGGAAATACCCGATCAAGCCACCCAGGATGATGGCTATGAATACCTGCACGTAGAGACGGCTAAGCCATATTTTCATGGCATCCCTCCTCCCTATTTCGTTCTTGAGGGGATGTTCAAGCGAAACCCTCTTGTAGTGGCTTGGGAGGTGCCATACGGCTGGACACGGCCCCTGGGCCAATGCCATGTTCGGAATGCGCTATGCGTGAATGGCATCGGCATGGAACTGGACTGGCTGAAGGACTTCCTGGCCCTCGCGGAGCAGAAGACATTTTCGCGTGCGGCCGAGGTGCGGCACGTCTCCCAGCCCGCCTTCAGCCGGCGGATCCGTGCCCTCGAGGACTGGGTCGGCACATCCCTGTTCGCGCGGGGAGCCCAAGGCACCACGCTTACGCCGGCCGGCACGCATTTCCAGCCAGCGGTCCACGATCTCATCCGTGGGCTTGAGAAGGCTAGGCGGGACACACGCGCCGTCGGCGCGCGGGATACAGCGACGCTGTCGATCGCAGCGACTCACGCACTCTCGTTCACGTTCTTCCCGAACTGGATCCGCGGACTGATGCGGACCCAGGCACTTGGGACGCTTAACCTCATCTCGGACAGCATGGAGGCCTGCGAGCAGATCCTGCTCTCGGGTGAGGTGCACTTTCTGCTGTGCCATCACCATCCGGAGGCACCGACCCGCTTCGAAGCCGAGCGCTTCCCGAGCCTTCCGGTGAGCTCTGACGTCCTCGTTCCACTCTGCGCACCCAGCCCCGAGGGCCACGCGATGTGGCCGCTGCCGGGCACGTCAGCCGCCCCGCTCCCCTATCTCGGCTACAGCCAGGCGTCAGGACTCGGTCGCATTCTGGCGGCTTGCCAGGATCGGGAGCTTACGCACATGGCCACGGCACTGACCTCGCATCTGGCAGCGACGCTCATGACGATGGCGCGTAACGGGCATGGGGTGGCATGGCTGCCGCAGACCGTAGCGGCGGACGATCAGGACCGCGGCCAGCTTGTACGCGCCGGATCGGAGATATTCGACGTACCAATTGAGATCAGGCTGTTCCGGTCGCTTGAGTGCCGCAACCAAGCAGCAGATGCTCTTTGGGAGCATCTCAGCCAGACAGCCATTAGCGCGTAGAAGGACGCAAATGTCTTCGCGGCTGCGGCCGGTGGATCCCAGCCTGAAATCCGAGGTTTCCTTGGGTGGCCCTTGCCCTGAAAGGTAATGCGCGGCGCACATAACGCGATAACGAACTGGCATTGGCCCTTTCGCCCTGCTGTCGTTAATGAGCATCAAACGTGCGCAACCCGGCATTGACCGGGCGTGATTGGCTCGCTTCCCAAGATTAGAAGTGTTGCTCATCATTCAATCAAGGGGGGATGCGACCATGAGCGCGGTGCGCAGTGGGCTGGATATTCTTCGAGATCCGCTACGGAATAAGGGAACTGCGTTTTCGGAACACGAACGCGACAAGTGGGGCCTTCATGGCCTGCTTCCCCCTGTCATCGCATCGCTCGATGAGCAAGTTGCACGGCGCCTTCAGGCTTACCGCAACTTTCCGAACGACTTCGACCGGTATGTCTTCCTGAGAGGCCTACAGGATAGCAACGAGATCCTGTTTTACGCCTTATTGAGCCGGCATCTCGAAGAGATGCTACCCGTCGTCTACACACCTACCGTTGGCCTCGGGTGCCAGTCGTTCAGCGAGCATTTCTGGAAGCCACGCGGCATCTTCCTGAGCTACCCGCATAAAGATCGGATGGTGGAAATCCTTTCCAGCCCGCGCTTTGATGATGTAGAAGTCATCGTTGTGACGGACGGCGAACGGGTGCTAGGTCTCGGCGACCAGGGCGCTGGGGGTATGGGTATCTCGATCGGCAAGCTCGCCCTCTACACGGCTTGCGGCGGGATCAATCCGGCGAAGACGCTGCCACTGTTCCTCGACGTGGGTACCGACAACCCAGAACGACTGGCAGACCCGCTCTACGTCGGCTGGCGCCACGAGCGCGTTCGTGGTGAGGAGTATGACGCCTTCATCGAAGCGTTCGTCGAGGCGGTGAGGCAGCGTTGGCCCAATGCCCTGCTGCAGTGGGAGGACTTCGCCCGACACAACGCCACGCGTCTCTTGGACAAATATCGCGACCGGCTGTGCACCTTCAACGATGACGTGCAGGGCACGGCGGTCGTTGCGGCCGGTACGCTCCTGGCGACCGGCAATGTGACGGGCATTCCGATCAAGGACCAGAAGATCGTCGTACTGGGCGCAGGCGGTGCTGGCTGCGGCATCAGCGCCCTGCTCCTACGGGCGATGATCGAGGATGGCCTGAGCGAGGCCGAAGCCCGCTCACGGTTCTATCTGGTGGACCGCAATGGGCTCCTGGTCGAAGGCATGCCGGAGCTACTGCCGTTCCAGGAGCCCTTCGTCCAACCGCGAGACGTTGCCGGGCAGTGGCAGCTTGACCGAGCAGGCTTCGTTGGCCTGGCTGATGTCGTCCGCAACGTCCGGCCCACCACGCTGATCGGCGTATCAGGACAGCCGGGCGGGTTCCCGGAGCAGGTCGTGCGGGACATGGCTTCTGGCGTCGAGCGGCCCGTGATATTCCCGCTGTCGAACCCGAATTCGCGGGCAGAGGCCACACCGGCCGATATTCTAGCCTGGACGGACGGCCGGGCGGTGGTCGGTGTCGGCAGCCCATTCCCCCCCGCACCAGTAGGCGACAGGCTCAAGCGCATCGACCAAACGAACAACTCCTACGTCTTTCCCGGCATCGGCCTTGGGGCGATGTCTGTCAAAGCACGACGAATTTCCGATGGCATGCTGATGGCTGCAGCGCGGGCGCTTGCATCCGTTTCGCCGACATCTAGCGACAAGGATGGCAACCTCCTGCCGCCGGTCAACGAGTTGCGCCAGGTATCCCTTCGCGTGGCGGAGGCAGTTGCAAGGCAGGCTATCGCCGAGGGCTTGGCCAGTGCCACCACTGACGATCTCAACCTGACCATTGAAAACAACATGTGGCACCCCGGATACGCTTCAATTTAGATTGCGTAAATCATCGTCACTTTGAGCGCTATGGGACGTGTCGCGGACACCGTCCCGTGGAACCCGGTCCCGTTGATTGGGTATTCCCTAATTACTGACCGACGGCCTTTACCGTCACAGATTTTTCGACTCGGAAGCCTTTTTACGCTGCCGCGACTTTGCTGGCATTGCAGCGCTCTTGGTAGCCTCTGACAACACAGGGCGAGCGCGAGGTGACTTTGCCGGGGCTTCACAGAAAGCCAGCAATCTCTGCGCATACGCTAACGAAGCCTCTGCCACCGCCCCTTTCGTGACAAGGAACACCCATCCGAAAAGGAAGATGGTGAGTGGGATGCAGATTGCGACGCCGAGCCACAAACGTTCGCCTGTAGGCATCGCCAGCGCAAGTAGGAGGCCATGCACCACGAGCGCGGTGACGCTCAACGCGATGCCGAACGGCTTGAGACCTAGAAGATTACGCTGGAACCCGTAAGATATGTTTTCGTCGAGAAGAAGAGATGCCCCCGCACTAATTCGACTGTGCTCAAGCAACCAGTCGACCGCCGATCGCGCGCGGCGGAAAGCCTCCTCCGGCCCCACCTTTTCCTCATCAAACGTCGACAGTGCCCTGTCATGTCGCAGCAAGTAGGCGTGATAGCGAGCCTTGGTTTCAGCCACGAGCGTGTTGTCGGAGTGCGTCAGGAGCTTGGCGGTATGATCTCGGCCTGCCTTACGTTCGAGTCTGCGCTCTATGACCCTTCCACGATTTCTTGCAAGTTGCGCGATGGCGTAGAGCACGCCGCACGCGCTGCCAACGGCCATGATGGAACTTACGACGGACCATACCCCTGGGTACCAGTACAGGGCGACACAGAAGGTTGGGAGCAACGCCAGGAGTGCTGGCTTCAAACGCGCGTTCAGTTCGTAGCGGCTCAGGCCGACGTGCCGGAGAAGGTCTGTCATTCGGCTACGCGCTCCATCGCCAACGCAGAAAAAGCCTGAGCACCGAGTTCGGCGGAGAAGAACGAATAGCCTTCGGGATGGGCGATCAGCATGAGCACCGGGAAGAACTGGCGAAGTGCCAAACGTGCAGCGGTCGCAGCATCTAATGCTGACGGGCCACTCGGGACGAGGTGGTTGTGCCAGGTCCCCAGGACGTAGAGCGACCCGCCGCTCTCCTCGAGAAGTTGACGAACGGATTGCCTCAGGCCCTGGACCCCCAGCACGAAACGTTCGGCGGAAAACACGCTGTCGGGCGGAGCGGGCAACAGGTCGACGATCTGGAAGGCCTCTCCGACCTGCGAGTACCGGCCGACGATTACCCCCCCTGTCTCGACGCCAGGACGCGCGGCGATGGCCGCTCTGATCTCGGAGTCCACCCTTGGGCTGATCCTGACCTCGACAGCGCCACTCCGCACCACGATGCGGGGTTCGATCTCGGCTGACGTCCACGACTGAGAAAGCCCATCAGACAGGATATGCCCGACGCGCAAGGTTCCTTGCTCAGGCGCCTCATCTCGCCGGAGGTAGCCGCATACTGTCTGAGCCAGACCCGCTGCGAGCGCGCTGAGGCGGTCATCAGGCATCGGGAATGTCAGAGCACCGCAGCCCTGTCCGATGTCGATCGCCTGCGCCTCCGCACTGAAAACGCTGCTCCTGAGCCCTTCGTCCTTGGCGAGGATGCGGTAGGACTCTGCGGCAAGGTCGCTCAGGTTGGGGTTACCGTTCACCCCTTCGAAGGCAGCGTAAGCGACACTTCCTGCACCGAGGAGGTGAGCGTCGGCAAACCTCGGCCTTGCCTCCCACTCACGGAAGGAGACGACCTCGCGGAGCAGGCTGGAGCCGGTCGTGTTCACGACCAGGCGGCAATCGCCGAGCTCCACGCGTCCCTCTGCGGAGGCACACAGTTCCTCCACGCTGCCGATCTCGAAACGCGGCTCTTGTCGGAAGCCCAAGAGGGTATGTGCCAGGACCTGCGCCTTGTACGCCATGGCCCCGCCGCGGACGTCCGGCTCCGGCAGCAAGGCGTGACGAGCGTAATTGTGTGGCGCCATCGTTGCGCGGTCCACCATGTCCGTCGGCCCGAGGCCGCGCCTCGCTGCATGGACGGCGATTTTCGATCCGACACTGCCGCACCCGAGAAGCGCCCAGCGTGGCCTGTCGGCTTCTACCGGATCGCCGGACGCTCGCCGCAGAAGGTTCACCGAGATGTCGTCGCGAACCCCGCAAAGGCGGACGTGTCCGATGCCCCTCAGCAGATCGCCGCCGGGTTCCAGGTCGAGAAGGTAGGGGCAAATCTCAATGCTCGAGGTGCTGCCGACGAGAGCGAATGGCCGACGCACGAGAAAGATGACAGGCAACGGGCAGGCCTGGAACCTGCCCTGATCCAACCGGAACGCGATATGATCGAGCTTGGCTCTCAATATTTGGGCACATCGGTACAGCGTCGCCCGATGCATGAGATCTTCGACCGTCTCGACGTCCTCCGGAACGGCTGTGTCGATCACCGTCGGAGCTCCGTTTGAGTCCGGGGCGGAGACCACAAGGGCGATGCCCCGGCCCCTGGCGGTCGTCTCCGATACCTTGCTTTCGCTGCATTGAGCCTTGGCAGGATCGACCCGGACGGCCGGATTGAGCGCGACCCGCATCATCCGCTTGCCGTCGCCTAGGTCGAACCGAAGGTAGTCCGTGGCAACCACAACGCATTCGCCCGACGGAACCGCCAACTCCCGGATCACGTCGGGGTCGAGGATGATCTCGTCGTCGACGCGATTGCGGCGGACAGGCTCCCAGCCATGCTGCGGGTTGTTCAATTGCAGCATGGCGGCTTTGTCGAGCCAGTCCGCGAGCTGGTCGAGATAACCCGAGAAACCGCGGGCCTGGATGAGTTCGGACGGGAAGGCTTGCACGACGCAAGGCTGCGGTGGCAGCCCAAGCGATTTGGGCACTGGGAGGAGGTGGGGATGGGTGCGGTCGAAGTCTGCCCGGAGAAAGGCCCGGGGCGAACCCCGGGGGAAATCCGACGGGAAGCGAATGGTGACGCTCTCGATGGACCGGACGCCGCTCGGACTGACACCGGCGACGCGCCACGCGGACGGCAGCTCCTGCGCGATGTCGAGTTCAGCCCAGACTGAACCGTCCTCGTGCGATTCCTCGACGCGCACGGCGCGCACGGCCGGGTGAGCTGTGGAGATCCGCAACGCCCTGAGGACGGCGGGTGCGATCGTGGCATCAGCCATGGGCCAGGGCCTCACTGCCGACACCCGTGGCAAGGCCGCCGGCCACCCCCGCAAGGAGACGGGACGGCTTGACGCCGAAATAGCTGATGCTGATCTCCAGCGGATCGTCACCCGGCTCATCCGCGACACACCGGAAGGGGCCGGAGACGGGTTTGAGGATCGCCTCATACTCCCGCTTCGCACGGATGCAGGGAGGATCGCGGTTGTCGTCCAGGATGGCGTTGCTGCTGGAGACGATGATCGCGCCGGACGCTGCCTGAGCGAGCGCCGATCTTGCCCGTTCCGACACCACGGCCTTCTCGCGCTTCTCCGACCAGCTATCCCAGGAGAGGCTGTGCCAGCTGCAGTGATGCGGCGCCATCAGAACGTCATAGGTCAGTTCCTGGTCCGTGTACCTGTCGCGGACCCTCTCCCAGATGGCAACCTCGGCGTCGCCGCCGAACAGGAAGCGCCCGGCCGTAGGATTGCCACCGGCCGCCAGGGTCAGCCGCACGATCACGCTGGAGTTGTTCTTCGAGAGGACCTCCGCCTCCGCGTCGTCATCGGCGAGCATCGGCGCCATAAGCAGCCCGGAGAACGTCGCATCGGTGACGCCGCAGATCGTCGAGAAGACCGATCCGGCCGAGACGAGGATCGGCAGGAGGTCGCCCGTCTTGCCATCGACGTCCTCGCCCAGGATCTGAATGCGGTCGCCATCAGCGAGCCACCTCTGTGCCCGGAACAATCTGACCCGGCGGCGAGCCTCGTCGCGCCATGCCTGCGCATCCTCGCACAGGGTATGCCCGCCCTTAGCGTTCTTTCGATCGGCGCGGCGGAAGACGATCGGCGACGACCACATCTCGCGGATAACGATCTTGTCGTCGGCCTTCACCCACGAGGCAGGGGGGCCGAGGTGGAAATGGCGCCGCAAGCCCGCGCAATGGTCCTGGTCCGGATGCGTGAGCAGGAAGGCATCGACGAACAGGCGCCCGCTGGCATCGCGGGTGAGGCGGTCGCGAAGCTGGGCGCCGACGTCAGGGGCATCATCGTTCGGATCGTCAGCTGCGACGCCGATCTTGCAGTCGATGAGGAGGCAACGGCCGCTCTCTAGCACCATGAGAGTCATGTCGCCGTTGCCAACCTTGAAATGGGTAGTCTTGGCGGACATCGCCGTCTCCTTGAGATCGCTTAGGCCAGACAGTTGACAGGGTTGCTGTTGAATTCGCCCGCCGCTCGATCTCAGGCGTTCGGCGTGTCGCGTCCGTCCGGCTCGCGGGCCACCCCCTTGAAAGGAGTGCCATTGTCCTTGACGCCCATGAGTTGACCCGTGCGCTCGTCGCGCTTCTGCCAATGCCCGTCAGGACGCTGGAACTGCGTTCTCCCGGTCACTGCTCCCCGACGGAAGCCGTTGCCCGTGTTCTTCGCCATCTCCAGCCCCTCGTCCTTGAGTTGCGGCGCTCTGCGGCGCACCTGCGCCGCATGCCGAGCGGCACCTCCATCATAGGCGTGCCAACCGCTTTGATGGTACGTCATGTATCGCTACTCCGAACAAAGTGGGCGCCTTGTTCTTCGGAGTCAAGGGACCTACGATACGCCTACAGCGAACAAGGGGATAACGCGGATATGGCCATGCACGGACGACGGCATCGATGAGTTTCGGTCCAAGGATCAAGGAACTTCGCACAGCCAAGCGGATGACGCTCGACCAGCTCGCTGCCGCGACGGGGTCTTCCAAAAGTTATGTGTGGGAACTCGAGAACAAGAACCCTCCGCGACCGTCAGCAGAGAAACTGTCTGCTATCGCTACCGCGCTTGAGGTTACGGTAGATTATCTCCTTGGGTCTGACAGACAGTCTCTCGGCGATGCGCAAGATCAGGCTTTCTTCCGAGAGTACAGTGGTATGAACCCGGACACGAAGCGGCAACTCAGGGAGATCGCTAAGACACTAGGCGGTAAGCGGCCGACATGAAAGGTGCCCTGCCGCAGCCACTCAAGGAGGCGAACAATCTGACGATGATGCTGGACACCGTGCTCGGGCTGAACAGGTTCGAGGATGGACCGGTCGATGTCGAACGCTTGGCCATCGAATATTCCAAAATGACGGCACCAGCGACTCCGATCCGCGAGGTCATCGACCGCGACCTGTCAGGCTGTGTCGGCGCCCTCGTCTACTCTGATACCCCTCCGCGGCAATGGGGCATTGTCTGCTCAACCGGACAGTCCCCGGGACGCCGCAACTTCACGATCGCCCATGAATTCGGGCACTACGTTCTCCACCGCAAAATGATCGAGGACGGGGGCGAGTACGACGGCGGCATCTATTGCGATGAGGGTAACGTCCACCGAGGAGAGGGACCTGATATCGAGCGACAGGCCGATCAGTTTGCGGCCAATCTTCTCATGCCCTTTAATGACTTCCGGAAGTCGCTTTCGGCGCGGACGCGTCCGGACTTCGAAGTTCTTGGAACTCTTGCGACCCGTTACGGCGTTTCACTAACCGCTGTGATCCTGCGGTGGCTCGAGTTTACGCAGACCCGGGCCTTGGTGGTCGTTTCGAACGAGGGACTTGCGCACTGGGCCAAAGCCAGTGAAGCGGCCTTCAAAAGTGGGGCCTTTATCGCCACACGGGCAAACGTCTACGAATTGCCCTCAGCTGCAACGGCGGTGACGGGAGACCATTCAGACGAAGCGAAGACCGGCATTTTACGACCCGGTGGATGCTGGTTCAGCGAACCTGTACTCGAGATGTGTATCCGGTCTGACCGCTATGATCGCGAGATCACTCTACTCCACCTCGAGGACGACGATCCGCATCATCACGATGATGAACCGCCCGAAGATACTATAGACTTCTTTCACAAAACCGACAGGACCCGGAGATTTGATACAACTTAAAGACGTTCGAACGCCGCGCACCTCGTGCGTCCCCGGCGCGGCTTATGGTGGGACTAGCAACGCGGAACCCGCTCCGCCAGCGGATCGACACCCCATAGGGCCAAGACCCATTCTACGGGGCTTGGGGAGCAAAGCGACGAGAGCCGCGGTGCCGACCGCAAGGGCGGCAGGCGCCATCCTTTCTTCGTCGGACAACTGCGGGCTGGCCTACCTTACGTCGCTGACCTGACCCTCCTGTCGTACCAGAAGCGTGAGCTTGCAAACTGGGTATCGTCCACACTCTGAAACTGTGCCAGCATCCGAAGGGGAGAAGGAAGCGCATATGGAAGGGCACAATTTCGAACGACTGAAGGCTCACATACTGCCCCGCTCCGTCGCGCAAGAGTTCAACGCGGCGCGATCAGAGTGGGATCTGATGTACGTCGAGATGAGCGATGAGCCTGACCATTGCCCATGCGGGCAGCAGATTTTCGAGCACTGCTACATTCGCAACCGTCTCACGCGAAGCGAGACCTATGTTGGAAACGTCTGCATCAACCGGTTTCTGGGGATCGACACCGGCAACCTCTTTGACGGCTTGAAAAGGATCCGCGACGATCCTTCCGCGAACGCAAACGAATCGTTGATCGAATATGCGAGGCGAAACGGGTTCCTTTTCGACAAAGAGTATCAGTTTTTGCATAGCACTAAGCTCAAGAGGAAGCTCAGCGGTCCACAATTGCGATGAAAACTAAAAATTAACCGCCGCATTCTCGATCGAACGGTAGTCCGTCAGCGAACGAATAGGCCATCGACGTAACGGGTTCGAGGCGGCATCCCTCGTTGCATGCGGCAGATCGAGAAGGTGTACCATGTGGAGCATCGTTAATTTCGGCAAGTGGAAGGAGAAGGGCAAGACACTGCCGCAGATCATCGTGAGCGATCCGGACTGGTTCTTCTGGGCAATGGAGACCGACTCGTTCCTCGGGTCCTTGAAGGCCGAGGCCGCGATGCTGGCGCGACGGGCGCAGTCAATCAGATTGCCGGCAAGCTATGGAAACGATCATTGCATCCAGTACATGCTGACGCCTGACAGAAAATTTGCGGATTTCAACATCATCCCATCCAATCGGCCAGCTCATCTGGGATCGAGCTCGGAGATACGACGTGCGTATCTCAGTCTTCGCATGCCACGCGAGATCAACGAGTACGACAAGCTTGGCGGTAGACAGATCATTAGAACCTTCAAGTACCATTGGTTCAACAACAAAAATCTGACGAAAAAGGCTGTTGAGACTTTCTTTGACACGGCCTCCCACTTCGAAAAGCCGTAGCCAGCGTGGGAGGATCGCCGCACGTCGGAGCTCTTGCGTAGGATCGGACAAGCCTACAGATATTAGCTCATAATGGACCGTCCAGCGGCTTGCCTCACCTGAGCGCCTACGGGTTCCAGAGCACGAGGCGTGAAAGACCGGTATGGGCATTGAGGTGTCGGCTACGAAGGTCGTGACGGTCAACGACGCTCACCAGAATGGTGTCGATACGTCGATAGAAGCGAACCCGACTCATGGGCGACTGAAGGGTATCTGGCTCACCCACGTCTTCAGCCGCAACCGGAAAGGTGACCGCCGCGACGACGGCAATCCCCTGATGCACGCGCTGAAGGGGCGACGGGGATACTCCATCATGCCGTTCTGGGAGCAGCAGCTCCTGACGCGCGCGGAGCGTATCCTTGCGAAGGTGAGTGGGGATCTGCAGGGTTTTGACCACTGCATGCCGATCCCATCGTCCTCACCGTTCTGCGCTCGCTTCGCTGCGCTCGTGTCGGCGGCGTCTGGAGCACCGCTTCTCGAACCCTCATTCCTGTGCAAGAGACAGGTCGGCGAGCTCCTGGTAGAGGCGCGCGCCGCCCCCCCGAAAATGCGTCCTGGCTTGAAACGGGACTTCACCTCTCAGCTGCACGCGTGGGAGCAGATGGACCCGGCGTCGATCTACCAGGCTAAGGACCTCGACGTTAACCTGCGCCAGTTCTTTGGCGCTTTTGCGCTGACCGGCGATCCGCCGGAGGTTCGGGGCACGCGCATTCTCGTCGTGGATGACCTGTTCGCGAGCGGGTCATCGCTCCTAGCTGTGAGGGAGATCCTTCAGAGCCGGCTCGGTGCCGAGGTCGCGTGTGTGTGCTTTCTCAGCGGTGTGTAAGGCCAAGATCGTTATCTTGACCCGGCGCGTTGGGGCGCTTAGATACAGGCCACTGGAGCGATCCACGACCTTGTATCAACCTCAGGGTCGTTAAATATGAGGCAAGGCCTAAAAACCTTGCAGGTCCGTGCTGGCACCGTGTCCCGAGGTCATACCCATAAGGGGAAAGTATCGGGAGGCCGCGAAGCGGGTGGCAAGAATACGAAAAGGGAGGCTGAAAAGCCTCCCTTTTTCGCGTTCGGTGCCTGCATGGTGTGAGCCGACTCGGAGATTGCGCTTCTTACAGCCTTCGTCCCTCTGCAGACTTAGCTGCTCCGCGGGAGACAGGCCAATGCTTAAATTTGATATTAGGAGCACAAAACACGCATCTTATGCCCTGTTCTGTAGTGTCGCGAGTTTCCGGGCGGCACCACGCTGTGCGCGTAGGCGCTCGCCATAGCGGGCCGGCATGGTCGGTGTTTTCCAAGACCCGGCCTGCATTACCTCGAGCAGCTCGAAGCCAGCCGCGAACATGTCCTGGGTCGCTCCGACGCGGGTCGAGTGCCCAGAGGGGAGGCGTCCGAGCTTCAAGCCGGCCGCCGCAGCCAGCGCTCGGAACACCCGCGCCACGTCCCTGTCACCGAGCGCGCGCGCGCCGACCTTGCCGCCCTTGGTCAGCGGCCGGAACAGCGGCCCACTCTCAAGCCCGGCCGCGGCGATCCAGGCCTCGACATGGCCCATGGTGTCGGGGGCGAGGTACTTGATCGCGCCTTCGCCTTCCTGGTCGGCTTTCGACCGCCGCACGAGCACGGTGCCCGAGCCGTCGGCGCCACGCTCCAGATCCCCTATATCTAAGGAGACGAGCTCGGAACGGCGCAGCAGCGTGTCGTAGGCGACCGCCACGAGGGCGGTGTTGCGCAGAGCGATCAGCGGGGATCCGCCTTCACCTTCCGACACCCGCCGATGCAGGCGCTCGGTCGCCTTCGTGGCGAGCATGCGGTCGATGCTGGTGCGGTTGAGGGGCTCGGCCTGCTTCTGGCGTCGGCCCTTGGTGCGGTTCATCCGTTTGATCGCGAGCCGGACGATCTCGTCGGTGCAGGGGTTAGGCAGGCCTGCGGCCCGGTGCAGTGCGGCGATCGACGAGCGGTAGCGTTCGACCGTGGCGCGCGATTTCACTACGGCCTGGGCGTCGATGAAGGCGGCAATCGTCTCGGGAGTTGCGGGCAGCATGGTCCGACCGGTCTCTCGGCACCAGGTGGCGAAGATCCGGCTGTCGGCGGCGAAGGCCCGCACCGTGTTGTCGGCGAAGGCACCGTGTGCGGCGCGGGCGTGCGCCTCCACGCGCTCGATCAGGATCTCGTCGGCCGGCGGCAGCGCTGCGGCGAGCGGGACCGGCAAGGCCGGCGCCTCGTGGAGGGATTCAGGGGGCGGGTCGGCGCGGTCGAGGTCCATGGGCGGACCCTAACCGATCGCACCCTAACGATCCACTAATTAGGTCCGATAGACGCTATTATCGGTAGCAATCTGATGCCTCAAAATCGGTTGTCATTATGCTCCTCTGAGACTGCCGTGCGCCGCCGCCATTCGGGCATGACCGACTCCAGAACCACTCATACCGGTGGCATTGAATGTCACTTCGATAAAAATGACATTTCCTTACCTACCTGATACGATGCCCTTCTCCCCTTGAGAGAAACAGCCATTCCATGACGCTCGTTACCGATGTGAAGCTGGCTGCAAATGGCCGCATGCTTCTGCCACAGGCTGTCCGCGATGCCATGGGTATCACAGGCGAGACGCGCATCATCGTCACCGTCGATGGCACCGAGGTACGCCTATCGCCGATCAAGAATGTGGTCTCGAAGCTGCAAGCCCTCTATCGCGAGCATGCCACGCAGGATGCGGATTCGGCTGCCTTCCTCGACGAGCGGCGCGAAGATGACGCCGATGGGCAGGATGCCAAGGTATGAGCAATGTCGTCTTCGACACCTCGGCAGTGGTCGCCCTGCTGCGGGGTGAGCCAGGAGCGGACGCGGTGGCGAGCCGAGTTGGCCAAGCCGCCATGTCGACCGTCAACCTCCAGGAGCTGGTGAAGGCGCTGCTCCTGCGCGGCCTGACGCGGCCTGTGATCGAGGAGATGGTTCGTGAGCTGCGCCTCGACCTGCACGCCCACGATCGCGACGCAGCCTTTCGCGCGGCCTTCCTGACCGAGGCGACACGCCAGCATGGCAGTGGGCTTGGCGACCGCACCTGCATGGCTCTGGCGATCAAGCTCGGCGTGCCGGTGATGACGACGGATCGCGCCTGGGCGAGCTTGGAGATCCCTGGCTTGTCGGTCGAGGTGATCCGCTGACCGGGAGGGCACTGGCATGGCCTCGCATTCCGCCACGATCCACGAGGGCGGTAGGATCGCCATTCCCGCCGACCTGCTGCACGAGCTCGGGCTCCAGGACGGCGACACCGTTGTTCTGGATGTGGTCGAGGGCGTACTCCGGGTTCGCTCGCGCGACGCGGTGATCGCCGAAATCCAGGCACTCGTCCGGGGGTTCGTTCCCGAGGGCGTCAGTGTGGTCGACGAGCTGATTGCGGAGCGGCGTGCCGAGGCGGCGAGGGAGTAGGCGTAGGACTGGTGCCTCCAGGCCCGCCGGGGTCAAAACCCAATCAGCTCGACCGTCCGAAGGGCCGTTGAGGGTGCAGGCTGTGTGAGAACGCGGTTTTGGTGGATGGGCAGGTGAGTGAGCCCTTGCAGCGAACTCGCGTGCACAGGTCGGCTCACGCCCGGATCGCCGTGATCAGCGCTCCAACCCCGAGGATCTGGATCATTCTCTTCATGTTGTAGGCCAGAACCTGCAAGCTCATTTCGGTTCTGACCTTCGCCAGTGTTCGGGTCAGGAAGTGCGTCGCCCCCATCCAGGCCTTCATCGTGCCGAACGGATGCTCGACGGTCTGGCGACGGATCAGCATCGCCTCCGGCATCCTATCGAGCCGCTCCTGCATGGCATCGAGCACGCCCTCATGCACCCAACGCTTGATCCGCCTCGCCTTCGTTGGCGTGCAGCGAGGTTTGAGCTCACAATTCGAGCAAGCCGTCGGATTACTGTAGGGATCCATGGCGTCATCACCGGACTGGCGGTCAGACCGGGCAGCCCCCTTGGTCAGATGCTGGCCGGCGGGGCATGTGTAGTGGTCTTTCTCGGCGTCGTAGATGAAGTCTTGTCCGGTGAAGAGGCCTCGCTTGGCGTGGTTCGAGGTGAGGGTCTTGGGCACGCACGGCAGGAGGCGAGTGCCTTCACACGCCAGAACTTGATCGCCGTTGAGGTAGCCCCGGTCGGCCAGCACCGTGAGTGTGGGGCATCCCGTCGCCTCTTGGGCCAGGAGCCCCATCGGAACGAGCTGGGCGCGGTCGTTGCCGATGTTGGTCACGGTATGGGCGACGATCAGATGGTGCTCAGTATCGACGGCCGCCTGAACATTGTACCCGACGATCCCAGTTCCCTTGCCGCGGGTCGCCATCGCGCGAGCATCGGGGTCGGTCAACGAGATCTGCTGGTCAGGTGCTTCCTCGACCTGCTGACGCATGGCTTGCAGGTCTTTCATCTGCTCGCGCAGAGCTGTGATCTTCTCGGTGAGCCGCGCCGTTCGTGCCTCGGCGATATCACTTGGCTGGCGGTCGGCTCGGTCCAGGGCCGCGAGATAGCGGGCGACGCTCGCCTCGACCTGAGCCAGACGCGCCTCGACCTTGGCCGCAGTAAAATTCTTGTCGCGATTGTTGACAGCCTTGAATTTGCTCCCGTCGATCGCAACGACCGCCTTGCTGAACAGGTTCAGCCGACGACAGAGGACGACGAACTGTGCGCAAACGGCCTGGATCGCGGATCCATTGTCCTTGCGAAAGTCGGCCAGGGTCTTGAAGTCGGGCATCAGCCGGCCGGTCAGCCACATCAGCTCAATGTTGCGCTGGGTCTCGCGTTCGAGACGGCGGCTCGACGGGACGCGGTTGAGGTAGCCGTAGAGGTAGATCTTGAGAAGCGTCGCCGGATCATAGGCTGGACGGCCAGTCGCCTCAGGTACGGCTCTGGCAAACCCGAGGGTGGCAAGATCGAGTTCGTCAACAAAGACCTCGACGAGGCGGACCGGGTTATCCGCTGTCACGTAATCATCAAGGCAATCAGGCAGGAGCGTGCTCTGACGACGATCATCACCGGCGATGAAGCGGGCCATCCCGACCTCCTCAGATCGGGAGAAAGCTTAGCAGATCAGGGCGTTTTCACACAGCCTCGGTGGAAAGCAGCCCTTAAGCGCGATGCATGCGGCTCTGGCCGTAAGCCTCAACGGTGGATGCCTCGAACGGCGCTGGGAGCATGGTTGGGCCGATCCTTCGAGATCCCAACCGCTTTGCCACGGCGATCGAAGGATGGTTCTCCGGGTCGATGATATGGATGACCTCTTCCCACCCGAGATAGTTGAACACCCAATCGATGCAGGCTCCCGCCGCCTCCGTAGCGTAACCCTTTCCCCATGCCGAACGAGCCAATGACCAGCCGACCTCTGGTCCAGGCCAGCCCTCGGGTTGCCAGGGCCCAGCGTGACCGATCCAATGGCCCGTGTCCTTCTCAATGATCGAGAAGTTGCTAAACCCACGCACAACCCATGCGCCGACGTAGGTAGAGAGGCTTCGCCACGCCACTGATCGAGGCTTTGGCCCTCCCAGGTAGCGGGTAGCTTCGGCATCACCCATTAGGGCGATCCACGCCTCCAGATCGTCCGCCGTTGGCGGTCTGAGAACGAGACGGGGTGTATCGAGGGTTGGGCCAAGCATCACAGATACCATACCGCCGAGACCGAATGCTCGATGTCTAGGGCATGGCTCTAAGTCCGAAAAGGGTCGAAAGCTGCTGTTCACAACGGTCAAGCTGATCGGTTTTTACCCTAGGTCGCAGGCTGCGCGAGCCTGGTGCAGGCCCTGGGAGCGGAGCCCTTACCCCACCGGTGCCACCAGCACCGCCGTCCTTACCGCCTGCCGCCTTCGCTCCGGCGTCGCATCCTCGACGGCAAGCTCGTCGGTCGACCACTTGTGCGCGAGGACGGCCGCGGCGACGTCGAGGCGTTTGTCGCCGATCTCCAGCACGACCGGCTGAGACGGGTCGGCGAGGTAGGCCGAGACCGACGCGTCGAGCGCGTCGCGGGTCAGGAGCTTGGCTCGAAAGGCTTCACCGCCAGTCATCACATCTTCACCCGGTCGATTCCTGCGCAAAGGGGGGGCCCCTGAGTCTCACCATGAGACTTTTGGTACAGGTCCCGCTCCCCCCCTCCCGCCGCCCCGAAGGGTCATGCGCGGGGCCTCTCCAGTCCCACCATGGGAATTTTGGTACAGGTCCCGCTCCTGGTCAGCCCCCGTCGGAATGGTCCGCCCTGAAGTATGGCTTTGAGCCGACGGAAGACGGCCTACATCACGCCTGGCTCACCGTGGGAGAACGGCTACATCGAGAGCTTCAACGCGAGGCTACGGGACGAGCTGCTGAACGGAGAGATCTTCTACTCTCTGCGAGAGGCGCAGATCCTGATCGAGAGCTGGAGGAGGCACTACAACGGGGTTCGGCCGCACGCCTCGCTCGGCTATCGCCCGCCGGCCCCAGAGGTATTCGTGCCAGCCTTAACCGCTTGGCCGGCTGCGCTCGCCCGACCGGCTCCGCCGGCCAAGCTACCCGTGGTGGAAAGGCCCACGGTCCACTAACATTCCACTCGGGCCACCTCGTGGGGGCTGACCACCCATCGCAGCAACCTTCGACTTCCGCGACGAGACCGGCGCGAGCCTGTCGGATGTCGCGCGGCTCGACACCATGGTGACCGTGGTCGACGCGGTGAACTTGATGAAGGATTACGACTCGCGCGACTTCCCACGCGACCGCGGCGAGACGGCCCGGGAGGAGGATGCCCGGACCCTGGTCGACCTCTTGGTCGAGCAGATCGAGTTCGCCGACGTCGTGGTCGTCAACAAGGCCGACGACGTCACGGACGAGGAGCGCGTCCGGGTCATCCAAGTCGTGCGCGGGCTCAATGCCGATGCCTGCATCGTCCCGGCTAGCCATAGCCGATTAGCCCTGGCGGAGGTGCTGGAAACCGGTCTCTACAGGGATGAGCGGTCGCAGACTCATCCGCTCTGGTACCGCGAACTGTTCGACTTCGCCAAGCACGTACCGGAGACCGAGGAATACGGTATTCGCAGCTTCGTGTTCCGGGCCCGCCGCCCATTCACCCGCGCAAGTTCTACAATCTCGTCGAGCGCGGCTTCCCGGGCGTGATCCGGGCCAAGGGGCATTTCTGGATCGCCTCGCGCCCGGACTGGATCGGCGCGCTCTCGATCGCCGGACAGATCACCCGCACCGAAGGCCTCGGCTCCTGGTGGGCCGCCGTGCCGAAGGCGCGTTGGCCCACCAGCGAGGAATTCGCGTCCCTAATGCGCCGGCATTGGAGCCCGAGCTGGGGCAACCGGCGCCAGGAGATCGTGTTCATCGGCGGCCCGGACATGGACGAGGGGGGCGATCCGCTCCGCCCTCAATCCCTGTCTTGTCGGCAGCGTCACGACGGGGCTGACGAAGGCGCAGAAGTGGCTCGACGATCCGTTCCCGGTCTGGGGATCGTGAGCGGAGGAAGATAATCGCCCAGGCGTCTTCGCCCGTTGAGCGTCGGACCCGGCATCGTTCCGCGACAGACACGGTCTGTCACACAATGGCAACAGACGGGAGTCGATCCGGCCCGTCATCCGTTGGGAGACGCGACTGCGATTGACAGCAGGGTGGACGATCCCCGACGACCGACATCGGTCAAGGTTCCCGTCATCCCCTGGATGGCGGGCTAAGAGGGAATCCGGTGCGGCGCGCCATGCGCCCAGGCCGGAGCTGTCCCCGCAACTGTAAGCGGTGAGCCATCCGTCGAGCAGGGTCACTGGTGCACGAGCACCGGGAAGGCCGGACGGATGGCGGCGACCCGCGAGCCAGGAGACCTGCCCTGACCCTGTTTCGTCTCGTGGGCGGGGTGTCCCGGCGGGTCGCGCACATGCGCTGCCGGTGCTCGGCCGCGCATGCCTCGCGTCCTCGGTCATCCCCCTGCGATCCTCTCTCATGACGGTTCGGGGAAGGACCATCGGACTTGGAACGCATCTCAGGACAACCTGGCACGCCATCGCGCCCGCCCGAGATCGTCGATGACGGGATCGACCCGCTCGAGCTGTATGCCTCCGGCATCGACGCATCCGACTACGTCGAGCGGATCGCCCCGCTGCTGCGGGCGGCTCTTCCGCGCGTCGGCGATCTCCTCGATGTCGGAGCCGGCGGCGGCCAACTCGGTGCAGCCTTGCGCGACCCCGACGCCGCCTGGACCGCGATCGAGCCGGCGCCGGCCATGCAGGCCCGCCTGCAGGCGCTCGTGCCGCCGCCGGTCCTCGTACCGGCGGCGTGGCGGGACGCCGACCTGGCGGCCGGGTTCGCCGACACGGTGCTCGCGGCCAACATGCCGGGCCCCCTCACCGAGGCAGCCCCGTTTCTCGCGCGCTGCCGCGCCTGGGCGCGACGCAACGTGGTCTGGCTGGTCCCGGCGCAGAACGGTCCCCGCAGTCTCTGCCTCGCCGGATGCCTGCCACGCGAATGGCACGGCGAGGACGAGACCCCGGGCGTCGACATCGTCCTGAGACACCTGCCGAGAGCCGACCATCCGGCGATCGTCGCCCGGGTCGACTGGACCTTCCGGGCGATCGTGCCGAGCGTGCCGGGGATCGCCGCCTACCTCGCCAGCCGGCTCGGCTGGGAGGCCGACGACCCGCGCCGGCCCGCCTTGTCCGGCCATCTCGCGGCCCAGGCCGAGCCGGTTCCCGGCGGCCATCGCCTCAGCGTCCCGCGCAGCTCGGCCGTTCTCGTATGGAGGACAAACTCGTGATGCCCCGCCATCTCCGGATGCTCGCGCTGGCGAGCGGATGCGTGCTGCCGGCTCTCGCCTTCGCACAGGACCAGGCCAACCTTCGCCTCGACGAGATCGTGGTCACCGCCACCGGCCGGCCGGAGCCGCGCTCCGAAATCGCCGGCACCGTGCAGGTCATCGACCACACGATGATCGAGAACTCCACGGGCAAGTCCGTCACCGACGTTCTCGCCGAGAACGCCGTCGGCTTCTTCTCGGAATGGACCCCGGGCCAGACCTCGATCAACATCCGTGGTGGCGCCACCGACGGCCAGGGCAAGGATTTCCGCAGCCAGGTCCTGGTACTGATGAACGGCCGGCGCGCCGGCACCGCCAACCTGTCCAAGCTCTCGATCGCAGATGTCGAGCGCATCGAAATCGTGCGCGGTCCCTCCTCGGTGATCTACGGCAGCCAGAACATCGGCGGCGTGATCAACATCATCCTGAAGACCGGGCGGACCGCGCCCGGCACCCTGGTCGAGGGCATCGGCGGCGTCTGGGGCCTCGCCCAGGGACGCGCTCAGACCGGTGGCGTGGTCGGGCCGTTCGACTACTATCTCGGCGTCTCGGGCGCCAAGCGCGACGATTACTATGGTGGCTCCGGCGACCGCATGGCCAACACCCAGTGGAACCGCATGGGGATCGCTGGGGCGCTCGGCCTCCAGATCGACCCGAACCAGCGCGTCGAATTCACTTTGCGCACGGACGGGATCTACGGTGTCGGGTTCCGCGGCTCCGGCGGCAACCTCTATAGCCGCGACGACCGGATCAACGGCTCCTTCGACGCGAGCTATACCGGACGAACCGAGGATGGCCGGGCGAGCCTGTTCGCGCAGGTCTACAGCGTCACCGACGAGGACCGCTTCAAGTGGGCCTCGCCGATCCAGCGCGGTGGCACCGGGCTGCCGGTGCCGGGCACCCGCGCGGACTTCAACACCCGCGACCTCGACATCCTCGGCACCCGCTTCCAGCCGCGCTTCAACCTGTTTTCCGGCAACGACGTGCTGCTCGGCTGGGATTGGGAAACGAGCCGGCTCCGCTCGGACCGCTTACGAGCCGGCGTGCCGGGGAATCCTCTCGCCCAGGTCTCACCGCAGGACAACAACCAGACCGACCAGTTCCACGCCCTCTACCTGGAGGACACGCAGCGCCTGCTCGACGACCGGCTGGTGCTGCGCGCCGGCGTGCGCCAGACCTACGGCACGACAAGCTTCGATTTTACTCCCTACCTGACCGGCCAGATCAACGGCGCGCGGCCCTACGAAGCCACGACCTACTCGGTCGGCGCCACCTACAAGGCGACCGATTGGGCCGCGTTCCGGGTCGGTGCCTCCTCGGGCTTCCGCGCACCAACGGCAACGGAGATCGCGGCGGACTACAACACCTTCGGCGGCGGCCGGATCTTCGGCAACCCGGCCATCCGCCCCGAGACGAGCGAGCAGGTCGAGGTCGGCACGACCCTGACTCATGGCGCGTCCCGGCTCGACGTGGCACTGTTCCAGAACATCATCTCGGACCGCATCACCACCCGCTCGCGCGGCGCGAATTCCAATACATCGGACTATATCAACAATCCAGGTGACGTCGTCATCCGGGGCATCGAGGTCCAGTACGAGACCGACATGATCCGGTCCATTGGCTGGGAGCCGGGGGTGTGGCACTGGCGGGCTTATGCCAATGGCAACTACAACTTCGACATGAAGGACGAGGGCGCGCGTGCCGTGCCGACGGCCAATACATATCGGGTCGAGCGGGTCTACGAGTACCAGCTCGCGCTCGGCACCCGCTTCGGGCAGGCCGGCATCCGGTATCCCTGGACAATCCAGGTCCAAGGCGTGCTGAACGGCCCGGTCTGGTACAACACCGAGGAGAACCTGCGCGTGCCAGCGGCGGAGCCGTACCGAGATTACATCTGGCGCAAGGACCCGTTCGTGCTGGTCAACCTGCGCGGCGAGGTCGATGTGATGCCGGGAGTGAAGCTGTTCGCGCAGGTGCGCAACTTGTTCGACGTGAACTACCACCCGCTCTTCATCGCCATCGCCGGACAGCAGCCGACGCTGGCCGACCTGCGCTTCTACAATGGTGGCGGCGGCACCTCTGCGCCGGGCCGCGACGTGCAGATCGGCCTCCAGGCCCGGTTCTGACCATGCGCGTCGCGATCCTCTGGGGCCGAAGCAGATTTCGCAAAAGTGGTCACCGGTTTTGCGGCGAAAATCTGCGACACGACCACCAACGAGGCAGACGAAGCGTTGGCGTGCCAATACAAGTCTGCCTCGTGCTCCTCGGCCTCGCCGCCACGCTCGTCGCTGCGCGCCCCGCCCGGCCCGAGCCGATCCACCTCGTTGATGCGCTGGGGCGGCACGTCGTCCTGCCGGCGCCGCCGCGCCGGATCGTGACGATCTTCTCGTCGAACACCGAGCTGGTGGCAGCCCTCGGGTTGACCGATCGGATCGTCGGCATCGACGCGCTGACCCGCTACCCACCGGAGGCGGCGGCGAAGCCCGTCGTCGGCGGCCGGCTCGGCTTCTCGGTGGATGCCGTGGTGGGCCAGGAGCCCGACCTGGTTCTGGTCACACCGGCGCGCCAAGCGGCGCATCTCCTGCTCGCCCCGATGGAGCGGCTCGGCGTGCCCACCCTCGTCCTGACGAGCCGCACCCTCGGCGAGGTCCTCGACAACATCCGCCTCGTCGGACGGGCGACCGGGGAGCCTGCGCGCGGGACCGCCGTCGCCGACACCCTGGCGGTCCGTCTCGCACGAGTCGCCGGTGTGGTCGCGGGGCGGCCTTGCCCGCGCCTCGTCCTGGTGACGGGGCGGCTCGGGAACGGGCTCGTCCTCGCTGCACGGGCGGGCACCTACACGGCCGATGCCGTCGCCCGGGCCGGGGGCTGCCTGGCGCTGACCGGATCCGGCAGTCTCGCCCAGGTCTCGCCGGAGGCCCTGCTCGCCGCCGATCCGGACGTCCTGCTCCTGGCGGGCCGCGACGCCGAGCTGCGCGAGCTGACGGCCCGGCCCGGCTTTCGCGACATGCGCGCGGTTCGCGAAGGCCGGGCGCATGTCGTGCCGCGCGCCGAATTCCTGATCCCCGGGCCGCGCACCGTGGACGGGATCGAGCGCCTCGCAGCGCTCCTGCACCCGAACCCCGAAGGGCATCCATGAGCGCGCGCCATCCATGAGCATCCCCTTGCGCATCGCGAGCCGGCTCCTGCCGCTCCTCGTCCTCGCGCTCGCCTTCGGCATCGCGGCCGGGCACGACTGGGCCGGGCCAGCCCGGATTGTCCGGGCGCTCGGCGGCGCCGAGGATCTCCGCTCGCGCCTGCTCCTCGAGTGGCGGCTGCCCCGCGTCCTTGCCGCCGCTTTGGTCGGCAGCCTCTTGGGGCTCGGCGGAGCGATCTTCCAGGGCGTGTTCCGCAATCCCCTCGCCGAACCCTACCTGCTCGGCTCGGCCGGCGGCGCGGCGATCGGGGCGACGGTGGCGCTGCTCGTTCCCCTCGGCCTGCCCTCCTCCCTGGCGCTCGGCGGGTTCTCCTTCCTGGGGGCCTGGGGGGCGACTCTCATGGTCCTTGCCGTCGCCCGGGGGGCCGGCACGCGCGATGCCGCCGGCCTGCTGCTCGCCGGTGTCGCGGTCGCGGCGATGCTCGGGGCGGTCCGCTCCTTCCTGATGCTCGCCCTCTCCGACGAGAGCGTCAGCCTCCAGGTCGTGCTGAGCTGGACGCTGGGGGGCGTCCAGACGCCGACCTGGGAGGGGCTGGCCTGGCTCGCCGGACTCTCGGGCCTCGCCCTCGGGGCAAGCCTGCGCCTTGCGCACGGCCTCGACCTCCTCGGCCTCGGCGAGGATCAGGCGCAGGCCTTCGGTCTCGACACGGCACGCTTCGTCGCCCGGGCGATCCTGGTCGGCGCCGCCACCGTCGCCCTGGCGGTGGCCTATGGCGGCCTCGTCGCCTTCGTGGGATTGACCGCGCCGCACGTGGCCCGCTGGTGGGTCGGGCCGCGCCATCGCGGCTTGCTGCCGGTCTCGGCCGCCATCGGCGCGCTCCTCGTCATGGTCTGCGACGGACTCGCCCGCTCGGCACTGCCGCCGGCGGAGATCCCGCTCGGGCTCGTGACGGCGGCCGCGGGCGGCCCCTTCTTCCTGTTCCTCCTGCGCCAGCGGATGCGGGCATGACCCGGCTTCGCGCGGACGACCTCGTCGTGACGGCCGGCCCTCGCCGCCTGCTGGACGCCGTATCGGTCGATCTCGCCCCGGGGAGCCTCGTCGGGCTGATCGGGCCGAACGGAGCCGGAAAGTCGACGCTGCTGCGCGCCCTCGCCGGCCTGCTGCGTCCCGCCGCCGGCCGCGTCACGCTCGACGGGGCGCCGCTCGCCGACATTCCGCCCCCCGAGCGCGGCCGCCGCATCGGCTACCTGCCCCAGAGCTTCCAGCCGGCCTGGGACTACACCGTCCGGGAAGTGATCGAGCTCGGCGCAAGCCGCCGTCCCGGCGCCTCGCTCGCGATCCCGGATATTCTGCACGACCACGATCTCGCCGGACTCGCCGAAAGCTGCTGGTCGCAGATCTCCGGCGGCGAGCAGGCCAGGGCGCTGCTCGCGGCCACCCTCGTCGCCAGGCCGGACGTCGTCCTTGCCGACGAGCCCGGCGCGAGCCTCGATATCGGCCATCGCCTCGACCTGATGCGCCGCCTGCGGGACTGGGCCCGGCACGGGATCGTGGTCGTCGTCCTGCACGACCTCGATCGTGCGGTCCTCGATTGCGACCGGCTCGTGCTGCTGGAACGCGGCCGGATCCTATGCGACGGGGCCGCCGCTACGGTCGCGGTCTCGCCGGAGCTCGATCGTGTGTTCGGCGTGCGCTTCGAGCGAGGCCATCTCTCTCCGACGATGGATTCCTACCTGCCGATCAAGCGCCGAACGTGATTCCCCTGAAGCGCGGCCGTTTCGCCCGAGCCGACGTCGTCTCGCTGTGTGTCGCGGGATTTCATCGTCCTGATGCCATGAATGCTGACCCGTCCGCGAGCATCCGGACAACCAGACGCTCGCGCCGGTCAGGCCACCCGGTTCAAGCCCGGGTAAAGCTCAGAGGAGTGGATCAAGCCGCCCGGCGGCCGTGGGCCTTGCCTCGGCGTGAGACCCCGAGGCCCTTGCGGGCATCACACTTGAGA
Source organism: Methylobacterium platani (assembly GCF_001653715.1). Taxonomy (GTDB): domain Bacteria; phylum Pseudomonadota; class Alphaproteobacteria; order Rhizobiales; family Beijerinckiaceae; genus Methylobacterium; species Methylobacterium platani. The sequence goes on from NZ_LWHQ01000074.1 coordinate 55,227, forward strand.
CCGTGGCTGTGCCAGCCCTCGACAGGCGCCTGTTGCCAGCCGCGATGGCAGCCGTGAGCCGCAGCCGGGCCGATCCACAAAACCGTCAGCAGGCCGATCGAAGCGGCAAGGGTGCGCATGAGGTAATCCTTCCAGGCGAAGGAGATCGGGCGTCAGAACCGGCCGGCCAGGGTCAGTCGAACGGCCGTCGGCTCGACCGGGTGGAAGTGCCGATCGGCAACGCCGGCAGCGTCCTCTCCCGGCAGGCGGGACACGTAGTAGTAGGTGATCTGGTCGGCTTTGGCGTTCGTCAAGTTCAGCACGTCGAGGGAGAGGCTGACGCCATTGTCGAAGTTGTAGCCGACCCGGCCGTTGAGGAGTGCCGTTGGCTTCGAGCGCACCGAGTTGTCCTCGATCAGGGGACGCGGTCCGAAGTAGCGGAAGCGCAAGGATCCGAACCAGCCCAGGCCCTCGCCGAAGGTGATGCCGGCCGAGGCGATGGTCGTCGGCGCCTCCGGCACCCGCTGGCCGACCGGATCGCGGTCGGAGAACCGGGCATTGGTGATCGTCAGGTCGCCTTCGAGCGCCAGCCAGGGCGTGACGGCGTAGTGGTTGCTCCACTCGATGCCGAAGCGGCGGGTCGGCCGGCTCGGCTCGGTGGTGCCGGTGTCGCCCTGGAACAGGTTCTCGGAGGCGAAGTCGAGCCGGAACAGGGCGAGACTGGTCTCCAGCCCGCCGATCGAGCGGTTGCGGATCCCGACCTCGTAGCCGGTCGAGGGCACCAGGAACGGCGAGCGGGAGATGTTGAACAGCGGGCTGACCGGGTCGACTGTGGCGGTGACGCCGCGTGCGTCGTTCGAGTGGAAGCCGCCGCCATAGTTCACGTATAACTCGGTATCGAGCCACGGCCCGAACACCGCCCCGAGCTTCGGATTGACGATGCCGTCGCGAGCCTTGCCGGAGTTGGCCGGCGTGTCGGAGCGGACGTCGGCATAGTAACCGTCAGCCCGGAAGCCGACGCTGGTGCGCAACCAGTCGGTCCAGCGCACCCGGTTCTCGTAGTAGAAGGCGGCGCTCGCCTCCAGCACCCGGTCATCGAGCACCGTCGAGCGATATTGTCGCGCGGTCGTGTTGAACAGGCCGACCCGGATGTCGTCGGTACGGGTCTGCACACCGATCTCGTTCTCCATCGGCAACCCGAACAGGTCGCCCTGAAAGACGCGGGAGATCTCACCACCGCCGAGCACGCGACTGTCGCGCTGCCTGAACTGATCGCCGTTGACGGGATCGTTGAGGAAGTAGGTGAAGTTGTTCCAGAGATTCATCTGGTAGCGGATCACGTAAGCCGAGGCCCGGGTGACGCCGCCGGCATCCGACTGGCTCCAGCGCCCGGAGAGCGAGAAGCGCCCGGTGTCACCGCCATCGGTCGGATCGAGGGTGCCGTAACGGCCGATGATCCCCTCGGAGACCGCCCGCTCCGGGATCTGATTGGTGGCGTTCCACTTCGCCCAATAGGCCATGCCGGTGACGGCGAACCCGTCCGTGGCGGTGCCCTGGCTGTAGCGGGCAACGCCGTTGAGCTTGCGAAGGGCATCGGGCACGACCCATGGCCCGTCATAGGTCTGCGCTTCGCCGGCGACGAGCAGGTTGCCGGCACCGAGCGGTACGGAAGCGGCCGAGAGCCCGCGCCTGTAGCCGAAGCTGCCCAGCGTGGTGAGCGCGATGTTGCGGTCGAGCTTGTCGAGATAGTCGATCCGCACCGAGCCGGCGGAGGCGAAGTCGCCGTCGCGGACGAAGTACGGGCCCTTGTGGAACTCGACCGCGCCGACGAGTTCGGGGATCAGGAAGTTGAGATCGGCGTAGCCCTGGCCGTGGGCGTGGGTGCGCATGTTCACCGGCATGCCGTCGACGTGGATGGCGATGTCGGTGCCGTGGTCGAGATTGAAGCCGCGTAGGAAGAACTGGTTGGCTTTGCCCTCGCCGGAATGCTGGGTGACGATCAGGCCCGGCACCGCCTCCAGCACCTCGCCCGGGCGGGTAACCGGGCGGCTGTTGATCGCTGCGCCGCTGATGACACCGGCGCTCGCCGCCTCGACCGGGCGCAAGGCGCCGCCGATCCCGGTGATACCGCCGGGATAGCCTGCGCTGGCGGCGGCGCCAGTGGAGGCAGGCGGGGGTGCGGCAACCTCGATCTCGTCGAGGCGGATCTCGCCGGCGGCTTGCGCCAGGGCAGGGACAGGGAAGCCAGCGGCAAGTGCCGCAAGGAACCAGGGATAAGAGACGCGCACGTCAAGAGCCTTCATGGCTGTGGCACGTCACTGTGGAGGCACCGATACACCCCGTCCGGCACGGCCCACATGTGACCACGGCTGACGGCAGGTCTCCTGGCTCACGGGTCGCCGCCCGCCATCGTCTTCCCAGGGAGGTCTTGCGTCCCCAGTGACGTAAGGTGATGGTGGGCTCGCCGCTCACAGTTGCGGGGGCAGCCGCGGCATCGGGCTCGTACCCTCACCGCGTTCCCTTTTTATCCCCGAAAGGAACCGTCCTAATGACGTATTACAGCCGCGATCCTGACCGTCAATCGTATCGTGGACGATCCAAGCAGGTGTGATCTCTCAGGCACAGTACCGGTGCATGAATCAGCGCTCTGGGTACTCAAAAATCGATCGATGGCACACTCTTGTGAACGAACTTTACCCGCGCCTGACACGCAGGCCGAGCCCAGCACAAAGGTTTGACGAGCTGTCCCTGTCCCAGGCCTCACAGCGACTTGAGCGGGCAACCATCCACGCACGAAATATTATAGATATTTTTTCAATTTATCATATGTACGAATACTACTACCGGCCAACGAAGTGGTTATATCGAGTGCAGGAGATTGCATGAAATTACGCCAAAAGGTGCTCAACATCACTGATTTTCATTCTCTCGCTGTGCAAGGGACCGGCGGCCCGCCGCGGTCAAGATGTACTCGCAGAACTGCGACTATGGATGGACGCGTCCTGTCGCTTCGATCAAGCCTAGCTTCAGCAACTGCTTCGTCGTCGCGGTGGCGGCGTAGTAACGTGGTGCCCCGGCAAGCAGCCGCAGCCGATAGAGAAGCGTCGGCTTGAGGATGACGTCGCTGGTTTGGTCCACGGAACTGCCGCCTTACGAGACGATGAGCAAGGGTGTCATTCAGACCGGGATGACCTCGATCCGGTCAGCGGGCAGCGTCCGCCACCAAGCGTCCGGTGCCCGGAACGCCTCGTAGGTCAGCCGGAGAACGTCCTCGGGTTGGCGGTGGGCCGGGTCGAGCCGGCCCCGCGCCTTGTTGCGCGCCACCAGCACCTCCCAGGGCACGTCGAACAGCTTCCACTCGACGGCGAGGCCGTGTGCCTCGACGATCGCGAGCTCGCGCGCGAAGACCTCGCGCGTCAGGTGGGTGTCGGCCATCACCACGCTGAAGCCCTGCGCGAGGGCGGCTTGCAGCGCCGCCTCCTTCACCCGGTGCAGCAGGGCTTGCGCCTCGCCGTCGTAGCCACCGCGCCGCACCTCCCAGTACATCTGGCGGTCGGGCGGCCAGAGCGCCTGCCGCAGGTCGTCGAGGGTGAGGTGCACCCAACCCTCGCGCGGATCGAACCGGCGCGCGTAGGTCGTCTTGCCCGCCCCCGGACAACCGATCAGGCCGACGACCCGCTGGCGGGGCATCAGCCCACCCTCGACGATCGGGGACATGGTCAGGCGTGGATGTCGGCGGCCTCGTCCTCATCGTCGCCGGGGCCGGCCTCGACGGTCTCGCCGCGCAGGTAGCGGCTCTGCGCCTCCGCCACCCGCCGGGCTCCTTGCGCGTGCCGGCTCGATACCGCGCCGCCGTGATCCTCGGCCCCGTGCTTGACGGCGACCAGCGCCGGATCGCCCCAGAGCTGCAGCAGCACCTGGAACGCCGCCAGGCGCTCGGGATCGAAGGCGATGCGCTGCCCCTGCATGTCCTTGTAGGGATGGGCCGGGTGCAGGGCGGCGCAGGGCACGAGGCCGGCCGGGATCGGGGTCGTTGCGGCGTGAGTGCGTCCGCTCCGCAGGAGCTTCGGCAGGACGTGGGTGTGCGGTCCCTCCGGGCTGGTGCCGCCGGAGGGCGGGATCGGGGCGTAGACCTCGATGCGACCGAAGCGCGCGAGAAAGACCCGGTGGGGGCTCATGGCGACGAGGCGCGGCCCGATCGGGTTTCCGGGCGCGAACAGGGGCCGCCCGGCCCCCGCCCGCAGGCAGGCGACGACCTCGGGATCGCAGCTCCGTACACAGGCGTCGATGGCGAAGAGATCGAGGCCGAGATCGAACAGCACCCCGTCGCGGTCCTCGGGCCGGGCCGCCTCGTGATCGGGGCCGAGTTCCGTCACCACGCCGCGCCGGTTCATGGCACAGGCACCCTCGGGCAGGCAGAGCGCCACCGCGTGGTTCCAGCCGGAGGCGACCGCCGTCTCGTAGGCGACCGGGCGCAGGTCGGGGTCGGGCCGCAACGCGATGGCCCCGCGGGCCGTCGCCATCCCGAGGCGATCGTCGGGCAGTGCGGAGACGGGCTCGTTGGGATCACGCATGAACTCGGCGATCGCCCCGAAGCTGCCGAGACTCCAGGCCGTGCCCGGATCGCGCAAGGAGTCCCGCAGCAGCGCCTCGACGGCGTCGCGGTCAGGAGCAGTCTTATGCTCAGGAGCGGTCTTGGCCGGCTGGGTCATGGTCGTCCTCCCGGAGGCGCCCCGAGCGATGCCAGGGCAGGATGTAGGATGTGCCGTCGGCGTCGGTGCCGCGCAGGACCGTGATGCCGAAGGCGGCCCGCAGCAGCGGATCGGTCAGGGCAAGGGCGGGCCTCGCGTCGGCGACGATCCGGCCCTCGCTCAGCACCACGAGCCGGTCGCAGAAGCGGGCGGCCAGGGTGAGGTCGTGCAGGACAGCGACAACGCCGGTGCCAGCGCGGCTGATCCCGCGCAGGAGACTCATCGCGTCGAGCTGGTGGGCCGGGTCGAGGGCGGTGATCGGCTCGTCGGCGAGGAGGATCTCGGCCTCTACCGCGAGCGCGCGGGCGAGCAGCACCCGCATCCGCTCGCCCGAAGACAGGCTCGGCTCCGTCCGCTCGCGCAGGTGGGTGACGTCGGCGCGCGCCATCGCCCGGGCGACCGCGGCGTGATCGGCCTCGCTCGGGCCTGCGAAGGCGCGCCGGTGCGGCAGGCGCCCGAGGGCGACGACCTCGGAAACGCGCATCGGCCAGCCGATCCCGGCCGATTGAACCAGAACAGCGAGGCGGCGTGCCCGCTCATCCCGGGAGATCGCGGACAGAGGCCGGCCGTCGAGGAGGACGTGGCCGGCTGATGGCGGCACGAGTCCGGCAAGCGCCCGCATGAGCGTGGTCTTGCCCGCCCCGTTCGGGCCGACGAGGCCGACGAACTCGCCGGCCTCCACCGACAGCGAGACCCCGTCGAGGATGGAACGGTCCTGAAGCCGGACCCTAAGCTCTTCGGCGGACAGCCTCATCGACCTCGCCCCTGCCGGAACAGCAGCGCGATCAAGAACGGCGCCCCGACCAAAGCCGTGACGACGCCGAGCTTCAGCTCGGGCCGCGTCGGCAGCAGGCGCACGACGAGGTCGGCGCCGAGCACCAAGACCGCGCCGAGGAGCCCGCTCGGCCACAGGCTGGCTCCGGGACGGGCTCCGACCAGCGGCCGCACGAGGTGGGGAACGACGAGGCCGACGAAGCCGATTGCTCCGCTCACCGCGACGCCGCTGCCCACCGCCAAAGCCGCCCCGGTGACGATGCGGATGCGAACCGAGACGAGGTCGAAGCCAAGGCTCGCGGCCGTGTCCTCGCCGAGCGCCAGGGCATCGAGGGCGCGGGCGGTCGAGAGCATCAGGATCCAGCCCAGGATCATCAGCGGCAGGCAGAGCCAGACGTGATCCATGCTGCGGTCGGCGAGCGAGCCCATCAGCCAGAACACGATCTCCAGGGCGGCGTAGGGATTGGGCGCGAGGTTGAGGGCGAGCGCCGTCAGCGCGCCGGCAAGGCTCGACAGACCGACACCGGCGAGGATCAGCCCGAGTGTGCCGGTGCCGCGGGCGGCGAGCAGGTTGACGCCGAGCGCCGCGAGGGCCGCGCCGGCGATGCCGCCGAGCGGCAGGGCGAGCGTCAGGCTGCCGGCGAGCCCGCCGTAGAACACCACCACCGCCCCGAGCGCGGCGGCCGACGAGATGCCGAGGATGCCCGGGTCGGCGAGCGGATTGCGCAGGTAGCCCTGCATCACCGCCCCGGTCAGACCGAGGCTGAAGCCGACGAGCGCACCGAGGAGCGCACGGGGCAGGCGCAACTCCATCAGGACCAGGGCCGGGAGGGTGGAGCGGCCAGCGAGCCAGTCGCCGAGGGCTGCCGGGAGATCGAGAGCGGCGTAGCCGACCGCGACAGAGGCGACGATCAGGATCGCCGTCAGGAGGACCAACCCCGCGACGAGGCGTCGGCTGCTGGCCTGCGGCGTCGTTCGTGTCACGAAGGACATCGGAGCGTTCATGGGGTCTTCATCGGGGTGCGCGCTCTCGCTGCGGCCGCGAGCCGGACGACGACCTCGGCGACCTGCGGACCGGGACAGGTCCAGAGGCGGTTGGGGATCGGAACCGTGCGCCCCTGCGCGCGCAGCCTCTCAAGGATTGGGTGGTGCAGTAGGGCGTCGGCGAGGGACGGCGTGCCCGTCTCACCGGCGTCGACGACGACGAGGTCGGCATCGGCCAGGGCAGCGGCCTCGAGCGGCACCGAGCCGGTGCGGTCGCGGCCGATCTCGGCGGCGACGTTGACGAGGCCGGCGGCTCGGATGATCGCGTCGCCGAGGCTGCCGGGCGAGACCGTGAAGGCGTTCGGGCGCAGGACCAGGACGCGCAGACGGCGGGAGGCCGGCACGACGCGCGCGAGGGTGGCGTCGAGCTCCGCCACCATCGCTTCCCCGCGTTCCGGATGGCCGACGGCCGCTGCGACCTGGCGGATCTGGGCGCGCACGCCGTCGAAATTGGCCGGTACGCCGAGTTCGAGCGGCGGGAAGCCGATCCGCTTGAGGAGCCCGACCGTGGTGCGGGTAGTGAAGGCTCCGGCGATGACGAGGTCGGGCTTCAAGGCCACGATCTCCTCCGCGAGACCCCGTGTGACCGGCACGCCGGCGGCTTGCGCCGCCACGGTCGAGCCGCGCGGATCGCCGGCGAGGTAGGTCACCGCCGCGACCTGCCCGCGATCGGCCAGCCTCAGCACGAGCTCGTCCGCGCACAGGTTCAACGAGACGATCCGCGACGGCCAGCCCGGCACGGCAGGGTTCTCCCGTGCCGGTGCCGGACTGGCAGCCAAGGAGGTAGCTATACCACCCATGACCCCGAGAAGGCGCAACGCCCGCATTCGCGCCCGTCTCTAGAACGAGGTCACGCGCACGCCGCCATAGACGGCGAGGCCCGCGCCGAGGAAGCCGGTCGGGTTCTGATAGCGCTGGTCGTGTACTCTTATCGATGATGATGGACGCAGGTTCGAAAATCGGCTTGAACGCGATCCAAATGCCCTCGGAAGCCTGCCTGCGATGTCGGATCTCTCCCCTGCCCTCCCCCCGGATCCGACCCTTGCCCGGGAGCGTGACCTTGACGCCCTCGCCGGACTTCTGCCCTTCGACGCTCGCGAGCGACTGGCTGTCCTCCTCACCGACGAGGACGCTGCCACCCTCAAGCACCTTGCCCGCTCCGGCATGGGCGCCAACACGCTGCGGGCGCTCGCCTCCGACCTCAGCTACCTCGAGGCCTGGTGCCTGGCTGCAACCAGTCATCCCCTGCCCTGGCCTGCCACCGAGGCCCTGGCGCTGAAGTTCGTCGCCCATCACCTCTGGGATCCGGCCGAGCGCGAGAGCGATCCCCGTCATGGCATGCCCGGCGCGGTCGAGGATGATCTGAGGGCCCGCGGCCTACTGCGAGTCGCCGGACCGCACGCGGTCTCGACCGTGCGTCGGCGTCTCGCCCACTGGTCGACCCTGCACCGCTTCCGCGGGGTCGAAGGTCCCTTCAAGGCTCCGCGCCTGCGCACCGCCCTATCGTTGGCCGTGCGGGCGAACCGGCGGCCTCGCGCTCGTAAGAGTCAGCGGGCGGTCACCGCCGCGGTGATCGAGAAATTGCTCACCACCTGCCTGTACGAGCATCGGCTGGTCGACATGCGCGATCGTGCGCTGCTGCTGGTCGCCTTCGCGTCCGGCGGGCGCCGGCGGGCTGAGGTCGCGGGCTTACGGGTCGAGGACCTGATGCACGACGCTCCCGTGCCGCGCGATCCGGCCGATCCGGACAGCCCTACCGTGCCGAAGCTCACGATCCGGCTCGGGCGCACGAAGACTACGACGGCGGAGGACGATGCCCGGGTGGTGGTGATCGGGCGTGTCGCCACCGCTCTGCTCGACTGGCTGGCGCTCGCAAAGATCGAGAGCGGAGCGGTGTTTCGGCGCATCGACCGTTGGGGTCGGCTCGGATCGGTGGGGCTTGATCCGCAGAGCGTGAACGCGATCCTCAAAGCACGATGCGCCCGGGTAGGCCTCGACCCGGCACTGTTCTCAGCCCATGGGCTGCGCTCAGGGTTCATGACCGAGGCTGGACGGCAGGGTGTCCCGTTGCCCGAGGCGATGCAGCTGTCGCAGCACCGCTCGGTGCAGCAGGCAGCGCGCTACTACAACGAGGCCGAGATCGACAAAGGCAAGGCCGTCCGACTGATCGGATGAGGCGAAGAGCAGCACAGGTGAGGTGAAAAACAGCTGGAGAGTTTCACCGCGGATCGAGGCATTCTGATCGGCGGGCGCATGATCACCGCCGACCTGCCTGAGGTTCGCGGATCACCCCGAGCTGTCACGGCGTCGCGGGGTTCAGGATCGAACCTCGCGATCCGACGACCACGCTCCCACACTTCGGCACTCGATGGACCAGCAACCGCGCAGGCACCAACCGCAACTCCGTCATCGCTTCGCACGTCAAGAGCACGCGCTACGAAAATCCAGTCATCTTCGGGATTATATAGGTCGAGCAGGTCGAGGTGTTTTATTATAAGTATTTGATCCGCATTGGCGCGGCTTTGTTCTCGCATCAACTAAGTATTGATTAATTGGACGCATCTCTCTCAAAAGCTGAGATCAACTTATCAAGATCGTCAATTTCGGGACGCCAACCCCAATCGTGCCGCGCCTGGGAGTCGCTGAATTTGCTGTACGTCGCGCGCGGCCCGTTCTCTCGTTCATACTTGACAGTGAATTCGGGGAAACGACGGACTAGAGCGGCCTCCATCTCCAGCGCTGAAGTTAGGTTTTGAATCCCAGCTAAATTGTAGACCACCCGCGGGACACGCTCGGCAGATGCGTTCATGATTTCCAAGGTCCCGCGGACTGCGTCCGACACGTGGAGGAAGGCTCCGAGATCGGATGGGGAGGCCTGCGCAACGTGAGCGCGGCCTTGGATGGCGTCCTCGATCATCAATGGGGCCCAATGTCCCGCCGTACGCACCCCTGGCGCCATCATTGTGGGGTAGCGCAGAGCCCGAAAATCCAGCCCGAACTTCGCTCTGTACCAGCGGCCGACACCCTCTCCGTAAAGCTTGCCGGAGCCGTAGAACAGTGTCGGGCGCTGGACGGTGAAATCGTCTACGACGTCGCCGGTGTCGAGGCCGTAAGTACCGCGACTGCTGGCGAAGAAGACCTGCTTGATGCCGAGGATACGGGACGCTTCGAGGACGTTCATCGTTCCCTGCACGTTGATCTGATGCGACTCCCAGTGATTGCTTTCGGATACGACACTGAGCATCGCGCCAAGATGGAAGATGCGCTCCACGCGGTGGGTCTTAATGACGTCGAGCACCTCGCTCATGTTGGCGACGCTGCCGCGCCGGAACGTCACGTGATCAGGTCGGTCGATCGTGCGATGCAGGTCGAAAATATCGACCGCGACCACGGTCTCGCCCTGGGCCGCGAGCGCATCGACGAGTCGCCGCCCGATATGGCCGCCGGCACCTGTGATGAGGATCGTCATTGTCAGGTCTCGTATCGCGTTGGGACGTGTTTACGGGAAGCCGTAGAGCTGACCGGGGTTGTCGACGAGCACGCGGTGCCGCTCGGCGGGATCGGGGATCATGTCGCCGAGGAGGTCGACCAGGAGACCGTCATCCGGGATTGGGCCGTCGAGCTTGGTGTGCGGCCAGTCCGTGCCCCACACAGCGCGGTCGCCCGCCTGCGCCATGAGGGACTGCACGAAAGGGATCGTATCAGTGTAGGGGGGCCCTGCACGCGTGGCGCGGTCGCAGCCGCTGATCTTCACCCAGACGTTCTTGTCCTCGAGGAGCCGCCGCAGGGCGATGAAGCCCGGCTGGTACAGCCCGGGCGAGGCATCGGGATCGGCCATGTGGTCGATCACGACGGGCACGGCCGAACGATGGATCGCGGCGGCGCAATCCGGGATCTGCTCGCCGTTGATATGAAGCTGGAGATGCCAGCCGAACCGCGCGAGGCGGTCCCCGAACCGCACGATGTCGTCGATGGTCTCCGTCCCCGGCATCGTGTGCGTCAGGTGGAAGCGCGCTCCCCGGAAGCCGTGAGCGTTGAGCCTGGCTAACTCGGCGTCGGCGACGTCTAGCGGCACGAGGGCAATACCGCGGTGATTGTCGGGATCGGCTTGGATCGTCTCGATGGCGGCGGCGTGATCGTAGCCGTGATTGAGGGTCTGGACGATCACCGCACGATCGAGGCCGAGATGACGCTGAAGCGCCAGGAAGACGTCCTTGGGCGCATCCGCCGGGGCGGCGTCTCGCGGGACCGCATAGGGAAAGGTCGCGGCAGGGCCGAAGATGTGACAATGGGCATTGCAGGACAACGGCGGAAGCGTGAGCCGGGGCGAGCGCGGCGTCATGCTGAAGGTGGGGCGGGCGCTGCTCATGAGGTGGTCCCTCGTCCATCGGTCCCTGAGGACCTATGTTCCGGCCTCGCTGGGGTGCGGCACGATCTGAATGTCAGCGCCCGACGAAGACGGGCCTGCGCTTCTCGTTGAAGGCCCGGACGCCCTCGCGACGGTCCTCCGTGGGAACCATGCGGTTATAGGCCTCCACCTCGAACAGCATGCCGTCGGCGAGGCTCAGGCCCAGCCCGTGGTGCATCGCGCGCTTGGCTTGGCGGATCGCGATCGGCGCATTCGCGGCGATGGCCGAAGCGGTCTCGATCGCGTCGGACACTAGGGCGGCAGGATCGCAGAGGCGGTTCACCATTCCCCAGGCGGCGGCATCCTCGGCCGCGAAGGGGCGTCCCGTCAGCAGGAGTTCCTTGGCGCGGCGCTCGCCGAGGGCGCGCGGCAAGGTCTGCGTCCCGCCCGCCCCCGGCATGATGCCGAGCGTCACTTCCGGAAGGGCGAAGCGCACGCCCCGTGCGGCATAGATGAAGTCGCAGGCGAGCGCGATCTCGCAGCCGCCGCCGTAGGCCGAACCGTTCACGGCTGCAATGAGCGGCATTGGGCAATCGATGAGCGCCTTCACCATGCGCTCGAAGATCAGGTGCTGCGCCTGCCAGGCCGCATCGGTGAGGCCGTTCCGTTCCTTGAGGTCGCCGCCCGCGCAGAAGGCTTTCTGTCCGGCGCCCGTGAGGACGACCGCACGGCAGAATTCCGGGCTTGCGGCCATTTCAGTGAAGAGGTCGAGCAGATCGAGGCCCATTCGGGTGTTTAGAGCATTTGCCGCGGCCGGCCGGTTGAGCGTGACGAGGAGAACGTTATCGGCGGGTCGGTCCAAGGTGATTGTCTCGTAGCGTTCCGACATTGCGCCCTCCCTCTGCGCCGCGGCGGGCGTGGTCTCGTGATCGGATGCGGCCCCGGAGCATGATGCGGAGCAAAAAAGCGGCTTCCCGCACTCCTCATGTGTCGGTGCAGTGCGAGAGCCTGTTGCTGTCCGCGTGAGCGTGCATCGTACTTTTAGTAGCTGCGCGGCAGACCGAGTACGTGCTCGGACAGGTAGGCCAGGATGAGGTTCGTCGAGATCGGGGCGACTTGGTACAGGCGTGTCTCACGGAACTTGCGCTCGACGTCGTATTCCTCGGCAAAGCCGAAGCCGCCATGGGTCTGGATGCAGGCTTCGGCGGCCGCCCAGGATGCCTCGGCGGCCAGGAGTTTGGCCATGTTGGCCTGCTCGCCGGGCGTCCTTCCGGCCTCGAACAGGCGGCAGCCTTCCCGCACCATTAGCTCGGCCGCCCGCATCTGCGCATAGGCGCGCGCGATCGGGAACTGTACGCCCTGGTTCTGGCCGATCGGCCGCCCGAAGACGGTGCGCTCCTTGGCGTAGGCGACAGACCGCTTCGTGAACCATTTGGCGTCGCCAATGCACTCGGCGGCGATCAGCAACCGCTCGGCATTCATCCCGTCGAGAATGTAGCGGAAGCCCTGGCCCTCCTGACCAAGCAGGTTCTCGGCCGGCACCTTCAGGCCGTCGAAGAACACCTCACAGGAATTGTGGTTCATCATCGAGCGGATCGGCCGAATGGAGAGGCCATTGCCGAGCGCGTCGCGCATCTCGATGATAAAGGTCGACAGGCCAGCGGTCTTTTTGGCGGCCTGATCCTTTGGCGTGGTTCGGGCCAGGAGCAGCATCAGGTCTGAGTGCTCGGCTCGGCTTGTCCAAATCTTCTGGCCATTGACCACGTAATGTCCGCCCTCCCGGCGCGCCGTGGTGCGCAGAGCCGTCGTGTCGGTGCCGCTCGTCGGCTCGGTGACGCCGAAGGCCTGGAGCCGCAACTCGCCCGACGCAATCTTCGGCAGGTAGCGGCGCTTCTGCTCCTCCGAGCCGTGCCGGAGGATCGTCCCCATGATGTACATCTGGGCGTGGCAGGCGGCGCCGTTGCAGCCCTCTTCCTGCACGGTCTCGAGGATTGCGGCGGCGGCGGAGAGGCCGAGGCCCGATCCGCCGTATTCCTCCGGAATGAGAACCGATAGGTAGCCGGCCTCGGTCAGCGCCTGAACGAACTCGGTCGGGTACCCGCGCACCGTGTCCAGCTTGCGCCAGTACTCGCCAAGAAAGCGCGCGCAGAGCTTGCGCACCTCTTCCCGGATCTCCGCGAGACTGTCGTCAGGTTCGTCTACGATGTCGTTCACGTTCGCCTCTAGGAGCCGTTGTTTCTCGAAAGCACGTTGTTTTTTCGCAAACAGCAACGTGCTCTGTGCCTTTGTCAGCGCACGATGCTTCCGGAGAGCCGGTTTCCCCTTCTCCTCATCATGCTCCGATGACGGACGGCGCTCAGGCCGGGCGCATGTGGCTGCTGGCCTCGTCCTCGATCCGCTGCCAAATCTCGATCGCCATGGGGTTCTCGGCTTCCTCGAGGATGTGGCCGACGAGGCCGATGGCGCGCGCCATCACGCCGAAGCCGCGCACGATCCTCCATGGGAAGCCGAATTCGCAGCAGAGCGCCCCGAGTGCGCCGGTCGCGTTCAGGGTCAGCGGCTTGCCCGAGGCGCGCTCCGCTTCAGCGTGGATGCGTTGGATGAGGTCGACGTAGCGCCCGGCCATGCCGTTCTCCGCCGCAATTGCGAAGAGCCGCGGCGTGCGCGGGTCGACCGGCTTGTGGATCGGGTGCCCGAAGCCCGGCAGGATCCGCTTCTCGGCCCGGTACCGGGCGACAGTCTCGCGGGCCACGGCATCGAGGTCCGCATCGGCCTCCTCGGGCATGATCTCGTAGAGCAAGCGGGCGGCGCCCTCCATGCTGCCGACGAAGACCGTTCCCAAGCCGCACAGACCGGCCGCGACGGCGGCCTGAAGTGACTCCGGCGCCCCCGCATAGGTCATCCGGGCCGCGATCGCCGAGGGCGTAATGCCGTGCTCCACCAACGTGATGACGACAGCGTTGAACACCGCCGATTGCTGGGGCGTCGGCATCCGGCCAGTGAGCTGCAGGAACGCCATGTCCCCGAGGTTGATGTGGCCCAGGATTTCGTCCGGCAGGCTCTTGCCGCGGACGGTGATCCGGTCGGACGTGCTCCAGGCGATATCTGAGCGGATCGGTTTCGGGGTTCTGGCCACGCGGCGCTCCTCTGCTCGTCATTCAATCGTCGTCGCCGCCGCTCAGCGCGGCAGCACCAACGCGGGCCAGTCCGCGCCCTCGAACCGGTAGCCGTCGCCCTCACGGCGGACGTAGCCGCAGTAGGGGGCGCCGAAATGCATTGGCATGATCAGTGCGTTACGTTCGCTGGCTCGGGCTAAGAGCGCCGCGCGGCTCTCGCGCGCCTTGTCGGGGAAGATGCAGTAGCGGGTGTTCAGCTCCGGCCGGGCAATCTGGAGCGGGCTGTGGAACACGTCGGCGCTGAACAGGCCCTCCTCGCCATTCGAGCGCAGGCGATAGCTCAGCATGCCGGGGCTGTGACCCGGCACCGGCTCGACCGCGAGGCAGCCCGCAACCTCCCGCGTGTCGTCGCCGATGAAGTCGACTAGGCCCGCCTCGACGAGGGGCAGTAGGCTGTCGCGGAAGGCATTGTCGATGATCGGATCCGGGCCCTTGGCTAGAGCTGTCTGGAAATGGTCGAAATCGGTCTTCGGCACCAGGTAGCGCGCGTTCGGGAAGGTCGGTACCCAGCGCTCGTCAACGTTGACCGTGTTCCAGCCGATATGGTCGCTGTGCAGGTGGGTGTGGACGACGTGGGTGACCTGGCCGGGGGCCGCGCCGGCGGCCTCGAGCCAGGGCAGGACGAGGCCGTTCAGATTGTTCATCCGCGCCGCGCCCCGCGGCTTCCCGTTGCCGACGCCGGTGTCGATCACGATGACGTTGCCGCCCGCATGCACGACCCAGAGCTGGATCGTGACGATCAGGCGGTTCATGTGCGGCACGTAGTGGTTGGGCGCGAGCCAGCGCGCCTCGGCGTCGAGCTCCGCCTGAGGCAGGTCGGGGAACAGGAAGGCCGGGTCGTGCGTCGGCCCGGAATATTCGAGGACGCGGGTGACGCGGGCATCGCCGATGGTGCGAGACTGAATCATGGGGTTCTCCATGGCGGGGTGACGGCGTGTCTTCAGGAGTCGTCGCGGACGGGGCAGGCACGGACAGCGGGGCGCGCATCAAAGCCCACATGCCAGGCCGCCAGCTTCGGGCGCCGATCGCGCCACCCGTCGCCCGCGAAGCGGAAGTCGACGTAGCCGAGGGCCGTACCGATCGCGACATGGCCGATGTCGTACGGGCGGGACGTCAGCAGCGCGACGTCGCTCTCGAGCCGGTCGAGCGCCGCCGCCGTCTTGCGCTCGTTCGATGCGACGATCTCGGGCGAGCACCGGTCCTCGGGCCGCAGGCGCTCGATCAGCCGCATCATCAGCACGTCCAGGAGCCCGTCGCCGAGGGCCTGGTTGCGCAGCGCAGTCAGGCGCTCACGGCCGCCCTGCGGAAACAGCCTGGGTCCGTCGTGCAGCGTGTCGAGGTGCTCGCAGATCACCCGGCTGTCGTAGATCGCCGTCCCGTCGTCGAGGACGAGCGTCGGCAGCTTGTTCAGCGGGTTGTCGTCCCAGAGGTCCTCGGCCGGCGCGAAGGGCGAGACGGTGGTGCGGACGCAGTCGAGGCGGCTCCCGAGACCCATCTCGTGGGCGGCGATCAGCACCTTGCGGACATAGGGCGAGCGTGGCGACCAGTGCAGCTTCATGTCGGTTCACCTTTAGTGTTCGAGCCGGGCGTCACTCAGCCGCCGGTCGCGGCCAGGAAGCCGTTGAGCGAAGCGGCCACCCGCTCGGGAGTCTGGGTCGCCATGAAATGCCCCGTCTCAATGGCCTCGAAGCGGGAGCCGGCTACGGTGCGCGACAGGGGCTCGATGAGTGCGGGCGGGCGCAACGGGTCCTGCGTGCCGGCGAGGAAGAGCGTCGGCAGACGCAGGGCGGCGATCTCGGCGGCCATGTCGAGCCCTGACAGCATGCGGTAGATCGCGGCGTAGCTGCCCGGATCGTTCGCGAGCCAGCGCGCCCGGAAACGCCGATAGCGCGCGGCATCGCTCCGCAGGCTCTGCGGATAGGACCGGGCGAGCTCGTCGTCGGCCACGCCGATCATGCCCTCCCGCTCGACCCGGTCGGCATGGGCGTGGATGGCGGGCCGCCGCTCCTCCGGGATCCCGGTGGCGGGACCGAGAGCGGCCACGGCTCTGACTCGCCCAGGGTGACGCCCCGCGACGTGCAGCGCGATGGCGCCGCCGACTGCGCCACCTGCGACCGTGACCCAATCATTCCGGCCGAGCGCGTCGAGCAGAGCGACGACGTCGTCGGCCATCGCGTCGAGGCTCGCTGTGCCGCGCAGCTTCGTCGACAGGCCCGCCCCGCGGGTGTCGTAGCGCAGGACAGCCCGGGAGCCCTGCAGGAGTGGCAGGACGAGGTCCCAACCCTCGAGCGTGCCGCCCATCTCGTGGATGAGGACCAGCGTGCCCGCTCCGGATCCCGTCAGCTCGTAGCGCAGGCCGACGCCGTCGGTCTCGATCCAGTTCATCGTCATCCCTCCTGTCGATCGGACGGCCGCAGGGCTGCTCTCGTCGCTGCAGCGTGGCGTTCCGGTGGAGCGGCAGAGCGCCCGCACCTGCCCGGCACGCCCCGGCGCAAGATGTCCTTGCGTCAGAACAGCTCCATGAGCCTGGCATGGTCCGCGAAATCGGCCGGCACGCCGCGCTCGATCACCTGACCCGATTTCATCACCACGACGCTGTCGGAGATCGCAAAGGCCTCGCCGACATTCTGCTCGACCAGCAGGATCGTCATGCCGCGCTGCTGCTGCAGCGCGCGGATCGGGGCCATGAGGTCCTGGAACAGCTTCGGTGCGAGCCCGATCGAGGGCTCGTCGAGCAGCAGGATAGAGGGGCGCGAGAGCAGCGCCCGCCCGATCGAGACCATCTGCTGCTGGCCGCCGGAGAGCTGGCCCGCGCGCTTGGTCCAGAATTCCTTGATGCGCGGGAGGATGACTAGTACCTCCTCGGTCCGGGCCGCCGCCTCGCCGCCCTTGAGGCCGGCGGACCACAGGGCGAGCCGGAAGTTCTCCTTGACGGTGAGACCCGGGAAGACGCCGCGTCCCTCCGGAACGTAGGCGATGCCGGCAGCCGCCATGGCGCTTGGATGCGGTACCAGCTCCGTCCCGCGCAGGCGGATCGTTCCGCCCGTCGACGGATGCAGTCCGAAGAGCAGCTTCAGCAGCGTCGACTTGCCAGCGCCGTTATGCCCGATCAGGCACAGCACCTCGCTCTCCGGGACGGAGATGCTCAAGTCCGACAGGACCGGGCGGCCGCCATAGCCTGCCGACAGTCCCGCCACCGCGATCGCCGGCACGAGGCTAGCGGGCGACGGAGCGGGGCCGGACGCTCGAACCCGGCCGAGGGCTTTATCGACCGAAGGTTTCATCGGCGCGGCTCCCCGAAATAGATGGCGATCAGCTCGGGATCCCGCAGGATCGCGGCCGGCTCGCCCTCGGCCAGCTTGCGACCCCGGTCGAGAAAGGCGATCCGGTCGGCGAGTTCGGTGACGATGTCGAGATTGTGCTCAATCAGGCAGACCGTCACGCCGGCCGCGACGGCCTCCTTGAGCAGCGCGACGAAGCGGGCGCGCGAGACCGGATCGAGGCCGGAGGCCGGCTCGTCCAGCAGCCAGATCCGCGCCTCCGTCACCAGAATACGGGCGAGCGAGAGGAACTTGGTCTCGGCATAAGACAGGTCGACGGCCCGCGCCCCTGCCAGAGCCGAAAGTCCGGTGCGTTCCAGCGCCGCCTCGGTCTTGTGGAGCCTGGCCCTCGCGGCGCGGCGGCCGCCGGGCTGCCAGAGCCAGGCGGTCGGCTCGAGCGCCGACAGGACGTTGTCTCGCACCGACATCCGGCCGAACAGCCGTAGATCCTGGAAGCTGCGCGCGATCCCGAGCCGCGCGATCGTATGCGGCCGCTCCCCCCGGATTGGGCGGCCGGCGAGTTGCACCTCCCCCGCATCCGGGCTGATGTGCCCGCAGATCAGGTTGAACAGAGTGGTCTTGCCCGCGCCGTTCGGGCCGACGAGGGCCGTGACCACGCCCTCGACCAGGTCCATGTCGACGGACTGGATGGCCTTGACCCCGCCGAACTCTTTGGAGAGCCCGCGGACCGACAACAGCGACCCGGGCATCAGCGGCGTCCCGTCGACGGCGCGGCGAGACCGGCCGGGCGGAAGATCATGAGGAGCGTCATTGCCAGCCCGTAGACGAGTTGTTGCACGGTTCCGATCTCGGTGGCCGGAATGAACGGGATGAATGACAGGGCGGCGGGCAGCAGCAGCAGTAGCAGCGTTCCGACGAGCGGCCCCAGCAAGGTCCCGGCGCCGCCGATGATCACCATCGCCATGAGCAGCACGGACTGCTCGAGCGTGAAGCTCTCGACGTTGATGAAGGCGAGCTGGAACGCGAAGAGCGTTCCGGCCACGCCGGCGAGACTGCAGCCAATCGCGACCGCGATCGTCTTGAGAGCCGGGACGTTCTTGCCGAGGGCCTCTGCCGCGCTCTCGCTGTCGCGGATGGCCATCAGGCCGCGGCCGAAGCCACCGCGCATGAGGATGGCGATCCAGACAAGGGAGAGGGCGAGAGCGCCAACGCACACGGCCAGGAAGTGCCACGGCGAGGAGACATCGATCCCGAGCAGGCTCGCGGGCGGGATGCCCACGAGACCGCCATGACCGCCAGTCAGGCTGTGCGCCTCGCTGAAGACCGTGACCACCAGCATCTGCAGCCCGAGGCTCGCGGCGACGAAGTACTCGCCGCGAACCCGAAGCGCCGGCAGGGCAAGGCAGAGCGACAACAGCCCCGAGAGGAGTCCCCCCGCCAGGGAGGCGAGCAGAACGTCCGGCACGAGGTTGAGCGCGACCTGGGCCCCCGCATAGGCGCCGACGCCGAAGAACACGGCGTGGGCCACGCTGAAGATGCCGGCATAGCCGATCAGCACGTTGAGGCTCGCGGCCAGGATCCCGAAGATCGTGGCGAGCGTCGCCAAGTTGAGGAGGTAGGCCGTCATCGTCTCACCGCCTGCCCGAAGAGCCCACTCGGGCGGAAGAGAATGAATGCGAACAGCACCAGGAAGCCGGCAGCCTCGCTCCACTGGGTGTCCAGAACCGCGATGATGAGGTTCTCGGTGATGCCGAGCAGCAGGCCGGCCAGGGCCGCCCCGCGCAGACTGCCGATCCCGCCGACCACAGCCGCCGCGAGGCTGATCAGCACCACGTGGGCGCCGGCGGCTGGTTCGATGCCGCTCGTCGCCGCCGTCAGGATCGCGCCCGGGACGGTCATGGCCGAGCCGATGCCGAAAGCGAGGGCAGACAGACGGCGGGAGGAGAGGCCGAAGGCGCGCAGCAGCTCCGGGTTCTCCGAGAGGCCGCGCAGGGCGACGCCGGCATCCGTCCGGTCCAGGAACATCGTCACGAGCGCGAATAGGGCGACGGAGACCCCGATCGCGACCCAGAAGACTGGGGCGATGTAGAGCCCAGATAGGATCTCGCTGGCGCGGGTGAGCGGCGTCGACACCGAGACCGAACCGCGGCCGACGCAGAACTGGATCAGGTTCTGCACCACGAGGCTCGCCCCGAAGGCGGCGACGAAGACCGTGAAGAACGCTCCCTCGTGCCGCTGGATCGGCCGGTAGACGAAGGCATCCATGAACAGACCGAAGCCGATCGCCACGACGAGGGCGAGCAGGCACGAGACCGGCCAAGGCAGGCCCGCCTGCGCGCCGAGGACGAACGCATAGCCGGCCAGCACGAAGGTCGCTCCATGCGCCACGTGGAACACCCGGGTGGCGCCGAAGATCAGCGCGAACCCGGCCGCCGTCAGGCCGTAGAGGACACCGGTCTGGATGCCGGAGGCAAGGAGTTGCAGGATCAACATCGCTTCAGGCGACCTCCGCGGTCATGGAGCGGCGCGCTCATCATGGTGTTCACCTGTCGGATCCGGTGGGCCATCACAGGAGAGGGTCAGCCGATCTTCTCGCTCCGGCCGCCGTGCACCCGGCTGATCTGGATGGCGCTCGACGCGCTGGCGTGCTCGTCGAACGTCACCTCGCCGCCGGCGAGCTGGAACGTCCGGACCCGCATCAGCTCGGCCAGCAGGGTCTCGCCCGTCACCGGCGTCCCGGCCCGTTCCAGGCCCTGCGCTAGCATCGCGAACAGCATCAATCCATTGTAGTAGTTGAGGGCGTAGGTGACCGGCTCGGCCTTGTACTTGGTGCGCCAGCCCTCCACGAAGCGCTTGATCTTCGGTTCGTTCGAGGCCCAGTCGGCGGCTTGGCCGGTGAAGATCATGCCCTCGCTCTCCGGCTGTGCGACGATCGACGGCAGGTTGCCGACGGAGTAGGTCACGAATTGCTGCGTGATGCCGTTATCGCGCAGCTGCTTGGCCATCTGCGAGAGCTGCGTGCCGATCGGAGTCGCGAAATAGATGGCGTCCGGTTTGACGTCGCGCACGCGCGCGGCGATGGCTCCGAATTGCTGCTGCGTCGGCGGCACGCTGAAGGCGCCGACTAGAGTGCCGCCCTGCTTCGGCAGTCCGGCCGCGAACTCCTGGTTGATGCTCTGCCCGAGAGGATCATCGACGTAGATGAGGGCGACGCGTTTCAGCCCCTCCTTCGCGAGCCAGGGCAAGATGACCGTGACCTCCTTGTTGGCGAGCGGAATGATGTTCACGAAGTAGGGCGAGAGGGTCGCGAGGTCGGGGCCGACCCCGCCACCATTGATCATGACGACCTTGTTGCGGCCCCCGATGGGCGCCGCCGCTTTCGATACGCCGGTGAAGCCGAGGAGGACGTAGGACGCCTTGTCCACGGTCGCGAGGCGCGTCATGCCGACTGCGCCGCCCTGCGGCGTCGCCTGGCTGTCCTGGCTGCGGAGCTCGATCGGGCTCATCAGCATCCGGTCGGCGGTGATGTGATCGAGGGCGAGCTGGACCGCGTTGGTGTAGAGCGTCCCGAACTCGGCGTTGCTGCCGGACATCGGAAACAGGGTGCCGACGACGTGGCTCTGCGTCTGGGCGAAGGCGCGCCAGGCGGCAAGCGTCGCGGCGCCCGATGCGAGGAAAGTACGGCGCTTCATCATGAGCATTTCCCCTTGTTTTTTATGTCGATCGGCTCCGCCCAGCCTCGTCCGCCGGGACGGTCGCCGGTCCGGCGACGCGGAAGACGCTTCACCTAGTCCCGGGCGGGATCGCGTGGTGCGATCCCGCCCGCATCACGATGCGGGCGAAAGCGTCGCCTCGGTCAGTTCCTGAAGGTCGTCCAGGGTCAGGCCCGGCACCATGTCGAGGACGCGGAAGCCCTCCGGCGTGACGTCGAGGACCGCGAGGTTGGTGTAGACCCGCGCCACGGCGCCGATGGCGGTGAGCGGGTAGGAGCAGGCGCGCACGAGGCGCGGGCGGCCCTCCTTCGTGGTGTGCTCCATGGCGACCCAGAGCCGCCGGGCGCCGACGGCGAGATCCATTGCGCCGCCGACCGCCGGCGCCATGTCGTTCTCCGAGGTGGCCCAGTTCGCGATGTCGCCGGTCTCGGCCACCTCGTAGGCGCCGAGCACACACAGATCGAGATGGCCGCCGCGGATCACCCCGAAGCTGTCGGCGTGATGGATGTAGGAGCCGCCCGCGCGCAGGGTGACATATTGCTTGCCGGCATTGATCAGCCACGGGTCGACATGCGCCGCGTCGGGCGCCGGTCCAATGCCGAGGATGCCGTTCTCGGCGTGAAAGATGACCTCGCGCTCGACCGGGACGTGGTCGGCGACGAGTGTCGGCACGCCGATGCCGAGATTGACGTACCAGCCTTCCGGGATGTCGCGCGCAATGCGCGCCGCCATCTCGGTGCGGCTCAACGGGGTCCAGCTTGCGGTAGGTCGGGACATCGCACGCTCGCTGTCAGAGAACCGGGTCGCCGTGGGGCAGATGCACCACGCGGTCGACGAAGATGCCGGGCGTCACGACCGTCTCTGGATCGAGCTCGCCGAGCTTTGCGATGTGCTGGGTTTGAACAATGGTCAGGCGGCCCGCCATTGCGACCACCGGGTTGAAGTTGCGCCCTGCCGCCCGGTACCGAAGATTGCCCCAGCGATCCGCCTGCCAAGCCTCGACCAGCGCGACGTCGCCGGGCAGGGCATATTCGAGTACGTGGGTGCGGCCGCCGATCTCGCGGGTTTCCTTGCCCTCGGCGAGGCGCGTTCCGACGCCGGTGGGCGTGAAGAAGGCCGGCACGCCTGCTCCGGCCGCGCGCATGCGCTCGGCGAGCGTGCCCTGAGGAACGAGTTCTAGCTCTAACCGACCTGCCCGGTAGAGGCTCTCGAAAATTGTAGAGCCAGCGATGCGAGGAAAGCTGCAGATCAGCTTACGCACACGCCCGGCCTCGAGGAGCCGCGCCAGGCCAACCCGGCCGTAGCCGGCATTGTTGGCGACGACCGTTAGGTCCTTCGCACCGGTCTCAATCAATCCCTCGATCAGGTGGGTGGCTTGGCCGACGGCCCCGAACCCGCCAAGCAAGATGGTCGATCCATCCTCGATGCCGTGCAGCGCGTCGACGACTGAGGCGACGAACTTATTGATCATGTCGGCACGCCACCGGCTCGATGCACGCGAGGGCGCTCGCGCTCCTCGTAGTGCCACAGACGGGTGGGCACGATGCCCTATGGAATGCATCGACTCGCAATGCTGCTGCCCTCCCCAGGATCGACCGCCGTCGCGGAATGTCCGCTGTACGGACAATTGTTCGTATGATAGAACGCCAGTGGCAGGATGAAGTCAATCCTGGTGCAGATTGAAAGCGCACGACCATGTCACGAGGAACGCGAAGCGAAGGACGGGAGGGAGGCTCCGGCGCAGGGATGCCGCCCCTCGTGTCCGGTGAGGAAGGGCGGCGTGAGCCGGATTTCGTGGAGGCGCTGGCGCGAGGGCTGAAAGTGCTCGCGAGCTTCAGCCCCGAGCACGGGGGACCGCGCCGCGGACGGATGATCCTCTCGGAAGTGGCGGCGCGCACTGGGTTGAGCCGGGGGACGGCGCGGCGCCTGCTCCTGACGCTACGGTCGTTGAGCTACATTGATACAGATGGACGCTTTTTCTGGCTCACACCGAAGGTGCTGCAGTTCAGTAATGCCTACTTAAACCCGTTGGGCCTCGGCGATGCGGCCAAGGCAATCATCCGTGACGTGACCAACACGTTGAACGAGTCGTCCTCAGTCGGCGTTCTCGACGGACCGGACGTCGTCTATGTCGCCCGCTTCGAGGTTCGCAGGCTGTACTCGTCCGGGATCGATGTCGGCACGCGGCTGCCGGCCCATTGCAGCTCCCTCGGACGCGTACTGCTGGCATCTCTGCCGCATGAGCAGCTTCAGCACTGGCTTTCCCAGCATGAACTAAAGAAGCTTACGCCGAAAACTATTACAGATCTTTCGCGCTTTCACGAGGAAATTGCAAGGGTAAGAGGCCAGAAATACGCAGTCATTGATGAAGAACTCGAGATCGGGATCCGGTCGGTTGCCGTACCAATCGTAGGGCAATCCGGCCGCACTATCGCATCCCTCAATGCAAGCGCGTCGACGGCACGTATCAGCATCGATACGATAGCCAATGTTTTTGTGCCACGATTGCACGCCGCAGCCGGAGATCTTTCCGTCGTCATGGATTGGTAGTCGATGACCGCGAGAGCAGCTGCGTCTTTCATCGATCGACCCTGGAGCAGGCCTCAGCAAAACTCGCATATGCAACACGTGAACTCGGTGCAGATTTCGGCAACACTGGATCGTGTGGCTTGACGTGTGGAGCTGAGGCTCGTCCACAACGGTGCGCGGCATGACGGACTACACGTGCGAAGGAGATGCTCATCGTTGCCCGGGGGAGCGGACTTTCAGGTGTGGGGCGTCGTCACTGGGCTCCCCCGTACGTTTTAGCCATGGAACTGCAGATCTTCCTGCGGCCGCGGGTGCCCGACCTCGAACCGAAGGTCCAGTTCCACGACTTCGGAGACGCCATCAGCTGCGGCGCGTGGCGCCTCCTCGCGGCACCCGAGGGTGCACCGCTGGAGGTCCGCGCACAGGCGTGGGTCGCTGACGCGCATGTTCCGGCCGGAGCCGCCTTGTCCCTGCCTCCGCTCCCGGCAACCGGGGCGGTTCGCCTGCTCCACGTCTTCGGCGGCGAAGTAGCGGTCGGCGACTTGGCGCTGCGGGGGGGCGAGACGGCCTACCTGTCGGAGGATGGCGGAAGCACGGAGGCCCGATCCGATTCCGACCTTGTGCTGTTTGCGACGGAACCGGGCGCACCGGTCTTCCGGGGCGGCATGTTCAGCGGAAACGTTCTTGCTCGATGAGAGGCTAAGAGCGCCTAACAGAACGGCACGATCGGTTCGGTTGGGCGTTGGGGTGGTATGGCTCGCCCGCTTCTCCCCGACGATCTCTGGGCTGCGATCGCCCCCCTTCTGCCGCCGCACCCGCCTCGCCCCAAGGGTGGGCGTCCCCGGGTGGACGATCGGGCTGCCCTGACGGGCATCCTGTTCGTGCTGCGCTCGGGCATCCCCTGGGAGATGCTGCCGGCCGAGATGAAGTGCGGCTGCGGCATGAGCTGCTGGCGCCGGCTGCGCGACTGGCAAGCTGCCGGCGTGTGGCGTCGCCTGCATCAGGTGCTGCTTGAACGTCTGCATGCGGCGGGCGAGATCGACTGGAGCCGGGCGAGCGTCGACAGCGCGAGCGTGCCGGCGAAAAAAGGGGGTCTGCCACCGGACCGAACCCGACGGATCGCGGTAAGGCGGGGACCAAGCGCCACCTCGTCACAGACGCGCGTGGCACGCCGCTCGGCCTCGTTCTGACCGGCGCCAACTGCCATGATAGCCCGCTGATGGCCCCGACGCTGGACGCTATCCCGCCTGTGCGCAGCGGGCGGCGGGGACGCCCGCGCCTGCGGCCCGACCAGCTGCACGCCGACAAGGCCTATGATGCCAGAGTGCGGCGGCAGGAGTGCCGGGCGCGTGGGATCACGCCGCGGATTGCCCGGCGCGGCATCGAGCGGAGCGACAAGCTCGGGCGGCATCGCTGGGTAGTCGAGCGCAGCCATGCCTGGTTCAACCGCGCCCGCCGTTTGCCCGTCCGCTACGAACGCCGCGCCGACATCTACGAGGCCTTCACATTCCTGCAGGCCAGCCTCATCACCCTCCGCCAGATCCAGCGGTTCTGTTAGGCGCTCT
>NZ_LWHQ01000075.1 GCF_001653715.1 Methylobacterium platani
GCGTATCCGGTATTAGCTCAAGTTTCCCTGAGTTATTCCGAACCGAAGGGCACGTTCCCACGTGTTACTCACCCGTCTGCCGCTGACACCACGAGGATGCCCGCTCGACTTGCATGTGTTAAGCCTGCCGCCAGCGTTCGCTCTGAGCCAGGATCAAACTCTCAAGTTGAAGAGCTGATCAAAGCTGATCACAACATAAAACGGAAGCACACAACCGATCGGCGTTTCCGCCTGATCGTGTGAGCACCGAAACGTCGGATCAGCATCATCCTACTCACGATCCAGGCCGAAACCCGGATCCGCAGGGACGACGCCGTCCACGCTTCTCTTTCTCAGATGAACTTGTCAAAGAGCCGATCGACCGGGAGCCGATCTCGACCTCCGGAGAACGAACAGCCGAACCAGGTCGCCCCGGCCCTTGCTTCATCATCTCTGGAGAAGTCCGTCGCGGCGGCCAGTTCGTCGGCGCCCCGTCGGTGAGCGGCTGTCTAAGGGTAGCCGGCTCGCCTGTCAACACGCACCGGTCCGGGGGTCGGCAGGTGCGTCCGGGCGCATGGTCCGGCGGTCCTCGCGCGCCTATGACGGGCGGCGTGGAACGGCCGCGGGAGGGATGAGGGATGAGAATGCTGGCGCTGGCGGCTCTGTTGCTCGGCCCCGGTCCGGCGGTCGCCGCGGAGACCGTCGCCGGGAAAGGGCCGGTCCTGCCGACGGTCGACTACGCCAACACGCGCTATTCCGGGCTCGACCGGATCACGCCGGAGAATGTCGGGCGGCTGACGGTGGCCTGGACCTACTCGACCGGCGTGCTGCGCGGGCACGAGGGTGCGCCGCTCGTCGTCGGCCACGTCATGTACGTGCACACGCCGTTCCCGAACACCGTCACGGCCCTCGACCTCGACCAGGACGGCAGGATCCTGTGGCGCTACGCGCCGCGCCAGGAGGCCGGCGTCGTCGCGGTGATGTGCTGCGACACGGTCCATCGCGGCCTCGCCTACCAGGACGGGCGGATCTTCCTGCAACTCGCCGATACCCGGGTCGTCGCGCTCGATGCGGCGACCGGCCGGGAGCTGTGGTCGGTGCGAAACGGCGATCCGGCCCGGGGCGAGACCAACACCGCCGCGGTGCTGCCGGTGCGCGACCGGCTCATCGTCGGCCTGTCGGGCGGTGAGTACGGCGCGCGCTGCCACGTCACCGCCTACGACCAGGCGACCGGGCGGCGGCTGTGGCGCGCCTACGCCACCGGGCCGGATGCCGAGATGCTGGTCGATCCCGACACGACGACGGAGCTCGGCCGCCCGATCGGGCGCGATTCGTCGCTGAAGAGCTGGGACGGCGAGCAGTGGAAGACCGGCGGTGGGTGCGCCTGGGGCTGGTTCTCGTACGACCCGAACTTGAATCTCGTCTATTACGGCACCGGCAATCCCTCGACCTGGAACCCGGCGCAGCGCCCGGGCGACAACCGCTGGGCGATGGCGATCGTCGCCCGCGACGCGACGACCGGCATGGCGCGCTGGGTCTACCAGATGACGCCCCACGACCAGTGGGACTATGACGGCGTCAACGAGATGATCCTGACCGAGCAGGATATCGAGGGCCGCCGGCGCCGGCTGCTGACCCATTTCGACCGCAACGGCTTCGGCTACACCCTCGACCGCGAGACCGGCGAATTGCTGGTGGCCGACAAGTTCGATCCGAGCGTGAACTGGGCCAAGCGCATCGACCTCGACCGAGCCTCGCCGGGATACGGCCGCCCGGTGGTGGACGAGCGCTACGCGCCGGGCACGACCGGCGAGGACGAGACCGTGACGGGCATCTGCCCCGGGGCGCTCGGCGCCAAGAACCAGCAGCCCGCCGCCTACTCGCCGGCGACCGGCCTGTTCTACGTGCCGACCAACCACATGTGCATGGATATCGAGCCGTTCCGCGTCACCTACACGCCGGGCCAGCCCTATGTCGGCGCGACGCTGACGCTGCATCCGCCCGCCGGCACCGACCGGACCGGCGCCTTCATCGCCTGGGACAACCTGTCGGGACGGATCAAGTGGTCGATCCCGGAGCCGTTCTCGGTCTGGTCGGGGGCGCTCGCCACCGCCGGCGGCGTGGTGTTCTACGGCACGCTCGAAGGCTACCTGAAGGCGGTCGACGCGACGACGGGGAAGGAACTCTACCGCTTCAAGACGCCGTCGGGGATCGTCGGCAACGTCACCACCTATATGCATCGCGGCCGGCAATACGTGGCGGTCCTGTCGGGCATCGGCGGCTGGGCCGGGATCGGGCTCGCCGCCGGGCTGACCGACCCGGCCGAGGGCTCGGGTGCGGTCGGGGGATATGCGGCGCTGTCGCACTATACCGCCGCGGGCGGGCAGCTCACGGTGTTCGCCCTGCCCGAGCACTGACCGGCCCGCGCTCCGCCGGAGGCCGTCACCAAGGAGGATTCTTCGATGCGGGTGCCGATCGCGCTCCTGTGGCTGCTCGCAGGCCCGGCCGCCTTCGCGCAGACGTCGCCACAGGTGCAGGCGCCGCCGCCGGCGGAAGAGCCGTCGTTCTCCGCCTGCCTGCCCGGCCTCGTCGCCCGGGCGAAGGAGCAGGGGGTGACGGCGGCGCTCGCGGAGGCGCAGCTCTCCGGCCTGGCCGCCGATCCGGACGTCGCGGCGGCGACCGGCAGGCAGGCCGAGTTCGAGAAGCCGGTCTGGGCCTATCTCGACTCGGCGGTGAGCGACGAGGCGGTGGCCGACGGCAAGGCGAAGCTCGCCTCGGAAGGCAGCCGGCCGGCGATCGAGGCGGCCTTCGGCGTCGACCGGCACGTGCTGGTGGCGATCTGGGGCATCGAGTCGGGCTACGGCCGCGTGCTCGACGACCCGCGCAAGGTGCGGCCGGTCCTGCGCTCGCTCGCCACCCTGGCCTGCGCCGGGGGGCCACGGGTCGCGACCTGGACCGGGGAACTCGTGGCGGCGCTCCGCATCCTCGATCTCGGCCGGACCACGCCGGAGCGCCTGACCGGATCCTGGGCCGGCGCGATGGGCCACACCCAGTTCATGCCGACGACGTATCTGCGCCACGGCCTCGACTTCGACGGCGACGGCCGGGCCGACATCTGGACCTCCGCGCCGGACGCCCTCGCCTCGACGGCGCAGTACCTGCGGACCTTGAGCTGGCACCCCGGCGAGGCCTGGGGCGGCGAGGTGCGGCTGCCGGAGGGCTTCGACTACCGCCTCGCCGACGAGACGACGCTGCGGCCGCTCTCGGGCTGGCGCGCGCTCGGCGTCACGCCCGCCGGCCGCGCGATCGGGGCGGATGCGGACGAGGCGCGCCTCGTGCTGCCCGCCGGGGCGAGGGGACCGGCCTTCCTGCTGCGGCCGAATTTCGCGGCCCTGCTCGGCTACAACGCCGCCTTCTCGTACGCGCTGGCGGTTGCGCATCTCGCCGACCGGCTGCGCGGCGAGCCCGGCTTCGTGCACCCCTGGCCGCGGGAGGACCGGCCGCTCGCCGCCGACGAGCGCCGGGAGATCCAGGCCGCCCTCGAGGCGAAGGGCCACCCGGTCGGCGGGGTCGACGGGCGGATCGGCCCGCGCAGCCGGGCGGCGATCCGGGCCTGGCAGGCGCAGGCCGGGCTGGTCCCGGACGGCTACGCCGATGCGGGCCTGCTGGAGCGCTTGCGAGCCGGCAACTGATTCCCCGGCAACGCACGATTCGGGGAGTCGGTACCACCGCAATCGCCGGGAAGTGCCTGTCTCCTGTGGAGAAAAGGTTGTCGACTCCTGAATCGGAGAGCCCGGGGCTTAACGCTTGACTCTCCGTCGCCCGCGCCGGCCAAACTACGCTCACGTGCTCGGATGAGGCTCGAAAGCGTAGATGTCGAAGGGTGCCGAAAGTCGAATCGCCGGGCGGAAGTGCTCTTCCGCGACGCCGTTCGATGCCGTGATCGCGGCCCATGCCGACGCCCTGACGCGCCAGCTCGAGCGGGCGGGCGAGCGGTTCAACCCGCCGTCGGCGCGGCGCGAGCTGCGGCGATTCCCGACCGGCGAGGCGGCGCGGCTGATCGGCATCACCGACGCCTACCTGCGCCAGTTGATCCTGTCGGACGAGGAGCTGGAGCCCGAGAAGGGGCCGGCGGGCCGGCGGCAATTCACCCTGGAGCAGATCAACGACGTGCGGCGGCATCTGGCGCGGACCCGGCCGGGCTACCTGCGCCATCGCCGGGCCGGCGAGCACCTGCAGGTCCTGGCGGTCACCAACGTCAAGGGCCGCTCGGGCAAGACCACCGCGGCGGCGCATCTGGCGCAGTACCTGGCCCTGCAGGGGTTCCGGGTGCTCGCCGTCGACCTCGACCCGCAGGCGGCGCTCTCCGGCCTGTTCGGCTGCCGGCCGGACCGCGATGTCGGGGCGAGCCAGACCCTCTACGGCGCGGTGCGGCGCGACGGGGCCGAGCGCCCGCTCGGGCAGATCCTGCGCCCGACCCATTTCCCCGGCATCGACCTGGTGCCCGGCCATCTCGAGCTGATGGCCTGCGAGCACGGCGCGATGCCCGAGAGCCTGGTGGGCCGCGTCGCCGAGGCGCTGGCGGCGATCCGCGACGATTACGACGTGGTGGTGATCGATTGCGCGGCCCAGCTCGGCGCGCTGACCCTCGGGGCCTTGTGCGCGGCGACCGGCATCCTGGTGACGATGCCGCCGCAGATGCCGG
Organism: Methylobacterium platani; assembly: GCF_001653715.1. Lineage (GTDB taxonomy): Bacteria > Pseudomonadota > Alphaproteobacteria > Rhizobiales > Beijerinckiaceae > Methylobacterium > Methylobacterium platani. The sequence continues at coordinate 4,685 of NZ_LWHQ01000075.1, forward strand.
ACCTCGCCGGCATGTCGGGCTCGCTGCGGATGACCGCGGACCTGCTCGGCGCGGTGCGCGCCGCCGGCGGCGACCTGCGGCACGACTTCCTGCGCTACCTCGTCACCCGCTACGAGCCGGATGACGGGCCGCAGACGCAGGTCGTCGGTCTGCTGCGGGCTCTCTTCGGCGAGCAGGTGATGACCCATGCGGTGCCGCTGTCGGCGGCGATCGCGGAGGCCGGCGCCTCCGGCCGCACGCTCTACGAGGCCGGCCGCGAGAGCTTCACCCGCCAGACCTACGACCGCGCGGTCGAGGCCCTCGATGCGGTGAATGCCGAGATCGCCGGCCAGATCGCGCAGGCCTGGGGCCGCGCGGCGTGAGCCTTCCTCGTCATCCCGGGGCCTTCCCCGGATGAGTGGCGGTCCGCAGGGCCGCCGTTAACCCGCCCGCGGGCGGTTCCTCAACCCGAACCTGGAAAGGATCGATCCGGCAAAAGAAAAAGGCCCCCGAAGCGACGCCCCGGAAGCCCTTCTCTTAGTGCCTGGCAGCCTGAGAGAATCAAATCCGGCACAACCTGTCAAGCGTGGCGCCGATTCGGCGAACCCTTTTCTGTTGCCTGACGACAGGCAATCCCATGTCCCTGACCCAACCGACGACGCCCTTCGGGCGGCGGCCGTTGTCGCTCGCCATGATGGCGGCGCAGGCGGCGGCGAAAGCGTGCCCGGACGAGGCCGCGAGCCACAAGTGGCGCACCTTCCGCAACCTCACCGAGGCCAAGAGCCGTCTCGGGGTGGGGGACCGGGCGCTCGCGGTGCTCTCGGCGCTGCTGAGCTTCCATCCCGAGACCGCCCTGGTGCCGGGGCCCGACCTGGTGGTGTTTCCCTCGAACCGCGAATTGTCGGTGCGGGCCCACGGGCCGTCGCCGACGACGCTGCGCCGGGCGCTCTGCCAGCTGGTCGAGGCCGGCCTGGTGATCCGGCGCGACAGTCCCAACGGCAAGCGCTACGCCCGCCGCGGCGAGGGCGGCCGCATCGAGCAGGCCTTCGGCTTCGACCTGTCGCCCCTGGTGGCGCGGGCGGGCGAGTTCGAGGCGCTCGCCGCCGAGGTACGGGCGGCCGCCCGGGCGCGGGCGCTCCTTCGCGAAGAGATCTCGCTGCTGCGGCGGGACATCGGCAAGATCGTCGCCTTCGCCCGCGAAACGGGCCTGAGCGGCACGTGGGATGCCATCGAGGCGCGGTTGCAGGGGGCCGGCGCCATGCCGCCGCGCTCGGCCGGCAACGCGGCCCTGGCCGGGATTGCCGAGGGGCTGCGGAGCTTACGCACGGAGGTGGATAAGTGCCTGGCGGAATCGATCGAATTCCGGGAATCGGACGCCAGTGAGTCCCAATCCGGCTGCCACCATCAGAGTTCAAAACCCGAGTCTTCTCAGAATCTTGAACGGGGTTTGCGGGGATACGGGGACGCCGTCGCGGCTCCTCCTGCCGAGAGCGTGGTGCCGGTGAGCCGGGCCCTGCCGCTCGGGCTGGTGCTCGAGGCCTGCCCCGACCTCCTACCTTACGCCCGTCGCGGGATCGGCAGCTGGCGGGACTTCCTCGGTGCGACCGCCGTGGCGCGGGCGAGCCTCGGGATCGCTGCGCCGGCCTGGGAGGCGGCGGTCGCGGCGATGGGCGAGGAGCAGGCGGCGGTCGTCGTCGCCGGCATCCTGCAGCGGGGAGAGGCCGTCGCCGCGCCGGGCGCCTATCTGCGCGATCTGGCCGAGAAGGCGCGGGCCGGGCGGTTCTCGCCCTGGCCGATGGTGATGGCGCTGTGGCGGGTGCGGCAGGCCGGTCCGGTCGCGGGATCGGGCGTTCCGGGACCGCTCGCCGGCGCCATGCCGCCGCTGCGGTTCAAGCCGGCCGCCTTCCATCCGTGACCAACGACCCGGCATGGGCACGGTACACGACACGATCTCCATCGCCCTGCGGTCGGCCTCGCGGCCCATCGTTGGCCGACCCCCTTTCCCGGACGACTGGAGCGTCAGCGGAAGGAGATCCGGGATCCAGC
>NZ_LWHQ01000076.1:0-428 GCF_001653715.1 Methylobacterium platani
CCCTCGTGGTCGATGATCCGGTACTGGGCGTCGTAGGCGCCTTCGCCCCGCAGGGCCGGTTCGAGGCTGGCGAGGACGCCCGGCAGGTCCTCCGGCAGGATCATCGCCAGGAACTCGTCAAGCGGGCCGTTGGTCACGCCCATCAGGCTCTCGCCGATCTCCGAGCAGGTGACCTTCCGGGTCGCCAGATCGATGTCCCAGGTCATCATCTCGGCCGCCGCCATGGCGAGGCGCAGTCGCTCCTCGCTGGTGCGCAGGGCCTCCGCGGCGCGGACCTGCTCGTCGATGTCGGCCATCGTGCCGACCCATTCGCGGATCGTCCCGTCGGCGCTCTCGAGCGGGACGGCGCGGCCGAGCATCCAGCGATAGGCGCCGCTGCGGTGGCGCACCCGGTAGGTCGCGTCGAGGGGCGTGCCGCTGCCGCAGCA
>NZ_LWHQ01000076.1:514-45196 GCF_001653715.1 Methylobacterium platani
GCCGTCCTCGGCCTCGCCCGGAGCGGCCGGGGGCGCCCCGTCGGAGGCCGGCGCGAGCTGGCGGAAGCTCGGCTCGTAGCGGCCCAGCGGCAGGTCGATGCGCACGGCGAGGGGGCAGGCGGGGTCGGCGTAGATCTGCTGCAGCACCTGGCGCAGGCGCCGGGCCTCGACCCGCACGATGGCGTCGGTCGCCGGATCGAAGCTGGTCGAGCGGCCCAGCGCGTCGGTCGCGATGGTGTAGGACTTGAGCAGGCTGCCGCGCCCGGCCAGGCTCTCGCGCACCACGTACGACAGGAAGGCGGAGAGCTGCGGCGATTTCCTGAGCGGGGGCAGATTCAGCAGCGCGTCCAGTGCAGCGTGGATGTTCTCGGCCCCGATCGCTTCCCGATCCATCGCTCGATCCCGTCGCGTTCCGCCCCGCGACAGATCAGGCCGTGTCCGCGCCACGCTCGCGAGCCGATCCGCCACGCCGCAAGCTGATACGACAGTCGCCCTCAGTGTCAAGTATCGGAATACTTCATTCATATGACCTTAGGTCACCATCGGGAAGTCGTTCCGTTGCACGCTGCGCCCGGACGACTGATCGCGGCGCCGGCCGGCCCGGCGCGTTCCCGCGACGAGGGAGCGGGCGGCGGGCCGGGTCAGTCGGCCAGAAGGCGCGCCCCGACCACCGCCGCCGCGGCCCGGTTCTGCACCCCGAGGCTGCGCAGGAGCGCCGCCATGTGGACCTTGACGGTGCCCTCGCCGAGCTGGAGGCGCCGGGCGATCTCCTTGTTGGAGCGCCCCTCCACCAGGAGCGCCAGCACGTCGCGCTGGCGCGGCGTCAGGTCGGGGATGCGGGACGGGCGCCCGTCCTGGCGCCCGTCGGGCCCGGCCGGCCGCGGCTCGAGCGCCGGGCGGGGGCCGGCGCCGTCGAGCACCGCCAGGGAGGCCGGCACGAAGATCTGTCCGTCGAGGATCATGCCCACCGCCCGGGTCAGCTCGGCCGAGCCGATGCCCTTCGGCACGTAGCCGTGGACCCCGACCTCGAGGGCGGTGAGGATCTTGTTGCGCTCGGTCGAGGCCGAGACCACCGCCACCTTGACGGCCGGGAAGCACTCGCGCACCGCGCTCAGGCTCCCGGGCCCCTCCATGCCGGGCATCGCGAGATCGAACAGCGCCAGGGTCACGGCCCCCCGGCGGGTGGAGAGCTGGTCGAGGGCGGCGTCGAGGGAGCCGGTCTCGATGACCTCGGCGAAGCCGAAGCTGCGGGTGAGGATCGCCACCACGGCGAGGCGGAAGAAGTCGTCGTCATCCGCGATCAGGGCGACTGGCGGAGTCGGTTGGGTCATACCGTGGCGTCTCTGGAAACGATCCGTGCCTCGATCCTAGAGCAAGTCGGGGCCGGGTGGGTACCCGTCGCCGTGGAATAACTGGCAATATCAACGACCTATCGCACGGCCCGGCCGCGCCCGGCCGGCCGGGGAAGACATGGATGGACATGGTATCGGTATCCCGGGCCGGTGTCCCGTGCGCGAGGGTGGGGCCGTCACGGCGAGCCGGACGGCGGCCTGCGGCGCGTCACCGCACCGTCGCGCACGGCATCCATCCTGCGGCGGGCCCGCGTTGACACCCGGACCCGCGGTGACGCGACGATCGGACGGGAGGGAGAGACGGCACGATGCGGGGGCGGGCATCAGCGAGGGGGCGGGGAGGGTGCGCCGCGGCCCTCCGGCGAGTCCTGGCCGGAATCCCGGCCGCGCTCGCGGCACTCGCGCTCGCCGCTCCCGCGACCGGCGCGGAGCGCACACCGCTCGTCGCCTACACCGCGCTGGAGCCCGAGCAGCTCGACCCGATCCGCCGCGCCGTCGAGGCGGCCGTGCCGGAGGCTGAGATCGCCTGGCTGCGGGCCTCGACCGGGTTCATCACCGACCGCGTGCTGGCCGAGCGGGACGCGCCGCAGGCCGACCTGCTCCTCGGCGTCGCGGCCACGAGCCTGCTGCAGTTCGAGTCGGCCGGGCTCCTCGATCCCTACCGCCCCGCCGGCGTCGAGGCGCTGCGGCCGTTCTTCCGCGACCCGACCCCGCCCTACAGCTGGACCGGCATGGACGCCTATCTGGGGGTGATCTGCTTCAACGTCGAGGTCGCGGGCCGGCACCGGATCACGCGCCCGAGCTTCTGGCGCGACCTGCTCGGCCCGGCCCTGCGCGGGCGGATCGTGATGCCGGACCCGGCGGCCTCCGGCACCGGCTACCTCCTGGTCGCGGCCTGGCTGCAGACTCTCGGGGAGGAGGCGGGCTGGGCCTACATGGACGCCCTGCACGAGAACGTCGACGCCTACCTGCCGAGCGGCTCGGAGCCGTGCCGGGCGACCGCCGCCGGCACCTACGCCGCGGGCCTCTCCTTCGACATGCGGGCGGCGGCCGAGAAGGCTGGCGGCGCGCCGATCGACATCGTGGTGCCGGTCGACGGCACCGGCTGGGAGACGGAGGGGTTCGCGGTCGTGGCCGGGCGGCCCCACCTGGCGCTGGCCCGCCGGGTGGCCGACTGGGCGGCGAGCCGCGAGGCCAACGCGCTCTACGCCCGCAGCTTCGCCATCGTGGCCTATCCGGGCGTCTCGAACCCGGACCCGGTCTATCCCCTCCATGCCGAGGCGCGGATGATCCGCAGCGACCCCGCCTGGATGGCCCGCAACCGGGCCCGCATCCTCGCCGAATGGGCCCGCCGCTACGGCGCCAAGGTCCGCGCACGCTGAGCGCCGCGCCGCCGGCCCGGCGGTCACCTTTATTTTTCCATCCTGGGGTAGCAGAGCGCCCGGGTCGCGGATTCCGCGGCGGGGCCGCGGGCAGGGAACCGGATGTATCACGCGGGCAAGGACGGCTGGCTCTTCCTCACCGGGGGCACCAACGAGGTCGCGGACCAGTACCGGCGCATCCCCGCGATGGACCGGGTCCTGCGCCTGTGGCGCCGCCGCATCCGGCGGCGCATCCGGCGCTGCGAGGGCCTCGGCACCCGCTACCTCCACCTCGTGGTGCCCGAGAAGCTCAGCGTCTACGAGGACCGCTTCGACGGCCTGACCCTCGAACCGCGCCTCGGTCCGGCCCGCCGCCTCGGCGCGGTGATGCGCTGGTCGTGGAAGGGGCGCCGGGCCTGGATCGACCTCCTCGGGCCGATGCGGGCGCGGCGCGACGGGCCGGACCTGCACTACCGCACCGACACCCACTGGAACATCCGCGGCTGCCTGCTCGCCTACCGGCTGGTCTGCCGGGCCTGCGGCGCCACCCCGCGCACCGACTTCCTCGACCGGCCGTTCGACGAGTTCGAGGCGGTGCTCGACATCGGCAACAAGCTCGACGTCCAGCCCCTCGAGACCGTGCGCAGCTACCGGCTCTTCCGCGACGCCGAGCGGGTCGGCGGCGGCGCCTTGATCGACGCCTACACGACGGCCGGCCGCCTCGGCGAGCTGCATACCGGCGCCCATGCGGTCTACCGCAACCGCTCCCCGGAGGCCGACCCCCGGACCCTGGTGCTGTTCGGCGATTCCTGCGCCAACTTCGCCCCCAACGGCCTGACCGCGATGCTGGCGGAGACCTTTCGCGAGGTCCACTTCGTCTGGTCGTCGAACCTCGACTGGGGCTACATCGAGCGCGTCCTGCCGGACATCCTCCTCGTCGAGCAGGTCGAGCGCTTCCTGCTCCGCGTGCCCGAGGACGATTTCGACCTCGCGGCCGTCGAGGCGGAGCGGCTGGCGGCTCTGGGAGCGGCGGCGTAGGGGGCGGGAATCCCGGGTCGATCCGGCGGCGTCGCCCGGAGGCCCCAGGCTCCCCGCTTGACGAAAAACTGGCATATGCCACTAAATGGCCGGCGCCGGGATCGCCGGCCGCGCCGACCCCGATGAGGAGTGCCGCCCGATGGATGCGCGCACCCACCGCCTGCTCCACGCCCCGATCGGGCCGACGCTGCTGCGGCTCGCCGCCCCGAACGTCGTCGTCATGCTGGTCCAGGCCCTGGTCGGGCTGATCGAGACCGCCTTCGTGGCGGGGCTCGGCACCGACGCGCTCGCCGGCATGGCGCTGGTCTTCCCCGTGCTGATGCTGGTGCAGATGATCTCCGCCGGCGCCATGGGCGGCGGCATCCTGTCGGCGGTGGCGCGCAGCCTGGGCGCCGGGCGACGGGCGGAGGCGGACCGGCTGCCGTGGTACGCCGCCGCGATCGGCCTCGTGCTGGGCCTCCTCACCACCGTGCTCGACCTCGCCTTCGGGCCGATGCTCTACCGGGCGATGGGCGGCGAGGGCGCCTCGCTGGCGGCGGCCACCACGTATGGCGGCGTCGTGTTCTGCGGCGCGGTGCTGGTCTGGCTGTTCAACGCGCTCGCGGCGGTGATCCGCGGCACCGGCAACATGGCGCTGCCGGCGATCGTCATCAGCGTCGGCGCCGCCGTGCTGGTGCCGCTCTCGCCCGCGCTCATCTACGGGTTCGGGCCGGTCCCCGGTCTCGGCATCGTCGGCGGCGGGGTCGCGGTGCTCGCCTACTACGCCGCCGGCACGGTGGTGTTCGCCCACCATCTCTGGGCCGGGCGCGGCCTGCTGCGGCCGGGGCCGCGCCCGCCGCGCCTCGCCTGGGCCCCTTTGCGCGACATCCTGCGGATCGGCGCCGTCTCGTCGATCGTCAGCGCCACCACCAACGTGACGATCGCCGCCGCCACCGCCTTCGCGGGCGCCGCCGGGCCGGCCGCGGTCGCCGGCTACGGCACCGGCGCGCGGCTCGAATACCTGCTGGTGCCGCTCGTCTTCGGCCTCGGCGCGCCGATCGGCGCGATGGTCGGCACCTGCATCGGCGCCGGCGACCGGGCCCGCGCCCTGAAGGTGGCCTGGACCGGGGCCGCGATCGCCGGCGGCTTGACCGAGGCGATCGGGCTCGCCGCCGCCCTGTGGCCGCTGCCGTTCCTGGGGCTGTTCGGCCACGATCCGCAGATGCTCGCGGTCGGCGCCCGCTACCTTCACCTCGTCGGTCCGTTTTACGGTTTCGCGGGAATCGGGCTCGCGCTCTACTTCGCCTCGCAAGGGGCGGGCCGGGTCGGCTGGCCGCTCGCGGCGGGGCTCGCCCGCATGGCGGTCTCGGTCGGCGGCGGGCTTGTCGCGATGCGGCTCGGCCTCGGGCTCGACGGGGTGTTCCTGGCGCTCGGCCTCGGGCTCGCCGCGCTCGGGCTCATCAATGCCGGCGCGGTCGCCGCCGGCGCGTGGTTTCGCGGCGAGCGGGCGCCTCAGCCCGGCCTCGTCGCGGCGGGAGGGGAATGACGATGACGCGAGACCTCCATCTCGACGACCTGTATCTCGACGATCTGGCGCCGGGCCAGGTCTACGGATCGGGGCAGGCGACCGTGACCGAGGCCGAGATCGTCGACTACGCGCGGACATTCGATCCGCAGCCGTTCCACCTCGACGCCGAGGCGGCCGGGGCCACGTTCTTCGGCGGCCTCGCGGCGAGCGGCTGGCACACCGCCGCGCTGACCATGCGGCTCCTCGTCGACAGCGAATTGCGGCTCCACGGCGGCATCATCGGAGCCGGGATGGACGAGCTGCGCTGGCCCAGGCCCCTGCGCCCCGGCGACACGATCCGGCTCGAGAGCGAGGTGATCGAGGTGCGCCCCTCGCGCTCGCGGCCGAGCCAGGGCCTCGCCAAGATCCGCACCACCACGCTCAACCAGCACGGCGAGCCGGTGCAGGTGCTGTTGGCGAACCTGCTGGTGGTGAAGCGGCCGGAGGGGTGAGGGGCGAGGGCCGGGACTGTACCCCGCTCAGGATGTGAGGTCCGGAGCGGGACAGACTCTTTTGCTCACGTCCAGCAGGGCCTCGGGACGAGGCTCCGGACGGGACATGCCCTGAGGTCTCGATCCATCCGGGCGACGATGTCGCTCGGACGGCCTCTCAGGATCAGGTCCCTGGCAGGAGGAACGGCTGGATCGCCTGGATCCTGCGCACGGGCTCACCTCATCCCGCCGCCCTGAGCCGCGCCGGGTTCCCCACCGCGACGCCACCCGCCGGCACGTCGCGCGTCACCACGCTGCCGGCCCCGATGATCGCATCGTCGCCGATCGTCACCCCCGGCAGGATCGTCGCGCCCCCGCCGATCCAGACGTTGGCCCCGATGACGACCGGCCGGCCGAATTCGAGCATCTGCCGGCGCTGGACCGGATCGCGCGGGTGGTCGGCGGTGAGGATCTGCACGCCCGGGCCGATCTGCGTCATGTCGCCGATCGTCACCTGCACCACGTCCAGGATGCAGCAGTTGAAGTTGAGGAACACGCCGCGGCCGAGGCTGATGTTGTAGCCGTAGTCGCAGAAGAAGGGCGGGCGGATGTTGCAGCCCTCGCCGACCCGGGCGAAGGCCTCCGCCATCAGCGCCTGCCGCTCCGGCTGGCTCAGGCTCTGCGTCGCGTTGTAGCGGTCCATCCACGCCGAGATGCGGCGGTTGTCGGCGATGAGCTCCGGGTCGTCGGCGATGTAGAGCTCGCCCGCGAGCATCCTCTGCTTCTGGCCGGTCATTCGTCCTCGCTGTCGGCTCGTGCCTGGTGGTTGGCCGCGATGCGTACATATGTACATATCGTCGCCGGATGCCAACCCGCCGGGAGTCGCCCCGCTTGCCCGCCGCCCCCCGCCGCCACGACCCCGACCGCCGCGCCCGCCTCCTGCGGAGCGCCCTCGACGTGATCGCCGAGCACGGCGTCGCCGGCACCACCCACCGGCGGATCGCGGCCGCCGCCGACGTGCCGCTCGGCTCGACGACCTACCATTTCGCGAGCCTCGACGACCTCCTGACCGCGGCGTTCACGCTGCTCGCCGACACGGTCGCGGCCCGCTTCACCGAGCGCCTCTCCGCCGCCACGTCCCGCGACGAGGCCTGCGAGGCGGTGGTCGACCTCGTCGTCGGCGACGAAGCCGACCAAGCCTGGGCGACGCCCCGCACCCTGCTCCTGAGCTACGAGCTCTACGCCTACGCCGCCCGCGTGCCGGCCTTGCGCCGGGTGATGCAGGACTGGATGGGCAAGAGCCGGGCGGCCCTGGAGCGGCACTTCGCCCCCGCCACCGCGCGGGCCCTCGACGCGATGATCGAGGGCCTCACGATCCACCGCTCGGTCGACGCGCGGCCGGCCGGCCGCGACGAGGTGCGGGCGATCGTCGCCCGGCTCAGCCAGACCCCGCTCACGCTTCCTTGAAAAGCCGGGGCCGGCCCCGCATATCCGCCCGCGACGAAATGTTCCCACCGGAGAACCGACACGTGAGCGAGACCCGAGCGAGCGACACCGGACCGGCCGAGGCTGTGGAGCGGCACAGCTTCGGCGCCGAGGTCGGGCGCCTCCTGGACCTCGTGGTCCACGCCCTCTACTCCGAGCGCGAGATCTTCCTGCGCGAATTGGTCGCCAACGCCGCCGACGCGGTCGACCGGCGCCGGTTCGGCGCCCTGACCGACTCCGCCCTGGCGCTTCCCGCCGACGCCAAGGTCCGCATCGTCCCCGACAAGGCCGCCCGGACCCTGACCCTGTCCGATCCCGGGATCGGCATGGGCAAGGACGAGCTGGCGCAGAACCTCGGCACCATCGCGCGCTCCGGCACCCGGGCCTTCAGCCAGTCGCTCGCCGACGCCAAGCCCGAGGAGCGCCCGAGCCTGATCGGCCAGTTCGGCGTCGGCTTCTACTCGGCCTTCATGGTCGCCGACCGGGTCGAGGTCACCTCGCGCAAGGCCGGGACCGACGAGGCCTGGACCTGGGCCTCGGAAGGGCAGGGCGACTACACGCTCGCCCCCGCCACCCGGCCCGAGCCCGGCACCGACATCGTGCTGCACATGAAGGCCGATGCCGAGGAGTACCTCGAACCGCTGCGCCTCGAGACCATCGTGCGCAAGTGGGCCGACCACATCACCGTGCCGGTGACCCTGGTGCGCGACGGCGAGGAGGTGCCCTCGACCAGGGGCACGGCGCTGTGGCGCAAGCCCAAGTCCGAGGTGAGCGAGGAGGAGTACACCGAGTTCTACCGCCAGGTCGCGCACGCCTTCGACAAGCCGTGGGCGACCCTGCACTGGCGGGCGGAAGGCCAGCTCGATTTCACCGCGCTCCTGTTCGTGCCCGGCATGAAGCCGTTCATGGCGGTCGAGGAGGAGCGCGAGAGCAAGGTGCGCCTGCACGTGCGCCGGATGTTCATCACCGACGAGGCCGGGCTGCTGCCGTCCTGGCTGCGCTTCGTCCAGGGCGTGGTCGACACCGAGGATCTGCCGCTCAACGTCTCGCGCGAGATGCTGCAGGCCACCCCGGTGCTCGCCCGCATCCGCCGCGCGGTGACGGCTAAGGTCATCTCCGAGCTCAAGACCCGGGCGAAGGACGCGGAGTCCTACGCCACCTTCTGGCAGGCCTTCGGGCCGGTGCTGAAGGAGGGCTTGTGGGAGGATGCCGAGCACCGCCAGGACATCGCCGGCCTGCTGCGCTTCCGCTCCTCGATCGAGGAGGGCTGGACCTCGCTCGCCGACTACGTCGCCAGGATGAAGCCGAACCAGGAGGCGATCTACATCCTGGTCGGCGACGACGTCGAGGCGCTGAAGCGCTCGGCCCAGATCGAGGGCTTCTCGGCCCGCGGCCTCGAGGTGCTGCTGCTCTCCGACCACGTCGACGCCTTCTGGCCCGAGCGGATGGACACGTTCGAGGGCAAGCCGATCCGCAGCATCACGCAGGGCGGCGACGACCTCTCGGCCTTCGAGCCTGCGGTCGCCGAGGGCGACGCGCCGGCCGACCTCGCCGACCTGCTGCCGAAGCTCAAGGAGGCGCTGAAGGACGACGTCTCCGACGTGAAGGCGAGCCAGCGCCTCGTCGACAGCGCGGTGCTGCTCTCGGCCCCCGCCTTCGGGCCCGACCTGCAGATGCAGCGCCTGCTGCGCCGCGCCGGCCGCGGCGCCGGCGGCGGGATGGGCGGCCAGCCGGTGCTGGAACTGAACCCGCGCCACCCGCTGATCCGCCGCATCGCCGAGCGCGCGGCGGCCGGCGAGGATGTCGGGGAGGCCGGCCAGACCCTCGTCGACCTCGCCCATGTCCAGGGCGGCGACCCGCCCCGCGACCCCGTCGCCTTCGCCCGCCGGGTGGCGGCGGCCCTGGCGCAGGGATAGCTCTGCGCCTTCGAGCCTCGGCGCCGCGTCCCCGTGCGCGGCTGCCGCAGAGGCCCGGACCGGGCCGGCCAGTCGATGCCGGTCCCGGGGGGCTGCCGGGCAAGCCGCGGATCTCGGTACCGGCCGGCCGGTACCGAGGAAGCCGGTGGCGGACCGCCGGGAGCGGGCCGTCCCGACGTGGCGCGTCGACCCGCTTTACTGCGGCGCGGCAGACGCTAATTTCCCGGCCGGACCGACGGGAGCCCCGACGACGGGGCCCTGACGACGGCGCCCCTGGCCGCCGCGCCGCGGGCCGGGGAGGGGGCATGATGAATCCGCTGATCCGCAAGCTCGAACGGTTCACCCGCCTGAGCGACGCGGACAAGCGCCTCCTGCAGCAGGCCGCGACCGCGCGGATCGTCAACTACGACACCCATCAGGACATCATCGCGGAAGGCGAGGAGCCGACCGACGTCAACCTGATCCTCGGCGGCTGGGTCTGCCGCTACAAGCAGCTCGCCGACGGCAGCCGCCAGATCATGTCGTTCCTGCTGCCGGGCGACCTGTGCGACCTCAACATCTTCCTGCTGCGCCGGATGGACCACGCGCTCGCCACGCTGACGCCGGTGACGGTGGCCAAGATCTCGCGCGACCTGCTGCAGCAGATGCTGAACGCCGACCCGCGCCTGACCCGGGCCCTGTGGTGGGAGGTGCTGGTCACGGCGGCGATCCACCGCGAATGGCTGGTCAATATCGGCCGGCGCACGGCGCGCGAGCGCGTCGCCCACCTGCTCTGCGAGATCTACTTCCGCCAGGAGGCGGTCGGGCGGGTGAGGGACGCGCGCTGCGAATTGCCGATCACCCAGGTCGAGCTCGCCGACGCGCTCGGTCTCTCGGCCGTCCACGTCAACCGCACCCTGCGCGAGCTGCGCGTCGCCGGCCTGATCGACTGGCGCGACAAGACCCTGGCCATCCCGGACCCCGCCGCCCTGGCGGCGGTCGCCCGGTTCGATCCGGATTACCTGCACCTCGACTTCGAGGGGGAGCGGTTCGACGCGGAGTGTTAGCGGCTGGCAGCTCGAGGTTGCGCGGGGTGGATGAAAGGCGGGCGTGGCTGCTGGGCGATCAATTTCGCGTCTTGAAATTTTGACAATCGTATATTTCGTACTCATAAAGTAAAAGTATAGAATGCCCTCAAGAGAATGACGGGGAATATTCGAAAGATAGAGGCGATAAAACAAGGTCGGAAATTCTTATGTCGTGGTTTATATCTGGTGTGTGAGTCATTGCATCGGCAGTTATGCCTAATTATCGTTCAGTAATTCTGATTGTCAATTTATGAAATCGTTGATATTAAGCAATTTATTATATTGTGATTATCATACGCGAAATCGCAGGCGTGACACCTTCAATGAGCGCCGGGTTGTGCTAATGACTCAACCGGAACAACAGCCGATCCTTACCCGGCACCCGACCGCACCGGGCGCCGTCACCCTCACCGCACCCCGCGCTTCAGGTCGTCCGCGATCAGCAGGGCGCTGCGCCCGTCGCCGGCCTCGGCCAGCCGCGTCCGGTAGACCTGCAGGTTCTCGGTCACCCGCTGGACGTAGTTGCGGGTCTCGGTGAAGGGAATGCGCTCGACCCAGTCGACGGGATCGACCTTCGGGTCGCGCGGGTCGCCGTAGGCGTCGATCCACTTCTTCACGTTGCCGCCGCCGGCATTGTACGAGGCGAAGGCGAGGATGTAGGAGCCGCGCCAATCCTCCATGAGCTCGCCGAGATGGGCCTGGCCGAGGCGGGCGTTGTAGGCCGGGTCGCTGGTCAGGCGGTCGGTGTCGAACGCGGCGCTGACCCGGCGGGCGGTGCGCTGCGCGGTCGCCGGCATCATCTGCATCAGGCCGCGCGCGCCGACGCTCGACTGCGCCCGCGGGTCGAACTGGCTCTCCTGCCGGGCGATGGCGAAGACCATCGCGCGCTCGACCTGCGGCACGGCCGCCGACGCCTCGTAGGACGGGATGCCGTTGGTCGGGTAGGCGTGGCGGTCGAGCGGCAGGCCGCGCTGCACCGCGGTCTTGCCGATCGCCACGAGGGCGCGGGGATCGTTCAACGACATCGCGACGTCGCCCAGCGCGTTGAGCTCGGCCGGGTCGGTCAGGCGCTGGGCGAAGTCCATGTAGAGCGGCAGCATCAGCTCCTTGAGGCCCGCCGCCGCGAGCAGGCGGAGCGCCCGCACGGCGTTGCGGCTCTCGAAGGCGGTGCGGGCGGTCTCGTCGAGGGTGCTGCACGGGCGCAGCGCGAGCGAGCCCTGGCCGAGCTTCGCCCGGGCGAGCTGGCCGTAATAGGCGATCGGCTGGGCGGCGGCGCGCTCGTAGAAGGCCCGCGCCTCCGGCGCCTGGCCCGAGGCTTCCGCCGCGCGGCCCTGCCAGTAGGCGGCACGCGCCACCGAGATCGGCGTCTCGGCGATGGCGGCCGCCGTGGCGAAGTGCGTCGCGCCCAAGGGCGCGTCGTGGAGGAAGCGGAGCGCGATCCAGCCGGCGTGGAACTCGGCCTCGATGCGCTTCTCGACCGAGCGGGCGCTGTGGCCGGCGGCGACCGCGTAGGCGGTCCTGGCGTCGCCGGCATCCAGGAGCTTGCGGGCGACGATGCGGCGCTCGATCCACCACTCGTCGGGATCGGCCAGCACCTCGGGATTGCGGGGCGCGAGCGCCATCACGGCGGCGGCCTCGGCCGGCCGGTCGAGGCGGCGCAGGTACTGCGCGCGGGAGAACAGGTAGGAGGAATCCTGGCGCAGGCTCGGCGGCACGGCGTCGAGGGCCGCTCCGGCATTCGACGCCTTGGCCTCGACGGCGCGGCGGGCCCGGACCAGGGTGCCGTAGGCCTTGCCCGCGTAGGCCGCCGCCCGGCCGGCGGTGTCCCAGTCCTCCTTCATCAGCGCCCGCTCCATGCGGTAGCGGTGGTCGACCTCGCCGATCGTGCCCGGGAAGGCGTCGAGGACCTTCAGTTCCAGGGTGCGGCCGAACGTGTCCTCGCGCCACAGGTCGCGCACCAGGCCGGCGGCGTCCTCGGGCAGCCCGTCGGCCCGGAAGGCCAGCGCCAGGGCGAACTTGCCCGGCGCGCTCTGGGGCCGGCGCGACGCGAAATAGGCCCGCACCAGGGCGGGCGACTTGCGCTGGGTGAGCAGGGCCTCCTCGGCGCGGCGGCGCACCATCGCGCCGACCGGCCAGTCGGGGTTGTCGCGGATGAACGCCACGGTGCGCTCGAAGCCGATGCCGGCCCCGGCGCGGATCGCCGCCCAGTCGAGCAGGGTGCGGGCGGCCGGGTCCTTGAGCCCGTCGCGGATGCGGTCGCCCTCGCTCACCTGGCCGCGCCGATAGGCCTCGACCGCGCCGCGCAGGGCCGGGCCGTCGACCTCGGTGCCGAGGGCCGGCCGGCCGGGATCGGGCACGCTCGGCACCGGGGCCGGCGGGTTGATCGCCGCGTCGGGGGCGGGGAAGGGGAGCGGCGCCTCGGGGTCGGCGGCGGCGTAGGCGGCGGCCGAGACCGGCAGCCCGCCGCCGGTGTCCAGGGCCGCGCCGGTGCGCAGGCCGTCCTCCTCAGCGCGCTCGCCCGCGCGGGCGGGCGCGGCGGCGGGCAGGGCCGCGGGCAGGGCGGCGGGAACGGCCGCCTCGGGCGGGGGCGCCACGACCGTCGAGCCGCCGAGGGCGGACAGGGAGGTCAGCGCGGCACCCGACACCGTGAGGGCGAGGACCGCGAGGCGGCGCCGTCGAGGCGAGAGCAGCATGGTTCCCGTTCCCCCTGAGCATCATCCGACGAAGCACTCACGGTTCGTCGAAGAATGCGGCAAACCAAAGACCCGGGACCCGGCGCGATAGCGGAGCGATCGCGCGAGGTCGCGGGAGTTCGTACGACCGGAGGCCCATGGTGGAAGCGCCGCGTTAAGAAGCGATTAACCCTGGAGACCGATCGCCCCGGAACGCGGACGAGTGCCGGAGCGTTTGCGCGCGGCCCGCCGAGCGCCTATGTGTCGGACGCCGGACGGCCGAGCTGGTCCCTCCGAGTCGGTCACCGTCGTGATCCCGTGCCCGATCTCATGCGGACCGGCCTCCCAACCAGACACATCCCGGGGGCGCCGCCCGCCCGGGCGAGGAACGCCAGCATGACGTCGACGCCAATCTCGCAGCGCCTGAGGGGCTCGCTCACCGCCCTGGTGACGCCGTTCCGCGACGGCGCCTTCGACGAGCACGCCTTCCGGGCCTTCGTGGCCTGGCAGCTCGAGAACGGGACCCACGGCCTGGTGCCGACCGGCACCACCGGCGAGAGCCCGACCCTCAGCCACGCCGAGCACGACCGGGTGGTCGAGGCCTGCATCGACGAGGCCGCCGGCAAGGTGCCGGTGGTGGCCGGCGCCGGCTCGAACTCCACCGCGGAGGCGATCGAGCGCGCCGTCCATGCCGAGAAGGCCGGGGCGGACGCGCTGCTCATCGTCACGCCCTACTACAACAAGCCGACCCAGGAAGGGCTGTACCGGCACTTCAAGGCGGTGAACGATGCCGTCGGCATTCCGATCCTGATCTACAACATTCCCGGCCGCTCGGTGATCGACATGAGCGTCGACACCATGGCGCGGCTCTACGAGCTGCGGAACATCGCCGGGGTGAAGGACGCCACCGCCAACGTGGCCCGGGTCAGCCTGCAGCGCCAGGCCATGGGCGAGGACTTCGTCCAGCTGTCCGGCGAGGATGCGACGGCGCTCGGGTTCATGGCCCATGGCGGCCACGGCACGATCTCGGTGTCCTCGAACGTCGCGCCGCGGCTCTGCGCCGACTTCCAGGAGGCCTGCCTCGCCGGCGACTTCCGCACCGCGCTCGGCCTTCAGGACCGGCTGATGCCGCTCCACACCCACCTCTTCGCCGAGACCAACCCGTCGCCGACGAAGTACGCGCTGGCCCGCCTCGGCCTGATGGGCGAGGAGGTGCGCCTGCCGATGGTGCCGGTGGGGGAGGGCACGCGGGCCCTCGTCGACGGGGCGCTGCGCCACGCCGGCCTCACCAACGGCTGACGCCGGACCTATATACGACGGGAGCCCCGAGGGCTCCCGCCGCCCGCCTTCCGAGGACCTCCGCCGCCCGATGGCCAAGAAACCCGAGCCGAAGAACCGCGTCGTCGCCGACAACCGGAAGGCCCGCTTCAACTACGAGATCACCGACACGGTCGAGGCGGGCATCGCGCTCACGGGCACCGAGGTGAAGTCGCTGCGCGGCGGCAAGGCGACGATCGGCGAGGCCTTCGCCGGCCCCTCCGGCAACGACCTGCTGCTGTTCAACGCCTACATCCCCGAATACCTCGAGGCGAACCGCTTCAACCACGACACCAAGCGGCCGCGCCGCCTGCTGCTGCACCGGCGCCAGATCGACAAGTTCATCGGCGCGACCCAGCGCGAGGGCTACACGGTGGTCCCGCTCAAGATCTACTTCAACGAGCGCGGCCGGGCGAAGGTCGAGCTGGGCCTGGGCCGCGGCAAGAAGCTCCACGACAAGCGAGAGACCGCCAAGGAGCGCGACTGGCAGCGCGACAAGGCGCGGCTGATGCGCGCCAAGGGCTGAGGGCGCCAGACCCGACCGGCTCGACCGTGCCGGGACGGGCCGGATGCTGCGGGTGATCCGCGCTCCGCCGGTCGCAGAGGGTGGGAATGGGACGGGGGCGTCACCACCATCTGAGCTGGCTGCACGGTGTCGAGGTCTTCGAGGCCGACATCCGGTCGCTCAGTTTCGGCCGTCATTCCCACGAGGGCTTCGCCATCGGGGCGATCGCGGCCGGGGTGGGCGGCTACCGGTTCCGGGGCGCCGACGTGCTGTTGCCGGAGGGATCGTTGTCCCTGATGAACCCGGACGAGGCGCATACCGGGCACGCGGCCTCGGGGGCGCTCCGCTACGACATGGTCTATGCCGGCGAGGACGCGGTTCGCGCTTCTGGACCTGCCCCGCCTGTCCGGCTTCGCGGAGGTCGCGCCGGAGGATCGCGGCCGGGACCTCGCGCGGCTCCTGTCCCATCTCACCGACTGCCTCCAGGCCGAGGCCGGGCCGGATCGACGCCTGGCGATCGAGGAAGGCCTGCATGCCGTCCTCGGCGCGGCCTTCGTGCGGCATGGCGGAGCCGCGTTGCGGCCGCCGGGCGCCGAGCGCCGGGCCGTCGCGGAGCTGCGGGAGCGGATCGCCGCCGCCGTCGAGGAGGGAAGCCCGCTCTCGCTCGGAGAGCTTGCGGCCGGCATCGGCCTCCATCCGTCCTATCTCGTGCGCAGCGTGCGCCGGAGCACCGGCCTGACGCCCCATGCGCTCGTGATCCAGCGGCGCGTCGGGCATGCGCGCGATCTTCTGCTGCGGGGCATGCCGGCCGCGCAGGCGGCATCGGCGGCGGGCTTCAGCGACCAGGCGCACATGATCCGCCTCTTTCGCCGGCATTACGGCGTCACGCCGGGCGCCCTGATCCGGCACTGAAGGTCAATTTCCTTCAATCCGCAGGATCGGCGGGCGGGCGATGAGCCGGGCGGACCGGAGATCCGCCATGTCGCTCATATCCATGTCGCTCAAACCCGTCGTGATCCTCGCCGAGACGCTGCCCGTCGGCCTGAAGGCCAACTTCGCGGCCGTGCTCGCCATGACCCTCGGCCGACGCCTGCCCGACCTCGTCGGCCCCGATACGCCGACCGGCGACGGCATCCCGCTGCCCGGCATCACCACCGTCGCCCTTCCGATCCTCGGCGCACCCCCGGCGGAGCTTCCCCGCCTGTTCCTGGACGCGGAGGGGCTGCCGCTGCGCCTCGTCTACATGCGCTCCGCCTTCGAGGCCCGGAGCTACGAGGATTACACGCTCAGGATCGCGTCGCGACCGTTGCCCGAGCACGAGCCCCAGGCGCTTCTCCTCGCGGGTCCCCGCAAGGCGGTGGATCGGCTCTGCGGCCGTCTGGCTCTGGTGCGCTAATCGTACCGTTCCGCCCATCAAGAGGGGCAGCCGCCCTTCACGTCACCCGGCCGACTGCGTCCTGATCTCGCGCAGCACACCATCAGGAGCAACACGCCGCACTGACACTGCCGCCCCGGCCTCCTAGCTTTCATAGAAGGCCAGCGCGGAGGCGCCGATGTTCGTCGAGGGAGGATGGCGGCCGTCCTGGGAGCCGCCGCCGCGTCCGCCCCAGCCCCGGCTGACCGGGCGCCAGGAGCGGATGCTGGTCTGGATCATCGTCGTCAACGTGCTGCTGTGGTTCATCGCCCCGATCGGCGGCGCGACCGTGATCCACGCCGCTCTCACGATGATGCATTAGGCGCGCCGCCGCAGCCCAGGCGCGCGCCGCCCCGAATTGCCGCCCCCCGACCCGCGTGCTAGCGCGACGTCCCGATTGACGGACGAAGCGAGCATCATGGCGCGGCGCCCCCTCCTTTCCGGCGACATGCTGCCGCTGCTCCTCCGGCTGTGGCGCGACTGGCTGCGCCCGCATGCCGGCACGCTGGCGATCGTGCTGGTGCTGATCGCGGTGATCGGCGCCGCCACCGGCTTCTACCCGACCCTGATCAAGGCCGCCTTCGACGCCTTCGACGCCAAGGATGCCGGCGCGCTCGCCTACGGACCGGCCCTGGTGATCGCCGTCACCGCGGTGCGGGGCTTCGCGCTGCTCGGCCAGACGGTGCTGACCAACCGGGTCGTCACCCGGATCGAGGCCGACATGCAGGCGGCGCTCTACAGCCACATGATCGAGCAGGACCTGGCCCAGCTCGGCCGCGAGAGCCCGGCGAGCCTGACCCAGCGCTTCACCACCGACTTCGCCTTCATCAAGGAGGCGCTGACACGGATCTCCACCGTGCTCCTGCGCGACGTGGCGATGCTGATCGCGCTCGTCTGCGCCATGGTCTGGATGGACCCGTGGCTGACGATCGTCGCCGGGGTCACGGTGCCGTTCATCGCCGGGCCGATCGCCCGGATCGGCAAGAAGCTGCGCCGGGTCTCGACCTCGACCCAGGAGCAGGTCGGCGCCACCGCGAGCCTGATCAGCGAGAGCTTGGCCGGCGTCCGGGTCGCCAAGACCTACGGCCTCGAGGGCTACCTCAAGGGCCGCACCCGCGACGCCCTCGACGAGGTGCGCCGCCTCAAGATGAAGGCCGCCAATGCCCGCGGCCGGCTCGACCCGCTGCTCGAAGTCGGCGGCGGCCTCGCGGTCGCCGGCGTGCTCGCCTTCATCGGCCACCGCATCCTCGCGGGCGAGAAGACGGTGGGCGACTTCACCGGCTACGTCGCGGCGCTCCTGCTCGCCGCCCAGCCGGCCCGCGCGCTCGGCAACCTCAACGCGATCCTGCAGGAGGCGCTCGCCGCGCTCTCGCGCACCTTCGCGCTGATGGACGAGGCGCCGACGATCCGCGAGAGGCCGGGGGCGCCGGCGCTCGCCGTCGCCGGCGGCGAGATCCGGTTCGAGGGCGTGCGCTTCCGCTACCGCGACGACGCCCCGGCGCTCGAGGGCATCGACCTCGTCGTGCCGGCCGGCCGCACCACGGCCCTCGTCGGCCGCTCGGGGTCGGGCAAGTCGACGCTGCTGTCCCTGGTGCCGCGCCTCTACGACGTGACCGAGGGCCGGGTCGCGATCGACGGGCAGGACGTGCGCGACGTGACGCTCGCCTCGCTCCGCCGCGCCGTCGCGGTGGTGTCGCAGGAGGTGGTGCTGTTCGACGACACGATCGCGCAGAACATCGCCTTCGGCCGCGAGGGCGCGACCCGGGACGAGATCGAGGCGGCGGCGAGGTCCGCGGCGGCGCACGACTTCATCACCGCGCGGGCGGAGGGCTACGACTTCCGGGTCGGGCCCGCCGGCAACCGGCTGTCGGGCGGCGAGCGCCAGCGCATCGCGCTCGCCCGCGCCTTCCTGCGCGACGCGCCGATCCTGCTCCTCGACGAGGCGACCTCGGCGCTGGACGCCGAATCCGAGCAGCTGGTCCAGGCGGCCCTGACCCGGCTGATGCGGGGCCGCACGACGCTCGTCATCGCCCACCGCCTCTCGACGGTGCGCGACGCCGACCTGATCGTCGCGATGGAGGGAGGACGGATCGTCGAGACCGGCAGCCACGCCGCCCTGATCGCCCAGGGCGGCACCTACGCCCGGCTCCACCGGTTGCAGCTCGCCGACGACCGGGAGCCGGTGTCCGCGGCGCAGGCGTCGTGAGGCCCACCGGGCCCGAGGCCCCCACCGGCCGGCGCCTCGCCGAGGGGGTCGCCTTCGCGCTCGTCGCGGTCGGCCTGTGGGGCGGCTGGTTCGTCATCACCCGGCGGACGGTGGGGGCGGGGGGCGTGCTCGGGCCGGCCGACCTCGTGGCGCTGCGCTTCGGCATCGGCGGGCTGCTGCTGCTGCCGGTGTTCCTGCTGCGGCTGCGCGGCCTCGGCCGGGCGGCGCTCCGCGACGGCGCGGTCCTGTTCGTCGCGCAAGGGGCGCCGTTCGCGCTCCTGATCTCGGTCGCCCTGCGCTACGCGCCTGCCGGCCACGGCGCCGCCCTGACGCCCGGCACGATGCCGCTCTTCGCCGCGCTCCTCGGCGCATTGGTGCTCGGCGACCGTCCGGGCCGCCTGGCGCTCGCCGGCCTCGGGCTGATCGCCCTCGGCGCGCTGACCCTGGCGGGCGGCTTTCGCGACGCCGACGAGCTGTTCGGCTACGCCCTGTTCCTCACCGCCGCGTTCCTGTGGGCCGCCGGCACGGTGCGGATGCGCCGCTCGCGCCTCGCGGCGCTCGAGGCGACGGCGCTGATCTGCGTCGCCTCGCTCGTCACCTACATCCCGGTCTACCTCGCCTCGGGCCTGTCGCGGATCCTCGAGGCGCCGCCGGCGGAGGTCGCGATCCAGGCGCTCTACCAGGGCGTGCTGGTGAGCGTGGTGGCGCTCGTCGCCTTCAACCGCTCCCTCGCGCTGATCGGCCGGCGCACCCCGGCCTTCACCGCCCTGGTGCCGGTGATCGCGACGCTCCTGGCGATTCCCGTCCTCGGCGAGGTGCCGGACCCGCTCCATGTCGGGGCGATCCTGGCGATCGGGGCGGGAGTGCTGCTGACGACGCGGGGTTGAGCCGCGCGACTCCGGACATGACAAAGGCCCTCGATTCCCACGAAAACGGGTAAGGACGGTTCCGACGCCACCGCATCATGCCTGCGAAATGGCCCAGGGCTTGTGATGGCTTATTTCAATCACACGATCGACGGCTCGGCCCTTGATCTGACACACCTGGAGCCGCGCTCGCTGAGCTTTTACGTACAGAAGCTAACGCGCGATTTAACGGTATATGTTAGATTTTCGAATCACTGCTTCACCTGCAAATTCGATGACAGCCGCCACACCGTGGCAGATCTGATCATGGATCACAGGCAGCGCCGCGCGTACGATGCCGAGAGATACGACCTGTCGCGGCGCCTGCCGACAATCGTGGACGCCCTGCCCGGCAGCTCCGTCTACCTCACGGCGACTGACCGGAACTATGTTTACGTTGCGACCGTCACAACAGAGAATGGCCAGCAATATCCGGTGTACTTCAACCTGCGCCGTGCGCCGCGTGAGCACCCCGCACAGCTGCTCATGATGATCGAAAGCGCCTATCCCGTGGCCGATCGTCGACAGGTGCTCGCAGGTACGACGAAAATCAGCTTCGCCGTGCTCTGTGCCAAGGTGTATCGAGGCGAGAGGGTCCAGCCGAAAGCTCGTCGCTGACCGTGAAAAACCCCGCGGCTCTCATCGAGCGCGGGGTGATCACTCGCCGTGACACTTGGATATCTCGCGTTGCGCGTGGACCGGTCACGGTGACCCATGACAGGCGGCCCGGGGCTGTTGCGGCAAGCCGCTCAGGCGATCGGTCCCCGGTACTCTGGATATGCGAAGCGGATGACTGATTTCAACCCGTCCGTCCGCCGTTTCACTCCCGCCGCAGCAGCCGGTCCACCACCAGGTCCGACCACAGGCCGGCGCGGAAGTCGCGCGTCAGCGCCTCAGGATCGTAGACGTGCTCGACCCAGTCGAGGAAGCCGAGGCCCTTCGGCTCGCCCTCGGCGAGGTAGCGCTCGAAGAACGCATCGAGGATGCCGGTCTTGGCGAAGCGGAAATGGCCGAACCGGGCCGAGAGCTGGCGCGCCGCCTCGCGCACCGGGCGCCCCTCGTGCAGGATCAGGTAGAGGGCGGCGGCGAGCCCCGCCCGGTCGGCGCCGGACTTGCAGTGCAGCACGGCCGGGTAGGCGAGGCCGGCGAAGAAGTCCTTGGCCGCCAGCAGCGTCGCCTTGTCGGGCGCCTCGCGCGAGCGCAGCACGAACTCGACGAGGGCGAGGCCCTCGCGCTCGCAGGCCTCGCGCTGGAGCTGCCAGGAGCCGTGCTCGCGCCCGCCGCGCAGCGAGATGACCGTGCGCACGCCCTGGCGCCGGAACCAGGCGAGGTCGTGCGGCCCCGGCTGGGCCGAGCGCCAGACCAGGCCGCGGCCGATCCGGTGGCGGTTGAGGTAGGCCAGGCGGAACACGCCGTGATCGACGAGCAGCATGTTGGCCCAGGCGCGCAGGCGCCCGCCCGGGCCGGCGATCGGCTGCTCCCAGCGGGCGATGCGGGCCATGCGGCGGGCGTAGCGGGTCTCGGGCGGGAGAAAGCGGTTGAGCACGAAGGAGCGGGCGCCTGGCGTTAAGGGAACATGCGCGATTCGGGGGAACGGGCAGCGTGCCGCTCTAGCAGCCGCGTGACCCGGCCGCAACGACGCCCCGGCCGATGAGCCGCCCCCCAAGCCTGGCATTGCGCTTGCGACGTCTCCCCCGCATCGTAGGGACGCGATCCGTCGGCTAACAATCGAGGGGGAAGACCGTGAGCACTCAGGTCGTCAGCATTCGCCGGGCCCGGGAACAGGATGCCGGGATGCTGTCGGAGATCTTCGACGCCGCCTGGCGCGAGGCCTATCAGGGCATCATCCCGGGCGTCGCCCTCGACCGGATGCTCGCCCGGCGCGGGCCGCGCTGGTGGCGCTCCACCCTGGGCCGCAACCGGCCGCTGGTGGTGCTGGAGCTGGGCGAGAGCGTCATCGGCTACGTCTCCTACGGCCGCTGCCGCGACCGGGCCCTCAAGGCGGAGGGCGAGATCGACGAGATCTATCTCGCGCCGACCTATCAGGGCCTCGGCTACGGCACCCGGCTGTTCCGGGCGGTGCGCAACGACCTCGCCGACCGGGACGTGCGGCGGGTCGCGGTGTGGTCGCTCGCCGAGAACGACCGGGCGCGGGACTTCTACGAGCGGATGGGCGGGCGCGTCGTCGCCGAGGCCTGCGACCGCATCGCCGGCGCCGACCTGCACAAGGTCGCCTACCTGTTCGGGTGACGCCACGGGCGGGTCCGGCGGCGGCCGGCCCGCGCGAGGTTTTCCCTTGCGGGACCTGCCCTGCCTCCCGGATGATCGCCGCGGGCGCGAAAGCTGCTCAATCGTGCATCATCCGCAGCAACGGGCCCGGGACTGCCGGTTTTCGCGCCCGAACCGACCGCGGCGGAACTTGTCCTCGACTGTCACGGCCACCGTTGCGTCCGGGCGCTTGTGCGGGCGCCCGCGGCCCTCTAAGGACCGCGCCATTCAGGGGCGATCGGCCCTTGCAGGGAGTTTGCTCATGCGCCTCGATGCCATCTCCATCGGCAAGAATCCGCCCGAAGACGTCAACGTCGTCATCGAGGTTCCGGTCGGCGGCGAGCCGATCAAGTACGAGATGGACAAGGATGCCGGGACGCTGATCGTCGACCGGTTCCTCTACACCGCGATGCATTATCCGGGGAACTACGGCTTCATTCCCCACACGCTGTCGGGCGACGGCGACCCGTGCGACGTGCTCGTCGCCAACACCCGGGCGATCGTGCCCGGCGCCGTGATGAGCGTGCGGCCGGTCGGCGTGCTGGTGATGGAGGACAATGCCGGCGAGGACGAGAAGATCATCGCGGTCCCGTCGCGCAACCTCACCAAGCGCTACGACCGGGTCGAGAACTACACCGACCTGCCCGACATCACGATCCACCAGATCCAGCACTTCTTCGAGCACTACAAGGATCTCGAGCCCGGCAAGTGGGTGAAGATCGTGCGCTGGGGCGACAAGGCCGAGGCGCAGCGGCTGATCCTCGAGGGGATCGAGCGGGCCAAGAAGGCGAAGTAGGGACGACGGGCGCGTTGCGCCCGAACCCTCCCCCCTCTGCGGGGGAGGGTGGCCCCTGTGTCAGCAGGGGTCGGGAGAGGGGAGCCACGCTTCCGGACATATCGCGGCCGGGGTGACGGGCGCCCCCTGGATCGGCGTCGTGCCGCCCCTCTCCCGGCCTACTCCGTAGGCCACCCTCCCCAGAGGGGGGAGGGCTCTTGAGAGGGGGGAGGACTCTTGCGCACAACCGGTGCGGGCCGTGCCCCCGGTCGCGGGCGCGGTCAAACCACCACCCGCGTCCCAGCCACCGCAGCCCCCGCCCGCGGCGTCTTCACGGCATCGTTGTAGGGCGCGTTGTAGGCGCGGCGCACGGAGGCCCAGTAGGCTTCGCGCTCGCGGGCCGAGAGGCGGCCGAGCGCGGCGTTGAGCGCGGCCTCGCCGGCGGCTTCCAGCCCGCGCAGCTGGTCCGGGGTGACGTCGTGAACGGTGGTCATGGTGAAGGGGTCCCGAGCCCGGTTGGGTTCGGGCGCCACCATGCCACAAGCGCAGCGGTTCCGCACGCCCGCACTGGCCGCGGCGACGGGGTGCCCTAGGCCTGTCCCCGCTGTTTCGACGCCTCGGCGCCCGCCGCCCTCAGCGCCCGTTGCCCTTGGTGCCGGACAGGAACGGGTTGCGGTCGGCGGCGCGGACCGCGCTCGGCGGCAGGCCGGCGGCGGCGGACGGCGTGTTCGAAGCGGGGAGGGGCGTGCCGGGCTTCGCGCCGCCCTCGTTCCGCTCCTTGCTCCAGCCGTAGCCGGCATTCACCCCGGCATAGAAGCCGGTGAAGTCCTCGGCCGCCGCGGGCGTGGCGGCGAGGATCGCCGCAAGGGCACCGCCCGCGAGGGCGACGCCCAAACGGAAAGGAGCGGTGGCCATGGGCCACCGCTCCGTCCGTATCGTTGCCTGGTCCGTGCAGGGATGCACCGAGGATCAGTCCACGCTGATGCTCTGCGCCTCGCGGCCCTTCATGCCCTCGACCACGCCCATGGTGACCGGCTGGCCCTCGGCGAGGGACTCGAGGCCGGCGCGGGCGAGCGCCGAGCGATGGATGAAGACGTCCTTGCCGCCGTCATTCACCGAGACGAAGCCGAAGCCCTTGGCGGGATCGTACCACTTCACGGTACCGGTCATCTCGGTCGACGGGCCGGAGGCGAAGCGGCCACCGCCGCCACCGCGCTCGGGACGGTCGCCGAAGCCGCCGCCACCGAAACCGCCGGTGCGCGGCGGACGGGGATCGCGACGGACCGGAGCCTCGGCCGTGCTGGTGTCCACGCTGGTGATGTTGGTCACCTGCGGGCCCTTCTGGCCCTGCGCGGTCTGGACGGTCAGGCGAGTGCCCGGCATCAGATCGGCGTGGCCGGCCGCCTCGACGGCACGGATGTGGAGGAAGGCGTCGCCCGAGCCGTCGCCGAGCTCGACGAAGCCGAAGCCCTTCTCCTTGTTGAACCACTTGACCGTCGCGTCACGCTCCGGCCCGGAGGGGGCAGCACCGCCGCGCGAGGCACCGCCGCCGAAGCCACCGCCGCCGCCGCCGAAGCCGCCGCCGCCGTAACCACCGCCGCCGCCACCACCGTAGCCGCCGCCACCGCCACCATAGCCACCGCCACCGTAGCCGCCGCTCTGCGGAGCCTGATCAGGCCACCGCGGCTCGCCGCCACCCTCGTCGAAGCCGCGACGGCGCGGCTCCCTGAAATCACGACCACGTCCCATTAGAAGCTCGCCAAAACGTAAAAACCGCCGACCACCCTTGTACCCCGGTGCGCTCTGTGCCTGACAGCCGACGCCTCGAGATCGTTCCATTCCCGGTTGCGGTGACCAAGATGACCGCCACACTCCTGACGCAACTCAGACCGTACCGCAAGGCGGATCTGCCCAGCGTGGCGATGACAGGGGTTACTTTCTCACGTCGCGACCCGGATTGACAGCCCGATTCGGCATCTTTTCCCCGTGTCCTTCACGCACCAGTGTGGCGTATGAGCACGGTTTCGCCGCAAGCGGGTGCGGGTTTCGCCCAGGACGTGGCTCGCGCTCGGGCCCGGGCCGGACCCGCCGGAGGACCCGGCCGGGGCCGCGGCGCGTTGCCCGCCCGTCGATTCGCTCCGTTCCGTTCACCCTGCCCGAGGTCCCGATGCCGGCCCCCACCTTCCGCCCGTCGCGCCGCCACGCCGATCTCGGCCCGGATTTCTACGACGTCGTCGCGCCGGCCCGCTTTCCCGCCCACATCCTGCGCCACCGCAACCGGCCCTGGGCCGAGCGGATCGGCCTCGGCGGCCTGTCCGACGACGAGTGGATCGCGCATTTCGGCCGCTTCGCGCCGCTGCCCGGCAGCTTCCCCGAGCCGCTGGCCCTGCGCTACCACGGCCACCAGTTCCGCAGCTACAACCCGGATCTCGGCGACGGCCGCGGCTTCCTGTTCGCGCAAGCGCACGACCTCGCCGACGGGCGCCTGCTCGACCTCGGCACCAAGGGCAGCGGGCAGACGCCCTGGTCGCGCACCGCCGACGGCCGGCTCACCCTCAAGGGCGGCGTGCGCGAGGTGCTCGCCACCACGATGCTGGAAGCCCTCGGCGTCGAGACCTCGAAGTCGTTCAGCCTGATCGAGACCGGCGAGGCGTTGATGCGCGGCGACGAGCCGTCGCCGACCCGCTCCGCGGTGCTGGTGCGGCTCAGCCATTCCCACATCCGCATCGGCACGTTCCAGCGCTTCCGCGCGCATGGCGACACCGACAACCTGCTCCGTCTCCTCGACCACGCGGTCCGCACCTACCTCCCGGAGACGTGGCGCGACGATCCGGCCGACCGGGCGGCGGCCTTCCTCGCCGAGGTCTGCCGCCGCGTCGCCCGGATGGGGGCGCAGTGGATGGCGGCGGGGTTCGTCCACGGGGTGCTCAACACCGACAACATCAACGTGACCGGCGAGAGCTTCGATTACGGCCCGTGGCGCTTCGCCCCCGTCAACGACCCGGCCTTCACCGCCGCCTATTTCGACGAGTACGGCCTCTACGCCTTCGGGCGCCAGCCGGAGGCCCTGGGCTGGAACCTGGCGCGGCTGGCCGAGTGCCTGCTGCCGCTCTCCGACGAGGCGCGGCTCGGCACCGCCATGGACGCCTACGGCCCGGCCCTGCAGGAGGCCTTCGCGCAGGCGCTGATGCGCCGCCTCGGCCTCGCGGTGCCGGCCGACGAGGGAGCGATGCACGCCCTCGTCGGCGCCTTCTGGGCCTTCCTGCAGACGAGCCGGGCGCCGTTCGAGCAGGCCTTCTTCGACTGGTACGGCGGCCTCGCCAGCGAGGCCCGCGCCGCCCGCAGCCCGGCGGCGGCGCATTACGCCGGCGAGGGCTTCTCCCGCGTGCGCCAGGCGCTGGGCGCCCTCTCGCCCGATCCCGCGGGCCGGCTCGACCACCCGTACTTCGCGAAGGAAGCGCCCTGCACGATGCTGATCGACGAGGTCGAGGCCCTATGGGCGCCGATCGCGGCCGCGGACGACTGGTCGGCCTATCACGCCAAGCTCGCGGCGATCGACGAGATGGCGGAGGCCTACGGCACCCGGCCGGCGCCTCCCCCCGGCGCCGGTGCGGCGCCGGGGGGAGGCGCATCGGCCCCCTGAGGCGCGGCGGCGCGGGGCTCGGGGCCTTCACGCAGCAGGTCGACGCTGCGGAAGAGGTGCCGGCCGAGGGGGTCCATGCGGTAGCCCGTCACCTCGCGGCGCGCCGCCACGAACACCGCCGAGTGGGCGATCGGCACCCACGGCACCTCGCGGGCGAAGATCTCTTGCGCCCGCCGGTAGAGCGCGGCCCGGGCCTCCCGGTCGGAGAGCCGGCGGGCCTGGGTCACCAGGGCGTCGAAGGCCGGGTCGCACCAGCGGGCGACGTTGCTGCCGCCGGTCCGGGCCGGCACGCAGCCGAGCAGGACGCCGAGGAAGTTGTCGGGGTCGCCGTTGTCGGCGGTCCAGCCGAACAGCGCCATCGCCGGCTCGCCGGCCAGCATCCGGGCCCGGTAGGCGCCCCACTCGTCGGTGCGCAGCCGCAGGCGCACGCCGATGCGGGCGAGGTCGGCCTGGATCATGTCGGCGACGCGCCGGCCGTTGGGATTGTAGGCCCGGCTCACCGGCGGGTACCACAGCTCGGCCTCGAAGCCGGAGGGGAAGCCCGCCTCGGCGAGCAGCCTCTGCGCCTCCGGCCGGTCGAGGGGCGGGTAACTGAGCGCCGGGTCGTGCCCCCACAGGTTCGGCGGCAGGGGCGAGCGGGCCGCCGTGCCGCCCGGGCCGTAGACCCCCGTCACGATCGCCTCCTTGTCGATCGCCATCGCGACGGCGCGGCGCACACGCAGGTCGTCGAAGGGCGGCCTCGTCACGTTGAGGGCGAGGTAGCCGATGTTCAGTTCCTCCTCGCGCATCAGCGTCAGGGCCGGATCGGCCTGGATCGCGGCGAGGTCGGCCGGGTTGGGGAACGGCATCAGGTGGCACTCGCCGGCCCGGACCTTGGCGAGCCGCACCGCCGCGTTGGGGGTGATCGAGAACACCAGGCTGTCGATCGGCGGGCGCCCGCCCCAATGCTCCGGAAAGGCGCGGTAGCGCAGGGCGACGTCGGGCTGGAACGTCACGAAGCTGAACGGCCCGGTGCCGATCGGCTCGCGGTCGAGGCGCTCGGGCTCGCCGGCCGCGAGCAGCCCGGCGGCGTATTCCGCCGATTGCACCGCCCCCAGCGCCATGGCGATGTCCGCCAGGAAGGTGGCGTCGGCCTCGCGCAGGCGGATCCGCACCGTGCGGGCGTCGAGCGCCTCGACCGCCTCGATCAGGTCGGGCAGGCCGAGATCGCGGAAATAGGCGTACTGGCCGCCGGAGACGTCGTGGAACGGGTGATCGGCCCGCCATTGCCGCTCGAACGAGAACACCACGTCCTCGGCCGAGAACGGTCGGGTCGGCCGGAACCGGGCGTTGCGGTGGAAGGCGACGCCCTGGCGCAGGGAGAAGGTGTAGTCGCGCCCGTCCGGCGAGACCGTCCAGGATTCGGCGAGGCCCGGGCGGATCGTGGTGGTGCCGGGCTCGAACGCCACCAGCGTGTCGAAGACCGGCCAGGCGGCATCCATCCCGGTGGTCGTGGTGACGAGCTGCGGGTTGAGCGATTCGGGATTGCCCTCGGAGCAGAAGACAAGGGTCTTGGCCGCGGCGGGCGGGCATCCGGCCGCGGCGGCGAGCCAGGCGGCGGCGCACAGGGCCGCGACCTGCGCGGCCCGGCGGCGTGTCGTACGATCCCGCATCGTCGGGCCTCCCTACTGCACCGCCGCGGCCGCCCGCGCCGGGACCGGCGCGGCGAGGCGGGCGGGGAACTCGACCCGCACCACGGTCCCGCGTCCCGGGCCGCTCTCGACCGCGATGCGGCCCTGGAGCTGGCCGGTGACGAGGTTGTAGACGATGTGCATGCCGAGCCCCGAGCTGCCGGCATGGCGGGCGGTGGTGAAGAACGGGTCGAAGATGCGCTCCCGGTCCGCCGCCGCGATGCCGCGGCCGTCGTCGCGCACCTCCAGCCGCACCCACGGCCCGTCCCGGATCGCCGCGACCGCGATCCGGCCGGCCGCCCCGTCCGCGAAGGCGTGCACCACGGCGTTCTTCACCAGGTTGGTGATGACCTGGGCCAGCGCCCCGGGATGGGTGTCGACCTCGAACTCCTCCGGCGCCTCGAGGTCGAGGCGGTGCCCGCCCCGGCGCAGGAGGGGCCCCAGGCTGCGCAGGAGCTCGCCGAGCCACTCGCGCAAGGGGAAGCGGCGGTGCTCGTCGCTGACCCGGTCGACCGCGACCTGCTTGAAGCTGTGGACGAGGTCGGCGGCACGGGCGAGGTTGGCGGTGAGGAGGTGCGAGCCCTCCTGCATCCGGTCGACGAAGTGGGTCAGGCGCGAGCGCGAGAGCTGGCCGGCCTTCGCGACCTCGCCGAAGTCGCGCGCCTCGTCGCGCACCAGGGTCGCGGTGGTGAGCGCGATGCCGAGCGGCGTGTTGATCTCGTGCGCCACCCCGGCGACGAGCTGGCCGAGCGAGGCGAGCTTCTCGGCCTGGATCAGGTCGGACTGGGTCTGGCGCAGCTCGGCGAGCGTCCGGTCGGCCTCCTCCTTGGCCCGGCGCAGGGCCCGCTCGCGCCGGCCGATCTCCTCGACGAACATCGCGGTGGCCCGCGCCATGTCGCCGAGCTCGTCGCGCCGGCGCCCGACCCCGGCCCCGACGCCGCCCGGCCCCATCTCGCGCCGGCCCGGATCGGCGGCGAGCGCCAGCATGCCGCGCTGGAGCAGGCGCAAGGGGCCGGTGATCGAGCGCGCCGCCGCGAGGCCGACGGCCGAGCCGAGCACCAGGCCGGCGCCGGCGCCGACGAGCAGCACCCGCAGCAGGAAGGTGCCGAAGCGGTCGGCGTCGTCGATGAAGACCTCGTTGAGGCTGCGGGCGGTCTCGCCGATCACCGCGGCGAGGCCGTCCATCGCCGCGATGCCCTCGTTCTGGCGCCGCAGGCCCTCGACCGTGGTGCCGAGGCGCTCGCGCCAGCCGTCGATCGCGTCGATCATCTCGCCCTGGATCAGCGGCGAGATCGGCAGCGCGGCGGCGGTCTCCGACAGCCGCCGCCCGTCCTCCAGCATCGCGGCGGCGGCCGGCACGTCGCGCCGGCGCAGGGCCTCGGCGGTGCGCTGGCCGAGCTTGAGCGTCTCGATGGCGATGTTCTGCGTCGCCTGCTCGGTCTCATTGGACTGCACCGCGTAGGAGAGGAGCTGCGTGACCTCGTCGTGCAGGGCGCGCTGGGCCGAGCCGTCGATCTTGATGATGCGGTCGCACCACTCGTCGAGGACGTTGACCGGCGAGGGAAGCGGCGCGGGCTCCGGGGCCGCCCCGCCGACGGCGACCGGGCGCGGCTCCTCGGCCCCGCGCCAGGCCTCGTAGGCGGCGGCGAGGATCAGAACCTCCTGCGCCTCGGCCTCGCGCCGGTCGCCCTTGAGCGCCGCCGCGAGGTCGCGGGCGGCGTTGCGCACCTGCACCATCGGCAGCGCGCGGTCGCCGCCGCGCAGGGCCTCGATCTCGGCCTGGGCCACCAGGGCGTGCAGCGCGTTGACCGCGCCGATCACGTCGCGGACCTGGCGCAGGTTCGCGGCCTTGTCGGTGAGGGAGACGACGAGGTCGGTGTTGGCGGCGCGCTGCCGGTCGCGGGCCTGGTCGGCAAGGCTCACCAGGGCGTCGGCGCGGGAGGCCATGTCGGCGATCAGCCCGTCATTGTCCCGGGTGATCCGCACCAGGGCCTGCATCTGGTCGATCGAATCCTTGAGCGCCGCCCGGGCCGCCTCGATGCGGGCCGCCTGGTCCGGGGTGCGGGCGAAGCGGCGCAGATCGTCGAGGGAGCCGGTGGATTCCGCGGTCAGGCGGGCGAAGCGCTCGGCATGGTCGGTGCGCTCGCCCGGGCGCGCGGCGAGGAACTCGTCGCGCACCGTCGTCGACAGGGCGAGGGTGCGGTAGATCGCGCCGGCCAGCACCGCGCCGTCGCGGGCCTTCTCGGCCTGGGCGAGCAGCAGCCAGCCCGCGAGCGCGATCAGCGCCGCGATGGCGATCGGCAGACCGCCGACGAGGAAGATCTTGTGGCCGACCCGCATCGTGGCCCCGCTCCGCCGCGGGGTGCGACTATGCATCAATTCTCAAGGTCTGCCAGCACCGGCTCCGGCGCGCCTCTCAGCCCGGGACGGGACGGCGGCGGACCAAGCGGCGGACCGGGCGGCGCGGCACGGCGGCGCGAGGGCAGGGCGCCGGCAGGCCCGCCCGGCCGCCCACGGCCCGACCCGCCGGGGGGACCGCCTGGGGAGAGGGCGCCGGAACGCCCGACGGGACGGCCCATCGTCCCGCGGGAGGTCCCGCCGCGGGGGACGGCGCACCGAGGACGGCGCGCAGCGCCTCCAGGTCCCCGGGATCGCCGTCGAGGAGCGCGTCGAGGCGCTCGGCGCTGAAATCCGGCATGGCTGTCTCGTCGCGACGTCGCAGGCCGCCGGGTCAGCCCACCGACACCCGGCCGGGGATCCGGACCGGTGCCGCCGGGCGCTGCTCCTCGATCACCCGCACCGGCCGGCGCGGCTCCGCCTCCCCGGGAGCGCCGGGGCGCAGGCAGGGCTCGGGCAGGTAGGGCCAGACCGCCGCCGCGCAGGCGGGGCCGGGCGCGACCGGGGCGGGGACCGCCGCCGGGGCCGCCGCGGGCGCCTCCCCGGCCAGGCGGGGGACCGCCGTCCTCGTCGTCTCGACGATGCCGACCGTCAGCATCGCGCTCACCAGGATCATCCGCGCCACAATCATCGTCGCCTCCTCGCATCCCGTTGTTCCCGGGCTCTCGTGGGGGAGGGGTATAGGCGCGGTGCATGTCCGCAATTTTGCGTCGATCTTCGGATTGCCCCGAATCGAACCTGCCTGTGTTTCGTCGACCGCGATCGACGAAATATTCGAAAGCGCGAATCGCGCCAAAATCGATCGTTCGCCAATAAAAAGCCCCCTCCCGATGACGGGAGGGGGCCGAAACATTCACCTGCATGTCGGATTGCGACCGGTCGGACTTCCGCAGAAGCCCGACCGGCGAACGTCATCCGGCGACGATCACTCGGCCGCGGTCTGCTCGGCGGTGAAGTGGCCGCACCAGTCCTGGCCGGCGACCACCGGCCACAGGCCGTGGCCCTGCGGCTCGGGCTGGCTCACCGGCGGGTTGTAGCGGCACAGGCCCTCGTCGCCCTTGGCGGCGGCGCCGTTGAGCTTGTGGTCGTCGAAGTACCGGCAGCTGTTGCAGGCCGCGCCCTGGGTCATCGCCATGGTGGTGTTCCCTTCGCGGGCCGGCGCCCGGCCCCGTCAGTTGTTAATTAGAATAGTTCGAAGCTGCTGGCAAGGGCTGCTGGCAAGGGCTGCCGCGCGGGAAGACGCGGCGGGAGGCCTCGGGACGAGCGGATCCGCGAACGGGAAACGGCGTGCCGTTGCGGGCACGCCGTCGGAGGAGCCGCGGGGGACGAGCCTTCGAGCTAAGCAGATTTCGCCGACGTGGTTACCGGTTCGGCGCCAAAAATCTGCGACACAACAAGAACCCAAGCGGGCGAAGCGTTGGCCTGCCAACGCAAGTCTGCTTAGTCGAGCCCGAAGGTCCGTCCCGGGAAGCCGGCGGCGTCGAAGTAGCGCTGGCCGTCGGCCTCCTGGTAGCGCAGCACCGTGGCGAGGCCGCTCTCGTGCGGGGCCGAGCGCAGGATGCCGGCGCGGGTCTCCGGCACCGTGCCGTGCTTGAGCGCCTCGCCCATCGTCCGCCCGAGGAGCCGGCCCTTGGCGGGGATGTCGAGGTGCAGGAGCGCCGCCAGGGTGCGGCCGACATCGGCGTTGCTGACCGGCGCGGGATCGACGAAGCCGGCTTTGAAGTCGGGGCCGATCGCCGCCATGAAGTTGTGGGTGTCGGCGCGGCTGAAGGTGCCGTGCATGCCCTGGCCCTGCTGCAGCACCGTGTCGGCGACCTCGGCGACGCAGGTCACGGGGATGTCGCAGCCGGTCGTGAACGAGCGGAAGTTGACCACCAGCGCCGGGGTCGGCGTGCGGGCATCGCCCTTCAGGTTGACCGCCGAGAGCGGCAGCGTGCCGGGGACCGGCCCGTAGGCGTCGTCGACGAACAGGCCGCTGGTGTAGTCCTGGGCCGCGAGGGCGTCGACGATCCGGCGCAGGAGCGCGGCGTTGCCGGCGGTGTCGGCCTTCGGCAGGTAGACGAGGTCCGAGCCGCCGTTCACCGCGACCACCACGTCGGGATCGGCGGGATCGCGCCCGAGGAGCGCGCTCGCGGTGCGCGGCCGACTGCCGGGCGGCACGGGGGCACGCGCGCCGAAGGGCTCGAAGACCGGCAGGTCGAGGGCCCGGGCGAGGTCGAGGGCGAGGAAGCCCGGCGGCAGCAGGCCCGCCGGCACGTCGGGCAGGCTCGTCCGCGCCGACGGGCTCGTCGCGCTCTCCTTGGTGATGGTGGAGAAGCCGTGATCGGCCGCCACCACGATGTTGGTGGTCCCGGCGAGACCGAGGGCGTCGAGCGACCGGCGCAAGGCCGCGAGGTTGTCGTCGGCGTTGCGCATCCCGGCCCGCGAGGTCGGCCCGTTGATGCCCGGCACCAGCCGGCCGAGGCTGTCGCCCTCGTTGTGCTGCACCCCGTCCGGGTCGCGCGACCAGTAGACCAGGATGAACGGCCGCTCGCGCTCGCGGAACAGCGGCAGCACCACCTTGGTGGCGACGTCGGCGAAATAGGCCTGCTGCCCGACATTGGCCGCGAGCGTGCCCGGCACGGTCGAGGAGCCGGCCTTGCCGTTCTCCCCGCGCGACGGCGCCGCGACGGGCAGGCCGGCGGCCTCGAGGCGCCGGCGCAGCTCCTGGCTCAGGGGGATGCCGACGTTCGAGCCGGTCTGGTCGTCGACCACGATGGTCGGGTCGCCGGTGCGGTTCGTGTGGTCGAAGTTGAGCACCGGCCCGACCTTGCCGATCGCCGCCGTGGAGTAGCCGGCCCGGGCGGCGGCGCGCAGCACCGTCTCCTCGTTGAGCCAGTCGCCGTCGAAGGCGGCATCCATGTCGCCGAGCACCGCGTCGTGCTCGACGAAGGGCGTCACCGTCCCGTCCTGCGCGGCGATCGGCTTGCCGGTGAAGATCGTGTTCGAGAAGTCGCCGGTATCGCCGAGATGATGGCCGGTCGCCATCGAGGCGCCGTTCGCCGTGGTGAAGGTCGGGAACAGCGAGTGGCTGTTGGCGAAATCCACCCCGGCCCGCCGCAGGGCGGCCATCGCCGGGGTGAGCTCCGGCGACACCATCCGGGACCGCATCCCGTCGGGCACGAACAGGATCACGTTGTGCGGCCGGCCGGCCGCGGGAGCCGCCGATCCGGGAGCCAGGGACCCGGGAGCAGGGGACCCGGAGGCAGGGGACCCGGAGGCAGGAGGCGCGGGCTGGGCCAGGGCTGCCGGGATCGGGGCGGCGAGGCCCGCCGCGAGAAGGCCGACGGCGAGGCCGCCGAATGTCGTGCGCAAGGTGAGGTCCCTCCGGTCGCGGCCGCGGTCCGATTCGCGGCGCCACGATCGAAGCGGAAACCCCGCCGTACCGCCAGCACCCCGGGGATCCCGCCGCCTGCCGATACGGAGGCGGTCCCGACCGGACGCGGCACGTCAATTACCCTACGTTATCTTGTTGATATACGATCATTAGAAACCTTATGGAAACAAAATATGGTGCCATTCCTGCGATTTAAGCTCAAAAAACCTTTGATCTTACATAATTTCGCCGGCTCACAACACCTTCATTGCCAATTGTTTCTATTTTGTCAGCGCACGAATCGATTCTTTTCTGCACATGATCGCTCGATGTAAGTTCTTGATATCAATGTTAGTGTATAAATACAGTTATGTAAGTTCATAGATCAAAATGTGTTGAATCTGCCACAATCCATGATCAAGCAAATCACTCATGGCTGTTAGTACTTGTAGGATATTGATCCGACCGGCCCCTTGAAAGAAGGTCCGGATGCGCCGAACGAAGTCCGGTGCGGTTCGGCCGAACCCATGCGGCGGCCGAATCTTCAGGGGCATAAGAGGGACATGGTCTCGAGGCCGACGAGGTCTTCGGAACAGAGTCGTTCACCCCTTTCGGGTCCGAAATCTTGGAGGTCTCTATGAAGCTCGTGAAGAGCCTTCTGCTCGGGTCGGCCGCCGGCCTGACCGTCGTTGCGGCAGCGCAGGCTGCCGATCTGCCGATCAAGAAGGCTGCCCCCGTCGAATTCGTCCGCGTCTGCTCGACGCACGGTGCCGGCTTCTTCTACATCCCGGGTACCGACACCTGCCTGCGCGTCTCCGGTCGCGCCCGGTTCCAGGCCACCTACCTGCAGGCCTATAGCCGCTCGGGTGACCTGACCGGCTACCAGGGCCTCGGCCGCCTGAACCTCGATGCCCGCACGTCGACCGCCTACGGCACCCTGCGCGCCTTCGTCCGCATGGACCTCTCCTACGGCACCGGTCCGTTCCTGGCGTCGGGCACCGCGCGCCTCGCCGGCACCGGCTTCCCGGCGCTCGGCGTCGACACCTTCGGTCGCGTGACCAACGGCGTGAACCTCGACAAGGCCTTCATCCAGTTCGCCGGCTTCACCGCCGGCCGTGCGGCCTCGTTCTTCGACTTCTACGCTCACGACCTCGAGTTCGTCGGCTCGTCGCTCGGCTCCGACAACGCCTCGACCAACCTGCTCGCCTACACGGCGACCTTCGGTCAGGGCTTCTCGGCGACCCTGTCGATGGAAGACCCGTTGCTGCGCAAGACCCCGATCTACGGCAGCGCCAGCGGCGGCTCGAGCTTCACGGGCTTCCAGGTCTTCACTCCCGGCGCCGGCAACTTCACCCCGGTCATCGGCGCCAACGCCTTCGGCCAGCCGGTCATCGCCGACTACGACGTCATCCAGCGCAACCGCATGCCCGACTTCGTCGGCGCGCTGCGCTACGACGCCGCCTGGGGTTCGGCCCAGCTCTCGGCCGCCGTGCACGAGATCAACGCCGGCAACGCCTCGGGCACCATCCGCAGCATCGCCGGCGTCTCGACCGTCGGCGCCGTCGCTCCCCGTCCGACCACCGAGTACGGCTGGGCGATCCAGGGCGGCCTGAAGCTCAACACCCCGTTCATCGCCCCGGGCGACCTGCTGTACCTGCAGGGCTCCTACGGCGAGGGCGCCACGCGCTTCACCGGCTACAACATGTGGCTCGGCGGCTACACCAACTTCGCGTCGCTCGCCAGCGGCACGACCTTCGGCACCTCGCTCGTCGACGCGGTGGTCGACCCGATCAGCGGCAAGATGGACCTGTCCAAGTCCTGGACGGTCACCGCGGCCTACCTGCACTACTGGACCCCCGAGTGGCGTTCGGCCGTGTTCGGCAGCTACGGCGAGATGTCGTACGGCAAGACCAGCCGCGCCGATCTCGGCATCGTGAACACCCTCGCCGGCTTCTCCACCGGCCCGCTGCCGAGCCCGTTCGCGGCCGGCTTCGGCTTCACGAACCAGCTGCGCGACACCAACCAGATCGTCGCGGGCGCCAGCCTGATCTGGTCGCCGGTGCGTGACCTCGACATCGGCATCGAGGGCAACTACGCCCGCCTCGCCCTGCAGAGCGGCCGCGTCATCGACCAGAACAAGGCTCCGGGCATCACCGCCGCCTCGGTCACGGGTGTCGTGAACGGCCAGCCGGTCGTCGCCGGCGGCGGCGTCCTGCCGACCACCAACGCGACCGACACGTTCCAGATCCGGATGCGCGTCCAGCGCGACTTCTAAGATCTCTGAAATAAAACATCGGGGGTCCCGGCGCGAGCCGGGGCCCTTTTTTTCGTGTCAGCCGCATCACGCCAAGAAAAAAGGCGCACTCGGTGAGTGCGCCTTGCAGGTGCCCTGGGTCTCGAAACTCAGGATGTATTTTTTGTAGCAGCCGTCGAAGATCAGTTCAACTAACAAAATGCCAGATCGGCGACATCGAAAAGAAAATTTGCCGATCGGTGAAGATCTAACGATCCGCCCTCCGACCGCCCGGCGGCGGGCGGTCGCGCCCCGGAGGCGCCGCCGCCCCAGGCCGCCCGCCGCCGCGACGGCCGTCAGGCCCGCTGCTCCTTCAGCCGGCGGACGCACTTGCTGTAGTATTGCGGCCATCGCGGCCCCTGCGCGGCCTTCTCGGATGCGTTGAGGCCGCGCCACTCGGCGCCGCACTTGCGCTGGCGCTCGCGGGCGGCGAGGCCGCGCGCGCTCGGCTCCCGGCGCGGCGCGAGCCCGGGGCCGGATCCGGCCTGGGCGAAGGCGGCGGCGGGAGCGGCGACCACGAAGGCCGCCAGGAAGGCTGCCAGGACCGCGCGGACGAGGGGACGGGTCGGGAGAGGAGAGGTCATCGGGGGTCTCTCGGAATCGGCGCATGGGGTCTGCGCTTCGGGGCCCGCGCCGCGGGATCGCCGCGCGCAGATCCGACCCTGCCACAGACTGACGCTACGGCAAGACGCCGCGCGCGGGCCGTGCCCGGCGCGAAACACCGCTGCAAGACCGCCGATTGAGACAACCTTCACCCTGTACAGGGTGGGCCCGGCCCTGTTTACCTCTTCGGGAAGCCCGATGCGCGACGGACGTGCCCCGTCCCCGCCGTGCGAGAAGGACCAGCCGCATGTCGGCCGTGACGACGCCGCCGATCGACCTCTACTACTGGACGACGCCCAACGGCTGGAAGGCCTCGATCATGCTCGAGGAATGCGGCCTGCCGTACCGGATGATCCCGATCAACATCGGCAAGGGCGCCCAAGGCGCGCCCGAGTTCCTGGCCGTCGCGCCGCACGGCAAGATCCCGGTCATCGTCGACCCCGACGGGCCGGGGGGCGAGCCGGTGACGGTGTTCGAGTCGAACGCGATCCTGCAGTACCTCGCCCGCAAGACCGGCCTGTTCTACCCGGCCGGGGAGCGGGCCCGCATCGCGGTCGACATCTGGCTGTTCTGGCAGGCGGCGAATTTCGGGCCGACCCTCGGCCAGACCCACCATTTCCGCATCTACGCCTCGGAGAGGATCCCCTACGCGGTCGAGCGCTTCACCGCCGCGACGACGAAGCTCTACGCGACGCTCGACGCCCAGCTCGCCCGCTGCGCCCACGTGGCGGGCGACGAGTACACCATCGCCGACATCGCGATCCTGCCCTGGGCCAAGCTCTGGGAGCGCCAGGGCCAGGACATCGCCGCCTTTCCCCACGTCGCCGCCTGGATCGACAGGATGAAGGCCCGGCCGGGCGTGCTGCGCGGCTTCCGGCTCAAGCCGGACCCGGACGAGCCGCCGGGGCCGGCCTCCCGCGCCTGACGCGCGGGGTCGGGCGATCACTCGGCGGGCTTGGCCGCGGGCTTGGCCTTCGCGGGTGCCGGCGCGACCTGCGCGAACTCGTCCGGGGCCTTGGTCCAGGTCTGCGAGCCGCACAGGATCTTCAGCATGCAGCCCGAGATCGCGAGCTCGCTCGCGCTCTCGCGGCTGACCGAGACGTCGTAGATCTTGCCTTCCTCGGCGTTGTAGATCTGGCCCTTGAAGGCGCCGTCCTCGGGCTTCAGGCCATCCATCAGGGTGAGGCCGATCACCGGGCGGGTGCGCTTCTTCGGGTCGGGATTCTTGATGTCGGTGCGCGGCTGGCCCTGGTCGTTCAGCGGCGTCTTCAGCCACACCACCTTGCCGCAGGCATGGGCCGCGCCCGGGCCGCACTTCTCGATCTTGATCTTGGCCCGGCCGTCCTCGGTGAGCCAGGTGCCCGAGGGATCGCCCGCGGGGGCCGCGGCGGCGACGCCGGCCGAGAGCAGGGAGGCGGCGAGGGTCGGGATCAGGATCGAGCGCATGCAGGAAGCTCCTGGCTGTCCGCGTCGGGCGGCCCGGTGCGGGACCGCCGGCGGCGGAAGGCTTGAGGGACGCCGCCGCGGGCGAACCGGGCAGCGTGGCCGAAAGGTCACGTGGGAGTCAGGAAGCCGGATCTTTGGGGCGATTTTTCGGCCGTGTTGCGGCGCAGCCGCAGCGATACCCCGCGGGCGGGCGATCCCGCCGGTCCCCGCTCGTCCTTCCGCGCTTGAGGGGCGCCGGGCCCGCGGCTATAAGCCCGGCGCCGGACGTCCGCTCAAGGACCCGGCGCGCGGGCGCTCGCGCCCGGCTTCCAGCCGGACCTCAGGGTCCGGTGCCGCGCGGCCTCGTAACCGCCCACGCCACCGCTTTTCTTCTGAACGGACGTCCCATGGCCACCGAGCGCACCTTCTCCATCCTGAAGCCCGACGCCACCGCCCGGAACCTCACCGGCGCGGTCAACGCCGTGATCGAGGAGGCGGGCCTGCGCATCGTCGCCCAGCGCCGCATCCGCATGTCCGACGCCCAGGCCAAGAAGTTCTACGAGGTCCACGCCGAGCGTCCGTTCTACGGCGAGCTCGTCGAGTTCATGACCTCGGGCCCGGTCGTGGTCCAGGTGCTCGAGGGCGAGAACGCCGTCGCCAAGTACCGTGAGGTGATGGGCGCCACCAACCCGGCCCAGGCCGCCGAGGGCACCATCCGCCAGAAGTTCGCGAAGTCGGTCGGCGAGAACACCGTCCACGGTTCCGACAGCCTCGAGAACGCCGGCATCGAGATCAAGCAGTTCTTCGACGACAAGGACATCGTCGGCTAAGGTTTTCCCGGACGGGAAACCCCGATAGGGTGAAGGCCCCCGCCGCGAGGCGGGGGCCTTTTTTACGGGCGAGGAGCGAGCGGTGACGGCGCAGCCACGGATCGAGCGGACGACCTCCACCTGCCCGCACGACTGCCCGTCGGTCTGCGCCCTCGAGGTCGAGGTGATCGACGGCGCCACGATCGGCCGGGTGCGCGGCAACCCGCGCCACAGCTACACGGCGGGCGTCGTCTGCGCCAAGGTCGCCCGCTACGCCGAGCGCATCCACCATCCCGACCGGCTGACGCAGCCCCTGATCCGCACCGGGCGGAAAGGTTCGGGCGCGTTCGCGGCCATCGGCTGGGACGAGGCGCTCGACCGCGTCGCGGAGGAATTCCGCAAGGCCGAGGCCGCGCACGGGCCGCAAGCCGTCTGGCCGTACTACTACGCCGGCACGATGGGGCTGGTGATGCGCGACGGCATCAACCGCCTGCGCCACGCCAAGGGCTATTCGGGCCAGTTCTCGACCATCTGCACCACGCTCGCCTGGTCGGGCTACATCGCCGGCACCGGCCGCCTCGCCGGGGTCGACCCGCGCGAGATCGCCGAGAGCGACTGCGTGGTGATCTGGGGCACCAACCCGGTGCACACCCAGGTCAACCTGATGACCCACGTCCAGGCCGCCCGCAAGAACCGCGGGGCCAGGATCGTCGTCGTCGACATCTACGACAACCCGACGATGAAACAGGCCGACCTCGCCCTGCTGCTGCGGCCGGGCACCGACGGGGCGCTCGCCTGCGCGGTGATGCACGTGCTGTTCCGCGACGGCTTCGCCGACCGCGACTACATGGCCCGCTACACCGACTGCCCGGAGGAGCTGGAGGCGCATCTCCAGAGCCGCGATCCCGCCTGGGCCGCCGCCATCACGGGCCTCTCGGTCGAGGAGATCGAGCGGTTCGCCCACCTCGTCGGGAGCACGAAGAACACGTTCTTCCGCCTCGGCTACGGCTTCGCCCGCAGCCGCAACGGCGCCGCCAACATGCATGCGGCGCTCTGCA
Source organism: Methylobacterium platani (assembly GCF_001653715.1). GTDB lineage: Bacteria > Pseudomonadota > Alphaproteobacteria > Rhizobiales > Beijerinckiaceae > Methylobacterium > Methylobacterium platani. Next base: position 40,026 of record NZ_LWHQ01000076.1, read on the forward strand.
TCCCGGCGGTGACGGGAGCCTGGCAGCACCGGGGCGGCGGCGCCTTCCACTCGAACAGCGGCGTGTTCGGCCTGAACAAGCGGCTGATCGAGGGGCTCGACGCGGTCGACCCCGAGACCCGCATGCTCGACCAGTCGCAGATCGGCCGGGTGCTCACCGGCGACGCGGAGGCCCTGCGCCACGGCCCGCCGGTGACCGCGATGCTGATCCAGAACACCAACCCGGTCTCGGTCGCCCCCGAGCAGGAGCTGGTGAAGCGGGGCTTTGCCCGCGAGGACCTGTTCGTCTGCGTCCACGAGCAGTTCATGACCGAGACCGCCCGGATGGCCGATCTCGTCCTGCCGGCCACGATGTTCCTGGAGCACGACGACCTCTATACCGGCGGCGGCCAGCAGCACATCCAGCTCGGCCTCAAGCGCATCGACCCGCCGCCCCTCTGCCGCTCGAACCACGAGGTGATCGTCGCCTTGGCCGAGCGCCTCGGCGCCGCGCATCCGGGCTTCGCCATGAGCCCGCGCGAGCTGATCGACGCGACGCTGAAGGCCTCGCGCCGCGGCAGCCTCGCCGAGATGGAGGGGGAGGGGTTCCTCGACGTGCAGCCTCCTTACGAGCGCGCCCACTTCCTCGACGGCTTCGCCTATCCCGACCGGCGCTTCCGCTTCCGGCCCGACTGGACGAACGTCCCGGTGGCGAAGGACGGCCCGCGCGGGCCGGCGATGCCGCCGCTGCCCGACCATTGGGAGGCGCCGCTGATGGCGGCCACCGTGGAGCACCCGTTCCGCCTCGCCACCAGCCCGGCGCGCAACTTCCTCAATTCGAGCTTCACCGAGACCCCGACCTCGCTCGCCAAGGAGCGCCACCCGACGGTGATGATCCACCCGGAGGACGCCGCACCGCTCGGGATCGGCGAGGGAGCGTGGGTGCGCCTGTCGAACGAGCGCGGCGCCGTGACCTTGCGGGCGACGCTGTTCTCCGGCCTGCGCCGCGGCGTGCTGATCGCCGAATCGATCTGGCCCAACGACGCCTATCCGGACGGGCGCGGCATCAACACCCTGACGGGCGCCGACGCGCCGGCCCCGTTCGGGGGCGCGGCCTTCCACGACAACCGGGTCGCGATCGCGGCGCTGCCGCAGTAGCGCGTCCCGGTTTTGGTCCCGGTGTGGCCCGCCCGCCCTTGTGCGGGCGGGGAGTTTCGGCGTCCAACGGTCGAGCTTGACGACAAGCAGCCCAACGGACTCCTCCTCCCATGCGTCTCCGCACCTTCCTCGCCGCCGGATTCCTCGCGCTCGGCGTGACCTCGGCCCTCGCCGGCGCCTCCTCGTCGCAGCTCGAGGCCTACCAGCCCGATCCGTCGCTGCGCACCGCGCCCAAGTCGGACCTCGAGGCCCGGGTGCGCCGCGCCTGCACCGTCGTCCAGGCCCGGATGCAGAACACCGCCGAGACCAGCCTCGAGCGCCCCTGCGGCTGCTACGCGAAGGCCACCCTGCGCTCGCTCGACGCCTCCGAGATCGAGGCCTACCGCGCCACCGGCTACTTCAACGATTCGGCCCGCGCCAAGGCGCTCGGCGCCATCGACAGCTGCAAGCTGCAGCGCCCGGTCTGAGGGGAGTGGGGTGCCGTCGGCGTGAGGCCCGCGGCGCTCCTGCCTGCCTTGACGTCATCCTGGGTCCGCGCAGCGGAACCCGGGATCCATAACCGCTGACGTTCCAGGACAAGGCGACCCAAAGTTCCGCTTCATCCGGCAGCGTCAGCGGTTACGGATCCCGGGTTCTCGGCTGCGCCGAGCCCCGGGATGACGCGGAGGAGGCCATTTCCGTCGCGCGAAACGATTCAGCTCCTCACAATCTGGCCCGCGCAGACCGCGGCGTCGACAGCAGCAGGTGCGTCTCCGAGGTGGTCACGCCCGGCATCAGGCGCACCCGCCGCAGCAGATCGTCCAGCTCCGGCAGGCTGCCGGCGGACACCTCCACGACGATGTCCCAGGTGCCGACCGTCGTGTGGACCGAGGTGATCTCGGCGAACCCCTTCAGCGCGTCGATGACGTCGCCGGTGCGGCGCCCCTCCACCGCGATCAGCGTGATCGCCCGCACGGCCGCAGCCTCGGCGTCGGCCCGCAGCACCACCGTGTAGCCGATGATCTCACCGTCGCGCTCGAGCCGGTCGAGCCGCGCCCGCACGGTGGCGCGCGACACTTTCAGGATCGTCGCCAGTTCCGAGACCGGACGCCGGCAATCGTGGCGCAGCAGGGTGATCAGGGACTGATCGAGCGCGTCCATCTCCGGCTTTCCCTCTCCGCGGCCCGACGCCGCCACTCTGCGCGATGATGCCTGCCAGATTGCGCGATCGGGCTGAAAAATCGACCGGTCTCGGGTGTTCAGAGTGACACGACCGGTTGCTACGCTCGCGTCGGTCCCGGCGGGAGCGAGCGAATGGCAGGCGAGTTTCACGAGGGTTGCGTCCTGGTCGGAGCCCCGGTGCAGTCGGGCACCGATCGGCTCGGCTGCGACATGGGGCCGAGCGCCTACCGGGCGGCGGGCCTGGGGCAAGCGATCCGCGATCTCGGGATCGCGGTGGAGGATGCGGGCACCGTCGCCCCGACACCCTTCGCGGTCCGGCCGCACCCGAACCCGGCCGTGCACCACCTCGCCGAGACCGCCGGCTGGACCCTGGCGCTCACCGAGGCCGCGTATCGCCACAGCGAGGCGGCCCGGCCGATCTTCCTCGGCGGCGACCACAGCCTCTCGGCCGGCACGGTGGCGGGCATGAGCCTGCGGGCGCGGGCGGAAGGGCGGCCGCTGTTCCTGCTCTGGCTCGACGCGCATGCCGACCTCCACACCCTCGATACGACGACGAGCGGCAACCTGCACGGCGTGCCGCTCGCCTACCTCACCGGGCGGCCGGGCTTTGCCGGCTACTTCCCGCCGCTCGATGCAGGCCTCGATCCGGCGCGGATCTGCATGATCGGCCTGCGCAGCGTCGATCCGGCGGAGCGGGCGCTCCTGGCCGGCAGCGGCACGCGGGTGCACGACATGCGCGACATCGACGAGACCGGCATCGTCGCCCCCTTGCGCGACTTCCTCGGGGAGGTCGCGGCGGCGGACGGCCTGCTCCATGTCAGCCTCGACGTCGACTTCCTCGATCCCGGCATCGCGCCGGGCGTCGGCACTACCGTGCCGGGCGGGGCCACCTTCCGGGAAGCGCACCTGATCATGGAGCTGCTGCACGATTCCGGGCTGGTGCGCAGCCTCGACCTCGTCGAGCTCAATCCGTTCCTCGACGAGCGCGGCCGCACCGCCCTGCTGATGGCCGACCTCGCCGCCAGCCTGTTCGGCCGGCGCATCCTCGACCGCCCGACCCGGAGCTTCTAGATGCCGGCCCTCAACGTCGTCCCGTTCGTCAGCGTCGACAACATGATGCGCCTCGTCCACGCGGTCGGGATCGAGGCGATGCTGGTGCGGCTGGCCGCCGCCATCGCGGAGGATTTCTCGCGGTGGGACGCCTTCCAGAAAACGCCGCGCATCGCCGCCCACAGCCCGGACGGCGTCATCGAGCTGATGCCGACCAGCGACGGCCATACCTACGGCTTCAAGTACGTCAACGGTCACCCGAAGAACGCCGCCGGCGGGCGCCAGACCGTCACCGCCTTCGGGGTGCTGGCCGATGTCGGCAACGGCTATCCCGTCCTGATCACCGAGATGACGCTGCTGACGGCGCTGCGCACCGCCGCCACCTCGGCGCTGGCCGCGCGGGCCCTGGCGCGGCCGGATGCGCGCACCATGGCGCTGATCGGCAACGGCGCCCAGGCCGAGTTCCAGGCCCTGGCCTTCCGGGCCCTCCTCGGGATCGGCACCTTGCGCCTGCACGACATCGACCCGGCGGCCACGCGAAAGTGCCTGCGCAACCTCGCCGGCCTCGGTTTCGAGCTGACGGCCTGCGCCAGCACCGAGGAGGCGTTACGCGGCGCCGACATCGTGACGACGGTGACGGCGGACAAGCGCAACGCGGTGGTCCTCGGCGGCAACGGGGTCGGGGAGGGGGTGCACGTCAACGCGGTCGGGGGCGACTGCCCGGGCAAGACCGAACTCGCCCCGGAGCTCCTGGCGCGCGCCGCCCTGTTCGTCGAGTACGAGCCGCAGACCCGCATCGAGGGCGAGATCCAGCAGCTCGCCCCCGACCATCCGGTCACCGAGCTGTGGCGGGTGCTGGCCGGCGCGGCGCCCGGGCGGACGAGCGCGCGCCAGATCACGGTGTTCGACTCGGTCGGCTTCGCGATCGAGGACTTTTCCGCGCTCCGCACCGTGCGCGACCTCCTGGCCGAGCATCCCCATTACGAGGACCTCGACCTCCTCGCCGATCCGGACGACCCGCGCGACCTGTTCGGCATGCTGCAGCGGGCGCGGCCGCCGCGCCTGGTCGCGTGAGCGCCCGCCCGGACGGTCTCCGGGACGCCTGACGATATTTCCGATGTCTTCGTCGGCGTGGCATCGGATCTCGGAGCCTGGTTGAGCGATTTTCCGTCGATGAAGCTTGGATGACCAGGGATATCCCATCCTTCCGCCTCATCCTGAGGCGTCAGCCGATCGACGATCGGCCGACCGCGAAGGAGGCCTCCAGCGATCGCGGCGGGTTCCGGAGTCCTCCTTCCAGGTCGCTCCACCTGCGATGACGTGCGATCTCCGATCGCCGACACCTCAGGATGAGGGAGAGGGTCGGATATGCCCTGGTGCTTGCGGCTGCATGAATGAAGATACGATTCACACAGGCTTTTATAGATTGCGTGACCGGAGTTTTATCACGCAAAGCCGAGGGTAGCAGAATCTCTTCGTCGCGGCGGCGTTCCGGAGATCGAACGACTGCGAAGACCGCTCCCCGCAGTCACGCCGTCCTGCGGCGCACCCTGGAGCGGATGCGGGGCGATTATGCACAGGCCTTCCCCAAGGAAATTACCTACGCAGTTTCTCGGGTCCCTACGTAAGGTCCTGTCCCTGATCCGTTTTCCGAAATCGCTTTGGTTAACAGCACCATAACGATCCCGCCCGGCCCATCGACACGTTCTGAAACATCTGGCATCTCAAGTCCGCGGACGGGACGCAGCAAGTATCCCGGAGATGAGGATGACCCCGATGAAGAAGCTCGACGCCAAGACCCTTGCCACCGTCGCCGGCGGCACC
>NZ_LWHQ01000076.1:45284-82220 GCF_001653715.1 Methylobacterium platani
GTGCTGCGTGCCCGTCTGCGCCCCGGTCTGCGCGCCGGCCTGCCCGCCGGCCCCCTGCGCCCCGGCGAGCAGCTGCGGCACCAAGTCGAAGAAGTGCTGAGCCACGCCGAGCAGGGTCGCATTGCGGGATCCTGCCCAGCCGTGTGTTGACGCCTCGCGCCTATCGCCGGAGCGGCCCCCGCTCCGGCATCGGCCGTCCAGGCCGGGGCGTGGACCGGGGCCGTCGCCGAGGAGGACCAGAGCCCGATGCAGGCAGCGCCATCCATCCCCTGGACCTACGCCCGCCTCGCCGGCCTGCCGCTCGTCCGGCGCCGGCGCCTCCTGCGCCTGATGCTGGCGGGGCGCGGGCTCGCCGGCCGCCTCCGGGGCGTGCGCGACGAGACGGGCTTTGCCGCCACCTTCGAGAGCGTGCTGCGCCTGCCGCGCCGCGAGGCGCTGCGGCTGTCGCGGGAGGCCCATCGCCACGACGCCGCCACCGAGCTCGAATGGTGCGCCCTGCACCGGCGTCCCGTCGCGGCGATCCGGCGCGACATGGACCGCGTCACCGTCACCGCGCCCGAGGTCATGGAGCGCGTCGCCGCGACCGGCCGGCCGGTGATCCTGGCGCCCCTGCACATGGGCGCCTACGTGCTCGGCCTCGCCACCCTGATGCTGCGCCACTTCCCCGGCCGGCCGATGCTGGTGCTGCGCCAGCGCGACGACATGGCGATGGAGACGGAAGTGATCGAGCGCCTGCGCGAGATCGGCACAGAGGTACGCTTCCTCACCGTCGACCGGCGGGCCGATTTCCTGGCGGCGGTGCGCTACGCCCAGAAGGGCGCGGTGATCGTGGTGTTCTGCGACCTCGCGCCCGCGTACGGCGCGCCGGCCGAGATGCCGATGTTCGGGCTGCCCTTCCGCTTCGCCTTCGGCACCGACGCCCTGGCGCGCCTCACCGGCGCGACCGTGGTGCCGATCGCCACCACCATGGACGACGACGGCGACACCGTGACGATCGGCCGGCCCTTCGAGGTGCGGGGTCAAGCGCCGGAGGAACGGGCGGAGGTCGCCGGCCTGATGCGCCGCCACCTCCAGGCGGCGATCGCGGCGAGGCCGGAGCAGTGGCATCTCTGGCCCTCGCTCGTCGATTATTTACCCTCGTCTGCGACGGTGCCCGACAACTCTCCGGCAGGCGGGGAGGCGCCGCAGCCCCTCGCGGCGTAAGGTCTCGCGAGCGGACGATCGATGAGCGAACCCGCGGCGCCTCCCCCCGGGGAGGCCAGTTTCCAGCGCCGGCGGCTCAGCGGCACCGTCCATCTCCAGCACGACCGCGGCAGCGTCTGGCTCGCCTGGTTCTTCGGCGGCATCATCGTGGTCATCGTGGCGGGCCTGTTCCTCGGCCGCCTCGCCCGCTCGGAGGCCGTGCGCGGCTACGTCTCGGCGGCGTCCGGCCTCACCCGCCTCGACGCCCAGGCCGCCGGCATCGTCCGGGAGATCGCGGTCAGGCAGGGCGACACCGTCAAGCGCGGCCAGCGCCTGATGCAGGTGCAGCTGCGCGAGCAGACCACCGGGGGTGTCTCGACCGTCGGGGCGACGCTGCGCAGCCTGCAGGAGCGGCGCACCGGCCTCGGCGCCGAGGAGGCGCGCCTGTCGGCCTATCTCGACTCGACCCGCGGCGACCGCGACGAGACCGAGCGCAACGTCGCGGCGGTCCTGCGCGCCCTCGACGACCAGGAGCGCACCCTCAAGGAGGGTCTGCGCCAGCAGGAGGAGATGGTCGCCCGCGTCGAGGCCTACCTGCGCCAGGGCTACGCCACCCGCGAGGCCCTCAACGGCCAGCGCCGCGCCGCCCTCGACTATGCCCGCCAGATCGCCGAGCTGCGCGCCCGCCGGGCCGAGCTGCGGCAGGGCACCTCGGAGCGCCTGCGGGCGCAGCGCACCGGCGACACCGAGAAGGCGGCCCAGCTCGCCTCGACCCGCAACGAGCTGAGCGCGATCGAGGCGCAGATCACCTCGCTCGGCGCCCAGTCGCGCATCGACGTGGTGGCGCCCACCGACGGAGAGGTCGCCGGCCTCTACGTCCAGCCCGGGGATTCGGTGACCGCCGACCAGGTGGTGGCGATCCTCGGCGACACGCGGGCCGATCCGCTGATCGTGCTCGAGGTGCCGGCGCGCGCCATCGGGCTCGCCAAGGTCGGGCAGGAGGTCGTGCTGAAATACGACGCCTTCCCGTTCAAGACCTTCGGCATCGCCAAGGGGACGATCGCGGTGATCTCCGGCACGCCCCTGCGCAACCCGATGCTGGCCTCCGCCGAGGAGGGTGGGGGCGAGGCGGCCGCCGCGGCGGCGCGCCAATCCGTCTACCGGGTCGAGGTGCGGCCCGACTCGCGCACCATGCGCGCCTACGGGATCGACGAGCCGATCCGCATCGGCTCGACGCTCTCGGCCGACATCGTGGTCGAGCGGCGCCGCCTGATCGACTGGATGCTCGACCCGATCCGGGCGATGCGCGGCCGAGGATGAGAGCCGGGGGATGATCCGATGACCGACTGGCTCAAGCGCGCGCTCGTGGGCAAGCGCCGGGTTCGCTCGATCCTGCAGAACGAGGCCAACGAGTGCGGTCTCGCGGCGCTCGCGATGGTGGCGAACTACCACCGCCACGACATCGACCTCGCCTACCTGCGGGCGCTGTTCCCGCTGTCGCGCAACGGCATGACGCTCGCCGGCATCGTGACGCTCGCCGACAGCCTCGACCTCGACGCCAGCGGCTACGCCCTCGACGGGGTGACGGAGCTGGAGCAGGTCGCGCTCCCGGCGATCCTGCACTGGCGCGGCAACCACTTCGTGGTGCTCGAGGCGATCACCCGCGGCCGCTACCACGTCCACGACCCGGAATTCGGCCTGAGGATCTACGAGCGCGCCGACATGGAGCGGCTGTTCGGCGGCATCGTGCTCGAATTCGCCCCCAGGATGGATTTCCGCGCCATCAAGGCCGGCGACCGGCTCAAGCTGCTCGACATCCTGCGCACCACCCGGGGCCTCGGCGGCATCGTCCGGCAGATCACCCTGGTCTCGGTGGCGATCTCGCTGCTCGGCCTCACCACCCCGGTGCTGCTGCAGGTCGCCCTCGACGTGGTGATCCCGCAGGTCGACCTCGACCTGATGCAGATGCTCGCCGCCGGCCTCGTCCTGATGATGCTGTTCGAGGCGTTCGGGCAATGGCTGCGCGGCTATATCTCCCTGCGCGCCGCGACGCTGCTGCAGCTCCAGTTCACCCGCAACGTCGTCGGCCACGCCTTCCGGCTGCCGCTGAGCTATTTCGAGCTGCGTCACCCCGGCGACTTCGTCACCAGGATCCAGTCGATCGACACGATCCGCAACTTCCTGGTCGGGGGCCTGGTCACGTCGTTCGCCGATATCGGCACGTCGTTCCTGCTCGTCGGGCTGATGTACTACTACTCGCCCGTCATGGCGTCGATCACCCTGGCGACGCTCGCCGCCGTGCTGGCGATGCGCTTCGTCACCTTCCCGACCCTCGACCGCGCCACCGCCGGCTCGCTCGAGGCGCGCTCGCAGGAGCAGGCGAGCCTGATCGACGGCCTGCAGCGCATCGGCGCGCTCAAGGCGCATAACAGCACCGAGCTCTTCGCCATGACCTGGTTCGAGAGCTTCGCGCGCTTCGCCAACCTCGACTTCCGGGCGAAGAAGGCCGGGCTCGACGCCGAGTTCATGATGCACGTCGTCATCGCGCTCAGCACCGTGACGACGCTCTATCTCGGCATCACCGGCGTCATCAGGAACACCCTGACGATCGGCACGCTCTACGCCTTCATCGCGCTCCGCGGCGACTTCTTCGAGCGGGTCAACCACCTGACCGCGAGCCTCCTGCAGCTCGCCGCCCTCAAGGTCCACGTCGCGCGCCTCGACGACGTGATCGGCCAGGCGCCGGAGGAGGGCCTGCACGAGGCCGGCATCCACCGGGCGATCCGCAAGGAGGTGCGGATCGAGGACGTGACCATCCGGTTCGGCCGCGGCGACGAGCCGATCCTGACGGGCGCCTCGCTCGCCATCGATGTCGGCCGCTGCGAGACCGTCGCGATCGTCGGCGCCTCGGGCTCGGGCAAGTCGTCGCTGATGCGGATCCTGGCGAGCCTCACCGAGCCGGCGGCCGGCGCGGTCACGGTCGACGGCATGCCCTTGAGCCAGTTCGGCAAGCGCGAGTACCGGGCCAATCTCGGCGTCGTCTTCGCCGATGACGGGCTGTTCGCCGGCACGGTCGCCGACAACCTGTCGCTGTTCGATCCCGCCGTGTCGCATGCCGAGATGGAGGCGGCCCTGGAGCGGGTCTCCCTGCGCGAGGAGGTCGAGCGGCTGCCGCAGGGCTACGCCACCCACGTCTCGGAGGAGGGCAGCGTGCTCTCGACCGGCCAGCGCCGGCGCCTGCTGCTCGCCCGCGCCATCTGCCGCCGGCCGCGGCTGATGCTCCTCGACGAGGTGACGGCCAACCTCGACCCCGCGACCGAGGTCGCCCTCGTCGAGAGCCTGAAGGGCGTGAAGGCGGCCAAGGTCTTCATCACCCATTCCGAGCGCCTGCTCGACCAGGTCGACCGGGTCTTCCGGGTCGAGAACGGCCGCCTCACCGAGGACCCGCGGCCGCCGGCGAGGCCCGGCGCGCCGGTGCCGGAGGCGGCGTGAGGAGAGCCGGGACCTGCGGGAGCGATGCGTCGCAGCCTCGCGGCCGTCGCCCGCGGCCATTCGCGGGCGCCCCCCTGCGCGCACCCCGTCCGGGGAGCGCGCGGGCCCCGGTCGTCGCGCGTCAGCGGATGCCGCCGCTCGCGGTGATCACCTCGCCGGTCAGCCAGCGGGCGTCGTCGGAGGCGAGGAACGCGACCACCCCGGCGATGTCGTCCGGCCGGCCGGCGCGGCCGAGAGGCGTCTGCGCGACCATGCCGGCGACCATGTCGGAGCCGACGATCCCGGCCGTCTGCGTGCCCTCGGTCACCACGAAGCCCGGGCTGACCACGTTCACCCGGATCTTGCGCGGGCCGAGCTCGTTGGCGAGCACGCCCGAGATGGCGTTCACCGCCCCCTTGGTCCCGGCATAGACCGCGGCCATCGGCGTGTGCACGTGCGTGACGGCCGAGGAGATGTTCACGATGCTGGCGCCCTCGCCGAGGTGGGCCACGGCCGCCTGGGTCGTCAGCAGGACGCCGAGCACGTTCAGGTCGAACTGGCGACGGTAATGGTCCTCGGTCAGCTCCTCGATCGCGGCGAATTCGTAGATGCCGGAATTGTTGACCAGCACGTCGAGCCGGCCGAACTGCGTCACGGCGGCCTCGATCAGGCGCTGCGCCCCGGGCGCCGTCGAGACGTCGGCCTGGACCGCGACGGCCCGGCCGCCGGCCGCCGCGATGGACGCGACGACGGCGTCGGCTCCCGCACGGCTCGATGCGTAGTTCACCACCACGGCCGCGCCTTCCTTCGCCAAGCCCTCGGCGATGGCGGCACCGATGCCCTTCGATGCGCCGGTGACGACGGCGACCTTGCCTGCGAGCTTCGACATGTGTGCTACATCCCGCCATAGGCCAGCTCCGGGGCGGAGGCTGCGCTCCCATAGTTCGGAACTTCGGAACTATGGGAGCCTGGTTCAAGACCCCACATGGATCAATGATGAGACCCCTGTTCCACCCCGCGATCGAGGACGTGCGGCCCGAGGCGATCCTGCACGCGCTCGCCGACCCCAGCCGCGCGGCGATCTTCGCCACGATCATGCGGGCCGGCTGCGTCGAGGCGTGCTCGGCCCTCGCGGCGGTCGGGGACCGGGTGATCCCGAAATCGTCGTTGTCCAACCACTTCAAGGTGCTGCGGGAAGCCGGGCTGATCCGCAGCGAGCGCCACGGCGTCGAGCTGCGCAACGCATCCCGCTGGGCCGAGGTGGAGGCCCGCTTTCCCGGCCTGCTGCCGGGGATCATCAACGCCTATGCGTCGGATGCCGGCGCGTGCCCGCGCGACGCGGAGCGTGCCGCCGCGCGATAGGGCGCCGCCGGCCTGCGCATCTGGGCCTGCCTCGTCCTGGAACGACGCCCGGGGCCGGGCGCCTCAGTGCGGCTCCGCCTCCGCCCGCGACACCCGGAGCACCGGCGCGGGCGCCGCGCTGCCGCGCAAGGGAGGCGGCGGCGCGGGCCGGGCCGCCGCGAAGGAGCGGCGCAGGTGCGGCGGCGGGGGCGCGACCGGGTCGAAGCGCCGGGCGGGCGGACCGCCGGGGCCGGCGTCGAGAAGCGCCGCCGCGGCGGCGAGCTGGAGCGACTGGCCGTCGCGCTCGTTCAGCACGATCTCGGCCGCCACCTCGGCGCTGGCGAGCTCGCCGCGGATGTTCAGCTCGTCGAGGACGGTGCGGAAGCCCGCCGCGCGCTCGATGGAGAAGCCCCGCATCGTCTCGCGCAGGTCGCGGATCCGGGCGACGAGCTGCCCGTACTGCTCGGCGGTGGCCTGGCGCCGGGCGAAGGCGATGCGGGCCGAGGTCAGGGTGGCGAGCTCCCGGTCCTGGGCCTCGTAGCCGCGCTGGCGCGCCAGCGCCGAGGCCTCGCCGATCCGCGGCAGGGTGCCGGGCTCGTAGATCGGCACGGTCGCGACCACCCGGGTGGTGGTGTCGGTGATCCGGTCGAGGACCGGGCTGTAGCCGATTTGGGCGATCTTCGAGAACTGCAGGTTGACCCGGGGCAGCAGGTCGGCGACCGCGGCCTTGGCCCCGTAGCCGGCGGCCTCGGCCTCGAGCTGCGCCGCCGCGAGGTCGGGATTGGCCCTGCGCACCAGCTCGGCGAAGGCGTCGGCGCTGCGCGGCAGCCCGTCGGGCAGGCGCGGCGGCAGCATCCTCTCCGGCGCCAGCCGGGTCAGGCGGGTGAAGTCGAGCCGCGACGCGGCGAGGTCGGCCTGCGCCCGCACCCGCAGGGCCTCGGCCTCCTGCACCCGCGAGCGGGCGAGCGCCACGTCGGTGCGGGTCGCGTCGTTGAGCTCGAGCTGCTTCTCGGTGAAGCCGGCGATCCGCTGGATCGCCGCGGCTTGCGCCTCCCGCGCCGCGAGGATCCGGGTGTCGCGCAACACCGCGAGATAGGCGATGGCGGTGTCGAGCAGCACCTGCTGGCGCCGGCCGATCAGCAGCAGCCGGCCGGATTCGGCGAGAACCCGGGCCGACTGGTAGCCGTTCCAGCGCCGGAAGCCGTCGAACAGCGGCAGGTTCGCCGTCAGGCCGACCACCGTCGGCGAGCGCCGCGGCGTCGCGTCGAGCCCGACCACCGGGGGCGCGGCCTCGGGCGAGTAGGTGATGCGGCTGCGCAGCGGCCGGTCGGCCGTGAAGGCGACGGTGGGCATGAAAGCGTCGATGGCGCCGCGCAGGCGCTCCTCGGCCCCGTCCTGGCGGGCGCGCTCGGCGCGCAGGACGAAGCTCGATTCCAGGGCCGCCGCCGAGGCCTCGTCGAGGCTCTGCGCCCGGGCCGTCCCGGCGGAGCTTGCCAACGCTGCCTGGGTCAGGACTGCCTGGGTCAGGATCGCCAGGACGCGGCCCAGCCTCTCCACCCTCGCGCGCCGCACCCGCATCTGATCTCCGAAGGGAAGGGGCGCGGTCCGCGTCGCCGGGATCGAGGCCCGGCGCGGAATCGCGCGAGCGGCCGCCCTCTTCTTCGCGCAACAGGGTGAACGAAGCCTTACCCTAGGGATCCCGCGAGCCAAGACGGCGCCCGACTTGCGGGAGAGCGCCCCAGACCCCATCATCGCCTCGCGCCATGGCCTCGACAGGGTCGCGCCTGTCGTACGGCTCGTCTCTCGCAGGCTCCGCGACGATCGACTGCGTGAGCGGTCGGGAGACCGGCCCTGCCGCCGACATGTCCGTCGACGACGACGCGCGGCGATCCCTCCCGCGGCAGGGAGGTCCCGGGCCTGTGCGTCGATCGGGACGTCCCCGCGCCTCCCGCGCCGGAACAGGCTGGACGGGGGGAGAACCTCACCGGGAAAAACCGTTTGACGCCGGGCGGCGCGCGGCCCTTCATGCCGGGCGACAAGACCGATTCACCCGGTGAGGACCGCCCTTGACCCGCCCCTGCCGCCGCTCCGCCGGCGCGGCGCCGGCCGCATGACCCGGCGCGTCGTCCAGTTCGGCACCAGCCGCTTCCTGCAGGCCCATGCCGACCTCTTCCTGCACGAGGCGCGGGAGGCCGGCCAGGATGTCGGCCCGGTCGCCGTGGTGCAGACCTCGGGCGACGCGGCCCGGGCGGGGCGCGTCGCCGCCTTCGGGGCGCCGGGCGGCTACGCGGTGATCGTCCGCGGCCTCGAGGACGGCGTCCCGGTCGAGCGCCGGACCACCGTCACGATCGTCGATCGCGGCCTCTCGGCCGCCGCCGACTGGGCGGCCGTGACCGCCCTCGTCGTCGCGGAGGCCGAGATCCTCCTCTCCAATACCGGCGATACCGGCTACGCGCTTTCGGAGGCCGATCGCGGCGCGGCCTGGGTCGCGGCGGCGCCGCCGGCCTCGTTCCCGGCCAAGCTGGCCCAGCTCCTCTACCGGCGCTGGCAGGCCGGCGGGCGCCCCGTCACGGTGCTGCCCTGCGAGCTGATCCACCGCAACGGCCGGGTGCTGCAGGGTCTCGTCCTCGACCTCGCCGGGGAGGCCGGCCTGCCGGAAGCGTTCCGGACCTGGCTGCGCGAGGGCGCGGTCTTCGCCGACACCCTCGTCGACCGCATCGTCTCGGAGCCGATCGCGCCCGTCGGCGCCGTCGCCGAGCCCTACGCCCTGTGGGCGATCGAGCGCCGGCCCGGCCTCGTGCTCCCCTGCGAGCACCCCTGCATCGTCGTCACCGACGACCTCGAACCCTACGAGCGGCTGAAGCTGCACATCCTCAATCTCGGCCATACGGTCCTCGCCGAGATCTGGCAGCGCGAGGGCCGGCCGGCCGACGAGACCGTGCGGGCGATCCTGGCCGATCCGGCGATCCGGGCGCGGCTCGACGCGCTCTACCGCGACGAGGTCGTGCCGGGCTTCGCCGCGCGGGGGATGGGCGAGGAGGCGCGGGCCTACGTCGCCGCCACCCTCGACCGGTTCCTCAACCCGTCCCTGGACCACCGCCTCGCCGACATCGCCCAGAACCACGCCCAGAAGGTCGAGCGCCGCATCCCCGCCTTCCTGGCCTGGGTGGAGGCGGCCGGCGCCGCGCCCGCGGCACCGACGCTCCGGGCGCTCGCGGCGGCCTACGGCCACTGATCCTCGAAGGACCGACGATCCCATGACGATGCTCATCTGCGACGAGCCGGGCCCATGAAGGTGCTCATCTGCGACGAGCCGGGCCGGCTGCGGCTGATCGAACGACCCGAGCCGGTCCCGGCCGAGGGCGAGGCGCTGGTGCGCATCCGCCGGGTCGGGATCTGCGGCACGGATTTCCACATCTACCAGGGCAAGCACCCGTTCCTGAACTATCCGCGGGTGATGGGGCACGAGCTGTCGGGCACGATCGAGCGGGCGCCGACCGGCAGCGGGCTCCGGGCGGGGCAGAACGCCTACATCGTGCCCTACCTGTCCTGCGGGACCTGCGTCGCCTGCCGCAAGGGCGTGACCAATGCCTGCCAGGCCATCTCGGTGCTCGGCGTCCATTGCGACGGCGGCATGGCCGAGCTGATCAGTGTGCCCGCGGCCAACGTCGTGCCGGTCGGCGACACCCCGCTCGACGACGCCGCGATGATCGAGTTCCTGGCGATCGGCGCCCACGGGGTGAAGCGCGGCGGCATCGCCGCCGCGGACCGGGTGCTGGTGGCCGGCGCCGGGCCGATCGGCATGGCGGCGGCGATCTTCGCCAAGGCGCGCGGCGCCCACGTCACCGTGATGGACCTGCGCGAGGACCGGCTCGCCTTCACGCGGGATGCGCTCGGCGCCGACGCGCTTCTACCGGCGGGCGACGCGGCGGAGGCCGAGGCGGCGGCCGCGACCTCCGGCGACCTCTACGATTGCGTCATCGACTGCACCGGCAACCGGGCGGCGATGCAGCGCGGCTTCGGCTTCGTCGGCCATGGCGGCCGCTACGTGCTGGTGAGCGTGGTGCGCGACGACATCACCTTCTCGGACCCCGAGTTCCACAAGCGCGAGACGACGCTGCTGGCGAGCCGCAACGCCCAGCCGGACGACTTCGCCGAGGTGGTGCGCCAGATGCAGGCCGGCCGCGTGCCGACCGCGGCGTTGCGCACCCATCGCGGGCCGCTGGCGGCAGGGGCGGACCTGTTCCGCGACTGGCTGCGGCCGGAGGCCGGGGTGATCAAGGCGATCCTGGAGGTGTGATGCCTTGCGCCTTCGAACGGATCCGTTCGAAGGCGCCGGCCAGGCCCGCAGGGTTTCCCTGTCCTCGCGCCGACGATGCAGTCGTCCGGGACAGGGAGCGTCCCGGCGATCGACCGGGGGCGAGGAGGGCGGGCACGCACCCTCACGGGTTGACCCGCACCCCGACGAGATAGGTGTCGGAATGGTAGCTCGAGCCCACCGCCGTGCTGCGCAGCAATTCGCGGGCGTAGCTCGCGCGCAGGCCGAGCCAGCGGTTGAGCCGGTAGTCGAGCTTGACGCCGGCGCTGTAGCCCTGCTCGCGGATGCTGGTGCCCTGGTAGTCGTTGCTGATCAGGGTGCCGGTCAGCGTCAGGCGCAGGTTGCGGCGCAGGTCGTGGGTGATCTCGGCGATCGCGGTGCGGGTGAGGATGCCGCTCGCCCCCGGCACGATGGTCTCGACGACCCCGGTCGAGGCGCCGACCCGGAACGCGGTCAGCGGCGTCACCGCCCAGGTCACCGTGCCGTCGATCACCGGACCGGTGACGTCGCGCAGGCGCGGATCGGCGTAGTGGCGCGACAGGTAGCCGGCCGAGACCTCGCCGGTGAGGAGCCGGCTGAACTCGAAGCTCGATCCGGCACGCACCGTGATGCCGTCGGAGTCGCGGCGCAGGCCGAACTGGTCGACCGCGAAGTCGTGGATGCGGGTATCGACCAGGGTGTCGACGAAGGGCGTGAAGCCGGGGCGGATCTCGTAGCCGGTGCGCAGGCGCAGGCCGAACTGGTTGGCGTTGCGGTCGTCCTGGCGCAGGATCGTGCCGTCGGGCAGCTGCGCGTTCTCGAAGGTCTGGCGGTCGACGAGGCCCGCCACCGTGACCTGCAGCCGGTTGAAGCTCTGCGTCACCCCGACGGTGCCGCCATAGGTCGCGACGAGCGGCCGGTCGCGGACCTGGACCGCGAGGTCCGGGCTGCCGGCGCGCTGGGTCGAGATCGCGTAGCGGCCCTCGACGTCGACCTTGGTGTCGCGGGCGACGTCGAGGCGCAGCCGCATCGCGCCGTCGCCGTCCGGCCGGTTGGCGTTGCGGTTGTCCGGATAGGTGAAGTAGCCGCCGCGCAACTCGCCGGTGAGCGAGTGGGACGACCAGTCGCTCTCGACCCGCAACTCGCCCTGGCTGCGGATCGCCAGGGAGCCGCGGCGGTAGATCGAGCGGTCGGGGTTCGAATCGTAGCCGACGCTCTCCTGCAGGGCCGGGAACAGGGTCAGGCCGCCGACCCGGATGCCGAGCGGCGCGTAGGGGTCGAGGGGGTCGATCGGCCGGCGCCGCAGCAGCGGCGCCGCGGCGGCGAGATCGGGCAGGCCCGAGACCGGAAGCTGCACGGTGGGGCGCAGCCGCAGGTCGTCGGCGGTGCCCGGCCGGATCGTCTGGCGGGTGGTGGCGGCGGTGGGCTGGCGCGTCCGCCGCTGGGGAGTGCGCGTCCGCGCGCCGGAGCGGGACGCGGCCCCGCCGCGGGGCAGGGCGCCCGGGAACGCCTGAGGGCCCCGCAGCGCGAAGGTGTCGGGATCCTGGCCGCCCGGCAGCGGGCCGGCCAGCGCCGGATCGGACGCCTGGCCGGATCCTTGCCCGGATCCTTGCCCCGATCCGCCTTGCCCGAATGCTCCCTGGCCGAGCGCTCCCTGGCCGGACGCCGTCGTCTGGGCGTCCGCCGCTCCCGCGGCGAGGAGGGAGGCGGCCAGCACCAGGACCGGGATGCCGGGCGCGGCCCGTCCGCGTGTTCGCCGCTCGTCCGCCACGGGCCTGCCGCTCCGCTCCGCCGGGGCCCGCCGGGGCGCCGGACCGTCATGGTTAAGAGCGGTACAACGGTCAGGGTTAAGTCACCGTAACCGGCGCCGAGATCATCTCTCCGGCGGCGCCCCGTCCCCGGGGCCGAGGGCGCGCTGCATCAGCACGGTGTCGAGCCAGGTGCCGTGCTTCCAGCCGACCGAGGTCAGCACCCCGACGTGACGGAAGCCGAGGGCGGCGTGGAGCCCGATCGAGGCGGCGTTGCCGGAATCCCCGATCACCGCCACCATCTGGCGAAAGCCCGCTTCCGTCGCCGCCGCGATCAGGCCGGCGAGGAGGCGCCGGCCGAGGCCGCGCCCGGCCTCCTCCGGCCGCAGGTAGACGGAGGTCTCGACCGTGCCGCGATAGGCCGGCCGAGGCCGGTAGGGCCCCGCATAGGCGTAGCCGAGGACCGCGCCCGCCCGCTCGGCCACGAGGTAGGGGTAGCCGCCCGCGACCAGCGCCGCGCGCCGCCGCGCCATCTCGGGCAGGTCCGGCGGCTCGAGCTCGAACGAGGCCCGGCCGGTCGCGACCGCGTGGGCGTAGATCGCCGTCACCGCCGGCAGGTCGCCCTCCGCGCAAGGACGGATCCCGACACCGTCATCCTCCGCCATCGCCCGAACCCTCCGGTGGAAACGCGCCCTCCCGCACCTTTCGGGGGCGGCCGGCGAAACCTTATATTCGGGTCATGGCCGCTTCACCCCCCGGACGCCCCCAGGTCCGCCGCCTCGATCCCGTCCTCGTCGACCGCATCGCCGCCGGCGAGGTGGTCGAGCGGCCGGCCTCGGCGGTCAAGGAGCTGGTCGAGAACGCGGTCGATGCCGGCGCGTCGAGCATCGCGGTGACGATCGCCGCCGGCGGGCGCAGGCTGATCCGGGTCGTCGACGACGGCGGCGGCATGAGCGCCGACGACCTCGCCCTCGCGGTCGAGCGCCACGCCACCTCGAAGCTGCCGGACGGCGACCTCGAACGCATCGACACGCTCGGCTTTCGCGGCGAGGCGCTGCCGTCGATCGGCGCGGTGGCGCGGCTGGCCATCACCTCGCGCGTGCCCGGCACCGAGACCGGGCACGTCATCGTGGTCGATGCCGGCCACAAGGGGCCGGTGCGGCCGGCCGCCGCCCAGCCCGGCACCCGGATCGAGGTGACGGACCTGTTCGCCGCGACCCCGGCGCGGCTGAAGTTCCTCAAGTCCGACCGGGCGGAAGCGACGGCGGTGGGCGAGATCCTGCGCCGCCTCGCGGTCGCCCATCCGCAGATCCGCTTCACCCTCACGGGCGAGGGCTCGTCCGCCTCCGGCCTCGTCCTCCCGGCCGAGACCGGGCCGGGCTCCTGGCTGCGCCGGCTCGTCGCGGTGCTCGGCCCCGAATTCGGCCAGAACTCGGCCCCCTTGAGCCTCGAGCGCGAGGCCTTCGCCCTCGACGGCCATGTCGGCCTGCCGACCTTCCACCGGGCGGCGGCGACGCATGTCCACTTCGTCGTCAACGGCCGGCCGGTGCGCGACCGGCTGCTGCTCTCGGCGGTGCGCGGGGCGTATGCCGACGTGATGGCCTCCGACCGCCACCCGGTGCTGGCGCTCGCGCTCACCTGCGATCCGGCCCTCGTCGACGTCAACGTCCACCCGGCCAAGACCGAGGTGCGCTTCCGCGATCCGGGTCTCGTGCGCGGGCTGATCGTCAGCGCCATCCACGAGGCCCTGCGCCGGGAGGGCGGGCGCAGCTCTGGCACGGTGGCGGCCCGCACCCTGGAGAGCCTGCGGCCGGCGCAGGCGCCGCTCTCCATGCCGTCCTCCATGCCGTCCACCCTGCCGGCCGCCGCCTCCCGCCCGCCCGCGAGCCTGTTCGCCCGGCGCGACGAGACCGCGCCGCGGCCGGCCGGCTCGGGCCGGGTCGAGGCGTTCGAGCGGGATTTCGGCCCGCCGCCCTGGGGTGCGCAGGAGCCCGGCCAGGCCGCCTACGAGGCGCCGCCGCAAGGGGGTGGGCAGGAGGGTGGCAGCGGCGAGGCGGGCGGGCCGGGCGGCTTCGGCGAGGCGGGCCAGGCCCTGTTCGCCGGCGACCTCGCCGCGCCGAGCGCCGATTGGCGGGCGCCGCCCGCCGAGGCGGGCGGCCCGGCATCGGAGCAGCACCCGCTCGGCGCGGCGCGGGCGCAGCTGCACGAGACCTACATCGTCGCCCAGACCCGGGACGGGATCGTCATCGTCGACCAGCACGCCGCCCACGAGCGGCTGGTCTACGAGCGGCTGAAGCGCGAGCGGGCCGGCGGCGGCATCGCCCGCCAGATCCTGCTGATCCCCGAGGTGGTCGAGCTCGACCCCGTCGAGGCCGACCGCCTCGCCGACGCCGCGGACGCGCTGCAGGATCTCGGCCTCGTGCTCGAGGCCTTCGGCCACGGCGCCGTGCTGGTGCGGGAGGTGCCCGCGGCGCTCGCCGGCGGGTCGTTGCGTGCGCTCCTCACCGACGTGGTCGACGCGCTCATCGAGGGCGGGGCCGACCCGCTCGCCCGCCGCCTCGACGCCGTCCTGTCGCGCATGAGCTGCCACGGCTCGATCCGGGCCGGCCGCCGCCTGCGGCCGGAGGAGATGAACGCCCTCCTGCGCGAGATGGAGGCGACGCCGTTCTCCGGCCAGTGCAACCACGGCCGCCCGACCTATGTCGAGCTGAAGCTGTCGGACGTGGAGCGGTTGTTCGGGCGGCGGTGAACCGCCCGTCGGGCCGCCCCGGTAGGATCGGGCGGCCCCATCGTCGGGCAGCCCGGCATGTCCGCGCGCGGCGCGGCGCCCTCGTCGACCGCGACGGGTACGAGCGCCTCTGCGAGGCGGCGGCGGACGGCGAGCGGCCGGACTCCGTCGACGGGCAGGTCTTTCGCATGATGGCCGGCGGCTCGACCGCGCATGCCGACCGGGCGCACCCCGCCACCCCGCAGCCCCGGCGGGGACCATCGCCCCACGACCCGCCGGGACCCCGGCCCGATCAATCGGCCGCAGCATCGCCGAGTACGGCGGCACGATGTCCCGATACCACGACAGTGAATCATCCTGTATAGAGAGCATGAGCGAGGACGAAACCTCGCCCGCCATCTTGGGTCAGCCTCTCCTGCGACGGAATCCGGGCGGCGCGCGGCGCCGCGACCGGGCCGGCCTTCCGCGGCCGACGTCCCCGCGCCCCGACGACGCGCCGGCGCCACGTCCGGCACGGGACCGCCGGTCCCGCACGAGGAGACCCCCGATGGAGATCCGCAAATGCGCCGCCGAGTGCATCGGCACCTTCTGGCTCACCTTCGCGGGTTGCGGCAGCGCCGTGATCGCCGCGGCCTTCCCGCAGGTCGGCATCGGCCTCGTCGGCGTCTCGCTCGCCTTCGGCCTCACCGTCGTCACCATGGCCTACGCCGTCGGCCACGTCTCGGGCTGCCACCTCAACCCGGCGGTGACGATCGGGCTCGCCGCGGGACGGCGCTTCCCGGGCCGGGACGTCGTCCCCTACATCGCCGCGCAGCTCGTCGGGGCGATCCTGGCGGCGGGCCTGCTCTACGCCATCGCCAGCGGCGCGCCGGGCTTCGACCTCGCCAAGGGGTTCGCGGCGAACGGCTACGGCGAGCACTCGCCCGGGCAGTATTCCCTGATGTCGTGCCTGCTGGCCGAGGTGGTGCTGACCATGATGTTCCTGTTCGTCATCATGGGGGCGACCCACGGCAAGGCGCCGGTGGGCTTCGCGCCCCTGGCGATCGGGCTCTGCCTCACCCTCGTCCACCTCGTCGGCATCCCGGTCACCAACCTGTCGGCCAACCCGGCCCGCAGCACCGGCCCGGCCCTGGTCGTCGGCGGCTGGGCGCTGGCGCAGCTCTGGCTGTTCTGGGTCGCGCCGATCCTCGGGGGAGCGCTCGGCGGCATCCTGTACCGCTGGCTGAGCGAGGAGCCCTCGGCCGCCGTCACCGGCGTGTCGCGGGCCGCCGCCACGCCCTGACCACCCGGGGCGCCGGGCCGGCGCCCCCTTTCCGATCCATCCGGCGCCGGGCCGGCGCCCCTTTCCGATCCATCCGGCGCCGGGCCGGCGCCCCTTTCCGATCCATCCGGCGCCGGGCCGGCGCTCAGCCGGCCGCCGCCTCGTCGAGCCGCCCGGCCGGATCGTGCGGGCTGAGGCCGCGCCGGTCGCGGGCATCGCCGATCACCCGGGCCGGCACGCCGACCGCCAGGGCGAAATCGGGCAGGTCGGCGGCGACGACCGCCCCGGCGCCGACCATCGCGCCCCGGCCGACCGCGACGCCGGGCAGCACCGTGGCCCGCGAGCCGAGCGACGCGCCGGCGCCGATCCGGGTCGGCCGGACGGCGTCGCCGGCCGCGTCCTCGCCGGCCTCGCCGATCACCACGCCGTGGCCGACGAACACGCCCTCGCCGAGCTCGACGCGGGCGCCGAGCACGCTGTGCGAGGAGACCTTGCAGCGCGGGCCGACGCTGCTGCCCGGCCGGATCTGCACGAACGGCCCGACCCGGGCGCCGGCGCCGATGCGGCAGCCCGCGAGGTCGACGAGGTCCGGATGCGTGAGGCTGGCGCCCTCGTCGAGGGAGACGTTCGTGATCGGCATGCGAGGGCTCCGGTTGTCCCGCGTCTCCGCCGCGACGGCGCGGGGCGGATGACGCAGGTCTCGTCCCGGCAACCTAGGCGGCCGCCGGCCCGTCCGGCAGCACCGGCTTTCGGGGCGAAGGGCTCCGCTTGCCTCGGCCGGCCGGGGCGGGGGAGGCGGCGGCCCTCCGCCACCGGGAGGTGGCCGCCTCCTCCCGATGGTGGAGCCCGGCGTTTCCCACCCGGTCCGAACGGGTGAGCGGCGAGCGAACGGGCCGTGTGCCGCCTCCCCCGGCCGGAGGGCCCGAGCCTCCGCTTACGCCGATCCGCGGCGTTCCGGCCCGGCCCGGGCCGGACGTAAACCGGAGGCACGGGTGGACAGCGGGATCGCGAGATCCCGCCTCGTCCGCCCGCGGCGGCCACCGGCGCCCGCGGGGGAGCCGCCGACACCCGGATCCCTCGCCGCGGTCGAGCCGAAGAGAGCGCGATCTTGCTGAACAACCCGATCTGGACCGACCAGTCCCTCGCCCCGCGCCTGCGGGACGACCCGCCGGAGACCCGGACGCTCGAAGTCCGCGACATCCTCGCGTTCCTGCGCCGACGGCGTGCCCGCATCCTGGCCTGCGCCCTCGCCGGGGCGGCGCTCGGCGCCCTCTACGCGCTCGCCGCGCCGCCGGTCTACACCGCCAGGGCGCAGCTCGTGATCGATTCCAAGATGCCGCCGCTCTTCGCCGAGCCCGGCGCCGATGCGCGCTCCATCATCGATTCCGGCCAGATCGCCAACCAGATCGCGATCCTGCGCTCCGAGAAGGTCGCCCGGATGGTGATCGACAAGCTCGGCCTGCGCGGTGACCCGGAATTCGGCGGGGCCGCCGCCTCCCGGCCCCCGGGCTGGATGCCGGCCTGGCTCCTCGCCGCGAAGGACCGCCTGGAGACCCTGGCGGTGAGCGCCCGCGCGGCGTTCAAGGGGGCGACCGGGCGGGCGGAGGGCGGCGAGGCGAACGACCGCGACCTCGAGGCGGAACGGGGCCTGCTCGACACCTTCGCGGCGCGGCTCGACGTGCGCCGCTCCGGCCTCGCCTACGCCCTCGACATCAGCTTCTCGGCCCGCAACCCGCAGAAGGCCGCCGACATCGTCAACGCCGTGGTCGAGCAGTTCCTGCGCGAGAAGATGGAGGCCCGCATCGAGGCCTCGCGCTACGCCACCGACTGGCTCAACGAGCGCGTCGACCGCTTCCGAACCCAGATGAACACGGCGATCCGGGCGGTGCAGGAATTCCGCGCCTCGCACAATTACCGCATCCGGCGCACCCGGCGCGACGAGACCGACGGGCCGGTGGCGAGCGCCGGCGCCCAGATCGCCCCCAAGCCGTCCGCCGATATCGCGCCGCGGGCGCCCGGGGACGACGAGCCCGGCACCCTGGAGGAGCTCGAATCCGCCGCCGAGACCTCGCGCAAGGTCTACGAGAGCCTGCTCGTGGTGCTGGCCGAGGCGGTGCAGCGCCAGAGCGCCCCGGTGGTCGATTCGCGGGTCATCACCGCGGCGACCCGCCCGCTGTTCCGCTCCAACCCGGGCCTGCGGCTGACGATGCCGGCCGGGGCGGCGGCCGGCGCCGGGCTGTTCGTCGCCGTCGGGGTCGCCGGCCTGCTCCTCGACGGGCGCGCCCGCTCCCGGCGCCAGGTCCAGGCCGCGACCGGGCGGAACTGCCTCGGCTGGATCGCCGGCACGCCGGGTGCGCGCCGCCGCGGCCTCACCGACGAGGCACGGCTCTGCGCCGGGCTGGCCGAGGGCCTGCAATGGACGCGGCTCTCCCTCGCCGCGGCGGGCCATGCCGCGCCGCTGCGCACCATCGGCCTCACGGGGGCCGGGCGGATCTGCGGGCGCACCAAGGCGCTCGCGGCGGTCGAGCTCGCGCGGCTCTACGCGGCCTCCGGCGCGCGCGCCCTCGTCATCGACGCCGACGCCGCCGACCCGGTGCTGCCGCAGGCCGGGGCGGGCGAGGGCATCGTCGCGGCCCTGCGCGGCTTCGGGACCGAGGCGGCCGAGACCTGGCGCGCCCACGTCACGGCCCTGGGCGAGGGCTGCGACGTGCTGCCCCTCGCCCACGAGGCGCTGCCCTCGCCGCACTGGCTCGGCTCCCCCGCCATGGAGGCGCTGCTCACGAGCCTCACCGAGACCTACGACGTGGTGATCGTCGACCTGCCGCCGGTCGGCCGCTCGACCGCCGTCGTGGCGCTCGCGCCGCTGCTCGACGGGGTGGTGCTGATGACCGAGTGGGGCCGCACGCCGCTGCGCACCCTGACCGAGGCCTGCGAGACGCTGGAGCACGCCCGCGCCCGCATCCTCGGCACCGTCACCACGCAGGTCGACCGCACCGCGCTCGAGGGCTGAGGGGTGACCTGAACCGCCGCATGACGCCCGTCAGTCAGGCATATCGTGCATGATTGACGGGCAATTCAGCATAATGACGCCTGTTGCATGCCGTCATTGCATATCGCAACTGCGAGATCGACGATTGCTGCGTCGCAGCATGGAGGTCATGGTCGGGGACAGGAACCACAGAGTTCCACCCCACCCTCCCAACTTCGGAGCCGGACCCATGGCCTCCTCCCCGTCGATCGCCCCGACCCGCATTTCCGCCGCTTCGCCCCAGGCCCCGACCAAGCCGGGCCTGTTCGCCGCGATGCTGCGCCTCTGGCTCGAGCACAACCGCCGCGTCGCCCAGTTCGGCATGCCGCCGCTCTGAGGGCGACGGCTCCGGAGGTCGCAGCGACGCCGCCTCGGCGCGCCGGCTCGCCTCCCGACGGCTCCGACACCCGTCCGGTCGTTCCGGGTTCCGCGCCGCGGGACCGGAGCGACCGGGCGGGTCGTCGCGTCGATCCGTTCCGGACGGGCCTCACGCCGGCCCGCTCACCTCCGGCGCGTGGGCCCGGCGCCCGGTGATGCGCTCGACCATCGGCTCGGCGAGCGCGTGGTAGAGCCCCTCCGGGCAGACCAGCTTCGAGGCCGCGTCGGCGATGAGCGCGGCGATCATCAGGGGGATCACCAGGGCGTGGTTCTCCGTCATCTCCGAGACGATGACGAACGAGGTGATCGGCGCCTGCAGGACGCCGGTCAGGTAGGCCACCATCCCGACCAGCACCACGGCGCCGACCGGCACGCCGTCGAACAGCGCGGCGACCTCGGCGCCCAGGCCCGCCCCGACCGCGAGCGAGGGGGCGAACAGCCCGCCCGGGATGCCGCTGATCGACGACAGGGTCGTGGCGACGAATTTCAGCGGACCGAACCAGGCATGGGTCTCGGCGGTGCCGTGCAGCAGCGCCTTCGCCTGCTCGTAGCCGGTGCCGTAGACGTGCCCGTCGGTGAGGAGCCCGCACAGGGCGACGCCGAGGCCGCACAGGGCGGCGAAGACCACCGGCCGGCCCGAGACGAACCGCCCGAGCATCCCGGGCAGGCCGCCGCAGGAGACCGCGATGACGATGCGGCTGAACAGCCCGCCAGCGAGCCCGCCGAGGATGCCGCAGAGCGGCGCCACGGCCCAGGCCCGCAGCGGCAGGGTGTCGGCGGTGGTGCCGAAATAGGTGTAGTTGCCGACCAGCGCGAGCGAGGTCAGGCCCGCCGCGATGATCGCCCCGAGGATCAGGCTCGAGGTCTTGGCCTCGTAGGAGCGGCTGAGCTCCTCGATCCCGAACACGATGCCGGCGAGCGGCGTGTTGAAGGCCGCCGCCACCCCGGCGGCGCCGCCGGCGAGCAGCAGGCCGCGCTGGCGCTCCGGCGCGAGGGGTCCTGCCGCCGCCATCAGGGCGGCGCCCACCTGCACCGTCGGCCCCTCGCGCCCGGTCGAGGCGCCGCAGAACAGGCCGAGCGTCATCACCACGATCTTGCCGGCGGCGGTCCGCAGGGAGACCAGGGGATGACGCAGGGCGGCGTCGTCGATGTCGCGGGCGGCGATCACCTGCGGGATGCCGCTACCTTGCGAGTTCGGGAAGACCGTGCGGGCGAGGAGCGCCGCGAGACCGAACCCGAACGGGGTGAGGACGAGGGCGATCAGCGGCGAGACCCCGAGCACCGTGCGGAACGCCGACTGCGCCGCGTCCGCCAGGTAGGCCATCAGCACCGCCGCGGCGCCGACCGCGATTCCCCCGACCACGAACAGCCCGCGCCGGCCCCAGACCCCGACGAGGTCCCGCGGCCCCGGCATCCGTCCCCTCAAACCCCGCACGCGCCGCAATCCTCGATCCGTCAGACTGGCGGCCACCTTGGACGAAACCGCCGGCAATGCGAAGCTCCGCCGGAGCAGGTCAGGCGTGACGATAGGGCAGGAGGGACGGCATGCGGGTGCTGGTGGTAGGGGCCGGGGCGACCGGCGGGTATTTCGGCGCGCGGCTGGCGGCGGCCGGGCGCGACGTGACCTTCCTGGTCCGCGAGGGGCGGGCGGCGCGCCTCGCGCAGGCCGGGCTCGCGGTGAGGAGCCCGCTCGGGGATATCCGCATCGACGCGCCGCGGACCGTGACGGCGGCGACGATCCCCGGACCGTTCGACCTCGTGCTCCTGAGCTGCAAGGCCTACGACCTCGCCGGCGCCCTCGACGACGTCGCGCCCGCGGTCGGGCCGGGCACGCTGGTGCTGCCGATCCTCAACGGGATGGCGCATCTCGACGCGCTCGACGCGCGCTTCGGGCCGGAGCGGGTGCTCGGCGGCTCCTGCGCCATCGCGGCGACGCTCTCGCCCGAGGGGGAGATCGTGCAGATGAGCGAGCTGCACGCGCTGACCTTCGGCGAGCGCGACGGGACCCGCTCGGAGCGGATCGCCCGGGTCGCCGCGGTGATGGAGGGGGCGGGCTTCACCGCCCGGCTCAGCGAGAAGATCCTGCTTGAGATGTGGGAGAAGTGGGTGTTCCTCGCGACGCTCGCCTGCGGCACCTGCCTGATGCGGGCGCCGGTCGGCGACATCGTGGCCGCACCCGGCGGGCGCGAACTCATGCTGGGCCTGCTCGACGAGTGCCGCGCCATCGCGGCCGGCGCCGGCCACGCGCCGCGGGAGAAGTTCCTGGAGACGAGCCGCGGCACCCTGACGGCGGCGGGCTCCGGCTTCACCGCCTCGATGCTGCGCGACATCCAGAAGAACGCCCGGATCGAGGCCGACCACATCGTCGGCGACCTCCTCGCCCGCGGCCGCGCGGCGGATCCGGACGGGAGCCGGCCGTACCTCGCGACCGCCTACACCCACCTCAAGGCCTACGAGAGCCGGCGGGCGCGGGAGCAGGGATAGGGCATTCTTCCGACGAGGCGCAGACCGGTTCGTCGCAGAAGAGGCCGCACAGCGACGACTCGAAGGGCGTCGCGATCGTGAGGCGCTCCCGACGCAGAGGCCCCCGGCGCGTCGGCGCCGGGGGCCTTGGACGACAACGATCCGCGGGCGCGGGGCCGGCGCACCGGCCCCGCGACGACGCGCTACCAGCGGTAGATGTTGCGGTCGGCGCCGACGACGATCGCCCGTTGGGCGTTCGGGATCGTGACGGCCGTCGCCTTGAAAGCCGGATCGACCAGCGCCCAGTTCCCGGTCGCGGTGTCGCCGGTCTTGCGCCACATCAGCTGGCTGGTGACGTTCGTCACCACGACGCTGCCGTCGGGCGAGGCCGCGATCTCGACCGCATCGGGCCCGACGGCGACCCAGTTGCCGCCCGGGTCGCCGCGATAGACCCGGTTGTCCGTCCCGACGTACCACAGGCTGTTGCGGTTCATGACCGCGACCTTGAGCGCCTTGCCGGGCAGCTGTCGCCAGGCATTCGCGTTGTCGTCCGACTGCTTGAGCCAGAGGTCGTTGTTGCCGTTGGCGATCAGGACCGTGCCGTCCGCGGCGGCGATCGCCTTCGCGTTGGTGCCGACCATGGTCCAGGCCTGGCCGTTGTAGCGGTAGACGTTGGTGTCGGTGCCGACGCCGTAGATGCTGGTGGCGCTGATGACGGCGATGTCGGTGAACGTCCCCGGAAGCGGCGTCCAGTTGTTGTCGCTCCCGTAGCGCCAGGGCGTCTTGGTGTCGGCATTGAGGGTGACGAGGGTGCCGTCCGTCCCGACCGAGACGCGGGCGGCGGCGACGCCGATCTGCGTCCACTGGCCGGTCGAGGCCGGCATGGCGCTCGCGCCGTCGGTCGGCGCGACGAGGAAGGTCTGGTTGCCCCCGCCGTGGCAGGTCCAGGCCGCCGTCACGGCGCCGGGCTGCGTCGCGCCGTTCCAGACGTCGGTGCAGAGGGTCCCGTTATTGACCGAGACCAGGGCGATGCCGCCGTTCTGGGGCCGCTGGGTCCAGGCCTGGTTGGTGCCGCCGGTGCAGGTCCATTGCGTGATCGGGGTGCCGGGGGCCGCCGGGGGCTTGAGCAGGCTCAGGTCGAGGCACTTGCCCGACGCCTTGTTGACATAGGCGGTGCCGCCGTTGCCGGCCTGCGCGGTCCAGGTCTGCTCGGCCGCGCCGGTGCAGAATTGCTGCGAGACGATGCCGCCGTCGCTGCGGTCACCGGCCGCGACGGCCAGGCAGAGCCCCGAATGCGAGGCCTTCAGGAACGAGGCCGCGCCGTTGGCGAGGGTGCCCGTGCCGCCGCCGGTGCCCCCGCCCGTGCCGCCGGCCGACCCGCCGGTGCCGCCGTTCTGCCCGCCGCTCGCGGCGGCGACCACGCCCGGGGCCGCGACCCGCGCGGGCGCCGCGACGCCGGCACCGAGCGCGACGATGACGCCCGGGGAGGGCACGCCCTTCTGGTCGATCGCGACGAGCTGGTAGTAGCCGGGAGGCGCGAGGTTGGCGCTGGCCGGCGCCTGCACGGTCACGGCGTTGCCGGCCTGGGTGAAGGCGGCGGGGTAGCGGCGCTGGCCCGAGTTGAAGCTGTGGGTGACCGTGCTCAGGCCGACCAGCACGACCTGCGACAGGCCGTTCTGCGAGGTGAGCTCGAACTGCATCGACTGGCCGTGCTGGAGCTGCGCGGTCGAGAGGCTGACGATCTGCGGCCGGGGCGCCAGCGCCGTCTTGCCGTCGACGGTGGTGAACAGGTAGGGCGGGTAGAACACCTCGGCGTTCTGGTTGTTGACCGGGCCCGGTGCGCCGCCGCCGGCCAGCAGCAGGGCGCCGTTCTGCATCAGGATCGCGGTCGAGTGGTAGCCGCGATAGACCCCGCCCGAGGCGCCGAGCGACCAGCGGCCGGTCTTCGGGTCCCAGATCTCGGATTGCAGCACGATGTCGCCGTCGCCGCGGTCGTTCCACTTGCTGCCGCCGGTGACGGCGACCTGGCCGGTCGGCAGGACCGTGGCGTTGGCCCAGCCGCGGCCGTAAGCCATCGGCGCGGTGTCGGTCACCACCGGGGTGCCGCGGGTGATGTCGACCACCGTGGCGCGGCTGCTCGCCAGGAAGCCCGTTCCGTTGTCGTAGCTGTTGCCGCCGACCTGCAGGATCTTGCCGGTGTCGAACATCGCCGCGGTCGAGACCGGGCCGACATTCGGCGCGTCGGTGGCCGAGGAGGCCTGGCGCTGCGGCTCCTTGAAGGCCGTCGCCGTGACCGCGCCGTTGCCGGTCGGGTCGAGGAACCACATCTTGTCGGCGGTGATGCCGAACACCTTGCCGTTCGGGGCGACCCAGGCGCGGGGGTACCACCACCTGTTGTTGTCGGGCCCGAACGCATCGCGGCTCTTGGCGCCGAACAGGCTGCGCCACTGGAAGCCGTCGTAGATCTCCGGGGTCATCCCGGTCATCAGGCCCTTGTCGATGCTGCCCTGCGGGTCGGCCCAGCCGCCCTGATAGGGGTAGGAGCCGCCCATGATCAGCTGCTGGCCGTTGGGCAGCGTGATCATCGACGAGTAGTAGCGGTCGTTGGCGAGCTTGGCGCCGATCGTGCCGACGCCGGTGCCGGTGTTGTTGAGCAGCACGCTGCCCTTGTCGTTGCCGTTGTCGAAGATGCCGCCGGCGATGAACAGCGACCCATCGGTCCGGAAGGCCTGCGCGGCGCAGAAGCTGTTGACGCCCGCGATGCCCGGCAGCGTGACGTGGCCGCCGGCGATGCCTTGCGTCGGGTCCCAGATGTCGAAGGTGCGGCCGTCCTGGGTGCCGGGGTTGCCGCCCGGCGTCCCATAGGACGCGACCTTGCCGCTCGGCAGCAATCCGAGGGTGATGGCGTTCATCGGCCAGTTCTGCACGCCCGAGAACACGCCCATCGTGGGGGCATTGTCGGGGAGCGGCACGCTCCCCAGCACCGGGTCGGCGACCTGGTTCACCACGACGCCGAACTGCGCGGCGTGGGCGGGGGAGAGGAGGCCGGTCGCCAGGATCGTGGCGGAGAGGAGGGCGGCGTCGCGCAGGCGCGGGCGGCGCCCGGCCGGGATCGGGGCGGTCATCGGTGCGGTCTCTCGGGTGGGACGGGTCAGAGGGGGTGGGCGTCGCCCGCGGGGGCCGCGTCGAGGCCCTGCGGGAAGCTGTCGAGGAGGGCGATGTCGGCGGCGAGCCGCGGCCTGTCGAGCGGGTCGCCGCCGTAGCTCATGGCGATCCCGCCGCGCCGGTCGAACAGCATGACCTGCGGCGGGGGCTCGGGCAGGGAGGCCGCCGGGTAGCGCAGCATCGCGGCAATCGCCGCGGTCCAGGCCGGATCGCCGGCGAGGAAGCGCAGGCGCGTGCCCGCCCCGGCGGTGCCCTCGGCGAAGGCGCGCAACGTGGGCGTCCCGTCCCTCCGGTCGTCGAGGGAGACGGCGAGGAACACGGCCCGGTCGCGCAGCGCCTCCGGCAGGGCCTTGGCGACCCGGTCGAGGTCGAGTATGCGGGTGACGCAGACGATCGAGCAATCCGGCGCCACGAACGCCACCACGGCGATCCGGTCGCGCAGGTCCGCGGGAGACAAGGATGCGCCGCGCTGGTCGACCCGCCGCGGTCCGCCCGCGGGCCAGAGCAGGGTGGCCAAGTCGCTCCGGGATGCCGCCGCAGGGCTCGTCCGCGGCTCGACCGCGGCGGTACTGGGGATGCCCCAGAGGGGCAGGGTGATCGCGAGGGCCGCGAGGGTCTTCAGGGCCGGCCACATGGTTCGGTGTCGCAATCCATCATCCGGTTGTCGCAGGACCGACCCTGGGGCAGGGATGTTGAGATCCGGTAATCGGCCGCGGATAACGAATCATGACTCGCATTCCGCTGCGGACAGGCCTGTCGTCGCCGATGCAACCTGAAGTACAAGACCGCAAGAACGGAATTCACGATTAATGAAAGACGGATGTTTCCGTTAGAAACGGCGGAGCTCGCGAGGAAACCCGGGGCAAGCCGGGATGGCAGCAAGATCGGCTCCGGTCCGGCCGCCGGCGGAGCGGCCGCACGCCCTCGTCGTCGCGGGGCCGCGCGTCGCTTGGTTTGCGCGACGCGGATCGGGGCTCACGGACGGATGGCTCCCCGTACCCCGCTCGCCCCGAGGCGGCGTCGGCGGCAGGACGCCCGGGCTCTCCCGCCCCGCTACTCCTTGTGCGCGAACAGGTAGGTCCCGCTCGCCAGCTCCAGGTTCTTCTGCTCGCTGAGCTGCGTCACGTAGGGCTCCTTGAGGAGCGAGAGCGGGTCGGCGGTGAAGTCGGAGAGGCGGCGCGACAGGAAGCGCTTGCGCACGTCCGGCGGCAGGCCGGCGGCCCAGGACTGGATCATCCAGGTCAGGCTCCAGATCGGCAGCAGCGAGGCCGGGACGTATTGGTGGTCGACCGCGAGGTGATCGGCGAACAGGTTGCGCAGCCCCTCGCCGGTCATGTTGTAGTAATGATGCGGATAGCCGTGCAGCGGCTGCAGGAACGGCACGGCGCAGACCAGTCTTCCGCCGGGCTTGAGCACCCGGGCGATCTCGCGGGCGCAGGCGAAGGGGTCGCGGACGTGCTCCAGCACCGCGATCGAGATCACCCCGTCGAAGCTGGCGTCGCGAAACGGCAGCACCTCGCCGATGCCGAGCACGTCGGTCGTGTCGTAATCGGCGATCTCGAGGTTGACGACGTTGGCGTAGTAGCGGTCGCGCCGTCCCGCGCCGCAATCGAGGACCAGCCCGTCGGGATTGGATTCGATCAGCTCCTGGACGTGGCCGTCATAGGCGTTCTGCGAGACGTTCGGGCTGTCCTCGGCGCCCGACAGCGCCCGCAGCGCCTCGCTGAGATAGTCGTACTTCTCGCCGACGCGGCGGTGGGGCAGGTCGTCGCGCATCAGCGGCGCCAGGCGCGCGAGCTTCCCGGCCCGCATCGCCTCCAGCCCCTCGGGCAGGCGGCTCTGGCGCCGGCCCTGGCGCAGGCCGTGACGCTCGAAGTGGGCCCGCCCGCTGGCGAGCCGGCCCTCGCGCACCGCGAGCTGGATGTCCGGGTTGGCCGCGAGGTAATCGGCCTCGCGGAAGGTCGCCGCCGTCGCCGGCTCGACCATGTCGAGGGAGGCAACCACGACTCAGAGGCTGCGCAGGAAGCCGGCGAAGCGCATCAGCCCCTCGGGCCAGGGCCCGTGCCCGCTCTCGGCGTTGAGGTGGCCGGATTCGCCGGCATCGACGAGCTCGGCGCCCCAGGCGGCGGCGAACCCGGCCGCGCGATCGTAGGCGGTGTAGGGATCGGTGCGGCTCGTCACCAGGACCGCCGGGAAGGGCAGGGGCTCGCGCGGGATCGGCGCGAAGGCCCGCAGGACGGCGGGCGTGTCGGGCCGCTCGATATCCGGCAGGGCCACCAGGAAGGCACCGGCGACCGCCCCCCTGGCCAGGTAGGGCGCCGCCTGGATGCAGGAGACGACGCCGAGGCTGTGGGCCACCAGCACCACCGGCCGGCTCGCCGCCTGCACCGCCGCGATCACGGCGTCGCGCCAGGCCTCGGGCTCGGGGTGGTCCCAGCTCTCCTGGGTGACGCGGCGCGCGGTCGAGAGCCGCTCCTGCCAGCGGCTCTGCCAGTGGTCGGGCCCGGAATTGGTGTAGCCCGGGACGACGAGGATGTCGCAATCGGCCGATTTCATGCCGCACCGTTACAGGCAGGACGCCTCAGCGTCGAGGGCTACTCCGCGGCGAGCGGCGGCACCGCCGGGGCGGCCGGCACCGCCGGGGCGACGCCGGCGAGCACGGGTCCGACATGGAGCGCCAGCCCCGTGGAGGCGCGGTTCTTCAGCTTGGCCTCGACCTCGATGTCGCACCAGGCGAGGTGGCGGGCCGTGTAGTCGTTGAAGGCCCGGTTCCACATCATGTCGGAATGGGCGGCGAGGTCCCGGCCCTTGAGGCCGGCCCCGGTGAGCGCGGCGAAATCGGGCAGGGCGTCGGGATCGTGGCCGGGCAGCACGTCCTCGCGCGAGACGCTGACATGGCCGATCGGGCGCACCCCGCGCCAGGACGCGATCACCCGGGCGATCCTGGGATCGTCGGGCTCGATGTAGTCGCCGCGGCTGTGGATCCAGTGATGGTGCAGGTCGAGCACCACCGGCACCCTGTCGGAGAGGCGCAGGACCTCGTCGAGCCCGAAGGCGGATTCGTCGTTCTCGACCGTGACGAGGTCGCGGGCGGCCTGCGAGACGCGGGACAGGTTCTCCCGGAACGCCGCGACCCCGGGGTCGCGGGCGCCGACATGGATGTTGACGTGGGCCCCGTGCGGGTGCCAGCCGCCGCCGTAGCCCATCATCGCCATCACCTCGGCGTGGTAGTCGAGTTCGGCGATGCCGTTCTCGAGCGCCGCCGGGTTGCGGCTCGCCAGGATGCAGAACGGGCCCGGATGCATGCTGAGCCGCACGCCGCCGGCCCGCGCCGCCTCGCCGACGGCCGCGAGCCCCGCCTCGATGGTACGGCGGAAGGCGGGGTCGGCGTAGAGGTCGCGCACCTCAGGGTGGGTGTAGCCGGGCAGGATCGAGCTCGCGAGGCGCAGGAGGCGCTCCAGCGGCGGCCGGCCCGCCACCCAGGCGACCTGCCGTCCCATCGCCGCGAGGTTGTGCGTCACGACCGAGACCAGCTTCTCGCGCGCCGCCGCCGGATCGAGCCGGCGCAGATGCGCGATCGTCACCGTGGTGACGTTCATCGTCAGCGCGGCGTCCTTGGCGGCCTTGATCGTCTTGTGCCGGCCGGGCTCCTCGTCCGGGATGAACTTGCAGCAGAAGCCGAGGCGGGGGGCGGGGGAGGCGGTCATGGAGCGGCAACGCGGCACGATGCGCCGCGGGTCCCGGGATACCGACAGGAAGCAGAGGATGCGACGATGAAAAAGCCGGCCCCGAGGGGCCGGCCAAGGTGATCGGGGCGAGTCTGATCGGGGATGCCGGGATCAGTGCGTCTGCCGGCCCGGCTCGCCGGTGCCGGTACGACCCGGACCTTGATCCGGCTGGTTCCTGCGCAGCTCGTCCGAGGCGGCGTGGGCGGCCGCGACGGCGGCGTCCTGGGCC
Source organism: Methylobacterium platani (assembly GCF_001653715.1). Classification (GTDB taxonomy): domain Bacteria; phylum Pseudomonadota; class Alphaproteobacteria; order Rhizobiales; family Beijerinckiaceae; genus Methylobacterium; species Methylobacterium platani. The sequence continues at coordinate 74,304 of NZ_LWHQ01000076.1, forward strand.
TGGTCGAGGGCGCTCTCGACGAACTGGCGCCCGCGCTCCGTCGCCTCGCGGGCGTAGCGCAGGCCCTGGTCGCGGACCTCGTCGGCGTAAGCGCCGACCGTCTGGTCCTCCTGGCGGGTGCGCGGCAGCAGCGCGCCGAGCAGCATGCCGGCGGCGAGGCCGACGACGCCGACGAGCACCGGGTTCTCGGTGACGAAGCGCTCGACCGCGTTCTGGCCTTGCGCGAGGCGGTCGCTGCCGCGGTCGCGCAGGTCGGCGTAGCGGCGCGAGCCGGTCTCGATCCGGTCGTTGGCCCAGTCGCGGGCACGGTCGATCGTGTCGGCGCTGCGGCCGCCGACGGCGCCGTAGGTCTGGCTCGCCTGGGCGTGGGCACGGTTCACCGCGTCGCTGGCGCCCTGCTTCAGCCGGTCGGCGGCGGCGTCGGCCTTGGCGCGCAGCTGCTCGGCGGTCTGGCTGATGCGGTCGCCGATGGCGGAGGCGGTGTCGGCGACCTTCTCGGAGGCGTCGGAGGCGGCGTCCTTCACCGCGTCGGCGGCGTCGCGGGCGGTCTGGCCGGCGCCGTGCGCCGCATGGCTCGCCGCGCCCTGCGCCGCGTCGAGGTTCTGGCGGACGGTGTCGTGGTCCTGGTGCAGGTTGCGCTCGGGGCCGGTGGCGGGGGTATGGGCCGAAGGCGCACCCGGATTGGCCGGGTTGATGGTGTGCTCTGCCATGACTCTTGTACTCCGAGGCAGGGTGCGACGGTCGCGTCGGACGCCTGCGGCCAATCGAGAGATCGAGGGAGGGGCGCCGGCGCGGGGCCGGCGTCCCCTACATCCGCATGCCGTCGGCGACGCGGTCCGCGGCCGGGTGGGAGGTCGGCCGGTCGGGGTCGTAGACCCGGGCCGCGCCGGTGTTCAGCACCGGCACCGCCTCGGCGCCGTTCATCGTCGCCTCGAGGTGCTGGCGCCGCTGCGACTCGCGGGCGACCCGGTGGACGAGCCAGCCGACGCCGGCGACGATCAGCATCACCGGCACGGGGTTGCGCCGCACCGCCGCGAGCGCCCCGTCGTAGAGGCCGCTCGCCGGCGACTGGCGCACCGTGCCGAGCATCTCGTCGACGAGGCTGGCCGGCGAGAGCCGGCCCTGGATCTGGTCGATCGTCCGGTCGAGGCGGGCCCGGGTCTCCTCGATGTCGTGTTCGAGCTCGTTGATCGACTGGGTCATCCCGACACCCTCTCGGACAGGACCCTCGCATCCTGGCGCACCTGGCGCGTGGTGCGGGTCGGCGTCAGCGTGGACAGGGACATCGCGCTGCGGCCCCACAGGGCGAGCCCGATGCCGATCGCCAGGAACACCGCCCCGACGATCAGGGCGGCGAGCGCCTCGGAGTGCACCACCGTGGCGAGCCACTTCACCAGGGCGTCGGTGAGCACCAGGAGGGCGACCACGGCGAAGACCGCGGCGCCGACCATCATGCCGAGGCCGAGGAACAGCGACCTCAGGTTGTTCGACATCTCGGTGCGGAAGAGGGCGATCTCCTTGCGGGCGAGATCGGTGGTCTCGCGCAGGGCGTCACCCAGGAGACCCTGGATGCTGCCGGGCGCGGCGGGGCCGCCTGTCGGGCGGCCGGAAGCGGGGTCGGCCATCGCGGACATCCCCCCGGTCAGGCCGAGTAGCGCGGGCCGGGCGCGCCGGTGCGGTACGGGTCGGGGCGGGCGGTCTCGGGCTCGCTGTGGGCGCCGGGCACGTCGCGGTAGCCGGCATCGCGCGCGCCGAACGTGTCGGCCGCCCGGTCGTAGGTGCCGCGGGCGCGCGCCTGCGCATCGCGGAAGGCCTCGCGGCCGTCGAGCACGGGGGCGGGCTGGGCCGAGGCGCGGATGAAGCGGGCGGCGAGGAAGCCGGTGAGGAAGGTCGCGACGGCGACCGCGGCCGGACGGCGCCGGGCCACCGACTCGATCTCGCCGTAGAAATCCTCGAAGCTGCGCTCGCGGATCGAGCCGGAGAGCTGCTCCAGGCCTTCCGCCGCGCTGTCGAAGAACGCCTTCACGTTCGGCTGCTGATCGAGCTTGCCGCCGGACTCGCGCAGGGCCTGGGCGAGATCCGACACCGACTGGGCGGCGTCGCCCTTGCGGCGATCGACGTAGCCGTGGACCTGCTCGCGGGCCGATTCGACCAGGCTGAAGCCGCGTTCCATCGCGACGTCGCCGAGCTGACGCACGTCCGACCGCAGGTCGTTCCAATCCGCCGGACGCTCGCCGGGGGCACCCCGGTCCTCGGCCCGGTGCTGTCCGCTCTCGTAACCCGCGCTCATCAGGGGCACTCCATCCTTGGGCGGCGCGGCGGGCAGGCCGGACCGGCCGCCGCGCCGAACACATGCGACGATATTGCGAGTAACAGCAGCCAAGGCGCCCGGTTCCGGCCTCAACCAAGGAGGAAACGCGGCAGGATTCCTGTGGAGCGCCGGGCACAGCCGGTCCGGGTGCGGCACGTCCCGGATTCACCGGAAGGGTTGACCAAATCCGCGGGATCGCGCTTGCTCACCGCGCGTTTTCTCCGTCGGGGGCGGATGGACGCGGCGACGTTCCCGCCCCGCCGGAGCCCCATCCGGTCGCCTGGCGACCGGATGGGGCTCCGGATTCCCAGTTTTGCCGCATTTTCTTCGACGAACCGGTGCCCACCTCGTCGGAAAATGCTCCAGGTCCGTGCAGCCGGAGTCCATACCCGCCGTGTCACGCCTCATCATCGTGTCGAATCGCGTCGCCGTCCCGGAATCGGGCTCGAAGGCGGTCGCGGCCGGCGGGCTCGCCGTCGCCTTGAAAGAGGCCTTCACGGCCTACAAGGGGCTGTGGTTCGGCTGGAGCGGCAAGATCACCGACAACCCGTCCTCCGAGCCGGTCATCGCCGACCGGGGCCGGGTGCAGTACGCGGTGATGGACCTCTCGCCCCAGGACCACCGCGAGTATTACAGCGGCTTCGCCAACCGGGCGCTCTGGCCGATCATGCATTACCGCCTCGGCTTGGCGGCGTTCTCGCGGGCCGACTACGCCGGCTACCAGCGCGTCAACCGCATCTTCGCCCAGGCGCTCGCGGGCCTGATCGAGCCGGGCGACCTGATCTGGGTCCACGACTACCACCTGATCCCGCTCGCCTCGGAGCTCAGGGGCCTCGGGGTCTCGAACCCGATCGGCTACTTCCATCACATCCCCTGGCCGTCGGGCGAGGTGTTCAACACCCTGCCGGCCTCGACCGAGCTCCTGCGCGCGGTCTCCGACTACGACCTGATCGGCCTCCAGACCGACAGCGACGTGCACAACCTGTCGCGCAACCTCGTCGACGAGCTCAGGGCGATCCCGCTCGGCGGCGGCTCGCTGATGGTCGACGGGCGCCGCACCCGGATCCGCAGCTTCCCGATCGGCATCGACGTCGACGGCTTCCGCCAGGCGGCCGAGCGCGCCGGCATGAACCGCACCGTGCGCGACACGGTGGCGGGCCTGCGCACCCGCAAGCTGCTGATCGGCGTCGACCGGCTCGACTATTCCAAGGGCGTGCCCGAGCGGATGGAGGCGGTGGAGCGCTTCTTCGCCTCGAATCCCGACCAGCGCGGCAACGTCGTCTTCCTGCAGATCGCCCCGAAGTCGCGCACCGAGGTGCCGGAATACGAGCAGCTCAGCCGCGACGTGAACGAGGTGCTCGGCAACATCAACGGCTCGCTGGGCGAACCGTCCTGGACGCCGATCCAGTACGTCACCAAGGCCTATCCGCGCGCGGTGCTGGCCGGGCTCTACCGCGCGGCGCGGGTCGGCGTGGTGACCCCGATGCGCGACGGCATGAACCTCGTCGCCAAGGAATACGTCGCCGCCCAGAGCGAGGACGATCCGGGCGTGCTGGTGCTCTCCAAGTTCGCCGGCGCCGCCCGGCAGATGCCCGAGGCGCTGCTGGTCAACCCCTACGACCGGTTCGAGGTGGCCGAGGCCATCCGCGCCGCCCTCTACATGCCGAAGGCCGAGCGGGTCGAGCGCTGGAAGCCGATGTTCGAGCGCATGGCGCGCGAGGACGTGGATTGGTGGGCGCGGAGCTACCTCGGCGAGCTGGAGGGATTCCGCACCGTCGAGCGCGAGCCGCCGGCGGAGGCGGAGGCCCGGTAGGGCGCCGGTTCAACCCTCCCCCCTCCGCGGGGAGGGTTCGTCCGCGGCGACCGTCAGATATTATCGTTCGATTTGAGAGCGGGTTACGCCACCCGCGGCCCCGCCCGCAGCGCCCCCATCAGGAACGCGATCATCGCGTCGAGCGCCGGCACGAAATCCTCCGGGCACTGCACCACCAGGACCGGGTGGCAGAAGCGCACGATCGCCGTGTGAACGCAGCGCGCCGCCACCGCCGGATCCTCGGCGGCAAATTCGCCCTTGGCCGCGCCGTCGGCGATGACGCGCTCCAGCACGGCGGTGATCCGGTCGACGTGGTGGCGGCAGACGTTCCAGCTCTCGGACATCGCCGCCTCGATCATCTCGTGCATGCGCGGATGGCCGGTGAAGCGGCCGACGGCGTCGCGGTGCAGGAAGACGATGATCTCGCGCAGGCGCGCCTCGGCCGCGATCCCCGGCCGGTCGGCGATCGCGGCGATCCGCGCCTCGACCTCGCCGATGATGCGCGCCACCACGGCCTCGTTGATCGCCTTCTTCGAGTCGAAGAAGCGGTACACGTTGGCCGGGCTCATCCGCAGGGTCTTGGCGATGTCGGCCACCGTGGTCTTCTGATAGCCGATCTCACGGAAGAAGCGCTCCGCCGTCGCCAGGATGCGGCAGCGTGTGTCGGACGAGGTCTCCTCGGCCGGTGGAGGTGCGGACAGGGCAGGGATCATCCGCGAAGCCTATCGTGCCGATCGCGTCGGGGTCAAAAGGCGCCGGCGACCTATCGCCCAGGTGTGGCATCTGCGTCACCCGGCCGGGACAGCGCTCAGGAGCCGAACTGCGAGCCCAGGCGCTCCAGATACTCGGCGAGGTCGATGCCGCCGACCTTCTTGCCGTAATCGAACCGCGCCCCGGGCCGGATCGCCACGCTCTCGCGGGCGGTGGTCAGGGTGACGGGGCGGGTGCAGACCCAGGCACCGTCGCGCCGATGCTCGAAGTAATTCAGGATCTCGTGCCGGTTCACGTCGACCTCCCACCGCGTCTGGCGTCGTTCTCGCCGGACAACGTGACAGTCGGGCGGAAGTTCACGGCAAGACGCCGCCGGGACGCCGTCGCCGGCCCGACTCAAGCTTGAGCATACGCGGTCGCTTGCGCCGCGCCGGAGGCCGGGAGACAATCGGGGGGCTGTTCTCGAGGAGCATCCCGATGCCGCTCGCCCGCCGCGAGGCCCTGTTCCTGCTCGCCGGCACCCTCGCCGTCCCGGCCCGGGCCGCCCCGCTCCAGAGCGGCGTGACCGCCTCCGCCTTCAGCTTCGCCAAGCCGGAGGGCGGCAGCCTGGCGCTGGCCGAGCAGGCGGGGAAGCCGATCCTGGTCGTCAACACCGCGACGGCCTGCGGCTACGCCCCGCAATTCGCGGGGTTGCAGCAGCTCTGGACCCGGTTCGGGTCCCGCGGGCTGACGGTGATCGCGGTCCCTTCCGCCGATTTCGGGCGCCAGGAGCCCCTCGACGGGCTCGCGATCGCCGAGGCCGCGCGCAAGAATCACGGCGTGACCTTCCCGGTCGTGGCCAAGACCGGCGTGACGGGACCGCAGGCCCACCCCTTCTACCGCTGGGCGGCGTCCGAGAAGCCGGCCGAGACCCCGCGCTGGAACTTCCACAAGTACCTGGTCGGCCGCGACGGCCACCTCGCCGCCGCCTTCGCGACGCCGGTCGAGCCGACGGATCCGCGGGTGATCGCCGCGATCGTGAAGGAGCTGGATGCGGCGGGGTAGGGGGACCGCCCGCTCTGCGAGAGCAGAACATGACCGATTGCTTCATCCCACTGACAACCTCATCCTGAAGTTGTCAGTGGGAGGGAGGCACGATCCGCGGGGCGATCGAACCCGCCGCGATCCCCGCTCAGGCCACCGCCTTCTGCGCCCCGGTCTGCGCGTGGAAGTCCGGCCCGTTGCCGGTCTTCGCCACGTAGCCGGCCCGGATCACGAAGTCTCCGAAGCGCTCGCCCGTGGTCCGGTCCTTGGCATAAGCCGCGAAGAGCGGGTCGAGCTTCGGGCGGATATCCGCGGCGGTCACATCCTCGGCGTAGAGCTTGCTCAGCCGCGAGCCGTCGAAGGCGGCGCCGAGATAGAGGTTGTAGCGCTCGGGGCCGCGGCCGACGAGGCCGATCTCGGCGATGAACGGCCGGGCGCAGCCGTTGGGACAGCCGGTCATCCGGATGGTGATGTCGTCCTCGGCGAGGCCGTGCGAAGCGAGGCTCTCCTCGAGCTCGTCGATCAGGCTCGGCAGGTAGCGCTCGCTCTCGGCGAGAGCCAGGCCGCAGGTCGGCAGCGCCACGCAGGCGAGGCTGTTGCGGCGCAACGCGCCCGCGCCGGTGGTGAGGCGGTATTCCTGCACCAGGGCGTCGATCTCGGCCTTCCGGTCCGCCGGGACGTTGGCGATGATGACGTTCTGGTTGCCGGTGAGGCGGAAATCGCCCTGGTGCACCTCGGCGATGCGGCGCAGGCCGGCGAGGAATTGCGGCCCGCCCTCGACGTCCTTGATCCGGCCCGACGGCACGTAGAGCGTCAGGTGGTGCGTGCCGTCGTCGCCCGCGACCCAGCCGTAGCGGTCGCCGTTGCCCGTGAGGGTGAAGGGCTTCGGATCCTGGAAGGCGCGGCCGACCCGCTTCTCGACCTCGGCCCGGAAGGCCTTCAGGCCGTAGCGCTCGATCGTGTACTTCAGGCGGGCGTTCTTGCGGACATTGCGGTTGCCCCAGTCGCGCTGGACGGTCATCACCGCCTCGGCGACCTTGAGGGCGTATTCGGGCTCTGCGAACAGCATCACGTCGGCGGTGCGCGGGAAGGTATCGGTCTCGCCGTGGGTCATGCCCATGCCGCCGCCGACGGTGACGTTCCAGCCCGTCACCTTGCCCGCCTCGTCGAGGATCGCGATGAAGCCGAGGTCGTGGGCGTAGACGTCGACCTCGTTGGAGGGCGGCACCGCCACTATGGTCTTGAACTTCCGCGGCAGGTAGGTCTTGCCGTAGACCGGTTCGACCTCGGCGACATCGTCGCCGCCGACCACGCGCTCGCCGTCGAGCCAGATCTCGCGCCAGGCATTGGTCTTCGGCAAGAGGCTGTCGGAGATGTCCTTCGCCAGGGTGTAGGCGGCCTCGTGGGCGCCCTTCTGGGCTGGGTTCGTCGCCGCCATCACGTTGCGGTTGACGTCGCCGCAGGCCGCGATCGTGTCGAGCAGCGCCGCATCGATCGCCGCCATCGTGCGCTTGAGGTTCGACTTGATGACGCCGTGATACTGGAAGGTCTGGCGCGTCGTCGCCCGCAGGGTGCCGTTGGCGTAGGTGCGGGCGATCTCGTCGAGGATCAGCCACTGCTTCGGGGTCACGACGCCGCCGGCGATGCGCAGGCGGATCATGAAGGAATAGGCCTTGTCGAGCTTCTTCCTGGTCCGCTCGGCCCGCAGGTCGCGGTCGTCCTGCAGGTACATCCCGTGGAACTTCACGAGCTGCCCGTCATCGTCCGAGATCGCACCCGTCGCGTTCTTCAGGAGCCCATCGGCGAGGGTGCCGCGCAGGTAGCCGCTGGCGATCTTGATGTGCTCGTTGGCCGAGAGCTTGGCCGCCCGGGCGGCTTCCGCGTCGGTGATCGGGCGCTCGGTCGGCGGCGTCTCGTAGACGCGCTCGGCGGTGGGGGTGTCGGCGGTCTTGTGGTCGGCCATGGGGGTGGTGTCCGTTCGGGCGCCGGGTACGGCGTAAGATCTACCGGCATCTCCGGCACGTGACAGCACCGAATGAGACGCGGGATCCCCTCTCCC
>NZ_LWHQ01000076.1:82266-99252 GCF_001653715.1 Methylobacterium platani
CCCCTCTCCCATACGGGAGAGGGGGGACAGTGCTAGTACACGTCCTGCTGATAACGGTGGCTGCGCTCGAGACCGGCCACCGCCGCCTCGGCGGCGGCGGCATCCAGGCCCTTCACGTCGGCGAAGGCCCGCACCAGAGCCGCCCGCACGTCCTTGGCCATCGCCTTGGCGTCGCCGCAGACGTAGAAATGGGCGCCGCCGTCGAGCCAGGAGACGAGCTCGCGCCGCTGCTCCCAGATCCGGTCCTGGACGTAGATCTTCTCGGGCTGGTCGCGGGAGAAGGCGACGTCGATGCGCGCGAGCGAGCCGTCCTCCAGGGCTTCCTGCCATTCGAGCTGGTACAGGAAGTCGTGGGTGAAGTGCCGGTCGCCGAAGAACAGCCAGTTGCGGCCGGACGCCTCGGTGGCGCGGCGCTCCTGCACGAAGGCGCGGAACGGCGCGACGCCGGTGCCGGGACCGACCATGACGATGTCGGTCGCCGGGTTCGCCGGCAGGCGGAAATGCTTGTTCGGCTTCACCCGCACCCGGAGCTTGGCGCCGGTGCGGATCCGGTCGGCGACGTGGACCGAGGCGACGCCGGCCCGCGCGCGGTCGTGGGTGGTGTAGCGCACCGCCGCGATGGTCAGGTGGGCCTCGTCGCCGACCTCGGCCCGCGAGGAGGCGATCGAGTAGGCCCGAGGCGGCAGCGGCCGGGTGATGTCGCTGAGATGCTGCGCGGTCAGCTTCGTCGGATAGGTCTCGATCAGGTCGATGAGGTGGCGGCCCTCGATCCAGGCCCGGACCTCGTTCGACTCGATCAGGCGGCGGGCCTCCTCGTGGCCGGTGGCCTTGACGAAGCGCTCGACCGTCGCGGCCGACAGGGTGGTGATGTCGCGCTCGGCGAGGAGCGCCTGACGCAGGACCGAATCGCCCTCGAGGCCGGCGGCCTTCAGGATCTGGTCGACGAGCGCCGGGTCGTTCTCCGGATAGAGTTCGAGCGAGTCGCCGGGCTCGTAGGCCGGGGCGGCATCCTCGAAGGCCAGCGCCAGATGGATCGTCTCCTTGTCGGAGCGCGACGAGTTGAGGTTGACGTGCTCGATCACCTCGACGACGACCGGCTCGCGGCTGACCTCGGCCTCCTCGTCGGCGCCGGTGCCGCGGGCGAAATCCACCGCCACGACGTTGCCGGCGGGCTCCGCCGGCGCCAGCGCCTTGAGGGCGTCCTTGATCCAGGCGGCGGCCGGCTTGTCGAAGTCGAGGTCGCAATCGACCCGCGGCATCACGCGCTTGGCGCCCAGAGCCTCGAAGCGGTCGTCGAGGCGCTTTCCGATGGCGCAGAACTCGGCATAGGAGGTGTCGCCGAGGGCCAGCACGCCGAACTCGACCCCGTCGAGGCGCGGGGCACCGTCGCCCATGATCTCGCCGTAGGCGCGCACGGCCCGGGCCGGCGGCTCGCCCTCGCCCCAGGTGGCGGCGATGACGACGAGGCGCTTCTCTTTCCCCAGGGCCGCCACGTCGAGGTCGGCGAAGTCGACGACCTTCGGCTTGAAGCCGGTCTTGCGGGCGAGCTTCGAGACGTCGCCGGCCAGCTTCTCCGAATTGCCCGACTCGCTGGCGAACACGATCGTCAGCGGCTCGGCGGCCCGCGGCGGAGCAGCCGGGGCGGGCGCCTCGGCGGCGGCACCGCCCGCGGCGTCGAGGCCGGCGAGGAAGCCGGCCAGCCACGCGCGCTGCAGGGCGGTGGTGGAGCCGAGGGCGGCGTCGAGATGGGCCCGCTCGGCGTCGCCGAAGGGAGCCGTGCGGGGGAGAAGCGCGGAGCGAGACATGTCCGCACAGATGTGCCCGCACCGCGCCGGAGTCAACCGAAATGTTCTTTTTGAAGAACGCGCCCACGGGAGATCGTCGTTATCGTCCACGGGCGTTGCAGGAGAATATTATTTTCCGTTCGCCGCCAGAGGCTGGACGAACGGTGCCGTCGGGAGCGGCAACGCGGTGGTGCTCTTCACCTTCTCCATGGCGAACCGCGACGTCACGTTCTTCAGCGGCAGCACCGCGATCAGGCGCTTGTAGAAGGCGTCGTAGGCCTGCATGTCGGCCACCACGACGCGCAGCATGTAGTCCACGTCGCCGGCCATGCGGTAGAATTCCAGCACCTCCGGCATGCCCGAGACGGTGGCGGCGAACCGCTCCAGCCACTCGCGCGAATGGTCGCTGGTCTCGATCGAGACGAACACCGTCAGCCCCAGCCCCAGTTTCACCGGGTCGAGCACCGCCACCCGGCGGTCGATGACCCCGTCGGCCTCGAGGCGCTGGATGCGCTTCCAGCAGGGAGTCTGCGACAGGCCGACGCGCTCCCCGATCTGGGCGATCGACAGCGTCGCGTCGGTCTGGAGCAGGGCGAGGATCTTCAGGTCGATGGCATCCACTGCGCGGCTCCGGTTTTGGAGAAGATTCTTTCAAGGGTGACCCTCGGTCAGGGAACGAATCTCCTGCCGGGGCGTTCGCCGGGGCTGGTATAACCGGCGGTTTCGGCCGGGCGGCCACGAAAAACACCGGGATCGCATCCCAGCCATGCCTTGACAGTGTTCGGTATAGCGAACAGTTACCCGGTCACACAAGCAGCCAATCCCGGGCTCTCCATGACCCTTCCCCTCGACCGCGCGGCGCAGGATCTGGCGACGCGCCTGCGTCCCCTCGCCCTGCCGGAGCGCCTCGCGCTGATCGACGCGACGGTGGACGGCCGCCTGGTCTTCACCACGAGCTTCGGACTCGAGGACCAGGCCCTCACCCACGCGCTCCGCATGGCGAAGTCGCGCGCCGAGATCGTCACCCTCGATACCGGCCGGCTCTTCCCCGAGACCTACGACACCTGGGCCGAGACCGAGGCCGCCTACGGCTTCCGCATCCGCGCCTACGCGCCGGAGCGCGAGGCCGAGGAGCGCTTCGTCGCGGAATCCGGCATCAACGGTTTTCGCCAGTCGGTCGCGGAGCGCCAGGCCTGCTGCGGCTTCCGCAAGGTCGAGCCGCTCGGCCGGGCGCTCGCCGGCGCCGCCGGCTGGCTCACCGGCCTGCGCGCCGGCCAGTCGGCCAACCGCGCCGAGACGCCGTTGGCGGAAGCCGACCACGCCCGTGGGCTCATCAAGCTCAACCCGATCGCCGACTGGACCCGGGAGGCTTTGGCCGAGCTGATCCACCGGAACTTCGTGCCCTACAACGTCCTGCACGATCGCGGCTTCCCGTCGATCGGCTGCGCGCCCTGTACCCGCGCGGTGAAGCTCGGCGAGCCCGAGCGGGCCGGCCGCTGGTGGTGGGAGCAGGCCGGCAAGCAGGAATGCGGCCTGCACGTCGCAGGCGCGCCGGGTAGCGAGATCCGTCCCGGACAGGAGCCGCGCGCCTTCGAATCGGCCTCCTCGTCCGACATATCCTCGAAGAAATCCAACCCGGAGCTGGCCGCATGAGCGCCGCCCTCAAGACCCGGACCGACGGCCTCGACCGCCTCACTCACCTCCAGCGCCTGGAGGCCGAGAGCATCCACATCATGCGGGAGACGGTCGCCGAGACCGAGAACCCGGTGATGCTGTACTCGATCGGCAAGGATTCCTCGGTCCTGCTGCACCTGGCGCTGAAGGCCTTCGCGCCGGGCCGGCTGCCGTTCCCGCTGCTCCACGTCGACACGACCTGGAAGTTCCGCGAGATGATCGCCTTCCGCGACAAGCGCGCCAAGGAACTCGGCCTCGATCTCCTGGTCCACACCAACCCGGACGGGCTCGCCCGCGGCATCGGGCCGGTGAGCCACGGCTCCGAGGTCCATACCGACGTGATGAAGACCCAGGCCCTGCGCCAGGCCCTCGACAAGCACAAGTTCGACGCGGCCTTCGGCGGGGCGCGGCGCGACGAGGAGGCCTCGCGGGCCAAGGAGCGCATCGTGAGCTTGCGCACCGCCCAGCACCGCTGGGATCCGAAGCGCCAGCGCGCCGAGCCCTGGCACCTCTACAACATGAAGAAGCAACGCGGTGAGTCTCTCCGCGTCTTCCCGCTGTCGAACTGGACCGAGCTCGATATCTGGCTCTACATCGAGCAGGAGAACATCCCGATCGTGCCGCTCTATTACGCGGCCGAGCGCCCGGTGGTGCAACGCGACGGGCAGCTGATCATGGTCGACGACGAGCGCCTGCCGCTGAACCCCGGCGAGACGCCGGAGATGCGGCTGGTGCGGTTCCGGACGCTGGGCTGCTACCCGCTGACCGGGGCGGTGGAGAGCGACGCCGCGACCCTGCCGGAGATCATCGGCGAGACGCTGGCCGCCCGCACCTCCGAGCGGCAGGGCCGGGTGATCGACAAGGACGGCGCCGGCGCCATGGAGCGCAAGAAGCAGGAAGGCTACTTCTGATGACCGTGCACCAATCCACCCGCGCCTTCGGCTACGAGGCCTTTCTCGCCGCCCACCAGCGCAAGGAAGTGCTGCGGTTCATCACCTGCGGCTCGGTCGACGACGGCAAGTCGACCCTGATCGGGCGCTTGCTGCACGACACCAAGCAGATCTTCGACGACCAGGTCAGCGCGCTCGAGCGCGACTCGCGCCGCCACGGCACGCGGGGCGGGGAACTCGATCTCGCGCTCCTCGTCGACGGCCTCCAGGCCGAGCGCGAGCAGGGCATCACCATCGACGTCGCCTACCGGTTCTTCTCGACCGAGCGGCGCTCGTTCATCGTCGCCGACACCCCCGGCCACGTCCAGTACACCCGCAACATGGCGACCGGCGCCTCGACCGCCGAGGTCGCGGTGCTGCTGGTCGATGCCCGCAAGGGTCTCAGCCCTCAGACGCGGCGCCACGCGCTGCTGGTCTCGATGCTCGGCATCCGCCGCGTCGTGCTGGCGGTGAACAAGATGGACCTGATCGGCTGGTCGCAGGATCGGTTCGAGGCGATCGTCGCCGAGTTCCAGGCCTTCGCCAAGGACCTGCGCTTCACCGATGTGACCGGCATCCCGCTCTCGGCGGCGAACGGCGACAACGTCGTGCTGCCGGGTACCGCGGCGCCCTGGTACACCGGCGCGCCGCTGCTCCAGTACCTCGAGGAGGTGCCCGCGCATGTCGAGGAGGAGGTCGCTCCCTTCCGCATGGCGGTGCAGTGGGTCAACCGGCCGAATTCCGACTTCCGCGGCTTCTCGGGGCTGATCGCCTCGGGCTCGGTCGCGGTCGGCGACGCCGTGGTGGTGGCGCCCGCCGGCACCCCGTCCACGGTGGCGCGGATCTACACCTATGATGGCGACCTCGAGCGCGCCATCGCCGGCCAGTCGGTCACCCTGGTGCTCGCCGACGAGGTCGATGCCTCGCGCGGCAGCGTCATCACCGCCGCGGCCCAGCCGCCGATCGTCGGCGACCGGCTCGAGGTCCGGCTGTTCTGGGCCAACGAGACCGAGCTGACGCCGGGCGCGACCTACCTCGCCAAGGTCGGCACGGTGACGGCGAACGCCGTGGTCGAGGCCGTGCGTGCGCGCATCGACACCGAGACCGGGCAGGGCGTGCCGGCCGGTTCCTTGAGCGCCAACGACATCGGCGACGTCACCTTGAGCCTCGACCGCAAGGTCGCGGTCGACGCCTACCGCCAGAACCGCGACACCGGCAGCCTGATCCTGATCGACCGGGCGACCACCGACACGGCGGCGCTCGGCCTCGTCCAGAAGCCTCAGGCCGCTCCGCAGGGCGGGACCAAGGTCGAGACGAAGACCGAGGCGAAAGCCGGGGCGGCGCCCGCCGGCGGCGGCCTCCTCGGGTCGCTCAAGCGGCTGTTCCGCGGCTCGTCCCTGGCGCTCGCCGCCGGGGCCTCGCTGCTCGCGCTCGCCGGGGCGCCCGCCCCGGTGAAGGCGCAGACGCTGCTCAACGTCTCCTACGACCCGACCCGGGAGCTGTACCGGGCGATCGACGCCGCCTTCGCCAAGGAGTGGAAGGCCAAGACCGGCGAGACCGTGACGGTGCGCGCCTCGCATGGCGGGTCGGGCGCCCAGGCCCGCTCGGTGATCGACGGCTTGCCGGCCGACGTGGTGACGCTGGCGCTCGCCAGCGACATCGACGCCATCGCCGCCCGCTCGAAGAAGCTGCCGGCCGACTGGCAGAAGCGTCTGCCGAACAACTCGACGCCCTACACCTCGACCATCGTGTTCCTGGTCCGCAAGGGCAATCCGAAGGGCATCAAGGACTGGGACGACCTGGTGAAGCCGGGGATCCAGGTCATCACTCCGAACCCGAAGACCTCGGGCGGCGCGCGCTGGAACTACCTCGCGGCCTACGCCTACGCGCTGTCGAAGAGCAACAACGACGACGCCAAGGCGAAGGAGTTCGTCACCGCCCTGTTCAAGAACGTGCCGGTGCTCGACACGGGCGCGCGCGGGGCCACCACCACCTTCGTGCAGCGGGGCTTGGGCGACGTGCTGATCGCCTGGGAGAACGAGGCGTTCCTCGCCGACGAGGAATTCGGCAAGGGCAAGTTCGACATCGTCGTGCCGTCGATCTCGATCCTGGCCGAACCGCCGGTGGCGCTGATCGACGCCAACGTCGACCAGAAGGGCACCCGCCGCCAAGCGGAAGCCTACCTGCAGTTCCTCTACACGCCCGAAGCCCAGCGGATCATCGCCAAGAACTTCTACCGCCCGCGCGACGAGGCGGCGGCGGACAAGGCCGACCTCGCCCGCTTCCCGAAGCTGAAGCTCGTCACCATCGATGGCGAGTTCGGCGGCTGGGCCAAGGCCCAGAAGACGCATTTCGACGACGGCGGCGTCTTCGACACCATCCTGAAAGCCCGTCAATGAGCAACGCCGCGGCCCTGCCCGCGGGGCGGGGAGCGGCCCGCTTCCGGCGACCGAGCGCGCTCCCGGGCTTCCGCCTGACTTTCGGGATCACGCTCACCTACCTGACCCTGATCGTCCTCTTGCCTCTGGCGGTGCTGCTGCTGCGCGCCGCCAGCGTCGGCCCTGCCGGCCTGTGGGACCTGATCACCGATTCCCGCAACCTCGCGGCGCTCAAGACCTCGTTCGGCCTGTCGCTGGCGGCGGCCGCGATCGATGCGGTGTTCGGGCTCCTGATCGCCTGGGTGCTGACGCGCTACCGGTTTCCCGGACGGCGGATCATCGACGCGCTGGTCGACCTGCCCTTCGCGCTGCCGACGGCGGTGGCCGGCATCGCGCTCGCCAGCCTCTACGCGCCGAACGGCTGGCTCGGCGAGCCGCTGATGAGCCTCGGGATCAAGGTCGCCTACACGCCGCTCGGCATCCTGGTGGCGCTGGTCTTCGTCGGCCTGCCGTTCTGCGTCCGCACGGTGCAGCCGCTGGTCGCCGAGATCGACAAGTCGAGCGAGGAGGCGGCCGCGATCCTCGGCGCCTCGCGCTTCCGGGCGCTGGTCACGGTGATCCTGCCGCCGCTGATCCCGGCGATGCTCACGGGCTTCGCGCTGGCCTTCGCCCGGGCGGTCGGGGAATACGGCTCGGTCATCTTCGTCGCCGGCAACCTTCCTTACGTGTCGGAGATCGCGCCCCTGCTGATCGTGATCAAGCTGGAAGAATTCAACTATGCGGGCGCCACGGCCATCGCCGCCGTGATGCTGCTGATGTCCTTCACCGCGCTGCTTGCGATCAACCTCTTGCAGGATTTCAGCCGCCGCAGGTTCGGTCATGTCTGAGACCACCGTTCCCTCCGTTCTGGGACCCGCGTCCCGCGGATCCGGCCCCGCCCGCGGCCCGCACGCGGCGCTGACCGAGCCGCGCCCGGTCCGCATCGCCCTGACGCTCCTGGCCATCGGCTTCCTGGGGCTGTTCCTGCTGCTGCCGCTCGCGGTGGTGTTCGTCGAGGCGCTGAGCAAGGGGGTGGGGCCCTACCTCGCCAGCTTCGCCGAGCCCGACGCGCTCGCGGCGATCCGCCTGACGCTCCTCGTCGCGGTGATCGCGGTGCCGCTCAACGTCGTGTTCGGGCTCTGCGCCTCCTGGGCCATCGCCAAGTTCGAGTTCCGCGGCCGTAACCTGCTCATCACCCTCATCGACCTGCCGTTCTCGGTCTCGCCGGTGGTGGCGGGCCTGATCTACGTGCTGATCTTCGGGGCGCAGGGGCTGTTCGGCCCGTTCCTGAACCGGCACGGCATCGAGATCATCTTCGCGGTGCCGGGCATCGTGCTCGCCACGGTGTTCGTCACCTTCCCGTTCGTCGCCCGGGAGCTGATCCCCCTGATGCAGGACCAGGGCACCACCGACGAGGAAGCCGCGTTGACCCTCGGCGCCAGCCCGTGGCGGGTGTTTCGCACCGTGACCCTGCCGAACGTGCGCTGGGCGCTGCTCTACGGCGTGCTCCTGTGCAACGCCCGGGCGATGGGCGAGTTCGGTGCCGTCTCGGTCGTCTCGGGCCGCATCCGGGGGCTCACCAACACCATGCCGCTCCACGTCGAGATCCTGTACAACGAGTACAATTACGTGGCGGCGTTCGGGATCGCCTCGCTTCTGGCGCTCCTCGCGCTCGTCACCCTGGCGGGCAAGTCTTTCCTGGAATGGCGCCACGCCGATGCGCTGGCCGGACGCGGAGCCCACTGAGATGACGGCAGGATTCGCTCCCACCGCCCTGTCCCTGCGCCGCGAGGCGTCCGCCCGCCCGGTCGAGGCGGCCTCCGCCGAGCGCCTGCGCCACGCCGGGACCTCGGTCCGGGTCGATCGCATCGTCAAGCGCTACGGCGGCGGCGGCCCGGCGGCGCTGGAAGGCGTCAGCCTGGCGATCGAGCCGGGCGAGCTCCTGGCACTGCTCGGCCCCTCGGGCTCCGGCAAGACGACGCTGCTCCGCGTCATCGCCGGCCTCGAGATCCCGGATGGCGGCCGGGTGTTCTTCGGCTCGCAGGACACCACCGACATCCCGGTCCAAAGCCGCGGCGTCGGCTTCGTGTTCCAGCACTACGCCCTGTTCCGCCACCTGACGGTGTTCGAGAACATCGCCTACGGCCTGCGCTCCCGCCCCCGGGCCCACCGCCCGAAGGAGGACGAGATCCGCCGCCGGGTCGAGCGCCTCCTGGAGCTGGTGCAGCTGCCCGACCTCGCCAAGCGCTATCCCGGCCAGCTGTCGGGCGGCCAGCGCCAGCGGGTGGCGCTGGCGCGCGCGCTCGCCGTCGAGCCCTCGGTGCTGCTCCTCGACGAGCCGTTCGGCGCGCTCGACGCCCAGGTGCGCAAGGACCTGCGCCGCTGGCTGCGCGAGATCCACCGCGAGACCGGCCAGACCACGATCTTCGTCACCCACGACCAGGACGAGGCGCTGGAACTCGCCGACCGGATCGCGATCCTCAACAAGGGCCGCATCGAGCAGGTCGGCGCACCGCACGAGGTCCAGGACCACCCGGCCTCGCGCTTCGTGATGTCCTTCGTCGGCGAGACCGCGCGGCTGCCGGCGGAGGTGTCGGGCGGGGAGGTGCGTGTCGCCGGCCGCACCGTGATCGCCGCGGAGGCCGGCTGGCCGCAAGGAGCCGTCGATCTCTGCCTGCGCCCGTGGGACCTCACGGTCGGGCAGGGGCCCGGCACGCTGCCCGGCACCGTGCGCGAGTGGCGCCGCACCGGGCGCGGCACCGTGGCGGAGATCCTCCTCGACGGCGCCGAGGCCCCGGTCGAGGTGAAGGTGACCGACGTCTACGAGCCGGGCGACCGGGTGGCGCTGGCGGTCGGCGCGGCGCGGGTGTTTCCGCGGGGGTGAGCGGGAGCGGCGACCGGGGCATGATTCCGGTGGCTGAGAGGCCGACCGCAGACGTCAGCCGCACCACTCACTGCTATTGAACTCCCCCCTTTTCCGGACGACTGCAGCGAAGCGGAAGGAGATCCGGGATCCAGCCGTAAGACCCGCCGCGAAGCGGCTCCTTATCCTGCACCGCTGCAGACATACGGGCGCTTCGCGAAGTCTAATTGCTGGTTCCCGGATCTCCTTCTGCTGACGCTTCAGTCGTCCGGGAAAGGGGAGGGTGTGTAGAAGCTGATTTGGCCCGATGAGGCCGCAGAATCATCGAAAATCGGGCTACCGCCGCACCCGCCGGCTGCGCGCTTCTTGCGCGAACGCATCCTCCTGCGCCTGAAGCCGCTCGACGAAGATCGTCGCGGCCCGGGCGATGTGCTGGCGCGACAGCCGGTCGGCGACCTCGGCCTCGCCCGCCGCGATGGCCTCCAGGATCGCCGCGTGCTCGTCCCAGATCCGGGCCGGCATCGTCTCGTCCTCGCGCAGGACCTCGCCCATGATCCGCCGCAGGTGGTTGAAGTGGGGGGCGGCGGTCTCGACGACGATCGGGTTCTCGGCGATCTTGCCGAGGAAGCGGTGGAAGGCGATGTCGGCCTCGATCAGCTCCGCCACCGAGCCCCCTTGCGCCGCGGCCCGCCCCGCCGCCACCAGGGGAGGGCCTTCCCGGCCGGCCCGGGCGGGATTGCGCTCGGCGGCGAGCCGGCTCGTCAGGCCCTCCAGGACCCCGCGCACCTCGTAGAGGTTCTGCACGAAGGCGGCTTCGAGCGGGGCCACCACCAGCCCGCGGCGCGGCGCGTCGCGCACGATGCCGTGGTTGCGCAGGAGCAGCAGCGCCTGCTGCACCGGCTGGCGCGAGACGCCGTAGGCCTCCGCCAGTTCGTCCTGGATCAGCCGGGTGTTGGGCGGCAGCCGCCCCTCGGTGATCTCGCTGAAGATCGCGCCGTAGACCTGCTCGACGAGCCGGTGGCGCGTCAGCTGGCGGGCGTCGGTCTCGACGGCCATGGTCCGATCCTCTCCACGCGAAAACTCGGTCCGGACGTGTTGCGCAAACCGGAGGCCCGTGCAATACCGAATTCTAAATTCGAATTCTGAATTCAGTAAATGCCGCGGCGGGACGCCCCCGGAACGACGGCATCGGGATTCGGTCGAGGGAGAAACGCCATGAATACCCCCTGGGTGACCTTGCCCCGCCCCGCGGGCCTCCACCGGCGGCACTTGCTGGCCTCCGGCCTCGGTGCCGCCGCGCTCGCGGCCGGCTTTCCTCGGCCGGCCCTGTCCCAGGGCCAGAAGCTCGCCTTCAAGCTCGGCACCGACCTGCCGGTGCCGCATCCGGTCAACGTGCGCCTCAAGGAGGCGATCGCGGCGATCGGCCAGGAAACCAACGGCGCCGTCGAGATCAGCCTGTTCCCGTCGAACCAGCTGGGGAGCGACTCGGACATGCTGTCCCAGATCCGCTCCGGGGCGCTCGAACTCGCGACCTTCCCGGGCACCGTGGTCTCGACGCTCGTGCCGGCGACCTCGCTCACCGGCATCGGCTTCGCCTTCACGAGCTACGACAAGGTCTGGGCCGCGATGGACGGCGAGGTCGGCGGCTACATACGCAAGTCGATCGAGAAGGCGAACCTCGTGCCCTTCGCGACGACCTGGGACAACGGCTTTCGCCAGATCACCACCAGCACCAAGCCGATCCGCACGCCCGACGACCTCAAGAACTTCAAGATCCGCGTGCCGGTGGTGCCGCTCTGGGTTTCGATGTTCTCGGCGCTGGGCGCCGCCCCGGTCAGCATCCCGCTGAGCGAAGCCTATTCGGCGCTCCAGACGAAGATCGCCGACGGGCAGGAGAACCCGCTGGCCTTGATCAACTTCGCCAAGTTCTACGAGGTGCAGAAATACTGCTCGCTCACCAACCACGCCTGGGACGGGTTCTGGATGATGGCGAGCGGCCGGGTCTGGAAGGGCGTGCCGGCGGACGTGCGGGCGATCATGGAGAAGCACCTCAACGCCGCGGCCCTGAAGGAGCGCGACGACATCGCCCAGGCCAACCGCGACACCCAGAAGGAACTGGAGGGGCGGGGCCTCGTCTTCAACACCACCGACCCGGCCGCCTTCCAGGGCGCGCTCAAGGCGACGAAGTTCTACGGCCAGTGGCGCGAGAAGTTCGGGCCGGAGGCCTGGGCGCTGGTGCAGAAATATGCAGGCGACATCGGCTGAGGATTTTGACCGGCCGTTACTGCCTCCAACAAAACTGACACCCACCGCGTCATTCCGGGGCCGCGAAAGCGGAGCCCGGAATGACGATGGCGGGAGACTTATCGTCGGTGTGACCCGACAGCGTGGTCACACGAACCCGGTTCGAACGAGGGAACGAGGACGACCACGATGAGGGATGTGCTCACGCCCGGGCAGATGCTCGCCGTCCAGGCGCGCCTGCAGCCCGACCGGATCGGCGCGCGCGACCTCGAGCGCGCGATGACGTTCCGGCAGTGGAACGCCCGCGCGTGCCGCCTCGCCAACGCTCTCCTGGGCCTCGGCCTGAGGAAGGGCGACCGGGTGGCGGTGCTGGCCTACAATTGCGTCGAGTGGCTGGAGCTCTATCCGGCCATGGCGAAGGCCGGCCTCGTGGCGGTGCCGATCAACTTCCGGCTGGTCGGCGCGGAGGTGCGCTACATCCTGGAGGATGCCGAGGTCTCCGCCCTGATCCTCCAGGACGAGCTCGCCGGCACGATCGAGGAGATCCGCGCCGACCTGCCGGTGGCGGAATCCCGCGTGGTGTGGTTCGGGCGGACGCCGTGCCCGGCGGGCTTCTCGGATTACGAGGACCTGATCGGGCGGGCGCGCGAGGACGAGCCCGGCACCGTCGTCGACCCGTCGGACCCGTGGATGCTGATGTACACCTCGGGCACCACCGGCAAGCCGAAGGGGGCGATCCGCTCGCATCGCGGCGCCGCCATGCTGTCGATGATCACCGAGATCGAACTCGGCATCCACCGGCGCGATTCGGCGCTGCTGGTCATGCCGCTGTGCCACGCCAACTCGCTCTACTTCTTCGGCGCGTTCAGCTATTGCGGCGGCGTCACCAGCGTGTACTCGCGCAAGAGCTTCGACCCCGAGCATTGCGTGCGGGCGCTCGCCGAGGGGGGTGCGAGCTTCACCTCCCTGGTGCCGACGCATTACGCGATGATGCTGGGTTTGAGCCGCGAGGCGACGGCGCGCTACGACCTCACGCGCATCACCCGCCTGATGATCTCCTCGGCCCCGGCCCGGCCCGACACCAAGCGGGCGGTAATGGAGTTCTTCCCGAATTCCGGGCTCTACGAATTGTACGGCGCCACCGAGGTCGGCTGGGCGACGATGCTGCACCCGCCCGAACAGTTCACCAAGCTCGGCTCGGTCGGCCGCGAATGCGTCGGCTCGGCGCCGATCAGATTGCTCGACGAGGCCGGCAACGAGGTGCCGGACGGCGAGGCCGGCGAATTGTTCTGCTCCAATCCCTACCTGTTCGACGGCTACTGGAAGCTGCCGGAGAAGACGAAGGAGGCCTTCCGCGGCGAGTATTGCACCGTCGGCGACATGGCCCGGCGCGACGCGGACGGGTTCATCCACCTCGTCGACCGCAAGAGCAACATGATCATCTCGGGCGGCGAGAACATCTACCCGTCCGAGGTCGAAGCGCTGCTCGGCGGCCATCCGGCGGTGCACGACGTCGCGGTGGTGGGTCTTCCGGACGAGACCTGGGGCGAGCGCGTCCACGCCGTCATCGTGCTGCGCGACGGCGCCTCGGCCAGCGAGGCCGAGATCCTCGGCTGGTGCAAGGACCGGCTCGCCGGCTTCAAGCGCCCGCGGACGGTCTCGTTCATGGCCGACGAGGCGATGCCCCGCACGGCGACGGGGAAGAACCTGCACCGGAAGCTGAAGGAGCGGCTGGTGCGGGGGGAGGGGTAGTCCGCCAAGGTATCCCCTAAAAAATGTGAAGCGCGGGATCCCCTCTCCCATGTGGGAGAGGGGTAGGGGTGAGGGTGACACGCCTCAGTACGAATCGCTGAGCGTCGAGCTGGCAGCGGAACGGTTCAGTATTCCGCGGAACCGTAGCACCCTCACCCCCAACCCCTCTCCCACACGGGAGAGGGGAGACGCCGCGAAGGCGCGAACAACGACACGAACGGGAGGGAGAAACGCCATGAGCCAACCGGCCGACACCGTCCAGGACCTCAACGCCGACGCGCAATCCTGCGCCGCCTGGATCGCCCAGTTCCTGAAGGCGCGAGGCGTCGATCGGGTGTTCGGCCTCCAGGGCGGCCACATCCAGCCGATCTGGGACCATTGCGCCCGCCTCGGCATCCGCATCGTCGACGTGCGCGACGAGGGCGCCGCCGTCCACATGGCCCACGCCCACGCGGAACTGACGGGTGAACTCGGGGTCTGCATGGCGACCGCCGGGCCCGGCGTCACCAACTGCGTCACCGGCATCGCCAACGCCTCGCTCGCCCGCGTGCCGGTGCTCCTGATCGGCGGCTGCACCTCGCGGGCCCAGGCCAATCTCGGGCCGCTCCAGGACATCCCCCACGTCGACATCCTGCGCCCGGTCACCCGCCAGTCGCGCACCGCCCGGGTCGCCGACCAGGTGATCCGCGAGCTCGACGAGGCGGTGGCCCGCGCCATGGGCGATCTCGGCGAACCGGGCCCGGTCTACATCGAGATCCCGACCGACGTGCTGCGCGCCCACGTGCCGCCGCAGCTGGTGCTCGACGACTGGATGGCGCCGAAGCCCCCCCGCCGGCTGCCGCCCGATCCGGCCGGCATCGCCAAGGCCGTCGAGGTGCTGTGGGGCGCGCGTCGCCCGCTGGTGGTGAGCGGCCGCGGCGCCAAGACCGCCGGCCCTGAGCTGGTCCGCCTCCTCGACGCGCTGGGCGCGGTCTACCTCGACACCCAGGAGAGCCGCGGCCTGGTCCCGGCCGATCATCCGGCGACGGTGGGCGCGATGCGCGCCGCCGCGATGACCGAGGCCGACGTGGTCCTGGTGGTCGGCCGCAAGCTCGACTACCAGCTCGGCTACGGCTCGCCGGCGGTGTTCCCGAATGCCCGCTTCGTGCGCATCGCCGATACCGCCGGCGAACTCGTCGACAACCGCCGCGGCGAGCCGGAACTGCTCGCGACGCCGAGCCTGGCGCTCGCGGCGATCGTGGATGCCGCCGGCAACCGGGCGCCCGCCCTCGACCGGGCGTGGGCGGAGGGCCTGCGGGCGCGCCACGTCAAGCGCTCGACCGGGGGGAGCGTGCCGCAGACCGGCGGGGACGGCCGCGTCCACCCGGCGGCGATCTTCGCGGCGATCCGCCGGGTCGCGTCGCCCGACTTCATCGCGGTGGCCGATGGCGGCGACCTCCTCAGCTTCGCCCGGGTCGGCCTCGAGGCGCGGACCTACCTCGATGCCGGCGCCTTCGGCTGCCTCGGCATCGGCGTGCCCTACGCCACCGCGGCCTCGCTCGCCTTTCCCGACCGGCAGGTGATCTGCGTCACCGGCGACGGCGCCTTCGGCATCAACGCGATGGAGATCGACACCGCTGTCCGCCACGGGGCGAAGCCGGTCATCATCGTGTCGAACAACGCCGCCTGGAACATCGAGCGCTACGACCAGGAGTTCAATTACGGCGGCCGGGTCGTCGGCACGCTGCTCGCCGATTCCGACTACGCCGCGATGGCCCGGGCGCTCGGCGCCCACGGCGAGCGGGTCGAGCGGCCGGAGGATCTGGCCCCGGCGATCGAGCGGGCGCTCGCCGCGGGCGGCCCGGCGCTGATCGACGTGACGACCTCCCAGGTCGCGGTGTCGTCGGATGCCCGCAAGGGGCTGGGCTTCGTGCCCGACTACCAGCCGCTCACCGCCTGGGACGACGCCGAGCGCCGCCGCCGCGGCGAGAGCGTGTGAGACCCCCGCGCCCTCGCATCGACACGGCGGTGCGAGGGCGTCCGGCCCAGATCGACGCGGCGCCGGCGGGCAGGATCAGCTCAGGCGGCGCCGGCGGTCGGCATCCATCAGGGTCTTGAGCTCGCGGCCGAGCTCGAGCAGCACCATGTCGACGAGCTTGGCCAGGAACGGCTTGCGGGCCGCCCGGACCGCCTCGCGCGCCTCCATGCACAGGTCGGCGGCCCGCTCCAGGGGATGCTCGGCCCGGCGGGCGGGCCGGCTGGCGAAGCCGTCGCCGCCCAGTTTGCGCTCGGTGATGTCGACGATGATGCCGTGGGCGCGTCGCGGGCGTCCCGCCTCGTCGTGGTAGAAGTGACCGCGCTCCAGGACCCAGCGCACCGATCCGTCCCGCGGGCAGGTGCGGTACTCGGCGACGAAGATGCCGCCCTCCTCGGCGGCGGCCCGGAACTGCGCGGTCACCGCGTCGCGGTCGTCGGGATGGATGGCGGCCTCGTACTCCGCCACCGACCGGCCGGACTGGGCCTGGCCGGGATCGAGCCCGAACAGGAACGCCGCGACGTCGTCGGCGTGGACCTGATCGCGCTGGATGTCCCAGACCCAGCTGCCCATCGCCTCGGTGAAACCGACGCCGTAGATGTGCGACGCCGTCTGAAGCACGTGGTCCGAACTTGGCACCCGCCACCTCCTGCCTGGCTCTCGGGACACAACCCAAACTAGAACGATCGAAAACACACCCTAAAGTGGTATATCGATCACGTATCCGTGAGCAAGCGGAACTTTGTGGCAACGGCTGTCGGGAGGGACGGGTCGACCGGCAGGCCTCGCTCAGCGCGGGGCGCCGCGCTCCGGCGGCGGCCGGTAGGCCTCGGGCGGCAGGTCGCGCGACAGGCTTTCCCCGGTGCCGCGGCCGGGGACCGGGCCGGGAAGCTGGCCGGGACCTTGGCCGGAACCCTGGCCGGAACCCTGGCTCGGCGCGAGGGTGGTGCTGGGAGGTTCGGCAGGGGGCGGGCCGTCGGTGATGAAGCGCTGTGCGCCGCCGCGGGGCTCGGGGGCCGGCGCGGCCTCGGGCGGGCGGGCCTCCGGCGGGCGGGGGGCGAGGTAGCGGCGCCCGCCCTCGGCCGCCGGGGGCACCGGGACGGTCGGCGGAGGCGCCGGCTCGACCCGGGGCGGCTGCGGACGCGGCGCCGGGCGCTCCGGCGCGGGACGCGGGGGGGACTCGGGGACGGATTCGGCGGGGGCGGCCTCGGCCGGGGCCGGCCGGGGCGCCGGCTTCGGCGGGCGGCGGCGGACCCGCGGGCGCGGCGGGGCGGCCGCCCGCACGGCACCGTCGCCCGGGAGGGCGATG
>NZ_LWHQ01000077.1:0-18356 GCF_001653715.1 Methylobacterium platani
CTGACATCGGAGGGGTAGGAGTGACGAGACTGCATCCATCCAAAAATGGCGCACTCGCCGGTCCGTAACAGCCTCTAACCCTTTCGGGGATCGCTCCGGCGGGGCAGGGGCACGAACGGCGCGGTCGCACCACCTTCGAGAGCGCATGCCGCCGCCGTGCCGACGACCCGGACAAGCCGTGACGAGGATCCCGGCTTCTCCGATGCAAATCTGTCGTCACGCCTGCACGACCGATCATTGCCCCAAGTCCTGCCACGGATACTTTTCGTGCCGGCCCTTGCAATATTGACATAGCTTAACCCCCACGACCGGGAAAATGTCGATCGGACCCGGCGCTATGCAGCCCGTTGCCCCGGGCGAGCATCCGGGGCCCGGCCATGATCGCCGATCCATCCGCCACGCAGTCGCGGCGGCAAACGAGTTCCTTGCGGAATTCAGCAGCATGGATACTTGGCTACACGAGTACAGAGCCCCGTCCGAACTCGATAAAGGTTACTTCGACCGTATTGCGAGGATCGCGGAAGCCGCGTTAGGCTTCGTGCGGCTCCCCGGCATGCGCGCGCTCGCCGGATCGGACGCCGTGTCTGACGGACGGGCCCTCGATTGTGACGGACACCTTGCACGCGATCGTACCGGATCTCGAGCGCCGTCCCCGGGCCGTCCTGTGCGCGGACGTCGTCGGCTACACCCGGCTGATGGAGGCGGCGGAATCGGAGACGCACGCCCACCTGCGGACGTTGCGCGTCACGGTCATCGATCCCGCGATCGTCTCGCATCGAGGCGAGGTGGTGAAGAATACCGGCGACGGATTCATCGCCGTCTTCGTCAGCCCGCGCGACGCCCTGCACTGCGCGGCGGCGCTGCAGCGGGAGCTCGTCGCCCAGGAATCCGGCGCCGTGCCGGAGCGCCGGATCCTGTTCCGCATCGGCCTGCATTGGGAGCAGATCATCTTCGACGAGAACGACGTGTTCGGCAGCGGGATCAACATCGCGGTGCGCCTCCAGAGCGCCGCGCCGGCGGGCGGGGTCGTGGTGTCCTCGGCCCTCCTCGACCAGGTCCCCGACCGGGCGGAGTTCGCGTTCGACGACCTCGGCAAGCTGTCGTTGAAGAACCTGACGCAGCCGGTCCGGGGATTTGCCCTGTCGGTCCCGGGGTCAGCCCGGGCGGACCTCCGGCGACCGGCCGACGAGCCGAAGGCGGCGCGGCTGCCCGCCATCGCGGTGCTTCCCTTCGCCCATCTCTCCTCCGACGTGCAGGACGGCTACTTCGCGGAGGGCTTCGCCGACGACATCATCGTCACGCTCGGCAACATCCCCGAGCTCGTCGTCGTCTCGCGCGGGTCGACGATCCCGTTCCGGCGCCGGCCGGTCGATCCCGGCGAGGTCAGCGAGAAGCTCGGCGTCCGCTACGTCCTGAGCGGCAGCGTCCGCCGGACGCAGAACCGCATCCGGATCTCCGTCGAGCTCGTCGACGCCGTCGACGCATCGGTGGTCTGGGCCGAGCGCTACGACGAGCCGATCGACGAGGTCTTCAATCTGCAGGACGAGATCGCGATCCGGATCGTCGGCAAGATCGCCACCTACGTCCGGCGCGCCGAATTGCAGCGCGCGCTGCGCAAGCCGCCGCAGAGCCTCAACGCCTACGACTGGCTCCTGCGCGGCCTCGATCTGCTCTACCGGCTCGATTTCGGCAGCCTGGCCCAGGCCCGGACCTGCCTCGAACGGGCGCGTGACGAGGACCGGGACTACTCGGCGCCCTACGCCTTCCTCGCCCACTGGCACATGTTCGCGATCGCGGAGGGCTGGGCGTCCGGCACGGAGGCGGGCCTGGGGGAGGTCGTGCGCCTGGCGCAATGCGCGGTCGAGCGCGATCCCTGCAACGCGCTCGCCGTCGCCATCGAGGGCCATGCGCGGGCGATGTTCTTCCGCGATTACGACGCCGGCATCGAGCTGTGCGACCGGGCGACCGCGATCTCGCCCAACAATTCGTGGGCGTGGGTGTTCAGCAGCGGGCCGTACGGGTTCGTGGGCGACCCGCGGATGGGGATCGCGCGGGCGGAGCGGGCGATCCGCCTGGCTCCCCTCGGCCAGCAGGCGTTCTTCAACTACACCCTGCTCGCCCAGAACCAGTATCTCGCCGGATCGTTCGGCGATGCCGTCCGCTGGTCCCGCAAGGCGCTCCACCTCAACCCCCGGTTCGGCAACGCCGCCCGCGTGCTGGCGGCGAGCCTCGTCGCGTCGGGCCAGGGCGCCGAGGCCGGCCAGGTCGGCGCGCTCCACCGCCGCATGCTTCCGAGCTTCCGGGTCTCGGACTACGCCCGGCGATGCCCGTTCGAGGAGCCGCAGGCCTCCCGCTACGTGGCACGGCTGCGGGCGGCCGGCATCCCGGACTGAGACCAGGACGGCCCGCGGCGTCGCGGCCGGCGAGAAGGGGAGGGGAGACCATGTCGGGTGGCGGCTCGGGCGGCGGATCGGGAGGCGGGTCGGGCGGCGGATCCGGGGGCGGATCGGGAGGAGGGGCCTCCGGCCCGACGACGTACCCCGTCGCCGACCCCCTGATCCCGGTCGAGCCGGACGGGCTTCGGGTCGACGCGACCTTCCCGTGGTCGGCCTGGCGCTCGGACTATTTCAGCTATCTCGCCCTCGCCGAGTTCGGCCGGACCGACTGGCGCTGCATCCCCGTCGATCCGCCCAAGCCGTTCGACGACGACGCGATGTTCGAGGAACTCGAGGACCTGATCTCGAAGGCGCGCGACGAGCGGGCGAAGCGGGTCCAGGAGATCCTCGACCAGGATCCGGGGCCGGCAGCCTACTTCGCCCACCTGCTGATGCTGTCGCCGGTCTCACACCCCAACACCCTGAAGCTCGTCGACATGGCGGACCGGGTCGGGCTGATGGTCGCCATGCACTTCAAGGGCGTCTTCAACCGCGCCCGGCCGCAGCAGGTGTTTCCCGCCCTGATGCCGCTGATCAATGCGCCGCCGCACCCGTCCTATCCGAGCGGGCACGCGCTCGAGAGCCACCTGATCGCCCTCGCGCTCGCCGAGGTCGCGCCCGAGGCGGCCCCGTCCCTGACCGCCCTCGCGCGACGGATCGGCGAGAACCGGGAAGTGGCGGGCGTCCACTGGCGGAGCGACACGGAGGCCGGCCGCCTGATCGCCGGGTCCGTCTACCCGCTGCTCAAGGGCTGCCCGATCTTCCAGACCGTGCTCGCCTCGGCCCGGGCCGAGCCCGGCGGTTCCGGCACGCTCGCGCCGCCGCCCGAATGCGCCGCGGGCGCGAGCCTCTCGCCGCGTCGCCGGGCGTCCCGTCCGAAGGCCGGCTGATCGTCCGCGCCCGCTCCCCGGATGCCGGCGCTCAGCCGCCCTTCGCGCCGTCGACCGGGATCTCGGCAGCGAGCATGCGCAGGATCGCCACATAGTCGACGGGCGGGATCACCCGGAACGGCGGCAGGCGCGGATGCGCGGACACGATCGGGATGATCGTGTCGCGCGTGCGAAACCCCGGTCCCGGGGCGCCGGCCTGCGTGATGACGACGGCGGCGACGTGAAGCGCGGGAGCGAGCAGGAGACGGGTTTCGACGCCCGGCTCCTGCATCCCGGGGTTGCTGCGCAGGGCGGTCGCGAAGCCGGTCACCAGCGGGCCCTCGTTGAGCCCGCCGAACCGGAACCGCCCGCGGAGCTGCGCCAGGGCTTCGGCGGCCGCGATCGCCTCGCCGTCGGAGGTGATGAGGAACCGCCATCCCCGCTCGACGAGCCGGATCTCGCGGCCGGCCCGCAGGACCTCGAGCGGAAGCACCACGACGCGGTGCGGGCTCGCCAGCGCGAGCGTCCGCGGATCGGCCAGGCTGAGCCTGGGGGTGCGGAACGCGGAGCGTGCGGCGAGCGCGTCCAGGACGTGCCGGACGATGCGCTCGGCCTCGCGCGGAGCTTCAGGCTGAACCTGGTCGGCCACGATGCTGGACCTTCTGCGTGAAGTAGCTGTCGGTCCAGCGTCCGTCGTACTGGTACCCGGCCTGCAGCACGTCGTAGGGCACGTCGGACGAACCCCAGAACGGATCCTCGATCGCCAGGAGCGCGCTGCCGGCGAGCGTCTCGCTGTCCGGCAGGTAGCCGACGACCGTGACGAAGTGGCCGCCCCCGGACTCCCAGGCCACGCGCACGCAGACCGGTCGTCCGCCCTCGATCTCGCCGCGCAGGTCCGCGAGCGGCGTCGTGGCGGCCGGATACCAGGTCTTGAGATGGCGGACACGGTTGAGGGCGGAGGCGAGGAAGCCGTAGACGTTGCAGGGCCCGCCGGCTCCGGCCCCGCAGCAATCCTGCCGCTGCAGCTGCGTGCCCGCGATCCGGCACTGCGTCTGGCTCGTGAGCGCGTCGAAGAAGGCGGCGATGCTCGCGGTCACGGCCGCCCAGCACCAGTTGGACTGAGCCTGCGGTTGCATCGAGAACGGGAGCAAGTGCCAGCCGGACAACGCGGTGCTCCTGTGTCGCCGTACTGGGAGACTACATCACCATCATTGTCGACGCAAAGACGTCGCCGGCGCGATTGCCGCCGGGGGGCGTTTCCCCACCCGAGCCGTCGAGGGAGCATCGCGGCCGCGGGCGTCCGTCAGCGCAGCATACCGGACATGGCCGACAGACCGTTGATCACCCGCACCATGGACACACCGTCGGCGGCTTCGACAGAGGATCACTGCGTGGGCGTTCCGATGATCGCTGGGCGCGTGCTTGGCTTCGGGGGTATCGCGGGAGTGATCGCCACTGCGTTTCTCCCGCTCCCGACGCGGATCGCCTACGGGGCCTTTGGCGATCCGCGAGCAAATGTGGGCCCGGGAGGGCTACCGTCATGCATCCAATCCTCACTTACGAACAATGGACTTGAGGGACAGCATATAGTAACGTCTTGCCACGATTGCCTATCGAAAGGTCGAGGTGATCGACATTGTTCGTTCTTGAATCCATGTGTCTCTTTCTGGCTGGAATCTCATGCAAGTTTCTAAACAAGACAGCAGGCTAGGATTTATTGATATCGGCGCGCGTGGTGGGGTATCCCCTCTCGCACAACAGTACGCCGACAAACTCTTGCAGGTTCTTGTTGAACCTGAGGCAGCCGAAGCGGAGCGTCTACGCTCCGCAAGTGAAAACGGAAACAAGTATCGGGTAATCGGCTCGGGACTTGCTCATGTCGATGGCGAGCTTCTGTTCCATGAGACAGTCAATCCGTATTGCTCTTCCATGTTGAGAGTAAATCACGAAGTTTTGGATCAGAATGAGAATTTGATCGAGCACTTTGCGTTCAAGCAATCAGTGCCCGTGATGTGCCATCGGTATGACACATTGTATTACAAAGACAATCTACCCCAGCCACACATCATAAAAGTCGACGTACAGGGTTTCGAGCATCAGGTTTTGCAGGGATTTGGCGGACTACTACAGCAAACCCTCGGAATCGTGCTTGAGACGCACCTATATCCGATTTATCATGACCAAATGCTCTTCGGCGATATCATCAAATATCTCGCCGGGTACGATCTCGTGCTGCGTCGAATTACCAACGATCGTTCCAGCGACCTCAATGGAGACCACCATTTTAATATGGATCTCGTCGAGATCGATGCCGTTTTCACGAAAAGTCGGGGTTGGGCCTCGCACCAACCCCGGGAGATGGTCGAGAACCTGAATTTCGCCTGCGCACTGCTGGGCGCCGTTCCGAACCGCTGAAGCGACGTGTTCCCGGCCAAGGCTGTTCCCGGCCACGTCGATGCGCAACTCCAGCAATACCGGTCGACATCAGAAAACCTCTTGACGATGTCCAGAGGGGAGGGCGGCCGGGTCGGACAGGATCTCGGGCAGCACCTCGGCGAGGGAGCGGCGGACATGGCCGTTGCGCCCGGTCACCGCCTCGGCGCGCCAGAGCGCGTGGAGGATCGCCTGCTCGATCCCGTCGGCGACCGCCTCGAACAGCGGGTCGAGCAGGGCGTCGTGCAGCATCGCCAGAACCGGCATCGGGCTCCCGGGATCCTGCGGCAGCGTGTAGGCGGTCGAGAAGGCGAGCGCGATGTCGCCGCTGCCGTGGCCGAAGACCGAGCCGGTGCGGGCGAGCCCCGCCCCGGCCCGGAGCGCCAGCCGCCGGAGCTGGCGCGCGTCGAGGGGGGCGTCGGTGGCGACGATCAGGATGATCGAGCCCTTCTCGGGCCGCGCCGTGGCGGGCGCGGCCTCCAGGCGTCCGGCGAGGACGGGGCCGACGGCCCGGCCGGCGAGCCGCAGCTGCGCCGGCCGGCCGAAATTCGCCAGGACCAGGGTGCCGACCGTGAGGTCGCGCCCGCCGGCCTCGACCTGCCGGGAGGCGGTGCCGATGCCGCCCTTCAGGCCGAAGCACGACATGCCCCGCCCGGCCCCCACCGCGCCCTCCGGCACGGCGACGTCGGCGGCCTCGTGCGCCTGGCGGTAATGCGCCTCGGTCACCGCCATGCGGCCGATGTCGTTGAGGTAGCCGTCGTTGCACTCGAAGACGAGCGGGTTCACCGTCGGCAATTCGCGGCCGATGCCGGGATTGACCGCCAGCGCCGCCCGGATCTGGGCCGCGGCCACCGCCGGCACCCCGAAGGTGTTGGTGAGCGCGACCGGCGTCTCGATCACGCCGAGTTCCTCGACCTGCATCAGGCCGATCGACTTGCCGAAGCCGTTCAGCACCGCGGCCGCCGCCGGCACCCGGTCGTGGTAGAGGTCGCCCGGATGCGGGCGGATCACCGTCACGCCGGTCTGGATCGCGCCCTCGGCCAGGGTGCAGTGGCCGACGGTGACGCCCGCGACGTCGGTGATCGCGTCGCGCGGGCCGCTCGGCAGGGCGCCGATGCGCGGAGGCTGCTCGATCATGGCAGGCCTTACGGACGGTCGAGCTTGGGGTCGAGGGCGTCGCGCAGCCCGTCGCCGAGGAGGTTGAAGGCGAGCACGGTGAGGAAGATCGCGAGGCTCGGGAAGATCGCCACGTGGGGCGAGGAGACCATGTCGGCCCGCGCGTCGTTGAGCATCGCGCCCCATTCCGGCGTCGGCGGCTGCGCGCCCATGCCGAGGAAGGACAGGCTCGCCGCGGTGATGATCGAGGTGCCGAGCCGCATCGTGAAGTAGACGACGATCGACGACACCGTGCCGGGCAGGATGTGGCGGAGCAGGATCGTGCGGTCGGAGGCGCCGATGCTGCGGGCGGCCTCGACGTAGGTGGCGCGCTTGAGCACGAGGGTATTGCCGCGCACGAGCCGCGCGAAGGCCGGCACGCTGAAGACGGACACCGCCACCACGACGTTGACGAGGCTGCTGCCGAGGATGGCGACGACGCCGAGCGCCAGCAGGATGCCGGGAAAGGCGAACAGCACGTCGGACAGGCGCATCACGATGCGGTCCCACCAGCCCTCGTAATAGCCGGCGAGCAGCCCCAGCACCGTGCCGACGAGGCCGCCGATGGCCACCGACAGGAAGCCGGTGGCGAGCGAGATGCGCCCGCCGAGGAGGATGCGGCTCAGGATGTCGCGCCCGAGGGGATCGACGCCGAGCCAGTGCGCGAGGGACGGGCCCTCGTTGATCCGGTCGTAGTCGAAGTAGTTCTCGGCGTCGTAGGGAGCGATCCACGGCGCCAGGATCGCCAGTGCGACGAGCAGGACCACGAAGGCGAGGGCGACGACGGCGACGCGCTGGCGCCGGAACTTGCGCCAGAACTCGGACCAGGGGGTGCGCACCCCGGACGGAACGGCGGCGACGGCCGCGGTGGCGGTGAGAGCGGTATCAGGCACGGCCGGCTCACTTGTAGCGGATGGTCGGGTTGATCAGCCCGTAGAGCAGGTCGACGACGAGGTTGATCAGGATGAATTCGAGCGAGAACATCAGAACCAGGGCCTGGATCACCGGATAGTCACGCTGGTTGACCGAATCGACCAGCAGGCGCCCGACGCCCGGCCAGTTGAACACCGCCTCGACGACGATCGAGCCGCCGAGCAGGAAGCCGAATTGCAGGCCCATCATGGTGACGACCGGGATCAGCGCGTTGCGCAGGCAGTGCTTGGCGATGACGACCCGCTCCTTGAGGCCCTTGGCCCGGGCGGTGCGGACGAAGTCCTCGCCCAGCACCTCGACGAAGGAGGCGCGGGTGAAGCGCGCCATCACGGCGGCCACCGCCGCCCCGAGCGTCAGGGAGGGCAGGACGTAGTGCTTCCACGAGCCGGCTCCGACGGTCGGCAGCCAGCCGAGCTCGACGGAGAAGATCTGCATCAGCAGCATTCCGAGGGCGAAGGACGGGAAGGAGATGCCGGAGACCGCGAGCGTCATCCCGAGACGGTCCGGCCACTCGTTGCGGTAGACCGCCGAGACGATGCCGATGACGAGCCCGAAGGCGACCGCCCAGGCCATGCTGGTCAGCGTCAGGAGCAGGGTCGGCAGGAAGCGCTCGCCGATCTCGGTCGCGACCGGGCGGCGGGTGCGGATCGACACGCCGAAATCGCCCTGCGCCATGTTCAGGAAGTAGCGGCCGAACTGCACCGGGAGCGGGCGGTCGAGGCCGAGTTCCGTACGCACCAGCGCCACGGTCTGCGCGTCGGCGTCCTGGCCGGCGGCGAGCCGCGCCGGATCGCCCGGCAGCAGGTGCACGAACAGGAACACCAGGACGGCGACGATCGCCAGCGTCGGCAGGAGGCCGAGGAGCCGTTTGAGGAAGAAGGTGAGCATGGCGCCGGGGACGGGGAGGGGAAGGGGAGGGGCGCCGGCATCGCGGCGCCCCCGAACGGCCTTACGGCGCGACCGCCACCTGACGGCTGTCGATGTTGCCGTCCGGCATGACGGCGACGCCGGACAGGCGGGCGGAGGTGGCGTAGAGGTTCTGCTCGGTGACGAGGGGCGCCCAGGGCGCGTCCTTCACGATCTGCTCCTGCGCCTTGGCGTAGAGGTCGGCCTTCTCCGCGTCGCTCGTGGTGACGAGCGCCTTGGCGAGCAGGGCGTCGACCTCGGGGTTGCTGTAATAGGCGGTGTTGCTGAGCTTCGGCGGCCAGGCCTCGGTCGACAGCAGCGGCCGCAGGGCCCAGTCGGCCTCGCCGGTCGAGGACGACCAGCCGATGTAGTACAGGCGCACGCGGGCGGTCTTCGGGTCGGGGGCGGTCTGCACCCACTCGACGCGCTGGCCGGGCTCGAGGGCCTGGGTCTGCACCTTGATGCCGACCTGGGCGAGCTGCTGCTGCAGGAACTGGATCGCCTTCTGGGCGGTGCTGGTGGTGTAGCCGCTCCACAGGATGGTCTCGAAGCCGTTCGGGTAGCCGGCCTCCTTCAGGAGCTGGCGCGCCTTGGCCGGGTCGTAGGGCCAGGCCGCCATCGGGTGGGCGTAGAGCACGCCGGCCGGGACGACGCCCTTGGCCGGGCTGGCATAGCCGCTGAACGCGACCTTGGCCAACGCCTCCTTGTTGATCGCGTAGTTGATCGCCTGGCGCACGCGCAGATCGTCGAAGGGCTTCTGCAGCATGTTCATGCTGAGGTAGCGCAGGATGATCGAATCCTGCGCGATCACCTTCAACTTCTTGTTCTCGCCGAGCGCCTTGGCCTGCTCGTAGGGAAGCGGGAAGGCGAAATCGGCCTCGCCGGTCTGGAGCATCGCCGCGCGGGTGCCGTTCTCGGGCACCGGCTTCCAGGTGATGCTGTCGACCTTGGGCAGGCCGGCGTGCCAGTAGCCGGCGAACTTCGCGCCCTTGACCGAATCGGTCTGCTTCCACTCGACGAAGGTGAACGGGCCGGTGCCGACCGGATGGAAGGCGATGTCCTTGCCCCACTTCTGGAGCGCGGCCGGCGAGATCATCGCCGCGGAGGCATGCGCCAGCGAGTTGATGAACGGGCCGAAGGGCTCCTTGAGGGTGATGCGGACGACGCCCGGCGAGACCGCCTCGACGGTCTTGACGCGGTTGAACTGGTTGTAGCGGGCGAGGTGGTTCTCGGGGTTCAGCACCCGCTCGAGGTTCGTCTTCACGGCGTTCGCGTCGAACGCCGTGCCGTCGTGGAATTTCACGCCCTCGCGCAGCTTGAAGGTGTAGATCAGCCCGTCGGGCGAGACCTCGTAGCTCTCGGCCAGCACGTTCCTGACCTTCAGGTCCTTGTCGAACTCGAACAGCCCTTCGTAGAACGACTTGGTGACCGCGGTCGTGAGCGTGGTGTTGGTGTTGTAGGGGTCGAGCGTCTCGGGCTGGTTGCCGAGCACGAGGACCGGATCGCCGGCGGCGAGCGCCGAGGTCACGGGGCCGGCGAGCAGGCCGCAGAGCAGGCCGGTGGCGAGGAGGGAGCGCGCGATCATCGAGATGCCTCTGGTCACGGGGGGGTTCGGATGGATCAGGTCGCGAGGCCGCCGACGGTGTGGCGGGCGGCCCAGTGGCCGGGGCCGACCTCGATCAGCGGCGCCACCTCGGGCTCGTCGCCGAGCGCCCGGACCGGGCTCGGGATCTCGCCGGAGAGGAGGCCGCGTGGCTTGGCGTGGCGCCGCTCCGGATCGGCCACCGGCACCGCCGCCATCAGCTTGCGGGTATAGGGGTGCTGCGGGTTCTCGAAGATCGCCCGGCGCGGCCCGATCTCGACGATCTGGCCGAGGAACATCACGGCGACCCGGTGGCTCACCCGCTCCACCACCGCCATGTCGTGCGAGATGAACAGGTAGGACAGCCCGAGCTCGCGCTGCAGGTCGAGCATCAGGTTGACGATCTGGGCCTGGATCGAGACGTCGAGGGCCGAGACCGCCTCGTCGGCGACGATCACCTTCGGGTTGAGGGCGAGCGCCCGCGCGATCGCGATGCGCTGGCGCTGGCCGCCGGAGAATTCGTGCGGGTAGCGCGCGCCTTGCGCCGGGGTCAGGCCGACCCGCTCCAGGAGCCAGGCCACCCGCGCCTCGGCCTCGCGCCGGGGCGTGCCGTGGACGAGCAGCGGCTCCATGATCGAGAAGCCGACAGTCAGGCGCGGGTCGAGGGAGGCGTAGGGGTCCTGGAAGATGAACTGGATGTTCTTGCGCAGCGCCTGGAGCCTGCTCGGGGGAAGGTCGCGGATGTTCTCGCCCGAGAACTCGATCAGCCCGCTCTGGCTCTCGACGAGGCGCAGGAGCGAGCGGCCGGTCGTCGACTTGCCGCAGCCCGATTCGCCGACGAGCGCCAGGGTCTCGCCGGCCTGAAGATCGAAGCTGATCCGCTCGACCGCGTGGACGCGCCGGCGCACCCGGTTGAGAAGGCCGCCGCGGATGTCGAAGCGGGTGACGAGGTCGCGCACCCGCAGGATCGGCGGGCCGGGGCGCCGCGTGTCCTGCGGCGGCGCCTCCTCGACGGGGGCCGCGGCTGCCGACTCGGGCCGCAGCAGGTCGAACTTGCGCGGCAGGTCGCTGCCCGCCATGGCGCCGAGCCGCGGCACGGCGGCGAGGAGCGCCTTGGTGTAGGCGTGGCGCGGGCCCGCGAACAGGGCGGGGGCATCGCCCTCCTCGACCTTGTCGCCGCGATACATCACCAGCACCCGGTCGGCGATCTCGGCCACCACGCCCATGTCGTGGGTGATGAAGACGACGCCCATCCTCATCTCGTCCTGCAGGCTGCGGATCAGTTCGAGGATCTGGGCCTGGATCGTGACGTCGAGCGCGGTCGTCGGCTCGTCGGCGATGAGGAGCTGGGGCCGGCACGCCAGCGCCATCGCGATCATCACCCGCTGGCGCATGCCGCCGGAGAGCTGGTGCGGAAAGCGCGTCAGCACGTTGCGGGCCTCCGGGATGCGCACGAGGTCGAGCATCCGCAGGGCCTCGGCGCGGGCGGCGGACGTGCCCTTGCCCTGGTGCACCCGGATCGATTCCGCGATCTGCTCGCCCGCGGTGAAGACCGGGTTGAGCGAGGTCATCGGCTCCTGGAAGATCATCGCGATCTCGGCGCCGCGCATGTCCCGCATCTCGGCGTTCGACGCGGTGGCGAGGTCGAGGACCGCGCCGGAGCGGCGGCGGAACAGCATCCGCCCGGTGGCGATCCGGCCGCCACCGTGGCCGACGAGGCGCATCAGCGCCAGCGAGGTGACGGACTTGCCCGAGCCCGATTCGCCGACGATCGCCAGGGTCTCCCCGGCCTCGACGTGGAACGAGAGCTGGCGCACCGCCTCGACCTCGCGCTCCGAGGTGGTGAAGCGCACGCCGAGATCCGAGACCGACAGGATGCGCCGGTCGGGCATGACGAGGGAGGACATCGCGGAACTGCTCAGAAGATGGCGGTCGTCGGCGCGTCGCCGGCCCGGACGAGGCCGCGATACATGCCGGCGGTGTTGAACGGCATCGCCACGTTGCCCCGCGCATCGACGGCGATGAGGCCGCCCTGGCCGCCGAGGGGGGTGAGCGCGTCGCGGACCACGGCCTGCGCGGCCTCCTCCAGCCCGAGCCCCGCATAGGCCATGCGGGCGCAGACGTCGTGGGCGGCCGCCGCGCGGATGAAGACCTCGCCGGTGCCGGTGCAGGACACCGCGGCGGTGCGGTCGTCGGCATAGGTGCCGGCGCCGATCAGGGGCGTGTCGCCGATGCGGCCGGGCCGCTTGTTGGTCATGCCGCCGGTCGAGGTGAGCGCCGCGAGGTGGCCGTGCCGGTCGAGCGCCACCGCGCCGACGGTGCCGAACTTCTGCCGCTCGTCGAGGGGGGCGTTCTCGTCGTGATCGAGGCTGATCCGCCCGCCTTCCTGCGCCGCCGCGAGCTGGCGCCGGCGCGCCTCGGTCGAGAAGAAGTCCGGCGCGACCATCTCGAGGCCGCGGCGGCGGCAGAAGTCTTCCGCGCCCTCGCCGGCGAGGAGCACGTGGGTGCCCTCGTCCATCACGGCGCGGGCGGCGCGGCCGGGGCGGCGCACCCGGCCGAGGCCCGCCACGGCGCCGGCGCGCAGGGTGGCGCCGTCCATGATCGCGGCGTCGAGCTCGTGGGTGCCGGCGCTGGTGAAGACCGCGCCGTGCCCGGCATTGAACAGCGGGCACTCCTCCAGGAGATCGACCGCGATGGCGACCGCCTCGAGCGCGCTGCCGCCCTCGCGCAGGCAGATCTCGCCGACCGCCAGGATCTCCGACAGGGCCGCGTGATACGGCGCCTCGCCGTCGCGGCCGGCGGCGGACCGGGCGATCGTGCCGGCGCCGCCATGGATGACGAGGACGGGGCGGGGGTCGGTCATGGCTCGGGATCCGGATCGGGGGAGGTGATTGCGTGGGCGTGCGAGACGTCGGGGCCGCCGTTCAGGGGCCGGGCGGCGGAGCCGCTGTTCAGGGGTTGGGCGGCGGAGCCGCCGTTCAGGGGTTGGGCGGCGGAGCCGCTGTTCAGGGGCCAAGCGGCGTAGTCGCCCTCGAGCCAGGGCAGCACCGATTCGGTGAGCCGGGTCGCGGTGGCGACGAGCCCGCCCGAGGCGTGCGCGACGGCGCTCGACAGCGCCTCGACCAGGGCGACGAGGCTCGCTTCGGAGGCCGCGAAGTAGCGGCTGTCGGTGCGCACGAAGAGCGCGATCGTGGCCCGGGCGGCGATCGGGGAATGCGGTCCGTCGGTGAGCGCCAGCACCGTCGCGCCGCTGTCGCTCGCCTGGGCGGCGAGCCGCACCGTGTCGGCGAAGTAGCGCGGCGTTCCCAGCGCGACGACGAGGTCGTCGGCGGTCAGGCGCCGCATCACCCGGGCGGCGAAGGCCGGTCCCTCGACGGTGGCGAGCAGGTGGACGTCCTGGCGGTGGAGATCGAGGTTGCGGGCGAGCAGCCCCGCCGGCCAGGACGAGCTGCCGAAGCCGAACACGTAGACTCGCCGCGCCGTGCGGATCGCCGCCACCGCCCGCTCGCAGGTCCCCGCGTCGAGCCCGCTGCGCGTCGCCTCGAGGTTGCGCCCGATCGCCGCCAGGGTCGCGTCGACGACGCTCGCCGGATCGGCCGGCCGCTCGAGATCGCCGCGCAGCTTCTCCACCGGCGCCAGCGCGCTCTCGAAGCCGAGGACCAGGGCGGCGCGGAATTGCGCGTAGCCCTCGTAGCCGAGGGCCCGGGCGAAGCGGTTGGCGGTGGCGACCGAGACCCCGACCAGCTCCGCCAGCTCGGCGACCGGCAGGGTCGCAACCTTGAGCGGATGGTCGAGGACGTAGCGCGCGACCTCGCGGTGCGACTGGCTCAGGGTCGGGAAGCTGCGGGCGATCCGCTGCGCGACCGAGGCGTCGTCGGGCGGCGCGCTCACGATCCTCCCTCGCGGCACAGGTGATCGAAAAATCTCATGGACACGATAGTGACGAGATTTTTATGACGATTGCAAGCCCGGGCATGGCGCGATGGCGGGCGGATCCTGCACGATCGGGAGGCAGGCGGCGTCGATCGCCGCCCGACGCGATCGGGGACGAACGCGCGACGGGGACCGAGACCCTGAACGAGCGAGCCGGAGCGCGGGCAGGCACGCTCCCGTGATCGCGAACCTGCGAAACCCCGACCCAAACCGCTTGCCAGCCGCCACGCCGGGCCACATTCAGGAAAGGTGTCACAGCTTGCCCCTTCCCCCCCTCCCGCCCCGGACCTGACGGCGCCGACCCCTCCCGCCCATGCGGGCCTGCCTCCGGCCCAGCGCCGGCAGGCGATGGTCGCGGTCCTCGCCGGCGTGGCCCTCGCCACGCTCGACACCGCCATCGCCAACACCGCGCTCCCGACCATCGCGGCCGATCTCGGCGTCGATCCGGCGGATTCGGTCTGGATCGTGAACGCCTACCAGCTCGCCGTGGTGGCGACGCTGCTGCCGATCGCGGCGCTCGGCGAGATCGTCGGGCAGCAGCGGGTCTATCTCGCGGGCCTCGCGCTGTTCACCGCGGCCTCGCTCGTCTGCGCGCTCGCCTGGTCGCTGCCGGCGCTGGTCGCCGCGCGCATCCTGCAGGGTGTCGGCGCGAGCGCCCTGATGGCGGTCAACGTCGCACTCATCCGCTTCATCTACCCGTCGCACCAGCTCGGGCGGGGCCTCGGCCTCAACGCCTTCGTGGTCGGCGTCGGCTTCGCGCTCGGGCCGACCGTGGCCTCGCTGATCCTGGTGGCGGCGCCCTGGCCGTGGCTGTTCGCCGTCAACCTGCCGATCGGGATCGCCGCCTTCGCGATCGCGCGGCGCGCCCTGCCCGAGACGACCCGCGCCGGCCACGCCTTCGACCGCGTCGGCGCGCTGCTCAACGCCGCCACCTTCGCGTTGTTCGTGCTCGGCCTGGGCGAGGCCGCGCATGAGGGACCGCTCTGGCGCGTGCTCGCGGAATTCGCCGGCGCGCTCGCCTGCGGGGCGGCCCTCCTGCGCCGCCAGGCCGACCATCCGGCGCCGATGCTCGCCGTCGACCTGCTGAAGCGGCCGCTCTTCGCGCTCTCGGCCATGACGGCGATCTGCTCCTTCGCCGCGCAGGGGCTCGCTTTCGTGTCGCTGCCGTTCCTGTTCCAGCACGCGCTCGGGCGCTCGCAGGTCGAGACCGGGTTCCTGATGACGCCCTGGCCGGTGGTGGTCGCCCTGATGGCCCCCCTGGCCGGCCGGCTGTCGGACCGCTACTCGCCGAGCGTGCTCGGCGGGATCGGCCTCGCCATCCTGGCGCTCGGCATGGGGCTGCTGGCGGCCTTGCCGTCTGAGCCGAGCGTCCTCGGGCTCGCTTGGCGGATGGCGCTGTGCGGGGCCGGCTTCGGCTTCTTCCAGGCGCCGAACCTGCGCGCCATCATGACGAGCGCCCCGCCCTCGCGCTCGGGCGGGGCGAGCGGCATCGTCGCGACCTCGCGGCTGCTGGGCCAGACCACCGGGGCCGCCCTGGTGGAGGCGTGCTTCGCGGTCGCGGCCGATCACGGCCCGGCCCTGGCGCTCGGGCTCGGCGCGGCCTTCGCCGGTGTGGCGAGCGTGGTCAGCCTGTCCCGGCTGGCGGTGCGGCGGGGCGCGGGGGCGGTTTGACCCCGTTTCGGGAGTTTGAACCAGATGCGGGACCTGCGCGGCCGCACCCGTGCAAGAACCCCGTCCGCGACCTTCTCCCGAGGTCGCGGACGGGATCGAGAGACAGGCCTCGGACGCCCGATCCGTGAAGCCGAGGCACGTGTCACAGGAGGAAGCCCAACCATGATCCACGTCCTCGCCATCATCACCACCAAGCCCGGCCAGCGGGACACGGTGCTCGCGGCCTTCCGGGCCAACGTGCCCGCCGTCCATGCCGAGGACGGCTGCATCGAGTACGGCGCGGCGATCGACACGGACGGGGCCGGGCCGATCCAGGCGCCGCTCGGGCCCGACACCTTCGTGGTGGTCGAGAAGTGGGCGAGCCTCGATGCGCTCAAGGCGCACGCCGCCGCGCCCCACATGGCGGCCTACGGCGCGAAGACCAGGGAGCACATCCTGTCGCGCACGATCCACGTGCTGTCGCCCGCCTGACGCTCTCCGGGCGGCCTCACCCCGAGGGCGCCCGGACCGTCACGCCGAGCATCGCCTCGAAGGGCAGCACCATCGCGCCCTTGTCGCGCGCGCCGTGGCCGGCGAGCAGCGCCATCTGGTAGGTCGTCGTCGCGGCGGCCGTCACCGGCAGGGGAAAGCCGCGCGCGACCGAGACCGCGGCGGCGCTGACGAGATCCTTGTAGGCCTTGGCCAGCGGATAACCCTCGTCGAACTCGGCCCGCAGGATCCGCGGCACGAAGTACTGCGAGGCGTAGCTGCGGCTGGTGCCGGTGGTGACGACCCGCGCCAGCCGCTCCGGATCGAGACCCATCGCCACCGCCATCGGCAGCACCTCGGCGAGCGCCGCGATGTTGATGTCGTAGATCACGTTGTTGACGGTCTTGGTGAGCTGGCCGCTGCCGAGCGGGCCCATGTGCAGCACCTCGGTGCCGATCCGCTCGAGCAGCGGTTTCATCGCCGCGAAGGTCTCGGGCGAGCCGCCGCACATCACCGTGAGGGTTCCGGCCTCGGCGCCCGCGGGCGCACCGGAGACGGGGGCATCGAGGACGGAGAACCCCTGCGCCTCCAGCGCCCGGCCGAGGCGCACCGCCTGGCCGTGCGCGATGGTGCTGAGATCGACCACGGTCGCGCCCGGGGCGAGGCGGGGGACGAGGCCGTCGGGACCGAACAGCACGCTCTCGACCACGTCGCCGTCGGGCAGGCACAGGACCAGCACCTCGGCGCCCGCGACCGCCTCCCGGTCGGCCGTGACGGTGATCCCCGGCTCGGCGAGCCCGGCGGCCCGCTCCGGGTCGGCATCGACCGCGACGATCGTCTCGGTGCCGTCGCCCTTGCGGGCGAGGTTCAGGGCGATCGGCCAGCCCATCTGGCCGAGGCCCATCACGGCGATGCGGCGGCTCATCGGGACGGCTCCTTGGAGACCGAGATGTCGTCGGCGGAATCGATCCCGATCGCCTCGAGGAAGCGCGACACCATGTTGTAGGCGCCGATCGTGGCGGTGAGCTCGACGATCGTGCGCGGGTCGCACTGCGCGCGCAGGGCCGCGAAGACCGCCGGCGGAACGTGGATCTCCCGGGTCATCGCGTCGCAATAGGCCAGCACCGCGCGCTCGCGCGGGTCGAACACGTCGGCGGCGCGCCAGTCGGGCAGGGCGTCGAGCTGCGCCCGGGACAC
This sequence comes from Methylobacterium platani, assembly GCF_001653715.1. GTDB lineage: Bacteria > Pseudomonadota > Alphaproteobacteria > Rhizobiales > Beijerinckiaceae > Methylobacterium > Methylobacterium platani. The sequence continues at coordinate 17,583 of NZ_LWHQ01000077.1, forward strand.
TCCTTCGCGCAGCGCGATCGGCACGTGCTGCTCGGCCTCGTAGCGGGCGCCGTTGAGATGCGCGACCTGGACGATCACCAGCTCGCGCAGGGCGCCGGGCAGGTCGCAGCGCTGGCGGATCGCCGTCAGGAAGGTCAGCCAGCCCTCCGCGACCGGCGGGCTGTGCAGCAGCATGGCGTAGAGGTGCAGGATCTCGCCGCGCTCGGCGACGATGCGCTCGGCGAGCGCCGCCGTCTCCGGACGGGTCGGGTCGGCGTAGGGAATGCGGGCCACGGATTCGATTCCTCCACAAGACTGCTTACCGGTACATCGGAATGCCGGTGCGGTGCACGGTCCAGAGGCCGCTTTCCTACGGCCGGGGGGCCTGCGCGGGGACGGGCGTCGCAACGGCCTGCGCGGTCGTCGTCTTCTCCGTGAGCTTCGCGACGCTGAACGAGACACCCGCGATGCCGACAAGAAGGCCCGCGATGATCGCGATGGTCTGCCAAGTCGTCGGAATGCTGGACACGCGCCCCTCCAGCCCGCTCAGCTTCGCCGCGATCGGCGCCAAGTCGGTCCTGGCCGCCTTCGTGTCCAGCTTGGCGTCGATACCGGCCAGGCGGCTCTCGATGGCGCCGAAGCGCTTCTCGTTTTCCAGGCGCCCAGCCGTGACCGCCTCGATCAGTCTGTCGAGCTTGCCGTCCAGCTTCTCAAACCCCTTCTCCAGGGCTGCGATGCGCGGTTCGATACCGTCAGATGTGCCTCCCCACGGTACACGACACGCGCTCCGTCGCC
>NZ_LWHQ01000077.1:18450-38918 GCF_001653715.1 Methylobacterium platani
CCGCCCCTATGGTCGGGCCGAGGTCGCGGTGTCGTGTACCGTGGATACGGACACATCCTGTCCGAAAAATCACAGGCGTGGAAGGAGAAACGGCGTCGGGCGGGGAGGAAAACATCGGAAGAACGCGCTGCTGCCAGCGGGGTGATTGCCAGCCGGCTCAGGTCGTCTGTGGCACGGCGTACCACAGACGACGAAGCGTCCGGGAGGGTGTTCGTCCTGCGGGAGAAACCCTCATGGTCGCCCCGCCCTCAGGCCCGCCCCGTCCTGGCCAGCGCCCGGGCCAGCGCCTCGCGATGCTCCGCGCTGGTATGGGCGATGGCCTGCGCGGTGGCCGAGAGCTGCAGGAGCGTCGGCAGGCTGGAAGAGCGCCCCTCGCGCAGCAGGCGCTTCGTCGCCCGGACCGCCTGGGGCGGGTTGACGGCGATGCGCGCGGCGAGCGTGCGGGCCGCCGCCATCAGCTCGGAGGCCGGCACCACCTGCGAGACCAGCCCGCAGGCGAGCGCCTCCTCGGCCGAGACGATGTCGCCGGTGAGCGCCATCTCGCAGGCCTTCGACCAGCCGACGATCCGCGGCAGCAGCCAGGCGCCGCCGTCGCCCGGGATGATGCCGATCTTGACGAAGCTCTCGGCGAAGCGCGCCGTGTCGGCGGCGATGCGCAGGTCGCACATGCAGGCGAGGTCGGTGCCCGCGCCGATCGCCGGGCCGTTGACGGCGGCGATCACCGGCACGTCGAGGGCCTCGAAGGCGAGCGGGATCCGCTGGATGCCCTGCGTGTAGTAGGCCATCGTGGCGGCGGGATCGCGGGCGCGCTCGTCGAGCGCGGTCTGCATCGCCCGCAGGTCCCCGCCCGACGAGAAGGCCGAACCGGCACCTGTCAGGATCGCCACCCGCACGCCCGGATCGGCGCCGATCCGGCCGAGCGCCGCGACGAGGCCGTCGACCACGTCGCGCTCGGAGATCGGGTTGCGCGTCTCGGGCCGGTTGAGCGTCAGGGTGACGATCGCCCCGTCCTGCTCGTACAGAACCGCGTCGGTCATGGGGTGTCTCCGGTTATCTCAGCCCGAGGCCGCGGGCGATGATGCCGCGCAGGATCTCGCGGGTGCCGCCGCGCAGCGAGAACGAGGGCGCGTGCAGCGTGGTGTAGGCCAGGACCTCGGCGAAGGCCCGTCCTTGCGGCGTCGGCGGCCCCTCGGCGATCAGGTCGCGGGCGATCTCGGGGATCGCCTGCTCGACGAGGGCGCCGAGATCCTTGACCATCGCGGCCTCGAGCGCCGGGTCGGCGCCGGCCTGGAGCAGCCCCGCCACCGAGCGCGACATGCGTCGCAGCGTGACGAGCTGTGCGGCCAGCCGGCCGAGCGCGATCGCCGCGCGCTCGTCGGCGGCCGGCTGCAGCGCCCGCACCAGCTCGACGAGGAGCCGGAACGACGACAGGAAGCGCTCCGGTCCGCTGCGCTCGTAGGCGAGCTCGCCGGTGACCTGGCTCCAGCCCTCGCCCTCCTGCCCGAGCAGCGCGTCCTCGGGCAGCAGCGCGTCCTCGAACACCACCTCGTTGAAGTGGTGCTCGCCGACGAGGTTGCGGACCGGCCGGATGGTGATGCCCGGCAGGGTGAGGTCGACGACGAACTGGCTCGTGCCGGCGTGGCGGTGCTCGCGGTCGGCCGGCGCGGTGCGGCAGAACAGGATCATGAAGTGGCAGTGGGTGGCGTTGGTCGTCCACAGCTTGGTGCCGTTGACGCGCCAGCCCCCGTCCTCCCGCACCGCCCGGGTGCGGACCGAGGCGAGGTCGGAGCCGGAATCGGGCTCGCTCATGCCGATGCAGAAGAAGCACTCGCCGGCGGCGATCCGGGGCAGGATCGCCCGCTTCTGCGCCTCGGTGCCGTAGCGCAGGAGGCTCGGACCGCTCTGCCGCTCGGCGATCCAGTGCGCGCCCACCGGGGCGCCGGCGCCGAGCAGTTCCTCCAGGAGGACGTAGCGCTCGAGGTTTGAGCGCGCATGCCCGCCATAGGCCGTCGGCCAGGTCAGCCCGAGCCAGCCGCGCTGCCCGAGCTTGCGCGAGAAGGCGGGATCGAGCCCGTTCCAGCTCTGCGCCCGGTCGATCGGCGCGCGATCCTTGAGCTCGGTCGCCAGGAAGTCCCGGATCTCGGCCCGGAAGACCTCCGCCTCGGGCGAGGGCGGCGGCGACGGGAAGGTGAATTGCGGCATCGCGAGAAACTCCCCTCAGGCCGCCGTGATCGCCGGCCACAGCCCGTCCGGACCGGCCGCGATCAGGTGGCGGCCGAGGAGGAGCGCCCACTCGGCCTCGCGCCCGAACTCGTCCCGCCAGGCCCAGAGCCGGCGGGTGAAGAGGTGCAGGCGGTGCTCCTGCGTGAAGCCGATCGCCCCGTGGACCTGGTGGGCGATGGCCGCACCCTGGCCCGCCGCCTCGCCGGTGCGGACCTTGGCGGCGGCGAGCGCGGGCATGAGGCCCGGTCCCCAGGCGTCGACGGCCTCCGCCGCGAGGTCGGCGGCGGCCGCCGCGGAGGCCGCCTGGCCGGCGAGCACCGCGAGGTTCTGCTGCACGGCCTGGAACTGGCCGAGGGCGCGGCCGAACTGGCGCCGCTCCTGGGCGTAGGCCGTCGTCATGGCGCTGACGGCGCCGAGCGCGCCGGCCATCATCAGGGCACGGGTCGCGGCGCCGGCCGCCCGCAGCGCGGGCGCCCCGAACGGCGCCGGCGCCGAGGGCGCGGCGACCGCCTCGAAGCGCACGGCGTCGCGGGGATCGCCGGCGATGCCCGTGCCCGGCTCGATCGCGAGCGCGTCGCGCGGCAGGGCGACGAGGCGCGGCCCGTCCGGGCCCTCGGCCGGCACCACCACCGCCCGGGCGTGGCGCCCCCACGCGACGCCCCAGGCCCGGCCGGTGGCGCGCCCGGCGGCGTCGAGGGTCGCGTCCGCCCCTTCCGCGACCGCGAGCGGCCCGTCCGGCACCGGAAGGCCGGCGCGGGCGAGCGCCAGGCCGGCCAGCATCGTGTCGGCGAGCGGCAGGGGCAGGGCGTGCCGGCCGGCGACCGTCAGGAGCGAGAGCGCGTCGGCGACCGGCACGCCGAACCCGCCGGCCGCCTCGGGCAGGATCGCGGCGGGCAGGCCGGCCTCGGCGAGGGCCGACCACAGGTCGTCGGGCCACTCGCCCGCCGCGATCCGGGCGCGGGCCTGCGGCGTCAGGAGATCGGCGAGCAGGCGGTCGGCGGTCTCGCGCAACGGCACGCCGGCATCGTCCTCGGGGCAGCTCATCGTGTCAGCGTCCCTGGAAGGCGGGCCGGCGCTTCTCGAAGAAGGCGGCCTTGCCCTCGTGGTGGTCGGCGGTCTGGAACAGGGCGGCCTGGGCGCTGCGCTCCCAGTCGAGGACCTCGTCGATCCCGCGGGCGAGCCATTCCTTGGTCAGCGCGGTCGAGAGCGGCGCCAGCCCCTCGAAGCCGCGGGCGAGCGCCAGCGCCCGGTCGAGCGCCGTGCCGTCCGGCACGACCTCGTCGACCATCCCCATGGCGAGCGCCGCCGGTGCGCCGACGGGCTCGGCCCGGAGCAGCATCTGGCGGGCGCGGCCCTGCCCGACCCGGGCCGGCAGGGTGTGGAGCAGGCCGACATCCGCGACCAGCCCGACCTTCGGGAACGAGGCGACGAAGCGGGCGCCCTCGGCGGCCACGATCGTGTCGCAGAGGAGCGCCAGGCTGAAGCCGGCGCCGGCCGCCCAGCCCTCCACCGCGGCGATATAGGGCTTTCCCGACTTCACGATCGCCCGGACGATGCCGTGGAGCAGCCGGAACCGCTCGCGCCCGGCGGCGAGCCCGTCGACCTGCATCGCGGTGAGATCGCCGCCGGCGCTGAACATCGCGGGCCCGCCGGTGACGACGACGGCGCGGATGCCGGGATCGCGCTCGATCCGGTCGATCGCCTCGGCGAGCGCGAGCCGGATCGCCGGCGTGAGCGCGTTGCGCTTGCCCGGCTCGTTGAGCGTCAGGATCACGGTCGCGCCGTCGCGGCGCTCGATCAGAACGGGGGTGTCGGTCGCGCTCACGAAATCGTCCTCTCGTCGGGACCCGCGACGACCGCGCGCCCGGCCTCGGTCATGGCAGCCCCCCGATCGAGGGCATTCCCGGGAGGGAAGGGGATCGGCCGCGGATGATCCCCCGTTCGCGCGAGACGGTCCGCCCGGCCGCGCCGACCCGGACTTCCGCCGGTGCCGCCCCGGCATCTTCCCCAGGCTTCCTCCCCAGGCGTCCGCGGGGCGATGCGATCGGGCGCGGCGGCCGGGTCGGGCGGCCGATCACCGTGACGGATGCGCCGTCCCGGCGCGCCCTGCGCGTGGGAGGGTCCATGCGAGCGGGAAGGCCGGAGCCGCCGGCCGCGCGCGCAGCGGTCGAGGATCGTCGGTCCGTGCCGCCTTTCCTGCGCCGACTCCGTTCGCGTCCGCTCCGCCCCCGCCAAAGCCGATTTCCCCCAGTCCGTTTCCTGGACGTCATTTCATTTGTTGAAATGCCTGTTCAAAACACTGTAGACAGATCCCTGGCGTTTGCAACGCCGCCCGCCGCGCCGGGGAGGTGAGGAGCGCCGTGCGATGCCGTCCTTCCTGCCCGTCACCGCCGCCCTGCGGGTGCTGGAGGTCCTGGCGGCCCTCAACCGGCTCAGGGAGGCGAGCGTCGGCGACCTCTTCCGCGAGACCGGCCTCAACCGGCCGACCATCGTCAGGATGCTCGAGACGCTGATCCATGCCGGGATGGTGGCGCGCCATCCGGCGCGGCCGGTCTACGTCGCCACCGGGCGCACCCTCGAGCTGAGCAGCGGCTACCGCCGGCACGAGGAGATGGCGCTCGCCGCCGCCCCGACCCTGGCGCGGCTGCACGCGGCGCTGCAATGGCCCTCCGACGTCTCGGTCTTCGACGGCGACGCGATGGTGGTGGCGCGCACCAGCCGCGGCGAGGGCGTGCTGCACTTCAACCGCCGGCCGGGCTACCGGGCGCCCCTGCTCGGCACCTCCCTCGGCCTGGCCTACCTCGCCTTCTGTGCTCCCGAGACCCGCGATCGCGCGCTCGCCGCCCTGTCCGGGTCGCCCGAGCCGTGGAACGCGGTCGCGCGCGATCCCCGCGCCGTCGCGGGCCTCCTCGAGGGCGTGCGCCGCAACGGCTATGCCGGCATGATCGAGGCCTACTCGGACGCTGCGTATCACGGCGTCGCCTCGGCGATCGGGGTGCCGGTGCTGATCGGCGGCGTCGCGGCCGGCAGCCTCAACCTGATGTACCTGCGCCACTCGCTGACCGAGGCCGACGTGGTCGCGCGCTTCGTCGCGCCGCTGCGGGAAGCGGCCGAGGAGATCGCGGCGGCGCTGGCCGGGATGCGCGGGGGATGAGGTATGCTCTCCCGGCACCTCGATGACGCCCTCCCGGTCGTTCCGGGGCCGCGGCCGGGAACCGGCGGAACCGCCATGCCACCTCGCACGGACGCGCCATGTCCACCCCCACCCTGAAGCAGATCCGCTTCTTCGTCGCCGCGGTGGATCGGGGCAGCCTGTCCCGGGCGGCCGCGCATCTCAACGTCGCGCAGCCGGCGCTCAGCCAGCAGATCGCCCAGCTCGAGGCGACCCTGAGGAACCCGCTCCTCGGCCGCACCGCCCGCGGCGTGCACCCGACCGAGGCGGGCCAGCGCTTCTACCGCCATGCCCGCACGATCCTGCGCCAGGTCGACGGGGCGGTCGCCGACCTCACCGGGCCGGGCCCGGTGATCGGGCGCGTGGCGATCGGGCTGCCGACCAGCGTCTCGACCATCCTGGCCTATCCGCTGCTCGGCCGGATCCTGCGCGACTATCCGGGCATCCGGCCGGAATTGTTCGAGAGCCTGTCGGGCTACCTGCACGAGCTGATCGCCCGGCGCCGGCTCGAATTGGCGCTGCTCTACCGCGACCGGGCCGAGCCGGGGCTCACCGTGCAGCCGATCCTGCGCGAGGAACTCTTCCTGGTGACGAAGGCCGGCGCGGATCTCCCCGCCGTCATCACGATGCGGGAGGTCGCCGCCCTGCCGCTGGTGATGCCGAGCCCGACCCATACCCTGCGCACGATGGTGGAGGCGGCTTTCGATCGCGAGGGCCTGGCGCTGACCGTGATCGCCGACGTCGACAGCCTGCCGACGATGCGCCGGATCGCCGCCTCCGGCCTCGCCGCCGCGATCCTGCCGATCTCGGGGTTGTCGGGGCTCGACGAGGACGCGCGGCCGGGGATGATCCGCATCGTCGCGCCGACGATCACCCGCCCGCTGGCCCTGTGCTACGCCGCCGACCAGCCGCTCTCCGGGCCCGCCGCCCTCGTCGCCGACCTGATGGTGGGCGAGGTGCGCCGCCTGGTGGAGGACGGCGCCTGGGGCAATGCGATCCTGCTGTGAGGTATAAGATTTTCCGATAGCCACCCCGCGAAATCCGTCTCGATCCCGGGCAGCCCCTCGGCCAGGATACTCCCCAAGCACGAGGAATCGGGGAGGGACGCATGGCCCGCAGGACGTGTCGGCGGGATGCCGGTCTCGAGCGGGGGCGGCCGTGAGCGCCGCCGACGGGCCGCTCGCCGGCATCCGGGTGCTCGACCTGTCGCGCCTCGTCGCCGGCAACATGCTGAGCCTGCAGCTCGCCGATTTCGGCGCCGACGTCATCAAGCTCGAGCCCGGCCGCGGCGACCCGCTCCGCCACTGGCAGGAGAACGGCATCCCGGCCTGGTGGACGGTCTACGGACGCAACAAGCGCTCGATCCGCCTCGACCTGCGCACGCCCGAGGGCAAGGCCGCCTTGCGCCGGCTGGTGCCGACCGCCCAGGTGCTGGTCGAGGGTTTCCGCCCCGGCGTGATGGAGGCGGCGGGCTTTGCCCCCGAGGCGCTGCTGGCGCTCAACCCGCGGCTCGTGATCGTGCGGGTCAGCGGCTTCGGCCAGACCGGCCCTTACGCCCAGCGCCCCGGCTTCGGCTCGCTGATCGAGGCGATGAGCGGCTTTGCCGCCAAGAACGGCTTCGCCGACAAGCCGCCGGCCCTGCCGAACCTCGCGCTCGCCGACATGGTGGCGGGCCTGTCGGGCGCCTTCGCGACGCTCGCAGCTTTACGGGTGGCGGAAGGCCCGGACGGCGCCGGCCAGGTCGTCGATCTCTCGCTGCTCGAACCGCTCCACGCGACGCTCGGGCCGGACGCGGCGATCCACCGGCTCACCGGCCGCGTGCCCTCGCGCGTCGGCAACCGGGTCAGCATCACCGCGCCGCGCAACGTCTACCGCACCCGCGACGGCGAGTGGCTGGCGCTCTCGGCCTCGACGCAGGGCATGGCCGCCCGGCTGTTCTCGGCCATCGGCCGGCCCGACATGATCGACGATCCGCGCTTTGCCACCAATTCCGCCCGGCTCGACCATGTCGAGGAGGTCGACGCGATCGTCGGCGGCTTCATCGGCGCGCGCGACCTCGCCGATAACCTCGCGTTCTTCGAGGCGGCCGAGGTCACGGTCGGCCCGGTCTACGATCCGGCGGGCTTCGCCGAGGACCCGCACGTGAAGGAGCGCGGCGTCCTCGTCGAGGTCGACGACCCGGAGCACGGCCCTGTGCCGATGCACGCGCCGTTCCCGCGCCTGTCGCGCACGCCTGCGCGGATCCGGCGCCTCGCGCCCGCCCTCGGACAGGACGAGGCCGACCTCGCGAGCGAGCTCGACGCGACGGAGGCGTCGCGATGAGGCTGCGCTCGCTCCTGTTCGCCCCGGCCGATTCGGCCCGCAAGGTCGAGAAGGCGCTCGGCGCGGGCGCCGACGCCGTCATCCTCGACCTGGAAGACAGCGTCGCGCCGACCGCCAAGGCGGCGGCGCGGGAGCAGGCCGTCGCGGCCCTGCGCGGCCGGCCGGACGTGCTCGTCGTGCGGATCAATCCCCGCGGCAGCGCCCCGTACCTCGCCGACCTCGCGGCGGTCGTCCCGGCACGGCCCGCCGCGATCCTGCTGCCGAAATGCACCGGGCCCGCCGACCTCCTGATGCTGGCGGGCCAGATCGACGTGCTGGAGGCCGCCGCCGGCATCCCGCCCGGCGCGGTCGGGGTGCTGCTGCTCGCCACCGAGACCGCGCAATCCCTGCGCGACATGGATTACGCCGGCGTGTCGCCGCGCCTGCGCGCCCTGTGCTTCGGCGCCGAGGACCTGTCGGCCGATCTCGGCATCGGCCCGCGCCACCCCGGCGGCGGCTTCGCGGCCCCGGTCGCCGCCGCCCGCGACCGGCTGCTGATCGCGGCCGCCGCCGCCGGGGTCGCGGCGATCGATACGCCGTTCCCCGATCCGCGCGACCCCGCCGGCCTCGGCCTCGAGACCGCCGCCGCCGCGGCGGACGGCTTTTCCGGCAAGCTCTGCATCCATCCGGGCCAGCTCGAGGCGGTCACGGCCGCCTTCACGCCGCCGCCGGAGCGGGTCGCCTGGGCCCGCGAGGTGGTCCGGCTGCTCGACGGCAGCGGCGCCGGGGTCGCGGTCCTCGACGGGCGGATGATCGACATCGCCCACCTGAAGCTCGCCCGCCGCGTGCTCGCGACGGCGCGCGACGAACCGTCGGGAGACCGGCCATGATGCGCTTTCCCAAGGTGAGCCGCGCCGCGGTGGTGCGGTCGTTCAAGGCCCCGGTCTGCATCGAGGAGGTGCCGGTGCCGCAGGAGCTGGAGCCCGGCACCATCCTGACGAAGATCGAGACCTGCTCGATCTGCGGCACCGACGTCCATCTCTGGCAGGGCTCGCTCGCCCTCAAGGTCGACCTGCCGGTGATCCTCGGCCACGAGATGGTCGGCCGCATCGTCGCGACGGGCTCGGGCACCGACCGCGACTCGGTCGGCCAGCCGCTGCGGGTCGGCGACCGCATCACCTGGACCCACACCGCCTGCGGGATCGAACACCTAAGGCGAACCGACGCGGCGAACCGGCACGATGCGGCCGTAAGGATGTCCGGGTTCGGGATCGGTGAGCCGGGTCACCGTGAGCGGTTCGAGGGAGGCGAGTAACAGCATGTGCTCGGGGGCGCTCACCCGGCGCAGGTTCTCGGCCCGCCGCGCGCCGCCCAGTTGCAGGGCGGGGAAGAAGCCGTATACCTCGTTGTGTCCCAGCGGCCCCAGCCGGGCGCGCGCCTGCGGCATGAGCAGTTCGCCGTCCTCGTCTGTGTCCGGATCATAATCCATAAAATTGGAAAGATATATACCAATGGAAAAATCGGGCGAAAATTTTTCCCCGGTTTCGTTGTTGATTCGCGAGCCTTCTGACGAATTGAAAACATCGCTCCTAAGAAAATCGACTATCACGTCGTAGAGTTTTTTGTCCCAAACCCAGAGCTGAGCGAATGCGTCGTAGCCGACGGCCGTCATCTGTGAGGGATTGAACTGTGGATCGTCCTTGAACACCGTATCGATAATGCCCTGATACGGCGCAGGATCGCAGATCCAGTATGTGCCGTCGCGGTAGGCTCCACGCCCGTGCTCCTGCCAGAAGCGCAGCAACGCCCCGGGTACTCGATCAGCATAGCGAGCTGCCTCGTCTGCGGTGATCTTGCGTGCTTGCTCAGGCTCGCCGAGCTCCTGGATCAGGTAAGCGAACATATCTTGTTCAGGCACTTTCTATATCCTCCTCTTATGAAAAAATGCAGATCTTTCGTTGCGCCTCTTTGCGAAAATTTAAGCCTCAAGATTCTCGCAAGTGCTTAGAATAACCTGCATCGGGCATCCCCTATTCGCCATATCCTGAGCATAATCGCGCACCTGCTTCTTGCGGCTGTCGGCTTGAGGCTTATTCCACACGGCGCCGATTGCCGAGTTGATGTTGGTGTTCCCCATCCCCGCGATGTCGGTTGGACTGCCGCCCGCAACCATGTCGAGCCGGTGCAATGCCGCCAAGCTACTTACATGACTCATCCATGCATCCGATCCGTATTTACTGATAAAATTCCTTCTATTTTCACCAATATATCTTGCTTTCTCAGCTTTCTGAGCTGGCTCTGCGAGCTGTCGCATGGCTGGACTGTAATTATCGATATCCGTCACATTCTGCTGCGGAGACTTGGCGTTGAGCTTGTCCTGCTGCATCCGAAGCTGACGCTCGTACTCCTTGGCATCATACCCGTTGCGCTTGAAGCAGATCCGCCGGCCATAGCAGCGGCCGGTCGTGCGCGTCCCGTCGCCGGGACCCGGAGCAGGCTTCGGCTGCGGCGTCGGATTCGGAGACGTCGAGGGCTCGATCGGTCGCAGCATCTCCGGCAGCGGCTGCTCCGTCGGGTCGCGCCGCGAACCATCCGGCGCCAGCGGGCTCGGAAAGCTCGGCGGCAGCGGACGGATCGCCGGCGGGGTCTTCGGGACGACGCCCGGAGCCCAGGGTGCGGGGCTGAAGGCATAGTGCGTTCGCGCGGGCGTCGAACCTCCCTGCGACGGCGCATTCGTCGTCGTCAACATCGCGTACTGCGTGTTCGATGGGGGCGGTCCTTGGTACCGGCCCGTATCGTCGGTGTAGATCAGCCGCCCGACGGCGTTCCTGTGGTTCATCCACCACTCGTCGTCGTGGCGCACCATGGGGCGCCCTTCCGCCCGCACGCTCGACGACCACGTCTTGGGCTCGCACTCCGCCCCCCGCGTCCCCGACCTCACGCCCCCGCCAACCCCCGGCTCGTCGCCGTAGCACTGCCGGATCAGCGAGCCCCGCACGTGCGAGCGCTCGTCGGTCTGGCGCACGCTGTCGGCGGTGCCCGCCCCTTCCACCTGGTGATGCGTGTAGATCCTGTAGGGCACGATCGCGGTCGGCGAGCGGCACCAGTCCATCGCCTCCGCGACGATGATCCCCTCGCCGATCGTGCGCCAATCTTCCTTTCATGAAACTCTTTTTCATTTTACGAAAAAACCAGTTAGATAATATTCAATTTAATACTTATTTAGATTTAACGCCATATGCCACAATGATTCAAAATCGCTGCGATCTATGTAGATTGCTTCAAATTCGCCATCGGCGTTCAACTCATCGAGTTCCGGCGTAGGAACCAGGCCAATTCTCGTGTCTCTTGTTTCAAATTCTTTGCTGGCAACATGCATGTTGCCATCTAAAAAAATGTCTATTTTTCTAATCTCCCAGCGATCATCGTCGATTTCTGACCATAATTCGATTGGATATTTTGGATCGCCGTGCATCCATTTTACTTTGATGTATTTCATTGATTTTTTCCACTTCCCTCGATTCGACCGGCAACCGACAATGGTTTGCTATTTGGCACCACAAACACATGCTCCCGGCCTTGGACGACATTCAGGTCCGATGTCTCTATGCATACATAGTGGCTGAAGCGACGCCCCGCCCATGGAACATTTAAAAACTCCCGAGATAGTTGGTTGTTTGTCATTGCCCCTGGCGCAATGTCAGATAAATACTGCCCGTCGCCATACCGCGCGTCTTTAGGGTTTATGGCCTTTAGAGATGGCATAATTTGTTGAGATGCTAAGATACCAGCCATTCCTTCTGCGCTAGTATAATGATATAAGATACGCTTATTTTTTTCGCGCTATTCTGACACTGTCTACTTCTGATTTCGATTCAATGCGTTTTTTTATCCCTAAATTATACAGCGGCCGCTGCATGTAGTCCGAGAATGCCTCCCCGTCCGCCGGCTTGAGCCCCTTGATGCCCCTCCACACCGCATCCGCCGCCGCCGTTCCCTGCCCCTGCGGGATCGGCGGCACCGGCATCGGCACCGGAACGGGACCCGGCATCGACACCGCCAGTTGCGCGTAGTGCGCGCCCGGACGAACCGCATCCGGCCTCGCGTCGCTCGCCGTCTCGCCCGGCGGCCCGGACGCACCCGGCATCCGCGGCGTGACCTCCTTCTCCTCCGGCGTGTCGTAGCGCTTCGCATCCTTGACGTAAGTCAGACGCCCATACGTGTTCCTGTGGTTCATCCACCACTCGTCGTCGTGGCGCACCATGGGGCGCCCTTCCGCCCGCACGCTCGACGACCACGTCTTGGGCTCGCACTCCGCCCCCCGCGTCCCCGACCTCACGCCCCCGCCAACCCCCGGCTCGTCGCCGTAGCACTGCCGGATCAGCGAGCCCCGCACGTGCGGGCTCTCATCGGTCTGGCAGACTCAGCGCGGCCGACCGATCTGTCGCACGTCGCGGAACCGCCCATACGGATAGCCCGGCTCCGGCGAGGTCTGTTCCACCAACCGGTAGGGTGTGAGCTGAGCAATGACGTCAAAGTATTCCGGCACACGCACGCGTTGTCGGTCGTCTTCGCTGCCGCCGAGCTGGCGAGCTGGCGCGTAGCCGTATACTTCACCGTCCGCCAGGGGGCCCAGACGCCTACGCATGTCATAGAAGTCGTCTGCATCATCTGCAATAATGTCGATAAGCAGGGCGCTAGCAAGAAAATCTTGCGAGTATTCCAATCCCGTCTCGGGATCGGCAGGTACGGCAGCTGCATATCCTACGCCGAGTTCGGAGCTATGGGGGAATGCCGTCATGCCGTACTTTTTTTCTGTGCCACATTAGAGCCGCCTCGCCTTCACCAGTATAAGCAACCATACTGATGTCCTCTGGTCTCATCTCCGGGTCGCCCGCGAAAATGGTTCTGACCAGGGGATCGAATAGGACGGGATCGCAGATCCAGAAGTACCCGTCCCGGTAGGAACCCCATCCGTGCTCGACCCAGAAGGTGATCAGCGCCTCGGGCACGCGGCCTCGGTAGCGTGCCGCCTCGTCAGGCGCGAGCCTGCGGGCGTTCTGCGGCTCGCCGAACTGCTCGACGAGCATGGCAAACACATTCTTTTCAGCCATAGGGTGCAATCCTTTTTCGCGAGTCATGTCATATAAATGTTTTTATTATTTCCGGCGTATTAATCTTATATAATGATCGTGATTCGCAGGAAGATGTAACAATCCTATATTGTTTGTATCAATCATGATGCCGCTTTCGAGAAAAAGAACGACGCTCATATCAAATCGATCGGTAAATTCGCGATTTTCAACATCAATTATAACCACTCCTTCCATTCCTCCCCCGAGATCTACAATATCTCCTAGCTTGACATTCTGACCATCTGGATAATTCATATTGTTCTCCTACTTCGCAAAGAATTCAATAGGCATTGAACCTGCGGGCGGTGGAAGCCCATCCCGAGCATCAACTGCAAGTTTAGGAAGCGGCTTCCAAAAGCAGTCACACTTTGGCCATGGAATCTGTTGCGCCTGGTATAAATTGTAGTGATCACCGGGTAGTGGCCAATGGGGCTTCGAAGGCGGAACAAGATCAAGCCTATAACCAATGGTGCCAAGATGAACGATTTTACCGCTTACGGTTCTGCATGGCGGACATGTTTTATCCTTGTCAGATCGGCTTACTCTAAGCGCTCCACTCTGTGAATGTTCATTGGCGCGATCGTCAGGCTTGATTCCGAGATTGTACAGCGGCCGCTGCATGTAGTCCGAGAACGTCTCCCCTTCCTCGGGTTTCAGTCCCTTGATGCCCCTCCACAGCGCATCCGCCGCCGCCGTTCCCTGCCCCTGCGGGATCGGCGGGACCGGCACCGGCACCGGAACGGGACCCGGCATCGGCACCGCCAGTTGTGCGTAGTGCGCGCCCGGACGAACCGCATCCGGCCTCGCGTCGCTCGCCGTCTCGCCCGGCGGCCCGGACGCACCCGGCATCCGCGGCGTGATCTCTTTCTCCTCCGGCGTGTCGTAGCGCTTGGCATCCTTGACGTAAGTCAGACGCCCATACGTGTTCCTGTGGTTCATCCACCACTCGTCGTCGTGGCGCACCATGGGGCGCCCTTCCGCCCGCACGCTCGACGACCACGTCTTGGGCTCGCACTCCGCCCCCCGCGTCCCCGACCTCACGCCCCCGCCAACCCCCGGCTCGTCGCCGTAGCACTGCCGGATCAGCGAGCCCCGCACGTGCGAGCGCTCGTCGGTCTGGCGCACGCTGTCGGCGGTGCCCGCCCCTTCCACCTGGTGATGCGTGTAGATCTTGTAGGGCACGATCGCGGTCGGCGAGCGGCACCAGTCCATCGCCTCCGCGACGACGATCCCCTCGCGAACCGTCCGCGAGCCCTCCCGCGGCAGGCTCATGCGCCCGCCTCCGCGCTCAGCCCGTGCTCGCCCGACACCGCCAGGCCCGCCGCCCCGGCCAGCGGCAACACCCCCAGCACCGCCCCGTGATAGGCCGGGCAGCGCGCCACCCAGCCGCGCCAGGTCAGGTCCACCCGCCAGGGCGCCGCCTCCGCCCGCAGGTCGAGATGCACCCCGTCGAGGTGCAGCCGCGCCGACACGCCCCGGCCGTCGAACCAGGCGTGGTGGGCCACCGGCACCAGCCCGGGCAACCGGAACGCCAGCGCCCCGCCCGGCACCAGCCCGTCGAGCCGCACGGTCTCGTCGCCGTGGAGGCGTGGCCGGATCAGGGCGGGCGCGGCGGTCTGGAAGAAGCGGTAATCGAAATCCGCCGGCATCTGCGGGCAGCGCTCGCGAAGCCACGCCTCGTCGCGGGTGCCGCAATGCCCCTCGCGCCAGCGCCAGAACGGCGGTACCGGGCCGAAGCCGGCCGGGCGCGCGACCGCGAAGGGATCGGCGAGGGCCGCCTCCGGCGCCTCGATCCGGGGCGCCGGCAGCACCCGGCCGACCGGGCTCCAGTCCCGGTGCAGCTGCCCCGGGCCGATCGGGTTGTCGGGGCTCGTCGTGCCCTCCGGATCGCCCACGATGCGCCCGCCCGCGGCGAGGCGATAGTCGAGCGGCACGCGGGTGGCGGGCTCGGCCGGGCCGAGCTTCCAGGTCGGCCGCAGGAAGCGCAGCGCCGGTTGCCAGGCGCGCGGCCCGTGGACCCGCAGCGCCGCCCGCGTCTCGCCCACCGTCAGCGCGACCGTCCACGAGCGGGCCAGCCTACCGCCGGGCGCGTGGGCGTGGCCGAGGACGGTCACGTCGGCGCTGGGCTTGTAGGGAATCAGGTCGCCGACCTGCACGAGCGGCGTGCGATGGGGATCGCCGGCATAGACGTCGTTGAGCACGAGCGCCTGGGTGTCGGCGAGGCTGAGCGCGCCCTCGGCGGAGAGGTCGTAGCGGCCGCGCACCGCGACCACCGCCATCCCGATCCCGTCGCGGTGCAGGTCGCCGAAGCCGAGGGCGGCGAAGGGCGTGTCGTTGCGGATGAGCATCGGACGTCCCCGTCAGCGCGACGGGTTGAGGTCGATGACCTTGCCCCAGTGCTTCACCTGGTCGGAGAAGTCGGTGGTGAAGGTCTTGCCCGTGATGGTGACGTCGCCGTCCTTGTCCATGGTCAGCGTCGAATCGCCGACAACGATCCGGAACACCTCGCCGACCGTGCGGGTGTGGGCCACGCGGACAGCACATCGTCTGCAGCGAGCCTACCGCTCCGCGGGATTGCGCCAATCACCCGGCTCGCCCAGCCGCGCGACCAGGAGGCGGTCGAATCCGACGAGACCGTCCAGGAACCGCAACTCGATCACCCGGCCCCCGTCGATGAAGAACGAGATGCGCCGATCCCCGGCCGCCAGCTCGGCGGGGGAACCTCCCACCGTGGCGGTGGACAACTTGGCCGTCGCCGTTGCGAGGGTCTCGCGGGCGGCATCGAGGCCCAGCGGCATCGCGGCGCCCGCATCCGCCTCGATCGCGATCAGGCGGAGCCGATCGCGCGGGTCGGGCAGCCCCTGCACCCGCGAGACCGCGCCGATGCGCAGGACCACGCCGGATGCGCGGGGCGTGACCGCCTCGCCGTTCCCGTCGAAGGCGGCCGGCAGGGGCAGGCCTAGGGCCGCGAGCCAGGCCTCCAGCCAAGCGCCGACGGCGGTACAGTTGATGCGGCGGACGGCTTCGCCCATGAGAGCAGGGGTCATCGCCATCTCAGTCGGACCACTTCGGCAGCTTGATCCGCTCCCACTTCGTGCCGTCGAAGCGGGCGACACTGGTCAGGCCGAAGGCCCACAGCGCGTCCGCGACGCCGTCCACCGTGTTGATGTCCTTGAATACGGCGGATGGGCCGGTCGTGAGCTGCCGGATGCGGCCGTCGCAGACGAAGACGC
Source organism: Methylobacterium platani (assembly GCF_001653715.1). GTDB lineage: Bacteria > Pseudomonadota > Alphaproteobacteria > Rhizobiales > Beijerinckiaceae > Methylobacterium > Methylobacterium platani. The sequence continues at coordinate 34,515 of NZ_LWHQ01000077.1, forward strand.
CGCGCGGGCCGGCGTAGCTCGACAGGTAGATCTTGTCCCTGAAGCGGGTCACGGTGTTGAAATCCGGTTGGCCCTCGCAGGAGACGAGCGTGAAGCCCTGGCGGGCATTGCCGCGCAGCAAGGTCCCTTCGCGCCCGCAGATCCAGACCGTGTCGGCGTCGTCTACCAGGATGTCGTTGAGGAAGGCTGCCGTCGGCACGGGAATTTTTTGTGATCGTGTTCCATCCCAATGATATACGGCACCATCCTGGCCGCACATATAGACGTCGTTCTCGTTGCTACCGTGGATACTCATGAGCATCAGACCCCTGGTAAAGAGAGCGAGGCGACGATCGCTCTCGGCTTTCTCATCGGGATGTGCTTCCCAGTAGGCATCTAGCTCGGCAAAAGTTGCTCCCTCTCCTTTGATGGCGAAGGCCCAGTTTGGATCGACATAGTCATCGAAGAGCGAGAGATCGAGTGGGACCCACAGGCCGTTCTCATTCCGACGGTAGTTGTTCCCATAATCACCACAGGCTAAAAGCGTGCTTCCCGCTTGCCGAATAGCGGCAATTCTACCAGTTTTTTTTGTGAGTTTAAGACCGCCATCAATAATGGGTGCGCACTTGAACGATGGTTCTGGCGAAAAAACATTTCCGTCTGATGACACGTAGACTGCAATTCGACCTCCTTCAGGACGATGGTACAATGCTATGTATTGAGTGGACACAGGAGCATCAGCATGACCCCACCCGCCTTTATAATACTGATATACGCGAGTGAAATTATCTTCGATTTCATTATCACTGGGAATGCCTGACGCATAAAAAATATCTTCTGTGATAGCGCGAGCCCGGGGAATTTTGTAATTGATCATCGTTAAGTCCTGCTTAGTGAACAGTGGGATATTGACTGGAAAGAGCAGATATAGTGTATGGGGATGGGGGAAGGCGCGAATCTCCTTAAGTACGCCCTAGCATATTTGGATTTTCATTCCCGAGTTCTTCGTCAAAGCCGGATTTTATCTGCTCTGCGCATTTGCTGCGCGCTACGATCATTTGCTTCTCACTAACTCGGCGAATTTCTCTGATCGGCGAGGTGCCTTTAGGAAAAGATGGTGTATCAGGGTGATTGTTTCCAAGTTTCTCGATTTCTTTATCGACCTGATGGGCCACCCAGTGCTCTGAACCAGGGGTTTCCTTCTGCCCCCTCACACAAATAGACATACCATCCCAATATCCTGCGAGCCCTCTGATCCTCTTCAAGCCAACAATGCCCTCCTTACGACTTCCATAGCGCTTGACTTGATCGGGCATAATATGATGCGCTTCTCCATCAATACAAGCTTTCGAGCAAACCTTTGACATTTGCCGGTAGGGAGCGACGACGCAAGGACACTCGTTCGGCCGTCGCGACGTACGCGCCCCGGTGAAGATCTTGACCAGCACGCCACCGATCAAAACTGCCCCGGCCCGCGCCCCGTTGATGAGCGGCGGGATCACGATCCGCCCGCCCTGGATCACCACCCCGGCGGCGCCGACCGAGGAGGCGGGGCCGGCAAACGAGGTCGCCTCGGGCAGCACGGCGCCGACTCTTCGGCCGTCATCCATCAGCGGCACGATCGCGCGCGGATCCGCAACCTCGGCCTGCTCCATGTCCTTGGTGTAGATCAACTTGCCGTAGGTGTTGCGGTGGTTCATCCACCACTCGTCGTCGTGGCGCACCATCTCGCGCCCCTCGACGAACACCGAGGACGACCAGGTCTTGGGCGTGCATTCCGCGCCCGTTGTCCCCGAGCGGATCCCGCCGCCGATGCCCGGCTCGTCGCCGTAGCAGCGCAGCACCAGCGAGCCTCGGGCATGGGTGCGCTCGTCGGTCTGGCGGATGCTGTCGGCGAGTTCGGCGGCGTCGGCCTGGCGGCACCAGATCGTGTAGGGCACCGGCACCATCGCGGCGCCCTGCGGCGTCAGGCAGATGTCGGGCACCTGCGAGACGATGAGGCCGTCCCGGATGTCGCGGGAGCCTTCGCGGGGCCAGGTCATGCGATCACCTCCGGCTCGCGCAGGCCGTGCTCGCCCGAGACCGGCAGGCCGTCGGCGTCGGCGAGCCGGACCGGCAGCAGCACCGCGCCGTCATAGGCCGGGCAGGCCTCGACCCAGCCGCGCCAGGTCAGGTCCACCCGCCAAGGACCCTCGTCCCGGCGCAGGTCGAGATGGACACCGTCGAGCGTCAGCCGGGCATGGATCTGGCGGCCGTCGAGCCAGTGGTGGTGGGCGACGACGGCCAGGCCGGGCAGCGTGACGCGGAGCATCCCGCCACCCGGCACCAGCCCGTCCAGGCGCAGCTCCTCGTCGCCCCGGATGTGTGGCAGGACGAGGTCGCCGTGGGCCGTCTGGTAGAAGCGATAATCGAAGTCGTCCGGCAGGCGCCGCTCCGGGGCGGCCTGCCAAGCCTCGTCGTAGGTGCCGGCATGCGCCTGGCGCCATGACCAGAACGGCGGCACCGGCCCGAAGCCCTGCGGCAGAGGCCTGGCGAACGGGGCGTCCACCGGGGCGCGGGCGCTGTCGATCTGCGGCGCCCGGCACGGCTTGCCGACGCGGCTGAAATCACGATGCAGAAGCCCGGGGCCGAGGAGATTGCGGGCGTCGGCGCCGCCTTCGGGATCGCCGACATACCGGCCGCCCGACGCATAGCGGTAGTCGAGCGGGACGCGCGTGGCCAACTCCGCGGTCCCGAGCTTCCAGGTCGGCGTGAGAAAGGCGAGGGCCGGCTCCCACGACCGTGGGCCGTGCACCCGCAGCCGGACGCCGTGATCGCCGATCGCGAGCGCGACCTCCCAGCGCCTCGTCGCCCGGCCGTTCGGCGCGTGGGCCGCGCCGAGCAGCGTGACGTCCGCGGCGGGCTTGTAGGGAATGAGATCACTCACGCGGAGCAGGGGCGTGCGCAGCGGGTCGCCTTCGTAGACGTCGTTGAGGACGATCGCCTGGTCCTCGGCGAGATGGAGCGAGCCGTCGGGATCGAGCCCGTAGCCGGCGCGCACGCAGAGCACCGCCATCGGCGTGCCGTCGCGGTGGAGCTGCCCGAATCCCATCGCGGCGAAGGGGGTCTCGTTGCGGATGAGCATCGGCCCGCCCTCAGCGCTTCGGGTTCAGGTCGATGACCTTGCCGAAGGCCGTCACCGAATCGGAGAACCCGAGCAACATCTTCGTGCCGGTGATCGTGACGTTACCGTCCTTGTCCATCGTTAGCGTCGATTTTCCGACGACGACCTGGAACACCTCGCCGACCTTGACCAGCATCTCCTGGCCGACCTCGATCACGTACTGCTCGCCGACCGTGTGGGTGTGCGCCTTGCCGACGTTCTCCCGCATCGTCTGCCCGACATTGACGACCTTGCTGACGCCGACCTGCTCGGTCGAGGCGATTCCGGTGGTGTTGTTCTGGAAGCGGGTGACCATCGTGTTCATCACGCCGCCCAGGCCGCCCATCATCCCGCCGACCTGGCCGGCGAGCGCCGTGCCCGCCGCCGCCATGCCGGCCCCACCGGCGGTTCGCATGCTGCGCACGCTCGCGTCGTTGATCCCGGCCCGGGTTCCGTCGATGCCGGCGCCGATCAGCCCGCCGATGCCGCCGCCGCCCACCAGCCCGCCGAACCCCGTCGCCAGCGCCCCGAGGGCGGAGGCCGCGGGATCGCCCGCGGCATCGCCACCGCCCGTCCCGGCCGGCCCCGCGAGCGCCCCCGCATCGACCGGCGCCGCCCCGCCGTCCCCGGAGGCGGCGCCCATCGCGTCCATCGCGACGCCCATCGCCTGGCCGAGCAGCCCCGCCGTCTGCCCCGACATCGCGGACATCGCCGCGGCCAGGGCCGCGCTCGCCGCGCCCCCCACCGCCCCCACGGTGAGCGACCGCGAGCCCCCGATCGCCTGGTTCTGGTTGTGGCCCACCTCGAACGAGTGGTTCGCCCCCACGCTGCCCACCTGGTTGGCGTCCACCCGCGCCGTCGCGTCGTTGAGCACCTTCGTGGTCATGTCCTTCTGGGCATGCGTGAACAGGTTCTCCCCGCCCGCCACGTCCTCCATCGAGATCTCGTTGTAGCCCCGACCCTTGTAGGTGTTCGATCGCACCACGAGCTTGGTCTTGTGCCCCGGCAGGTCGTAGGGCACCGGGTTGTTGGGGTTGGGCGCGATCCCGACCACGATCGGCCGATCCGGATCGCCCTCCTGGTAGGCCACCAGCGCCTCCATCCCGACCCGCGGGATGATCTGCTGGCCCCAGTTGCTGCCGCCCCACGACTGCGTCACCCGCACCCAGCCGGTATCCGTCCCGTCGCCCCGCGCACGCCGGTCCCAGGGCAGGGTCAGCTTCACTCTTCCGAATGCGTCGGTGTGGATCTCCTCGCCCGGTGGGCCGGCGATCCGCGCGATC
>NZ_LWHQ01000078.1:0-348 GCF_001653715.1 Methylobacterium platani
ATCGGCAAGATCCCTATCGGAGTGACGCAACCGGTGCCCGATCGCTTCCTGCGGGTCGCCCTGACCACCGCCCTCGCGCTGCTCGCGCTGTTCGTCGCGCAGCCCTACGTCACGAGCCTGCTGTTCTCCGCCGACACGCCCCGGGCGGTGACGGCGCGGGGCGACCTGTCGCCGATCGAGGCCGCGACCGTGGCCCTGTTCGAGCGCGCGGCGCCCTCGGTGGTCTACGTCTTCGCCCGCCAGCGGCAGGGATCGGTGACGTTCGACCCCGAGACCGGCGAGCCGCGGCAGGGCGGCGGCGAGCAGACCGGCTCGGGCTTCGTCTGGGACGCGGCCGGCCACGTCGTC
>NZ_LWHQ01000078.1:355-22391 GCF_001653715.1 Methylobacterium platani
GTCACCAACAACCACGTCATCCAGGGCGGCGGCGACATCCAGGTCCGGCTCTCGACCGGCGAGGTGGTGCCCGCGACCCTGGTCGGCACCGATCCGAACTACGACCTGGCGGTTCTGAAGCTCGGGCGCGTCACCGCCGCGCCGCCGCCGATCGCCGTCGGCACCTCCGCCGATCTCAAGGTCGGGCAGTTCACCTACGCGATCGGTAACCCCTTCGGCCTCGACCATACCCTGACGACCGGGGTGGTGAGCGCGCTCCAGCGCCGCCTGCCGACCGCCGAGGGCCGGGAGCTCTCCGGGGTGATCCAGACCGATGCGGCGATCAACCCGGGCAATTCGGGCGGGCCGCTGCTCGATTCCGCCGGCCGCCTGATCGGCGTCAACACCGCGATCTACTCGCCGTCCGGCGCCAGCGCCGGCATCGGGTTCGCGATCCCCGTCGACGTGGTCAACCGCGTGGTGCCGAACCTGATCCGCACCGGCCGCACCCCGACCCCGGGCATCGGCATCGTGGCGGCGAACGAGGACGCGGCGGCGCGGCTCGGCATCGACGGCATCGTGGTGGTGCGGGTGCTGCCGGGCTCGCCGGCCGCCGCGGCCGGCCTCCAGGGCGTCGACCCGGCGACGGGCGATCTCGGCGATGTCATCATGGGGGTGAACGGGCGCCCGGTACGCCGCCTCGCCGACCTGACCGCGGCGCTCGAAGCGCTCGGCCTCGGCCGCGCCGTGACGCTCCAGGTCGAGCGCGACGGCCGGGCGATCACCGTCTCGGTCACCCCGGCCGATATGGGCCAGCGCCGGCGGTAGCCGGCTCGCGGGGCGGCGGCGAAGCCGCTATCCTGGCGCCCGATTCCACCCGGAGCCTCGCGCCGCCGTGACCTCCCGCCTCCTCGCCGCCCCGCTCCTTCCTGCCCCGCTTCTGGCCGCCCTGCTCCTGACAGCCGCCGTCCTGCCGGCGGCGGCGGGCGAGCGCGCTGCCCCGAGGCCCCGCCTGTGCCCGCAGGACGCGCCGCCCGGCGTGCGCCTGCCCGACCGGCCCGAATGCCGCGAGGCGCCTCCCGCCGCCGTCAGGTCGACCGCACCGGGCTTCATCGATCTCGGCAACGACACCTCGCTGCGCGTCAGCGGCCGGGCCGGCTACGAGATCGGCTACGGCCGGCGGTAGTGCGTACCTGTCGGGCGCGCGGCAGGCACCGCCCTTCGTCGAGAATCGCGCCTCCGCGCCCTGCCGCTCCGGAACCCTCGGGCGTCGCCCCGCATTCGGTCCCCGAGGGCGAGACGGAGGGCACGATGATCCTTGCAGCCTGCGAGGGCCGGCACTGGCAATACGAGATCGTCGAGCATGCCGACGGCTACGTCGTGCGGATGCGCGACCTCGAATCCGGCGACCTCGACGACGAGGTCGTCACGGTGTTCCGCACCATGCCGGTCGCCTTCGCCTTCGCCGAGATGTCGGCGGCCTTCGACCGCTTCACGGCCTCGACCGACGACGAGCCCGACGACGCCCAGACGGCGACGGACTTCGCGGTGAGCGAGCGCGCCTTCAGCGATCTCAGCAGCCGCCTGTGCGACGGCGGCGTCGCCGGCAGCCTGGTCCAGGCCTGGGAGCGCCAGCCCGCGGACGGCCCGCGGCTGACGCTGCATTGAGGCTCACGATCCCAGCCGCCTGAGCACGGCCGCCGCCGCCCGCTCGCCGTCGAGCGTCGCGCCGCCGACCGTCATCGCGCCCCCGCCCGCCAGGGCCTCGCCGGCGAGGAAGATCCGGTCCGCCACCGGCACACGCAGCGCCTCGCGGGCGGGAAGACGGCCGGGCCGGGCGATCGAGTAGCTGCCGCGGGCGAACGGATCGGTCCACCAGGCGGCGAGCCGCCCGGCGGTGACGGCGGTGCGGATCCCGGTGCCGAAGACGCTCGCGAGGTGATCGGTCGCCGCCGCGAGCGCGGCGCCCTCCCCGGCCTCGCACAGCGCGCGGGCGCCGTCGCCGCCGCAATGGAGCACCGCCAGCGGCTTCCCGAACGGCTGCATCTCGAGATAGGCGGTGAGGCCGGGCGTGCCGCTTTGCAGGATCACGGCGTCGCGCAGATCCTGCTCGCGCAGGCGCGCCGGATCGAGGGCGAGGCCGATCTTGGTATAGGCGCCCATGCGCAGCCCCGCCACAGCCTCGGCGGTCGCCGCCGGCAGGGCGGGGGTGAAGCGGAGGGAGCCTGCCGCCAGGACGCCGACCGGTACCGTCAGGATCGCGCAAGCCGCCCGCAGGGTGCCGCGGGGCGTCTCGACGGCGACGCCCGGTCCGCTCCAATCGACCATCGTGGCGGGCGTGCCGAGACGCACCGGCAGGCCGGCGTAGTGGCCGGCCACCAGGGCGCCGTAGCCGTCGACCCAGATGTCGTCGCCGGACCAGAGCTGGTCGTAATCGGCGCAGGAAACCCGGTCCGGCTCCTCGCCGAGGGTGAGCCGGGTCAGGCCCGTGGCGGCGGCCCGCGCCGCCTCGTCCTCGCCCGCCACCGCCTCGGCGACCGAGCGGTCCGGGGCGGCGGGCGAGGCATCCGGATGGTCGAGGAGGAGGCTCACCCGGCCGAACCCGGCCCGACGCTGGCGCCGCTCGGCCTCGCTCGCCCGGACGCCGTCCTTCACCAGGACCGGCCAGGGGCTGGTGGCATCGTCGCTGGTGCGCACGCCCGCCGCCCGCGCGATCTCCCGCCATGGGTTGCGCTCGGCCCAGTGCACGTATTGCCCGCCGGCATCGAAGCTGCGCCCGGCGCCGAGGGCGGTCTCGGTGAAGGCCCGCCCGCCGATGCGGTCGCGCGCCTCGAGCACCACCACGCTGTGGCCGCCGCGCCGGATCGCCGAGGCCGCGGCGAGCCCGGCGGCACCGGCACCGATCACCACGACGTCGGCGTCGGCCGCCGCGCGAGCTTTGGCGGATGCAGCGAGGATCGCCGCCCCGGCCACGAGGGAGCGACGCGACAGCGCCATCCCGGTTCTCCGTCTCGTTCCTGTCCGGTCACACCTCGGCGGCGGAAGGACGCCGGCAAGGCGCGCGCGGCGAAATATCGCCCGGCCCCGCCCCGGGCGCTTCCGTCCCGGCGCCGGCGCCCTTATGAGCGGCGCCATGCAGATCCGCCCCGCCCGCCCCGAGGACGTCCCCGCCATCCGGTCGATCATCGTGCCGGTGATCCGCGCGGGCGAGACCTACACCCTCGACCCCGACATGACCGAGGCGGACGCCCTGGCCTACTGGACGGGACCGGACAAGGAGACCTTCGTCGCCGAGGAGGTGGGCGAGATCCTCGGCACCTACTACATGCGGGCGAACCAGGCCGGCGGCGGCGGCCACGTCTGCAATTGCGGATACATGACGCGCACCGGTGCGACGGGGCGCGGGATCGCCCGGCGGATGGCCGAGCACTCCCTCGACCATGCCCGCGCGCGCGGCTACCGGGGGATGCAGTTCAACTTCGTCGTCAGCACGAACGAGCGGGCGGTGCGGCTGTGGCACGCGCTCGGCTTCCAGACCGTCGGGCGGCTGCCGCTGGCGTTCCGGCACCCGGAGCACGGCTATGTCGATGCGCTGGTGATGTTCCAGGCGTTGTGACGCTCGCGGTCCGGGACGGCGACCAGGCCCTCACGCCCGCGCGATGAACGCCATCCGCCCCTGGTTATGCCCGAGGTTCCGCGTCATCCGCTCGGCGCGGAAGCCGGCCTCCCGCAGCCGGGCCAGGATCGTCGCCTCGTCGTAGCGCGCAAGGCCGAGGCGCCGGCGCAGGGCGCGGTAATCCGACAGCAGGGTCCGGGCGAGGCCGACGACGGCAGCCGTCAGGAAGCCCTCGCGCCGGGCGAAGGCGAGGAGAGCCGCCGCATCGGCGGCGGCGCCGAGCTGCGGCGGGATCACGTCGGCGAGGATCAGGCGGCCGCCGGGCTTGAGCGTGCGGCGCCAGTCCCGCAGGCAGGCGTCGAGCTCGGCCGATGTGAGGTATTGCGCCAGGGAATTCGCCACGACGAGGTCGAGGCTGGAAGCGGGCAAGGCGGCGACCTCCTCCGGCGCGAGGACGGCGATCCCGTCATGGCCGGCGAAGCGGGCGGCCAGGGCCGCGCGCTGGCGCGGGGAGGTGTCGCAGAGGAGGAGCCGGCCGCAGGCCTCGGCGACCCGGTCGGCGGACGAAGCCTCGCCGCAGCCGTGATCGAGGACGACGGCGCCGGGATGCGGCACCAGGGCGGCGATCTCGCCGGCCAGCCCGGCATAGTGCCGGGCCTTGTGGCGGGCGTTGACGTAGATCGGGGTGTCGCGGTCCCAGAATTCGCGCCAGGACGAGACCACGATCAGGCGTCCATGTCGGGGCGGCTCAGCCGCCGATGAGCAGGACCGAGACGGCCCGGTCGATCGAGAGGTAGAACACCGCGAAGGCGACGAGGGCGGCGAGCGCGAACTCGGCGGCGTCGTTCGGCAGGGCGCGCAGCTCGCGCAGGGTCTCGCGGCCGTAGAGGGCGCCGAGCCAGGCCAGCGTCAGCACCACCGGCATCGCGAACAGGAACGACCAGGTGCTTTCGACCCGGCTCGCCATCGGATCCATCAGCGCGCGGATGTTGCGCACCCACGGGGCCTGGATCGCCGCCGCCAGGGTGGTGACCCAGGCGAGACCCACGGCGATGCCGAGATGGGTCGTGAAGGTGCGGTGCAGGCGCGAGAAGCTGTCGGTCGCGGCGTGGTCGGTCACTGGGCAAGCCCCGAATCGCGGCCCCGCGACGATCGTTGGCTCGTCGTCGCTCCAGGGCGGTGTACGGCCGGGAGAATCGGCCGCGAGTTCGGGTTTTTTGTGGCTGCGGCCGGAACCGGCCGCAACCTTTTTCGCAGTTATGCGTTGCTGCCCTTCGTCTCGCGCATGAGGCTGACGAACCGGTCGAACAGGTAGTGGCTGTCCTGCGGGCCCGGCGAGGCCTCCGGATGGTGCTGCACCGAGAAGGCCGGGCGGTCGGTGAGCGACAGGCCGCAATTCGAGCCGTCGAACAGCGAGACGTGGGTCTCGACCGCGTTCGCCGGCAGGCTCGACGGATCGACCGCGAAGCCGTGGTTCATCGAGACGATCTCGACCTTGCCGGTGGTGTGGTCCTTCACCGGGTGATTGGCGCCGTGATGGCCCTGGCTCATCTTCACCGTGCGGCCACCGAGCGCGAGGCCCATCAGCTGGTGGCCGAGGCAGATGCCGAAGGTCGGGACCTTGTGGTCGAGCAGCGCGCGGATCACCGGCACGGCGTATTCGCCGGTCGCCGCCGGATCGCCGGGGCCGTTCGACAGGAACACGCCGTCGGGCTTGAGCGCCAGGACCTCCTCGGCGCTCGCGGTCGCCGGCACCACGGTGACGTCGCAGCCGGCCTTGGCGAGCAGGCGCAGGATGTTGCGCTTCACGCCGTAATCGATCGCCACGACCTTGAGGCCCTCGCCCGCGGCCCGGCTGCCGTAGCCGGCCGGGTGCTGCCATGCGGTCTCGCCCCAGGCCTGGGATTCGCGGCTCGTCACCGGCGGCACGAGGTCGAGGCCCTCCATCGGCGGCAGGGCGGCGGCCTTGGCGGTCAGGGCCGCGCGGTCGAAGCGGCCTTGCGCGTCGTTGGCCAGGATCGCGTTCGGCATGCCGCGGTCGCGGATGAGGGCGGTGAGCGCGCGGGTGTCGACGCCCGTGATGCCGACGATGCCCCGCGCCTTCAGCCAGCCGTCGAGGTGGCGCGACGAGCGCCAGTTCGACGGGTTGGTGACGGCCGAGGCGATGACCGCGCCGCGCACGCCGGAGGCCGGCGCCGCGTCGAGGCTCTCGAGGTCCTCGTCGTTGGTGCCGACATTGCCGATATGCGGGAAGGTGAAGGTGACGATCTGCCCGGCATAGGACGGATCGGTCAGGATCTCCTGGTAGCCGGTCATCGCGGTGTTGAAGCAGACCTCGCCGGCGGCCTCGCCGGTGGCGCCGATGCCGAACCCTTCCAGGATCGTGCCGTCGGCGAGCACCAGCAGGGCGGTCGCGACGGGCTCGGCCCAGCCTTCGGGTTGCGCGGGGGCGGCCGCGTCGTCTTGCAGCATCATCGTGAACTCGCTTATGTCGCGGCCGGGCACGGCCGACGGGCGCGGCCGGCTGTTTACGAGGCCGGCGGCAGCCCGGTCAATCTGGGGATGCCCCGGTATCCCCTCAAGTGCCCCGCCTTTCAAGTGCCGAGAACGGCACGACTTGCATCACACGACAACACCAGGAGACCGGCATGCTGCGCCAGCGCCTCACCGCCGAGATGAAGGAGGCCATGAAGGCCGGCGACAAGGCGAAGCTCGCCACCGTCCGGCTGATCCAGGCCGCCCTCAAGGACAAGGACATCGAGGCCCGCGGCCTCGGCAAGGAGCCCCTCGTCGACGAGGAGATCTTCGCGCTGCTCCAGAAGATGATCAAGCAGCGCAACGAATCGGCCACGGTCTACGACCAGGGCGGCCGCCCGGAGCTCGCCGAGGCCGAGCGGGCCGAGGCCGCGATCGTCGCCCAGTTCCTGCCCCAGCAGATGGACGAGGACGAGACCCGCGCGGCGGTTCAGGCCGCCATCGCGGAGACCGGTGCCGCCTCGCCCAAGGACATGGGCAAGGTCATCGCGGCGCTGAAGGGCGCCCATGCCGGCCGGATGGATTTCGCCAAGGCGAGCGCCCTGGTGAAGGCGGCCCTGGCCTGACGGGCCGGCCGACCGGCATCCTCGGCGCCGCACGACGCGGCGCCGGCGAGGCCGTCGCGGTCGCCCTTCGCCGACGCGGTGATCGCTTCGGCGGAGGGCGGGCGGTGCGGCGGGCCCGCGTCCTCCCCGAGGTCGCCGGGCGAGTGCCTGCCGATCGCCGGCGAGCAGCATTGCATCGATTTCGCGCAAGATCCTCTTTTCCATTCGCCATCCTCATCCAGCTGTCGAACAGCTGACCTTGTATCCGCGCTGCTCTTCCGTTAGTTCTTCATTAATCACTCTGTCGTCACATCTGCCCGGTTTTCCAGGGGAACCGCTGCCGGTTCCCAGCATTCCGGGGGTCCGTGGTGAGGTCGCTGCTGTCAATCCGGGCGCTGGTGCTCGGAATCACGCTCGCGCTCGGGGCGATCGTCGGGGCGATGACCCTCGACGGGGTCGTCACGGCATGGACCGGCCACCGCAACGCGGAGACCGTCGCCGCCGCGGCGAAGCTCGACCAGCGCATCCTCGACGCCATGCAGGCCTTTCGCTCCGAGCGCGGCGACACCGCCGCGACCCTGAGCCTCGCGGGCGAGCAGGTCGCCGCGATGCGCCCGGTCATCGCCGGCCATCGCGGCCGGGTCGACGCGGCCGTGCAGGCGCTGCTCGCCGCCCCCGCCGACCTCGACGTGCCGGGTCTCGCCCCGGCCTTGAAGGAGCTCGATGCCGGCTACCGCGACCAGCTCGCCCTGCGGACCAGGGCCGACGCGGCCTACGGCCTCGAGGCGGGGGCCCGCGACAAGGCGCTCGCCCCGCTGGTGCTGCAGACCGGCGACGGCGTGCTTGCCCGCCTGGAGCGGGTCTCGACGGTGCTGGAGCAGCGGATGTCCCAGCTCGATCCGGGGACCCGGCTCCTGACCGGCGTCAAGAACAACGCCTGGACGACCCGGGCCACCGCCGGCTCGCTCGCCGTGGTGGTCAACACGATCCTGTCGAGCGGCACGCCGCTGACGCCGGAGCAGGCCGAGGCGGTGCAGGTCCTGCGCGGCCGCTACGAGGCGGCCTGGGGCCGCGTCGAGAAGGCCGCCGCCGAGCTGCCGCCCGCGATCGCCGCCCCGATCGCGACGGCGCAGGGCACCTACTTCACCCCGGAAGTGGCGGCGGCGATCCAGCGCAACCTGCGGGCCTTCTCGCCCGGCGCCGAGGCGGCGATGACGCTGCCCGAATGGCAGAAGTTCATCACGCCCCGGCTCAACACCCTGGTGGCGGTGGCGAGCGCGGCCCTGAACGCCGGGGTGCGGGACGCCGATGCGGCGGCAGAGGCGGCGGAGCGCCGGCTCGTCGTCAACGCGGCCCTGTTCGCCGCGGCCCTCGCCCTGGTGGCCCTGGCCTGCGCGGTGGTCCACATCCGCATCGCCGTGCCGATCCGGCGCATGACCGGGGCGATGCAGGCCCTGGCGCGGGGCGACGCCGCCGTCACGGTGCCGGCGATGGGACGGGCCGACGAGATCGGCGCGATGGCCGCCACCGTGCAGGTGTTCAAGGACAACCTGATCCGCACCAGGGCGCTGGAGGAGGAGACGGCGCTCGCCCGCGCCTCGGCCGAGGAGCAGCGCCGGGCCGGGATGCGCCAGATGGCGGACGCCTTCGAGCACGCCGTCGGCGACGTGATCGAGCAGGTCGCCGCCTCGGCCACCGAGCTCCAGGCCACCGCCGCGGCGATGTCGGAGGGCGCGAGCCGGACCGCCGGCCGCTCGTCCACCGTCGCCGGCGCCGCCGGCCGGACGGCGGAGAATGTCGGCACGGTCGCGGCCGCCGCGGAGGAGCTCGGCACCTCCGTCTCCGAGATCGGCCGCCAGGTCTCGGGCTCGGCCGCGCTCGCCCGCAACGCCGTCGACGAGGCGGCCGGCACCGCCGGGCACATGCGCGAGCTGAGCGAGGCGGTGGCGCGCATCGGCGACGTGGTCGGGCTGATCTCGTCGATCGCCAGCCAGACCAACCTGCTCGCGCTCAACGCCACCATCGAGGCGGCCCGGGCCGGGGCGGCGGGCCGCGGCTTCGCGGTGGTCGCCGCCGAGGTCAAGGAGCTCGCCGGCCAGACCGCGAAGGCGACGGACGAGATCACGAGCCAGATCGGCCGGATCCAGGGCAAGACCGGCGACGCGGTCGCGGCGATCGACACGATCACCGGCCGGATCGCGGAGATCGACCGGGTGTCGGTCGGGATCGCCACGGCGGTGTCGCAGCAGGGCGCGGCGACGCAGGAGATCGTCCGCAACGTCGCCGAGGCCGCGTCCGGCACGCAGGCCGTGACCCGCACGATCGAGGCGGTGGCGGGCGCGGCGGAGGAGACGGGCGCCGCGGCGACCCAGGTCCTGGCGGCCTCCTCCGAGCTGTCGCGGCAATCCGAGCAGCTCTCGGCCGAGGTGGCGCGCTTCCTCGCCACCGTGCGGGCGGCCTGACGCGCGGAACCGGGCTTCGTCTCAAAACCGTCAAGGTCTCGGCGCCAAGCGGGCGGGACGGCCGCCGGGGATTCGCCTCGGGGGCCTCCCGCCCTCACGACAGAATCGCCGAAAGAGTGTTCGTCGACGCGCCCTCCCTCCCCGGCTCCGCCGCTGCCGCGGCGCCCCGGCAGGCCCTCAACCTGCGCTGGCTCGCCGGCAGCCTGCTGACCGGCATCACCGGCGCCGGCCTGATCGGCATCGCGCTCTATCTCGCCGCCGCCGACGGCATCGTGGCGACGCCGCCGGAGCGGGCGGTGGCGCCCCACGGCGAGGGCGGGGCCGGCGAGGTCGCCCGCAAGGGCGACCGGCTGGTGCGCGACGAGATGATCGTCGCCGCCAAGACCGCCTTCAAGGCGCCGATGTCCGAGCGCGCCGGCGAGCGCGAGGTGATCCGCCTGCATTCCTACGTGCAGATCGCCACCGAACTGCCGTTGCGCGCCCCCGACGTGCCGGTGCCGCCCTTCGATCCCCTGCGCAGCGCCCGGATCGAGGCGCCGGCCCCGGCGGAAGGCGATTCGGACCCGGCCGAGACCGCCGTGACCCTGGTGCGCAGCCCGCTCGCCGAGGCCGCGATCGAGACCGGGGCGCCCGCCCTCTCGGATGCCGAGGTCGACGCCCTGGTGGCCGAGACCCAGGACCTCGCCGGCGGGCCGCTGCCGCCGGCCTTTCCGGCCGAGCGCCTCCTGTCCCGCGCCCTGCGGCCGGCCGCCTCGCCCGACGAATCGACGGTCGAGGCGCGCTTCCGCAACATCGAGGTGCGGATCCTGCCCGAGAACCTGACCGAGATCGCCGAGACGAGCACCGGCGGCCAGGCCGCCGGCCCGCCGCTGGTCGAGGAGCGCGACCTCGTGCTGGGGAAGGACCAGGGCCTCGAGGACCTCCTGCGGCGCAACGGCGCCGAGCCGGCGCGGCTCTCCGCGATGCTGGCGAGCCTGAGCCCCCGGGCCCGGGGCGACCTGCCCGAGGGCCAGCACGTGCGCCTGCTGATCGCCCCGCAGGGCGACGGCCACGCGCCCGAGAGCCGCGGCATCGCCCGCGTCACGCTCTACGGCGAGGACGGCATCCAGGAGATCGTCGCGGCCAACGACCGCGGCGGCTTCGTCTCGGTGGCGCCGCCCCGGCCGGGCGCCACCCGGGACGACGACGAGGAATCCGGCGTCACCCTGTACGAGAGCCTGTACGGCACCGCGCTCAAGAACGGCGTGCCGCGCGCGATCATCGAGGAGATGGTCATGGCGCTGGCGACGGGCACCGACCTGCAGCAGCGCACGAATGCGGGCGACCGGGCCGAATTGTTCTTCACCGAGGACGACGACGCGAAGCCGGAACTGCTCTACGTGGGCCTGCGCGTCCACGACGAGACCTACGGCCTCTACCGCTACCGCGTGCCGGGCTCGGGCGAGATCGACTACCTCGACCCGAACGGCCGCTCGAGCCAGAAATTCCTGATGCGGCGCCCGGTGGCGGAGGGGCGGATCTCCTCGCCCTTCGGCCCCCGCCTGCACCCGATCCTCGGCTATTCCCGGCCGCATAACGGCGTCGACTGGGCGGCGACCCGCGGCACCCCGATCATGGCGACCGGCGACGGCACCATCCTGTCGGCCGGCGCCCGCTCCGGCTACGGCAACCGGGTCGAGATTCAGCACGCCAACGGCTACACCACCGCCTACAACCACATGGCGCGGATCGCCCGCGGCATCGCGCCGGGCGCCCGGGTGCGCCTCGGCCAGGTGATCGGCGCGGTCGGCACCACCGGCCTCTCGACCGGCCCGCACGTCCACTACGAGGTCGCGATCAACGGCCGCTTCGTCGACCCGATGAAGATCCGCCTGCCGAGCGCCCGCGAGCTGACCGGGCAGACGCTGGCCGCCTTCCGGCAGGCCGAGGAGCAGATCGACGCCCTGCGCCAGAAGCACGGCGGCAAGACGGTGGCGGAGCGGACGTAACGTCGGGCGTGTCGTTCGTCACGGAGGCGCGGGGTTGTCCGGCGAGGCGCTGCGCGCATCCACTGGGGCGAGGAGCAGATCCGGCTCCAGCAGCAGGCGCGGCCCGAGCTGAAGCGTGCTCTCGATGCCGAGATAGACCGTCTCGGGAACGGATCGGGCGAGCCGGCGCATCACAGCGTTCTTCACGACGTCATGCGCGAAGCCCTTCGCGGCCATCTCGACGAGTTCCCCGTCCAGAAGCTCGACCCGCTCGTCGTCGCGCAGGATCCCGGCGGCCGGCATCAGCTACAGGTCGCCGGCCGTGAAGCGGCGCGGGCTCACCCTGGCCGCCCCGCTCGCGCATCCGTCAATTGACAGACACAGCCGCTCGCCCCGAAGTTGTTAGAACGACAAGGTGCGAGCCCATCGCCCGAAGGCGGCGCCCCGCGCGACAGCCATCCCCCGAGCCATCACCGGAAACGCCCATGATACGCCTGAACGTGAACGGGTCCGTGCGCGAGGTCGAGGCGGAGCCCGACACGCCGCTGCTCTGGGTGATCCGCGAGCAGGTCGGCCTCACCGGCACCAAGTACGGCTGCGGCATCGCGCAATGCGGCGCCTGCACGGTCCATATCGACGGGCAGCCGGTGCGCTCCTGCTCGCTGCCGGTCTCGGGCGTCGACCCGGGCCAGAAGATCGTCACCATCGAGGGCCTGAGCCCCGACCGCTCGCATCCGGTGCAGAAGGCCTGGGCGGCCCTCGACGTGCCGCAATGCGGCTTCTGCCAGTCCGGGATGATCATGGCCGCCGCCGCCCTGCTGGCGCAGAACCCGAAGCCGAGCGAGGCGCAGATCCGCCAGGAGATCACCAACATCTGCCGCTGCGGCACCTACAACCGGGTGCTCGCCGGCATCACGCTCGCCGCCGAGGGCGGCGAGACCGGCCGCGGCTGAGGGGGTTTCGCGATGACCATGACCGCCTCCCCCGCCCTCTCCCGCCGCTTCTTCCTCGCCGGTGCCGGCGCCGCGGCCGGCGGGCTCGCGCTCGGCTTCGACCTGCCGGGCGCCGGCGCGGCCCCCGCCGGGGCTACGCCTGAGATCAACGCCTGGGTGGTGGTGCGCCCGGACGAGACCGTGGTGATCCGCATCGCCCGCTCGGAGATGGGCCAGGGCACCCTCACCGGCCTCGCCCAGCTCGTGGCGGAGGAACTCGGCTGCGACTGGGGCAAGGTCACCACCGAGTACCCGACGCCGGGCCAGAACCTCGCCCGCGGCCGGGTCTGGGGCGACTTCTCGACCGGCGGCAGCCGCGGCATCCGCGAATCCTACGTCGCGGTGCGCCAGGGCGGGGCCGCCGCCCGCACCATGCTGGTCGCGGCGGCGGCGGGGGAATGGGGCGTGCCGCCCGGCGAGTGCCGGGTCGAGACGGGCACGATCCGCCATCCGGCGTCGGGCCGCTCCACCACCTTCGGCAAGGTCGCGGCCGCCGCCGGCCGGATGGAGCCGCCGAAGGACGTGGTCCTGAAGGATCCGAAGGACTGGACCATCGCCGGCAAGCCGGTGAAGCGCCTCGATACGCTCGAGAAGACCGACGGCTCGCAGGTCTACGGCATCGACCTCACGCTTCCGGGCATGCTCAACGCCGCGATCCGCGACTGCCCGGTGGTCGGCGGCACGGTGCGGAGCGTCGATGCCGCGGCGGTCGAGACGATGCCCGGCGTGCGCAAGGTGGTGCGGGTCGGCGACAGCGCCGTCGCCGTCGTCGCCGACACGTTCTGGCGCGCCAAGACCGCCGTGGACGCCCTGCCGGTCGTCTGGGACGAGGGCCCGAATGCCGGGGTGTCGAGCGAGACCATCGCGGCGATGCTGCGGGAGGGGCTCGACGCCCCCGAGGCCTTCGTCGGCAACAAGGCCGGCGACGCGGCCGCCGCGCTGAAGGGCGCCGCCAGGGTGGTTGAGGCGACCTACGCCTACCCGTTCCAGAACCACGCCACGATGGAGCCGATGAACGCCACGGCGCGCTGGACGCCGGAGCGCTGCGAGGTCTGGACCCCGACCCAGAACGGCGAGGCGGCGCTCGCCGCGGCGGCCGAGGCCGCCGGCCTCTCGGCCCGGCAATGCGACGTCCACAAGATCCATCTCGGCGGCGGCTTCGGCCGGCGCGGCGCCACCCACGACTGGGTGCGCCAGGCGGTGCTGATCGCGAAGGAACTCCCCGGGACCCCGGTCAAGCTGATCTGGACCCGCGAGGAGGACATGACCCACGGCCGCTACCACCCGGTCACCCAGTGCCGGATGCGCGCGGCCCTCGACGAGAGCGGCACCCTCACCGGCCTGCACATGCGGATCTCCGGCCAGTCGATCCTTGCCGGCATCATCCCGGGGCGGCTCGCGCCCGACGGCAAGGACCCGGTGACGTTCCAGGGGCTCAACCCCGGCGGGGCGGAGGCGGCGATCGGCTACACGATCCCGAACCTCCTCATCGACCACGCGATGCGCAACCCGCCGATCATCCCGGGCTTCTGGCGCGGGGTGAACACCAACCCGAACGCGATCTACCTCGAATGCTTCCTCGACGAGGTGGCGCACGCGGCGGGCCAGGATCCGCTCGCCTTCCGGCGCAAGCTGATGGGCAAGCACCCCAAGCACCTGGCGGTGCTGAACGCGGTGGCCGAGCGGATCGGCTGGGAGACGTCGAAGCCGCCGGCCGGCGTGCACCGGGGCCTCGCCCAGATCATGGGATTCGGCAGCTACGTGGCGGCCGCCGCCGAGGTGTCGATCGGCGACGACGGCAGGATCAAGGTCCACCGCATCGTCGCCGCCACCGATCCGGGCGTGGCGATCAACCCGCAGCAGATCGACGCCCAGGTCGCCGGCTCGTTCGTCTACGGGCTGTCGGCGGCGCTCTACGGCGAGTGCACGGTCAAGGACGGACGGATCGAGCAGACCAACTTCGATTCCTACCCGGTGCTGCGCCTCGACGAGATGCCGAAGGTGGAGGCGATCCTGATGCCGTCGGGCGGCTTCATCGGCGGCGTCGGCGAGCCGACGATCGCGGTCGCGGCGCCCGCCGTGCTCAACGCGGTCTTCGCCGCCACCGGCAAGCGGGTGCGCCAGATCCCGGCGAGCCGCACGGACCTGAAGCGCGCGTGAGGGCCGGCCTCCTGCTCCTGCTGCTCGCGAGCCAGGCCGCGGCCTCCCCGGCGGCGGCTTCGCCGCCGGGCGCCTCGTCCTGCTCGGGCTGCCACGGCGCCCCGGGTGGGGCGGTGCCGAGCCTCGCCGGCCGCACGGCCGAGGACATCGCGGCCGCGCTCGCCGCCTTCCGGGCCGGCACGCGGCCGGCGACCGTGATGACCCGCATCGCCAAGGGTTTTTCCGACGAGGAGAGCCGGGCGATCGCCGCCTGGCTCGCGGGAGGCGGCCGGTGACCGGGATCGGCCGCCGTGCGGTGCTGGCGGGGCTCGCCGCCGCCACCCTCCCCCGCCCCGCCGTGGCGCAGGGCGCCCGCGGGCGCGTCGTCGTGGTCGGCGGCGGCTTCGGCGGCGCCACCGCCGCCCGAGTCCTGCAACGCGCGGGCCTGTCCGTCACCCTGGTCGAGCCGGCGGAGACCTACTGGGCCTGCCCGTTCAGCAACGAGGTGATCGCGGGCCTGCGGCCGATGGCGGCGCAAGGCTTCGGCTACGAGGCCCTGCGGGCGCGCGGCGTGACCGTCGCGCGGACCAGCGCGGAGGCGATCGACGGCGCGGGCCGCCGGGTCCGCCTCGCCGACGGCACCACCCTCGACTACGACCGGCTGGTCGTCTCCCCGGGCATCGCGCTGCGCTTCGACGCGCTGGCGGGCTACGACGAGGCGGCCGCCCAGGTCATGCCGCATGCCTGGAAGGCGGGGACGCAGACCGAACTCCTCGCCCGCCAGCTCGCCGCGATGCCGGACGGCGGCACGGTGGTGCTGTCGGTGCCGGGCAACCCCTATCGCTGCCCGCCCGGCCCCTACGAGCGGGCGAGCCTGATCGCCTGGTACCTCAAGACCCGCAAGCCGCGCGCCAAGCTGATCGTGCTCGACGCCAAGGACACGTTCTCCAAGCAGAGGCTGTTCGAGCAGGCCTGGAAGGCGCTGTATCCCGGCACGCTCGACTACGTACCGCTCGCCGGCGGCGGGCAGGTCGTCTCGGTCGATTCCCGCGCGATGACCGTCGCCACCGACTTCGAGACCACCAGGGCCGATGTCGCCTGCATCATCCCGCCCCAGCGCGCCGCGCCGATCGCGGCGGCGGCCGGCATCGCCGACCGCTCGGGCTGGTGCCCGATCGACCCCGTCACCTTCGAATCGCGCCTCGTGCCGCGCATCCACGTCGTGGGCGATGCCGCGATCGCCGGGGCGATGCCGAAATCCGCCTTCGCGGCGAACGCGCAAGGAAAGGTCTGCGCCGAGGCCGTGATCGACCTCCTGGCGGAGCGGGCGCCCGCCGCCCCGAAGCTCATCAACACCTGCTACAGCCTGGTCGCGCCGGGCTACGGCATCTCGGTCGCCGGGGTGTACCACCCGGACAAGGGCGTCCTCGCCGACGTCGAGGGTGCCGGCGGCACCAGCCCGCTCGACGCGCCCGACGCGATCCGCCGGCGGGAAGCGGACTACGCCGAGGACTGGTACCGGACCATCACGTCGGCGGTGTTCGGGTGAGGCGGGCGGCGGCCGCGCTCGTCGCGCTTGCCCACCTCGCCCACCCCGCCCTCGCCCACCCCGCCCTCTCCCAGGAGGGCCCTGCCCCGCTCGCGCCCGTGGCGATCGTCGGCGACGCGATCCCGCAGCCGCTCGACGGCCGCACCGGCGACGCCGCGCGCGGGCGCGCCGTCGCGGTCGATTCGCGCAAGGGCCTGTGCCCGCTCTGCCATACCGGGCTCGGCGGGACCGCGCCGGCGGGGGATCTCGGGCCCGACCTCTCGGAGGTCGGCGCGCGGCTCTCCGCGGGGCGCCTGCGCCTGCGCCTCGTCGACGGGCGCGCCTTGAATCCGGAGACCCTGATGCCCTCCTACTACCGGACCGACGGCGCGCGGGTCGCGAGCGCCTGGCGCGGCCGGCCGGTCCTGGAGGCGGGCGAGATCGAAGACGTGATCGCCTATCTCCTCACCCTGACGGGAGGGCGCGGGACGCCATGAGCGCAAGATTCGACGAGCGCAGGTTTCCGGTGAGAGCAGGGTTCCACCGCCGCACGATCCTCGCGGGGGGCGCCGGCCTCGTGACCCTCGCGCTGGCCCGGCCCGGCCGCGCCGCGATCCTCCGCCCGACCCGCGAGGCGACCGTCGAGGCGATCCGCCGCTTCACCGGCGGCGCGAGTGTGCAGGCGGGCCGGATCCACCTCGACATGCCGCCGCTGGTCGAGAACGGCAACACCGTGCCGCTGGCGATCACCGTCGAGAGCCCGATGAGCGAGGCCGACCACGTCCGCCGCATCGCGGTGTTCAACGACAAGAACCCGCAGCCGCACGTGGTGACGCTGCATCTCGGCCCCCGCGCCGGCCGCGCCGCGATCAACACCCGGATCCGGCTGGCCGATTCCCAGACCATCACGGCCGTCGCCGAGATGCGCGACGGCACCTTCTGGTCCGCCACCGCCGACGCCATCGTGACGCTGGCCGCCTGCGTGGAGGGGTGAGCATGGCCCGCGCCCTCATCAACCTGCCGAAGACCGCCGCGCCCGGCGCCGTGATCGAGATCAAGACCCTGATCTCGCATCCGATGGAGACCGGCTACCGCCCCGGCCCGGACGGCCGGCTGATCCCGCGCAACATCATCACCGAGTTCGTCTGCACCTATGACGGCGAGGAGGTGTTCCGCGCCGAACTCTCCCCGGCGAGCGCCGCCAACCCCTACCTCACCTTCACGACCGTCGCGACGAGGACCGGGGTGCTGCGCTTCACCTGGACCGGGGATCACGGCTTCGCGCAGACCGAGGAGGCGGCGATCACGGTGGGGTGAGGGACGGCGATCGGGGAACCGCGCGCCCGACTCCCTTCGGGGGGCATACTCCCTCGGGGAACGCCCGCACCTTGGAACGGTTATCGGGTATGCCGCCCGGCTCGAGGGCCGCGCGCCCTCTCGGCGCGCGCCGAGGCCGGGCCCCCTCACGATCGATGGCAGACCCATGCTGAGCGACAGCGGCTCCTCCGCCTCACCGGGCACGATCCCGGTCACCCTGACGGTCAACGGGCAGGAGCGCCGGCTCCGGGTCGCGCCCTGGACCACGCTCCTCGACCTGCTGCGCGAGGAGCTCGACCTCACCGGCACCAAGAAGGGCTGCGACCACGGCCAGTGCGGCGCCTGCACGGTGATCGTCGACGGCAAGCGGATCAATTCCTGCCTCGCGCTCGCGGTGCAGAAGGACGGCGCCCGCGTCACCACCATCGAGGGCCTGTCCTCGGGCAGCCTGCACCCGGTCCAGGCGGCGTTCCTGGAGCACGACGCCTTCCAGTGCGGCTACTGCACGCCGGGCCAGATCATGTCGGCGGTGGCGCTGATCGAGGAGGGCCGCGCCCGCTCGCGCGACGAGATCCGCGAGCACATGAGCGGCAACATCTGCCGCTGCGGCGCCTATGCCAACATCGTCGACGCGGTCGAGGACGTGCTGAAGGGCAAGTCGTCGTCCCGCTCGTCGTCCGTCCGGGAGGCCGCGGAATGAACCGGTTCGAGTATACCCGCGCCGGCACCGTGCAGGAGGCCGTGCAGGCGCTCGCCGCCGATCCGGCGGCGCGCTTCATCGCCGGGGGCACCAACCTCGTCGACCTGATGAAGTACAACGTCGAGCGGCCGGGCCGCCTCGTCGACATCACCCGCCTGCCGCTCGACGAGATCGTCGCGCATGACGGCGGCCTGCGCCTCGGCGCCCTGGTGCCGAACGCCACCGTGGCCTACGACCCGCTGGTCAACGAGCGCTATCCGCTGCTCGCGAGCGCGCTGCTGGCCGGCGCGTCGCCGCAGCTGCGCAACGCCGCCACCACCGGCGGCAACCTGCTCCAGCGCACCCGCTGCTACTATTTCTACGACGAGGCCACGCCCTGCAACAAGCGGGAGCCCGGCAGCGGCTGCCCGGCGATGACGGGCGTCAACCGCATCCACGCGATCCTGGGCGCCTCGGACACCTGCATCGCCACGCACCCCTCCGACATGTGCGTCGCGCTCGCCGCGCTCGAGGCGGTGGTCCAGGTCGAGGGACCGGAGGGCCGGCGCAGCATTCCCTTCGCCGAATTCCACCGCCTGCCGGGCGACGCGCCGCAGGCCGACACCACGTTGCGCCACGGCGAGATCGTGCTCTCGGTCGACCTGCCGGACGAGGACTTCTCGCAGCACTACACATACCTGAAGCTGCGCGACCGGCTGTCCTACGCCTTCGCGCTCGTCTCGGTGGCGGCCGCCCTGGAGATGGACGGCGACACGATCCGGACCGCCCGCCTCGCGCTGGGCGGCGTCGCCCACAAGCCCTGGCGCAACGCCGAGGCGGAGAGCCGCCTGCAGGGCAAGAAGGCGACGCCGGAGACCTTCCGCGAGGCCGCCGACGTGATCCTGGCCGAGGCCCGGCCCTACGCCCACAACGCCTTCAAGGTCGAGCTGGCGCGGCGCGCCATCGTGCGGGGCCTGTCCCAGGCCGCCGCCGGCACGCCGCAATCCCAGACCGACAAGCGCATCGCCTGAGGTAATCGCATGGCAACCCCCTCCCGCTACGTCGGCACCGCCCAGAGCCGCCAGGACGGCCCCGCCAAGGTGACGGGCGCCGCGAAATACGCCGCCGAGTTCACCGCCCCCGACCTCGCCCACGGCGTGGTCGTGTCGAGCGCCATCGCCAAGGGCCGCATCACGGCGATCGACACCCGGGCCGCCGAGGCGGTGCCGGGCGTCATCAAGGTGCTGACCCACGAGAACAAGCCGCGCACCGCCTGGCTCGACTACAATTACCGCGACCAGGTCGCGCCCCCCGGCTCGCCGTTCCGGGCGCTGAACGGCCCCGAGATCGTCTATGGCGGCCAGCCGGTCGCCCTGGTGGTGGCCGAGAGCTTCGAGCTCGCCCGCCACGGCGCCTCCCTCGTCAAGGTGACCTACGACGAGGAGGTGCCGAACACCGACCTCGAGAAGAACCGGGGCGCAGCCTACGTGCCGCCGAAGAAGCGCTCCGGCATCAAGCCGCCGCCGGACCCGCGCGGCGACGCGGCCGGCGCCTTCGACAAGGCGCCAATCCAGCTGCGCCAGGAGTACAGGCAGGCGATCGAGCACCACAACCCGATGGAGCCGCACGCCTCGACGGTGGTCTACGAGGGCGAGGGCAAGCTCACCATCCACGACAAGATCCAGGGCGTGAACAACACCCAAGGGTACGTCTGCGGCGTGTTCAACCTGAAGCCCGACGACGTGCGGGTGATCACGCCCTATGTCGGCGGCGGGTTCGGCTCGGGCCTGCGGCCGCAATACCAGCTCTACCTCGCGGTCGCGGCCGCTCTCGA
This sequence comes from Methylobacterium platani, assembly GCF_001653715.1. GTDB lineage: Bacteria > Pseudomonadota > Alphaproteobacteria > Rhizobiales > Beijerinckiaceae > Methylobacterium > Methylobacterium platani. Next base: position 19,949 of record NZ_LWHQ01000078.1, read on the forward strand.
CCTCAAGCGCTCGGTGCGGGTGGTGCTGACCCGCGACCAGATGTTCACCTTCGGCTACCGGCCCGAGACCGTCCAGACGGTGGCGCTCGGCGCCGACAGGGACGGCCGACTCCAGGCGCTCACCCACGACGCGGTCGCCGGCACCTCGACCTTCGAGGATTACCAGGAAGCGGTCGTCAACTGGTCGGGCCTGCTCTACCACTGCCCGAACGTCACGCTCGACTACAAGCTCGCCAAGATCGACACCTACACCCCGTCGGACATGCGGGCGCCGGGCGCCGTCACCGGCATCTTCGCCCTCGAATCGGCGATGGACGAACTGGCCTACGCCACCGGCGTCGACCCGCTGGAACTGCGGCTGCGCAACTACGCCGAGCGCGACGAGGGCGAGGGCAAGGACTTCACCTCGAAGGCGTTGCGCGCCGCCTACGAGCAGGGCGCCGCGCGCTTCGGCTGGTCGAAGCGCAAGGCGGAGCCGCGCGCGATGCGCGACGGGCGCGAGCTCGTCGGCTGGGGCATGGCAACCGGCGTGTGGGAAGCCATGATGATGCAGTCGAGCGCGAGCGCCACGCTCATGCCCGACGGCAAGCTCGAACTCGCCTGCTCGACCGCGGATCTCGGCACCGGCACCTACACGATCCTGTCCCAGATCGGCGCCGACGCGCTCGGCCTCGACCTCGACCGCGTCACCACGCGGCTCGGCGACACCGCGCTCCCCGAGGCGCCGCTCGCCGGCGGCTCCTGGACCGCGGCGTCGTCGGGCGCGGCGGTGCAGGCGGCCTGCCGCAAGGTGGCGGAGACGCTGTTCGGCTACGCCCGCGGCATGGCGGATTCGGCGCTGGCCAACGCCGATTTCGCCCACGTCACCTTCGCGGACGGCGAGATCCGGCTCCAGACCGATCCATCGCGAAAAGTCGGGATCGCGGACGCGATGCGGGCCGGCGGCGTCGCGACGGTCGAGGCGACCGAGACGGTCAAGCCGAGCATGCTCACCGCGATGCGCTACTCGGCCTACACCCACTCGGCGGTCTTCGCCGAGGTGAAGGTCGACGAGGAGCTCGGCGTCGTCCGGGTGACGCGGGTGGTCAGCGCCATCGCGGCCGGCAAGATCCTCAACCTCAAGACCGCCCGCAGCCAGATCCTCGGCGGGGTGGTGATGGGGATCGGCGCCGCGCTCGAGGAGGAGTCGATGCTCGACCACAACCTCGGGCGGATCATGAACCACAATCTCGGCGAGTACCACGTGCCGGTGAACGCCGACATCCACGACATCGAGGTGATCTTCGTCGACGAGCACGACGACAAGGTCAGCCCGCTCGGGGTCAAGGGCCTGGGCGAGATCGGCATCGTGGGTGCGGCCGCCGCGGTGGCGAATGCGGTGTTCCACGCCACCGGCAAGCGGGTACGCGAGCTGCCGATCACCATCGACAAGATCCTCGCCTGACCCATCTGACGGGACCAGGGGAACCAGGGGCGGGACCTGCGCGGGTCCCGCCCCTGGCGTTTGAACGGGGGACACCGAATGGACGTCAACAGCGTCGCGGCCGGCGAGGTCGACATCACCTACGAGGCCTCGGGGCCCGACATGGGGCAGCCGATCCTGCTGCTGCACGGCTGGCCGGACGATCCGCGCACCTTCGACGGCGTGGTGCCGACGCTCAACGCCGCCGGCTGGCGCACCATCGTGCCCTACTGGCGCGGCTGCGGCCCGACGAAGTTCCTCGATCCGCAGGCGCCGCGAACCGGCGAGACGGCGGCGCTCGCCACCGACATCCTGGCCTTCATGGACGCGCTGGGCTTCTCGCGCCTGCCGGTCGTTGGGCACGATTGGGGCGCCCGCGTCGCCTACCTGCTGGCGGCGGCCCGGCCGCAGCGCGTCGCCTCGATCGCCGCCATGTCGGTGCCCTGGGCGCCCGGCCGCATCGGCGTGCCGCCGCTGCCGCAGGTGCGGGCGTTCTGGTACCAGTGGTTCATGAACACCGAGCCGGGCGCCGCCTTCGTGCGCGAGAACCCGCTCGCCTTCGCCCGCGAGCAATGGGTGGCCTGGAGCCCGCCCGGCCCCTGGTTCACCGACGAGACCTTCGGCAAGACCGCCCCGTCGCTCCAGAACCCGGACTGGGCCGCGGTGACCCTCAATTTCTACCGCTCGCGCTGGGGCGCCGACGCGCCCGACCCGCGCTTGTCCGACCTGACCCGGGAGGCCGAGGCCGCGAGCGGCATCGCGGTGCCGACCCTGGTGATCCACGGGGCCGCCGATACCTGCGTGCTGCCGGCCTCGTTCGCGGGCCAGGAGCAGCATTTCACCGGCACCTTTCGCAAGGTCGAGCTGGAGGGCGTCGGCCATTTCCCGACGCGGGAAGCGCCCGACAAGGTGGCGGAGGCGCTGCTGACCCATCTGGGCGAGGTCGGGGAGCATTAGAGCTTTTCGGCTTAGTCTGGATCA
>NZ_LWHQ01000079.1 GCF_001653715.1 Methylobacterium platani
CGACCAGCCCAGGATGCGTTCCGCCCCGACGTTCCAGTCGGTCACCCGGCCCTCAGTATCCGTGACGATGATCGCCATCTCGCTGGCGCTGTTGAAGATCGCACGCTGGCGCTCCTCGTTTTCGGCCAACCGCTGCCGGTTGCGATGCACCTCGGTCACGTCGAGCTGGCTGCCGAAGCGGTAGAGCAGGCGTCCATCCGCGTCGTAGACCGGCGCGACGAACAGGTTATTAATGAAGGCGGTCCCGTCTTTGCGATAATTTGTGATCTCGAGGGCGATGTTGCGTCCCTGGGCGAGCGCCGCGCGCAGCGCAGTCAACTGATCCTGCTCGGAGCCTAGCCCTTGCAGGAAGCGGCAGTTGCGGCCCAGGAGTTCATCCGCGCCATAGCCGCACATCTCCTGGAAGGCGCGGTTGGCGAAGATGATGGGTTCGTCGGGTAGATTGGGATCGGTGATGATCATCGGCAGGCCGGTCCGCTCGACTGCCGAAAATAGCACCCCGGCATCGGCGGGGGTGGACCTGCCAGGTGGGCTCAGGTTCGCTACGTAAGAGGCTGTCGAGCCGGCGTCTCGTTCGGCGCGCAACTGCCGCACCTCGGCTTCAAGTTCCGCCCGTGAGAGCCGCTCGAGGTCGTCTATCATTGGTCCGAAAGCTTACCTAGCACTGGGTCGCGGTCATCGGGTAGATGGATGGATGATGGCCACGCGCCTGTCACGTTTGTTCCTGAGCGACGCCTACCATTGTGCACGGTCGTAGGGCCAGAGCAGCCGGCCTCTTCGGTTCGAAGTGGGTAGGCCCCTGGCCTACTCAGCCGTAGAGCCCTTCAGCATTCATGCGCGCTAGGAGCTGATGGGCCTGATCCTGAGCTGCAGCATCACGCATTTGCTCCTCGAAGCCGTGTGCGAACATGGGCAGAAGTCTGCTTGTCGCCCGTTCCATAGCCGAGCCCTCCCATAGGATCAGTACCTCGCGGTCGGTCAAGTCCTTGAGGAAGTACCAGAGAGCCAGCATCACACTCAGCGCCGGCCGGTTACCCCATCCGACAATGATGGCCTTCCCGATGCGCTCGACCCAGCGCAGGAGGGCGTGCTGCTTCCTTGCGACGAGATCGCCGAAGGGCTCGAGGAGGGCGGCTTGCAGGTCGGCGCGAAGCGCAGCGATATCGGCCTCTGCTTTTGCCGCCTGGTCCGGGTCGGCCGTAACAAACACGCCTGACGCTGCTGTCGAGGCGTAAAGGAGATAGGCCGGGATCGCGAGTTCGACGCGCTGCCGGTCAGATAGAGTTGGCATCAGAACATCGTAGGGCCGGAAAAAGGATTACAGCAGCGATGAACCCATAAATTACGAGTCCTACGCGACCGGATTAAGCCTGGTACTTGCTAGTTACCCATATGACAAAGCCGCCCCTTGCGGAGCGGCTTGCCTGAGGCTGCCTCAATCAAGGATCAGAGCTTGCTCTTCAC
>NZ_LWHQ01000080.1 GCF_001653715.1 Methylobacterium platani
GCCCTTCAGCGCCCTCGACGCAATCACCCGCGACCAGATGAACGAGGCGCTGTCGGAAATCATGGACAAGACGGCGAAGACGGTGATCTTCGTCACGCACTCGATCCGCGAGGCCGCTTTTCTGTCCGACCGCGTCGTGGTGATGGGCGGCCGCCCCTCCCACGTCGTTCTCGACGAGCGCATGCCGTTCGGGCGGCCGCGCCGTCTGGCGATCGAAGAGAATCCGGAATTTGGCCGGGTCGTCCGCCACCTGCGGCTGACCATCGAGCAGGCCCACGGCACGGCACCGACGGGCCGCAGCGCAGGCGGGGAGTAGGATATGGCAGGCGCAATCGGAACGGAAACCGGCGCGATCCTCTCAGGCCCGGGCCAGACTCCGCGGCTCGGGTTCGGACTCTCGAGCGTGCGGGCCGTGCTTCTGCCGGTCGCCCTGGCGGTGGCGACTCTGGCGGCCTGGCAGGCTTTCGTCGTGATCGGCAACATCCCGTCGGTCATCCTCCCCTCCCCCATCTCCACCTTGCGCTACATCGTGGAGCACTGGGACATCCTCCTGACCCATGCGGTCCCGACGACATTGGAGTCGGCGATCGGATTCGTGCTCGCGACCCTTCTCGGGGTCTTGCTCGCCATCGTGATCACCTACTCGACCCTGGCGCGAGAGGCGCTCTACCCGAACCTCGTCTTCTTCCAGCTGATCCCGAAGATCGCGCTCGCGCCTCTCTTCATCATCTGGCTCGGGATCGGCATGCAGTCGCGCGTCGCCTTCGCGGTCTTCATCGCGTTCTTTCCCGTGGTGATCGCGACGAGTGCAGGGTTCGCGAGCGTCGACCGCGGCATGCTACGGCTATGCCGGTCGCTCACCGCGAGCGAGTGGCAGGTCTTCACGCATGTCCGCTTCCCGGCCGCCCTGCCGCACATCTTCAGCGGGATGAAGGTCGCGATCACGCTCGCGATCATCGGGGTGATCATCGGCGAGTTCATCACTGCGCAGGCCGGATTGGGCTACCTCATCATCTTTGCGACCGCGCGAGCGGATACCGAGGTGTCGATGGCCGCGATCGTCGTCCTTTGCGTGTGCGGGCTACTGCTGTACGGGCTGGTCGCGCTCGGTGAGATCGCCGCCAACCGAATTTTCTCGGCAGACCCAGCGTAAGGGATAAGGACCATGAGCCAGAGGATGGCGCAGAAGGCGCGCCGGCTCGACCTGTCGGATGCTGGGATCCCCGAGGATACCTCCCTCGCCGGGGACGTCGCGCGCCGCCTGGAGGAGGACATCCTGCGTGGCGCGATCCGCCCGGGCCAGCGGCTTGACGAGCGCGAGTTGTCGGAACGCTACGGCGTCTCGCGTACCCCCGTCCGCGAGGCGCTGCAGCGGCTCTCGGCGAGCGGACTCGCGAGCGCACGCGGACGGCAGGGACTGCAGGTATCGCAGTTCTCCGTAGCCGACCTCCTCGACGCCTTGAGCGTGGTGGCTTCGATGGAAGCCCTGGCAGCTTCGCAGGCGGCCCGCCGGATCACCCAGGAACAGCGCGCCGTACTCGAGGCCGAGCACGCGGCCTGCGGCGCGGCCATTGCGGAGGGTGACTACGACGCGTTCTACGACGCGAACATCCGGTTCCACGACGCGATCGCGGCGGCGAGCCACAACCGGGTCCTGCAGGACGAGTTGCGGCGTCTCTCGGTGAAGACTGCACCGTATCGCCGGGCGATCACCTTCCAGCCTGGTCGCATGCCGCAATCGCAGCCCGAGCACGCCGCAGTGCTCGCGGCGATCCTGCGCAACGACGCGACCGCCGCGGGCGAGCGAATGGCGCACCACGTCTCACTCCTGTCGGAGGGTATCGCCGACTTCCTGCACTTCGTCAGGTCGTCAGACCATGCCGGCCTCTTCAAAGATGAGACCTGACAAGCACCTTGGCTTCCTGCCTACCGGCCTTTCGGTCCACTCAAGCCTTGCTCGATGAGCCGGCCGCGCAGGGAAATCGTCTCGTCGGGCAAACCCTTGTCCCGGGTGCGCGCCTGCAGGAGATCGAGGCCGCTGCCGATCATCGCGACGACCTGCTGCTCGACCGTGGTCAGGTCGTACATCGGTCGCGCCGATTGCGACAGGCCATCGAACCCCGCGACGGCGATGTCCTGCCCGGTCGCGACGCCGCCGAGGCGCAGAACGTCGAGCACGCTCCAGGCTATGATGTCGCTGACGGCGTAGAACGAGTCCGGCCGCTGTGTCGCCGGTAGGGCCGCGATGCACCGCCCCGCCTCGAAGCCGCCCTCGTAGGTCGGCTGCCCGTCGAGGCGCAAGCTTGGCGGATTGCATGAACGTGGTGACGCCGGCGTCGCGCTCGCGGGCCATCGATGAGGCGGCGGAGGTGCGCATCAGCGCGGTCCGGCGCTGGCCTCGGACGGTGGCCACAGGAAGGTCGTGTCCCGGTTCTGGGCTTCCTGCTCCAAGGGAGAAATCCGAGGAGAGCACGGCGCCGTGGGACTACGGTGGGAAGTGGTGCAGAGACCCCGGCTCAAATGCCGTGGAAAATCTCGTGCAGGGTAGGTGCTCGCCCACGAGTACGAGCGGGTTCAGGCCCTTGAAGCGCAAAGCCGGCTACCAAGGCAATCTGGACACGCGGTACAAAGGGCTGGTACAAAGTACGCGAAAAGCCGAGCGCGAAACCACTGATTTAATTGAGCTTTTTAGTCTGCTTGGACAGTCCCTCCCTCTCCGCCAGGCATCCTGTAAGGCCCACGTTCCGTCGGGCATGGTTGCAGCATAAGAATACATCATAACAGTGTCCGGCATCGTCGCATGAGCGCGATCGCACGATCGGGTTCTTCCTGACCGGTGGACCGGTGTCACGTCGGGGCGGATGGGAGCCGGCGGTTCGCGTTCCTGAGCCGTACCGGCACATTGGCGCGCTCGTGTCGTGCCTGCGCCGACGCTTCGATGTGCGACGGGCCGAGCGCCGGAGCCGCCGTCGCACGCGCGTGGGCTCCGATGCGCGGCTCGACCAGATCCTGCTACGGACGGGACCGCGCACGCTCGCGTCGCCGTGGCGATCCGTGCGGAATCATCCTTGCAGCGCAGGGCTTTGAGGCCGGGCCGGGCGTGCCGGGTCCCGCCCCGCCGCCGCTCGCCCCGTCCGGCGCTTCGCACGCGCCGGGGGACGAATGGCCGTCGTCCCTCGTGCGCGGCGGGCCCGGTCGGCGGGAAACCGGCGGGCGTCGCAGCCAGCCAAGGGAATGTCGCTGGCAGGGCAGCGGGTGCGGGGCCGCGCGCGGATAGTCTCATCCGCTCGATATGGCTTGTGAGGCCCGATGCTCGACGTGACGCCGACTCCCCTTCAGCGCCTCCTGCGCGAGCGCCGCCCCGGCTACAGCCTGCCGGCGCCGTTCTATCTCAGCCCCGAGATCTTCGAGGCCGACATGGAGGTGATCTTCGGCCGGCACTGGATCTATGTCGGCGTCGAGCCCGACGTGCCGGAGGCCGGCGACGTGATGGTCGTCGATATCGGCAAGACCTCCGTGGCGATCGTGCGCGACGACGACAACGCGATCCGCGCCTTCCACAACGTCTGCCGCCACCGCGGCGCGCGCCTCGTCCACGACGAGAAGTCGACGGTCGGCAACCTCGTCTGCCGCTACCATTCCTGGACCTACGACCTCTCCGGCGCGCTGATCCACGCCGAGCACATGGGCCCGGATTTCAAGAAGGGCTGCCACGGCCTGAAGCCCGTGCACATCCGCTCGCTCGAAGGATTGCTGTTCATCTGCCTCGCCGACGAGGCGCCGAGCGACTTCGACGAGATGGCGGCCCGCCTCGGGCCCTACATCGCCCCGCACAACGTGCGCGAGACCAAGGTCGCGTTCCAGAAGGACATCATCGAGCCGGGCAACTGGAAGCTCACGATGGAGAACAACCGCGAGTGCTATCACTGCGGGGCCAACCATCCCGAGCTGACCGTGCCGCTCTTCGCCTACGGCTTCGGCTTCGCGCCGGAGGAGATGGACGAGCACGACCGCGCCCAGGCCGAGCGCTACGGCTGCCTGCTGAAGACCCGCCACGGCGAGTGGGAGGCGGAGGGGCTGCCGTCGCGGGAGATCGACGAGCTCGACACGATGGTGACGGCCTTCCGCACCGAGCGCCTGCCGCTCGACGGCGAGGGTGAATCCCACACCATCGACACCAAGGCCGCCTGCAGGAAGCTGCTCGGCGCGTTCACCAACGCCAAGCTCGGCGGCCTGTCGGTCTGGACGCAGCCGAATTCCTGGCACCACTTCCTCGGCGACCACATCGTCACCTTCTCGGTGCTGCCGCTCGACGCCGAGCGCTCGCTCCTGCGCACCAAGTGGCTCGTCCACAAGGACGCGGTCGAGGGTGTCGATTACGATCTCGCCAACCTGATCGGCGTCTGGGAGGCCACCAACGACCAGGACAGCGAGCTCGTCGGCATCTGCCAGCAGGGCGTGTCGAGCCCGGCCTACGAGCCCGGCCCGTACTCGCCGAACACCGAGATGCTCGTGGAAAAATTCTGCAACTGGTATGTCGGCCGCATGGCCGCGCATCTGGGGCGCTAGAGCCATGACGTCGGTCCCCGCCTCCACCGAACCGGCCGCCGCCCGCCTGGCGGCCAACGCCTCCTGGGATGCGGAGGCCGACGACGCCCTGGTCTGCCTCGCGGTGCGCGACGAGACGCACGACGTGAAGACCTTCGTCCTGGCCCCGGCGGAGCCCCGGCTTTTCACCTACGCGCCGGGCCAGTTCCTGACCTTCTCGTTCGAGATCGGGGCTGAGACGATCCACCGCTGCTACACGATCTCCTCGGCGCCGACGCGGCCGCACGCCCTGTCGATCACCGTCAAGCGGGTGGCCGGCGGCCCGGTCTCGAACTGGCTGCACGACACGCTCAAGGCCGGCGATACCGTGCGGGCGCTCGGGCCCATGGGCGACTTCTCCTGCTTCACCCATCCGGCGCAGAAGTACCTGCTCCTGTCGGGCGGCAGCGGCGTGACGCCGATGATGGCGATGGCGCGCACCTTCCACGATCTCGGCGAGAGCCGCGATATCGCCTTCGTCCACGCCGCCCGCAGCCCGGCCGACATCGTGTTCCGCGGTGAGCTGGAAACGATGGCCCGGCTCGATCCGGCCTTCCGCTTCCACGCCGTCTGCGAGGCCGATTCCGCCGAGGAGGCGTGGACCGGTCCCAGGGGCCGCCTCTCGCTCGACATCCTGGCCAGGGCCGTGCCTGATTTCCGCGAGCGCGAGGTCTTCGTCTGCGGGCCCAAGCCCTACATGGACGCCGTGCGCCTGATGCTGCGCGAGGCCGGCTTCGACATGGCCCGGCACCACGAGGAGAGCTTCGATTTCGGCGCCCTGCCGGAGGCCGAGCAGCAGGCGGCGGCGGAAGCTGGCCGGGCGCTGGATGCCGAGGCCGCGGCCGAGGACGCCCCCGCCCCGGCCGTGCGGACCTTCCGTGTCGAGTTCGCCAAGACCCGCCGGGTGCTCGACTGCCCGGAGGATTCGACCGTGCTCGATGCCGCCCGCAAGGCTGGCATCCGCCTGCCCTCGTCCTGCGCCAAGGGCCTGTGCGGCACCTGCAAGTCGAAGGTCGTCAAGGGCACCGTGGCGATGACCCATGCCGGCGGCATCCGCCAGCGCGAGATCGATGCCGGGATGGCGCTGCTCTGCTGCTCCAAGCCGACGAGCGACCTCGTCGTCGAGCGCTGACGGCCCACCGCTCTCTCGAGAACCCGGCCCGATACCCCCGGCCCCCAATACCCCTTGGTCCCTTGCCTTCGGGAGTCGTCCCGTGATCGCCAATGCCGACGCGCTGCTGAAGCCGCTCACCATCAAGGGCCTCACCATCCGCAACCGGGTGATGTCGACGAGCCACGCCCCCGGCTACGGCCGGGACGGCAAGCCCCAGGAGCGCTACCAGCTCTACCACGCCGAGAAGGCGAAGGGCGGCATCGGGCTCACCATGTTCGGCGGCTCCTCCTCGGTCGCCCCCGACAGCCCGGCCGCGCCCTGGAACCAGATCTCGGTCGCCGACGATTCGGTGATTCCGTACTTCCGGCAGTTCGCGGACCGGGTCCACGCCCATGGCGGGAAGCTGATGATCCAGCTCACCCATATGGGCCGGCGCACCAAGTGGGACACCGAGCACTGGCTGCCCACCATCTCGCCCTCGCCCCGGCGCGAGCCCGCCTCCCGCACCGTCCCCAAGGAGATGGAGGAGGAGGACATCGCCCGGGTCGTGAAGAGCTTCGCCGAGGCCGCGCGCCGCTGCCGCGAGGGCGGGCTCGACGGCTGCGAGGTCTCGGCCGCCCACGGCCACCTGATCGACCAGTTCTGGTCTCCGAGCGTCAACCAGCGCACCGACAAGTACGGCGGCAGCCTCGAGAACCGGATGCGCTTCGGCATCGAGGTGCTGGAGGCGATGCGGGCGGCGGCCGGCGACGACTACATCATCGGCATCCGCATGTCCGGCGACGAGATGATCGCCGACGGCCTCAGCCAGGAGGACTGCCTGACGATCGCGACCGAGTACGCCAGGCGCGGCCTCGTCGACTTCCTCAACGTGCTCGGCGGCCAGGCGCGCGACCACATCGCCCACGCGATCTCGCTGCCGAACATGTCGTTCCCGGTGGCCCCGTTCCTGTTCCTGCCGAGCGCGATCAAGCGCGAGGTCGACATCCCGGTCTTCCACGCCCAGCGCGTGACCGATCTGGCGACGGCCGCCCGCGCGGTGGCCGAAGGGCACGTCGACATGGTGGCGATGACCCGCGCCCACATCGCCGATCCGCATCTCGTGAAGAAGCTCTCCGAGGGCCGGGCCGACGACATCCGCCAATGCGTGGGGGCCGGCTACTGCATCGACCGGATCTATGTCGGCGGCGACGCGCTCTGCATCCAGAACGCCGCCACCGGCCGCGAGGCGACGATGCCGCACGAGATCCGCAAGGCGGACCTGCGCCGGCGCGTCGTGGTGATCGGCGCCGGGCCGGGCGGGCTCGAGGCGGCCCGGGTCTGCGCCGAGCGCGGCCATGCGGTCGTGCTGTTCGAGAAGAGCGGCCAGGCCGGCGGCCAGATCGGGCTCGCGGCCAAGGCCGGGTGGCGCGAGGCGATGTCGGGCATCCCGCGCTGGCTCGTGGCTCAAGCGACGAAGCTCGGGGTGGATCTCCGGCTCAACACCGAGGCGACCGAGGCGGCGGTGCTGGCCGAGAAACCGGACGTCGTCATCGTGGCGACCGGCGGCACGCCGTTCCGCGGCCACGCCAAGGGCGCCGAGCAGCACGCCGTCACCACCGCCGAGGTGCTCGCCGGCGCCGTGGAACCCACCGGCTCGGTGCTGCTCTACGACGAGATGGGCCAGCACAACGCCGCGTCGGTCGCCGAGCTGCTGGCCAAGCGCGGCTGCCTCGTCGAGATCGCCACCCACGACCGCATGGTGGCGGAGGAGGTCGGCACCACCAACCAGCCGATCCACCTGCGCGAGCTCTACAAGCTCGGCGTCGTGATGACGCCGAACATGGAGCTGATCGAGATCTACCCCGAGGGCAACCGCTTCGTGGCGGCGCTCCGCAACACCATGACGGATGCCGAGGAGGAGCGCGTCGTCGACCGCATCGTGGTCGATCACGGCACGCTCCCGGTCGATCGCCTCTACCGGGCCCTGAAGGCGGACTCGGTCAACCACGGCCAGACCGACCAGGACGCGATGCTGCGCGGCGAGCCGCAGCCCTTCGACCTCTCCACGGGCTACGCCCTCTACCGCATCGGCGACGCGGTGGCCGGCCGCAACATCCACGCGGCGATCTACGATGCCTTGAGGTTGTGCAAGGACCTGTAGGACGCGGGCAGCACCGCCCGAACCCTCCCCCCTCCGCGGGGGAGGGTGGCCCCCGGAGGGGGCCGGGAGAGGGGACGCCGCTTCCGGAGAGGTCGCGACCGTGGTGACGGGCGCCAGACCCGGCATCGTCGCGCTGCCCCTCTCCCGGCCTGCTGCGCAGGCCACCCTCCCCCGCAGAGGGGGGAGGGTTGGCGCGGTGCTGACCACAGGCATGAATTCCATCGTACCGCCAAGCCCTTAGGCCGCCGTCATGACCAGCTTCATGCCCCTGACCACGGTGTTTCCCGGCCTCGTCTGGGCCATGGCAGCGCTCGCCCTCGTCCAGGTCGCCCGGCGCGCGGCGCTCTGGCGGGTCGGGGCTGCCGCGCCGGTGGCCTGGCTCCACGGCCTCGCCCAGCTGCCGCGCCGCTACCTCGTCGACGTCCACCACGTCGTGGCGCGGGATGCCTACGCCTCGCGGATGCACGCCGTCGTGGCGGGCGGGCTGCTCGCCGCCTCGCTCCTGACCGCGCTCGCGATCCTGCCGCCGCTCGCCGGATCCCGGGCCTACTGGCTTCTCGTGACCGTCGCCTTCGCGGTCACGGCCGCCGGCTCGGTCCTCGTCGGGGCGCGGCGCTATCCCGTCAAGCAGAAGCGCCTCTCGGCCGGGCGCTTCCAGATCCTGCCGGTCCTGCTCCTCGCCTACGCGGTCGGCGGCACGCTCACCGCCCTCATGCTGGCGCTTGGCGCCGGCGGGATCGCCCTCCCCTTCACCTTGGGCCTCGCCGCCGCCGGCGGCCTCGGCCTCGCCTTCGAGGTGCGGCAGGGGCCGATGCGCCACGCGGTCGCCGGCGCGCTGCATCTCGCCGCCCACCCCCGGCCCGGCCGGTTCGAGGGCCGGCCCGACACCGCGCTCCGGCCCCTCGACCTCGGCGCCCCGCGGCTCGGCGCCGAAATGCCGGCGGATTTCACCTGGAACCGGCTGCTCTCCTACGATTCCTGCGTGAGTTGCGGACGCTGCGAGATCGCCTGCCCGGCCTTCGCCGCCGGCCAGCCGCTCAACCCGAAGCGGCTGATCCAGGACCTCGTCGCCGGCCTCAACCCGGCCGAGCCCGCTTACGCCGGCAATCCCTATCCGGGCGGCCGGGAGGGGCAAGGCGAGCGCGGCCCCCTCGCCCGGCTGATCGGGCCGGACGCCCGCATCCATCCCGACACGCTGTGGTCCTGCACTACCTGCCGGGCCTGCGTCGAGGAATGCCCGATGATGATCGAGCACGTCGACGCCGTGGTGTCGCTGCGCCGCTACCAGGCCCTGGAGCGTGCGGCGCTCCCCGAGAAGGCGATCGGCCCGGTGACCGAGCTGCGCCAGGCCGGCGATCCCGGCGGCCGGCCGCTGGCGGCCCGCACCGACTTCGCCGCCGGGCTCGACCTGCCGCTCATCGCCGGCCGGGGCGAGGCCGAGATCCTGCTGTGGCTCGGCGAGGGCGCCTACGACCTGCGCTACGGCCGGACGCTGCGGGCCCTGGTGCGGCTGCTGCGCCGGGCGGGCGTCGACGTCGCGGTGCTGGGGGCGGAGGAGCGCGACACCGGCGACCTCGCCCGCCGGCTCGGCGACGAGGCGACCTTCCAGGCGCTGGCGCGGGCGAACGTCGCGACGCTGGCGCGGTACCGCTTTTCCCGCATCGTCACCGCCGACCCGCACGCCCTGCACGCGCTCCGCAACGAGTATCCGGCCTTCGGCGGCCACTACACGGTGGTGCACCACACCGCCCTGCTGCTGGAGCTGATCCGGGCCGGCAAACTCGTACCGCAGACGCTGCCCGATCTCTCGGTGACCTACCACGACCCCTGCTACCTCGCCCGCTACAACGGCGAGACCGAGGCGCCCCGCGCGGTGCTCGACGCGATCGGGCTCGCGCGGGTCGAGATGGCCCGCTCGGGCAAGCGGGCGATGTGCTGCGGCGGCGGCGGCGGCGCGCCGGTGAGCGACGTGCCGGGCGAGCGGCGCATCCCCGACCTTCGCATGGCGCAGGCGGCGGAGACCGGGGCCGGCATCGTCGCGGTCGCCTGCCCGTCCTGCACCGCGATGCTCGAGGGCGTGACCGACCGCAAGGCCGAGATCCGCGACGTCGCCGAGTTGCTGCTCCAGGCCGTGGAGGCGGGACGATGACCCGGCCGCGTCGCGATCCCCGCGCCGAGCGAGCGGCGATCCAGGTCGCCGCCGGCCCCCGCCCGCGCTTCGACCGGTCGGCGCGTGCCGCGGGCGGGCGCCCGCGTCGCGATCCCCGCCCCGAGCGCGCCGGCCAGCGCGTCCCCGGGGCGAGCCGCCCGCGCTACGACCTCAGCCAGGTCGTCCCGGCCCAGGCCCTGCGCGGCGAGGTGGCGGTCGCCGCCGAGGCCCGTCAGCCGGCGGCTGCGAAGATCCTGGTCGTCGAGGATCCCGCCTTCCTTGTCGCGGTGGTGCCGGATGCCGCCGGCGGACGCCTCTCGCCCCACGACCGCCAGGTGCTCGGCGCCGCCCGGGTGCTGGCCGGCCGCGAGGGCGGCATCCTCGTCGTCTCGGTCGGTCCGTGCGAGGCCTGCGGGCCGGCCGGTGCCGACCGTCACCTCGCGCTCGGTGAGGTCGGCACCGACCCCGACGAGCGCGCCGCCCGGGTCGCTGCGGCGCTCGCGGTCGCGTCCCCGCGCCACGTCCTGTTCCCCGAATCCCTCGACGGCGGCGACCTCGCCCGCCGGGTCGCGGTGCGGATGGGAGTACCGCTGTTCGACAACGCCGAGGTCGTCGCCGCCGGCGGCCTCGTCCGCCCGGCGCGCGGGCGCCGGGTCGAGCAGCGGGCGGCCCCCGGCCTGCTGGCCAGCGTGGCGCCGGACGCGGTCGCCGACTATGCCGGCCCGCCGCGGGAGGCCCGGCCGCTGGCGCACGACCTGCCGCCGGCCGCGGAGCCGGCCTCGACGATCCTGTCGGTCGCGCGCATTCCGGCCGACCCGGCCACGGTGCCGCTGAGCCTCGCCGAGTTCGTCGCGTCGGCCGGCAACGGCATCCGCGACCTCGACACCTTCCGGCAGCTCGTCGCCGCCCTGCACGCCACCCCGGGCGCCAGCCGCGTCCTGTGCGATGCCGGGCTGATGCCGCGCCACACCCAGGTCGGCGCCTCGGGCACGGTGCTCGCCGCGACCTGCTACTTCGCCCTCGGCATCTCCGGTGCGCCGCAGCACCTCCAGGGCGTGGCCGGCTGCGAGCACGTGGTCGCGGTCAACACCGACCTGCACGCCGCGATGATCGAGCGGGCGGGGCTCGCGATCGTGCAGGACGCGCAAGCGGTCATGCCGGCGCTGCTGCGCCTGCTGGCCCGGGAAAAGCAAGAAGCGGGAGAAGGCTCGTGAGGATCGCCGTGCTTCTCTCCGCCGGCCGCCATCCGGTCTCCGGCGCGGCCGTGCTGCCGCGGCTCGAGGCGCAGGCGATCCGGATCGCCGCCGGGCTCGGGACGCCGGTCGGGCTGCATGCCGGGCCGGACGCCGCCGCGGTCGCCGACGCGCTCGGCCAGGGCCTTTCGCGCATCGCGCACGTCGCGCTGCCCGAGGGCGCCGATCCGGTGCCGGTCCTCGCCGCCAGCCTTCGCGCGATGGCGCCCGACCTCGTGCTGGCCGGGCGGCGCGGCCAGGGCGGCGACGAGAGCGGCATCGTTCCCTACGCGCTCGCCGCCGCGCTCGGCCTGCCGCTGATCGCCGACGTGGTCGCGGTCGCGCCCGGCGAGGCGGCGGGCACCCTGCGCCTCGACCAGAGCCTCGGCCGCGGCGCCCTGCGGCGCGTTGTCGTGCGCGGGCCGGTCGTCGCGACCGTGCATCCGGACGCGCCGGCCCCCCTCGCCTACGCCTTCGGGCAGGCCCGGCGCGGCGTGATCGAACCGGTCGCGGCGATCGTGCCGGCCGGCCCCGCCGCGGCGCCCGCCGCGGTCGAGGAGCGGCCCTATCGCCGCCGTCCGAAGCTGGTGAAGGGGGCGCCGACCGGCGGCTCGGCGGCGGAGCGCCTGAAGGCGGCGACCGGCGAAGCCGGGGCCGCCGCGAGCGGCCGCCTCCTCGTCGATCCCGATCCGGACGAGGCGGCGCGGGAGATCCTGGCCTATCTGCGCGGGATCGGCGTCCTCGCGCCGCCGTCCCCCCGCCCGAACCCGTGAGGAATCCCATGTCCCTGAGCCCCGACGACCTCCTGACCCGGCTGCGCGAGCGCGGCATCGCCTACAAGCTCTACGAGCATCCGCCGGTCCTGACGGTCGAGGCGATGATGGCGGTCTGCGGCGACATCGCCGGCGCCCACACCAAGAACCTGTTCCTGCGCGACAACAAGAAGACCTACTTCCTGGTCACGCTCCATCACGACGCGGCCGTCGACCTGAAGGCGTTCCGGTCGGTGCTGGGCGCGAAGGGCGGCCTGTCCTTCGCCAGCGCCGAGGCCCTGCGCGAGCAGCTCGGCGTCGAGAGCGGCGCGGTCTCGCCGCTCGCCGCGTTCAACGCCGCGCCGGGCAGCGTGAAGGTCTTCCTCCAGGACGGCCTGCTCGACGAGACGCGGATCAACGTCCACCCGCTGGTGAGTACCCGGACCCTCAATCTGGTCCCGGCCGACCTGGTGACCGCCCTGCGGGACGAGGGGCACGAGGTGACGCCGTTCGCCCTGCCGGAGGCGCGCGCCGAGGGTGCCTGAGCGCCCGGCTTGATCGGTCGTCAAAGATTTCCAGCCCACCGCGTCATTCCGGGCTCCGCTGCGCGGCCCCGGAATGGCGTGGAGGGATCGGGATCCGTTCGGACAACGCAGGGACGCACCCGTCCCGGTCTCCGGATAATCATGCGCGGACAGGATGACTGTCTGCGCAGGACGCTCTCAGCACGCCGCCACGTTGACCGCGAGACCGCCCAGCGAGGTCTCCTTGTACTTGTCCTGCATGTCGTGCCCGGTCTGGCGCATCGTCTCGATGACCTGGTCGAGGCTGACGAAGTGCACGCCGTCGCCGTGGAGCGCCAGGGAGGCGGCGGCGACCGCCTTGTTGGCGCCGAAGGCGTTGCGCTCGATGCAGGGCACCTGGACCAGCCCGCCGACGGGGTCGCAGGTCATGCCGAGATGGTGCTCCATCGCGATCTCGGCGGCGTTCGCCACCTGGCGCGGGCAGCCACCGAGGACGGTGGCGAGGCCCGCCGCGGCCATCGCCGCCGCCGAGCCGACCTCGCCCTGGCATCCGACCTCGGCACCGGAGATCGAGGCGCGGCGCTTGATCAGGCCGCCGATCGCGGCTGCCGCGAGCAGGTAGTCGCGGCCGCGCTCCTCACTCCAGCCGGGGCAGAAATCGACGATGTAGCGCAGGACCGCCGGCACGATGCCCGCCGCCCCGTTGGTCGGCGCCGTGACCACCCGGCCGCCGGAGGCGTTCTCCTCGTTGACCGCGAGGGCGAACAGGCTGATCCAGTCCATCACCTCGTGGGCCGGCCGGCTGTTCTTGAGCCGGGACGCCTCCAGGGTCTCGTGCAGGCGGCGGGCGCGGCGGCGCACCTTGAGGCCGCCCGGCAGCACGCCGTCCATCCGCAGGCCCCGGGCGATACAGGCGAGCATCGCGTCGCGGATCGCGTCGAGCCTGGCATCGATCTCGTCGTCTGAGCGCAGGGCACGCTCGTTCTCCCGCTGCACCTGCGGGATCGTGAGGCCGGTCGCGGCGCAGATCGCCAGCAGGTCGGCACCGCTCTCGAACGGGTGCGGGACCGCCACCGCCTCGATGCCGGCATCGACCGCCTCGCCCTCGCTCTCGACGAAGCCGCCGCCGACCGAGTAGCACACCACCTCGTCGAGGATCGCGCCCTCGCCGTCCTGGGCGCGAAACCGCATGCCGTTGGTGTGGCGCGGCAGCAGGTCCTTGAAATTGAAGACGAGGTCCCGGTCCGGCGCGAAGGCGACGCCGGGCAGTCCGGTCTCGCCCGTCTCGGCGAGCGCGCGCGTGTAGCCCGCGACCCGGTCGGGGTCGATGGTGGCCGGGTCGTGCCCGAGCAGCCCCAGCGCGATCGCCACGTCGGTGCCGTGGCCCCGCCCGGTCCAGGCCAGCGAGCCGAAGATCTCGGCCGTCACCCGCGCCACGTCGGTGCGGGGGGCGACGCGGTCGCGGAAGCGGCGCGCCGCTACCATCGGCCCGATCGTGTGCGAACTCGACGGGCCGATGCCGATCTTGAACAGATCGAAGGCGCTGATCATCGCCGGGCCGTTTCGCCGACCCCGAGGGAGGCCTCGGCGAGGAGGCCGTGCACGTAGGTCGAGAACGAGCGCCAGCACTCGACGCGGTAGCGCGGCGCCGCGCCGGGATGCCGGATCAGGACGATCTCGGCCTTGCCGAACAGCGTGCGGGTCGCCGACCCTGCCGGGAAGGCGGCCTCGCCCAGATCGAGCGGGCAGCCGGCATTGAGGGCGACGGCCGCCAGCGGCCCGCTCACGTCGATGCCGACGTTGCGGTGCGAGACGTCGACGATGGCGTGCGCCCGCTCGCCGAGATCGGCCGCGATCGCGGCGGGCAGGTGGTCGGCCTCCGATTCGTCGCAGCCGATCAGCCACTCGTCGGGCCCGAGCCGGGCGATCCAGCGCCGGTCGTCGCCCCGCACCGAGTTGATCGGCCCGTCGAGGGGAAGGCCGGCCGCCGAGGCGCCGGCGTCGCGGATCCGGAGCGCGAAGCGCGCCTCGGCGCCGGCGGGCTTGATCACGACGCCGGTGCCGGCCGGGTCGGAGGCCGGCGCGCGGCCGAGGGGGAGCGCGCGGGCGGTGCGGTAGAGAGCCTCAAGCATGGATGCGCTCGCCTTTGGGATCGAAGAAGACCGGATCGACGACGGTGACGCGGGCGAAGCCCTCGGGCGTGGTGACGTGGAGCGGACCGCCCTGGAGCGCGCGTCCGTCCGCCACCAAGGCCATGGCGATGGAGCGGCCGCAATTCGGGCTCCAGTAGCTCGAGGTGACGTGGCCGAGCATCCGCATCGGGATCGGCTGGCCGGGATCGGCGACGATCTGCGCCCCCTCGTCGAGGACGAGCTTCGGATCGTCGGTGACGAGGCCGACGAGCTGCTTGCGGCCGCTCGCCACCACGTCGGGCCGGGCGAGCGAGCGCTTGCCGACGAAGTCCTTCTTGGCCTTGGCGATCATGCCGGCCAGGCCGACATCGTCCGGGGTGACCGTTCCGTCGGTCTCCTGGCCGATGATGATGTAGCCCTTCTCGGCGCGCAGCACGTGCATCGTCTCGGTGCCGTAGGGGGTGATGCCGTGCGGCTGACCCGCCTCCCAGATCGCCTCCCACACCGCGCGGGCGTGGTCGGACGGCACGTTGATCTCGAAGCCGAGCTCGCCGGTGAACGAGACCCGGAACAGCCGGGTCGGGACGCCGCAGATCGTGCCCGACCGCATCGCCATGTGGGGGAAGGCCTCCGGCGACAGGTCGATCCCGTCGACGAGGGGCGCGATGACCTCGCGCGCCTTCGGCCCCTGGAGGGCGATCACCGCCCATTGCTCGGTGGTCGAGGTCAGGAAGACCTTCAGGTCCGGCCACTCGGTCTGGAGGTAATCCTCCATGTGGGCGAGCACCCGCGGCGCGCCGCCGGTCGTCGTCGTGACGTGGAAGCAGTCCGGCGCGATCCGGGCGACGACGCCGTCGTCGAGGATGTAGCCGTCCTCCTTCAGCATCAGCCCGTAGCGGCAGCGCCCGACCTCGAGCTTGAGCCAGGGATTGATGTAGATGCGGTTCATGAACTCGGCCGCATCCGGGCCGACCACCTCGATCTTGCCGAGCGTCGAGGCGTCGAAGATGCCGACGCCCCTGCGCACCGCCTCGCATTCGCGGGCGACCGCCTTGTGCAGGTCCTCGCCGGCCTTCGGGAAGTACCAGGCCCGGCGCCACAGGGCGACGTTCTCGAAGGTCGCGCCATGCTCCTCCGCCCAGTCGTGGATCGGCGTGGTGCGGATCGGATCGAACAGGGCGTGGCGCGCCGGGCCGACCAGGGCGCCGAAGGTGACGGGCGTGTAGGGCGGCCGGAAGGTCGTGGTGCCGACGCCCGGCAGCGTCTTGTCGAGCTGCCCGGCGACGATGCCGAGCGCATTCATGTTCGAGGTCTTGCCCTGGTCGGTCGCCATGCCGGTCGTGGTGTACCGCTTGACGTGCTCGATCGAGTGGAAGCCCTCGCGCACCGCGAGCTTGATGTCCTTGGCCGTCACGTCGTTCTGGAAGTCGACGAAGGCCCGGACCTTGGTCGGGTCGGCGTCGGTCGGCATGGCGCGCACCGGCCTGAAGCCGGTGAGCGTCGGGGTCGCGGTGAAGCTCCGCCGCTCGTCCGAGCCGGCGGCCGCCGCACCCGCGGCGAAGCCCTCCGCGAGGATTGCCGCGAGGTCGTAGGTGCCCTTCGACGCGCCCGCCGAGCGCTCGGCTTGCGCCGAGGTGCCGGGCAGGAAGGCGTCGAGGCGCTCGTCGTAGGCGAGCTTGCCGCGGGACTGCGAGAACAGGTGCACCGCCGGCGTCCAGCCGCCCGACATGCCGACGCAGTCGCAATCGAGCACGCGGTGGGCGCCGCAGCGCCCGGCCCGGTCGACCGGCGCGACGATCAGGCCGGTGACCCGCTTCGTCCCTTTCGACCCGATCACGGTGTGGCCGGTCAGCACCTCGACGCCGGCCGCCTTGAGGCGCGCCAGTTCAGGTCCGCACTCGGAGTCCGAGCGCAGGTCGACCAGGGTGACGGCGAGGCCCGCCGCCTTGGCGTCGAGGGCCGCCGCGTAGGCCGAGGCGCCGCTCGTCGCGAACACGATCCGCCGGCCCGGCGCCA
This sequence comes from Methylobacterium platani, assembly GCF_001653715.1. GTDB lineage: Bacteria > Pseudomonadota > Alphaproteobacteria > Rhizobiales > Beijerinckiaceae > Methylobacterium > Methylobacterium platani. The sequence continues at coordinate 16,650 of NZ_LWHQ01000080.1, forward strand.
CGCCGTAGCGGTTGACGAAGACCCGCACGCTCTCGGCGAGCAGGATGCCGGGGCGGTCGTTGTCGGCGAAGACCAGCGGGCGCTCGTGCGAGCCGCCGGCCAGAACCACCTCGCCGGCCCGGACCTGCCACAGCCGCTCGCGCGGCGCCGTGCCGGGGCTCGGCAGGTGGTCGGTGACCCGCTCGGCCAGCGCGACGTGGTTGTGGTTGTAGTAGCCGAACGCGGTGGTGCGGGAGAGCAGGATGACGTTCTCGCGGGAATCGAGCTCCGCCAGCGTCGCGCTCAGCCACTCGGAGGCCGGACGGCCGTCGATCTCGGCGGTGACGTCGTGCAGGAGCGCGCCGCCGGGCTCCGGGCCCTCGTCGGCGAGGATCACGCGCTTGCCCGTGCGGGCGGCGGCGAGCGCCGCGGCGAGGCCCGCGGGGCCGGCGCCGACCACCAGCACGTCGCAATGGGCGTGGCGGTTGGCGTAGCGGTCGGGATCGGGCACGGCCGGGGCCTTGCCGAGGCCCGCGGCGGCGCGGATGAACGGCTCGTAGACCTTGTCCCAGAACTTCCGGGGCCACATGAATGTCTTGTAGTAGAACCCGGCGACGAAGACCGGCGAGAGCAGGTCGTTGACCGCCCCGATATCGTGCTCGAGCGACGGCCAGTGGTTCTGCGACAGGGTCTTGAGGCCGTCGCGCGCCTCGACCACCGAGGCGCGGTTGTTCGGGTCGATCCGGCCGGGCCCGCGATCGACCGAGAGCAGCGCGCTCGGCTCGTCGGGGCCGTGGCTCAGGATGCCGCGCGGGCGGTGGTACTTGAACGAGCGCCCGACGAGGTGGATGCCGTTGGCCAAGAGCGCCGAGGCGACGCTGTCGCCGTGGAAGCCCTCGATCGTGCGGCCGTTGAAGGTGAAGCGGACCGGGCGCGCGCGGTCGATGCGACCGCCGCGGGACAATCTGAACGGCTGTGCCATCACGCCCTCGCCTCTGCCTGAGTGGAAGTGGAGTCGGTGGAAGTGGACTTTTGGGATTGGGGCGTCTCGCCCATCTTGTAGGTTTCGAGGAAGCGGTCGCTCACCGTGTCGCGCCGCGCGTTGAACCAGCGGCCGCAGCCGTGGACGTGGTTCCAGCGCTCGGCATGCACCCCGCGCGGGTTGGACCGCACGAACAGGTGCTCGGCCCATTGCTCGTCGGAGAGCGAGCCCGGGTCGCTGGGCCGGGCGATATGGGCCTGTCCGCCGCAGCGGAACTCGGTCTCCGGTCGGTTGCCGCAATAGGGGCAGGCGATCAGCAGCATCGGGAGCCTCGTCGCGTCCGGTGATGTCAGGGGATCAGTGCGCGACGGCGGCGGCTGCCGCCTCGTCGATGAGGCGGCCGGTGCGGAACCGGTCGAGGGTGAAGGGCGCGTTGATCGCGTGCGGGCTGCCGGTCGCGAGGGTATGCGCGAAGACGTGGCCCGAGCCCGGGGTCGCCTTGAAGCCGCCGGTGCCCCAGCCGCAATTGACGAACAGGTTTTCGACCGGGGTCTTGCCGATGATCGGCGAGCGGTCGGGCGTCACGTCGACGATGCCGCCCCAGGAGCGCAGCATCCGCATCCGGGTGAATTGCGGGAAGACCTCGCAGATCGCATCGAGCGTGTGCGTGGTGATGTGGAGGCCGCCCTGCTGGCTGTAGGAGGTGTACTGGTCGGTACCCGCCCCGATCACCAGTTCGCCCTTGTCCGACTGCGAGATGTAGGCGTGGACCGCGTTCGACATCACCACGCAGGGGAAGACGGGCTTCACCGGCTCGGAGACCAGGGCCTGGAGCGGGTAGCTCTCGAGCGGCATCTGCACGTCGGCCATCGCCATCACGGTCGAGGTGTGGCCGGCGGCGACGACGCCGATGCGCTTGGCCCCGATGTAACCCCGGGTGGTCTCGACCCCGATCGCGGCGCCGGAGGCGTCGCGGCGGATGCCCTTCACCTCGCAGTTCTGGATGATGTCGACGCCGCGGGCGTCCGCCCCGCGGGCGTAGCCCCAGGCCACCGCATCGTGGCGGGCGGTGCCGGCCCGGCGCTGGAGCGCGCCGCCGAGGACCGGGTAGCGCAAGGACCCCGAGATATCGATCGGCGGGCAGAACTCCTTGCACTCTTCCTTGGTCAGCCACTCGTTGTCGATGCCGTTGAGGCGGTTGGCGTAGACGTGGCGCTTGAAGCTCTGGACGTCGTGCAGGTTGTGGGCGAGCATCAGCACGCCGCGCTGCGAGAACATCACGTTGTAGTTCAGCTCCTGGGACAGGCCTTCCCAGAGCTTGAGCGCGTGCTCGTAGAGCGCGGCGCTCTCGTCGTAGAGGTAGTTCGAGCGGATGATCGTGGTGTTGCGGCCGGTATTGCCGCCGCCGATCCAGCCCTTCTCGATCACCGCGACGTTGGTGATGCCGTGCACGGTGGCGAGGTAGTAGGCGGTCGCGAGACCGTGACCGCCGCCGCCGACGATGACGACGTCGTAGGCGGGTTTCGGCTGCGGGTCCCGCCACTGGCGGCCCCAACCCCGGTGCCCCTTCAGGGATTCCGAGAGCAGCGACGAGAGGGAAAATCGGCGCATCGGTCGGCCTCGCTGTGATGACGGATCATCGGGCGCCCCGCGGCCGGGAGCTTTCGCGCTGGCGACCGCGAGTTTGGGATTTGCGACCTGCGCGCCGGGCGGGCGTCGCCCGCTGCCCTACGGGCAAGGAGTCGCTTGCCAGGGAGCCTTCCTTGGAGTCATTCTCGGATGACGAGACGGTGACGGTCTGGCGAAGGATCGGACGATGACGGCCGGGACAAGTGCCTCTGTCGGGACGGTCGGCGCGATGGCGACGGGCAGCGCCGCCGCGACCGACGACGTGACCACCGTCGGCTTCATGCTCGTCGAGAATTTCTCGATGATCGCCTTCTCGTCGGCGATCGAGCCGCTGCGGCTCGCCAACCGGGCGGCGCGACGCGACCTCTACCGCTACTCGCTCTGGTCGGAGAACGGGACGCGCTGCACCGCCTCGAACGGCGTCGAGGTCCAGGTCCGGGGCAGCTTCGCCGAGGCGCAGGGCCTCGATCCCGGGCTCGACATGGCCATCGTCTGCGGCGGCATCGACATCCAGCGCCGCGACCACCGCGCGCTGCAGGCGACGTTGCGCCGGACCTGCATCCGCGGCGGCGCGATCGGCGCGGTCTGCACCGGCACCTACGTGCTGGCGAAGGCCGGCCTCCTCGACGGCTACCGGGCGACGATCCACTGGGAGAACCAGGCGAGCCTCGCCTGCGAGCATGACGGCCTCGAGATCGGCTCCGACCTGTTCGAGATCGACCGCAACCGCTTTACCTGCGCCGGCGGCACCGCGGCGGCCGACATGATGCTGTCCTTGATCGTGCGCGACCACGGCGCCGACATCGCGGCGGACGTCGCCGACCAGCTCATCCATCATCGCATCCGCGAATCGGGCGAGCGCCAGCGGATGGACCTGCGGATGCGCCTCGGCGTGGCGCATCCCAAGCTCCTGCACGTCGTCGGGCTGATGGAGAAGACCTTCGCCGAGCCGCTCGGCAGCCAGGACCTGGCGAAGTCGGTCCATCTCTCGAAGCGGCAGCTCGAGCGCCTGTTCCTGAAGTATCTCGGCCGCTCGCCGGCCAAGCACTACCTGCGCATCCGCCTGGAGCACGCCCGCCACCTGATCCGCCAGACCGCGATGCCGCTCCTGTCGATCGCGATCGAGTGCGGCTTCACCTCGGCCTCGCACTTCTCGAAATCCTACGTCGACCATTTCGGCCGGCCGCCGAGCACCGAGCGGAAGGTGTGAGGGGGCTCTCTGCCTGAACGGCGGGAGCAGCGGGACGAAGTCTCGCCGAGAGGGGCAGCGCGACGCTGATCCGGAGGGCGCCCTTCGAAACGGTTCCGCCGCATCCGGAAACGGCGTCCCCTCTCCCGCCCCGCTCCGTGGGGCACCCTTCCCCGCAGAGGCAGGGCTGTCCGGGGAAAATCCCCTCTAGAAACAAGCGCGGGATCCCCTCTCCCGTGTGGGAGAGGGGTAGGGGTGAGGGTGCTACGGGTCCTCAGTGAAACTCTGACCGTTCCGCTGCCAGCACCACGCTCAGTGCCTTACACGGAAGCGTGTCACCCTCACCCCCGACCCCTCTCCCACACGGGAGAGGGGGGAGGCGCGCCATCCATTTTCCCCGGACAGCCCTGCCGCAGAGGGGGGAGGGTTCAGGCGCGGCGGCTGTCGCTCCCGCACTGCGCCACCTGTTGTATCGTGTGCTGTGGTACGGTGAACAGAAATCACGCAGATATTTGAAATAACAAATAGGCGCATCTGCCCCAAAAACAATTCCAGGCACCGCAATCGCGGCCCCGGAACCACTCGGGTCACCAGAGCACTTCGCGATCGCGTTGCAATCGCGAAGTGCTCTAGGTCTCTGGTTTTGCCGCATTTTCCGAGACGAACCGGTACCACTTCGTCGGACAATGCTCTATCAGGCCCGTGGGGTGGCGCCCGAACGCATGCCGGGCGCCGCCCTCATCCCCGCGTCACTTCACCCAGCCGTCCACCGTCGCCCGGTTGGCCTTGATCCATTTGGCGGCGGTCTCGGAGGGCTTGGCGCCCTTCTCCTCGTTCTCCGCCATCATGGCTTCCTCGTCCTTGATGTTCAGCTTGAACTTCTTGAGGATGTCGTAGACCTCCGGCATGTCCTCCTTCAGACCCTTGCGTGCCAGGGTGTTCACGGTCTCGTCGTCGCCGAAGACCTTCTTCGGATCGGCGAGATACTTCAGCTCGTAGCGCGCGAACATCCAGTGCGGGGTCCAGGCGGTGACGACGATGTCCTTCTTCTGGCGGATGGCGTCCTTGAGGGCGCTGGTCATCGTCGCGTCGCTGCCGTCGACGAGCTTGACCGGCAGGCCGTAGGCCTTGATCGCCGCCTCGGAGGTCTTCATCACGCCGGCGCCGGGATCGATGCCGATGACCTTGCCGTCGACCTCGGCCGACTTGGTCTTGAGGTCCTCGATCGAGTTGAGCGGCGAGGAGGCCGGCACGGCCCAGCCGATCTTGGCGCCGGTGACGTTCGGGCCGATCAGGTCGATGCGGTTCTTCAGCTTCTCGTAGTAGGCGGCCTGGGTCAGCGGCAGCCAGGCCGCGACGGTGGCATCGGCGTCGCCCGTCGCGACCGCCTGCCACATCGCCGCCGCGGCGAGCGGGATCGCCTTCACCTCGTAGCCCTTCTCCTCCAACACCTGCTTGAGGATGTTGGTGGCCGCCACCGCGTCGCTCCACTCGACATAGGCGAGGCGCACCTGCTTGCCGGCCGCCTCGGCCGGGGTCTGGGCGAAGGCGAGGCAGAGGAGGACGCCGAAGGCTGTCGCGCGCATGGTCAGGTCTGTCCGGTGGCTGGTGGGATCGGGAGGGGGTGGAGGGGAGCCGCCCGCCGGGGCGGGCGGCTCGGAACCGGGCGGCCCGGCAGGGCGGGGCACCCGCTGCCTCAGGCGCTGCCGTGCGGCCGGGCCCGGGCGGCGAGCGCCTGGGTCGAGCGGTCGAGGATGACCGCCAGGATCACGATGCCGATGCCGGCCTCGAACCCGGCGCCGGCCTCAAGGCGCTGGATCGACTGCCACACCGCCCGGCCGAGGCCGCCGGCCCCGATCATCGCCGCGATGACGACCATCGAGAGGGCGAGCATCATGGTCTGGTTGACGCCCGCCATGATGGTCGGCAGCGCCAGCGGCAGCTGCACCTTGAACAGCTTCTGGGCGGTCGAGCCGCCGAAGGCGTCGGAGGCCTCGACGAGCTCGGAGGGCACGTTGCGGATGCCGAGCGCCGTCAGCCGGATGACCGGCGGCACCGAGAACACGATCGTGGCGAAGCACGCCGACACCGCGCCGAGGCCGAAGAACGGCAGGGCCGGGATCAGGTAGACGAAGCTCGGCAGCGTCTGCATCATGTCGAGGATCGGCGAGAAGGTCCGCCAGGCGCGCCGGCTCAGGGCGAACCAGATCCCGACCGGGATGCCGATCACCAGGGCGGTGACCGTCGACAGGCTGACGAGCACGAGCGTCTCGACCGTCGCCTGCCACAGCCGCAGGTTCCACAGGAACAGGAGGCCGAACAGCGTCATCAGCCCGATCCGCCGCCCGCCGATCCGGTAGGTGGCGAAGGCGGCCAGCCCGATGAACACCCACGGCGGCACCGCGATCAGCAGCGTCGTCAGCTGGTCGATCCAGTCCGAGACCGTGCGGCTGACGGCGCGGGTCAGCCAAGAGCCATGGTCGGTGAGCCAGTCGAGGCCTTCGTCGCTGAGCGTGTCGAGGGGAAATTTGGGGACGTTCCAGTCCATCGCTCCGCTCCTGCCGGCTTGTGGAGGCTCGAGGTCTCGGGATGATCCGGGCGGGCGGCGAGCGCCCGCACGACGTCGCGGCTCGCGATGCCGCCGATCAGGCGCCCGTCGGGATCGACGACGGCGACGCAGCCCTCCGTCGCGACCCGGGCCAGCACCGCGTCGAGGCGGGCCTCCGCCGCGACGGCGTCGGCCCCCGATTCGAGCAGGCTCGCGACGGTGTCGCCGGGGCGGGCCCCGGCCAGCCGGTCGGCGCGCAGGCGCCCGGCGAAGCGGCGGTCGGCGTCGGCGACGAGCCAGGCGTCGCCGCCCTCGGCCGCGATCCGCGCCCGTGCCTCGCTCGCGGTGAGTGTCGGCGCCAGGACCGGGGCGGAGCGGTCCGCGACCTGCCCGGCCCGCATCACCGCGGCGCGGTCGATGTGCTCGACGAACCGGGCGACGTACTCGGTCGCCGGACGGGCGACGACCTCCTCGGGCTGCCCGATCTGCACCACCTCGCCGTCCTTCATCAGGACGATCCGGCCGCCGAGGGCCACCGCCTCGTCGAGGTCGTGCGAGACGAACACGATGGTCTTCTTCAGCTTCCGCTGCAGGTCGCGCAGCTCCGCCTGCATGTCGCGGCGGATCAGCGGGTCGAGGGCGCTGAACGCCTCGTCCATCAGCAGGATCTCGGCATCGGCCGCGAGCGCGCGGGCCAGCCCCGCCCGCTGCTGCATCCCGCCGGACAATTCATGCGGATACTTGGCTTCCCAGCCCTTGAGGCCGACGAGCTCGATCGCCTGCATCGCGGCCTCGGTGCGGCGCGCCGCCGGGACGTTCTTGAGCTCGAGGCCGAAGCCGACATTCGACAGGATCGTCCGGTTGGGCAGCAGCGCGAAGTGCTGGAACACCATCCCGAACGTCTTCTGCCGGAACGCCAGCAGGTCCTTGCGGCCGAGCCGCGTCACGTCGACGTCGCCGACCAGGATGCGCCCGCAGGTCGGCTCGACGAGCCGGTTCATGCAGCGCAGGAGAGTGGATTTTCCCGAGCCCGACAGACCCATCAAGGTCAGGATCTCGCCCTCGACGATCTCGAAGGAGATATCGCACAGGCCGACCACCGCCCCGCAGCTCGCCGCGATCTCGGCTTTGCGCTTGCCCTGCCGGATGAGATCGACGGCCTCGACGTGCTTGTGGCCGAAGATCTTGCTGATGCCCTCCAAAACAATGCGGCTCATATGCTTATGACCCCTTTGGAGTAGCGCGCTTCGGCGGCTGAAATTCTCAGAAACGCATCTGTTTGCATTGTATTATGAAAAGCTATCCGCCGGGAGCGCCGCGGCTTGTCCGCCTGCGACATTTTTTGCCGCCAGGACGACACCGGCGGCATTTGCCACCGAAAATCCTCGCTGCAGCGCAGCATTGCCCCTGGTTTCGCCATGTCTAGCAGCATATTGTGCACGGCATGAACATCGTTTGAGCAGCGAACATTCGCTCCCGCGTCTCGCAGTTGCACGATGCCTCAGGGACAGGTCGCTCACAGGCAAATGCGTGTCGCCTGAAGCGCAGTGGCGGCCGGGACGCCCGGTATCCTCCGGCATGGACGTGGCCGCGCACAAGTCGTCCCGGTCACCTCTTTATCAGTGCCGTTCCCGATCGATGCAACGACGCCCCGCCCGGCCCGCGCTCCTGCAGGCCGGCCCATCGTGTGAGGTTCCCGTGTCCGCAGCGACTGTCGATTCGATCCTCCCCTCCCCCTTCTTCGCGAACTCGTTGCGGGAGGCCGATCCCGAGATCGCCCGG
>NZ_LWHQ01000081.1:0-13126 GCF_001653715.1 Methylobacterium platani
AACACCCGCAACGGCCTCGTCGCGACCTACAACAGCCTGCTGACCCAGATCGACCAGATGGCCGCCGATTCCGGGTTCAACGGCACGAACCTGCTCGCCGGCGATACCCTGAACATCGGCTTCAACGAGAAGGGCACGTCGTCGCTCAAGATCGCCGGTTCGTCGGTGACCTCGTCGTCAATCGGCCTGTCGGCGATCGGCCAGGTCGACTTCCAGGACTCGAACTCGATCAACAGCGTGATTTCGACGATCAACAGCGCGTCGAGCTCGTTGAAGAACCAGGCGTCGTCGCTGGGCGCGAACCTGGCGGTGGTGCAGAACCGCCAGGACTTCACCAAGCAGATGATCAACGTGCTCGACACGGGCGCGGCGAACCTGACCAATGCCGACCTGAACGAGGAGGCGGCGAACTCGCAGGCTCTGTCGACCCGCAACTCGCTTGGCATCTCGGCGCTCTCGCTCGCCAACCAGGCCCAGCAGGGCATCCTGCAGCTCCTGCGCTGATCGGCGCGCAGCCTCAACCATGAGACGGACGGCCGGGGCTCACGCCCCGGCCGTTTCCTTTTGCGGCTCAGCCCGCCAGTCCCTCGGGCCGCTTCACCTCGATCTCCACGAAGGCGATCGGGTGGTCGGAGCCGTTCTGGACGTCGTGGCGGATGCCGGCCGGGCGGCGGTAGGACTGGCCGTGGGCGAGCGGCACCTCGGTGACGGTGGTGCCGTCATGGACCCGCAGGGTGCCGGGGGTGACCATCACCACGAAGTAGGGCCAGCCGTGCTCGTGCCAGCCGGTGACGGCGCCGGGCGGGAAATCCCAGCGGGTGATGCGGACCGTGTCGTCGTCGACCTGGACGGTCGGGATTGCGGGAATCGTGCAGGCGAAGGCCATCGGACGCTCCTACCGGGCGGATTCGAAGCCGGCGAGAACCGCCGTGAGGTTCTCGCCCAGCAGGTCCGACAGGTAGCCGCCCTCCTGCACCAGCACCGTCGGGAGCTTGAGGGCGGCGAGCGCCGCGCCGATGCGGCGGAAGCCCTCCGTGGTGATGGCGAGCCCGGCCAGCGGATCGTGCTCCGAGGCGTCGAGGCCGAGCGCCACCACCAGCGCGGTCGGGGCGAAGGCCTCGATCGTGCGGGTGGCCGTGCCGGTCAGCACCGCGAGATAGGCGTCGTCGCCGGTGCCGAGCGCCAGCGGCAGGTTGAGGTTGGCGCCGATCCCCTCCCCCTCGCCGCGCTCGTGGGCGTAGCCCCAGACGAAGGGGTAGAAGCCGCGCGGATCGGCGTGGAGCGAGACGGTGAGCACGGTGGGATCGCGGTAGAAGATCCCCTGCGTGCCGTTGCCGTGATGCACGTCGACGTCGAGCACCGCCACCCGGGCGTGCTTGCGGCGCAGGTGCGCGGCGGCGACCGCGCTGTTGTTGAAGTAGCAGTGGCCCCCGGCCCGGTCGCGATAGGCGTGGTGGCCGGGCGGGCGGCAGAGCGCGTAGGCCGCGTCCTCGCCGTCGAGCACGAGCTGCGCCGCGCTCGCCGCGACATCCGTCGCAGCAGCGGCCGCCGCGTAGGTGCCCGGGCCGATCGGGCAGGCGGTGTCGACGGTGTGCCAGCCGAGCCGCCCGACGATGTGGGTCGGGTAGGTCGCGGCCGCGCGCACCGGGTGGATGTTGGCGATCATCTCGGGGCCGTGGTCGGGCAGGGCCTCCCAGGCCTCCCAGGCCTCGGCCAGGAAGGCGAGGTAGTCGGGGCTGTGCACCTGGGCGCGCGCCCCCTGGCCGTGGGCCTGCGGCGCCACCACCGTGTGGCGACCGGCCGCGAGGCCGGCGAGCAGCCGGTCGGCCCGCTCGGGCTGGTCGGCGGCGGGCTTCACCTGGCCGCGCACCAGGAAGAATTTCGGATCGTGGCGGCGATGGTCCTCGGAATGGACGGCCTTCATGGGATCTGCCTTCGCGTCTCTCGGGGGGTGGGGGTGAGGCTGCGCACCAGCCGGACGACCTCCCGGCGGGCGACGCCGAGATGGTGGTCGACATGGGCGACGATCCGCTCCGGGTGGCCGGCCTCGATGGCGGCGAGCACCGGCTCGTGGGTGCGGGCGATCTCCCGCGGGTCGTCGTAGAGCCGGCCGATCAGCCCGATGACGATCCGCAATTCCGAGGCCAGCCCGTCGAACAGGCGCAGCATCCGGGCATTGCCGGCGGCCTCGCAGATCAGGCGGTGGAACTGGTAATCGGCCTCGACGATCGTCGCCGGGTCGTCGCGTCGCGCCAGCTCCCGCATCAGGTCGAGCTGGCGGCGAAGCGCCGCCCGCAGGGCCGGCGTCAGCCGGCGCGCCGCCTCGACCGCGGCGTGGCGCTCGACGCACAAGCGCAGGTCGTAGAGCTCGTCGACGTCCTGGGCCGACAACTCGCGCACGAAGAAGCCGCGCCGCGGCGAGGCCTTGAGCAGGCCCTGGCTCTCGAGCAGGCGCGCCGCCTCCCGCACCGGCGCCCGGCTGATGCCGAGCTCGCGGGCGACGGCCGCCTCCGCCACCTTGGCGCCGGGGGCGAGCTGCCCCTGCACGATCGCGTCGGTGAGCCGGCGCGCGACCTGGCGCACGAGGTCGCTCTCGGCCAGCACCGGCAACCCGACGGGGGGAGACATCGCGCGCATCGCACCTCCGATCGCACCACCATGCGCCGGAGTGTGCAATGCGTAGGCGTCGATTGTCGACACTTTCAGCTTGATCGTCGCGCGGGGCCGGGTCAGTCTAGGCTCATGCCGGGTCAGGTCGTGATCCGCCCGGCCCTGCATCCGGCCGTCGGCGCGCGAGTGTTCGTGCCGCGCCGCCCGTCCCGGCAAAGTCTTCGCGGCGCGTCCCGCCGCAGGCTCGTCCCGCGAGGAGGTCCGATGTCGTCATCCGCTCATCCCCAACCCGACGAGGCGCATCGCATCCGCGTCGATCTGGCGGCGGCCTACCGTCTGATCCATCGCCTCGGCCTCGACGACAGCATCTACACCCACATCTCGGCCCGTCTGCCGGGGCCGGAGCACCGTTTCCTGATCAATCCTTACGGATTGCGCTTCGAGGAGGTGAAGGCCGGCAACCTCGTCACCGTCGATCTCGAGGGCAACGTCGTCGACGATCCGTGCGGCTTAGGGATCAACCCGGCGGGCTTCACCATCCACAGCGCGGTCCACGCCGCCCGGGAGGACGCGCTGTGCGTGCTCCACACCCACACGGTCGCGGGCGTCGCCGTGTCGTGCCAGGAGGAGGGGCTGCTGCCGCTCAACCAGTGGTCGATGCAGTTCCACGGCCGCCTCGCCTACCACGACTACGAAGGCATCGCCCTCGACCTCGACGAGCGCCAGCGCCTTGTGGCCGATCTCGGCGACAAGCCGGTGATGGTCTTGCGCAACCACGGCATGCTGACCTGCGGCCGCTCGGTGGCGGAGGCGTTCAAGCTGATGCACAACCTGGAGCGCTCGTGCCGGGCCCAGCTCGCGCTGCAGGCCGCCGGCGCCCCGCTGATCCGCCCGTCAGTGGCGGTGGCGACGAAGACCGCCGGCCAATACGCCTCGTTCTACGACAAGATGGAGACGGGCCGCCTGCCCGACACCGAGTGGGACGCCTTCAAGCGCATGCTGGCGCGCAGCGACCCGGATTACACGGAGTAGAGCCGAGCCAGGCACGCCCGCTGCCGCATTGGTCGGCGGGATCCCCTCTCCAGGCGATGCCGGGCTTGCCCGGTATCGCTGCAAGGTGTGGGAGAGGGGTAGGGGTGAGGTGTGTGACGCTTCCATCTAAAGCTCGAAGCGTCGTGCTGGCAGCGTGACAGTCCAGATTTATCCTGACGCGCGCCACCCTCACCCCTGACCCCTCTCCCACACGGGAGAGGGGAATGTGCGAGCCCATCAGACGCCGCGACAGGGACCAGGGGACCAACCAATGCTCAAGACGCTCATGGCCGGCACCGTGCTCTCCCTGGCGCTCGCCGGCGCGGCCTTCGCGCAAACTCCGAAGCCCGGCGGCACCGCCAACGCGGTGATCCAGCCCGAACCGCCCGGCCTGATGCTGGCGATGGTGCAGAACGGCCCGACCCAGATGGTGGCCGGCAACATCTACGAGGGGCTGCTGCGCTACGATTCCGCGCTCAAGCCCCTGCCCGGCCTCGCCGAGAGCTGGAGCATGAGCGACGACGGCAAGACCTACACCTTCAAGCTCGTGAAGAACGCGACCTGGCACGACGGCAAGCCGTTCACCGCCGACGACGTGCTGTTCTCGGTCGAGCTGCTGCGCCAGACCCATGCCCGCGCCCGCGGCAACCTCGCCCGCGTCGCGAGCGTGACGGCGCCGGACCCCTACACGGTGGTGTTCACCCTGGCCGAGCCGTTCGGGCCGTTCCTCGGCATCTTCGAGGTCGGCTCGCTGCCGATGGTGCCGAAGCACATCTATGCCGGCACCGACTACAAGACCAACCCGGCCAACAACACGCCGATCGGCACCGGCCCCTACATGTTCAAGGAGTGGAAGAAGGGCTCCTACATCCGGCTGGTGAAGAACCCGAACTACCACGTCGCCGGAAAACCCTATCTCGACGAGATCTACTGGCACGTGATCCCCGACGCCGCCGCCCGGTCGGTGGCGTTCGAGACCGGCAAGGTCGACATCCTGCCCGGCGGCTCGGTCGAGAATTTCGACGTGCAGCGGCTGTCCTCGCTCAAGGGCGCCTGCTCGACCACCAAGGGCTGGGAGTTCTTCAGCCCGCATTCCTGGCTCTGGCTCAACAACCGCAAGGGCCCGATGGCCAACAAGGCCTTCCGCCAGGCGGTGTCCTACGCGCTGGACCGCGACTTCGCCCGCGACGTGGTCTGGAACGGGCTCGGCAAGCCGGCGACCGGCCCGTTCGCCTCCACGGTGCGCTACTACGACCCCAAGGCCGCGAAGTATTCCTACGATCCGGCCAAGGCCAAGGCGCTGCTGAAGGAAGCGGGCTACAAGGGCGAGTCCGTCCGCCTCCTGCCGCTGCCCTACGGCGAGACCTGGCAGCGCTGGGCCGAGGCCGTGAAGCAGAACCTCGAGGATGTCGGCATCAAGGTCGAGCTGGTCGCGACCGACGTCGCCGGCTGGAATCAGAAGACGTCCGACTGGGACTACGACATCGCCTTCACGTATCTCTACCAATATGGTGACCCCGCCCTGGGGGTCGGGCGCAACTACGTCACGTCGCAGATCGCCAAGGGCTCGCCGTTCAACAACGTCGAGGGCTATTCCAATCCGAGCGTCGACGAGGCGTTCGCGAAGGGCGCGGTCGCGGTCGGCGACGACCGGCGCCGGCCGATCTACGAGGCGGTGCAGAAGACCCTGGTCGAGGACGCGCCGGTGGCCTGGCTCCTCGAGCTGCAATTCCCGACCATCACCCGCTGCAAGGTCCACGACCTCGTCACCACCGGCATCGGGGTCAATGACGGGTTCCGCGACGCCTGGATCGAACGCTGAGGGCTGAGGGCATGCTGGGCTTCGTCGCGCGGCGGGTGGGGAAGGGCATCGTGGTGCTCCTCGCCATCGTGGTCCTGAACTTCTTCCTGATCCGCCTCGCCCCCGGCGATCCGGCCCTGGTGATGGCCGGCGAGGCGGGGGCGGGCGACGAGGTCTTCATCGCCCAGCTGCGCGAGAAATTCGCCCTCGACCAGCCGCTGCCGACCCAGCTCGCCGCCTACCTGCGCAGCATCGCCGGGCTCGATCTCGGCTACTCGGTGCGCCAGCAGATGCCGGTGGCGACGCTGATCGGCGAGCGGCTGCCGGCGACCCTGCTCCTCACCGGCACCGCCTTCCTGATCTCGCTCTCGCTCGGCGTGTGGCTCGGCGCGCTCGCCGCGCGGCGGGCCGGCACCCTCGCCGACACCGCGATCACCGGGATGGCGCTCCTGTTCTACGCCACGCCGCTGTTCTGGGTGTCGCTGATGGCGATCATCCTGTTCTCGGTCCGGCTCGACTGGCTGCCGAGCTTCGGCTTCGAGACGGTCGGCGCCGGCTACACCGGCCTTGCCCGGATCCTCGACGTCGCCCACCATCTGGTCCTGCCGGCCATGACCCTCGGGCTGTTCTTCATGGCGGTCTACGTGCGGATGACCCGCTCCTCGATGCTCGAGGTCTCGCGCCTCGACTTCGTCAAGACGGCGCGGGCCAAGGGCCTCGCCGAGGGGGTGATCCAGCGCCGGCACGTCCTGCGCAACGCCCTCCTGCCGGTGGTGACGCTGGCCGGCCTCCAGGCAGGCACCCTCGTCGGCGGCGCGGTGCTGACCGAGACGGTCTTCGCCTGGCCGGGGATCGGGCGGCTGATGTACGAGGCGCTGCTCCAGCGCGACTACAACCTCCTGCTCGGCGTCTTCGTGGTCTCCTCCGCGATGGTGCTGGTCTTCAACCTCGTCACCGACGTGGTCTACCGCGCGGTCGATCCCCGCATCGAGGTGGCGTGATGGAGACCGCCGTTCCGCTCGCCGCCCCCGCGCGCTCGCGCCGCCGCGGCCCGCTCGCCGCCTTCCTGCGCCATCCGGGCGCGGTGATCGGGCTCGTGATCCTGGCGCTCGTCGTCGCGGCGGCGCTGCTGGCGCCGATCCTCTACCCGACCTCGCCCTGGCGCATGGTGCAGCGGCCCTTCGTGCCGCCCTTCACCCTGGAGCGGGTGCCGCTCGGCACCGACGCGCTCGGGCGCGACATCGCCGCCGGGCTGATGCACGGGGCCGGGGTCTCGCTGATCGTCGGCCTCGTCTCGACGCTCGCCGCCCTGCTGATCGGCGTGCCGCTCGGCGCGCTCGCCGGCTATCTCGGCGGCCGGGTCGACGATGCGCTGATGCGCTTCACCGAGCTGTTCCAGACCGTGCCGAGCTTCGCGCTCGCCATCGTGCTCGTCGCGATCCTGCAGCCCTCGCTCTCCTCGATGATCCTCGCCATCGCGCTGGTGAGCTGGCCGCCGGTGACCCGGCTGGTGCGGGGCGAGGTGCTGAGCCTGCGCTCGCGCGAATACGTCCAGGCGGCGATCGTGACCGGGCAGACCACCTTCACCATCCTGCGCCGGGAGGTCCTGCCCAACACCCTGTCGCCGATCGTGGTCCTGGCCTCGCTGATGGTCGCCACCGCGATCCTGCTCGAATCCTCGCTGTCGTTCCTCGGCCTCGGCGATCCCAACCGGATGTCCTGGGGCTACATGGTCGGGGCCGGCCGCACCGTCATCCGGCAGGCCTGGTGGATCACCGCCTTCCCGGGCCTCCTGATCCTCCTCACCGTGCTCGCCCTCAACCTGATCGGCGAGGGGCTGAACGACGCCCTCAACCCGCGCCTGTCCCAAGAGCGCTGAGATGGACTGCGCTGAGATGGATTGCGCTGAGATGGATGCCGACACCCGCCGGATCGCCGCCTCGGTCCGCTCCTTGAGCCTCGCCCTGCCGCAGGGCGGCGACCGGGCGAACGCCGTCGACGGCGTGTCCTTCGATCTCGTGGCCGGCGAGATCCTGTGCCTCGTCGGCGAATCGGGCTCGGGCAAGTCGATGTGCGCCCACGCGCTGATGGGGCTTCTCCCGAAGGCGGTGCGGCCGGTCGGCGGCACGATCCGCCTCGGCGACACCGACCTGCTCGCGCAGGACGAGGCGGGCTGGCGCGACACGCGCGGCCGGCGGATCGCGATGATCTTCCAGGAGCCGATGACGGCGCTCAATCCGCTGATGCGGATCGGCGACCAGATGGCCGAGATGTTCGAGGCGCACGGGATGCTCGCCCCCAAGGAGCGCCGCGCCCGCGCGGTGGCGCTCGCTGGCGAGGTGGGCTTGCCGAACCCGGAGCAGATCGTGCGCTCCTATCCCCACCAGCTCTCCGGCGGCCAGCGCCAGCGGGCGATGATCGCGATGGCGCTGGCGCTGGAACCCGCAGTGCTCGTCGCCGACGAGCCGACGACGGCGCTCGACGTCACGACGCAGGCCCAGATCCTCAAGCTGATCCGCGACCTCCAGACCCGCCGCGACATGGCGGTCCTGTTCATCACCCACGATTTCGGCGTGGTGGCGGAGATCGCCGACCGGGTGCTGGTGCTCCGCCACGGCCGGGTGGTGGAGGAGGGACCGGCATCGGCCGTGCTCGGCCGGCCGCAGGCGGCCTACACCCGCGCCCTGCTCGCCGCGGTGCCGACCATGGACCCGCCGGCCCGCCCTCCCCTCTCGGGGCCGAAGGCGGTCGAGGTGACGGGCCTGCAGAAGACCTACGTCACCGGCGGCGGCCTGTGGCGGGCAAAGCGCCGGACCGCGGCGGCCCGCGACGTCGCCTTCGCGCTCCATCGCGGCGAGACGCTCGGCCTCGTCGGCGAATCGGGCTCGGGCAAGTCCTCGGTCGCCCGCCTGGTGATGCGGCTGATCGAACCCGATTCCGGGCGCATTCGCCTCGGCGACACCGACCTGACGGGCTTGCGGGGCGAGCCCCTGCGCCAGGCCCGCAGCCGCATCCAGATGATCTTCCAGGACCCCTTCGCCTCGCTCAACCCGCGCCGCAGCGTGGGTAAGATCATCGCCGACGGGCCGGTGGCGCACGGGGTGCCGCCCGGCGAGGCGATGGAGCGGGCGCGCCGCCTCCTCGGCCTCGTCGGCCTCGACGAGAAGGCGCTGGAGCGCTTCCCCCACGAGTTCTCCGGCGGCCAGCGCCAGCGCATCGGCATCGCCCGGGCGCTGGCGCTCGAACCCGAGGTCCTGGTCGCCGACGAGGCGGTCTCGGCCCTCGACGTCTCGGTCCAGGCCCAGGTGCTGGCGCTGCTGGAAGACCTGAAGACGCGCCTCGGCCTGTCGATGCTGTTCATCACCCACGACCTGCGGGTGGCGGCCCAGATCTGCGACCGGATCGCGGTGATGCGCCAGGGCGAGATCGTCGAGCTCAAGACCGCGGGCGCGCTGTTCGCCAATCCGGAGCATCCCTATACCCGCGCGCTCCTCGACGCGGTGCCGGGCCGGGTGCGGCAGGCGGCGTGAGCGTGGACCGCCTGCCCTGCGTGCTCCTGAGCACCACCACCGACCTGCGCGGGCTGTTCGGCACGGCGCTTGCCGGGATTTCCGATCATGTCGAGATCCTGGATCATCCCGCGCCGAACCCCGAACGGGTGCGCCTGGCGCTGGGCTGGCGCCCGCCCGCCGACGCGCTGCCCCAATACCCCAACCTCGCCGCCCTGTGCTCGATCGCGGCCGGCGTCGACAACCTGCTCGCCTGCCCCGGGCGCCCGCGGGACCTGCCGGTGGTGCGGGTGGTCGATCCCGATCAGGCGCGGGCGATGTCGGGCTTCGTGCTCTGGCACGTGATCGGCCACCAGCGCCGCTTCGCGGCCTACGCCGCGAACCAGCGCGACCGGGTCTGGCGCCGCCTCTACCCGCGCGACGCCAGCGCGGTGCCGGTCGGGATCCTCGGCTACGGCCAGATCGGCCGGCGGGTCGCCGGCGACCTCGCCGCCCTCGGCTTCCCGGTCCGGGCCTGGAGCCGCACCCCGCAGGGCAGCGGTCCCGGCATCGCCCACCGTCACGGGCCCGACGGTCTTTCGGCGATGCTTGCCGGGAGCGAGGTGCTGGTGAACCTGCTGCCGCTCACGGCGGAGACGCGCGGCCTGATCGATGCGGCGCTCCTGTCGTGCCTGCGCCCGGGCGGCTACCTGATCCAGGTCGGCCGCGGCGAGCACCTCGTCGAGGCCGACCTCCTCGCGGCGCTCGAATCCGGCCACCTCGCCGGCGCCGCCCTCGACGTGTTCGCCGCCGAGCCGCTGCCCGCCGCCCATCCGTTCTGGGACCATCCGGCGATCCGCGTCACCCCGCACGAGGCCTGCGAGGCGAGCCCGCAGGCGGTCGCCCGCACCCTGCTCGCCGCGGCCGAGGCCGTGCGCGCGGGGCGGGTGCCGCCGGACGCGGTCGATGCGGCGCGGGGCTATTGAGGCGTTACGTTCCGTTAACCATCCGGGGCGCAGTCTTGCCGTCTGAAGGGGTCGTGCCGGCCGGGCGCGCGACGAGGGCGGACATCTCCCGAACGGGCTTGCGATCGGTCGCGCATGGCCGGGTGCGGCGCGGGCCCATCCCCTCTCCGGCCCGCCGGGAGACGGGGATGTCCACGCCCCGCGCGAGCCCGCAAGCTCAAATGAGGGCGGGGACCCGCGTCATCTCGTCGACCGGTGCATGACTTCGTTTCGCCGTGTTGCCGGGCTAAGCTCGGCCGCGGTGGCTCAATCTGAAGGGGGATGGGGCATGCTCGGGACTGTGACGGCCTTCCTGGCGATCCTGATGGTTCTCGCCCTGCGCAACCTCGCCAAGGCGGCGTTGATGCCGGTCTACGCGGTGCGCGACATCCACCGCGGCCGCTATGTCCGCGGGCTGGTGCTGCTCTCCTGCTCGGCTCTGGCCGCGTGGTCGATCTGGTCGATGAGCCATTCGGGCCGGACCAAGGCCGCCCCGGTGGCGGCGGTGATGTATACCGGCTGATCGCCGGACACCGCCGAGGTTCCTTTCCCGGGGGCCCGTCCCCGGGGTTCCTTTCGCACTGCGGCATCGACGCTGGCGCTTCGCGCTGGCGTTCGGCGGCGTTCGAGCCCATATCCTCGCTCGCGTCGCGCGCCCGCCCGTCCGCGGCGGACCCCCCCGACCTGGCGCCCGAAGGACCGCCATCGTCCGATCGATCCTCCCCCCTCGCGGCGCGGGCCGCACGCGGCGCGGCCGACGGCCGCGCCCCGACGTCGTGCGCCCCGCCGCCAAGAAGAGACAACGACCATGTTGCGTTCGAAGCAGAAGCCCAAGGTCCAGGACACCGGCTACGTCCTGTTCGACGTCTACTACGAGGACGGCTCGCGCCGCTCCAACCGGCGCGTGCCGCGGACGGCCACGCTCGAGCACGACGTCGACGGCGCCGTCCGCCAGGTGATCGAGGAGCAGGACCGGGACATCGCGGAAAAGTCCGGCCGCCCGCCGCTCGCCATCACGAAGATCGTCCGCTCGGCGTGAGCCGCCACCGGGACGGTGCCGGTCCCGTCCAGGCGACCGGCCCGTCACCGCCGCGCGCTCCCTGACCCGTCGGGGATCCGCGACAGCCGGCGATGGAGCCGCTTCAGGCCCGCGTCGTCCCGCGCGCACAGGTCGTGCCGCGTCATCGCGTCGAGGGCGCGCTGCACCCGGTCCCGGGCGTCGGGCGCGCCAGCCCGGGCCTCCCCGCCGATCGCCGGCAGGCTCAGGACCGCCGCAAGCAAGCCCACCCCAAGACAGTGTCCGATCCGGCCGACCATGCCGTCCCTCCACGCCGCTTGCCGCCAGCGTCGCCCGGAGAGATGAAGGGTGTCCGAACGGAAGGGGCGTGCCGGCGCTCAGCGCGCCAGCATCGCGTAGACATCCCCGGAATTCGCCGCCTGCGGCAGCCCCATCAGATGCGCCGCCATCGCCTCGCGGCCGATCGGCCGGCCGAAATGCAGGGCCTGGCTCTCGCCGAGCGCGACGTCGAAGCCGTAGGCGCCCAGCGCCGCGAGCCGGTCGAGGCAGCGCAGGGCCACGTCGCGCGCGATGGTGGTGAACTCGAACGACAGGGCCGGCAGCGGCGCCGACACTCCCGCCAGGACCCGGTCCTCGTACCCCTCGACGTCGATCTTCACGAAGGCCGGGCGCCCGTGCTCCGCCACCAGCCGGTCGAGGGTGGTGGCCGGCACCGTGATCGTCCGGTCCCAGACCTGCCCCTCCCAGCCCGGCGCGCCCGACGCCCCGGCGACGAACGCCGCCGAGGCCGAGGACACCGTCGGGTTCGCGGAGTTGAGGTGGAACGCGACCTCGCCCGCCGCGTCGCCGACCGCCGCCGCCACCAGGGTCACGCTCGCGTCGCGGCCGTGGAGCAGGCGCAGGGCGCGAGCCGGCCCGGGCTGCGGCTCCAGCGCCACGACGCGAGCGCCGAGGCGCCGGAACGCCGCGACGCGATCCCCGACATGGGCGCCGATATCGAAGACGAGGTCGCCCGGCCGCACGAAGCGGCGGTAGAGCGCGTCCATCGCGGCGTGCGGCGCGGCCTCGCCGCGATAGAGCCGCAGCGAGCGGCCGGTCGCGGCGGCGGTTCCCTTCGGGCGGGTCATCGGGGGCTCCGGGTCGTTACCCGGAGCCCTATCAGTAGATCGCCGGCTCGGGCACCGGGGCGCCGTACTCGGTGCGCAGGAAGTCGAAGTCGCAGCCCTCGTCCGCCTGCTGGATGTGGCGCGAGAACATCACGCCGTAGCCGCGCTCGTAGCGGGGCGCGGGCGGGGTCCAGGCGGCGCGGCGCTGCGCCAGCTCCTCGTCCGACACCTCCATGCGGATCGAGCGCGCCTCGACGTCGACGCTGACGATGTCGCCGGTGCGCAGGAGCGCCAGCGGCCCGCCGATGAAGGATTCCGGCGCGACGTGGAGCACGCAGGCGCCGTAGCTGGTGCCGCTCATCCGCGCATCCGACAGGCGCAGCATGTCGCGGTGGCCTTGCCTGAGGAGCTTCTTCGGCATCGGCAGCATGCCCCATTCCGGCATGCCCGGGCCGCCCTGCGGCCCGGCATTGCGCAGGACGAGCACATGGTCGGCGGTGACGTCGAGGTTCTCGTCGTCGATCGCCGCCTTGAGAGACGGGTAATCGTCGAAGACGAGCGCCGGGCCGGAGTGCTTGAGGAAGCGCTGGTCCATCGCCGCCGGCTTGATGACGCAGCCGCTCGGCGCGAGGTTGCCCTTGAGCACCGCGAGCGAGCCCTGGCCGTAGACCGGGTTCGACAGCGGCCGGATCACGTCGGCATTGTGGACCTTGGCGCCATCGATCACCTCGCCGAGCGTCCGCCCGCTCACCGTCAGGCAGTCGAGATGCAGGTGCTCGCGGATCTCGTTCATCAGCGCCCGGATGCCGCCGGCGTAAAAAAAGTCCTCCATCAGGTAGGTGTTGCCGCTGGGGCGGACGTTGCCGATCACCGGCACGATGCGGCTGTAGCGCTCGAAATCGTCGAGGCCGATGGCGTGGCCGGCCCGGCGCGCCATGGCGATCAGGTGGATGATGGCGTTGGTCGAGCAGCCCATCGCCATCGCGACCGCGATGGCGTTCTCGTAGGCCTCCCGCGTCTGGATCCGCTGCGGGGTCAGGTCCTCCCACACCATGTCGACGATGCGC
>NZ_LWHQ01000081.1:13203-13451 GCF_001653715.1 Methylobacterium platani
CATGGTCGAGGCGGTGCCCATGGTCATGCAGGTGCCGTAGGAGCGGGCGATGCCGCCCTCGATCCCGAGCCAGTCCTGGTCGGTGATCTTGCCGGCGCGGAGTTCATCCCAGTACTTCCAGCTGTCGGAGCCGGAGCCCAGCACCTTGCCCTGCCAGTTGCCGCGCAGCATCGGGCCTGCCGGGATGTAGATCGCCGGCAGGTTCATGCTGGTGGCGCCGAGAAGCAGGCCCGGGGTGGACTTGTCGC
>NZ_LWHQ01000082.1:0-3271 GCF_001653715.1 Methylobacterium platani
TCGTCTTCCGCTGACGCTGCAGTCGTCCGGGAAAGGGGGTCGGCCAACGATGGGCCGCGAGGCCGACCGCAGGGCGACGGAGATCGTGTCGTGTATCGTGTCGACTGACATCTCAGGATGAGGTTGTGCTTGGGATTGAACGGTTCCGGACGGTACCCCCTTGTAGATCCATAAAATTCTCACCCCTGCGCGATCACCTTCTGCAGGCACACGGCGGTCGTGTCGCGATAGCCGAGGTGATCGTAGAACCCGAGCACCGCCTCGTTCCCGCGCCGGACCAGCAGCTGCACCTTCCACACGCCACGCGCCGCGAGCCACGCCTCGCCGGCCTCGACCATCGCCCGCCCGAGCCCGCCGCCCTGATGGCCTGGGTCGACCGCGACGTAGTAGAGCCAGCCGCGATGCCCGTCCTCGCCGGCCATGGCGGTTCCGACGATCCGGCCCTCGGCCTCCGCCACCAGCACGGTACCGTGCGGTCCCCGCCGGGCGAAGGCGATGTCGGTCGCCGGGTCGTTCCAGGGCCGGGCCACCCCGGCCGCGTGCCACAGGGCGATCACCGCCGGTACGTCGGCATCCTCGATAGCGCGGATCGTCGGCATCATGCGGGTCTCTCGTCGGTCCGGGCCCGCCGGCTTGTCAGGACCGTCCGGCGGGGCGATGGATGCCGCTACACCATCGAAGGAGCCACCGGAATGCCCCGACTGATCGACCTCTCGATCGCGATCGAGAACGACGTTCCGGCGGATCCGCCGTTCCAGCGCCCGACCGTCACCTACATGGACCACGCCACCTCGGCACCGATGGTGGCCGGGCTGTTCCCGGGCCTCAAGCCCGCGGACCTGCCGGACGGCCAGGGCTGGGCGGTCGAGAGCGTGCAGCTCTCCACCCATAACGGCACCCATCTCGACGCGCCCTGGCACTACCACCCGACCATGGATGGCGGCGCCCGGGCGATCACCATCGACGAGGTGCCCCTCGACTGGTGCTACCGCCCCGGCGTGAAGCTCGATTTCCGCCACCTGCCCGACGGCCACGTGGTGACCCCCGACGAGATCGACCGCGAACTCGCCCGGATCGGCCATCGGCTCCAGCCCCTCGACATCGTGCTCGTCAACACCCGCGCCGGCTCGCGCTACGGGCAGGCCGACTACGTCGATACCGGCTGCGGCATGGGCCGCGCCGCGACCCTGCACCTAACGGGGCAGGGCGTGCGGGTCGTCGGCACCGATGCCTGGAGCTGGGACGCGCCGTTCTCCCACACCGCCCGGCGCTACGCCGAGACCGGCGACGCGAGCCTGATCTGGGAGGGTCACAAGGCCGGCGCCGAGGCCGGCTACTGCCAGATCGAGAAGCTCGCCAACCTCGAAGCCCTGCCGGCGACCGGTTTCACGGTCGCGTGCTTCCCGGTGAAGATCAGGGCGGCCTCGGCGGGCTGGACCCGGGCGGTGGCGATCCTGCCTGACTAGGCCGGGCGTGGTTCGACGGCGAGGCGCTTGCGCTGCACCTTGCCGTTCGGCGTGCGCGGCAGCGCCTCCAGGAAGACGACCTCCCGCGGGCACTTGTAGGCGGCGAGCCGCTCGCCGCACCAGGCCAGCAGCGCGTCCCGCCGCGGCTCCCTCCCGGGCTTCGGCACCACGAAGGCGGCGATCACCCGCACGTCGTCGCGGACGGGCAGTTCGGTCACCGCGACCTCCTGCACGTCGGGATGGGCGATCAGCGCGCTCTCGACCTCGTTCGGCGACACCCGGTAGCCGAAGGCGTTCATGATGTCGTCGTTGCGGCCTTCGAACCAGACGTAGCCGTCGGCATCGAGGGAGGCGAGGTCGCCGCCGGTAAACCACTCGCCCTTCATCACCGCGGCCTCTTCCTCGGGCCGGTTCCAGTAGCCGAGCATCAGGGCCGGGTCGGAGCGGTGGATGGCAAGCAACCCGACCTCGCCCGTCGGCAGCGGCTCCGGCGCGCCGTCGGCGGGGAGGATCGCGACCCGCCGCCCCGGCTGCGGCTTGCCCGGCGAGCCCGGCTTGATCGGGACGAGGGGGCTCGTCGAGATGTAGGTCGAGATCTCGCTCATCCCGAGCGCCTCGTGGAGCGGCGTGCCGGCGGCGGCCCGCCACTCGGCCAGCAGCCCGGGCGACAGGGCCTCGCCCGCCGTGATGCCGTGGCGCAGGGACGACAGGTCGTGGGCCGAGAGATCCGCGTATTTGAGGATCTGCCGGTAGAGGCTCGGCACCGCGGCGAACAGGGTGGCGCGATGGCGGGCGATCAGGGCCGGCCACAGGGCGGGATCGCGCCGCCCGTTATAGAGCACCGTGGTGGCGCCCCGGGCCCAGGGATCCTGGATGCCGACGCCCAGCGTGTAGGTCCAGTTCATGGTGCCGGCATGCAGCACCACGTCGTCCTCGCGCAGGCCGAGCCAGAAATCGTGCATCGGCCGCCGGCCCCAGATGGTGCGGTGGGCGTGCAGCACCCCCTTCGGCCGGCTGGTGGTGCCGGAGGTGTAGACGAGCGTCGCCGGATCGTCGGCGGCGGTGTCGGCGTAGGCCTCGAGGGGCGGGCCGGCCCGCAGGCGGGCGATGTCGTCGCGGCGCAGCACGATCCGGCCGCGGCACGCCTCCGGGTCGAGGGGGCAGTCGTCGGCCGCCGCGATCACCGCGGCGTCGGAATCCTGCATCAGGAACGCCGCCTCGGCCGCGGTAAGCTGCGGCGAGGAGGGCTGCGCCACCAGGCCGGCGGCGAGTGTCGCGAAATAGGTGACGACGTAATCCGCGTCGTTGCCCATGCGGATCATCACCCGGGCGCCCGCCGGCAGCCCGAGATCGCGCAAGCCGGCCGCGACGCTCCTGACCGCCCGGTCGACCTCGCCGAAGGTCATGATCTCGGTGCGGCCCTCGTCCCCGACCATGACCAGCGCCGGCTTGTCGCCGCGCTCCCGGGCGTTGGCCTCCAGGCAGTAGCGGGCGCCGTTGAAGCGGGGCGGCGGCTGGCGGTCGTCGAGCAAGGCGCGGGCTCCGGGTGAGGGGAGGGAGTCTCGTGCTAGCCCGGGGGTGGGGGGTGTGACCAGGGGCGACGACGATGCGCGGGTGTCTCCTCTCCCCACGGGCGGCAGGGTTGTCCGGGGAAAATCCCTTTTAAGAAAAAGCGCGTCTCCCCTCTCCCGTGTGGGAGAGGGGCCGGGGGTGAGGGTGACACGCTTCCGTGTGAGGCTGCGACCGTCGTGCCGACAGCGTAACGGTGAGACCTAGACTCAGAGCCGTAGCACCCTCACCCCTAC
>NZ_LWHQ01000082.1:3329-7512 GCF_001653715.1 Methylobacterium platani
CCGGACAGCCCTGCCGCCCGCGGGGAGAGGAGAAGCCTGTGCCTTCTTTTCGAATGCTGGCGCTAGTGCCAGCGGCGCACTACGCCCGCCGCTGCCCCATCTCCTTCGCGGTGAACCCCTCCAGGATCTTGTCCAGGGTCAGCGGATAGTCCCGGATCCGGATCCCGGTCGCGTTGTAGACTGCGTTCGCCACCGCGGCGCCCGCGCCGCAGATCCCCAGTTCGCCCAAGCCCTTGCTCTTCAGCGGGTTGGCCTTGTCGTCGAGCTCGGGGAGGAACACCGCGTCGATCTCCGGCAGGTCGGCGTGGACCGGCACGTGGTACTCGGCGAGGTCGTGGTTGACGAAGGTGCCGTAGCGCGGATCGACCTCGATCGCCTCCATCAAGGCGGCGCCGACGCCGAACACCATGCCGCCGATCGCCTGCGAGCGCGCGGTCTTGGGGTTGAGGATGCGCCCGCCGGTGAACACGCCGAGCATCCGCCGCAGCCGGATCTCGCCGGTATCGGCATCGACCCCGACCTCGGCAAAGTGCGCGCCGTAGGAATATTGCGAGAACTTCTTCTCGTTCTCGCCCGGCATGATCTCGCCCTCGGCCTCGAGACCCGGCCCGATCAGGTCGCGCAGGGCCGCCGAGCGGTTGCCCGAGGTGATCCGGCCGTCGGTGAAGACGGCGTTCTTGGGCTCCAGGTCGGTTTTCGCCAGGAGCTGCCCGCGCAGCGCCTCGCAGGCCATGTAGAGCGCCGAGCCCGACGAGGCGGCGCCGAACGAGCCGCCGGAGCCCGACGACATCGGGTCGGCGGTGTCACCGAGGATCATCCGCACCTGCGAGACCTTCACGCCGAGCATCTCGGCGGCGATCTGGCTCAGGATCGTGTAGGTGCCGGTGCCGATGTCGGTCATCGCCATCCGGGCGGTCAGCGTCCCGTCGGGATCAAGCCGCACCCGCGCCTTGGCCCGCTGGAGCGGGTTGAGGCGCGCCGCCGCCGAGACGCCGGTGCCGACCATCCACTGCCCGTCCCGCACCGAACCCGGCTTCGGATTGCGCCGGTCCCAGCCGAAGCGCCGCGCGCCCTCCTGCAGGCAGGGCACGAGCTGGCGGGTCGAGAAGGGTACGTGCTTCTCCGGGTCCTGGGCCGGCTCGTTGCGGATGCGCAGCTCGATCGGGTCGAGGGCCAGCGCCTCGGCCAGCTCGTCCATGGCGCATTCGAAGGCCAGCATCCCGACCGCCTCGCCGGGCGCCCGCATCGAGGAGGCGAGCGGCAGATTGAGGTTCGCGAGCCGATGCGCCGTCAGGCGGTTGGGGGCGGCGTAGAGCGAGCGGGTGACGTTGGCCGAGGTCTCGAAGAAGCTGTCGCCCGGCGCGGTGTCGGACCAGGATTCGTGGGCGATGGCGGTGAGCTTGCCGTCGCGGTCGGCGCCGAGGCGGACCCGCTGCACCGTGTCCGAGCGCCGGGTCGTGACGTGGAAGACCTGCTGGCGGGTGAGCGCGATCTTCACCGGCCGGCCGTTCAGGTTCTTCGAGGCGAGGGCCGCCAGGATCGCGTCGGCCTGCGGCTGGAGCTTGCCGCCGAAGCCGCCGCCGATGAAGCGGCTGATCAGCCGGACATTGTCCCTCTGTAGCTTGAACACCGCGGCCAGCGCATCCTGGCCGCGATTGGGCATCTGGTTGGCGGTGATGAGGGTAACCTTGTCACCCTCCCACGCCGCGATCGTGGCGTGCGGCTCCATCATCGCGTGGCTCTGCACCGGGGTGGTGTAGCGCGCGTCGATCTTTACCGGGGCCGACGCGAAGCCGGCCTCGAAGTCGCCGAGGGACGAATCCGGCGGCGTGCGCGCCTTCTCGGGCTTCTTCGCCTCTCCGAGCGCGTCGGCGAGCACGTACGAGCCCTTCTGCTCGTCATACGTCACGCGGATGGCGGCCGCCGCGGCGCGGGCCTCCTCGAAGCTCTCGGCGACGACGAGGGCGACCGGCTGGCCCCAATGCCTGATCTCGGTATCGGCGAGCAGCGGGCCGACCTGCTCCTTCTTCTCGCCCTGGGGCGGCACGTTGCGGTGGGTGAGCACGTGGACGACGCCCGGCATCCGCTCGGCGGCCGCGGTGTCGATGTCCGTGATGCGCCCTTTGGCGATCGTCGCCGTGACGACGAAGCCGTAGCCGGGATTCGCCATTTCCCGGCTCTCGTAGGCGTAAGTGGCGTGGCCCGTCACCTTGAGCGGGCCGTCGACGCGGTCGATCGGCTGGCCCACCGGGCCGTCGGGGTGCATGTCGAGGGGCGTGACGCCGATCGGCTGGCTCATGTCCATGGCTGTTCTCCGATTCCGGCGATCAGGCGCGCGTCGCCTCGGCGACGGCGGCCGCGAGGGTGCGCTTGGCGAGCGGGATCTTGAAGTCGTTGGCGCCGTGGCCGCGGGCGCCCCGCAGGGCCGCCTCGCCGGCGGCGCCCGCACCCTCGCGCACCAGCGCCTCTTCGGCCTCCGCCACCCGCCAGGGCTTGGGGGCGAGACCGCCGAAGGCGAGACGCGCCGAGCGGATCGTGCTCCCGTCGGCCTCGATGATCGCCGCCACCGACACGAGGGCGAAGGCATAGGACGCCCGGTCGCGCACCTTGCGGTAGACGTGGCGGCCGCGCACCGGCGCCGGCAGGGTCACGGCGGTGATGATCTCGCCGGGCTTGAGTGTGGTCTCGACCTGCGGCGTGTCGCCGGGCAGGCGGTGCAGGTCGGCGATCGGGATCCGTCGCTCGGCCCCCTCCGGCGTCACGGTCTCGACCGTGGCGTCGAGCGCCCGCATCGCCACCGCCATGTCGGAGGGGTGGGTGGCGATGCACTGGTCGGAGGTGCCGACCACCGCCAGGATGCGGTTGAAGCCTCCGATCGCCGAGCAGCCGGAGCCGGGCTGGCGTTTGTTGCACGGCATCGCGGTGTCGTAGAAGTACGGGCAGCGGGTGCGTTGCAGGAGGTTGCCGGCGGTGGTCGCCTTGTTGCGCAGCTGGCCCGAGGCGCCGGCGAGCAGCGCGCGCGAGAGCACGCCGTAGTCGCGCCGGACCCGCTCGTCGGCGGCGAGATCGGAATTGCGCACCATCGCGCCGATGCGCAAGCCCCCCTCCCGGGTCGCCTCGATCGTGTCCAGGGGCAGGCGGTTGACGTCGACGAGGTGGGTCGGCGTCTCGATCTGCAGCTTCATCAGGTCGAGGAGGTTGGTGCCCCCGGCGATGAAGCGGGCATTCGGCTGCGCGACGACCGCCTTGGCCGCCTCCGCCACGCTGGCGGGGCGCTCGTAGGTGAAAGCCTTCATCGGTCGTCCCCTCAGAGCCGCGTCGCGGTGCCGCCGGCGTCGCGGATCGCCGCGACGATGTTCGGGTAGGCGGAGCAGCGGCAGATGTTGCCGCTCATCCGCTCGCGGATCTCCGCGTCGGTCAGCGCGACCTTCTCGGTCAGGTCCTGCGTCACGGTGCTGGGCCAGCCGGCCTTGGCCTCGTTCAGCATCCCGGCGGCCGAGCAGATCTGGCCGGGCGTGCAGTAGCCGCACTGGAAGCCGTCATGCTTGACGAAGGCGGCCTGGAGCGGGTGCAGCTGGTCGCCCTCCGCCAGACCTTCGATGGTCTTGATCTCGTCGCCCTCGTGCATCACCGCCAGCGTCAGGCAGGAATTGATCCGCCGGCCGTTCACCAGCACCGTGCAGGCGCCGCACTGGCCGTGGTCGCAGCCCTTCTTCGAGCCGGTCAGCCCGATGCGCTCGCGCAGGGCGTCGAGGAGCGTGGTGCGGGGATCGACTTCGAGGGGCCGGGCCTGGCCGTTGACCTGGAGGGTCACCGGCATGCGAGGCGTGGCGGGCTCGGCGGCGAGCGCCGGGGGCATCTGCGGCGCCGGAGGGGGCGCCGCCTGGACGCGGCCGGCAAAGCCCAGCACGGCCGCCGCGGCGACGCCGCTCTCCAGAACGCTCCGGCGCGTCGGGCGTGGGGAATCGGACTTGTCCATGGGGCCTCCCGGCCGAGAACGAGGTGACGACGCGAGGGCGCCTGCGCCAGCTCGGCCGTTGGGCCGCGACGCGATTGCTCACCAAACGTTCCGTGGGGCGGAGGGGTCCCGGGGCACGGGTGGGGTGCGGCATCGCGTGCGGGATGTGCTCAATCGGTGGACCGCTCGCGCTCGACCCTCCCCCCTCTGCGGGGGAGGGTGGTC
>NZ_LWHQ01000082.1:7596-14805 GCF_001653715.1 Methylobacterium platani
CGCAGGCCACCCTCCCCCGCAGAGGGGGGAGGAGTAGGCGGGCGCCGCGCCTGTGAGCCGACGAGGGTCTCTTTTCTCAAAGATAATATATATTCAGATGAGATTTATATGAAGCGCGATTGGTTGAGTTTCCTATCCGGACCATCGGTGTCACGACCGGAAGATCCGCGTATACTGCGTCTCGTGCCGGAACGAGCCGAGATCGAGGCGCACCGTCGCTGTGCCCGCTTCGTCGAGCGGCAGGTCCTGCACCGCGCGCGCCAGGGACGCGGCGAGCGGCATCAGGGCGGCGACCACCCGCGTGCCGGCGGTCTGGCCGACGGGGGCGAGGCGCAGGGACGCCGAGACGAGGTTCTGCAGGAAGGCCGCGAGATAGGCCGCCAGCACCGTGCCGCGATCGAGCCCATGTGCGCCCGCGGCGAGGCCGACCGCGACCGGATAGGCCACCGGCCCGTCGAGACGGGCACTCAAGCCAGCGAGGCGCGGCACGTCCCAGGCGGCGCGGGTGGCGTCGAGGAAGGAGCGGCCCTGCTGGCTGGTCTCGAGGTGCAGCTCTCGCGACGGGCTGAGCGCCAGGGCGAGGTCGTTGACGGCGATCAGCGCCTCGGCATCCCCCGCCGCCGCGGCCCGGTGGGCGTGGGCGGCCAGGATCGCGTCGCTGCGCCCGGCCCCGTGCTTCAGGACGTCGGCGAGCCAGTCCCGCAACGACGCCTCGTCGTGCACGTCGCCGGCCTCCACCGCCCATTCGAGGCCGTGCGAGTAGGCGTAGGCGCCGACGGGGTAGCCCGGCGAGAGCCAGGCGAGCAGCACCAGGGCGTCCGGGACCGCTTCAGCCATGGGAATGGTCATGATGGTGGTGAGGCCCGTGACCGTGCCCATGGTCGTGGGAATGCCCGCCCGCATAGGCGCCGCCCTCGGGCCGGAACGGCCGTTCCACCGGGGTCGCGGTGCCGCCCAGGCCCTCCACCATCGCGGCGAGCACGTGGTCGTGGGCGATCCAGAGCGCATCGGGGCCGATCTCGGCCGGGATGTGCCGGTTGCCGATGTGCCAGATCAGCCGCTTGAGGGCGTGATCGGTGGGCGCGCGGATCTCCAGGAGTTTCTCCGCCGCCGCCTCGACCCAGACCAGGCGTCCGTCCTCGAGCCGGAGCGCGTCGCCGTCGTCGAGCACCGCCGGCTCGGGGAGGTCGAGCAGGAAGGCGAGGCCGCCGACGCCGCGCATCGCCATGCGGCGGCGGTGCCGGTCGCCGGAATCGAGCACGATGCGGTCGACGATCTCGCCGGAGCCGAGGGCGTCGCGGCGGATGACGCGGGTGGCGCGGATCATGGGATGATGTGGTTCCGTTCAGAAAAATCAGATGACATCCGGCTTATCCGGACCCGGATAGAATCGCTCGTCGAGGATCTGCGCCAGGGTGTACGGGCAATCCTGCGGGAAGCTCCGCTCCGGCAGCCCGGTCTCGTCTGCGGCTCGCACCCGGGCAAGGCGATAGGCTTTGGCCAGGACCTCCGCCGGCCAGGCGCGCAGGCTCGGACTCATCGTCACGACGTCGTCCAGGCTCACGCGCTGCTCGAGGATGGTGGCGCGCCAGCCGTATTTGCGCTGCTGCGGTTGGAACTCCCAGTTCAGCAGGTGATGCAGCAGGACGGTCAGGCGTGAGCGGATCTCGGATTTCTGCGATCCGCCCAAATCGGCGATCTCCTCGGCCAGGGCCTCGCGATCGAGTTCGGCCCAGCGGCCGGCCCGGATCAGTGCGGCCTGTCCTTGAGTCCAGAGAAAGTAGTCGGTCTCGGGCGAGACGCCGGCATCCGGCGCCGCCCGCTCGGCGAGCTTGGGCATGGATGAGCCCTCCTGCGGTGCAGGATAGCTCAGAACAGGAAGTAGCGCTGCGCCATCGGCAGCACCTCGGCGGGCTCGCAGACCAGCAATTCGCCGTCGGCGCGCACGTCGTAGGTCTCGGGGTCGACCTCGATCACCGGCGTGGCGTCGTTGTGGATCATGCTCTTCTTCGAGATGCCGCCGCGCACGTTCTCGACCGCGACCAGCTCCTTCATCACCCCGAGCTTGTCGCGAAGACCCGCCTCGATCGCGGCCTTCGACACGAAGGTGAGCGCCGTCGCCGCCGGCACCCGGCCGAAGGCGCCGAACATCGGGCGGTAATGCACCGGCTGCGGGGTCGGGATCGAGGCGTTGGGGTCGCCCATCGGCGCCGCCGCGATGGCGCCGCCCTTGACGATGAGATCGGGCTTCACCCCGAAGAAGGCCGGCGACCACAGCACGAGGTCGGCGAGCTTGCCGACCTCCACGGAGCCGATATGGCGCGAGATGCCGTGGGCGATGGCCGGGTTGATCGTGTACTTGGCGACGTAGCGCTTGGCCCGCGCGTTGTCGTTGCCAGACGCATCGCCCGGCAGCGCGCCGCGCTGGCGCTTCATCTTGTCGGCGGTCTGCCAGGTGCGGATGATCACCTCGCCGACCCGGCCCATCGCCTGACTGTCCGACGACATCATCGAGAGCGCGCCGATGTCGTGCAGGATGTCCTCGGCGGCGATCGTCTCCTTGCGGATCCGGCTCTCGGCGAAGGCGAGGTCCTCCGGAATCGACGGGTCGAGGTGGTGGCACACCATCAGCATGTCGAGATGCTCGTCGATGGTGTTGCGGGTGAAGGGCCGCGTCGGGTTGGTGGAGGAGGGCAGCACGTTCGGCAGCCCCGCCACCTTGATGATATCCGGCGCGTGGCCGCCGCCGGCGCCCTCCGTGTGGAAGGCGTGGATGGTGCGGCCCTTGAACGCCGCGATCGTGTCCTCGACGAAGCCCGATTCGTTGAGCGTGTCGGTGTGGATCATCACCTGGATGTCGTGGGCGTCGGCCACCGACAGGCAGCAATCGATCGCCGCCGGCGTGGTGCCCCAATCCTCGTGCAGCTTGAGCGCGCAGGCGCCGGCCCGGATCATCTCGACCAAGCTGTCGGGCTTCGAGGCGTTGCCCTTGCCGGCGAAGGCCAGGTTCATCGGAAAGGCGTCCGCCGCCTCGATCATCCGGGCGATGTGCCAGGGGCCGGGCGTGCAGGTGGTGGCGAAGGTGCCGTGGGCCGGCCCCGTGCCGCCGCCGAGCATCGTGGTGATGCCGGAATTCAGCGCCTCGTCGATCTGCTGCGGGCAGATGAAGTGAATATGGCTGTCGAACCCGCCGGCGGTGAGGATCTTGCCTTCACCGGCAATGACTTCCGTGCCCGGCCCGACCACGATGGTGACGCCGTCCTGGATGTCCGGGTTGCCGGCCTTGCCGAGCGCCGCGATCCGCCCCCCTTTCAGGCCGACGTCGCACTTCACGATGCCCCAGTGATCGAGCACCACCGCGTTGGTGATCACCGTGTCGACGCCGCCGCCCGCGTTGCTCGCCTGGCTCTGCCCCATCCCGTCGCGAATCACCTTGCCGCCGCCGAACTTCACCTCCTCGCCGTAGCGGGTGTGGTCCTGCTCGACCTCGATGACGAGGGAGGTGTCGGCGAGGCGGATGCGGTCGCCCTTGGTCGGCCCGAACATCGCCGCGTAGGCGGCGCGGGGGAGGCTGGCGGGCTTGGGGGTGTTGGACTTGGGAGGGGTGGACATGGGCGGCGGGTCCGGTCAGGCAGGCGTCGACGGGGCGGGGGAGGGCGTCGTGGATTCGGTTTTCGTGCGCTCGTCCTCGGCCAGGAGGTAGTCCCCGATCGGGTCGGCGCTTGGGACCGGCGGGCGTGCCCTCGCGCGGGCGCGGCGTGCGATGCCCCGCAGGGCGAACAGCGCGTCGGGCTTCACGATGGGCGCCGTTTCCTCGTCAACTGGGACGGTGGAGCCTTGGTCGTCCGGCGCATGGTCGGGCATCTGATGGGGGTCGTCCGGCAGGGTCACCTCTCCTCCACGCCT
Source organism: Methylobacterium platani (assembly GCF_001653715.1). Taxonomy (GTDB): domain Bacteria; phylum Pseudomonadota; class Alphaproteobacteria; order Rhizobiales; family Beijerinckiaceae; genus Methylobacterium; species Methylobacterium platani. The sequence goes on from NZ_LWHQ01000082.1 coordinate 11,503, forward strand.
CGGTTCATCCCACTCCCGACCTCATCCTGAGGTGTGGAGCGATCGGAGATCGCGGAGCCTCGAAGGAGGGCTCCAGGGATCGCAGTGTCGTCTGGAGCCCTCCTTCGAGGCCCGCTGCGCGGGCACCTCAGGATGAGGTCGAAGTTTGGACCGGCGGACTCGCGCCCCTCACAGCGCCCCCATCACATCACCTCGGAACCCGTACACAGCGCGCCCGCCGCCCATCGGGATCAGCACCACCTCCCGGGTCGAGCCCGGCTCGAAGCGCACGGCGGTGCCCGGCGCGATGTCGAGGCGCTGGCCCCGCGCCTTGTCGCGGTCGAAGCGGAGCGCCGGGTTGACCTCGAAGAAGTGGTAGTGCGAGCCGACCTGGATCGGCCGGTCGCCGGTATTGGCGACCTCGACCACCGTGCGGGGCGCGCCCTCGTTGAACACGATCTCGCCGTCGGGCGTGGTGATCTCGCCGGGCACGTCGGCGGCGGGGGTGCCGCGGATCGGGTGGTGGACGGTGACGAGCTTGGTGCCGTCCGGGAAGGTCGCCTCGACCTGGATGTCGTGGATCATCTCCGGCACGCCCTCCATCACCTGCTCGGCGGTGAGGACCTGCGCGCCGAGCCGCATCAGTTCGGCGACGGTGCGGCCGTCGCGGGCGCCCTCGACCACGAAGTCGGTGATCAGCGCCACCGCTTCCGGGTGGTTGAGCTTCACGCCCCGGGACAGGCGGTTGCGGGCCACCATCGCCGCCATGGCGACGAGGAGCTTGTCCTTCTCGCGGGGGGTCAGCAGCACGGGCCTGGTCTCTCCGGTCGGTTGAGGCCTCCATCCTTCGCCGAGGCGCGACGCCGAGGCAAGATTGGTGGCCGAGGCAAGATTGGGCAGACAAGAGTGTGCAGGCAAGAACCGAGCCGTCAGGTCTGCCAGACCCGCGGCAGCGGACGGCCGCGAAAACCCTCGAGGATCCGCGCGGCGGCGAGGCGCAAGGGGCCGATCTCGGCCCCGAGCAGGCGCAAGCTCAGCATCCCGTTCCAGGCGCTGGCTCCGGCCTCGACCGCTAGGCCCTCGCAGCCCGCCGTTGCGATCAGCTCTCGGACCTGGTCGAGCCGGCTTTCCGCGTCGGGTGCGAGGTGGAGCAGCGTCGCCATCGCCCGGGCGCCGCCCGCGACCGCCCGCTTGGCGAGTGTGTCGGCGATGTCGGCCTCGAGCCGGAAGGTGTCGGCGTAGGCGAGGCGCCCGGCCCGGCGCAGGCGCCAGGAATCGGTGAGCGCGCCGTCGCGCATCACCTCGCCCCTGGCGGCGCGGCCGAAGACCAGGGCCTCGAACAGGGTGAGCCGCGCGTCCGGGGCGATCTCGGCGGTGAAGCTGCGGGCGAGCCGCGCGCCGTCGAACAGGATCGTCTCCTGCGGCAGCCAGGCGAGGGCGGCCTCGCTCTCCAGCGCGAGGTCGATGTCGAGCCGCGTCACCGGCCCGTCCGAGCGGTAGATCTTCTCCGCCGCCGTGGTGGTGAGCACGAGGTCCGCGCCCGGCGCGAGCCGCGCCTCGACCGTGAAGCGGTCGCCGCAGGCGATGCCGCCGGCGCTGTTGAGCAGCACCGCCTCCATCGGACCGGCATCCGGCCGCGGCAGGCGCAGGCGCAAGGGGCCGGATTCGGCGAGGTCGGTGGTGCGGGTGGCGCCGCCCGGCATCCGTGCCACCGCCAGGGCGACGTGGCCGATCGAGCGCTGGCGGCGGAGGGCGTCGGGAACGGCGGATTGCAGCATCGGGACACCCGGCGACGGGCGCGAGCACCGCCCTCGGCCACGCTTAGACCGCGCCGGCGGCCCCGCAGGCAAGCCCCGCGACACGGGATGATGCCGGCCGACCGCCCGGCGCGCGGCAGAATCTGCCGCCGGGCTCGGGGAGTCCGGATTCTTCGCCCGGGGGCTCCCTGCTAGGCTCCCCCCATCAACGGGAGCCCACGATGCCTGCACCTCTCCTCCACATCGAGACCACCCCGGACCTGCCGGCCTCCGCCGAGGTCGTGGTGATCGGCGGCGGCGTGGTCGGCACCTTCACGGCGTATTACCTGGCCCGCCGTGGCGTCAGCGTCGCGCTGGTCGAGAAGGGCCGCGTCGGGGCCGAGCAGTCGAGCCGCAACTGGGGCTGGTGCCGGCAGCAGAACCGCGACGCCCGCGAATTGCCGATGGCGACGAAGAGCCTCGACCTGTGGGACCGCCTCAAGGCCGAGATCGGCGAGGATGTCGGCTTCCGCCGCCGCGGCCTGCTCTACCTCAGCAACGACGAGGCCGAGATCGACCGCTGGGCGAAGTGGCGCGACTTCGCGGCCGGCGAGGGCGTGGTCACCAACGTGCTCAGCGCGGCGGAAGCGCGCGAGCACGGCCGTGCCACCGGCCGCGCCTGGAAGGGGGGCGTGTTCTCGCCGACCGACGGCATCGCCGACACCTCCCGGGCGGTGCCGGTCGCTGCCCTCGGCGTGATGAAGTACGGCGGCACCGTGCACCAGTTCTGCGCCGCCCGCGGCGTCGAGCTCGAGGGCGGCCGGGTCTGCGGCGTGGTGACCGAGAAGGGCACCATCCGCACCCGCACGGTGGTGATGGCCGGCGGCGCCTGGGCGTCGTCCTTCGTGCGCCAGCTCGGCATCCGCTTCCCGCAGGCCGCGGTGCGCCAGTCGATCATGGCGGTCGGCCCCAACGTCTCGGGCCTTCCGGACGCGCTCTACACAGCGGGCATCTCGCTGACGCGGCGCGGCGAGAGCGGCGGCTACAACCTGGCGATCAGCGGGCGCGCCCGCGTCGACCCCACGCCGCAGCAGATCCTGTTCGCCCGCGAATTCGTGCCGATGTTCGCCAAGCGCTGGCGCGTGCTCGCGCCCGGCGGCACCGAGGCCTGGCGCAGCGGCCACGAGGGCGTGAAGAAGTGGCGCCTCGACCGGCCGACGCCGATGGAGCGGATGCGCATCCTCGACCCGCGCCCCGACCCGACGCTCATCGCCGAGACCCACCGCCGCGCCCTCGAGATGCTGCCGGCCCTGCGCGAGACCGCGATCACCGCCTCCTGGGCCGGCTACGTCGATTCGACCCCGGACGGCGTGCCCGGCATCGGCGAGGTGACGGGCGTGCCCGGCCTCGTCCTGGCGGCGGGCTTCTCGGGCCACGGCTTCGGCATCGGCCCGGGTGCGGGCCACCTCATCGCCGACATCGTCTCGGGAGCGGACCCGATCGTCGATCCGAAGCCCTACCACCCGGACCGGTTCGGGTCCTCGGCCTGGGGCAAGGTGGCGGAGTTCTAGAGCGTCGTGTCTGAAAT
>NZ_LWHQ01000083.1 GCF_001653715.1 Methylobacterium platani
TCGCCTCCATCACCGAGTAAGCGTTCCGGCGCTTCCACGAGCGGACAGGTGACGGGGCGGGCCTCGTGCCCGCCCCATCCCGTCGCGAGGTAGACATCACATGAACGGCCAGAACATCCGCATTCGCCTCAAGGCGTTCGATCATCGCATCCTGGATTCGTCGACCCGCGAGATCGTCTCGACGGCGAAGCGGACCGGGGCCCAGGTGCGCGGGCCGATCCCGCTGCCCACCCGGATCGAGCGCTTCACCGTCAACCGCTCGCCCCACATCGACAAGAAGTCGCGCGAGCAGTTCGAGATGCGCACCCATAAGCGCGTGCTCGACATCGTCGATCCGACGCCCCAGACCGTGGACGCGCTGATGAAGCTCGACCTCGCCGCCGGCGTCGACGTGGAGATCAAGCTCTGAGGACCCGCGGGTTCTTGGAGCTTCACTAGGCCGCGCGGGGGAGAACCATGCGCTCAGGAGTCATTGCACAGAAGGTCGGCATGACCCGCGTCTTCACGGACGCCGGCGAGCATGTTCCGGTCACGGTGCTCAAGGTCGATCAGTGCCAGGTGGTTGCCCACCGCACGGTCGAGAAGAACGGCTACGTCGCGCTCCAGGTGGGCGTCGGCAAGGCCAAGGTCAAGAACGTCACGAAGGCCCAGCGCGGGCACTTCGCGGTCGCGAAGGTCGAGCCGAAGCGCAAGCTGGCCGAGTTCCGCGTCACCGAGGACGCGATCATCCCGGTCGGTGCCGAGATCACCGCGGACCACTTCCTGGCCGGTCAGTTCGTCGACGTGACGGGCACGACCACCGGTAAGGGCTTCGCCGGCGGCATGAAGCGCTGGAACTTCGGCGGCCTGCGCGCCACACACGGCGTGTCGATCTCGCACCGCTCGATCGGTTCGACCGGCGGCCGTCAGGATCCGGGCAAGACCTTCAAGAACAAGAAGATGCCGGGTCACCTCGGTGTCGAGCGGGTCACGACCCAGAACCTGCGCGTCGTGCGCACCGATGTCGAGCGCGGCCTGATCCTGGTCGAGGGCTCGGTCCCGGGCGTCGACGGCGGCTGGATCTTCGTCCGCGACGCCGTGAAGCGCAAGCTGCCGGCCGACGTGCCGATGCCGGGCAAGTTCCGCGAGCAGGCTACGGCCACGTCGGACACCTCTGCCGAGGCTCAGGTCGACGCTCCCGCGGCTCCGGCCACCGAGGAGAATGCGTGATGAAGTTCGAGATCACCACGCTCGACGGCGCCGAGGCCGGCTCGGTCGAGCTCGACGAGGCCATCTTCGGTCTCGAGCCCCGCGCCGACCTGCTGCAGCGCTGCGTCCGCTGGCAGCTCGCCAAGCGTCAGGCTGGTACGCACCAGACCAAGCAGCGCGGCGAGATCGCCCGCACGACCAAGAAGCTGTACAAGCAGAAGGGCACCGGCAACGCTCGCCACGGCGCGGCCTCCGCTCCGCAATTCCGCGGCGGCGCCCGGGCCCACGGTCCGGTCACCCGCTCGCACGCCCACGACCTGCCCAAGAAGGTCCGGGCCCTGGCGCTCCGCCACGCTCTCTCGGCCAAGGTCAAGAGCGCCGAGCTGATCGTCATGGATGACGCCCGCCTCGACGAGGGCAAGACCAAGGCGCTCAAGGAGCGCTTCGGCAAGCTGTCGCTCTCGAACGCCCTGATCATCGGCGGCGCCGAGCTTGACCAGAACTTCGCCCGGGCGGCCCGCAACCTGCCCCAGATCGACGTGCTGCCGGTGCAGGGCATCAACGTCTACGACATCCTGCGCCGCGAGAAGCTCGTGCTGACGCGCGCCGCCATCGATGCGCTGGAGGCGCGTTTCAAATGAGCGCTGATCCGCGCCACTACGACGTGATCGTCTCCCCGGTCATCACCGAGAAGGCGACGAACCTTTCGGAGCTCAACAAGGTTGTGTTCCGGGTGGCCCCGAAGGCGACCAAGCCGCAGATCAAGGAAGCGGTGGAGAAGCTGTTCGAGGTCAAGGTGAAGAGCGTCAACACGCTCACCACCAAGGGCAAGAGCAAGATTTTCCGCGGTCAGCGCGGCCAGCGTTCGGACGTGAAGAAGGCGATCGTCACCCTCGAAGAGGGCCAGACCATCGACGTCACGACCGGGCTCTGAGGGGAACGGCGTAAGGGAACAAGCCAATGGCTTTGAAGACATTCAAGCCGGTCACGCCGAGCCTTCGCCAGCTCGTGATCGTGGACCGTTCGGAGCTCTACAAGGGCAAGCCGGTCAAGTCGCTCACGGTGGGCAAGTCGTCCACCGGCGGCCGCAACAACCTCGGCCGCATCACGGTGCGGTTCCGCGGCGGCGGCCACAAGCGGACTTTGCGCAACATCGACTTCAAGCGGCGTGAGCACGCCGGCAAGGTCGGCACCGTCGAGCGGATCGAGTACGATCCGAACCGCACGGCGTTCATCGCCCTAGTGTCGTACGAGGGTGGGGCGCAGAGCTACATCCTGGCGCCGCAGCGCGTGAAGGCCGGCGACAAGGTGGTGTCGGGCGAGCAGGTCGACATCAAGCCGGGCAACGCCATGCCGCTCGGCAACATGCCGGTCGGCACGATCGTGCACAACGTCGAGCTGAAGATCGGCAAGGGCGGGGCGATCGCCCGGTCCGCGGGCAACTACGCCCAGATCGTCGGCCGCGACCAGGGCTACGTCACGCTGCGCCTCAACTCGGGCGAGCAGCGCCTGGTGCACGGCCAGTGCTACGCCACGGTGGGCGCGGTCTCGAACCCCGACCACATGAACATCTCGCTCGGCAAGGCGGGCCGCAACCGCTGGCTCGGCAAGCGCCCGCACAACCGCGGCGTCGCGATGAACCCGATCGACCACCCGCACGGCGGCGGCGAGGGTCGCACCTCGGGCGGTCGTCATCCGGTCACGCCGTGGGGTATCCCCACGAAGGGCAAGAAGACCCGCTCGAACAAGCGCACCGACACGTTCATCGTGTCGAGCCGCCACAACCGCAAGAAGTAAGGGCTTCGTCCCATGGCACGTTCAATCTGGAAGGGGCCGTTCATCGACGGCTACCTCCTCAAGAAGGCGGACGCCGCGCGCGGCGCGAGCCGTAACGAGGTGATCAAGATCTGGAGCCGTCGCTCCACGATCCTTCCGCATTTCGTTGGTCTGACCTTCGGGGTCTACAACGGGCAGAAGCACATCCCGGTCTACGTCTCCGAGGAGATGGTGGGGCACAAGTTCGGCGAGTTCTCGCCGACCCGCACCTTCCACGGTCACGCGGCCGACAAGAAGGCGAAGAGGCGCTAAGATGGGCAAGGCAGCAGCACCCCGCGCGCTCCCCGAGAACGAGGCCAAGGCCGTGGCGCGCATGCTGCGCGTCAGCCCGCAGAAGCTGAACCTCGTGGCTCAGCTCATCCGCGGCAAGAAGGTCTCGACCGCGCTCGCCGACCTGCAGTTCTCGCGCAAGCGGATCGCGGTCGACGTGCGCAAGTGCCTCGAGAGCGCGATCGCCAACGCCGAGAACAACCACGACCTGGACGTGGACGATCTCGTCGTGAAGGAGGCCTATGTCGGCAAGGCGCTCGTCCTGAAGCGCTTCCACGCCCGCGCCCGCGGCCGTGGCGCCCGCATCCTGAAGCCGTTCGCGAACCTCACCATCGTGGTGCGCGAAGTCCCGGCCGAAGCCGCCTGAGGAGGGATCGATGGGTCAGAAAGTCAATCCGATCGGTCTGCGTCTCGGCATCAACCGGACCTGGGACTCGCGCTGGTACGCCAACAAGGGCGAGTACGCTCGCCTGATGCACGAGGACGTCGCGATCCGCAAAGCGCTGCTCAAGCAGCTCAAGCAGGCCGCGGTCTCCAAGATCGTCATCGAGCGTCCGCACAAGAAGTGCCGCGTCACCATCCACTCGGGTCGTCCGGGCGTGGTGATCGGCAAGAAGGGCGCCGACATCGAGAAGCTGCGCAAGCTCGTCAACTCGATGACCAAGGCCGACGTGACGATCAACATCGTCGAGGTGCGCAAGCCCGAGATCGACGCCACCCTGGTGGCCGACTCGATCGCCCAGCAGCTCGAGCGCCGCGTCGCCTTCCGTCGTGCCATGAAGCGCGCCGTGCAGTCGGCGATGCGTCTCGGCGCCGAGGGCATCCGCATCAACTGCTCCGGTCGCCTCGGCGGCGCCGAGATCGCCCGGCTCGAGTGGTACCGCGAGGGCCGCGTGCCCCTGCACACCCTGCGCGCCGACGTCGATTACGGCACGGCCACGGCGTTCACCACCTACGGCACCTGCGGCATCAAGGTGTGGGTGTTCAAGGGCGAGATCCTCGAGCACGACCCGATGGCCCAGGACAAGCGCGCGCACGAGGAGGGCGGCCGTTCCGGCGGACGTCGTGACCGCGAGCGCGGCGAGCGCGGCGGACGGGACGCGGCCTAAGGGCCGCGCTTCCCCCGCCCTTCAGTTTTGAGAGGCTGCCATGCTGCAACCCAAGAAGACGAAGTTCCGCAAGCAGTTCAAGGGCCGCATCCACGGCGCCGCGAAGGGCGGGACCGATCTGAACTTCGGCTCCTACGGCCTCAAGGCCATGGAGCCGGAGCGGATCACCGCGCGTCAGATCGAGGCGGCCCGCCGCGCGATCACCCGCGAGATGAAGCGTCAGGGCCGGGTCTGGATCCGGATCTTCCCCGACGTCCCCGTGACCGCGAAGCCGACCGAAGTCCGCATGGGCTCCGGTAAGGGCGCGCCCGAGTACTGGGCCGCCCGCGTGCATCCGGGCCGCATCATGTTCGAGATCGACGGCGTGGCCGAGGACATCGCCCGCGAGGCTTTGCGCCTGGGTGCCGCCAAGCTGCCGGTCCGCACGCGCTTCATCCAGCGCATCGCCGACTGAGGAGAATATTCGAGATGAAGTCGAGCCAGAGGCTGTCTGACCTGAGCGCGCTGTCGCCGGATCAGCTCGGCGAAGAGCTCCTGAACCTGAAGAAGGAGCAGTTCAACCTGCGCTTCCAGCGGGCCACGGGTCAGCTCGAGAACGTCGCCCGGGTGCGCGAAGTGCGCCGCGACATCGCCCGCGTCCGCACCCTGCAGCGCCAGAAGACGCTGCAGGCGGCGCAGGGCTAAGGGAGTTCAAGGACCATGCCGAAGCGCGTGCTGCAGGGCGTCGTCGTCAGCGACAAGCAGGACAAGACCGTCGTCGTGAAGGTGGAGCGTCGCTTCACCCACCCGGTGATGAAGAAGACCATCCGCCGGTCGAAGAACTACCACGCCCACGACGAGAACAACGTCGCCAAGGTCGGCCAGACGGTGTTCATCGAGGAGTCGCGGCCCTATTCCAAGCTCAAGACCTGGAAGCTGGTCGAGGGTGAGGCCGTCGCGACCGCCGAGGCGTGAGGGGGCGCCGAAAGGCGCTCCCCCCGTCTTGTCAACGAGGCCGAACCGCGATATAGCGCCGGCCTCCACCGAAACATGAAGGGCGCCACGCGCCTCTCATCGCGTTCGTTGACCGCGCCAGAGCGAGCGATCGCCCTGCTGCGCGGTCTTTTAATGGACGGGGACGCGAGATCCCCATCAGGCTGCCGTCCGCCGGGCAATCCTGCCCTGCGGAGACCTGTCTGAAACAAGGAAAGGGCGTTAGGCCGTGATCCAGATGCAGACGAATCTGGACGTCGCCGACAATTCCGGCGCACGTCGCGTGATGTGCATCAAGGTGCTCGGCGGTTCCAAGCGCAAGTACGCCGGCGTCGGCGACATCATCGTGGTGTCGGTGAAGGAGGCGATTCCGCGGGGCCGCGTGAAGAAGGGCGACGTCATGAAGGCGGTCGTCGTGCGCACTGCCAAGGACGTCCGCCGGGCCGACGGTTCGGTGATCCGCTTCGACCGCAACGCGGCGGTGCTGATCAACAACCAGAAGGAGCCGGTCGGAACCCGTATCTTCGGGCCCGTCCCGCGCGAGCTGCGCGCTCGCAACCACATGAAGATCATCTCGCTGGCGCCGGAGGTGCTGTAATGGCTGCGAAGGTGAAGAAGGGCGACAAGGTCGTCGTTCTGACCGGGCGCGACAAGGGTCGCACCGGCGAGGTCATCCAGGTGATGCCGAAGGAAGATCGGGCCCTGGTGCGGGGGATCAACTTGGTGAAGCGCCACACGCGCCAGACCCAGACCTCCGAGGGCGGGATCATCTCCAAGGAGGCGGCGATCCACCTGTCGAACCTGGCGGTCGCCGACCCGAAGGACGGCAAGCCCACCCGGGTCGGTTTTCGCATTCTGGAAGACGGGCGCAAGGTTCGCTTCGCGAAGCGCTCGGGAGATCTGATCGATGGCTGAGGCGCTGAAGGACGGGTACACCCCGCGGCTCAAGAAGCACTACGAGGAAGTGGTGCGTCCGAAGCTGATCGAGGAGTTCGGCTACACGAACCCGATGCAGGTGCCGACGATCGAGAAGATCGTCGTCAACATGGGCGTCGGCGAGTCGACCCAGGACTCCAAGAAGGCGACCGTGGCGGCCGAGGATCTCGGCCTGATCGTCGGTCAGAAGCCGGTGATCACCCGGGCCCGCAAGGCGATCGCGACCTTCAAGGTCCGCGAGAACATGCCGATCGGCTGCAAGGTCACGCTGCGCAAGCAGCGGATGTACGAGTTCATGGATCGCCTGATCACCATCGCGCTGCCGCGCGTGCGTGACTTCCGCGGCCTGAACCCGAAGTCGTTCGACGGGCGCGGCAACTACGCCCTCGGGATCAAGGAGCACCTGGTGTTCCCCGAGATCAACTACGACAAGGCCCAGAACACCTGGGGCATGGACATCGTCGTGGCGACCACCGCCAAGACCGATGCCGAGGCCCGGGCGCTCCTGAAGCACTTCAACTTCCCGTTCCGGCAGTGAGGGCTGACCGCCCCCATACGCGGACACCGGAGAGCTTAAGCAATGGCTAAGACGAGCAAGATCGAGAAGAACAAGCAGCGGCGGGAGCTCGTGAAGCGCTTCGCGCCGAAGCGGGAAGCGCTGCTGGCGACCGCGAACGACGAGTCGCTGTCGATGGAGGAGCGCTTCGAGGCGCGCCTCAAGCTGGCGGAGCTGCCCCGCAACTCCAGCGCGACCCGCATCCGCAACCGCTGCGAGATGACCGGCCGTCCCCGGGCTTACTACCGCAAGCTCGGCATCTCCCGCGTCGCGCTCCGCGACCTGGGATCCCGGGGTCTGATCCCGGGCCTGGTCAAGTCCAGCTGGTAAGGGGAGGGCGCCACAGATGATCAACGATCCCGTGGGCGATATGCTCACCCGCATCCGCAACGGCCAGCAGCGTCGTCGCAACGTCGTGCAGACCCCCGGCTCCAAGCTGCGGGCCCGCGTCCTCGACGTGCTGAAGTCCGAGGGCTACATCCGCGACTACGCCACGACCGATTACGGCAACGGGCGGACCGAGTTCGCGATCGAGCTCAAGTACTTCGACGGCCAGCCGGTGATCCGCTCGATCGAGCGCGTCTCCAAGCCGGGCCGCCGCGTCTACTCGTCGGTCGATACCCTGCCGCGCGTCGCCGACGGCCTGGGCATCACCATCGTCTCCACCCCTCAGGGCGTCATGGCCGACCACGAGGCGCGCGAGCGCAACGTCGGCGGCGAGGTGCTCTGCAAGGTCTTCTGACCTGCAGACCCTGACAGCCGCATAGGAGAGACGAGCATGTCCCGCGTAGGCAAGAAGCCCGTGACCGTCCCGGCCGGCGTGACCGCCACCGTCGACGGCCAGAACGTGAAGATCAAGGGCCAGAAGGGCGAGCTGCAGTTCCGGGTGCCCGACCAGGTGTCGGTCGCACACGAGAACGGCGCCATCTCGGTCCAGCCCCGGTCCCAGAGCAAGGAGGCCCGCGCGATGTGGGGCCTCTCCCGCGCCCAGGTCTCGAACCTGGTCGAGGGGGTGACCAAGGGCTACGAGAAGAAGCTGGAGATCAACGGCGTCGGTTACCGCGCCGCGGTCGCCGGCAAGGTTCTCAAGCTGTCGCTCGGCTACAGCCACGACATCGAGTACGCGATCCCGGAGGGGATCACGATCGCCACGCCCCGGCCGGTCGAGATCATCGTCACCGGGATCGACAAGCAGCGCGTCGGCCAGGTCGCGGCGGAGATCCGCGATTATCGCGGCCCCGAGCCCTACAAGGGCAAGGGTGTCAAGTACGCCGGCGAGTTCATCTTCCGCAAGGAAGGCAAGAAGAAGTAAGGACCGCCGATGTCTCGCAAAATCGAACTGCTCGATCGGCGCCGCGCGCGCGTCCGGCGGGCGATCCGCAAGGCGGCCAACGGCCGTCCGCGGCTCTCGGTGTTCCGCTCCTCCAAGCAGATCTACGTCCAGGTCATCGACGACGCGACCGGCCGCACGCTGGCCGCCGCCTCGAGCCTCGACAAGGACCTGCGCGCCCGCCTCAAGACCGGTGCCGACAAGGCCGCCGCGACCGAGGTCGGCAAGCTGGTGGCGGAGCGGGCCAAGGCGGCCGGCGTGAGCCAGGTCATCTTCGACCGCTCGGGCTACCTCTATCACGGCCGGGTCAAGGCCCTGGCCGACGCGGCCCGCGAGGGCGGCCTGGACTTCTGATCCATCGGCAGGGGAGGGCGCCCGCGCGGCGCCGCCCCGCCGGGATCGCGACGATGTCCCATGGGCTGAGGGGGCCGCGAGGCTCCCTCGTCCATTCCGGCGGATCGAACACCAGCGAGCGGGACCGCCGCCCGCGTCAGTCGAACGGACACACAACATGGCACGTGAGCGTGAAGGTCGTCGCCGCGACGACCGCGAGGAGCGCGACAGCGAGTTCGTGGACAAGCTCGTCCACATCAACCGCGTCGCCAAGGTGGTGAAGGGCGGCCGTCGCTTCGGCTTCGCGGCCCTCGTCGTCGTCGGCGACCAGAAGGGTCGCGTCGGTTTCGGTCACGGCAAGGCCCGTGAGGTTCCCGAGGCCATCCGCAAGGCGACGGAAGCCGCCAAGCGCGGTCTCGTCCGCGTCGCGCTCCGCGAGGGCCGCACGCTGCACCACGACGTGCAGGGCCGTCACGGCGCCGGCAAGGTCATCCTGCGCGCCGCGCCTGCCGGTACCGGCATCATCGCCGGCGGCCCGATGCGCGCCGTCTTCGAGACCCTGGGCATGCAGGACGTCGTGGCGAAGTCGCTCGGCTCCTCGAACCCCTACAACCTCGTGCGCGCCACCTTCGACGCGCTCAAGAACGAGGATTCGCCCCGTTCGGTCGCGGCCCGGCGCGGTCTCAAGGTCTCGGCCCTGCAGGCCCGCCGTCGCGACGCCGACTCGGCCGCCTCGGCCGATTCCGCCGACGCAGCGTAAGGGAGGCACGAGATGGCTGAGAAGACCGTCCGCGTGCAGCAGATCGGCTCGCCGATCCGCCGCGAGGCCAGCCAGCGTCAGACGCTGATCGGCCTGAAGCTGAACAAGATGCACCGCATCGCCACGCTCGAGGACACCCCGTCTGTCCGCGGCATGATCGCGAAGGTGCATCACCTCGTGCGTGTTCTCGACGACGCGGCGTGAGGAGGGCACGATGAAGCTCAACGAAATCCGTGACAACGAAGGCGCAACCAAGAAGCGGATGCGCGTCGGCCGTGGTATCGGCTCCGGCAAGGGCAAGACCGGTGGCCGCGGCGTGAAGGGCCAGAAGGCGCGCTCCGGTGTCGCCATCAAGGGCTTCGAGGGCGGCCAGATGCCGCTCCATCGCCGCCTGCCGAAGCGCGGGTTCAACAACCCGGGCGCGATCCACCTCAACGAGGTGAATATCGGGCGCATCCAGCAGGCGGTCGATGCCGGCCGGCTCGATGCCGCGGCTCCGGTGACCCTCGAGGCGCTGATCGCCGCCGGCGTGGTCTCCAAGGCCCGCGACGGCGTCAAGATCCTCGGCGTCGGCGAGCTCACCGCCAAGCTGACCTTCGAGGTCTCCCGCGCGTCCAAGTCGGCCGTCGAGGCGATCGAGAAGGCCGGCGGCTCTGTGACCCAGTCGCTCGCGACCGCCGACGAGGCTGTTGCGTCGGCCTGAGGCACACTTTAAGTCACCGATCATCGGCGGCGGCCCGTGCGACCAGCGCGAGGCCGCCGCTCGTGTTTTGGGGGACGCTCGCGCGTCCCTGACCGCTACGCCGCGGATCCCGACCCCGAGGACACTCACCCATGGCCTCTGCAGCCGAGCAGCTCGCCTCCAACCTCAACTTCGGCGCCATCGCCAAGGCCGAAGAGCTCAAGAAGCGGATCTGGTTCACCCTGGGTGCCCTGATCGTGTACCGGCTCGGGACATACATCCCGCTGCCCGGCATCGATCCCGACGCCCTGCGCCAGAGCTTCGCGAACGCGCAGGGAGGCGTGCTCGGCCTGTTCAACATGTTCTCCGGCGGTGCCGTCGAGCGCATGGCGATCTTCGCCCTCAACATCATGCCGTACATCTCGGCGTCGATCATCGTGCAGCTGCTCACCTCGGTGGTGCCGTCGCTCGAGGCGCTGAAGAAGGAGGGCGAGTCGGGCCGCAAGGTCCTCAACCAGTACACCCGCTACCTCACGGTGGTGCTGGCGATCTTCCAGGCCTGGGGCATCGCCGTCGGCCTGCAGAGCTCCGGCGGCATCGTGCAGGATCCGGGGCCGTTCTTCCTGGTCTCGACCGTCATCACGCTCACCGGCGGCACGCTGTTCCTGATGTGGATCGGCGAGCAGATCACCTCGCGCGGCATCGGCAACGGCTCCTCGCTCATCATCTTCGCGGGCATCGTCGCGCACCTGCCGCAGGCGATCGCCGGCACCCTCGAGCTCGGCCGCCAGGGCGCGCTCTCGACCGTGGTGATCCTCGGCGTCGTGGTGATGGCGGCGGCGGTGGTCTACTTCATCGTGTTCATGGAGCGCGCCCAGCGCCGCCTCCTGATCAACTACCCCAAGCGCCAAGTCGGCAACCGGATGTACGAGGGCCAGACCTCGTTCCTGCCGCTCAAGCTCAACACCTCGGGCGTGATCCCGCCGATCTTCGCCTCGTCGCTGCTGCTGCTGCCGGCCACCGCCGCCAGCTTCCAGACCGATCCGAACGGTACCGGCATCATCGCCACCATGGCGACCTATCTCGGTCACGGCCGGCCGCTCTACATGCTGCTCTACGCAGCGCTGATCATCTTCTTCGCCTTCTTCTACACCGCGGTGGTATTCAACCCGCAGGAGACGGCGGACAACCTGAAGAAGCATGGCGGCTTCATCCCGGGCATCCGGCCGGGCGAGCGCACCGCCGAGTTCATCGACAAGGTGCTGTCGCGGATCACGGTGATCGGCGCGGCCTACCTGACGGTGATCTGCCTCATCCCGGAGATCCTGGTCTCCTACGCCTCGCTGCCGTTCTACTTCGGCGGCACCTCCCTCCTCATCGTGGTCTCGGTGACCATGGATACGGTGGCGCAGGTCCACGGCCACCTGCTGGCGCACCAGTACGAGGGCCTGGTGAAGAAGGCGAAGCTGCGCGGCGCCCGCCGGCGCTGAACCGCGCGGGCCGGACCGGATGCAACCGGTCCGGCCCCGACCCTTGCGCCGGGGCTCGGGCTTGGCGCATGGTCGGATTTCGGCCGTCGGGGTCCCAGGCTAGAACAAGCAGAGAGGCCGCGCCCCGGGAGGAAGGATCCCGTGTGGAGGCGGCGGAGGGGAGAGACAGGTTATGCGGATCATTCTGCTCGGCCCGCCCGGCGCCGGGAAAGGCACGCAGTCGGCGCGGATCGTCGAGCGGTTCGGAATCCCGCAGCTCTCGACCGGCGACATGCTGCGCGCCGCCGTCGCCGCCGGCACCCCGGTCGGCCTCAAGGCCAAGGCCCTGATGGAGAGCGGCGCGCTGGTGTCCGACGACATCGTGATCGGGATCGTCGCCGACCGGATCGAGGAGGCGGATGCCCGCACCGGCTTCATCCTCGACGGGTTCCCGCGCACGGTGGCCCAGGCGGTCGCCCTCGAGACCATGCTGGCCGAGAAGGGGCTGCGCCTCGACGCGGTGGTCGAGTTCAAGGTCGACGAGGACGCCCTGGTCGGCCGCATCGCCAAGCGCGCCGCCGAGACCGAGGCCCGCGGCGAGCCGGTGCGCAAGGACGACACGCCGGAGGTCTTCAAGACCCGGCTCGAGGCCTACCGCAAGCAGACCGCGCCGCTCTCGGCCCATTACGCCGGCACCGGCCTCCTGCGGCAGGTCGACGGCATGGCGCCGATCGACGAGGTGACCAAGCAGCTCGAGGGGGTCCTCGCCCCCTACCAGGCCGTGTCGGTCTGAGCCTCGCGCTCGGTTGACAAGCGGACGCGCCCGCGCTAGTGGGCGCTCCTTCGTTCAGACCTGGACGGCCCGGCGTGCTTCTTGCGAAGCCGCTCCGGGCCGATTTGCCGTCGGGACGGCGCGCAGGGGCCGGGCTCCACCGGACGCGCGTGACACCGTGAAGAACATCCGTCCGGGCTCGTCCGAGCCGCGGACGCGATTGGAGATCAGGAACACCATGGCCCGTATCGCCGGCGTCAACATCCCGACCAACAAGCGCGTCGTCATCGCGCTGCAGTACATCCACGGCATCGGCGCCAAGAAGGCCGAGGAGATCACCGAGAAGGTCGGCATCGCCGCCGAGCGTCGCGTGAACCAGCTCACCGACGCCGAGGTGCTGCAGATCCGCGAGACGATCGACCGCGACTACATCGTCGAGGGCGACCTGCGCCGCGAAGTCTCGATGAACATCAAGCGGCTGATGGATCTCGGCTGCTACCGCGGCCTGCGTCACCGCCGCAACCTGCCGGTCCGCGGCCAGCGCACCCACACCAACGCCCGCACCCGCAAGGGCAAGGCGAAGCCGATCGCCGGCAAGAAGAAGTAAGCCGCGATCAGTCACGTGTTCGGCGGGGCCGGCCTCCCGGTTCCGCCCGATACCGGCGGCGCGCGAGCGCCGTTACCGCACACAGTGAGACACGTCCCGAGCGCCTGGCACCACGGGCGCGCCTGAAGGATCGAAAGACAGTATGGCCAAGGAAGCAACCCGCGTCCGTCGTCGCGAACGCAAGAACATCGTGTCGGGCGTCGCCCACGTGAACGCCTCGTTCAACAACACGATGATCACCATCACGGACGCCCAGGGCAACACGATCTCGTGGTCGTCCGCCGGCGCCATGGGCTTCAAGGGCTCCCGCAAGTCGACCCCCTATGCCGCGCAGGTCGCGGCCGAGGATGCCGGCCGCAAGGCCGCCGAGCACGGCATGCGCACCCTCGAGGTCGAGGTCTCGGGCCCCGGTTCGGGCCGCGAGTCCGCCCTGCGGGCGCTCCAGGCGGCGGGCTTCACGGTGACGTCGATCCGCGACGTGACCCCGATCCCGCATAACGGCTGCCGCCCGCGCAAGCGCCGCCGCGTCTGATCGTCACTCGTCCCGGGGGGCTCCTCGGAGCTCCCCGGCCGACGGCCCGCGAAGAGGATTGCGTGTCGACATCCCGCACAGCCGAGATCGCCCGGCCCGGCGTCCTGCCCTGGACGCTGGGCGATCGCGTTGTCGTCGCCCTCAATGACGGCTTCCTCGCGGCGTCGCTCGGGCTGGTGCAGGGCATTCCGGTCGACGAGGCGGCTTGCCTGCAGCGCGACGGCTTCCGCAGCGCCGAGACGCCGCGGATCACCGTCAACGCCTTCCTGATCCTCGGCGGCCGGGCGCCGGTCCTCGTCGATGCCGGCATGGGATCGGGCGGGCCCGCGACCCTCGGGCATCTGCCGTCGGCGCTTCGCGCCTGCGGGCTGGCGCCGGAGGATATCGGCACCGTTCTGGTCACCC
Source organism: Methylobacterium platani (assembly GCF_001653715.1). Classification (GTDB taxonomy): domain Bacteria; phylum Pseudomonadota; class Alphaproteobacteria; order Rhizobiales; family Beijerinckiaceae; genus Methylobacterium; species Methylobacterium platani. The sequence continues at coordinate 13,758 of NZ_LWHQ01000083.1, forward strand.
ACCTGCATTCCGACCATATCGGCGGTCTCGTGGGTCCGGACGGCGCCGCATCGTTTCCGAACGCCGAGGTGGTGATCCCGGAGGCCGAGGCGGCCTACTGGCTCGCCGACGGCGCCGAGGCGCGGGCGCCGGACGCCGCGAAGGCGGGGTTCCGCCGGGCCGTCGCGCTCGCGGCGACCTACGGCGACCGGCTCCGCCGGGCCGGCGCGGGCGAGGTCCTGCCGGGCATCGAGGCGGTCCCGGCGCCCGGGCACACCCCGGGCCACACCGCCTACCGGGTCCAGTCGGGCGACCGCTCGCTGCTGATCTGGGGCGACGTGGTGCACCTGCCGGCGATCCAGTTCGCCCGGCCCGAGGTCGGGCTGACCTTCGACGTCGACGGCGCGGTGGCGGCCGCCACCCGCAAGCGCATCCTCGACCGGGCCGCCGCCGAGCGCAGCCTGGTCGCCGGGATGCATCTCGATTTTCCGGCCCTCGGCTACGTCCGGCGCGATGGCGCCGGCTTCGCCTGGGTCCCGGAGCAGTGGAGCGTGGCGTCCTGACCGCCCCTGCTTCGACCGTGTGAGAGATCAGGACGGCGGTGTCTCCCGGGCGCGGGAGGGACCGCGAGGGGAGGGTCCTTCGGGGCCGCCCCGGTGTAAGTTGGCGAGAGGTGCGAACGTGGTCATTCAGAAGAACTGGCAAGAGCTGATCAAGCCGAACAAGCTCGAGGTCACCCCCGGGCACGACCCGAAGCGGATCGCCACCGTGGTGGCCGAGCCGCTCGAGCGCGGCTTCGGCACCACCCTCGGCAACGCCCTGCGCCGGGTGCTCCTCTCGTCGCTCCAGGGCGCGGCCGTCACCTCGGTCCACATCGACGGCGTGCTGCACGAGTTCTCGTCGATCCCGGGCGTGCGCGAGGACGTCACCGACATCGTCCTCAACATCAAGACGATCGCGATCCGCTCGTCGAGCGACACGCCCAAGCGCATGACCCTGCGCAAGACCGGCCCGGGCCTCGTCACCGCCGGCGACATCGCCACGATCGGCGACGTGCAGATCCTCAACCCCGACCTCGTGCTCTGCACCCTCGACGATGGCGCCGAGATCCGCATGGAGTTCACGGTGTCGGCCGGCAAGGGCTACGTCCCGGCCGAGCGCAACCGGCCCGAGGACGCGCCGATCGGCCTGATCCCGGTCGACGCGCTGTTCTCGCCGGTCACCAAGGTGTCCTACCGCATCGAGAACACCCGCGAGGGCCAGGATCTCGACAAGGACAAGCTGACCATGACGGTCGAGACCAACGGCGCGGTCTCGCCCGAGGATGCGCTGGCCTACGCCGCCCGCATCATCCAGGACCAGCTCCAGATCTTCGTCAACTTCGAGGAGCCCCGCAAAGAAGAGGCCGCGCCTCTCGCGCCGCAGCTGCCCTTCAACCCGGCGCTGCTCAAGAAGGTCGACGAGCTCGAGCTGTCGGTCCGCTCGGCCAACTGCCTCAAGAACGACAACATCGTCTATATCGGCGACCTCATCCAGAAGACCGAAGCCGAGATGCTGCGCACGCCGAACTTCGGCCGCAAGTCTCTCAACGAGATCAAGGAAGTGCTGGCGGCGATGGGCCTGCACCTCGGCATGGACGTGCCCGGCTGGCCGCCGGAGAACATCGAGGACCTGGCCAAGCGCTTCGAAGAGCACTACTGAGCCGGTCTCGCGGCGCGGGACTCCCCCGCGCCGCCACTCCGGATGCGCCCGCGACGGGGGGCGCATCCGGAGTGGCGGTTCTCCGCCCTCGCACCACAAAGGACGGCCGACCCGTGGCACGGCGGCCGAGAACCAAAGGAGAGAGCCATGCGTCACGGTTTCCGGGGTCGCCGTTTCAACCGCACCGTCGAGCATCGCAAGGCGATGTTCTCGAACATGTCGGCCGCGCTGATCAAGCACGAGCAGATCATCACCACCCTGCCGAAGGCGAAGGACCTGCGTCCGGTCGTCGAGAAGCTGATCACGCTGGGCAAGCGCGGCGACCTGCACGCCCGCCGCCAGGCGATCGCGGCCCTGCGCGGCGACGAGGTGATGGTCAAGAAGCTGTTCGACGTGCTTGGGCCCCGCTACGCCGGCCGCCCGGGCGGCTATTGCCGCATCATGAAGGCCGGCTTCCGCTACGGCGACAACGCTGCGATGGCGGTGATCGAGTTCGTCGACCGCGACGTCGACGCCCGCGGCAAGGATTCCGGCCCGGTCCAGGTGTCGGACGAGACCCCCGCCGAGTAATCGGCGTCCCGGTTTCGACGATCGCGAAGGCGGCCCGCGAGGGCCGCCTTTCTTTTTGCGCCGGAACCGCGCGGGCCGGCTCTGCGATCTCCCGACGGCATCCGCCGCACGCCAGTGGAGACGCGATCCTCATGACCAAGACGACCATCCCGGCCCTCGCCGCCCTGTTCCTCGCCGGCAGCAGCGCCGGCGCCCTCGCCGACAAGGTCGGGGCCGACTGGATGCCGATCGGCCAGGTGATCCAGAAGGTCGAGGCTGCCGGCTACACCCAAATCTCCGAGATCGAGGCCGATGACGGGCACTGGGAAGGCGAGGGGCTGAAGGACGGCAAGCCGATGAAGTTCAAGGCCGATCCGCGGACCGGGGCCATCCTGTCGGAGAAGGCCGGCAAGTAGCGGGCGCCAAAGCCAGGACCGGCCAGGAGAGGCCGGGGGGATCCGGCGGCAAAACGCTGGATTCCCGCGGGCGGGTGGCGCAAAGGTGACGCGCCTTCCGTCCACCAGCGAACCTCCCATGACTGCCATTCCTGCGCTTGCCGACCTCCAGGCCCGTTACGCCGCCCTGCAGGGTCGCGGCCTCAAGCTCGACATGACCCGGGGCAAGCCGGCGCCCGAGCAGCTCGACCTGTCCGAGGGCCTGTTCACCCTTCCGGGCAACCGCGACCACCGCACCGAGAGCGGCGAGGATGCCCGCAACTACGGCGGCATCCAGGGCCTGGCCGAGGTGCGGGCGCTGTTCGCCCCCGTGCTGGGGGCGTCGCCGGAACGGATCGCGATCGGCAACAATTCGAGCCTCGCGCTCATGCACGACTGCATCGCTTACGCGCTGCTGAAGGGCGTGCCCGGCGGTGCCCGGCCGTGGGCGAAGGAGGAGGAGATCCGCTTCCTCTGCCCGGTGCCGGGCTACGACCGTCACTTCGCCCTGTGCGAGACCTACGGCATCGGGATGATCCCGGTGCCGATGACCGTCGACGGCCCGGACATGGACGTGGTCGAGCGCGAGGTCCGCGATCCCCGGGTGAAGGGGATGTGGGCGGTGCCGCAATATTCCAACCCCGGCGGCGAGACCTATTCCGACGCCACCGTCGAGCGCTTGGCCCGGATGGAGACCGGGGCGCCGGACTTCCGGCTGTTCTGGGACAACGCCTACGCGCTGCACCACCTGACCGAGCGCCGGCCCACACTGCGCAACGTCCTGGAGGCCTACGCCGGGGCCGGTCACCCGGACCGGGCGATCGTCTTCGCCTCGACCTCGAAGGTGACGCTGGCCGGCGCCGGCCTGGCGATGCTGGCCTCGTCGGAGGCGAACATCCGCTGGTACCTCGCCCAGGCCGGCAAGCGCAGCATCGGGCCGGACAAGCTCAACCAGCTGCGCCACGTCCGCTTCCTGCGCGACCGGGGCGGGCTCGACGCGCTGATGGACGGCCACCGCCGCCTCCTGGCGCCGAAGTTCCAGGCGGTGATCGACACGCTGTCCCGCCACCTCGGCGGCACCGGGGTGGCGCGCTGGAGCGACCCGGAGGGCGGCTACTTCATCCTGCTCGAAGTGCCCGAGGGCTGCGCCACCCGCGTGGTCAAGCTCGCGGCGGCCTGCGGCCTCGCGCTGACGCCGGCCGGCGCGACCCACCCCTACGGCCGCGACCCGCAGGACCGCTTGCTGCGCCTCGCCCCGTCCTATCCGAGCGTCGCCGAGGTCGAGGCGGCGGCCGAGGTGGTGGCGACCTGCGTGCTGCTGGCGGCGGCGGAGAGCCGCGAGGCCGGCGGGAGCGGGCAGGTGGCCGCCTGACGGCCCAGGGAGAGCCGGCTGCAGCCTTCGCCGGCTGGCACAGCGCCTTGTGCCGCCTTCGCGCTGACGGACGATCCCGGGGCCGCGCAGCGGCATCCGGGGTCCCGTTCGTCGCCGATGCGTCAGGAGAACGGGGCGGGCGCTTCGGCGGCGCCCGTCGCCTCATCGACGGTGGACGGTCGCCCGGTAGTCGCGCGGGCTCAGGCCATAGGCCTGCCGGAACGCACGGCTGAGGAGCGGGCCGCTGCCGAAGCCGTAGGCCTCCGCGATCGCGCCGATGGACCGCCGCTCGAGCGGGTCGTCGAGCGTCGACCGGATCGCCGCGAGGCGCAGACGCATGTGTGCCCGCGCAACCCCGCCCTCCGGCTCGAACAGGCGATAGAGCTGCGTGCGCGACAGGCCGAGGGCCTTCGCCATCGCGTCGATCCGGAGCGGCGTGGAGAGGTGGCCGCGAAGGAACCGCTTCGCGGTCCTGAGGCGGGCGGCATCGAGCGGTCGGGTCGCGCAGGCCGCCGTCGCCAGGCTCGGACGCGCGCAGGCCGCGACCATGTGGAGCGTCGCCTGCGCGATATGGGCCGCGTCCACCGTCGCGATCGCGTGGCTGGTCGCGGCCAGGCTCCGGATATGGTCGGCCAGGAGGCGGCCGGCGCCGCCGTGCAGGATCAGCCCGTGGAGCGCCTCCTCGTCGGGCAGCACGGATGCGACCGAGGCACGCGGCAGCGCCAGGATCAGCGAGCCGGTCTCCGGGACCCGGCTGCGGCGATAGGGCTGCGACAGGTCGTTGAGGGTGACCGCGCCGGCCGGAACCTCCGCGACGCCGCGGTCGGTCTCGACGCTGTAGGCGTGCTGGCTCAGATGCAGGACGAAGCCGTCCTGGCCGTCGCGCCGGATCTGGGATCGGGACCGGGCGGGGCCCTGGGCGGCGGCGTTCATGACCCGCAGCGCCATCGCGCCGACCAGCGTGGTCTCGATGCTGCCCGAGAACCCGACCGGGTCGGCGTCGAGGGAATGGGCGGAGAACAGGCTGCGCCAGGCCTCGAAACGGTCGCGCTCGGGCAGGCCATCCGTCGTGAAGAGGGAACGGGGGACGGCGCCCGCGGCAGAATCTGTCGGGAGCAAGTCTGGCACGGTCAAGTCCGCGGATTGCGATCCTGGGCTATGTTAGCGCCTGACGCGCCCCTGGCCAGCGCCATTCGCGACACGATCGTCGATCGCGCCTCGCCCGGGCGCGATCGCCTCGTCGGTCATCCGGCCGGGCCGCGCGCCCTCCCGCTCACGGCATCGCCGCCCCGGCCGGCGCCGGTGCCGCCGGCTCCGCCGGGACGTGCGACGCTGCCGGACGCCGCCGCGAGAACAGCAGGATCAGCACCGGCAGGATGATGAGGATCAGGACCGGCGCGAGGCTCATGCCGCCGACCACCACCAGGGCGAGGGGCTTCTGCACCTGCGAGCCGACGCCCTGCGAGAAGGCGGCCGGGAGCAGGCCGACGCCGGCGACGACGCAGGTCATCACCACCGGGCGCATCTGGGTATAGCAGGTCTTCAGCATCGCCTCGGCCCGCGCCTCGCCGCGGGCGATGAGCGCGTTGTAGTGGGTGAGCACGATGATGCCGTCCATCACGGCGATGCCGAGAAGGGCGATGAAGCCGATCGCCGCCGAGACCGAGAACGGCGTCTCGGTGACGGCGAGGGCCACGATGCCGCCGGCCACCGCCATCGGGATCACGCTGAGCGCCAGCAGCGTGTCGACGAGCGAGCCGAAATTGACGAAGAGCAGCACCGCGATCAGCAGGATCGCCAGCGGCACGGTGACCGACAGGCGGGCGAGCGCGCCCTGCATGTTGTTGAACTCGCCGACGAGCTCGAGCCGGTAGTCCGGCGGCAGCTTGACCTCCTGGGCGACGCGCTCTCGGGCCTCGATGATGGTGCTGCCGAGGTCGCGGTCGCGCACGCTGAACTTCACCGGCAGGTAGCGCTCCTGGCCCTCGCGGTAGATGTAGGCCGGGCCCGACACCACCTCGACGTCGGCGACGGCGCTCAACGGGATCTGGACCATCGCGCCGTTCTGGGTCTGGCCGGCGATGCGCAGCTCGCGGATGGCCCGGACGCTCTGGCGGTACTGCGAGGCGAGGCGCACGATGATCGGGTAGTGGCGCTCGCTGCCGGTGTCGTAGAGCTCGCCCGCCGCGTCGCCGCCGATCGCGGTGCGCACGGTGGTGTTGATGTCGCCCGGCGTCAGGCCGTAGCGGGCGGCCCGCACCCGGTCGACGTTGATCTGCACCGTCGGCTGGCCGAGCGAGGTGAAGACGCCGAGATCGGTGACGCCGGGCACGCGCTTCAGCACCGCCTCGACTTGGCGCGCCACGTCGGTGAGGGTCTGCAGGTCGGGCCCGAACACCTTGAACGAGTTCTCGCCCTTGATGCCGGAGACGGCCTCCGCGACGTTGTCCTGCAGGTACTGCGACAGGTTGAACTCGACGCCGGGGAACTCGGTGCGCAGCCGCTCCAGCAGCGCCCCGGTCATCGCGTCCTTCGTCATCCCCTCGCGCCACTGCTCGGCGGGCTTCAGGGGGGCGAAGAACTCGCCGTTGAAGAAGCCGGCGGCGTCGGTGCCGTCGTCGGGCCGTCCGTGCTGCGAGACCACCCGCTCGACCTCCGGCACCGCGGCGATCACCCGGCGGATGCGGTTGACGTAGGTGTTGCCTTCTTCCAGCGAGATCGTCGCCGGCATGGTGGCGCGGATCCAGAGGTTGCCCTCCTCGAGCTTGGGCAGGAACTCGAGGCCGAGGTTGCGCCCTTCCACCGCCACGCCGAGAACGATCAGGCCGGCGAGACCGAGCGTCAGGGTGCGGTGGGCGAGCGCCGCCCGGATCACCGGCCGGTAGGCCCGGTCGAGGGCGCGGACGAGCAGCGTCTCGACCTCGTGGATGTGGTCGGGCAGCAGGTAGGCCGAGAGGACCGGCGTGACCGTGAAGGTGGCGATGAGGCCGCCTGCCAGCGCGTAGGCGTAGGTCTGGGCCATCGGCCCGAAGATGTTGCCCTCGACGCCCGACAGCGTGAACAGCGGCAGGAAGCCGGTGACGATGATGATGGCGGCAAAGACGATCGAGCGGCTGACGTCCGAGGAGGCCAGCGAGATCAGCCCGAGCTTCCTCGGCATCCCCCTGGCGCCGGCGAGCCCCTGCGGCAGCGCCGGGCCGTGGCCCGAGAGCCGGCGGAAGATCGCCTCGACCATGATGACGGTGCCGTCGACGATCAGGCCGAAATCGAGCGCGCCGACCGAGAGCAGGTTGGCGGATTCACCGCGCGCCACCAGGATGATGACGGCGAAGAACAACGCGAAGGGAATCGTCGCCACGACGATGATCGCGCTGCGCAGGTTGCCGAGAAACAGCCACTGCACCACCAGGATCAGCAGGATCCCGACCATCATGTTGTGCAGGACGGTGTGGGTGGTGACGGCGATGAGGTCGGCGCGGTCGTAGATGCGCTCGATCCTGACGCCCGGCGGCAGGATGCCGGAGGCCTCGATCCGGGCGACCTCGGCCTTCACCGCCTCGATCGACGGGGTCGAGCGCTCGCCCCGGCGCATCAGCACGATGCCCTGGACGATGTCGTCGTCCTCGTTCATCCCGGCGATGCCGAGGCGCGGCTGGTGGCCGATGGTGATGGTGGCGACGTCCTTCACCAGGACCGGGGCGCCGCCCGACTGCGACAGGACCGTCTCGCCGATGTCGTCGACCGAGCGGATCAGGCCGACGCCGCGCACCACCGCCGACTGGCTGCCCAGGGTGATCCGGTTGCCGCCGACGTTGAGGTTGCTGTCGTTGAGGGTCTTGACCACGCCCGACAGGGTCAGGCCGTGGGCCATCAGCCGGTCGAGGTCGACGCCGATCTCGAAGGTCTTGGTCTTGCCGCCCCAGCCGATCACGTCGATGACGCCCGGCACCGCCCGGAAGCGCTTGCGCAGCACCCAGTCCTGCAGGGTCTTGAGGTCGAGGACGCTGTAGCCGTCCGGCGCGACGAGCTTGTAGCGGAAGATCTCGCCGATCGGGCTCACCGGCGAGATGGTGGGCTTGGCGCCGTTCGGCAGCGCATCGAGCTGGCCGAGGCGGTTGAGCACCTGCTGCTCGGCCTCGCGGTAGCTGTTGGCGAAGCCGAATTGCAGCTTCACGTCGGACAGGCCGTAGAGCGAGACGGTGCGGACCTGCTTGAGGTCGGGCAGCCCCGAGGTGATCACCTCGATCGGCACGCTGATGTAGCGCTCGATCTCCTCGCCCGAGAGGCCCGGCGCCTGGGTGATGACGTTCACCATCGGCGGCGTCGGATCGGGATAGGCCTCGATGTTGAGGCTCTGGAACGCCGCGAGGCCGCCGACGATCAGGGCCACGAAGGCCAGGACGACGAGGGCGCGCTGGCGCAGCGCGAGGCCGACGAGGCCGGTCATGGCGATTGTCCGAAGAGAGCGGGATCGAAGGGGAGGGGGCGTCGTCAGCTCTGGGTCGACATGCGGTCGATGAAGAGCGAGCCGCGGGAGATCACCCGCTCGCCCTCCCTCACACCGTCTAGGATCTCGACGGTGGCGCCGTCGACGATCCCGGGCTTCACCGGCCGGCTCTCGACCGTGTTGTCGGCTTTCAGCACCCAGACGCTGGCCTTGTTGCCCTCCAGGATCACCGCGGCGCGGGGCACCGCGCGGGACAGGCTCTCGCGCTCGTTGATGATGCGGACGCTGGCATACATCTCGGGCTTGAGCAGGCCCTGGCGGTTGTCGATCTCGGCCCGCACCGTGATGCGCCGGGTCGTCGGGTCGACCGAGGTGCCGATGAAGTTGATCCGCCCCTGGAAGTCGCGCTCGGGATGGGCCGGCACCCGGAAGGCGATCTTCTCGTCCATCTCGACCTTGGCGGCGTCGGTCTCGCGCAGCTGCGCCACGAGCCAGACCTTCGACAGGTCGCCGATGATGTAGGACGGCTCGCCCCCCGAGCCGACATACTGGCCCGGGCCGATCTTGCGCTGGATGATGGTGCCGCTGAGCGGCGCGTTGATCGGGGTGTCGGGGTTGATCGCCGAGCCCTTCTGCAACGCCGCCATGTCCTCGTCGCGAAGCCCGAGGATGCGCAGGCGGTTGCGCGACGCCTCGAGCCCGACCTCGGCGGTGCGGTTGTCGTTGGTCGCCGTCGAGAGGTCGTTCTGCGCGCTCTGGAGCTCGCGCAGGGTGGTGGTGCGGGTCTCGAACAGGTCGCGCTGCCGCTTCTCGGCGGCCTGGGCGAAGGTGAGCTGCGAGCGGCTCTTGTTCAGCACGTTGAGGGCGGCGAGGTAGTCGTTCTGGGCCTGCACCATCTCGTTGGCCTGGACCGAGAACAGCGGCTGGCCGCGCTTCACCTGCTCGCCGGTGCGGGCGAAGATCGCGATCACCCGGCCCGGATAGGGCGAGAAGACCGGCGTCGCCTGGTACTCGTCGACCCCGATCTTGCCCTCGGTGGCGATCTCCTCGACGAACCGGCGCTCGACCACCGGTTCGCTCGTCACCGTGGCGAGCTGGGACGGGGTGAGCGTGAACGACCGCGCCCCGCCCCGCGGCGTGTCCGCGAAGGCGACGATCGGCTCCGGCCGATGGCCCGGGCGCAGGGTGGAATAGGCCAGGACCGCGCCCGCGGCCACGACGGCCAGGACGACGATCTGGCGGCTCGGTCTCAGCGTCCGGGGCATGTCGTGTCACACTTCTTCGGCAGGCGCGCCGCTGCCATACGACCGGGACGACCGTTCGGCAATCGAGAGGCAACATTGGGCAAAACTTGTTGACGCAAGCGTGAACAAGTCCCCGGGGCCGGACGATTTTTGCGCCGTCCGTGCCGTCGGCGGGACACGGGGCGGGGTCTGGCGATCTCCACGTGGTCGCGCCGCGCCATCGCGGTGTCGATGGCGCGGCGCTCGGCGCGGACTCGTTCGGGCTTGGCCGGTATCGCCGGACGATTCCCGCCCGGACCGTCCGGCGGACGGTGTGTTAGCGCATCGCGTTGCTCAGCATGGCCGGCGGCATCGCGAACGCATCGACCGGATCCGGCTTCAGGACGTTCTGGCCGATGCTGAAGCTGAAGTCGCGGCCGGTCCCGGCCGAGTAGGCGTGGCAGCCCGCGCAGCCTCCCATCCGTATCGGTTGCCGCAAGAATCCCAGCCCGTTCGACTGGAACGGCATCAGCAGCGTATTGTAGTACTCGGCCGTCTTGGGGTCGGCCGTCTTGGCGTCGGCCGTCGCACCCGCCTTCGCCGATGCGGCCTTCGTCGCAGCGCCGGTGGACGTCTGAACCACGTTGCTCGGAACGCCCTTCACCAGATCGCCGGTGAAGTTGCCGAGGGAGTAGTCGGTTTCGATCACCGAGTTCGACAGATAATACGAGGCGGGCGTGCTGACGGCGCTCGGACCGATGCCCGTGATGTCGATCGGTGTCGGCTGCACGTTGATGAGCTTGTAATATTGCCAGACCGAAGACGGATTGGCGTTGGTGATCGCCGCATGGGCGGTTTTGTTCGCAGCGACCATATTGTCCGGCAGGGCATGCCAGCGGCTATCGAGGCAGATGTTGCCGCCGGAGGGCAAGCCGGGAAAGTTCGGGTTCTCGCGGAAGAAGAGGCGTGAGCCCGGCGACGTGCAATACGGGCCCTGCGCCGTGACGACGGGTGCGAGCTGGGTCGGGTCGGAGGTGAGCGCCGGCGTCGTGGCCGCCGTCGGTGCCGGAACCAGGGGGGTGCCGTTCGTGTCCTCCGTCGGCTTGCCGTCGCTCGTCAGGATGTTGTCGGCCTGCTCGAACGTCGACCAGATCACCCACGGCACACCCCTCGTGTAGGTGATGACGTGCATGCCGACCAGGCCCCACACGTCCTCCCGGTAGCAGGGCTGCTTGGTACCGGCGGTCTGCTCGTAGTAGCGAACCGTCGTCGTGCGGAACCGGCCCGACGTCATCTCCGTCGCGGAGAGCGGCCGCCAGGCGGACTTCGTGAGAACGGCCGTGTCGTCGTTCTGCGGGGCGAGATTGACGAAGGGCGTCGCGGGATTGCTCGGCAGCTGCCCTGCCTGGCGCGCGGCCTGCACGGCGGCCGTCCCGTTCGCCACCGCGATGTCGATCGGCGCCGTCCCCGTGCCGATATCGCGCGTCATGTCCCGGTACCAGAACCGGTTCGCGACGATGTTCTGGTAGGCGGTCTTGTTCATCTTGACGGCGTAGCGGATCAGCTGGGGCTGCGAGTTGAAGCCCTTCGGATCCGTCGCGGGCGCGGCGCCGGCGAAGGTCTGGTTGTTGCCGATCTGCGTCGTCTCGTCGAGCGGCAGCCAGGCCGGGCCGCTCACGCTGGCCTGGTTGGGGCAGGCCGGGATCAGCCCGTCCTTGGTCTGGGTCGCGGCCGGCTGGTAGACGTAGAGCGGCGCGTCGTCGAAGCCGAAATCGGGCCCGTTCGTCGGATTGTTCTTCGCATCGAGCGTCACGCCGTGCGGCGCTTGGCCGGCGGCGCCGTTGCCCGGATAGGTCTCCACCTTCGCGCGCAGGGTCTCCCAGACCAGTGGGCGGTCGACCTCGCCGAAGGATGCGTTGGCGTCCGGGGTCCCGCGGCCCGTGCCGCTCGCCGGCCAGTTCAGGGCGATGAACGTCTGCCAGGCATAGGCGGCGGTCGGCGCCAGATCGAGCCCGCCGGTCGCTCCGTCGATGCACGGCATCGGCGGGGACGACGAGACGATAACGTTCGTCGGACAGCCTTTTCCTTCCTGCGCCGCCGAGCTCGCCGCGAACGCGGATGCCAGGCATGCCGGGATGATCGTATATTTAATAATATTCATTGGCATGATTCGGGCTTTCGAAGGGCCTATATCGGGGTTGTTCGTGGCATTCGTCGTTGCGGTCGACTGGCGCAAAGCGCGTCGAAAAACAGATTTTTCTGTCTGAGGAACGCTGTATTGCGCAGATGGAAGATCACGTCTGCGTCGTGACCTCATCGATATCGATCGTAAATGGTTAATATCTTGTTAAAATCAAGCTATAACGCCAACGCCCCACAATTGTCAGATCATCGCAGGGGTTTAAATAATCGGTCGCAGGATCGATGTAATCCACGTGACGGTCTCATGACTGCCGTCGTGGTCGAAAATGGGCGCGACACTGTATTGGCACGATGTCTTGAACTGTACGCTGTCCATCGCGCGCACGGGGCGCCCGTCGCTCGGCCGGCCCGGCCCCACGACGTCCGGCAGAGGGCCCGGGGGATCCGGCGCCCCCCGTTCCCTCATCCCGCCGGGCCGAGCAGGGCCGCGACCCGGGCCGCCAGGTCGGCGGAGGGGAAGGGCTTCTCCAGCACGGTGAACTCCGCCGGGATGCGCGCCGCCTCGGCATGGCCGGTCACGAGCAGGAAGGGCAGGGCCGGCCAGCGCCGGCGCACCGCCTCGGCGAGGTCGAGGCCGCTCATCCCGGGCATCGCCAGGTCGGCGACGACGAGATCGAACCGCTCGGCGTCGAGCCGCTCCAGCGCCGCCTCGCCGCTCGCCACCGCGACCTCGTCGTAGCCGAAGCCGTTGAGGAACGAGGCGGTGACGTGGCGGACCTGGGGATCGTCGTCGACCACCAGGATGCGGGCACGGCGCGGCGCCGGCGTCGGGGCGGCCGGCGCGGTGGGCACCGCCTCGACCGGCTCGCGCGAGCGCGGCAGGTAGAGCAGCACCGTGGTGCCGTGCCCGACCGTGCTGTCGATCCGGATCGTGCCGCCGGATTGCTGGACGAGGCCGAACACCATGGCGAGGCCGAGGCCGGTGCCCTGGCCGACGCCCTTGGTGGTGAAGAACGGCTCGAACACCCGGCCGAGGATCTCCGGCGGGATGCCGGTGCCGGTGTCGCGGATCGCGATCACCGCGTAGTCGCCGTCCTTGAGGTTCGGGTCCCGCAGGTTCGCGTCCGGCAGGGCCCGGCCCTTCGGGCTCGCGCCTTGCGGGTTCGGGCCTTGCGGGTTCTGGCCTTGCGGGTTCCGGCCTTGGCTGCCCCGGACCGTCTCGTTGCGGGTGGAGAGGACCACGACGCCCCCCTCCGGCATCGCGTCGCGGCCGTTGATGCAGAGGTTGAGGATCGCGAGCTCGAGCTGGTCCGGGTCGACCTTGACCGGCCAGAGGTCGTCGCGCAGGTCGTGCTCGACCTGCACGAAGCCGCCCAGGCTGCGCCCGAGCAGGTCGTCCATGCCGCGGATCACCGCGTTGAGGTCGACGACGCGGGCCTGGAGGTCGCGGCGGTGGCTGAAGGTGAGGAGGCGCTTGGTCAGCGCCGCGCCGCGCTGCGCCGCCTGGGCGGCGTTGGTCATCAGCCGCGTCAGGCGGGCGTCGCCCGCCACCTTCGGCAGGGCGAGCTCCAGGCTGCCGAGGATCGCGGTGAGCAGGTTGTTGAAGTCGTGCGCGACGCCGCCCGCGAGCGTGCCGAGGGCCTGCATCTTGTCGGCCTGGCGCAGGCGCAGCTCGAGCTGGCGCTGCTCGGTGATGTCGCGGGCAATCACCGCGAGGTGGACGACGGCGCCGGCGGCGTCGCGGATCGGCACCCGGGTGACCTGGCGCCAGGTCTGCGCCGCCTCGCTCGCGCCCTCGGTCATCGTCGTCTCGGTCGGCGCCCCGGACTCGATCGCCGCCCGGTCGGCGGCCGCGACGTCGGCGGCGAGGTCCGACCTCAGGAAATCCGCCTCGCTGCGGCCGAGGCAGGCCTCGACCGACGGGGCGCCCAGGCGCTCCGCCATGCGGGCGTTGAGGCGCAGGAAGCGGCCCTGCCCGTCCTTGAAGGCGATCGCGTCGGAGGAATGGTCGAGGAGGCCGCGCAGCAGGGCGCGCTCGGTGGCCAGTTCGCGGGCGAGGCGGTGGCGCTCGTAGGCGCTGCGCACCGCGTTGCGCAGGAGCGACGGGTCCCACGGCTTGGTGACGTAGCCGGTGATGCCGCCGCGGTTGAGGGCCGAGACCACCGCCGAGATGTCGGCATAGCCGGTGAGCAGGATCGCCTGCGCGTCCGAGATCTCCCGGGCCCGGGCCAGCAGGGCATCGCCGGTGAGGCCCGGCATGCGCTGGTCGGAGAGGATGACGTCGATGTCGGGCTCGGCCGCGATCAGCTCCAGGGCCTCGGCCGGCCGGCTGGTGGTGAGCACCCGGTACTCGTCCTCGAGCAGATCCTCGAGGGCGACCAGAATATCCGGCTCGTCGTCCACCGCCAGGATCGTGCCGCGCACGGCCGGAATCATCGCCTCGCTCGTCACGCCCACGGTCATGCGGCCCGCCGCGGAATGCTGATCACGAAGCAGGCTCCCCCTTCGGGTGCGGATTCAACGGAGATCTGTCCGCTATGCGCCTGCACGACGCTGTAGGCAATGGCGAGACCGAGCCCGGTGCCGGATCCGACCGGCTTCGTCGTGAAGAACGGCTCGAAGATCCGCTCGCGCAACTCCTCGGGCACGCCCGGGCCGGAATCGCAGATCCGGATGACGTCGTGGCCATCGCGGATCGCGGTCTCGATCGTGATGCTGCCGTCGCCGGGAATCGCGTCGGCGGCGTTGCCGAGGATGTTCATCACCACCTGGTTGAGCAGGGCCGGCGAGCAGCGGATCTCGGCCGCGCCGGCAAAGTCCCTGCGCACCGCGATGCGGGTGCCGAGCTTGTGCTGGATCAGCGCCAGCACGTTCTCGATCGCGTCGGGCACGTTCACGGTCTGCATCTCGCCCTCGTCGAGGCGCGAGAACTTCCGCAGGTTGACGACGAGGTCCTGGATGCGGGACAGCCCGAGGCGCATCGACCCGACCCGGTCGCGGGCCTTGTCGAGGGCGCGGCGGGAGGGATCGCCCTCCGGGACCGCCCCGGCGACCTCGCCGATCAGCCGCTCGACCGTGCCCTGATGGGCGAGGATGAAGGCGAGCGGGTTGTTGATCTCGTGGGCGATGCCGGCGACGAGCTCGCCGAGCGAGGCCATCTTGGCGGCCTGGACGAGCTTGGCCTGGGTGTCCTTGAGGCGGTGGTTGGCCTGTTCGAGATCGTGGTTGGCCTGGGCGAGCGCTCCGGCGAGCGCCGCCTTCGCCTCCGCCGCGGTGGCCTCGGCCTTGGCGCGCTCGGCGGCGAGCGCGTGGCGGCGCACCTCGTCGGCGACGCGCCGGTCGTCCTCCTCCAGGAGCTTGCGGCGCACCAGCGTGCGCACCCGGATCGCCAGCAGGTCGGCGTCGGCGCCCTTGGCCACCACGTCGTCGGCCCCGGCCGAGAACGCCTCGACCAGGAGGTCCTTGCTCGACGCCGCGGCGCTGCCGATGCCGACGAGGTAGAAGCCCGGGGCCCCGGCGCCGGTGGCCGCGCCCCGGAAGGCATCGATCCGGCGGCAGAGCGCGATCGCGTCGAAGCCGCTGCCCAGGAGATCGACCGTGACGCAGTCGAAGCCTTCTCCCGGCCCGTCGAGGGCGGCCATCGCCTGGTCGGGCCCGTCGGCGGTGACGACCTCGTGCCCCTCCTGGCCGAGGAGCGCCGACAGGTAGGCCCGGAAGGTGGCCGAGCCGTCGACGACGAGGATGCGGGCGCGGCGGAAGCTCGCCGCCCGGCCCGGCTCGTCCGCCGGCACCGCGGCGCGCTCGCGCAGGAGCGCCCGGATGCGCAGGAGCAGGAGGTCGCGGTCGGCGGATTTCGGCACGTAGGCGTCGGCGCCGCTCTCCAGGCCCTGGCGCTCGATGTCGCGGCCGCTCGCCTCGGTCAGCATCAGGACCGGCGTCGCCCGGGTGCGCATGGCGAGGCGCATCTGCCGGGTCAGCTCGTCGCCGTTCATCCCGGGCAGGTGGTAATCGGCCACCACGAGGTCGGGCAGGCCGTGGTTCATCGCCTCGAGGGCGGCCTCCGCGGTGGCGTGGCGCACTACCGAGAAGCCGCTGCGCTCCAGGAAGAGGCGCAGCTGCAGCGCCTGGGTCTCGGAATCCTCGACCAGCAGGATGCGCGGCAGGCTCGCGGGCGACGCCGCCGGCATGGGGGCGGCAGCGGCTGCCGCCGTCACGGGATGAGGCTCGGCTGCCGCCGTCACGGGATGAGGATCGGCTGCCGCCGTCATGGCGACAGGCCCGGCTGCGCCGCCCGCAGGATGCGCGGGGCGATCAGGTCGAGGGGCAGCACGCTGCCGGCCGCCTTGAGGCGCACCGCCGCCGCCGGCATCCCGTAGACGACGGCCGAGCTCTCGTGCTCGGCGATGGTGGCGGCCCCGGCGAGGTGCATGTCGAGGAGGCCGGCCGCGCCGTCCTCGCCCATGCCGGTGAGCAGCACCCCGAGCCCCCGCGGCCCGGCCGAGCGGGCGACGGAGCGGAACAGCACCGTGGCGGAGGGGCGCTGCCCGCCGACCGGCGGGTCGTCGAGGAGCGTGATGAGCCCGCCGGGGCCGAGGGCGAGGTGGCGGTCGCCGGGCGCGACGTAGACCTGGCCCGCCACCGGCCGCACGCCCTCGCGGGCGACGCCGACGCCGAGCGGCACGACGCCGTTCAGCCAGTCGGCGAAGCCCTCCATGAAGGCCGCGCCCATGTGCTGGACGAGGAGCACGGGCAGCGGGAAATCCGCCGGCAGGGCGCCGAGCAGCTTGGCGAAGGCCGGCGGGCCGCCGGTGGAGGCCGCCACCGCCACGACGCTCGGGGCTTGGGTCGCCGGAATTTGGGTTGGCGGGATCGTCCCGCGAAGCTCGTCCCGGGCCAAGTCGGTGCGGGCCAGCCGCTCCGCGCCGATCGGCCGGCGCCGGATCACCGGCACCTGGCTCATGATGCGCAGCTGGGTGCAGATCTGGTCGGCGATCGCCTCGTAGGCGCGGTGCCCGGTGCCGACCGGCTTCTCGACCACGCTCAAGGCCCCGGCCCGCAGGGCGTTCATCGAGATCCGGAGCGAGGAATCCTCGATCGCGTCGGCCACGACCACGATCGGGGTCGGGCGCTCGGCCATGATCCGCCGGGTGGTCTCGAGCCCGTCGATGCCCGGCAGGCGGATGTCCATGGAGATCACGTCGGGTTGGACCCGGTGGATCTCCCGCAGGGCCTCCTCGCCGGAATCGACCGCGGCGACGAGGGCGAGCCGCGGGTCGCGGCTGACGATGTGGGCGAGGAGCTGGCGCACCACCAGCGAATCCTCCACCAGCATGACGCGGATTGGCTGGCTCACAGCAGCTGACCGATCGTGTCGAGAAGCTCGCGCTGGTCGAACTTCTGCTTGGTGATGTAGGCGTCGGCGCCGAGGTCGAGGCCGCGGCGGATGTCGGCGGGATCGCCGCGGGAGGTCATCAGGATCACCGGCAGCCGCGTCAAGCCCGGATCGGCCTTGATCGCCTGGAGCAGCCCGAACCCGTCGAGGCGCGGCATCTCGACGTCGGCGACCACGAGGTCGACGTCGCCGCCGTCCCGCCGCAGCCGGTCGAGGGCGTCCTGGCCGTCGACGCAGACGAAGACCCGGTAGCCGTGCGCCTCCAGGATGCTCTTCTCCAGGGTCCGGGTGGTGATCGAATCGTCGACCACCAGCACGGTCGGCACCCGCCGCGCCCGGCGCTCGGGCAGGCTCGCGGGCGCGGCCGCCACCAGCCCGCCGGCGCGGGCGCGCTCGCACAGGCCCTCGGGGTCGAGCACCAGGGCCGGGGTCTCGTCGGCGAGCATGACGGTGCCCGACATCAGCCCGGGATCGCCGCCGAAGGGCGGGGCCGGGCCGACGAGGAGCACGCGCATGTCGAGCAGGCGGTCGACGGCGACGGCGCAATGGCCGGCGCCGCAGCGCAGCAGGACGGCGCGCACCTGGCCGTCACGGAGGGGAAGGGGAGCGACACCGGATCCGAGAAGCGACGCGAGAGGAACGAGCGGCACGACAACGTCCCGTCCCCCCTGATTGATCCGTGCCGCCGGCTCGCCCGCCACCGAGGCGAGGTCGCGCTCGGTGAGGCGCAGCAATCCCGCCACGGCGCCGCTCGGGAGGCCGAAGGTCTGCGGCGGCTCGCCGGGCCGCAAGGACGCCTCGACCAGCAGCACCGGCTGGCGGGCGGCGGAGAGCGGCACCGCGATGGTCACCTCGGTGCCGAAGGGCGCGGCCGGCCGCAACGACGCCCGGCCGCGCAAGGACCGTGCGGCCTCCGCCACCACCGACAGGCCCATGCCGCGCCCGGCGATCCGGTCGACGGCGGTCGCGGTCGAGAAGCCCGGCGCGAAGACGAGGTCGAGGATCGCGTCCGGGTCGGGATCGGCGCCCGGGGCCACCAGCCCCTGGCGTCGGCCGGTCTCCAGGATGCGGGCGCGGTCCGGGCCGCGGCCGTCGTCGCGGACCGTCACGACGAGCTGGCTGCCGCGGGAGGCGACCGACAGGGTGACGGCGAGCGCCTCCGGCTTGCCGGCCGCGCGGCGCGCCTCGGCCGGCTCGGCGCCGTGGCTGATCGTGTTGCGCAGGGCGTGCAGCACCGGGTCCTTGAGCGCCTGAAGCAGGCCGCGATCGACCTGAAGGTCGAGGCCGTTGAGCCGCACCTCGACCGCGAGGCCGGCCTCGCGGGCGATCTCCCGGACCATCCGGCCGTAGCCGCCGAACACCGTCTCGGCCGGCACCAGCAGCAGCCGGTCGGCGTCGTCGCGCAGGCGGCGCAGCGCGCCGTCGACCGCGCCGGTGCTGCGGCTCTGCACCCGGGCGAGGCCCGAGATGCCCCGGATCACCCCGCGCAGGTCGTCGTCGAGGCGGCGCACCCGGTCGACGAAGCCGTCGAGGGCGGCGCCCGCCGGGTCGCCGGCCTCGCGCAGGCGGCGGGCGAGCGCCACCATCTCGCCGGCGCGCCCCTGCACCGTGTCGACGCTGCGGCGCAGGGCGCGGGCGCCGGATTCGAGGCTCGCCACCGCGGCCCCGATCGCCTCCTGGCCCTGCAGCGTCGCGGTCAGGTCGTGCACCGCCTTCGACAGGTCCTCGACCTGGGCGCTGGCGATGCGCAGGTAGGAGAGGGCGCCGTCCTGCGCGGGGGCGGCCGGGGCGGGCTCGGAGGACCGGTCGGCCCTCGGCTCCGACCTCGCGGCCGTCTCCGGGACCGCTTCGGGTACGGTCACGGGCTCGGCCGCGGGAGCCGGCGCCCCGGACAGGCAGGCGTCGAGGGCCGCGATGGCGTCGGCGGGGGCCTCGGGCTCCGGCGTCTCGGGCAGGGACGCGACCAGCCCCTCGATGCGGTCGAGGGCGAGGTCGACCACCCCGGCGGTCGCCCGGTCGAGGCCGGTGCGGCCCTGCACCACCCGGTCGAACAGCGCCTCCAGCCGGTGGGCCACCTCCTCCACCGCCGGCAGGTCGACGGCCCGGGCCGCTCCCTTCAGGCTGTGGGCCCGGCGGAAGACGTCGTTCCAGTCCGCCGGCCGGCCCGCCTCGGCCTCGGCGAGGGCCGCCCGGATCGCCGCGAGATGCTCGCGGTGCTCGGCGTCGAAGGCTGCGAGGAGGAGCTGGCGGATGTCGTCCATCGGTGCGGATCGGCGTCCGGTCCGGTCAGAGCCGGTAGCGCTCGGCGAGCGCCAGGAGGGCGCTCGCCAGCTCGCTCAGGTTGGCGGCGGCGGCCTCGACCTGGCGGGTGCCGGCGGCGGTCTGCTGGCTCGCCTGGCGGATGTTCTGGAGCGCGCCCATCACCTGCTCGATGCCGAGCTGCTGCTGGTTGGTCGAGGCGACGATCTGCTGGAAGGTCTGCACGCTCTCCTGCACCCGGGCGGTGATCTCCTCGATCGTCGCGTGGGTGGTGTCGGTGCGCTCCTTGCCCACCGCCACGCGCTTGACCGCCTCTTCCGTCAGCATCACCGAGGCGTTGATGCCGCGCTGGATGTCGCCGAGGATCGCCCGCACCTGGCCGGTCGCCTCCTTGGCCTGGTCGGCGAGCGCCTTCATCTCCGAGGCCACCACCGCGAAGCTGCGCCCGCTCTCGCCGGCCGCCGCCGCCTCGATGGCGGCGTTGAGGGCGAGCAGGTGGGTGCGCTCCGAGACGTCGTTGACCGTGGCGATGATCTCGCCGATGGCCTGCGTCTTCTCGCTCAAGGCGACGATGTTCTCGGCGACCGCCTCGCTCTGCTCGCGGATCGCGTCCATGGCGCGCGCCGTCTCGTCGACGGCGCGCAAGCCCGCGCTCGAGGTCTGGGCGGTGGCCTGGGCGGTGGCGATCACCTCCTGCGCCCGCTTGCCGATCTGGGCGCCGGCATGGGTGATCTCGTCGACGGTGGCGGCGGTCTCCTGCACGGCGGCGAACTGCTCCTCGACGCTCGCGGCCTGCTCCTGGGCGGAGGCGCGGATCTCGGCGGCGGCGGCGTTGAGGTTCGAGGTCGAGGCGCGGTTCTGGCTCGCGAGCTGGCGCAGGCCCTCGACCATCTGGTTGAGCACCCCGCCGAGGCGGCCGAGCTCGTCGCGGCGGCTGTCGGCGATGCGGCCGGTGAGGTCGCCGCCGCCGACCTTGCCGACGAAGGCCATCACCGCGTCGAGGGGCTGCACCACCGAGCGCCGGATCAGCACGGTGATGACGAGGGCCATCACGACGCAGATCGCGAGCGCCGCGAGCGTCGACAGCCGGCTCTCCTCGTAGATGGCGCCGACCCGGCGCTGGCCGGCGGTGATCGCCCCGTCGAGGGCGTCCCGCGCCGCCCCCATGGTGCGCACGAAGTTCTCGCCGGACTGGTCGAGGGCGGTCTCGGCCGCCTGGATGCCCGGCACGTCGTTCGCCGCGATCGCCTCGAACTGGCGCTCGGTGGCGGTGCGGGTGGTGCGCAATTCGGCGCCGGCCGCGACCAGCAGCTCGGCGATGCGCTGCCAGGCGGCCGCGCGATCGGCCGAGAGCGACTGGGCCCGGTAATCGTTGGCGGTGGTGATGGCGCCGGCGAGCGCCGTCTCGGCATTCACCGCGTTGCGCCGCCAGGTCACCGCTGGCTCCTCCTTGGCCGCCGGCTCGCGGCCGAGCGCCCGCAGGTAGTAGCGGGTGGTCGCCTCGTCGCGCAGGTCGCTCATCCGGCGCTGCGCCTCGCGGATGTTCTCGAGCTGGTGCATCACCGTCAGGTCGCGGGTGACGATGATGTCGGTGGCGTTGCGCACCTCGCCGATCTGGCCGACCGCGTAGACGCCGAGCGCCACGATCACCAGGACGACGGCGGAGAAGCCGAGGAGGATGCGGTTCCCGATCGAGAGCGACACGCGGGGGTCCCTTTGGCTGGATGGCGGGGAGCGGGTCAGGCCGAGGCGGCGCGGCCGGAGGCGAGGAGCGGGGCCAGCAGCGCCGGGACGTCGATCACCGCGAAGCCGGCTTCGGCGATGTCGTTCGTCCGGCGGGACCCCGGCGATGCGGCGCGGGCATAGCCCGCCACCGCCCGCCTGCCCAGTCCCTCGGGCCCCGCCGCGACCTCGGCTTCCACCACCGAGAGGACCCGGTCGACCTTGAGGCCGATGCGCGGCCCGTCGCGGCGCAGGGTCACGACGTGGCCGGGGCCCCGGTCCGAATCCTGGCCTTGCGCGGCCCCGAGGGCCGCCGCGAGATCGACGACGCTGACCAGGATCCCGCCCCGCCCGGTCAGGCCGACGAGCGCCGCCGGCGCCCCCGGCACCGGGGTGCAGGGCCGGAACGGGAACACCTCGGCGACCTCGTCGAGCCTGAGGCCGACGGCCTCGGCGCCGGCGCGGCACAACAGCAGGGCCTGCGTCGCCCGGGCCTCCGGTGCCGCGCCGCGGGCCGCGAGGCTGAGGGTGCGGGCATCGAGGATCTCCTCGATCCGCGCGATGCCCAGGGCGGCCTCGCCCGGCATCTGCGGCCCGGCGGCGGGAGCGGAGCCCGGCATCAGGCGCCCGCGCCGTCGAGGAACGGCCGGGCGGCGCCGGACAGATCGGCGGCGGTGAGCCCGTCGCCTTCCGGCAGGACCGCGTCGGCGGGCAGGCTCGCGGCGAGCCGGACCGCGTTGGCCACGGCGCGGCGGCCGGCCTCGGCGCGGCCGGCGGCGATCAGGGTCAACCCGAGGTGGTAGTGAGCCATGACGAACCCTTTATCGAGGTAGACCGCGCCGCGGAAGGCGCGTTCCGCCTCGTCGGGCCGGGCCCGGGCACGGGCGAGCAGCCCCTCGTAGTAGCGCAGGCGCGGGTCGGTCGGGTCCTCGCCGAGGGCCGCCCGGCAGGCGCGCCAGCTCGCGTCGAGATCGCCCGCATCGGCGAGCGCCCGCACGCTCGCGAGCGGGCCCGGCGGCACGTCGGCACCGGGCTCCACTCGTGGCACGAGGCCGTCCGCGGATGTCGAAGGGCGCGGGCCTTCTCGCCCGGCGGGCACGGAGAGGAGGTCCGCGCCATTCCTTGCCCCGGGCAGCTCTGCCTGCGGCGGGAGCAGCGGCGCCCAGGCCGGCTCCGGCGGGACCGGAGGCAGGAGGGGATTCGTCGGCGGCCGCGTCGCCGCCCCGTCTTCCGTTGCCCCGTCCTCCGGGCGGCGATAGGCGGCGGTGCCCGGCAGGGACACGACCTGCAGGAAATCCGCGAAGGCGGGGTTCGGCTCGGCATGGCCGAGCAG
Source organism: Methylobacterium platani (assembly GCF_001653715.1). Lineage (GTDB taxonomy): Bacteria > Pseudomonadota > Alphaproteobacteria > Rhizobiales > Beijerinckiaceae > Methylobacterium > Methylobacterium platani. The sequence goes on from NZ_LWHQ01000083.1 coordinate 36,311, forward strand.
CAGCCAGCCCCCGGGCCGCAGGCGCTGGGCCAGCGCCCGCACCAGGGCCTGCACCGTGTCGGGGTGGAAGTAGATCAGGACGTTGCGGCACAGGATGAGGTCGTAATCCGTCAGCGCCAGGGAGGCGGTGCCGTCGATGAGGCTCATCAGGTTCTGCGGCTCGAACCGGGCGAGCCCGCGATAGTCCGGCCGCAGCGCGAAGGTGCCCGCCCGCGGCCCCGGCCGGAAGTAGCGCTCGCGCTCCTCCGCCCCCAGGGTGCGCAACGCCCAGGTGCCGTAGACCCCGCGCCGCGCGACCGCCAGCACGTCGCGGTTGATGTCGGTGCCGGTGAGCCCGATCCGCCACTCGGGCAGGCGCTCCCCCAGGAGCTCGTGCAGCACGATGGCGACCGAGTGGGTCTCCGGGCCGGTGGAGCAGCCCGCGCTCCAGATCCGCAGGCGCCGCTCGTCGCTGCGCGCCGCGATGCGCTCGGGCAGGATCGTACCGCGCAGGGCCGCGAACTGCTCGGCGTAGCGGAAGAAGAACGTCTCCCCGATGGTGATCTCGGCCTCGAGCGCCGCCCACTCGGCCTCCGATCCCTCGAGCAGCGCGAGGTAGCCGGCGGGCTCGCCGACGCCCCGGACGCGCATGCGCCGGCCGATCCGCTCCCACAGGAGGTCGTCCTTGTCGGCGTAGTAATGGTGGCCGGTGCGGGCGACGAGGCGGCTCTTGAGCGCCGCGAAGGCCGGATCGCCGAGCGGGGCGGAGCCCCGCTCCATCTTGAGGCCTGGGGCGGAGCCCCGCTCCATCTTGAGGCCTGGGGCGGAGCCCCGCTCCATCTTGAGGCCTGGGGCGGAGCCCCGCTCCATCTTGAGGCCTGGGGCGGAGCCCCGCGGGATGGTCATGTCCCGGCTCAGGCGGCCCATTCGGCGAGGCGCGCCTGGGCGTCGCGGGTCTGCGCCGCGAGGCGGGCCTGCTCCTCGGCGAGCAGGATGCGGTCGACCGCGAGCCCGTGCACCAGGCGCTCGGCGATCCGGATCTCGGCGGCGACGCAGCCGTTCAGCGTCGCCGCGTCGGCCACCGGGCGGACCTGATCCGGCGCGACCCGCGCGAAATCCCTGACCCGGTCCACCATCAGCGCCAGCGGCGACTCGCCGTGCAGGAGGACGAGGTGGCGATAGAGCGCGATCCTCGCCGTCGCTCCGGCCGCCGGCCGCACGAGGCCGAACAGGATCGCGAGGTCGAGGACCGGCACGGCGCTGCCGGCGAGGTTGAGGAAGCCCGCGAGCGGCGCCGGCGCCGCCGGCGGCCGCCACAGCCGGGGGAGCGGCAGGATCTCCCGCACCGCCCGGCGCGGCAGGGCGCAGTCCGTCCCGGCGACATCGACCAGCAGGTAGGCGGTCCCGGTCGTCATCGCGTCTGAACCCCGGTGCAGGAGAGCCCGCGCGACACCCGGCCCCGAACCCTGGCCCCGCGGATCGCCGGACAGATAGGGGAGGGGCGCCGAGTTTCCAAACCCTCCGGCCGCGAAGTTGCCCCTCGCGATCCTGCCCCTCCCAATCCTGCCCTGCGGCCTGTCGCACCGCGCCGGAGGTGCTATGAGGCGCCGCCCGGGCGACAGGAGCGGCCTTCGATGCAGGAGCGGCCTTGATGATCGAGATCCGGCAGGTCGGCCATGCCTTCGGCGAGCGCGTGGTCCTGCGCGACCTCACCCTCGACCTGACGGAGCGGCGGATCGCCGTGGTGGGCGGCAACGGCAGCGGCAAGAGCACCTTCGCGCGCCTCCTCAACGGCCTCCTGGTGCCGACGCGAGGGGAGGTGCGGGTCGACGGGCTCGACACGCGCCGCGACGGCAAGGCGGTGCGGCGCAAGGTCGGCTTCGTGTTCCAGAACCCCGACAACCAGATCGTGCTGCCGGTGGTCGCCGAGGACCTCGCCTTCGGGCTGAAGAATCTCGGGCTCCCGAAGGACGAGATCGCCCGGCGCACGGACGAGGCCCTGCGCCGCTACGACCTCCATGCCCTGCGCGACCACCCGGCCCATCTCCTCAGCGGCGGGCAGAAGCAGCTGCTGGCCATCGCCGGCGTGCTGGCGATGGCACCCGAGGTGATCGTGTTCGACGAGCCGACGACGCTGCTCGACCTGCGCAACAAGCGCCGGGTCGCCGAGGCCATCGACGGGCTGCCCCAGCGCGCGGTCGTGGTCTCGCACGACCTCGCTTTCCTGGAGCATTTCGACCGGGTGCTGGTCTTCGAGGACGGCCGCGTCGCGATCGATGATCGCCCGTCCGTGGCGCTCCCGGCCTACGTCGCGATGATGTCGTGACCCCTTACGTCCCGGGGGACAGCCCCGTCCATCGCTGCCCGCCGGGACGCAAGATCCTCGCGCTGGTCGCCGCCGGCACCCTCCTGTTCGCGTGGCCGCGGCTCGATCTCGCGCTCGCGGCGCTCGCTGCCGCGGCCCTGCTCTCGCGGCTCGCCGGCATCCCGGTCCGGCTGATGCTGGCGCAGCTGCGGCCGCTCGCCTGGATCCTCGCCGTGCTGGTCCTGGTCCAGCTCGCCCTCGACGGCTGGCAGGCCGGCCTGCTGGTGGCCGCCCGCCTCGCCGCGCTCGTGCTGCTCGCCGGCCTCGTGACGCTCACCACGCGCAGCGCCGACCTGATCGAGGCGCTGCAGGGCGGCCTTTCCTGGCTCCGGCCCCTGGGCGTCAATCCCGCCAAGGTCGGGCTCGCCATCGCGCTCACCCTGCGCTTCATCCCGGTGCTCGCCGCCATCGCCGCGGAGGTGCGCGAGGCCCAGCGGGCCCGGGGCCTGGAGCGCAGCCTCGTGGCGCTGACCGTCCCGGTCGTCGTGCGGATGCTGAAGATGAGCGACGACATCGCGGCGGCGATCGACGCGCGGTCCTACGACCCGGATCGCGACAGCCGCTGACACACGGACCCCCTATAACGGACATCGCAAAGGACATCGCATGTCGACCCGGGACATCGTCTTCGTCGCGCTCTTCGCCGCCCTCACCGCCGCGCTCGGCCTATTCCCGCCCGTGACCCTGCCGATGGTCGGCGTGCCGATCACCGCGCAGTCGATGGGGCCGATGCTCGCCGGTACCATCGCGGGGTCGAGGCGCGGCGGGGCGGCGCTCGCGCTGTTCGTCCTTCTCGTCTGCGCCGGGCTGCCGCTGATGGCCGGGGGGCGCGGCGGGCTCGGCATCGTCATGGGGCCGGGGGGCGGCTTCGTGCTGATGTGGCCGGTCGCCGCCTTCGTCATCGGGGTCCTGGTCGAGCGCAGCCTCCGGTCCCTGAGCGCCTGGAAGGAGGCGCTGATCCTCGTCCTCGGCGGCGTCGTGCTCACCTACGCGGTCGGCATCCCGTGGATCGCCGCGGTCGCCCGGATCGACCTCGCGAAGGCGGCCCTCGGCTCGGCCTGGTTCCTGCCGGGCGATGCCGCGAAGGTCGTCCTCGTGGTGCTGATCGCCCGGGCGGTGCGCCGGGCCTATCCGACGCTCCAGGCCCGCTAGGTCCGATCGTTGACGCAGGTCCCGAAACCGGTTGACCCTGCCGGGCGACGCGCGTAGGGTCCCCGCCACTCTCTCAAGGGCAGGCTTTTCAGCGGCATGCGTACGGTCCTTATTGTAGCGGAGGCGCCACCGAAGGGGCGGGCTTGAACAGCCCGGCATCCCATGGGTGGCGCATGCAGGGTCCTTCGGGGCCCTTTTTTGTTGCGTAAAACGGACCCGAGAGCGCGGACGAGACCAAGGAACGGAGCGCGGCGATGAGTGCGGGCGAGGTCATGACGGGCGCCGAGATGGTGATCCGGGCGTTTCAGGATCAGGGCGTCGACACCCTGTTCGGCTATCCGGGCGGTGCGGTGCTGCCGATCTACGACGCGCTCTTCCACCAGGACTCGGTGAAGCACATCCTGGTCCGGCACGAGCAGGGCGCGGTGCATGCCGCCGAGGGCTATGCCCGCTCGTCGGGCAAGGTCGGCTGCGTGCTCGTCACCTCGGGGCCGGGTGCCACCAACATCGTCACCGGCCTGACCGACGCGCTGCTCGATTCGATCCCGCTCGTCTGCATCACCGGCCAGGTGCCGACCCACCTGATCGGCTCCGACGCCTTCCAGGAATGCGACACGGTCGGCATCACTCGCAGCTGCACCAAGCACAACTACCTCGTCAAATCGATCGAGGACCTGCCGCGGATCCTGCACGAGGCGTTCTACGTCGCGTCGCACGGCCGGCCCGGCCCGGTCGTCATCGACCTGCCGAAGGACATCCAGTTCGCCAGCGGCGTCTACCGCCGCCCGGTCGACAACAGCCACAAGACCTACAACCCGCAGACTCAAGGAGACCCGGAGAAGATCCGCGCCGCGGTGGCGCTGATGGCGGGTGCCCGCCGGCCGGTCTTCTATACCGGCGGCGGCGTGATCAATGCCGGTCCCGAGGCCTCGGCGCTGATGCGCGAGCTCGCCCGCGCCACCGGCTTCCCGGTCACCTCGACGCTGATGGGCTTAGGTGCCTTTCCGGGCTCCGATCCGCAGTTCCTCGGCATGCTCGGCATGCACGGGACCTACGAGGCGAACCTGGCGATGCACGAATGCGACGTCATGGTCTGCATCGGCGCGCGCTTCGACGACCGCATCACCGGCCGGCTCGACGCCTTCTCGCCCTTCTCCAAGAAGATCCACGTCGACATCGACGCCTCGTCGATCAACAAGACCGTCAAGGCCGATATCGGCATCGTCGGCGATTGCGGCTCGGTGCTCCGCGACATGCTGCGCGAGTGGCGGGCGGTGACGCCGGAGCCCGACCAGGGTCGCCTGACCGAGTGGCTGTCGAAGATCCGCGGCTGGAAGGCGCGCGAATGCCTCGGCTACTGGCCGTCGGGCACCACCATCAAGCCGCAATACGCGGTCCAGCGCCTCTACGAGGCGACCAAGGACCGTGAGACCTACGTCACCACGGAGGTCGGCCAGCACCAGATGTGGGCGGCGCAGTACTATAAGTTCGACGAGCCGAACCGCTGGATGACCTCGGGGGGCTTGGGCACGATGGGCTACGGCCTGCCGGCGGCGATCGGCGCCCAGCTCGCCCATCGCGGCGCCCTGGTGATCGACATCGCCGGCGAGGCCTCGATCCAGATGAACATCCAGGAGATGTCGACCGCCGTGCAGTACCGCCTGCCGGTCAAGATCTTCATCCTGAACAACGAGTACATGGGCATGGTGCGCCAGTGGCAGCAGCTGCTGCACGGCTCGCGCTACTCCGAGAGCTATTCCGAGAGCCTGCCCGACTTCGTGAAGCTGGCCGAAGCCTACGGCGCCAAGGGCATCCGCTGCTCGGATCCCGGCAGCCTCGACGCCGCGATCGCCGAGATGCTGGACTATGACGGCCCGGTCATCTTCGACTGCATCGTCGACAAGACCGAGAACTGCTTCCCGATGATCCCGTCGGGCAAGGCGCACAACGAGATGCTGCTCTCGGACTACCTCGGCGAGACCGGGGCGGACTTAGGCGACGTGATCTCCGACGAAGGCAAGATGCTGGTCTGATCGGGCGAGGGTTTGAGGACGATGAACGCCATGAACACCCATTACCCCGATCCGGTCCGCGTCGAGCCGGTGAACCGCCACACGCTCGCGGTCATCGTCGACAACGAGCCCGGCGTGCTCGCCCGCATCGCCGGCCTGTTCTCCGGCCGCGGCTACAACATCGAGAGCCTGACCGTGTCGGAGACCGAGCAGGCCCGGCACATCTCCCGCATCACCATCGTGACCGCGGGCACCAACGCGGTGATCGAGCAGATCAAGGCCCAGCTCGACCGCCTCGTGCCGGTGCACCGGGTGGTCGACCTCACGCTCCAGGGCGACTCGCTCGAGCGGGAGCTGGCTCTCGTGAAGGTGGCCGGCAAGGGCGAGCACCGGGTCGAGGCGATGCGGCTCGCCGCCGCCTTCGGCGCCCGCACCCTCGACGCGACGCTGAGCTCGTTCGTGTTCGAGCTGACCGGCACGACCGACGAGATCGACCGCTTCGTCAAGCTGATGGCGTCGGTGGGCCTCGTCGAGGTGTCGCGCACCGGCGTCGCCGCGATGGGACGCGGTGCGGAGGCGATGTAGCGCTCGAGCTACTCGGCGGGCGGGGTGCCGGTGCGCCCCGCCTGGCCGTATTTCCGTTCGAAGCGGTAGACGGCGAAACTCAGGGTGGCGAGACTCGTCACAGAGATGAATAGGGCGAAACTGAGCATCGCGACGGTGGCGTCCCAGGGCATCGTCACTCCTCCTGGCGCAAGAGTCGGATTACTGCGTGACCGATACAATGTAAGGCGAGAGAGGCCGCAAACCAAGAGAGGTGCGACCGACCCAGGGTCGCATTCGGATTGCTGACCAACGGTACGATGATCGCCGCTCCGGCGACGGCGATTGCCATGGCGTTCACGTAGGCTGCCGACAGCTTGACATGCTCGTTCAGGCGCTTCGCCGCGTGCTTGCGACGCGCAGCAATCTCAGCCGCCTCAGGCGCTGCCTCGGTCACACGGGCTGCCTCACTGGTTCATGACCCAGCGTAACCGATCGATCTTCCGCCGTCGATATCCATCTGGACGTACAAAAAATGCCTCCCCGATGGACGGGAAGGCAAAACGCCCTTTCGTTTTTCCAGCGCGAGCGGAAGGGCGAGGAAATTCAAAGTCGGGGCCGGCTCAAACGCCAGCCCCGAACACCCTCTCGCCTCAGCGCGCGCCCTTGCCGTCGCCGTCGCGCATCGCGCCGGTCGGCTCCTGGACGTGGGCCTCGAGGAACCACAGCTGCTTGTCGACGGCGCGGGAGACCTCGGTGAACAGGTCGGCGGTTCCGGCGTCGCCGGCCTCGTCGGTCTGGTCGATGTTCTCGCGCACGGCGTTGGCGTAGGCCGCGTAGCGGTCGATCAGGGCCGAGAGGTGGTCGGCGATGGCGTAGACGTCGGTTGGGTAGGGGGTCAGCTTCGAGGACGCGGCGACCACCGAGGCGGTGCCGAGCGCCGTGGCGCCGAGCTGCACGGCCCGCTCCGCGACCTTGTCGTTGAGGTCGTCGAGCTCGGTGCGGAAGCCGTCGAGCATCTCGTGGATGCCGATGAATTGCGGGCCCTTCAGGTTCCAGTGCGCCTGCTTGACGGCCAGCGCCAGGTCGATGCCGTCGGCGAGGCGCGCGTTCAGGGTCTGGATCGAGACGCTCTTGGCGTTCGAATCGGTGCCGTTGCGGGTGCGGTGGCTGTGCGGCTGGCCGGCCTTGCCCTTGGTATCCGTCATGTCGGTCAACTCCGTGGATTTGCCGCAACAACGGGACCGGGAGGCGGCCGTTCCGATGCTGCGGCGGGGTTTTGTGGACCGTCCCGGGCTTTTCGGCTGCCCGGTCACGGCGGTCCGGCATCGTGCCGAAGGGGTTAGGGCGGGGTATCCTGGCGAACACCCCGCCGGGCGACAGCCTGACCTTCCGTCAGAGCATCGGCTGACCGCCGGTCACCGGCACGAGCGCGCCGGTCATGTAGCTGCCCTCCCGCGAGGCGAGGAGGACGTAGGCCGGGGCCAGCTCGGCCGGCTGGCCGGCGCGGCCGAGCGGCGTGTCGGCGCCGAGCTGCTCGATCTGCTCGGGCTTCTTCACGATCGGCTGGATCGGCGTCCAGACCGGGCCGGGGGCGACGCAGTTCACCCGGATGCCCTTCGGGGCGAGCAGGTTCGACAGCCCGACCGTGAGGGTGCTGATCGCCCCCTTGGTGGCGGCGTAGACCAGCATGCTCGCATCGGCGACCTTCGCCTGCTGGCTCGTCGAGTTCACGATCGCCGAGCCCGGCCGCATGTGCTTCACCGCTTCCTGCGCCAAGTAGATCATCGCGAAGACGTTGGCGCGGAACGAGCCCTCGACGTCGTGGGCGGTGACGTCGTCGAGCCCTTCGTTCACCACCTGGGCGGCGGCGTTGTTGACGAGCACGTCGATGCGGCCGAACTCGGCCGCGGTTTTCGCGACGATCGCCCGGCAATGCGCCTCGTCGCGCAGGTCGCCCGGGAGCAGCAGGCAGCGCCGCCCGGCCTTCTCGACCCAGGCCTTCGTGCCTTGCGCGTCCTCCTCCTCGGACTCGAGGTAGGAGATCGCCACGTCGGCGCCCTCGCGGGCGTAGGCGATGGCGACCGCCCGGCCGATGCCGGAATCGCCCCCGGTGATCAGCGCGATCCGGTCGGTGAGCAGGCCCTTGCCGACGTAAGACTCCTCGCCGTGGTCCGGGGCAGGATCCATCGGGCCGGTGAGGCCGGGGCGCGGCTGCTGCTGCGCGCCGGGGAAGGGCGGCCGGGGATAGGCCGCGCGGGGATCGTCGCTCATCGGGTGCCTTTCAGGAACGCGCCGGCGGTGCGCAAGGACAACGCCATGATGGTGAGGGCCGGATTGGCCGCGAGCGAGCTCGGGAAGACCGAGCCGTCGCAGATCCAGAGATTCTCGACCTCGTGGCTGCGCCCCAGGGGATCGACCACGGAGCTGTCCGGGTTCCGTCCCATCCGGCAGGTGCCGAGCGTGTGGGCGACCCGCTCCAGCACCCAGACGTCGGAGGCGCCGGCCGCCTCCCAGATCTCGCGCATCACCTTCGTGGCGTGGGCGTTCAGCGCGCGCTCGTTCGGCCCGTAGCCGAAGCTGACATGGGCCTTGCGCATCCCGAGCGCGTCGATCTCGTCCGACAGGGTCAGGACGTTCTCGTCGCAAGGCAGCGTCTCGCCGTTGATGCCGATGCCGGCGACGCGGTTGTACTGCCTGAGGTAGTCGGTCAGCGCCGGACCCCACAGGCCGCGGCCGCGGGCGACGGAATTCGCCCAGGTCAGCGGCTCGACGCCGAGGCTCTGCACCAGGTAGCCGCCGGCGAAATCGGCGCCTTTCGGCCGGGTGAAGTCCTCGGTGATGAGCGAGGACGGGTAGCCGCGGTTCATCCCGACCTCGTCGGCGAAGGTGCCCCAGACCTGCGTGGCGACGTGGCCGATGTAGTTCCGCCCGACCTGGCCGCTGCCGGTGGCGAGGTCGAGATGCAGCAGGAGCCGCGGCGTCTCGACGGCGCCGGCGCACAGGATCAGGTGGGCGCAACGCTGGCGATGGTCGCGGCCGCCGCTGCGGTAGATGACCGCCGTGATCCGCCCGGCCCTGTCGCGCTCGATCCCGTGCATCCGGGCGTCGGCCCGGATCTCGGCTCCGCGGGCGACGGCCAGCGGCAGGTAGGTCACGTCCATGCTGGCCTTGGCACGGGTGCGGCAGCCCTGGTGGCAGAAGCCGCAATTGATGCAGGCCTTGCGCTCCGGCACGGCGGGATCGACGGTGAAGTCGCGCGAGACGACCGCGGCCGGGGCGTCGGTCGCCGCGATGCCGAGCCGGTCGCAGGCCGCCGCCATCAGCTGGGCCGGGCCGTTGCGCGGGACCGGCGGCAGCGGGAAGCGCCGCGCCTCGTCCCACGGATAGGGCGTGGGGCCCGACGTGCCGATGAAGGCTTCGACCCGGTCGTAGAACGGCTTGAGCTCGGCGTGGTCGATCGGCCAGTCGCAGCCCTCGCCGCTCTCGGTGTTCAGCCGGAAGTCGCGCGGATCGGCCCGGGGCACGAAGGCGCCCCAGTGCAGGGTCGAGCCGCCGATCCCGGTGCCGCTGTTGTTGGCGCCGAAGGCCTCCGGGGTCGAGCCGCCGCTCAGCCGCTCCTCGGTCCAGTAGATCTCGTCGGCCAGCGTCTCGTCGAAGCCGTAGCCGGCGGGATCGAAGTTCGGCCCGGCCTCCAGGGCCACGACCTTGAGGCCCGCTGCCGCCAGCTCGGCGAGGAGCGGCGCGCCCCCCGCCCCGGTCCCGACCACGACCACGTCGACGACCTCGTCGGTGCCGTAACGCTTCTGCCCCGAGAGGTTCATCGGGCGTCTCCCACGGTGTCGAGGACGGGCTGTTCCCAGGGCTCGCGGTCGTTCAGGCCGGTCAGGCGGTAGCCCGGCAGCGCGTCGGCGTCGTCGCCGCCCGCGCCGATCCCGGTGAAGCCGATCGCCGCGAGGCCGGCCGGATGGGCGAGGAAGGTCCGCACCGCCTCGCCGCGCAGCTCCTCGAACCAGCACGTCATCAGCGCGGGGGCGAGGCCGCCCGGGAGTTCCGGCAGGTCGCCGGAGGTCGCGCGGGCGAGGAGGGCATCCTGCTCGGCTCCACTCAGCGCCGTGAAGGGGCGCCCGTGCGCCGCCCGTGCCGTACCGTCGAGGGTCCGCAGAGCCCGGGCATAGGCCTCCGCGTCCGGCGGCAGGGCGGCGAAGCGCCAACCGTCGCCGGTGCCGCTCGCGAGCCGTGCATCGATGCGGCGGGCGAGATCGATCTTCCCCGGGCCCGCTTGCGGCAGCACCCGGTCCAGGCAGGCGGTGAGGGTGGCGCGCTCGTCCGCGCCGAGGCAGACCGGGCCGTCGGGCTCGCGCATCCGCTCGCGCAAGGTGGTGCGCAGGCGGGTGTTGACCCGGTCCGATCCCATCAGGGCGGCGAAGGCCGGCGGCAGGGTCGGGGCTTCTGCGGATGCGGGTCGAGCGGCGACGAAATCGCGGATCAGCGCTGCCAGCATCTCCGGCCGTTCCAGCGGCAGCAGGTGGCCGGCGCCGGGGGCGACCTCGTGGCGGTGGCGGGCGAGGTGCGGCAGCATCAGCGCGGCCTGCGCCTCGGGACCGAGATCGCCGTCCTTCGCCCCGCTCACCACCAGCGCCGGGACCGACAGGGTGCCGATCCGGTCGCGCCAATCCTCGTTGGCGCCGCTCGCGAGCCAGGCCTTCCAGGCCTCCGGGTTCGCCCGCAGCACGTCCTCGACCGTGCGGGCGTGGTCCTGCGGATCGAGGGGCGCGCCGACATTCGCCGAGACGAAGCCCTCCGCCTCGCGCCGCCGGGTCTCCGGATCGGCGTCGATCCAGGCGATCATCGCCTGCCGGCGCTCCTCGTCCATCGGCTCAGGGCAGGGCGGCGAGCCCGCCAGCAGCACCAGCCCGGCGAGGCCGGCGAGCGCGGGATCGCCGTCCTCGTGGCGCCGGGCGAGCGCCAGGGCGACCTTCGCCCCCATGCTGTTGCCGGCGACGAGCCAGGGGCCGGACGGGGCCTCGGCTTTTATGCGGGCGGCGACGTGGTCGGCCATGGCGGCGACGCCGCCGCCCGGGTGCCCGGCTTCGTCGCCGAAGCCGGGCAGGTCGATGGCGACGCAAGTCACCGCGGGCCCGAGACGCTCGGCGAGGGGACGCCAGGTGCGGGCGCTGCCTCCGAGGAAGTGCAGGCAGAAGAGGACGGGTTCGTCGATCATGCCGGCGAGATGCCGCGGCGCTGCCTTGCGTCAACGCCGGCCGGCCCGCGGCGCCTTGCAGCACCCCCGGATGATGCGTCGAGTCATTGACGGACCGGAAATGCCGGCCAGTGGTCCCTCGGACGCATCTCGACCGACCGGAAGCAGGCCGAAAACTCACCTCGACCGACAACGACTTGCTTTCGACCGGACGAGATGGCGATTGTCCAGGGCCGTCGATCGGGCCGCGCTGGCAGCATCGACGGCGCTGCGGTCCAGCTTGATCTATGTTAAATCCGTCCGGTGACGAAGTGCGGATGGCGGTCTCGACCTGGGAGCGGCCGGGATGGGCCTTGCGAGCGGCCGCCATATCTCGTCGCAGCGGTCGCGGGCGCGCCGTGACCTGCATCGGCCGGCCAATTCCACTCGGCGGCGCGGCATCCACAGCAAACGCGGAACGCCGCGCGGACGAACTGTCCGCGCGGCGTTCCGACGAGGTGCCGCAGCCCGCCCGAGGCGGTCGCGGCACCGACGAACGTTAGTTCTTGGCCTTGTCGACCAGGGCCTTCTCCTTGATCCACGGCATCATGCCGCGGAGGCGCTCGCCGACCTCCTCGATCGGGTGGGCGGCGTTGCGGGCGCGGGTCGCCTTGAACGAGGTCTGGTTGACCTTGTTCTCGAGCATCCAGTTGCGGGTGAAGGTGCCGTTCTGGATGTCGGTCAGGACGCGCTTCATCTCGGCCTTGGTCTCGGGCGTGATGATGCGCGGGCCGGTCACGTACTCGCCGTACTCGGCGGTGTTCGAGATCGAGTAGTTCATGTTGGCGATGCCGCCCTCGTAGATGAGGTCAACGATCAGCTTCACCTCGTGGAGGCACTCGAAATAGGCCATCTCGGGGGCGTAGCCGCCCTCGACCAGGGTCTCGAAGCCGGCCTTGATCAGCTCGACGAGGCCGCCGCAGAGCACGACCTGCTCGCCGAACAGGTCGGTCTCGCACTCTTCCTTGAAGGTGGTCTCGATGATGCCGGCGCGGCCGCCGCCATTGGCCGAGGCGTAGGACAGGCCGAGGTCGTGGGCGTTGCCCGAGGCGTCCTGCGCGATGGCGATCAGGGTCGGCACGCCGCCGCCGCGCAGGTACTCGGAGCGCACGGTGTGGCCGGGGCCCTTCGGGGCGACCATCAGCACGTCGAGGTCGGCGCGCGGCTCGATCAGGTTGAAGTGGACGTTGAGGCCGTGGGCGAACAGCAGCGCGGCGCCCTGCTTCATGTTGGCCTGCAGCGAGTCGCGGTAGATCTCGCCCTGCAGCTCGTCCGGGGTCAGCATCATGACGACGTCGGCTTCGCGGGCGGCGTCGGCGACCTCCATGACCTTGAAGCCCTCGGCCTCGGCCTTCTTGGCGCTGGCCGAGCCCTTGCGGAGCGCGATCACCACGTCCTTGACGCCCGAATCGCGCAGGTTCAGCGCGTGGGCGTGGCCCTGGCTGCCGTAGCCGACGATGACGACCTTCTTGCCCTTGATCAGATTGATGTCGGCGTCACGATCGTAATAGACCCGCATGGCGGCTCCCCCTTGTGCAGATGGCGAGAATTTCGAACGCTCCGGGCGCTGGAGCGGCCGTGCGACGGGCGGCTTGTAGCGGCGTGATTCGCGTCAGGGAATAGGCTATGCGCGCGGAACCGCACATGGCTGCTCAGCTTGGCGTGCGCACAGGGCCCATTCAGGGGACCGAAGGGACGCGGCATGACGCAAGGGGCGAGGCCGGCCGAACTGGTCGATTTCTGGCGCGCGGCCGGATGCGACCGCTGGTTCAAGGCCGATCCGGGCTTCGACGCCGCCTGCCGGGCCTATCGCCCGCTGCACGAGGCGGCGGCCCGGGGCGCGCTGGCGGCCTGGGAGGAGAGCCCGGAGGGCGCCCTCGCCCTGGTGCTCCTCCTCGACCAGTTTCCCCGCAACCTGTTTCGCGGCACGACGCGGGCCTGGGCCACCGACGCGCAGGCGCTGGCGGCGGCCGAGCGGGCCCTCGCGCGCGGCCACGACCGGGCGATCGAGCCGGCCCTGCGCATCTTCCTGTACATGCCGCTGACGCATGCCGAGGACCTGGAGCTTCAGGAGCGCAGCGTCGCGCTGTTCACCGCCCTCGGCCTGCCGGTGCACCTCGCGGCGGCGGTCGAGCACCGCGACCTGATCCGCCGCTTCGGCCGGTTTCCCCACCGCAACGCGGTGCTCGGCCGCGCCGAGAGTGCGGCCGAGCGGGAGTACCTCGCGCGGGAGGACGCATTTCGGGGCTGACGCTCACGCCGGCAGCGGCAGGCCCTCGCGGGCGAAGGCGCGCTGCACGGCGGGGCGTTCGGCCATGCGGCGGGCGTGGTCGGTCCAGTACGGGAACTGGCGGGCCATGTCGTAGCCGAGCACCTCGCCGCGGCCCCAGTGCCAGAACACCATGAGATAGGGATCGGCGACGCTGTAATGCCGGCCGGCCGCCCAGCCGCCCCGGGACAGGCCGACCTCGATCATCGTCCACAGATCGGCGCAGGTCTCGTGGCCCCGGGCCTTCACGTCCTCGATCGCGGCCGGGTCGGCGGCGTAGCGCTCGGCCCGGCGGATATGGGCGTAGGCGGGGTGGATGGTCGAGGAGAGCCAGGCCAGCCACTCGGCGCACCGCGCCTCCTCGCGCGGGTCCTCGGGCCACAAGGCCGCGTTCGGGTGCGACCGCGCGATGTAGCGCAGGATCGCCGGGTTCTCGGTCAGCACCCAGTCGCCTTGCGCCAGCGCCGGCACCCGGCCCTTCTGGTTGATGGCGAGGTAGCGTCCGCCGCGCTGCTCGGCGGAGGCGAAATCGATCCTGACCGCCTCGAACGGCGCCCCGGTCTCCTCGAGCGCGATGTGGGGCGCCAGCGAGCAGGCGCCCGGCGAGTAGTAGAGCGTGGTGGTGTCGGACAAGGGGACCTCCCGGCGCAGCCGTCCCTTCGTCCTTACCGCGAAGCGGACCCGGGGCGGTACCGCCCCGGGCGCCGGGGTCTCAGGCCGAGACCTGCCGACGGGCGACGCCCGCGACCGGGCGCTGGCGCCGCACCACGAGCCAGACGAGCGCGCAGAGCACGATCGCGCCCTGGACGCCCAGGGCCTCCCAGCTGCCGTTGAAGCCGAGATCGGTGACGAATTCCGGCACGCCGTCATTGTGCACCGGCACGAGCACCTGCTCCTGGAACTCCTGGATCGCCGCGCCGACCATCCGCAGGCCCATCACGAACAGGAAGGCGGAGGTGAGCAGGAAGACCGGGCGCAGCGGCAGCCGCAGGGCCAGCCACTGCATCGCCACGAACACCACCGCGAGGGCGAGGGCCGCCACCGCGAGGCCGCCCAGCAGCGAAGCGTCGAAGCCGCCGACGGTGCGGGCCAGCGCGTGCAGGAACAGCACCGTCTCGGCGCCCTCGCGGAACACCGCCAGGAAGGCGATGCCGGCGAGCGACAGCACCGTGCCGGCCCCCATCGCCCGCTCGGCCATGCGGTTGATCTCGGCCTTCCAGGCCGCCGGGTCCTGGCGCAGGAACAGCCAGCCGCTCATCGTGAACATCAGGCCGGCGGCGACCAGGATCACGCCGGCCTCGATCAGGTCGTTGTGGTTGCCGTCGAAGAAGGCCTCGAACACCCAGGCCATGGCGAGGCTCGCCAGGATCGCCAGGCCGGCCCCGGCATAGATCGGGCGGATGCGCTCCGCGGCGCCCGCCCGGCGCAGGAACGCCGCCAGCGCCGCCACCACCAGGAGCGCCTCCAGCCCCTCGCGGAACAGGATGGTGAAGGCCTGCACGAAGGTGGATCCGTCGGCCATGGTGTGCTCCTCACGCTCGCGCCCGCCGGGGCGCCCCGGCGCCGCCTGACATGTCTCTGGTCGCCGTCCTCTTAGGCGAGGATGCGGAGGCATTCAAACGTCACGTTCTTGTTTCGTATGATTCCAATCTAGCTGTCTGTGCCTTCGGCCATCGTCTCTGAATCGTGTATACTTGCGAAAATCCATGAGGAAGCCGGGTCCGCCGATGTCATCCCTGCGCCGCGCGGCGGAACACGGGGTCTGCGCCGCGGCGAGCCCCGGGATGATCTTGCGGGATGACCGCGGGAATCTGGACCGGCGCGAAAGGCCGTGGGCCGCGATCCCGCAAGGTGCGCGACGTGATGAGAGCCCTCACCACCCCGCATGCGGCGTGAGCCCGCGCACCCGCGCCACCGCCGCCTCCAGCCCCGTCCAGGCCGGCGCGCCGGGCGCGTAGCGGGCGCGGGCATAGGCGACGACCTCGGCGATCTGGCCGTCGGTGAGGGTGTCGCGAAAGGCCGGCATCGCGGCGGGCGGCGCCGACGGGTCGGGCGCCGGAAAGCGCTCGGCCGCCGCCCGGACGCCGTTGAGGACGGCCTGGATCAGGTTGTCCGGGTGCGCGCTGTGGACCGACGTGACGAGGCCGAGCGGTACCAGGTCGCCGCCGGCCCCTCCCTCGTGGCAGGAGGCGCAGGCGCCCTGGAACAGGGACGAGGCCGGAAGCGCGGTCGCGGCGACGGCGACGGGCGCAGCGGCCGGGCCCGAGCCCGTGAGGCTCGCGAGGTAGACGGCCATGGCGCGGATGTCGCCGTCGGGCAGGGGCGCGAGCGAGGCGACGACGTCGGCCATCGGGCCGGCGGCGCTGCCGTGGCGGGGGGAACGGCCGGTGCGCAGGTAGGCGTAGAGATCGTCCTCGGTCCACGGCAGGGGCGAGCGCGACAGGCCGGTGAGCGCCGGCGCCTCCCAGCCGTCGGCGAAGCCGCCGGCGAGGTGCGCCGCGCCCCGCCGCTCGGCGCCGAGGGCGTTGCGCGGGCTGTGGCAGGCGCCGCAATGGCCCAGGGCCTCGACCAGGTAGGCGCCGCGGTTCCAGTCCGGCCCGCGGGCCGGATCGGCGAAGGCGGCCGGGCGATGGAACAGGGCGTTCCAGTCCGCCATCAGCGGCCGCGCTCCGAACGGAAACCGGAGCTTCGTCTCGGGCGCCGGCGCCGCCACCGGGTCCTGCGCCATCAGGAAGGCGTAGAGCGCCTGCAGGTCGCGCTCGGCCGCGTTGACGAAGCTCGTATAGGGGTGGGCCGGGTAGAGGTGGTGCCCGTCCCGCGACACGCCCTCGCGCATCGCCCGGGCGAAGGCCGGGTAGGACCAGGCACCGATGCCGGCCTGCATGTCCGGCGTGATGTTCGAGGCGTAGACCGTGCCGAACGGGGTCTCGATCCCGCGCCCGCCCGCGAAGGACCGGCCGTCCGGCCCGGCATGGCAGACGAGGCAGGCGCCGGCCGCCGCGACGAGGCGGCCCTGGGCGATCGTGGCGGCGGAATAGGCCGCCGGGTCCGGCCGCTCGATCGACGGGTAGGCCGGGCGCCAGGGCAGGAGGGTGAGGCCGAGTGCCAGCGCCCCGGTCCCGGCCCCGAAGAGCCCGGCGAGGAAGCCGCGGCGCCGGCGGGGCGGCGCGTCCGGGCCGGCGATCCGCGGCGGGTCGAGGGCGGCGCGGACGGATTCGGCGGTGAGCGGCAATTCGCGGAAGCGGATGCCGGTGGCGTCGAACAGCGCGTTGGTGATCGCCGCGGCGCTCGGCACCGAGGCCGATTCGCCGGCCCCCAGCGGCGGCTCGTTCGGGCGCGGCACCAGCAGCACGTCGATCTCGGGCACCTGCGGGAAGGCGAGGATCGGGTAGCTGCCCCATTCCCGGCTCGTCACCCCGGTGGCGTCGAAGCCGACCGATTCCTTGAGCACCCGGCTCGTCGACTGGATGACGTTGCCGTGGATCTGGTGGCGCACCCCGTCGGGGTTGATCATCAGGCCGGAATCCTGGCCCACCACCACCCGGGTCACCGCCACCTCGCCGGTGACGCGGTTGACCGCCACGTCCGCCACCCAGGCGGCCCAGGCGGCGGCCTTCCCCGGAAACGGCCCGTGGACGTAGACCGCGTAGGCGAAGCCCCGTCCGTACAGGATGTCGCCCGCGCCGCCATGCGTGCCGGGCGCCGTGTGCGGCACCCAGGCGGCCCGCTCGGCCACCGCCCGCACGAGGTCGGCGGCGCGGGGATCGTCCAGGTAGCGCAGCCGGTATTCGATCGGGTCGACGCCGGCGGCGGTGGCGAGCTCGTCGATGTAGGATTCGTGCGCGAAGGTGTTGGGCAGGGCCGAGACGCCGCGCAGCCAGGAGGCGCGGGCGATCGGCGGCATGTCGTGCACCGTCACCCGGGCATGGCCGAAGGCGTAGGGCGGCACCGCGGTGCGGTCGCCCATCGGGTAGGTCGCGGGCGGGCCCGAGACCTTGCCGGTGAGGATCAGGGCGAGCGTCGGGGCACCGTTCGAGGGATAGCGGGTCTCGAAATCGTAGGCCGCCGGTCCCCCCTCGGCGTCGAGGCCGCCGCGCACGTCCATCACCTGCGCGGCGCCCTTGGGCTCCCAGGCGTGCTCCTGCTCGCGGGTGAGCTGCACCCGCACCGGCCGGCCGACCGCCCGGGCGAGGAGCGCGGCGTCGGCCGCGACGTCGTCGGCGCAGTTGCGGCCGTAGCAGCCCGCCGCCTCGTGCCGCTCGATCGCGATGCGGTCCTCGGGCAGGTCGAGGAGGAGCGCGAGGTCGCTCTGCAGGACGTGCGGGTTCTGGGTGCCCGACCACACCACGAGGTCGCCGTCGCGGAACTCGGCGACGGCGCAGGACGGGCCGATCGAGCCGTGCATCTGGTAGGGCCAGACGTAGGTGCGGTCGAGCCGGGCCGGGGCGTGGGCGAGCGCCCGGTCGACGTCGCCGCGGTCGAGGAGCGTGCGCGCCGTCGAGGGGTTGCCGCGCAACGCCGCCTCGGGCCGGTTGAGGTCGGGCAGGCCGTCGAGGGGGTGCCAGGTCGTCCTCAGGCAGCGGGCCGCCTCGGCGGCGTTCTCCTCGCGCTCGGCCACCACGCCGACGAAGTCGCCGATCCTCACCACGGCGACGAGGCCCGGGATGTGGGCGACCGAGGCCTCGTCCACCGCCGCCAGCCGGTCGCCGAGGCCGGCATCGACCCCGGCGCCCGGCGGGCGGACCACGCGGCCATGCACCATGCCGGGCACCCGCACGTCGTGGACGTAGGTCCAGGCGCCGACGGCCTTCTCGGGGATGTCGACCCGCGGCACCGGCCGGCCGACGACGGTGTAGGCCTCGACGGGCTTCAAGGGCGCCCCGGGGTCGAGGGTGAGGGCAGTGCGGCTTCCCCGCACCAGCTCGCCGTAGGGGATGCCCAGCTCCGGCTCCGCCGCGACCCGCACGGTGCCGTCCGCGACGGTCAGTTCCGCCGTACCGCGGTTGAGCCGCAGCGAGGCCGCCTCGACGAGGTGGCGGCGGGCGGTGGCGGCGGCCTGGCGCAGGGGGATCGCGGCGATCTGGATCGTCTCGCTCGCGATGGTACCGCCCTGGTCGGGGGCGGTCGCGGTGCTGCCGAGCTCCATCGCGACGTGAGCGAACGGCACGTCGAGCTCCTCGGCGACGATCTGGGCCAGCGCCGTGCGGATGCCGGTGCCGAGATCGACGTGGCCGTTGAAGGCGGTGACCCGGCCCGCGCCGTCGACCGCGAGGTAGAGGGCGCGCTGCGGGCCCGCCGCCGCGGCGGCCCCCGGCGGATCGCCGAGGCGGGGCGGCCGGCCCATCGTCTCGCGGTAGACGAGCAGCAGGTCGTCCGCCTCCTGCCAGTGCCGGCGGCGCATCGCGGGGTCGGGGCGGTTCTCGGTCATGCCTCTCGCCGTCATGCCTCGCCCCCGGGGCCGGCGCCCTCGCGCATCCGCGCGGCGGCGGCGCGCACGGCGCGCAGGATCTCGATATGGGTGCCGCAGCGGCACAGGTTGGCCTGGAGCCCGGCCCGGATCTCGGCCTCGCCCGGGTCCGGGTCGGCGGTGAGCAGCGCCACCGCGGTCATGATCATGCCGTTGAGGCAGTAGCCGCACTGGGCCGCGTTCTCGGCGATGAAGGCCTCCTGCACCGGGTGCAGCCGCCCGCCCTCGGCGAGGCCCTCGAGCGTCACGATCCGGCGCCCGACCGCGGCGCGCAGGGGAATCGCGCAGGAGCGCAGGGCCCGCCCGTCGACCAGCACCGTGCAAGCGCCGCACTGGCCGAGGCCGCAGCCGTATTTCGGGCCGTTCAGCGCCAGGTCGTTGCGCAGCACGTAGAGGAGGCGGGTGCCGGGCGCGGCCTCGACCGTCACGCTCCGGCCGTTGACCGTCAGCGCGTGGCGGGCCGGCGCCAGGCGGGGGTCGGCGATCGGCCGCGGATCGTCCTGCATGCGCGTGATGTCCTGCCCCCGATTCCCGGCTGTGCCGCCGGCTGATCCGAGTTCTCACAGATTTCCGGCCGGACCGGAACCGGGCCCGCCGCCGATTGTCGTGGCTTGCAAGAGCGCGGCCAGGATGCGGGAGCGGGGGCTCGGCGGCCCTGCGCTCGCGGCAGAGGCGGTGCCTCGCTGCGGGCGGCACGATCCGTCCGGCGTGTCGAACCCGGCACCGGTGAACGTGACCGACCGTGCCGATCGACAAGGCGGCGCTCGGGACAGGAACACCGGCATGACGCAAGTCGTCGTCCATGCCGCGAACCATGCCGAGACAAACCCTGTCACGCGGCGCGGCCGCGGCGATCACGGCCGCGGAGCAGGTCTTCGTGAGCCCCATCAGCTTCGGCGAGATCGCCCGGAAGGTCCGGATCGGGAAATGGCCCGAGATGGCGCCCCATGGCGCGCAGCGTCCCGCACTCCTCGAGGAGCAGGGCGGTGCATCGGCCGGACTTGGTCACGAAATCTGCCCGTGGCCGATCCGATAGTCCGGGCCTCTCCGCGACCCCGTCGATCGGTTCCTTGCCGCGACCGCGCGGCGCTGTCGCACTCCGCTCGTTTCCGCCGATTCCGTCTTCGATGGTATCGTCGCGCGCGTATGATGAGATCGATCTTTCGATAAGCTCGATCGGAGCAATTGATCTTAAGCGTACGATCAATTTTATTTCTATCAGATCATGGTTATTTCAAATATTGATATAATTTGTGTTTTTACTTCGGGATTGCTGATCGGTCGCGATTCGCCAGGACCGCAGCATATGCAATCTAAGATTGTAAAAATAGTATACGCTCAGTATATTTAAAAATGTTAATGATTTACAGTTACATAAAGGTAACAATCGAGAAAAATAAACGAATAATCATCATATTGGAGGATGACATGGCCGGAGACACCACCTTGAGCGGTACACCGGAAGGCGGCCCCGAACCGAGCGCATCCGGGGAAACCGGCGAGACCCCGGCATCCGGCGCGAGCGCCGCGGCCGATGTCTCGGAGCCGGTCTTGATCGCCGCCGCCGACCCGCCGCCGCCCGCCGCCGTCCCGCCCGCCAGCATGTTCCCGCCGACCATGCATGACGGCTCGTCCGCATCCGAGACCGGGCGGACCGTCCCGGTGCGGCCGCTGGAGTCGGAGGGCGGCGAGCTCGCGCCGTGCGACGGGCCGGACGGAAGCGAGGATCAGGCCCTGATCCTCGGGCCGCCGGACGCGACCGGCGGGGAGCTCGCCCCGATCGCGGAGGCGGCGGACGGGACGACCGCGCCGGCGCTCGCAGCCGACATGGTCGAGGGCACCAACCTCTTCGGGGACCGGGCCGCGATGTGGTCGGGCGATCCGTCCGAGGTCCGGGCGGGCTACGGGATCGATCCGCCCTACGCCGAGATCTGCCTGTGCGACGAGGTCGGCCTGATGGCCGGCGCGGAGGCGCCCGGCCTGGCGTCGTGACCGACCGGTGCCGCCGAGCCGGGCGGGCGGCGGCCTTTCCGCTGTGCCGGAGGGGCCGCCGCCGTCGAGCGGGGCTTTCGAGGCCGGGGCCGGCACCGAAACGCCGCACGGGCCCGGCGCTTGCGGGCCGCCCCGCCTCCGCTAGCTCCCCTCTCGACCCTGGGGGGATGAACGATGCAGCAGCGCTGGCCGGACCGGATCTGGATCGTGCGGCACGGCGAGAGCGCCGGCAACGTCGCCCGCGACGCCGCCCAGGCGGCCGGGCACACCCATATCGACATCGGCGAGCGCGACGTCGACGTGCCGCTGAGCCCGCTCGGCGAGCGCCAGGCCGCGGCGGTTGGCCGGTGGTTCGCCGAGATGCCGGCCTCCGAGCGGCCCGACGTGATGCTGACCTCGCCCTATCGGCGGGCCGTCGCCACCGCGCGGCTGATCCGCGAGGCCGGGGGCGTCGCCGATCCGCTCCTCGACGACGTCGCCGACGAGCGCCTGCGCGAGAAGGAGTTCGGCATCCTCGACCGGCTCACCCGCGAGGGCATCACCCAGCTCCACCCCGACCAGGCCGAACTGCGCAGCCTGCTCGGCAAGTTCTACCACCGGCCGCCGGGCGGCGAGAGCTGGTGCGACGTGATCCTGCGCCTGCGCAGCGCCCTCGACACCGTGTCGCTGCATTACGGCGGCCGGCGGGTGCTGGTGGTCGGGCACCAGGTCGTGGTCCTGTGCCTGCGCTACCTGATCGAGGGCATGACCGAGGACGAGATCCTGTCCATCGACCGCGAGGGCGACGTCGCCAATTGCTCGGTGACCGAATACGCCTTCGATCCCCGCCGCGGCAGCAGCGGCAAGCTGGTGCTGCAGCGCTACAACTTCGTCGCGCCGCTGAGGCAGGCCGGCGCCCCGGTGACCGCCGAGCCCGATGCCACGGGGGCCGCCCGATGACGATCGCGATCACCGCCGAGGTCCTGCGCGGCCTGCCCCTGCCGGATCCGGCCGGCGGCAGCAAGGAGGCCCGCGGCAGCGCCCTCGTCATCGCCGGCTCGGTCGAGGTGCCGGGCGCCGCGATCCTGGCCGGCACCGCAGCGCTGCGGGCCGGTGCCGGCAAGCTGCAGATGTCGATCGCCGCCGGCACCGCGCCGCACGCCGCGCTCGCCGTGCCGGAGGCCCTGGTGGTGCGGCTGCCGGAAGGCGAGGGCGGCCATGTCGATCACGCGCAGGCCGCCGCGGTGCTGCTGCCGCGCACCGAGCGGGCCGCCGCGGTGCTGGTCGGCGCCGGCATGGCGTCGGGCGAGCCGACGAAGGCGCTCACCGCGGCGCTCCTGTCCGGCCCGGCCCAGGCGCCCTTCGTCCTCGACGCGGCGAGCATCGACGGGCTGTGCGGGATCGCCGAGCGGGTGCGGGCGCGCGCCGGCCGGGTGGTGCTCACGCCGCATGCCGGCGAGATGGCGCGCTGCCTCGGCTGCGAGCGCGACGCCGTCGAGGCCGATCCCCTCGGGGCGGCGCGGCAGGCGGCCGCGCGGCTCGGCGCCGTCGTGGTGATGAAGGGCGCCGAGACCTGGATCGTCGATCCGGCCGGCGAGACCTGGCATTACGAGGGGGGTGGCGCCGGCCTCGCCACCTCGGGCTCGGGCGACGTGCTCGCCGGGATCATCGTCGGGCTGCTCGCCCGCGGCACGAAACCCGCCGAGGCCGCCGCCTGGGGCGTCTACCTGCACGGCGAGGCGGGGCGGCGGCTGGCGCAGGCCTGCGGGCCGATCGGGTTCCTGGCGCGGGAGTTGTCGGGGGAGGTGCCGGGGCTGATGCGGGACGTGGCGGACGGCAGGACCTGAGGGGAAACGGGCGTGCAGGATGATCCGGTGATGGTTTTATCCACGGTACACGACACCGCGACCTCGGCCCGACCATAGGGGCGGACGATCCTCGTGAGCCTCCCCCTTTCCCGGACGACTGAAACGACGTGGAAGGAGATCCGGGATCCAGCGGAAAAAGTGCCGCGAAGCGGCTCGATAGTCTGCAGCGTTGCAGACAGGCGGACGCTTCGCGACTTGTCATGCTGGATCCCGGATCTCCTTCCGCTGACGCTCCAGTCGTCCGGGAAAGGGGGTCGGCCAACGATGGGCCGCGAGGCCGACCGCAGGGCGACGGCG
>NZ_LWHQ01000084.1 GCF_001653715.1 Methylobacterium platani
CTAGAGCGTCGTGTCTGAAATTGGAATCGGGGGTTGTAGAGGCGGGCATGGCCTGATTGCCTCCAGCTTGGAGGTGGATCATGGGCGAATGCTACTCGCTGGACCTTCGTGAGCGGATCACCCGATTTGTCGAGGAAGGCCACTCACGGCGCGAGGCAGCGCGCCGGTTTGCCGTCAGCGCCAGTTGCGCGGTCAAGCTGGCGCAGCGCCAAGCTCGAACCGGGTCGGTGGCGCCCGCCCGTCAGGGGCGGCCCAAGGGCGGCGGCAAATTGGCTCCGGTGGCCGATTTCCTGATCGCAGCGGTCGAGGCCACGCCCGACATCACCCTGCCGGAACTGGCCGAGACCCTGCTGGCCGAGCGCGGCGTCACGGTCACGCCGGGCGCGCTGTCGCGCTTCCTCTGCCAGCGCGGCTTCACGTATAAAAAAAGCCCTGATGGCCGCCGAGCGCGGACGCGCGCCCATCCCTGAGGATCGCCACGAGTGGCGCAGCAAGCGCCAGCCGCTGATGCGGGCGGCCTGTCACCGCCTCGTCTTCCTCGACGAGACCGCCGTCACCACCAAGATGACCCGCCTGCGCGGGCGCAGCCGCAAGGGGAAACGGCTGCACGCCAAGGCCCCCTTCGGCCACTGGGGCACGCAGACCTTCATCGCCGGTCTGCGCTGCGACCGGCTGAGTGCGCCTTGGGTGATCGATAAGGCGATGAACCGAGCGGCCTTCGAGACCTACGTCGAAACCCAACTCGCCCCGACCTTGAACAAGGGCGACGTCGTCATCCTCGACAATCTCTCCGTCCACAAGAGCCCCAAGGCCGCCGCCTGCCTGAGGCAGCGCGGCGCCTGGTTCCTGTTCCTGCCGCCCTACTCGCCCGACCTCAATCCGATCGAGGAAGCCTTCGCCAAGCTCAAGGCCCACCTGCGCAAGGCCAAGGCACGCACCTTCGACGCACTCTGGCGTGCCATCGGCGACATCTGTGGCTTGTTCGAGCCCCAGGAGTGCCGCAACTTCCTCAAGGCAAAAGGATATGCGTCCGATTAAAGGTTCGATGCTCTAG
>NZ_LWHQ01000085.1:0-398 GCF_001653715.1 Methylobacterium platani
CCTGATGGGGGCGGTGCGGGCGGCCCGGGCGGCCGGCGTCGCCTGGCCCGACGGGATCGCGCTCGCGGGCTTCGACAACGAGCCCTGGACCGAGCTGGTCGAGCCCGGCCTGACGGTGATCGAGCAGCCGGTGGCCGAGATCGGCGCCCAGGCGATGGGGCTGCTGTTCGACCGGCTCAAGGCCCCGGACCAGCCGGTGCGCAAGGTGGTGCTGAGCGGGCGGCTGATCGCCCGGGGATCGACGGCAGGGCGGTAAGGCCCCGCCGGCCATGGGGCCCTCCCGTCGCGGGTCGGCCGGGCCGATATCGGGCGCCCTGTCCGGTTCCGCTCACCAGTCCGGCGCGGCGGCCCCGAGGGGACCGGCCGGCCGGTCCCAGCGCATCGGCGCGCCCGCGACG
>NZ_LWHQ01000085.1:453-686 GCF_001653715.1 Methylobacterium platani
GGGGCGGCCGCAGGCGCAGGGCGGGCCCCCAGGCGGTCTCCTCCGGCGCGTCGGCGTAGTCGGCGCGGGACGCCGGCGCCGGCGGGTCCTCGGGCGGCCCCGGCGGGCTTGCGGCGAGAAGGCAGGCGGTGCGGGCGAGGGCGGCTCGCGCCGTCGCGCCCCGCCCGGCGGCGAGACGGCGCGTCAGGCCGCGCAAGGTCGCCGCGGCCATCAGGTAGCCGGTGGCGTGGTCG
>NZ_LWHQ01000085.1:716-976 GCF_001653715.1 Methylobacterium platani
GGGCCTGGACCGGCAGCGGCACCGGCCGGTCGGCGCCGGCGCGGGCCATCCCGGCCTCGGCGATGCCGCAGCTCATCTGGACCAGGCTGTCGAAGCCGCGCCGCGCCCGCCACGGCCCGGTCCAGCCATAGGCGTCGAGGGCGACGTCGACGAGGCCCGGCCGCAGGCGGGCGCGGGCCGCCGCGTCGAGCCCGAGGCGGGCGAGGGCGTCCGACCGGTAGCCGTGGACCAGCACGTCGGCCCCGGCGAGCAGCGCCTCG
>NZ_LWHQ01000085.1:1206-1648 GCF_001653715.1 Methylobacterium platani
AGGCCGTCCGGTCCCGCCTCGCCCGGCTCCCACGCGACCAGCGGCTCGCGCGCCACCGCCATGCCCTGCGGGTGGACGGCCCAGGCCTCCGCCGTGCGCATCGCGGCGGCGCAGCCGCCCGCCGCCACCACGGCGGCCTCGAGGTCGTCGGCCCGCAGGCGCCGGACCGCGGCCGCCACGGCCGCCCGCTCCGGCACGGTGCCGAGCACGCCCAGGGCCGCCTCGCGATGGTGCGGCGCGTTGGTGTGGAGCCGGATCCAGCCGTCCGCCGCCTCGTAGTCGCCGGCGACCGGGTCCCAGAGCGGCGGCGGCGCCCAGCCCCGGGGGTCGAGGCTGCGCGAGAACCAGAGCGCGGCGAGGCGCCGATCGACGCTCACCTCCGGGCGGCGACCGAAGCGGGCCTCCATCAGCTCCGCCAGCGCCACACCGACCGCCGCGACCG
>NZ_LWHQ01000085.1:1735-1969 GCF_001653715.1 Methylobacterium platani
ACCGGCGCCGCCGTCTCCAGCCCGAGGGCGCGCCCGATCGTGTCCAGGAGGGTCCCGAAGGCCGCTCCGCCCGCCTCGCCCGTCATCGCCGGCTCCTCGTCGAATGCCGTGACAGGAGCGCGCCCGGCGGGCCAGATCGTCAATCTTGATTCGTCGAATCAACGTTCGTCGGAACAACCCGGGCCGATGCCGTGACCGCCTTCCTCACCGCCGCCGAGGCGGCCGCCCGCCTCG
>NZ_LWHQ01000085.1:2173-2870 GCF_001653715.1 Methylobacterium platani
CGGGCGCCTTTACTACCGCGGTGCCGATGCCGTCGCCCTCGCCGAGACCGCGACCCTGGAGGAGGTGGCGGCCCGGCTCTGGGAGCTGCCGCCCGGCCCGGCCTTCGGGCCGGAGGCGCCGCCGGGCCGGCCGGGCGGCGGCGACCTGCTGGGCGCCTTCGCGGCCGCGACGGCGGACGAGCCGACGGCCTCCTGGCAGCAGGACCCGGCCCGCCTCGCCGCGGGGAGCGGCGCTCTCGTCCGGCTCCTCGGCGCCTGCGTCACCGGCCGCACCGCCGATGCGGCGCCGCTCCACCGGCACTGCGCCGCGGCCTGGAGCCTCGATCCGGCCGGGGCGGAGGCCGTGCGCCGGGCCCTGGTCCTGTGCGCCGACCACGAGCTGAACGCCTCGGGCTTCACCGCGCGCTGCATCGCCTCGGCGGGAGCGAGCCTGCGGGCGGCGGTGATCGGGGGGATCGCGGCGCTCACCGGCAGCCGCCACGGCGGCACCACCGCCCGGGTCGAGGCGGTGTGGGACGCCCTCGACGCGGCGGACCCGGCGACGTCCCTGCGGCGCCAGCTCGCCGGCCGCGAGGGGCTGCCGGGCTTCGGCCACCCGCTCTATCCCGCCGGCGACCCGCGGGCCGCCGCCCTGCTGGCGCCGCTGCTGGCCGACGATCGGGGCCTGCGGGCGGTGACGGCCGCCGCCGAGGCGCTG
>NZ_LWHQ01000085.1:2901-3430 GCF_001653715.1 Methylobacterium platani
CGACTTCGCCCTCGTGGCCCTGCGCCGGCACCTCGGCCTGGAGCGGGGCAGCGCGTTCGGGCTGTTCGCCCTCGGCCGCTCGGTCGGATGGATCGCCCAGGCGCTGGAGCAGCGCCGCTCCGGCGGGCTGATCCGGCCGCGGGCGGTCTATGTCGGGCCGGAGCCGTGACGCCGCACGGTCAAGCTCGCCCATCGGCCGGGGGGCATCGACCATCGCGCCTGTGCTTGCCCCGCCGGGAGGCTTGACTTTCCGGCCCGCGAAAAAAGACAGTCGAGCGTCTCGGGGAGCGGATCTCGGGGGGCGGATGCGGGGTCGGTCGATGCTGCGCGGCGGAAGCGGACGCCCCGGAAATCCGGCGCCTCGCCCGGCCTGGGGCCTGGCAGCCCTTCCGGCGGCCCTGTTGGCAGCTCTTCCGGCGGCATCGCCGGCCCGGGCCGAGATCCAGGTGCTCGCCGCCCGGATCACCGCCGGCGAGCTGTGGGTGCTCGGCACCGTCGCCGAGCCCGAGGCCGAGGTCGGCCTCGACGG
>NZ_LWHQ01000086.1 GCF_001653715.1 Methylobacterium platani
CCAAAACTGAAAACGCTCTAATAGTCAGATTCGGGAATTTGGGGTTTCCTTATTTCGCAAGCTGGTGCCGGAAAAAATCCAGGCCAATCTCTGGCAATATCGCAAAAAGATCGATGGCATCCAGGTTATTTCGGAAGAACCCTTCATTCCCTGGGAAATGCTGTTCCTCATCGAGCCGGGCGAGACGATCTCGGACGAGGGCCGCTTCCTGGCGGAGCTCGGCCTCGTCCGCTGGCTCTACGAGGCGGGGCGGCATCCGCCGAGCCGGTTGGCGATCCGCAAGGACCGGGCACGCCACCTCATCCCCACCTACCCGGTGGTCCCGGGCATCGCGCTGAAGCCGCTGCCTGAAGCGCAGGCCGAAGCGGCGTTCCTCGGCGCGGCCTTCGGCTCGACGCCGATCAAGTCGGTCCTCACGTCGGTGACGCCCCTGCTTCAAGGGCCGGGCTCGTTCGACCTGCTCCATTTCGCGGGTCATGGGGCCGCCGCCGAAGGCGTGGTCGGCCAAGCCCGCCTGATGCTCGATGGCCAGATCGTGCCGCAGGGCTACGTTCCCGAATACCTGAGGGCCGATCACGTCGAGTTCAACATGAAGGCCGGAGATGGCCGGCCGGTCGTGGTGCTGAACGCCTGCCAGGCCGGGCGGGCGAACTGGCAGCTGACCGGGCTCGGCGGGTTCGCCCAGGCGTTCCTGAAAAGGGGCGTCGGGCTGTTCGTCGGCACGCTGTGGTCGGTCGGCGACGCACCGGCCCGGGTGTTCACGGAGGCCTTCTACAAGGCCCTGAAGTCCGGCCTCACCGTCGGCGAAGCCGCTCGACAGGCGCGGGGGGAGGCCAAGAACCCGGCCGACCCGACCTGGCTCGCCTACGCGGTCTACGGTCATCCCGGCGCGACGCTTGCGCGGGACGACGACTGACGGGACGCATCGGCGCCCGGCAACACCGCCGACGCGGCGAGCGAGACGCCGGCAACGGCGAAACCCGCACGCCTTCGGCGCGAAGGCTCAGGCCTTCTTCTTCGCCCGCGCCTTCGGCGCGAAAACCTCAGGCCTTCTTCTTCGCCCGCGCCTTCGGCGCGGGCTTGGCGGCAACGACGGCCTCGGCCTCGCGGGCGAGGCGCAGGGCCTTGAGGCGGGCGGTGTTGTCGTCCCGGTTGCGCTCGGCATTGGCAAGGTCGGCCCAGGCCTGCGCCGCCATCTCGGCCTGCATCTGGGCCCGCGCCGCGCGGGTCTCGGCCTGTCCGCGCGCGGTGCTGTCTTGGGTCGCCATGACGTCATCCCTCTTGCGAGGCGCGGGCGAACCGCGGCCTCGAGGGGCACCGGGCCGAACGTGCCGCCGAGTGCGGCCCGCCCCCGGCGCCCGACACTTATGTAGGGCGCGGCGGCGAATTGTCATGCGGGGCCCCTGCGGGCGCGCCGTGCCCCGGCGGCGGCGGACGCCTCAATGGGCGTTGGGCATCTCGTGCCGCGGTTCCTCGGGTGCATCGCCGGCCAGCGCCTCGGCGAAGGGGAATTCCAGCACCACCTCGCCGGCCTCGTCGGTCACCACCAGGCTCGCGGCGAGCAGCCGGTCCTGGTTCTTCGGATCGTCCATCATCGCCCGGATGATCGAGCGCGACGCCTCCCAGGCATGGTCGGGATCGCGCAGCTCCTCACCGTTCAGGTCGGTGATGACGTCCTCGCCGATATGCGTGTTGAAGAAGTACCGTGGCATGGGAAATCCTTCCGGCCGGACAAAGGCTCTCCCTGCCCTGTCCGTCGCGACGGGACCAGTCCCCCCATCGGAGGATGCGATGCCGATTTCGATGCGTTGTCCGGTTTGTGGATCGAGGACGACGAAGGTCATCGTCAACTCCTGCGCAACACGCCCCGCCGCCCGGTCCCAGTGAGAGCGCAACTTGTGGCAGAGATGAGGCCCGGTCCGCAATCCAGCGCCGAAATCCCGACGCCGGCGGTGCCGCGACGCCGATGCGGGCCGACCAATGGGCTAAGCCTGCCGGTGAGGAAACGGTTGCGCCTTGCCCGCGAGTCGGGCTTCCTGTGACGCGGGAATCCGGCGGAACGCTAGGTCATGAATACCGGCGTCGCCCGGCCTCCCCCGTGGGAGCCTCGAAACGTCGGATGTTGTGGCGCATCGTCAACTGGAGTCGCAGGCCGAGCCCGCCCGACCTCGTCGGCGGCTTCGACCCGATCTACTATCTCGGCCAGAACCCGGACGTGGCGGCGGAGGGGTGCGATCCCCTCGCGCATTACCTGCATTTCGGCTGGCGCGAGGGCCGGGATCCGTCGGCGGAGTTCAGCACCCGGGGCTACCTCTCGGCCAACCCGGACGTGGAGCGGGCGGGCGTGAACCCCCTGCTCCACTACCGCGAGCACGGCCTCGTCGAGCGCCGCCGCGGCTGGCAGCGGCCGGGCGCCCGGGATCAGCTGCCCCGGTAGGTGCTGTAGGCGTAGGGCGCGATCAGCAGCGGCACGTGGTAATGGTCGAGGCCCGGCCGGACCACGAAACGCACCGGCACCTCGTCGAGGAAGTCACCGGCCCCGGCATCGCCGATCCCGGCGAAATAGGCCCCGACGGCGAAGACCAGCTCGTAGATGCCGGGCCGCAGCGCCTCGCCTGCCAGGAGCGGCGCATCGCAGCGCCCATCGGCGTTGGTGAGGGTGCGGGCGACCTCCTCGCGGGCGCCGTCGACGAGGCGCCACAGCCCGACCGCCACGCCGGCCGCCGGGCGGCCGTGGGCCGTGTCGAGCACGTGGGTGGTCAGGCGCGGGGTCGAGGATGCGGGGGCTGACATCGGTCGTGTCTCCGGTCTCAGTCCCGTGGGGGTGCCCGAGGGCTGCCGCGCGGTCAAGCGCGACTTGACCCGCGCCGGCCGGGGCGCCCAGCATGGGGATCCTCCCCGGAGCTCCGCATGGCCACGCTTCTCCTGCGCAACGCCGACCGCGTCGTCACCATGGATGCGCGGAGGCGCGAGATCGAGGGCGGCTTCGTCCTCGCCGAGGACAACCGGATCGTCGCGGTCGGCGGGCCGGATGCGGCGCCCGCGACCGCCGACACGGTGATCGACCTCGCCGGCCACGTGCTGCTGCCCGGCCTCGTCAACACCCATCACCACATGTTCCAGTCGCTGACCCGCGCGGTGCCGGCGGCGCAGGACGCCGACCTGTTCGGCTGGCTGAAGGCGCTCTACCCGATCTGGGCCCGGCTGACGCCGGAGATGGTGCGGATCTCGACGCTGACCGCGATGGCCGAGCTGATCCTGTCGGGCTGCACGACTTCGAGCGACCACCTCTACCTCTTTCCCAACGGCTGCCGGCTCGACGACAGCCTCGAGGCGGCGGACGAGATCGGCCTGCGCTTCCACGCCGCCCGCGGGGCGATGAGCGTGGGCGAGAGCGCCGGCGGCCTGCCGCCCGACGCGCTGGTGGAGGACGAGGGCGCGATCCTCGCCGACACGCGCCGGCTGATCGAGACCTGGCACGATCCCGCCCCCCTGGCGATGCGCCGGATCGTGGTGGCGCCGTGCTCGCCGTTCTCGGTCAGCCCGGGGCTGATGCGGGACGCGGCCGCGCTCGCCCGGTCCACCGGCGTCTCGCTCCATACCCATCTCGCCGAGAACCAGGACGACGTCGCCTACAGCCGCGAGCGCTTCGGGATGACGCCGGCCGAGTACGCCGCCGATCTCGGCTGGGTCGGGCCGGACGTCTGGCACGCCCACTGCGTCAAGCTCGACGAGAGCGGGATCCGGCTGTTTGCCCGGACGCGCACCGGCGTCGCGCATTGCCCGTGCTCGAACATGCGGCTCGCCTCCGGCATCGCCCCGGTGCCCAGGATGCGCTGCGAGGGGGTGCCGGTCGGCCTCGGCGTCGACGGCTCGGCCTCGAACGATGCCGGCCACCTCCTCGGCGAGGTGCGCCAGGCGATGCTGCTCGCCCGGGTCGGCCACGGCCCCGCCGCCATGACCGCCCGCGAGGCGCTGGAACTCGCGACCCTCGGCGGCGCCCGCGTGCTCGGGCGCGACGACATCGGGGCGCTCGAACCCGGCCTGGCCGCCGATTGCGTCGCCTTCGACCTGCGCGGGCTCGCCCTGGCGGGCGCCCTGCACGATCCGGTCGCGGCCCTGGTGTTCTGCGCGCCGCCGGCCGCGGCGCTCAGCGTGATCAACGGGCGGATCGTGGTGCGGGACGGGCGGCTCCTGACCGTGGATACGCGGGTGCTGGCGGAGCGGCACAACCGCCTGAGCCGCCGGCTGGTGAACGGCGAGTAGCGGCCCGGATCACGTCTCCGCCAGGGCGAGGTCGACCGCCGCCTCGGCATGGAGCGCCGTCGTGTCGAAGAGCGGCACCGCGCTGTCCTCGGGGCGCACCAGCAGCATGATCTCGGTGCAGCCGAGGATGACGGCTTGCGCGCCGCGCGCGACCAGCCGGGCGATGATCGCGCGATAGGCCTCGCGCGAGGCCGGCAGCGCCCGGCCCTGGACCAGCTCCTCGTAGATCACCCGGTGCACCACCGCCCGGTCGTCGGCCTCCGGCACCAGCACGTCGAGGCCGTGGCGCGCCGCGAGGCGGCCCTTGTAGAAGTCCTGCTCCATGGTGAAGGCGGTGCCGAGAAGGCCGACGCGCGTCAGGCCCGCGGCGCGGATCCGCTCCGCCGTCGGGTCGGCGATGTGCAGGAGCGGCAGGCCGATCGCCGCCTGCACCGGGTCGGCCATGCGGTGCATGGTGTTGGTGCAGATCACCACGAAATCCGCCCCGCCCCGCTCCAGCCGCCGGGCGGCCGCGATCAGCTCGGCCGTCGCCTCGTCCCAGCGCCCCTGGTGCTGCAGGGCCTCGATCTCGCCGAAATCGAACGACCACATCAGGCAGCGCGCCGACCGCAGGCCCCCGAGGCGGGCGCGCACCGTCTCGTTGATGATGCGGTAGTATTCGGCCGAGCTCTCCCAGCTCATTCCGCCGATCAGGCCGATGACTTTCTGCGGCATTCCAGGCTGCCCCATCCGAGAAGACACCCTCGTCGGTCCCGGGACCGCGCAGCGGAACCCGGGATGACCCTGTGCGGCGGGAATCGGGATGCGGACGACCGCACCCCGATGCCGTCCCTACTTCGCCAGCGCCGCCAGGATCCGCGCCCAGCTGCGCGTGCCCTTGTGGAAGCTCTGCAGGTCGTACTTCTCGTTCGGCGAGTGGACCCGGTCGTCGTCGAGGCCGAAGCCGACCAGCAGCGTGTCGAGGCCGAGGGTGCGCTTGAAGTCGCCGACGATCGGGATCGAGCCGCCCGAGCCGATCGTGACCGGGGCCCGGCCCCATTCCTCGGCGAGCGCCTGCTTGGCGGCCTCGAGCGCCGGCATGCCGTGGGGCAGCGCCAGCGCCCGCGAGCCCTTGTGGGTGACGACCTCGACCGAGCAATCGGCCGGGATGCGCTCCTGGACGAAGGCGCGGAAGTTGCGGTCGAGCGCCTCGGGGTCCTGGTCGCCGACGAGGCGGAACGAGATCTTGGCGCTGGCCTGCGCGGCGATCACCGTCTTGGTGCCCTCGCCGGTATAGCCGCCGATGATGCCGTTGACGTCGCAGGTCGGCCGGGACTGGATCTGCTCGATCAGCATCCGGTCGCGCTCGCCGGCCGGGAGGTTCAGGCCGACGGTGCCGAGGAAGCTCTCGGGCGTCAGGTCTAGGCCGCGCCACTGCTCCAGCACCTCCGGCGGCGTCTCGTGGACGCCGTCGTAGAAGCCCGGCACGGTTACCCGGCCGTCCTCGTCGTGCAGGTCGGCGATGATGCGCGACAGCACCCGGATCGGGTTGGCCGCCGCCCCGCCGAACAGGCCGGAATGCAGGTCGCGGTCGGCGCAGGCGACCGTGACCTCGAAATAGGCGAGGCCCCGCAGCGACGAGGTGATCGCCGGGGTATCGCGGTCCCACATCCCGGTGTCGCAGACCAGCGCGAGGTCGGCCTTCAGCGCGTCGCGGTTCGCCGCGACCCATTCGGGCAGGAACTTCGAGCCGTCCTCCTCGGCACCCTCGACCAGGATGGTGACGCCGACCGGCAACTCGCCGTCGATCGCCTTGAAGGCGCGGCAAGCCTCGACGAAGGTCATCACCTGGCCCTTGTCGTCGCAGGCGCCGCGCGCGCTGATGACCTTGCGGCCGTCGGGCAGGGTCGCCATGCGCGGCTCGAAGGGCGGCGTCTCCCACAGGTCGAGCGGATCGACCGGCTGCACGTCGTAATGGCCATAGAACAGCACGTGCGGGGCGCCGGGCTTGGGGTAATGGGCGAGCACGACCGGGTGGCCGCCGGTCTCGCGCAAGCCGGCCTCGAAGCCCATGGCGGCGAGGTCGCCCTCAAGCCACTCCGCCGCCTTCCGGCACTCCGCCGCGTAGGCCGGATCGGTCGAGATCGACTTGATGCGCAGGAAGGCGAACAGCCGCTCCAGGGAATTGTCGAGGTCGCGGTCGATGTCGTTGAGGATCCGGTCGGGCGCGGCCATGCGGGGTCTCCGGGTACGAGGCGAATCGGGCGCGGCGACGGGGGTCGGGCCGCTTGCCCGCCATCCCTAGCGCAGCACGCGGGCCGCCAGAAGCGGAGGCGGCGCGCGGAATCCGGCGGCCGGGCCGCTCCGGGCGCATGGACCCGGCCGGAGCCGGCTGCGCCTGCCGTCTAAGCTGACTTGGTTGGCAGGCCACACGGTCCACGACACCGCGACCGCGGCCCGACCATAGGGGCGGACGATCCTCGTGAGTCTCCCCCTTTCCCGGACGACTGAAACGACGTGGAAGGAGATCCGGGATCCAG
>NZ_LWHQ01000087.1:0-21654 GCF_001653715.1 Methylobacterium platani
CTTACTCGGTGATGGAGGCGACGACGCCGGCGCCGACGGTGCGGCCGCCCTCGCGGATGGCGAAGCGCAGCTTCTCCTCCATGGCGATCGGCACGATCAGCGTCACGTCCATCGTCACGTTGTCGCCCGGCATCACCATCTCGGTGCCCTCGGGAAGCTGGCACACCCCCGTCACGTCCGTCGTCCGGAAGTAGAACTGCGGGCGGTAGTTGGTGAAGAACGGCGTGTGGCGGCCGCCCTCCTCCTTCGTCAGGATGTACGCCTCGGCCTTGAACTTCGTGTGCGGCTTCACCGAACCCGGCTTGCACACCACCTGCCCACGCTCAACGTCCTCGCGCTTCGTGCCGCGAAGCAGAACGCCGACGTTGTCGCCCGCCTGGCCCTGGTCCAGAAGCTTGCGGAACATCTCGACGCCGGTCACCGTCGTCGTCGTCGTCGGGCGGATGCCCACGATCTCGACCGACTCGCCCACCTTCACGATCCCGCGCTCGACCCGACCCGTCACCACCGTGCCGCGGCCCGAGATCGAGAACACGTCCTCGATCGGCATCAGGAACGGCAGGTCGATCGGACGCTCCGGCTGCGGGATGTACGCATCCACCGTCTTCATCAGCTCGAGGATCGCCTCGTGGCCGATCTTCGGCTCGCGGTTCTCCAGCGCGCACAGCGCCGAGCCCTTGGTGATCGGGATGTCGTCGCCCGGGAAGTCGTACTTCGACAGAAGCTCGCGCACCTCGAGCTCGACCAGCTCGAGAAGCTCCGGATCGTCGACCATGTCGACCTTGTTCATGAACACCACCAGAGCCGGAACGCCGACCTGGCGCGCCAGCAGGATGTGCTCGCGGGTCTGCGGCATCGGGCCGTCCGCCGCCGACACCACCAGGATCGCGCCGTCCATCTGCGCCGCGCCCGTGATCATGTTCTTCACGTAGTCGGCGTGACCAGGGCAGTCGACGTGCGCGTAGTGACGGTTCGGCGTCTCGTACTCGACGTGCGCCGTCGAGATTGTGATCCCGCGCGCCTTCTCCTCAGGAGCCTTGTCGATCTGGTCGTACGCCGTGAACGTCGCGCCGCCCGACTCCGCCAGCACCTTCGTGATCGCCGCGGTCAGTGACGTCTTGCCATGGTCAACGTGACCGATGGTGCCGATGTTGCAGTGCGGCTTCGTCCGCGAAAACTTTTCCTTGGCCATCGCCAAAACTCCGTCGATCGAATGCGAGATAGTCTTGAATGGCACCCGCCGTAGCGGGCGCCGGAACCGTGATCCGGCCCATCAGCGGGCCGAGACCATCAGGCGTACTTGGCAACCACCTTCTCGGCCTCGCCGCGCGGGACCTCTTCGTAGTGGTCGAACTGCATCGTGAAGTTCGCGCGGCCCTGGGTGAAGGACCGCAGCTGGTTCACGTAGCCGAACATGTTGGCGAGCGGCACCATCGCGTTGATGACGTTGGCGTTGCCGCGCATGTCCTGGCCCTGGATCTGGCCGCGCCGGGAGTTCAGGTCGCCGATGACCGAACCGGTATAGTCCTCCGGGGTCACGACCTCGACCTTCATCACCGGCTCGAGCAGGACCGAGCCACCCTTCTGCAGAGCCTCGCGGAGCGCTGCCCGCGAGGCGATCTCGAAGGCCAGCGCCGAGGAGTCGACCTCGTGGTAGGCGCCGTCGATCAGCTCCACCTTGATGTCGACCACCGGGAAGCCCGCCAGGATGCCGGCGGTCAGAACGCTGTTGAGGCCCTTCTCGACGCCCGGGATGTACTCCTTGGGCACCGAGCCGCCGACGATCTTCGACTCGAACGCATAGCCGGCGCCCGGCTCGTTCGGCTCGACCACGAACTTCACCCGCGCGAACTGGCCGGTACCACCGGTCTGCTTCTTGTGGGTGTAGTCGATCTCGGTGCGCTTCGTCAGCTTCTCCCGGTACGCGACCTGCGGCTGGCCGATATTGGCCTCGACCTTGTAGGTGCGCTTCAGGATGTCGACCTTGATGTCGAGGTGGAGCTCGCCCATCCCCTTCAGGATGGTCTGGCCCGACTCCTGATCCGTCGAGACCCGGAAGGACGGATCCTCGGCGGCGAGCTTCGAGAGCGCGATGCCGAGCTTCTCCTGGTCCGCCTTGGACTTGGGCTCGACGGCGATCTCGATGACCGGCTCCGGGAACTCCATCTTCTCGAGGATCACGGCCTTCACCGGGTCGCACAGCGTGTCGCCGGTGCGGGTGTCCTTGAGACCCGCGAGCGCCACGATGTCACCGGCGAACGCCTCCTTGATGTCCTCGCGGTTGTTCGCGTGCATCAGGAGCATGCGGCCGACCCGCTCCTTCTTGTCGCGGGTCGAGTTGATGACGTTCGCACCCGAATCGATCTTGCCCGAATACACGCGGCAGAAGGTGATCGTGCCGACGTGGGGATCGTCCATGATCTTGAAGGCGAGCATGGAGAAGGGATCGGAGTCGAGCGGGCGACGGACGACCTCTTCCTCGGTCTTGAAGTCGATGCCCTTGATCTCGCCGCGGTCGGCGGGAGACGGCAAGTAGTCGACGACCGCGTCGAGCAGGGGCTGCACGCCCTTGTTCTTGAACGCCGAGCCGCACAGCACCGGGTGGAAGGCGCGGCGCTGCACCGCGGTCCGGACCAGGCGGCGCATGGTGTCCTGGTCGGGCTCGTTGCCGTCCAGGTAGGCGGTCATCGCGTCGTCGTCCATCTCGACGCAGGCCTCGACGAGCTTGGTGCGGTACTCCGCAGCCTGGTCGGCGAGGTCGGCCGGGATCTCCTCCTCGGCGTAGTTGGCGCCGAGCGCCTCACCCGACCACACGATCGCCTTCATCTTGATCAGGTCGATGACGCCCTTGAACGAGCTCTCGGCGCCGATCGGCAGCTGCAGGCAGACCGGCTTGCCGGCCACGCGGTCGATGATGTCGGCGACGCACTTGAAGAAGTCGGCGCCGATCTTGTCCATCTTGTTGACGAACACGACGCGCGGCACGTCGTACTTGTCGGCCTGGCGCCACACCGTCTCGGTCTGGGGCTCGACGCCCTGGTTGCCGTCGAGCACGCAGACGGCGCCGTCGAGCACGCGGAGCGAGCGCTCCACCTCGATGGTGAAGTCGACGTGGCCGGGGGTGTCGATGATGTTCAGGCGCTTGTCGCGCCAGAAGCAGGTGGTCGCAGCCGAGGTGATCGTGATGCCACGCTCCTGCTCCTGCTCCATCCAGTCCATGGTGGCGGCGCCCTCATGGACCTCGCCGATCTTGTGGGACTTGCCGGTGTAGTAGAGGATCCGCTCGGTCGTCGTGGTCTTGCCCGCATCGATGTGGGCCATGATGCCGAAGTTGCGGTAGTCCTCGATCGCGTGCGTGCGGGGCATCGGGGGGCTCCTGAAGAAGGGGGCCGCCGCTCCAAGCGGGCGGCGGCGAGGCAGCGTTTACCAGCGGTAGTGCGAGAAGGCCCGGTTGGCCTCGGCCATCCGGTGGGTGTCCTCGCGCTTCTTCACGGCGTTGCCGCGGTTGTTGGCGGCGTCGAGCAGCTCGGCCGACAGGCGCTCGACCATGGTGCGGTCGTTGCGCGAGCGGGCGGCCTGGATCAGCCAGCGGATCGCCAGCGCCTGGCGGCGCTCGGTGCGGACCTCGACCGGGACCTGGTAGGTCGCGCCGCCGACGCGGCGGGAGCGGACCTCGATCGCCGGGGCGACGTTGTCGAGCGCGGCGCGGAACACCTCGATCGGGTTCGCCTTGGCGCGGGCCTCGATGATGTCGAACGCGCCGTACACGATGGTCTCGGCGACCGACTTCTTGCCCTCGTACATCACCGAGTTCATGAACTTGGTGAGGACGATGTCGCCGTACTTGGCGTCGGGAATGATCTCGCGCTTCTCGGCGCTGTGGCGGCGGGACATCGCTCGCTCCGTTCGTAAGCTCTAAAAATCAACTGTTGTGCCCCGCGCAGGCCGCCTCGAACCAATCGGTCGGCGGCATCCTTGCGGGACAGGCGATAAGGTACCGGTCCGCTTGGTCGCGCCTTACTTCGGACGCTTGGCGCCGTACTTCGAGCGGCGCTGCTTGCGGTTCTTGACACCCTGGGTGTCGAGCACGCCGCGCAGGATGTGGTAGCGCACGCCCGGAAGATCCTTCACGCGGCCGCCGCGGATCATCACCACGGAGTGCTCCTGAAGGTTGTGACCCTCGCCCGGGATGTAGCCGATGACCTCGAAGCCGTTGGTCAGGCGGACCTTGGCGACCTTGCGGAGCGCCGAGTTCGGCTTCTTCGGGGTCGTGGTGTAGACGCGGGTGCAGACGCCGCGCTTCTGCGGGCAGGCATCGAGAGCCGGCACCTTGTTGCGGGCCTTCTGCGCCTTCCGCGGATTGGCGATCAGCTGGTTGATCGTCGGCATGCCATTCCTCTCGCAACGCATCGCCGTCCTGGCGACCGTCGTTTCCCAAATCTCGTCTGAACGACCGTCGCTTCTGGGGAGAAGCGCAACGCAAATCGCGCCCCAGGCTGAAACCAGCCTTTGGCGCGCCATGCGAGCAGAGGACCACCGGGAGCAAAGCCCCAGCGATCATGCCGGTCTGACACGTGTCAGTCGGTTGAAGTTCGGTCGCGTTTAGGAGACTTGGATCGAGGCACGAGGGGCACGTCGATCAGCTGTCGCCTACGGCCAGCCGTTCAGTAGGAGGGGCTATTACGGGCTCGTCCGCCGGACGTCAAGCGGAAACTTTCCCTTAAAGCTTGGCTGCTTACGCGAAAAGGCCGGCGCCCCCGCGGGGGGAGCGCCGGCCTCGTTCCGCCTCGGCGGGCGCGCACGCCCGCCGTGATCGACCCCCCTCGCCTACTCGGCGGCGGGCAGCTGCTCGGCCACCGCCGCGCCGCTCTCGGCAGACTTCTGGGCCATGATCAGGCCGTCGCGGCGGCGCGCGATCGACTTGATGTCGGCGATCATCGCGCCGGTGCCCGCCGGGATCAGCGAGCCGACGATGACGTTCTCCTTCAGGCCCTCGAGGTTGTCGACCTTGCCGTTGACCGCCGCCTCGGTGAGGACGCGGGTGGTCTCCTGGAACGAGGCCGCCGAGATGAACGAGCGGGTCTGCAGCGAGGCCTTGGTGATGCCGAGCAGGACGGGGACGCCCTGGACCGGCTTCTTGCCCTCGGCGAGCAGCTGCTCGTTGATCTCCGCCAGCTCCATCCGGTCGATCTGGTCGCCGGTCAGGATCTCGGAATCGCCGCCGTCGGTGATCTCCACCTTCTGCAGCATCTGCCGGACGATGACCTCGATGTGCTTGTCGTTGATCGACACGCCCTGCAGCCGGTAGACCTCCTGGATCTCGTTGACGAGGTAGGCGGCGAGCTCCTCGACGCCCTTGATCGCCAGGATGTCGTGCGGCGCCGGGTTGCCGTCGACGATGAAGTCGCCGAGCTCGACCACGTCGCCGTCCTGCAGGTGGATGTGCTTGCCCTTCGGGATCAGGTACTCCACCGGCTCGGAGCCGTCGTGCGGGGTCAGGCTCAGGCGACGCTTGTTCTTGTAGTCGCGCCCGAACGAGATCGTGCCGGACTTCTCGGCGATGATCGCCGCGTCCTTCGGCCGGCGCGCCTCGAACAGCTCCGCCACCCGCGGCAGACCGCCGGTGATGTCGCGGGTCTTGGCGCTCTCGGTCGAGACGCGGGCGAGGATGTCGCCGGCCTTGACCCGGGTGCCCGGATCGACGCCGATGATCGCCTCGACCGGCAGGATCGAGCGCGCGTCCGAGCCGCGCGGCAGCTTCTGCACCCGGCCGTTCTGGTCGTGGACCGCGATCGCCGGCCGCAGGTCCGCCGTCCGCGCCGAGCCGCGCCAGTCGATGACGACGCGCTTGGCGATGCCGGTCGACTCGTCGGTGGTCTCGGTGATCGACTGGCCGTCGATCAGGTCCTCGTAGGCGACGATGCCGTCGATCTCGGTCAGGATCGGCCGGGTGTAGGGGTCCCACTCGGCGATGCGCTGGCCGCGCTTGATTGCGTCGCCCTCGTCGACCCGGACGCGGGCGCCGTATTGCAGGCGGTGGACCGCCCGCTCGGCGCCGTCCGGCCCGACGATCACCACCGCCACGTTGCGGCCGGTGGCGATCAGGTCGCCGTCCGAGTTGCGGGCGAGGCCGCGGTTGCGGATCCGCACCGTGCCCTCGAAGCTCGACTCGATGAAGGACGAGTCGGCGATCTGGGCCGCGCCGCCGATGTGGAAGGTGCGCATCGTGAGCTGGGTGCCCGGCTCGCCGATCGACTGCGCCGCGATGACGCCGACGGCCTCGCCCATGTTGACGGGCGTGCCGCGGGCGAGGTCGCGCCCGTAGCAGGTGGCGCAGACGCCGTTCCGGGTCGCGCAGACCAGGACCGAGCGGATCTTCACCTCCTGGATGCCGGCCTTGGTGATCGGCTCGAGGTGCTTCTCCTCGATCGTCTCACCCTTGGCGACGATGATCGTGCCGTCGTTGGCGACCAGGTCCTCGGCCGTGGCGCGGCCGAGGATGCGGGTCGCCAGCGAGGCGACGACCTGGCCGGCATCGATGATCGCGCGCATCCGGATGCCGTTCTCGGTGCCGCAATCCACCTCGCGGATGACGGCGTCCTGCGCCACGTCGACGAGGCGGCGGGTCAGGTAGCCCGAGTTGGCGGTCTTGAGCGCGGTATCGGCGAGGCCCTTCCGGGCGCCGTGCGTCGAGTTGAAGTACTCGAGCACGTCCAGGCCTTCCTTGAAGTTCGAGATGATCGGCGTCTCGATGATCTCGCCCGAGGGCTTGGCCATCAGGCCGCGCATCGCCGCGAGCTGCTTCATCTGGGCCGGCGAGCCACGGGCGCCCGAGTGGCTCATCATGTAGATCGAGTTGACCTGCTTGTCGGCGCCGTGCTCGTCCTTCTGCACGGACGAGATGCGGTTCATCATCTCGCCGGCGAGACGGTCGGAGCACTTGGCCCAGGCGTCCACGACCTTGTTGTACTTCTCGCCCTGGGTGATCAGGCCGTCCTGGTACTGCTGCTCGTAGTCCTTCACGAGCGCGCGGGTCTCGTCGACGATCGACCACTTGTTGTCCGGCACCACCATGTCGTCCTTGCCGAACGAGATGCCGGCGCGGAAGGCGTGGATGAAACCGAGACCCATGATCCGGTCGCAGAAGATCACCGACTCCTTCTGACCGCAATGGCGGTAGACGGTGTCGATCATCGCCGAGATCTCCTTCTTCGTCATCAGCTTGTTGACGACGTCGAAGGGAACGCGCTTGTGACGCGGCAGGACGCTCGACAGGATCACGCGGCCCGGCGTGGTGTCGTAGATCC
This sequence comes from Methylobacterium platani, assembly GCF_001653715.1. Classification (GTDB taxonomy): domain Bacteria; phylum Pseudomonadota; class Alphaproteobacteria; order Rhizobiales; family Beijerinckiaceae; genus Methylobacterium; species Methylobacterium platani. Next base: position 7,308 of record NZ_LWHQ01000087.1, read on the forward strand.
GGGTGACCTCGTTGCCGTCCGAATCGAGGCCCTTCCAGCGCCACTTGATCTTGGTGTGCAGCGTCACGGTGCGGGCGGCGAGCGCGTGCTCGAGCTCACCGAAATCGCCGAACACGCCCTTCATCGGGTTCTTCGGGTCGTTCGGCTTGTGCTCGCCCGGCGAGCCGTCGGCGACGATCGACAGGTAGTAGAGGCCGAGCACGATGTCCTGCGACGGCACGATGATCGGCGCGCCGTTGGCCGGGTGCAGGATGTTGTTCGTCGACATCATCAGGACGCGCGCTTCCAGCTGCGCCTCGAGCGACAGCGGGACGTGCACGGCCATCTGGTCGCCGTCGAAGTCGGCGTTGAACGCGGCGCAGACCAGCGGGTGCAGCTGGATCGCCTTGCCCTCGATCAGCTTCGGCTCGAAGGCCTGGATGCCGAGACGGTGCAGCGTCGGCGCCCGGTTCAGCATCACCGGATGCTCGCGGATCACCTCGTCCAGGATGTCCCAGACCTCCGGCTTCTCCTTCTCGACGAGCTTCTTCGCCTGCTTCACCGTCGCCGAGAAGCCCTTGGCGTCGAGGCGCGCGTAGATGAACGGCTTGAACAGCTCGAGCGCCATCTTCTTCGGCAGCCCGCACTGGTGCAGCTTCAGCTCCGGGCCGACCACGATGACCGAGCGGCCGGAATAGTCGACGCGCTTGCCGAGCAGGTTCTGGCGGAACCGGCCCTGCTTGCCCTTCAGCATGTCGGCGAGCGACTTCAGCGGGCGCTTGTTGGCGCCCGTGATGACGCGGCCGCGCCGGCCGTTGTCGAACAGCGCGTCGACCGCCTCCTGCAGCATCCGCTTCTCGTTGCGGATGATGATGTCGGGCGCGCGCAGCTCGATCAGCCGCTTGAGGCGGTTGTTGCGGTTGATGACGCGGCGGTAGAGGTCGTTGAGGTCAGAGGTCGCGAAGCGGCCGCCGTCGAGGGGCACGAGCGGACGCAGGTCCGGCGGGATCACCGGAACGACGGTCAGGATCATCCATTCCGGGCGGTTGCCCGAGAGCTGGAACGCCTCGATGATCTTGAGGCGCTTGAGCAGCTTCTTGGGCTTCAGCTCGGAGGTGGTGGTGGCGATCTCCTCGCGCAGGTCGGCCGCGATCTTGTCGAGGTCGAGCTCCTGCAGGATGCGCCGGATCGCCTCCGCGCCGATCATGGCGGTGAAGCTGTCCTCGCCGTACTCCTCCTGCGCGCGCAGATACTCCTCCTCGCTCAGGAGCTGGCGCTCCTTCAGCGGGGTGAGGCCCGGCTCGATGACGACGTAGGACTCGAAGTACAGGATGCGCTCGAGGTCCTTGAGCGCCATGTCGAGCAAAAGGCCGATGCGGCTCGGCAGCGACTTCAGGAACCAGATGTGGGCGACGGGCGCGGCGAGCTCGATATGGCCCATGCGGTCGCGGCGGACGCGCGCGAGGGTGACCTCGACGCCGCACTTCTCGCAGATCACGCCCTTGTACTTCATGCGCTTGTACTTGCCGCACAAGCACTCGTAATCCTTGATCGGCCCGAAGATCCGAGCGCAGAACAGGCCGTCACGCTCGGGCTTGAACGTGCGATAATTGATCGTCTCGGGCTTCTTGATCTCGCCGTAGGACCAGGACAGGATCTTCTCAGGCGACGAGATCGAGATCTTGATCTGGTCGAAGCTCTGAGGCTGAGCCTGCTGGTTGAAAAGATTCATGACCTCTTGGTTCATGATCTGCTCCTTGGCTGACGGGGCGCCGCGAAGGGCCGGGCCGGGGCCACCGTCTGAGGGAAACGGGTTTGGCGGCCGGGGCCCTCGGTGTGAGGGCCCCGCCGCCGTGGTCGGGATGGGGTCGGGACGAGCTTACTCGGCCGCCTCGGGAGGCGCCTCGAGCTGGTCGTTGGCCGCGCGCTTGGAGGACAGGAGCTCGACGTTGAGGCCGAGCGACCGCATCTCCTTCACCAGCACGTTGAAGCTCTCCGGGATGCCCGCCTCGAAGGTGTCGTCGCCGCGCACGATGGCCTCGTAGACCTTGGTGCGGCCGGCGACGTCGTCGGACTTCACCGTCAGCATCTCCTGCAGCGTGTAGGCGGCGCCGTAGGCCTCGAGGGCCCACACCTCCATCTCGCCGAAGCGCTGGCCGCCGAACTGCGCCTTGCCGCCCAGCGGCTGCTGGGTGACGAGCGAGTAGGGGCCGATCGAGCGCGCGTGGATCTTGTCGTCCACCAGGTGGTGCAGCTTCAGCATGTAGATGTAGCCGACCGTGACCTTGCGGTCGAAGGGCTCGCCGGTGCGCCCGTCGTAGAGCGTCGACTGGCCCGAGCGGTCGAGACCCGCCATCTCCAGCATCGTCTCGATGTCGGCTTCCTTGGCGCCGTTGAACACCGGGGTCGCCATCGGGACGCCGCGGCGCAGGTTGTTGCCGACCTCGGCGAGTTCCTGGTCGGACAGGCCGGCCAGCTCGGACTCGCTGTAGATCGCCTTCATCCGCTCGCGCAGGGGCTCGACGTCGTGGGTGCGCAGGTACGCATCCACGGCCTGCGAGACCTGCCGGCCCAAGCCCGCGGCGGCCCAGCCCAGATGCGTCTCGAGGATCTGGCCGACGTTCATCCGGCTCGGCACGCCGAGCGGGTTGAGCACGATGTCGGCGTGGGTGCCGTCCTCCAGGAACGGCATGTCCTCGATCGGCACGATGCGCGAGACCACGCCCTTGTTGCCGTGCCGACCCGCCATCTTGTCGCCGGGCTGGATCTTGCGCTTCACCGCCACGAAGACCTTGACCATCTTCATGACGCCGGGGGGCAGCTCGTCGCCGCGCTGCAGCTTCTCGACCTTGTCGAGGAAGCGCTGCTCGAGGCGCTTCTTCGACTCGTCGTACTGCTTCTGCATCGCCTCCATCTCGGTCATGAGACGGTCTTCGACGACGGCGAACTGCCACCACTGCGAGCGGGGGTAGTCGGCCAGGAGCTCGCGGGTGAGCGTGGTCTCCTTCTTGAAGCCCTTCGGCCCGGCCACCGGCGACTGGCCGACCAGGAGGTCGCCGAGACGCGCGTAGGTGTTGCGGTCGAGGATCGCCTGCTCGTCGTCGCGGTCCTTGGCGAGGCGCTCGATCTCCTCGCGCTCGATGGCCTGGGCGCGCTCGTCCTTGTCGACGCCGTGGCGGTTGAACACCCGCACCTCGACGATCGTACCGGTGACGCCCGGCGGCACCCGGAGCGAGGTGTCGCGCACGTCCGAGGCCTTCTCGCCGAAGATGGCGCGCAGGAGCTTCTCCTCCGGCGTCATCGGGCTCTCGCCCTTCGGGGTGATCTTGCCGACCAGGATGTCGCCCGCGTGGACCTCGGCGCCGATATAGACGATGCCGGCCTCGTCGAGGTTCTTGAGCGCCTCCTCCGAGACGTTCGGGATGTCGCGGGTGATCTCCTCCGGACCCAGCTTGGTGTCGCGGGCCATTACCTCGAATTCCTCGATGTGGATCGAGGTGAACACGTCATCCTTCACGATCCGCTCGGAGAGCAGGATCGAGTCCTCGAAGTTGTAGCCGTTCCACGGCATGAACGCGACGAGCACGTTCCGGCCGAGCGCCAGCTCGCCGAATTCGGTCGAGGGACCGTCGGCGATGATGTCGCCCTTCTTCACCACGTCGCCGACGCGCACGAGCGGCTTCTGGGTGATGCAGGTCGACTGGTTCGAGCGCTGGAACTTCTGCAGCCGGTAGATGTCGACGCCGGGCTTCGAGGCGTCGGCCTCGTCGGTGGCGCGGATGACGATACGGGTCGCATCGACCTGGTCGATGATGCCCGCGCGCCGGGCGCCGATCGCGGCACCCGAATCGCGCGCGACCACCGCCTCCATCCCGGTGCCGACGAAGGGCGCGTCGGCGCGAACCAGCGGCACCGCCTGGCGCTGCATGTTCGAGCCCATCAGCGCGCGGTTGGCGTCGTCGTTCTCGAGGAACGGGATCAAGGCCGCGGCGACCGACACGAGCTGCTTGGGGCTCACGTCCATCAGGTCGACGCGCTCGGGGCCGACGACGATCACCTCGCCCGCCCGCCGGCAAACCACCAGGTCCTCCGTGAGCTTGCGGTTCTCGTCCATCACCGCGTTGGCCTGGGCGACGTGGTACTTCGCCTCCTCCATGGCGGACAGGTAGGCGACCTCGTCGGTGACCACGCCGTCGCGCACGCGGCGGAACGGGGTCTCGATGAAGCCGTACTTGTTCACCCGGGCGAAGGTGGCGAGCGAGTTGATCAGGCCGATGTTCGGGCCTTCCGGCGTCTCGATCGGGCAGATCCGGCCGTAATGGGTCGGGTGCACGTCTCGCACCTCGAAGCCGGCGCGCTCGCGGGTCAGGCCGCCCGGGCCGAGCGCCGAGAGGCGGCGCTTGTGCGTCACCTCGGAGAGCGGGTTGGTCTGGTCCATGAACTGCGACAGCTGCGACGAGCCGAAGAACTCGCGCACCGCGGCCGCCGCGGGCTTCGCGTTGATCAGGTCCTGCGGCATCACGGTGTCGATGTCGACCGAGGACATCCGCTCCTTGATGGCGCGCTCCATGCGAAGCAAGCCCAGACGGTACTGGTTCTCCATTAGCTCGCCGACCGAGCGCACCCGGCGGTTGCCGAGGTGGTCGATGTCGTCGATCTCGCCCTTGCCGTCGCGCAGGTCCACCAGCGCCTTCACGACCGCCAGCATGTCCTCGCGCCGCAGCGTCCGCACGGTGTCGGCCGCATCGAGGTCGAGGCGCATGTTCATCTTCACCCGGCCGACGGCCGAGAGGTCGTAGCGCTCGGCGTCGAAGAACAGCGAGTGGAACATCGCCTCGGCGGTCTCGAGCGTCGGCGGCTCGCCCGGGCGCATCACCCGGTAGATGTCGAACAGCGCGCCTTCGCGGGCCGAGTTCTTGTCGACCGCCAGCGTGTTGCGGATGTAGGGACCGATGTTGACGTGGTCGATGTCGAGGACCGGGATCTCCCCGATGCCGACGTCGGTCAGGCCCTTCAGGACCTTCTCGCTGATCTCGTCGCCGGCCTCGGCGTAGATCTCGCCGGTCTTGTAGTTGACCATGTCCTCGGCGATGTACTGGCCGATCAGGTCCTCGTCGGTGGCGCGCAGGGCCTTCACGCCCTTCTCGGCGATCTGGCGGGCGGCGCGCGCGGTCAGCTTCTTGCCGGCCTCGAGCACCACCTCGCCCGACTCGGCGTCGATCAGGTCGGTCGAGGCCTTGAAGCCCTTCAGCCGCTCGGCGTCGTAGGGCACGCGCCAGTCGTGCCCGTCACGGACATAGGTGACGCGGTTGTAGAAGGTCGAGAGGATCTCCTCGCCGTCGAGGCCGAGCGCGAAGAGCAGCGAGGTGACGGGGATCTTGCGCTTGCGGTCGATGCGCGCGTGCACGATGTCCTTGGCGTCGAACTCGACGTCGAGCCAGGAGCCGCGATACGGGATGATGCGCGCCGCGAACAGGAGCTTGCCCGAGGAATGGGTCTTGCCCTTGTCGTGGTCGAAGAACACGCCCGGCGAGCGGTGCATCTGCGAGACGATGACGCGCTCGGTGCCGTTGACGATGAAGGTGCCGTTCTCCGTCATCAGGGGCATGTCGCCCATGTAGACGTCCTGCTCCTTGATGTCCTTGACCGACTTGGCGCCGGTATCGGGATCGACATCGAACACGATCAGCCGCAGGGTCACCTTCAGCGGGGCCGCGAAGGTGATGCCGCGCTGGCGGCACTCGTCGACGTCGTACTTCGGCTGCTCGAAGGTGTACTTGACGAACTCGAGAAGCGCGGTCGAGGAGAAGTCGGAGATCGGGAAAACGGACTTGAAGACCGATTGCAGGCCCTCGTCGGCGCGCCCGCCCTCGGGCTCGTCCACCATCAGGAACTGGTCGTATGACGCCTTCTGGACCTCGATGAGGTTCGGCATCTCGGCGACTTCCCGAATCTTGCCGAAGAACTTGCGAATGCGCTTGCGACCGACCAGCGTGTTGGCCATGGGTTGACCTCGCTCCTCATCCACCGCTTATACGGCCCCGGTGGGACGCTGGCCGAATCGAGCCCGCATCAGACCTGCCGTGACCGCGCGGACCGCCCGTGCACCGGCCGCCCGCGATCCTCGAAATACATATGGGGATCCTTGCCCTGGATCCCGAGGGGGTGCGCCGAAGCGACCATAGCCCGCGGGCACGGGGCCCGCGGGCTGGGTGCCCCGGAGCGGCCGGGTGGCCGTCCGGGGCTCGCGGCGGGCCGGAAGGCCCGCCACCAGCTTACTTGAGCTCGACCTTGGCGCCGGCCTTCTCGAGCTGGGCCTTGAGCTTGGCGGCGTCGTCCTTGGACACGCCCTCCTTGACCGGCTTCGGGGCGCCCTCGACCAGGTCCTTGGCCTCCTTGAGGCCGAGACCGGTGATCGCGCGGACCTCCTTGATGACCTCGATCTTCTTGTCGCCGGCCGAAGCCAGGACAACGGTGAACTCGGTCTGCTCCTCGGCGGCCGGGGCAGCGGCGCCACCGGCCGGGCCGGCGGCGACGGCGACGGCGGCAGCCGCCGAGACGCCCCACTTCTCCTCGAGCATCTTCGCGAGCTCGGCAGCCTCGAGAACGGTCAGCGAGGACAGGTCGTCGACGAGCTTGGCAAGATCAGCCATTTTTCACTTCCTGATGTTGTCGGTTTGAACGGTTTGGTCTCGAACAGCCGGTCAGGCCGCTTCGTCGGTCTGGGCGTCGCCGGTCTTGGCATAGGCCCCGAACACGCGCGCGAGCTTGGCGGCCGGCGCGTTGACGACCTGGGCGATCTTGGTCGCGGGAGCCTGGACAAGGCCCACGATCTTGGCGCGCAGTTCGTCGAGGGACGGCAGCGAGGCCAGGGCCTTCACGCCGTCCACGTTCAGGGCGGTCGTCCCCATGGCTCCGCCGAGGATGACCAGCTTCTCGTTGGCCTTGGCGAAGTCCACCGCCACCTTCGCGGCCGCGACCGGATCGCTCGAATAGGCGAGCAGGGTCGGGCCCTTCAGGAGGGGCTGGATGGAGGCGACGTCCGTGCCTTCGAGAGCGATGTTGGCGAGGCGGTTCTTCGCGACCTTCACGGTGGCGCCGGCCTGCTTCATCTGCGAGCGCAGCTTCTGCATGTCGGCGACCGTGAGGCCCTTGTAGTGGGCCACGACGACGACGGAGGTGCTCGTGAACACCCCGTTGAGCGTCGAGACGAGATCAGCTTTTGCTGCTCTGTCCACCTTGGCTCTCTCCGGTTGGCGGAACCCGGATGGGCCCCGCCGGTTGCAGTTGCCGCCCAGGATGAGCCGGGGCCTTCGCTGAAGACCGCGACGTCCTGAACGACGCTTCACGGCCCTGCCCCCGATGCCAAGGACCGGTCGGGTCCCTCGCCTCGGGCGAGATGGTTCAAACCGACGTCCCGCCGGCCGGAACGGCCGTGGGACGGTGAAACTCGGTCTTCCCCGTCTGTGCAGGCTTTGCGGTTTAAGCCGGCGGATGCCGGCGCCTGCAGTCTCGGACAGGACATGGCCGGACGGGGCGCGAGGGGTTGCCCCCTGAACCCTTCCGGCCACTTTGGTCACCCGGTTGCCCGGGGACCTCTCTCCAGGACCGGCCGACCGGCCGAGTCCTTTCGATCTGGGAAACGTGGAGCCGGGTCTATAGCGGCGTGCAAGCCGCCTGCCAAGTGCCCGGCACGAGGAAATTCGGTCGCAGGGGCGGATTTCTAACACACGGTTCCCGCTGCATGTTCGTGCCTGTCGCCCCTCCCTAGCAAGGGCTTCCTACCGGGGATTGGGATTGCGACCGTCAGGGTGGTAAGGGTGTCCGTAAAGGGGAGTGCCATGGCTGACGCCGCTCTGCTGGACCTGCTGCATCACCTGACCTGGCAGCCGCCCGCCATCGTCGGCCCGGCGCCGGTCGCGATGGGCAGAGGCGCCGCCGACGAAAGCTACAACCGTTTCCTGGCCGAGAGCGAGGCATCGGCCGCCGCCTGGCGCGAGGAGGGGCTGAAGGTTCGGGCCGCGCTCTGGCAGATGACGGGGACGGAATCCGGTCGACCCGACTTGCAGGCGCTCACCGCGGTGATCGACGGCTACGAACGCCATCTTCGCAGCGAGGCTCGACGCCTGCGGCGCATGGAACGTTGGGGCGAGCAAGACGTGGCGAGTGCCAGGCCGGGGGACCAGGACCTCGTTCGAGGAAATGTCGCCAGGCTGATGGCCCTCGCATACGGTTACTACCGCGAGGCCCAGGATTTCGCGCTGTTCCTGCGCGCCGTCCGAGCCGAGCTCGATGCGGACGCGCGGGGTGGCCCCGCCTTCGACGACCCCGACGCTCTGGAGGCTTACCTGCTGTCGGCCTTAGCGTGAGCCGCACCGTCACGCCGACACCGGCCTTCATCAAGGCGTCGAAGAGCTTGCCGCCGCATCGGCAGAAGGCGGCGGCCTGGGCGCTTTCCAAGTTCATGCGCGACCCGATCCTGCCGAGCCTTGATTTTCGGTCCCTGGCGGGAGCGTCCGGGTATCACATCATCGATCCTGGGAGTGGCGATCGGATCATCCTGCGCCGGCTCGACGATGAGGCCTTCGAGGCGGTCGATGTTGGCCCGCACGACAACATCTATCGCGCCTGGAATCGGCGCTGACACGGCTCCCGACCGCTCCGGCCGGGAGCCGTTACCACCTCACGCCGCCTGCCGGGCCCCTCCCCTCGCGGCGGCCTCGGCCTTCGCCTTGTCCTGCGCCGCGTAGAACGAGGCGTTGTGCTCGCCGCGCAGGGCCTCGCGGGTGAAGCGGATCAGGTGGTGGGCGACGAAGCCCATGTTGAACACCGCCTCGATCTGCCCGCGCTTGAGGGCGTAGGCCGCGGCGCGCCAGAACGGCCGGCGATAATCGGAGAGCAGGCCGACCCGGGTGATGATGTTGAACCCGAGGATCAGCCCGCGGCGCAGGTTGGTCAGCGTCAGCTTGCCGGCGGTCGGCGTGGTGATCCGGTTCGGGTAGGTGACGTCGCACTGGCGCTTGAAACGTTCGAACAAGTGCTCGGGCGAATAGGCATGCGCGATCGCCCGGCGCCACGACCCCACCACCTCGTCGTGCGGTCGCTTGAACAGCACGTTGGATTCGAGGCTGGCATCGTGGACGAGCCGCCCCTCGCGCTCGAGCCGGTCCCAGAGCGGGGTCTTGGGCAGCGCCTGGAGCAGGTTGATGGTGAGGACGGGGATCGCCGAGCGGTCGATGAAGTCGATCAGGTTCTGCTCGGACTTGTCCGAGTCGGTGTCGAGGCCGAGGATGATGCCGGAGGTGACCTCGAGCCCGTAGGAGTTCAGGGTCTCGATCGCCTCGTACATCGGCACGGCGGCGTTGTGGGTCTTGTCGATGCCCTTGAGCGCGTCCGCCTCCGGCGTCTCGATGCCGACGAACACGGTCATGAAGTTGGCCTGGCGCATCAGCTCGAGGATCTCGGGCTGCTTGGCCATGTTCAGCGTCGCCTCGCAGGCGAACTGGAGCGGAAAATTGTTCCGCTTCTGCCACTCCACCAGGTGGGGCAGCATCTCCCGCGTCGCCTTGCGGTTGCCGATGAAGTTGTCGTCGACGAAGTAGACCACCGCCGGATGCGCGGCCTGCGCCACGATGGCGTCGAGCTCGGCGCAGAGCTGCTCGGGCGTCTTGAGCCGCGGCTGGCGGCCGTAGAGCTGCGGGATGTCGCAGAACTCGCAGCGATAGGGGCAGCCGGAGGAGAATTGCAGCGAGCCGATCAGGTAGCGCTTGAGCGGCACCCGCTCGTAGGCCGGGGCGGGGAAGTCGGCCAGCGCGAGGCGGTCCGCGGTCTCGAAGCGCTCCGGCTCGGACGGCACCGCCGCGGTCTCGTCGAGGCGCCGGATCAGCGCGTCGGTGGCGTCGCCGATCTCGCCGAGGTGGAGATAGTCGAAATCCGGGTACTTCTCCGGCGCGCCGGAGACCGAGGGGCCGCCGAGCACCGCGACCTTGCCGGCGGCGTGCGCCCGCCGGCCGATCTCGTGGATCTGGCCTTCCTGGATGTGCATGCCCGACACGAACACCGCGTCGGCCCAGGCGAAATCTTCGGGACCGGCCCGAGCGATGTTCTCGTCGATGAATCGCACCTCCCATGCCTCCGGCATGTAGGCGGCGATCACCAGGAGCCCCTGCGGCGGCATGAAGGCCTTGACGCCGCCCATCAGCGGATAGGCGTGCGAGAAGGTGCCGAACGAGGGCGTGTAGGCGGGGAAGACGCAGAGGATGCGTCGCGAGGAGGAGACCGGGACGGTGCTGCGCATGGCACCGTATGTAGCACAGCGGCGCCGGTTGGCTGCCCCTTGGGTTAGGTTTTCGCCGCAGCGCGGCACCGGGCGGAACGCCGAGATGCCGCCGCGTCGGAAACCGGGTTCCGGGCGGTCCCCGGGCCCTGTCCGGCCCCGGACAGCGAAACGCCCGGTCCGTTGCCGGACCGGGCGTTTCAGTTCGGTATCGCGACAGTCGCGTCGGCTCAGGCGCCGGCGGCGACCAGCACGCTCGAGGGATCGACCTTCACGCCCGGGCCCATCGTCGAGGAGACGGCGATGCGCTGGATGTAGGTGCCCTTGGCGCCGGCGGGCTTCGCCTTGGCGACGGCGTCCGCGAAGGCGCGGATGTTCTCGACGATCTTCTGCTCGTCGAACGAGACCTTGCCGATGCCGGCATGGACGATGCCCGCCTTCTCGACGCGGAACTCGACCGAGCCGCCCTTGGCGCCGGCGACGGCGCCCTTCACGTCCATGGTGACGGTGCCGACCTTCGGGTTCGGCATCAGGCCGCGCGGGCCCAGCACCTTACCGAGGCGGCCGACCAGCGGCATCATGTCCGGGGTGGCGATGCAGCGATCGAAGTCGATCGTGCCGCCCTGGATCGTCTCGAGCAGGTCCTCGGCGCCGACGATGTCGGCACCGGCGGCCCGCGCCTCGTCGGCCTTCGGGCCGCGGGCGAACACCGCCACCCGCACGGTCCGGCCGGAGCCGTTCGGCAGGTTGCAGACGCCGCGGACCATCTGGTCGGCGTGGCGGGGATCGACGCCGAGATTCATCGAGACCTCGAAGGTCTCGTCGAACTTGGCCTTGGCCCGCTCCTTGATCAGCTTCACCGCCTCGGTGAGCGGATAGAGCTTGGTGACCTCGATGCCCTCGCGGGCGGAGCGGATGCGCTTGCCTGTCTGTGCCATGTCGCCCTCCCCTTACGCGGTGATCTCGAGACCCATGGCGCGGGCGGAGCCGCGGATCATGGCGACGGCGGAATCGACCGAATCGCAGTTCAGGTCGGGCATCTTCTTCTCGGCGATCTCGCGGATCTGCGCCTCGGAGATCTTGCCGGCGGGCGCGCCCTTGCCGGGGGTCTTCGAGCCGGAGGCCGGCTTCTTACCGATCTTCATGCCGGCCGCCTTCTTGAGGAAGAACGAGACCGGGGGCTGCTTCATCTCGAAGGTGAAGGAGCGGTCCTGATACGCGGTGATGATCACCGGGATCGGGGTGCCCTTCTCGATCTGCGAGGTCTTCGCGTTGAAGGCCTTGCAGAATTCCATGATGTTGAGGCCGCGCTGACCGAGCGCGGGACCGATCGGCGGCGACGGGTTGGCGGCGCCGGCCGGGACCTGAAGCTTCACGTAGCCCGTGATCTTCTTCGCCATGGGACTGCTCCCAGAGTAGCCCTGACTGATGAGGGCGGTTGCAGGTCGCGGTGCGGCCCGGGCTCCCGGAGGCGTTGCCGGGCGGGCCTTCCGCGGGTGAGGGGCGGACCGTTCAGGAACGGGACGCACGGGACGCGCTGCCGCGCCCCGTGCGGTTCCCGGCAGGTCCGCCGATGACGATCAGAGCTTCTCGACCTGACCGTATTCGAGTTCGACCGGGGTCGCCCGGCCGAAGATGGAGACCGCCACCTTGAGGCGGGAACGGCTCTCGTCGACTTCCTCGACGACGCCGTTGAACGAGGCGAAGGGGCCGTCCGCGACGCGGACCTGCTCGCCGACCTCGTAGGAGATCGAGGCCTTCGGGCGGTCGGTGCCTTCCTGGACCTGGCCCTTGATGCGCTCGGCCTCGGCGTCCGGGATCGGCACCGGCTTCGACTTGTCGGCGCCGAGGAAGCCCGTGACCTTCGGGGTGTTCTTGATGAGGTGGTAGACCTCGTCGGTGAGGTCGCACTTCACCAGCACGTAGCCGGGGAAGAACTTGCGCTCGGCATCGACCTTGCGGCCGCGGCGCACCTCCACGACCTTCTCGGTCGGCACCATGACCTCGTCGAACTTCTCGGTCAGGCCGCGCTGCGCCGCCTGGTCCTTGATCGACTGCGCGACCTTGTTCTCGAAGTTCGAATAGGCGTGGACGATGTACCAGCGCTTCGACACGGCGTTCACTCCAGTCCGGCGCGCGGCCCGTCACGTTCGGGCCGGCAGTGCCGGGTCATCGTTTGTTCGATCAGGCCCCGATGCCCAGCACCAGCGTCACGGCGTAGCGCAGCACCTGGTCGACGACGGTGAAGAACACGCTCGCCACTACCACCATGACGAACACCATCAGGGTGGTGACCAGGGTCTCCTTGCGGGTAGGCCACGTGACCTTCCGGCCCTCGTCGCGCACCTGCTGCAGGAACTCGAACGGGCCGACGCGCTTCTGCGCCGGACGCGCGGGCGGGGTCGGCGTCGAGCCGCCGCCGCGGGCCGGCGGCGTGCTGCGGGAGGCGTTGCGCCCGAGGTCCATCTTCTTCGTCGCTTCGTTCGATGCCATGGCTCGGACAACCGATGCGCTCGAAACCAACGACGGCGCGCGAGCTGAAGGATCACCCCCGGCCCGCATAGCCGCCTGTTCGATCTGGGATGGGCGCAGCGTCTAGCGCAGTTGCGTGCGCTTGTCGACTGGCCCGGACGGATTGTTATCGGAGATCTGCCGGTGAGGGCGGAGGCTCCGGTCGGCTCGCGGTCCCTGGCAGGAGTGGAGGGACTCGAACCCCCAACCCCCGGTTTTGGAGACCGGTGCTCTGACCAGTTGAGCTACACTCCTGCAGCGCCGCGGCGCGACCGCTCTCTAGCCGGATCGCCGGCCCGGATGCAAGCGGAATGTCGCGAGAGGCTGCAGGATGCCGTCCGCGAGCGGTCCCCGCCCCGCCGCGCGGCGGGTCCGGGCCCGTCCGCGACGCCCTCGGGCCGGATGGCGGGCCGCCGGCATTAAATCGCCCTTAAGCGTAATCTCGCGACTATCCACAGTATTGAAATATGTTTCCGCAGTCGCGCAAGGTTGAATTATGATGCTGAACGGGCTCTCGATCCGCACCAAGCTGATCGGCTGCTTCGCGGTAATGGTCGCGCTGATGGTCGGGCTCGGCGCCCTGGCGTTCCATCAGGCCCGGACGCAGCAGGCGGCGATCGCGCACCTGCGCGACGGGGCGCTTCCCACCACCCAGGTGATCGGGCGGATCCAGGCCCTGACCCTGCGGATCCGGGTCAACGGCAGCCGCCTGATCGCCGCCCGCACCGACCGGCAGCGCGAGGACGCGGCGAATTCGATGCGGCAGCGCGTGGAGGAGCTCGCCACGGCGCGCGACGCCTATGGCCGCCTGCCCGTCACCGCCGAGATGCGGGACCTGTCCGCGGCGTTCGATCGCCGGTGGCGGACCTATCTCGACCTCCAGGCCGAGGCGTTCCGGCGCGCCGGGGACGGCGACCGGGCCGGTGCGCTCGAACTCTACAACACCACGATGTCGGACGCGATCCGGGACGTCATCGCCACGCTGCTGACGCTCGTCGATCGCACCGAAGCCGCGGCGACCGAGAGCGGCTGGGCCGCGGAGGCGGCCTACGGGCGCACCCGGGCGCAGATGCTGGCCTTCCTGGGTGCCGCCGCGCTCCTCGCCGCCGGGGCAGCGCTGATGCTTGTCCTCGCGGTGAGCCGGCCCCTCGCGCGCATGACCGCCGCGATGCACCGCCTCGCCGGCGGCGACACCGCGACGCCGGTGCCCGCCCTCGGGCGCCGGGACGAGATCGGGGCGATGGGCCGCGCGGTCCAGGTGTTCCGGGAGAGCATGGTCCGCACCGCGGCGCTGGAGGCCGAGCAGGTGCGGGCCCGGACCGACGGCGAGGCGCAGCGCCGGATGGCGATGCGCGAGATGGCCGACGGGTTCGAGGGCGTGGTCGGCGGAATCGTCGCCTCGGTGACGGGCGCCGCGACCCGGCTCCAGGACACCGCCCAGGCGATGACCGCGACCGCCACGCAGACCGCAGGCCAATCCGCCTCCGTGGCCGCGGCGGCCGAGGCGGCGGCGGCGAATGTCGGCGCGGTGGCGGCGGCGGCCGAGGAGATGGGCGCCAGCGTGCAGGAGATCGGCCGCCA
>NZ_LWHQ01000087.1:21755-22384 GCF_001653715.1 Methylobacterium platani
CAACGCCACCATCGAGGCGGCCCGGGCCGGCGAAGCCGGACGCGGCTTCGCGGTCGTCGCCGCCGAGGTCAAGGTGCTCGCCGGCCAGACCGCGAAGGCGACCGGCGAGATCTCCGGCCAGATCGGCGAGATCCAGGCGGCGACCGGCCAGGCCGTGACGGCGATCGGCGGCATCGTCGCCCGGATCGAGGAGATCAGCGGCGTCGCCGGCGCGCTCGCCGCCGCGATCGGCCAGCAGGACGCGACGACGCAGGAGATCGTCCGCAACGTGTCCCAGGCGGCCGTCGGGGCCGGCGAGGTCACCCATACCATCACGGGCGTCGCCGGGGCGGCCGAGGAGACCGGGGCGGCGGCCCGCCAGCTCCTCGCGGCGGCCTCCGATCTGTCGCGGCACTCGCGCCACCTCGACGACGAGGTCGGGCGGTTCCTGTCGGGCGTGCGGGCGGCGTGACGGGCGCGGGCCTCCGGGCTTCCGGGCTTCCGGGCCTTGGCCGGGATGGGCCGGCCCGCCCCCCGAGAACGAGAAAAGGGCGGGCGCCGCATCCGGCACCCGCCCCTTTTTTCTTCAGAGTCCGGAGCCTGAGGCGACCCCGGACCCGTTCGTCCGACTTACTCGGTGATGGAGGCGA
>NZ_LWHQ01000088.1:0-8068 GCF_001653715.1 Methylobacterium platani
CGTCGGCATGATCTCGTCGATCGCCGGCCAGACCAACCTTCTGGCGCTCAACGCCACCATCGAGGCGGCCCGGGCCGGCGAGGCGGGACGCGGCTTCGCGGTCGTCGCCGCCGAGGTCAAGGCGCTCGCCGGCCAGACCGCCCGGGCGACCGAGGAGATCACCGCCCAGATCGGCCGCATCCAGGGCTCGACCGAGCAGGCGGCCGGCGCGATCGGCACCATCGCCGGGCGCATCCGCGAGATCTCGGGCGCGGCGACCGCGATCGCCTCGGCGGTGGAGGAGCAGGGCGCGGCGACCCGGGAGATCGTGCAGAACATCACCCGGGCGGCCTCCGGCACCGAGGCGGTCACGGCCAACATCGCCGGCGTGGCCGGGGCGGCGGAGGAGACCGGGGCGGCCGCCACCCAGGTTCTGGCCTCCGCATCCGCGCTGTCGGGCCAGTCCGCGACCCTGACCGCGGAGGTGCGCGAATTCCTGGCGACGGTCAGGGCGGCGTGAACGGCCCGGGTCACGGCGGCGCGGTGCCGGCGCGGGGCCCCGGCGGCCCGGTCAGGCCGTCGCCAGCCGCACCGGCGCACCCCGGCGCCAAGCCGCGATCGCCTCGACGGTGTCCTCGTAGAACATCCGGAACGTGCTCTCGGTCACGTAGCCGAGATGCGGCGTCAGCACGGCGTTCGGCAGGCCGCGCAGGGGGTGGTCGGCGGGCAGGGGCTCGCGGTCGAACACGTCGAGCCCGGCCCGGATGCGGCCCTCGCGCAACGCCGCGATCAGCGCCGCCTCGTCGACCAGGGGCCCGCGGGAGGTGTTGATCAGGATCGCCCCTCGCCGCATCCGGGCGATCTCGGCCGCCCCGACGATGCCCCGCGTCGCGGGCGCCAGCACCATGTGCAGGCTGACGACGTCGCTCTCCGAGAACAGCGCCTCGCGGGTGGCGAGCGCCGCGCCGCCGGCCTCGGCCCGCGCGGGGGTGAGGTTCGGGCTCCAGGCGGTCACCCGCATGCCGAGCGCCCGGCCGACCGCCGCCACCCGGGCGCCGATCCGCCCGAGTCCGACGAGCCCGAGGGTGCGGCCCTCCAGGCCCTCGCCCAGGGTCTCCTGCCAGCGCCCGCCCGCCATGTTGGCGAATTCCCGCGGCAGGTGACGGGCGCAGGCCAGCATCAGGGCGGTCGTGAGCTCGGCGGTGGCGAGGCCGCCCTCGCCGTTGCGGGTGTTGCAGACCGGGATGCCGCGGGCCGCGAGCGCCGCGACGTCGACCGAGGGGTTGCGCCCGCCGGTGAACACCACGAGCTTCAAGGCCGGCAGGGCGGCGATCAGCGCGGCGTCGAGGGGCATGCGCTCGCGCATCAGGCAGAGCACGTCGTAGGGCGCGAGCCGCGACGCCGCCTGCGCCGGCGGCACCGGCTCGGAGAAGAACTCCACCGCGACGTCGGGCCCGAGCCCGGCCCAGTCGGCCAGCCCCGCGGCAACGCCCTGGTAGTCGTCGAGCACCGCGACCCGGATCGTGTCGGCCTGCATCATCACCCGTCGTCCTCCCCCGTCGCACCTCGCGGCCATGCCGGTCGCGGCGGCGACGCGCCGACCGGGCGCCGTCGCGGGTGCGGGAATCGTCAATATCCGGTACGGGATGGGCGTTCCACCCGCGGCGTCCGTGCTATGCTGGCGGCATGCACCCCGATGGACCGCGGCCCTCTTACGCGCTGTCGCCCCCTTGCGTCCCGGCGGGCTCGCGCCCGATAGAGCGGGCGCCCTCGCGGGCCGGCGCGGAGGTCGGCGCGGACACGGGGGTGGCGGTCGTGCTAAGCGGCCGGGACATGCCGGGCCCGAACAGGGGCCGGGCCGGAGGTCGGAGTGGTTCGTCACATGCGGGAGCGCCGGGGATGACGCGCACCAGGGCCGTCGCCGCCCTGTGGCTGGCGATCGGAGCGCTGCTGACCGGGGCGGGCGCCGCCCGGGCCGACGTGACCGTCGGGGTCGCGGTGCCGCGCACCGGTGCGATCGCCGGCATCGGCGAGCAGGTGCTCCAGGGCGTGCAGGCGGCCGTCCGCGACGCCAATGCCCGCGGCGGGATCGCCGGCGAGCCGATCGTCCTCGACGTCCAGGACGATGCCTGCGACCCGGGCCAGGCGATGGCGGTGGCGGAGCGCTTCGTACGCTCGGGCGTGCGCCTGGTGATCGGCCATGTCTGCTCGAGCGCCTCGCTCGCGGCGTCCGACGTCTACGCGGCGGCCGGCGCGGTGATGATCAGCCCGGCCTCCAACGCCGCGCGCCTGACCGATCGCGGCCTGCCGACGATCTTCCGGGTCTCCGGCCGCGAGGACGACCAGGGCCGGCTCTCGGCCACGATCCTGGCGGAGCGTTTTCGCGACAAGAAGATCGCGATCCTGTACGACGATACCCCGCTGTCGCGGAACCTCGCCGAATCGACCAAGGCCAACCTCAACAAGATCGGCCAGAACGAGACGCTGTTCGCCGCCATCGTCCCGGGCCAGACCGACGACGCGGCGCTGATCAAGCGGCTGCAGGGGGCGGGGATCGAGGTGGTCTATTACGGCGGCCACTACCAGGAGATGGGCAAGCTGGTGCGCAAGGCCGCGGAGGCCGGCTACCGCCCGCAATGGTTCGGCACCTCCGGCATCGCCACGAAGGAGTTCGGGGCGCTGGCCGGCGCGGCGAGCGACGGCGTGCTGATGACCTTCAACCCGGACCTGCGCCGCAAGCCGGAGGCCGCCGCCGCCGTGAAGGCCCTGCAGGGCGACGGGATCGACCCCGCCGGCTTCACCCTCTACGGCTACGCCGCGCTCCAGGCCCTCGTCGAGGCCGGCAACTTCGCCAAGTCCACCGACCCGAAGGCGATCGCCGAGACGCTGCATGCGGAGCGCTTCAACCTGGTGCTCGGCAATGTCGGCTTCGACCAGAAGGGCGACGTGACCGCGCCCGGCTACGTGCTCTACGTCTGGCGCGACGGCGTCTTCACCTACGCCAACTGAGACCGATACCGCAGCCGCCTTCGAACGGGCTCGTCCGGAGGCGCCGGGCAAGCCCGCAAGGTTTCCCCGTCCTCGCGCCGATGGCGCCGGACGCCGTCGCAACGCTGCGAAGGCGTGACGGTACTACGCGAACAGAGACCTGCGCGAACCGAGATCGACCGGGAGGGTGCCCTCCGCCACCGTGAGGGTGCGCCCGCCGATCCAGTCGGCGCCGTCGTAATCGACGAAGACCCGGCCGCGGCGCCCGAGCGTCGTGCCTTGCGCGGCGACGTAGGGCCCGGCGGCGCGGCCGGTCTCCCGCAGCCAGCCGGCGACGGCCGCGTTGAAGCTGCCGGTCACCGGATCCTCCACGAGGGCGCCGGCGCCGTCGTCGAACAGGGTACGGATCTCCCACGCCACCTCCCCGCCCGGGGCATGGGCGCCGACGAGGCCGATATCGATCCGGCCCTCGTGCCGCCGGGCCGGCGCGACCGCCAGCACCTCCGCGGCCGAGGCCAGCATCACCCCGACCCAGCCCGGACCGTTGTCGCACCAGCGCGCCTCGACGACCTGCTCCGGCGCGATCCGCAGCACCGCCACGATCTCCCGCATCGTTGCCGCGTCCACCGGCCCCGCCCGGAGCAGCGGCGGCGCCGCGAAGGCGAGGCGGTCCCGGTCCTGCCGGATCGGCACGAGCCCGGCGCCGCATTCCTGCACGATCCGCCCCGGCCGTCGCGGCCTCCCGCCCGAGCCGAGCCAGGCATGGCAGGCACCGAGCGTCGGGTGGCCGGCGAAGGGCAGTTCGTGCGCGAGGGTGAAGATCCGCGCCCGGTAATCGGCTTGCCGATCGGTCGGCGGCAGCAGGAACACCGTTTCCGACAGGTTGAACCACCGCGCCATCGCCTGCATCGTCGCGGTGTCGGGCTCGACCCCGCTCACCACGGCGAGCGGATTGCCCGTGAAGGCGCCGTCGTGGAACACGTCGATCAGGGCGAAGCGGGCGGTCATGGCGGGGCAGCCTCTCTCAAGTGACGAACGACCGTACACCTTTGGTGCTACGGCAGGGTGCGATCTGGGGAGATCGCGCCCGCACTCTCCTCCGCACTGACGGCGGCGGCCGCAGCCTAAGTCCACGTGGTCCGCTTCGGCGCCGAAGGCCGTATGCCGTCGACGGAGCGTGCCGCGACCGTGACGGCAGCCACCCGATACAGTTGCTCGACCTGTCAAGTCCATCAATGGTCTGTGCAACTGGATGGAGGTCAAGCTCCGCCCGTTCGCGGCGCGTCGGCTGAACGTAACCCACCTTGCTCACCTCATCGAGCTGTGCTCGTTATAGCAGGGGCGTGTCTCTGACCCGCGAGTCATTGCCTGTAATCGCCCATCAATCCGAATGAGAGCCGTGATGAGTATCGTCGCGGCCCAACCGCTCGACGTCGGTGCATTGCACGCTCTGGGGGTGGCATGAAAGAGAGCACTGTCCTACTCGTCACTCTCAGCGTCGTCCTGTCGGCCGCGGCACAGATCGCCCTCAAGGGCGGCATGATGTCGGACACGGTGCAGCGGTCGATGACGGCCGAAAGTATTGCGATACAAGTCTACCATATCGTCTTCAATCCGCTGGTGATCCTCGGATTGTTCTTCTATGCCGCGAGTGCGGCGGTCTGGCTGTTGGTGCTGGCGCGCATTCCCGTCAGCTCTGCCTATCCGTTCGTCGCGGTCGCAATCGTGCTGACCTCTTTGCTTGGCCGGGTCGTCTATCACGATCAATTTTCGCCGGCGAAGATCGTCGCTACCTTAATAATCGTCGGAGGCGTCGTTATGATGGCGAAGGCATGATGATGAATTTGAATATCGCCGAGGACCTTCCGCTCTGCGCCGACGTCCCTCTCTGCGTTGACCTGGACGGCACGCTGGTCCGCACCGACATGCTGTACGAAACGGTGCTGTTGCTGGCGAGGCGATCACCGACGTCGCTGTTCCAGCTGCCGTTGTGGCTCGCGAAGGGGAAGGCCGAGTTCAAGCGCCGGGTCGCGGAGCGCGTCGAGCTCGATGCGTCGAGCCTCCCCTACCGTCCCGACGTCATCGCGCTGGTCGAGGAGGCGCGCGGCGAAGGACGGCAGGTGGTGCTCGCGACGGCCGCATCGGCCACCGTCGCGCGCAACATCGCCGACCATCTCGACCTGTTCGACGACGTCATCAGCAGCACCGACGACGTGAACCTGTCGGGCCACCACAAGGCGGATGCGCTCCTCGAACGTTACGGGGAGGGCGGGTTCGACTATATCGGCAATCATTGGGAAGACCTGCCCGTGATGCGCCACGCGCGGCGCGCCTGGCTCGTGTCCGACAACGGGCATCTGCGCCGGGCCGCGGCGCGCTCCCATGCCGGACCGACCTGGATCGAGGCGGAGGGAGGCGGCCTGCGGTCGTGGATCAGGGCGCTGCGTGCGCACCAGTGGGTCAAGAATATCCTGATCTTCGTTCCGCTGCTCGCGGCGCAGGAGGTCGGCAATCTCTCCCTGGTGACCATGGCGGTGCTCGCCTTCATCGCCTACAGCCTGCTCGCCTCGGCGGTCTACCTGGTCAACGACATGCTCGACCTGACCGTCGATCGGCGCCACCGCAGCAAGCGCAACCGCCCCTTCGCTGCCGGCAAGCTTCCGATCTCGCACGGGATCATGGCGGTCCCGGTGCTGGTGATGCTGTCCTGGGGCATCGCCGCCTTCCTGCCCGTCCAATTCATGATCGTGCTCGGCGTCTACACGGTCGTGACCACGCTGTATTCGTTCTGGCTGAAGCAGCAGGTCGTGGTCGACGTCATGCTGCTGGCCGGCCTGTATACCCTGCGCATCCTGGCCGGAGCGGCCGCCACGCAGATCGAGCCGTCCTTCTGGCTGCTCGCATTCTCGATGTTCCTGTTCCTGAGCCTTGCCGTCCTGAAGCGCTACTCGGAGCTGCGCGTGACGGTGACGGAGGGCAAGGAGCTTTCCGGACGCGGCTATCTGCGGGCGGACCTGCCGGTCCTGCTGACGCTCGGCGGCGGCAGCGGCCTGATCAGCGTGATGATCCTCGCCTTCTACACGCAGTCCGAGATCGTGCCGGAGCATTATCCGGCTCGCCAGTGGCTGTGGCTGGTGCCGCCGCTCATGCTCTACTGGGTCGTGCGGATCTGGATGAAGGTCAACCGGGGCGAGATGCACGACGACCCGGTGCTGTTCGCGGTGAAGGACTGGCAGAGCCTGGTCGTATTCGGCTGCATGGGCGTGATGTTCGGGCTCGCCGCGATGGGTCTCAAGCCATGACGAAGCTGCTGCACGTCCGCCTCCGCCCGGCCGTCCTGGTGCCTCTCGGGCTGTTCGCGCTGGCCCTGCTGCTCCGCGTGATCGGGGCCAACTGGCACGGCACCCACTTCGACGAGGACATCGGCGGCCCCGCCCGGCTCCTGTCCGGTGACTTCTATCCCCGGACCTTCTACTATCCGCCGCTTCTCACCTACCTGGTCGCCATCGCTTACGTGCCGCTCTACGGCCTGGGGCGGCTGCTCGGCTGGTGGCACTCGACGGCGAGCTTCCGCGCCGCCTATTTCGACCAGCCGGTGTCCTTCTACGTGACTGCACGGGTCGTCGTGGCGCTGTGCTCGGCGAGCGCTGCGCCGATCGCGTGGGCGCTCGCTCGCCAGGTCGGCCTCTCCGGACGGGCGGCGTTGCTGGCCGGCCTGGCGGCGGCCGTCCTGCCCGGCGCCGTCTACTGGTCGCACATCGCGAAGTCGGACAGCGGGATCGGCCCGGCCTTTCTCCTCGTCGGGTTGTGCACGCTGCGATTGCTGGACCGGCCGTCCTCGCTCTGGCGCGCCGTGCAGGTCGGCGTGGCGGCCGCCGTCGCCGTGAGCTTCAAGCAGTCGGCGGTCTTCTTCCTGGCCCCCGTGCTCGCGCTGTTCGTGCTCTGGTCGATGCGGGCGCCGGGACGGCGCAGGATCTTTGCCGGAAGCTGGATCGTCGCATTGCTGGCGGCTGCGGTGGCCGGCGCGATCCTGAACATCGGCATCCTTCTCGATCCGAAGCCTTTCATCGAGGCGCAGGTGGTGCAGTCGCAGATGTCGTACCGCGCGGCATCGCTCGACGTGAGGATCGGGACATGGATCTCGCAGCTCCTCAGCGACGCGACGGGCCTGCCGCTCGTCACCCTGCTCGGCGCGGCGGCGTTGTGGGTGCTCGGCATCGCCTGCGGCGGTCCCAGGATCCGCCTGCTGCTGACGATCTGCGCGATCGGATGGGTCACCGGGACGATCGTGATCTGCTCGATCACCGGCAGCCGGCAGCCGTCGCAATTGTGGCTCCCCTATCTCGTCCTCGGCTTC
Source organism: Methylobacterium platani (assembly GCF_001653715.1). Classification (GTDB taxonomy): domain Bacteria; phylum Pseudomonadota; class Alphaproteobacteria; order Rhizobiales; family Beijerinckiaceae; genus Methylobacterium; species Methylobacterium platani. The sequence goes on from NZ_LWHQ01000088.1 coordinate 7,325, forward strand.
GTCGCCGCCGCCATCGGAGCCGGTCTCCTGACGGATGCCCGCGAACGCCCGCTCCGGCTCGTCGGCTACGCCGGATTCTGCCTGCTGTTCGCGAGTTCGATCATCCGGATCGCACCGATCCTCACCCAGGCGACGGCGCCGGCGATCGGCGCACCCGTCGCCGCCATCGTCCGCTCCGACCTGCCGCCCGGCGCCCGGCTCGTCTCGAACGTCGACCTCACGGGCTACCTCCCCCTCTCGCCCCAGAGCCAGATCCTGACCCGGGTCCGGCACGAACGGCTGGCGGCCCGCTACGGCATTCATCTTCCGCCGCAGGATCGCCCGTTCGCCGGCACGCCGGGCGGGTACACGGTCGTCGACTATCCCTGGGTAATCGGTGGGCTCGAGAAATACAGCGGCGACGAGGTGAAGGTCGTCATTCCCTATGCCTGGCCGATCCAGCCGGAGGAGTGGCAGCTCGATCACTGGCTGGCCCAAGACTTCCACGTCTTCGTCATCGGCGGGGTCTCCGATTTCGTCAACGATCCCGTGCCGGCGTACCGCGCCTTCTTCCGCGCGCTCGATCGCTGCCCCCGCATCGCCACCGTGCCGGCCGCCCGCCCGCTCTTCGGCGAGCAGGATACCGGCATCTATCGGTGCGCCGGACTGAATCAGGCGGGGATTCGCGGAGGCTCTACGTTCTAGAGTACTTCACGATCGCGTTGCCACGGTCCACGACACGATCGCCGTCGCCCTGCGGTCGGC
>NZ_LWHQ01000088.1:8200-26376 GCF_001653715.1 Methylobacterium platani
CCGGGAAAGGGGGAGGCTCACGAGGACCGTCCGCCCCTATGGTCGGGCGAGGTCGCGGTGTCGTGTACCGTGTCGCGTTGCAATCGCGAAACTCTCTAGGTGTTTGTCTTGCCACATTTTCTGCGACGAACCGGTTTCCACTTCGTCGGAAAATGCTCTAAGTCCTGTGAGACATGAACCGGGTTGCCGACCGTTCACGCTCTGGCGATGTCCTCGTGGCACGCGGCGTCGTCGATCATGAAAGAGGACGCCGGCGAGAGCCGGCGGCCTCGTCCCGATCAGACGGGTCGCTCCGGGATCCTACGCCCCGTACAACCCCTTGTGCTCCTCGCGCAGCATGTTCTTCTGCACCTTGCCCATGGTGTTGCGCGGCAATTCGTCGACGACGATCACGCGCTTGGGCAGCTTGAACTTGGCCAGGCGCCCTTCGAGGGCTGACAGGATCGCCGCCTCGCTCGGCGCCTCGGCTCCGCGCGGCACCACCACGGCGGTGACGCCCTCGCCGAAATCCGGGTGGGGTACGCCGATCACCGCCGATTCGAGCACGCCGGGCAGCCCGTCGATCTCGGTCTCGACCTCCTTCGGGTAGACGTTGAAGCCGCCGGTGATGATGAGGTCCTTGCCGCGGCCGACGATGTGGACGTAGCCGCGCTCGTCGACCTTGCCGAGGTCGCCGGTGATGAAGAAGCCGTCGGCCTTGAACTCGGCGGCGGTCTTCTCCGGCATGCGCCAGTAGCCCTTGAACACGTTGGGGCCGCGCACCTCGATCATCCCGACCTGGTCGGCCTGCATCGCCCGGCCGGTCTCCGGATCGACCACCCGCAGCGAGACGCCCGGCAGCGGGAACCCGACCGTGCCGGCGACCCGGTCGCCGTCATAGGGGTTCGAGGTGCTCATGTTGGTCTCGGTCATGCCGTAGCGCTCGAGGATCGCGTGACCGGTCCGCTCCTGCCACTCGCGATGGGTCTCGGCGAGGAGCGGCGCCGATCCGGAGACGAACAGGCGCATGCCGGCGCTCGCCTCGCGGGTCAGGCCCGGCTCCTTGAGGAGGCGCGTGTAGAAGGTCGGCACGCCCATGAGCGCGGTCGCCCGGCCCATTAGCGACAGGATCAGCGGCGGATCGAGCTTCGGCAGAAAGACCATCGCGGCCCCCGACATCAGCACCGTGTTGGTGGCGACGAACAGGCCGTGGGTGTGGAACACCGGCAGCGCGTGGATCAGCACGTCGTCGGGCGTGAAGCGCCAGTACTCGACCAGGGTGAGGGCGTTCGACGACAGGTTGTCGTGGGTGAGCATCGCGCCCTTCGAGCGCCCGGTGGTGCCCGAGGTGTAGAGGATCGCCGCGAGATCGTCCGGGCTACGCGGCACGTCGGCGAAGTCGCCGGTCTGGCCCGCGGCCTCGGCCGCCATGGTGCCCTCGCCCTTGGCGTCGAGGGTGCCGACCTGGGCGACGCCGGCCTGTTCCGCCACGGCCTTGAGCGCGTCGCGCTTCCCCGGGTCGCAGACGAACAGGGCCGGCTCGGCATCGCCGAGGAAATAGGCGATCTCGGCCGGGGTGTAGCCGGTGTTGAGCGGCAGGAACACCGCGCCCGCCCGCACGCAGCCGAGATAGAGCGCGATCACCGCCGGGCTCTTCTCGACCTGCACCGCCACCCGGTCGCCGGGCGCGACGCCGAGGCCGACCAGCGCCGCGGCGTAGCGGCCGGATTCGGCGACGAGGTCGGCGTAGCTCCAGCGCAGGCCCTCGGGGGTATCGAGGAAGGTCTTGCCCGCCGGATCGGCGGGGAGGCGGGAGCGGACGATATCGAAGAAGTGGTTGGACATGGGAAGAACTCTTCAGTCATCGGCGAGATGGCGGCCACGCCGTCCACTCGAAGAACGCGGGTCTCTCCTCTCCCCGCGGGCGGGGAGAGGGCTGCGTCTCCGTTCAGGAGATGCAGCAAGCCCGAAGGGCGAGGGTGAGGGGGTGTTTCCGGATGAACCTCCTCCGGCGGCTCCCCCTCACCCGCGGCTGCCGCCTTGTGTCGCCCCCGACATAGGGGGCGAAACCCTCTCCCCGCAACGAAGTCGGGCCCGCCCGACTTCGTTCCTTGCTTGCAGATCCCGGGCAAGCCCGGGATCTGTGGCGAGAGGGGGAATGCTCCCTCAAGCCTCCGCCAGCGCCACCGCGCGCGCCGGCGGCAGGTTCTGGCGCAACTCGCGGTTGACGGTGAGCGAGGCCGAGACCGTGCCGAGATTGGCGTAGGTCTCGTGGTTCTTCTCGATCGCCGCGAGGTCATAGAGGTAGTTCACCATCAGGCCGTAACCCTGCGACAGGCCCTTCGGCGAGACGTCGCCGAGGAAGTTCAGCCGCTCCAGCCGGGCGCCGTTGCCGAGGTGGAAGCGGGCCACCGGGTCGACCGGCTTGCCGCGCGGGGTCTTCGCCCGCAGGAAGTAGTAGGCCGCGGCCGGCAGCAGGGCCTTCCGCACCGCGTCGGCCTTGGCCTTGTCGGCGTGCCAGTCCGGCTGGTCGAGGGCGCGCAGGGTCTCGACGTCCTCGCGGGTGAGCCCCTGCGGCGCGTCCGAGCGGCGCTCGCGGTCGAGCCAAGTGCGGAAGGTCGGCACCGGCGACAGCGTCACGAAGGTCTTCAGCGCCGGCATCTCGCGGCACAGGTCCTCCACCACCTGCTTGATCAGGAAGTTGCCGAAGGTGATGCCGGCCAGGCCCTTCTGGCAGTTCGAGATCGAGTAGAAGATCGCGGTCGTCGCCTCGCGGGTCGCGGTGTGCTGGCGCTCATGGGCGAGGATCGGGGCGATCGCCGCGGCGATGCCGGTCGTCAGCGCCACCTCGACGAAGATCAGCGGCTCGTCGAGGAGGGCGGGGTGGAAGAACGCGAAGCAGCGCCGGTCCGGCGGCTCGATGCGCCGGCGCAGGTCGTCCCAGCCGGAGATCGCGTGCACCGCCTCGTAGCGGATGATCTTCTCGAGGATGTGCGCTGGCGTGGTCCAGTCGATCCGCCGCAGGACCAGGAAGCCGCGGTTGAACCACGAGGCGAACAGGTGCTCGAAATCGGAATCGAGGCTGTCGACCGCCTCGGCGAGGGCTGGGTCGGGCTTGTCGGCCTTGCGGGCGGCCTCGCGCAACGAGAACAGGTCCTCGCGCATCCGCACCAGCGCGATCGTGCCGTCGCGGGCGAGGTTGAGGCGGCGGATCAGCTCCTGCGAGCGCGGCTCGGCCGCCTCGTGCAGGCGGCCCAGCGCGGCGCGCGAGGGCGCCGTCTCGTAGGCGGCGATGGCGCCCTCGACCGCCGCGTGGTCGGCGCCGAAATCGAGGGCGATGCGGCGCAGGAACTCGTGCCGGTCGGGCCGGGAGAAGCTGTCGTAGCGGTCGAGGATGATGCGCGCGAGCGCGACGCCCGAGGCCTCGCCGCGCCGCGAGATCAGGTCCTCGGCGAGCTTCACCACCTCGGCGACGCTCGCCTTGGCCGGATCGTCACGGCCGAAGGCGATCAGCCCGCGGCCCCGGTCCGAGATGCTCTGGAGGAGGTCGCCGAGGAACGAGATCGCCGCCATGGGGCCCTGCTCACAATCGCTCTGCGTGACGCCGGTCCGGTCCCGCGGATCGGGACCGGCGCCGGCCTTGGGTAGATAGGGCTCCGCTTGCGCAGCGGAGGGGCGGGTGGGGCGTCGCCGTCGCGCCTCGCGGTCGGGTGCCGCCCCGGGCATGGTGGCGCCTCCGCTCGGTGGAGGGCAACTATTTGTTCGAGGGCAGGAGCAGGTCCGGCAGCCACAGGGCGATGCCGGGGACGAGGCAGAGGACCAGGATCGCCGCCGCCATCAAGATCACGAAGGGCAGGGTGCCCCAGATGATCTCGGAGAGCGGGATGTCCGGGGCGATGTTCTTGATGACGAAGATGTTGAGGCCGACCGGCGGGTGGATCAGCCCCATCTCCATGGTGATCGTCATCACGACGCCGAACCAGACCAGGTCGAAGCCGGCCTCCCGCAACGGCGGCAGGATGATCGGCGCGGTCATCAGGATGATCGAGACCGGCGGCAGGAAGAAGCCCAAGCCCACGACGAGGAGCAGGATGGTAAGGAGCAGGAGCCAGGGCGAGAGGTGCAGCGCCACGATCGCCGCAGCGGCCGCCTGCGAGATGTGAAGGTAGCTCATCACGTAGGCGTAGAGCAGCGACATGCCGATGATCAGCATCAGCATGGTCGATTCGCGCAAAGTCGCGGTCAGGATCGGGCTGACGTCACCAGCCCGCCACACCCCGTAGATCGCCGCGATCAGCGCCAGCGCCAGGAGGCCGCCGAGGCCCGCCGTCTCGGAGGGCGTGGCGTAGCCGCCGTAGAGCGCCACCATCACGCCGGTGAGCAGCACCACGAAGGGCAGCACCCGCGGCAGGGTCGAGAAGCGCTCCGCCATCGAGTAGCGGTCTTGCGCCAGGATCGGGTGCTCGGGCCCGCCGGTGACGTAGGCCGCCCGCGCCATGGCGAATTCGCGCCGGAAGCGCCAGGCGGCGTAGCCGGCGAACAGCATCACCAGCAGCAGCCCCGGGCCGATGCCGGCGAGGAAGAGCCGCCCGAGCGACTGCTCGGCCGCCACCGCGTAGAGGATCATGGTGATCGAGGGCGGCAGCAGGATGCCGAGCGTGCCGCCCGCCGCGATGATGCCGGCGGCGAACCCGCCGGAATAGCCGCGCCGGCGCATCTCCGGGATACCGGCCGAGCCGATCGCCGAGCAGGTCGCCGGGCTCGATCCCGCCATGGCGGCGAACAGCGCGCAGGCGAAGACGTTGGCGATGCCGAGGCCGCCCGGGATCTTGTGCATCCAGGCATGCATCGCCGAGTAGAGATCCTGGCCCGCCTTCGACCGGCCGATCGCCGCGCCCTTCAGGATGAAGAGCGGGATCGACAGGAGCGTGATCGAGGCCATCTCCTCGTAGACGTTCTGCGCCACCGTATCGAGGGAGGCGCCCGGCATGAAGGCCAGCATGAAGACGAGCGCCACCGCGCCGAGCGCGAAGGCGATCGGGATGCCGGCGAGCATCGCGCCGAGCGTCGCGCCCGCGTAGAGCGTGCCGATGATCGCGGTGCTCATCGGGCGGCGTCCTTCTTCCTGGCATCTTCGAGGTCCGCCCCGAGGCCGACCTTCGGGTCCGCGAAGCCGGCGGCCTCGGGCCCGCGGGCGATCGCCTCGGCGATCTGGAGCAGGAACTGCAGCGCCAGGAGCGTCATGCCGACCGCCATCAGCGAGTAGGGGATCCAGAGCGGCGGTCCCCAGGTCGATTGCGAGATCTGGCCGTCGACCCAGGCCTCGTGCAGCAGGGTCCAGCTCTTCCAGGCGAAGAACGCCACGAAGCCGAGGCTGACGACGTCGGCGAAGACGAGGCGCAGGCGGTTGGCCCGCGGCGAGAGCAGCCCGGTCAGCGCCTCGATGGCGACGTGGCCGCGCCGCGCCTGGACACCGGCCGCCGACAGGAAGGTGGCGCCGACGATGAGGAACACCGCCGTTTCGTCCTGCCACTCGGTCGGGACCTTGAGGACGTAGCGGATGACGACGCTGTAGCTCAGCACCAGGCAGGCGGCGACGAGGGCGACGCCGCCCATCAGCAGGATCAGCCGGTTGAGGCCGCCCATCGCGGCTTGAACCGCCGCGAGCGGCCCGGGCAGGCGGGCCCGCGCGCCCGGGCGGTCCGGCTCCGCGGCCGCCGAGGCCGCGTCGAAGGCGTGGCTCACGCGACCGCCTCCGCGAGCTTCAGCATCTCGGCGCAGGACGAGGACTTCGCCGCGTAGTCCTTCCAGGCCGAGTCGCGGGCGATGTCGCGCCAGCGGCTCAAGCTCGCCTCGTCGAGGGTCTCGACCTTGGCGCCGGCCTTCCCGAAGATCCGCTCGACCCGGATGTCGTCGGCTTGCGCGCCCTCCTGGCCGAAGGATTCGAGCTCGGCGCCCACCGCCATGATCAGCTCCTGCTGGTCCTTCGGAAGGCCGTCGAACACGCTCTTCGACATCATGATCGGCTCGAGCATGAACCAGTACGAGCGGCCGCGGCCCGAGGTGAGCGACTTCGCCAGTTCTTCCAGCCGGAACGAGATCAGGCTGGTCGAGGAGGTGATGACCGCGTCGCAGGCGCCGGTCTGCATCGCCGCGTAGGATTCGTTCGACGGCAGGCTGAGCGTCGCGGCGCCGGCGGCCTTCATCATCAGGTCCATCTCGCGCGAGCCGCCGCGGACCTTCAGGCCCTTGGCGTCCTCCGGTCGCACCAGGGGACGCTCGCGGCTGGCGACGCCGCCGGCCTGCCAGACCCAGGAGACGAGCACGATGTTCTTGGCGAGCAGGATCTCGGTCAGCTTGCGGCCGACCGGCGCCGACTTCCAGGCCATCGCCTGCGGGTAGGAGGTCACCAGCGCCGGCATCAGGCCGATATTGGTCTCCGGCACCTCGCCGCCGGCATAGGGCAGGGGGTAGAGGCTCATGTCGAGAGCCCCTTTGCGCATCGCGCTGAACTGGGCGTTGGTCTTCATCAGGGACGAGCCCGGATAGACCTGCACCTCGATCGCGCCCTTCGAGCGCTCCTTCACGGCGGCGGCGAACTTGCGGCACATCCGGTCGCGGAAGTCGCCCTCGTCGATCGTGCCGCCCGGGAACTGGTGCGACAGCTTCAGGATCGTGGCGGCCTGCGCGGCGCGCCCGAGGCCGATCAGCGCGGGGGCCGCGAGGCCGGCGGCCAGCAGGGAACGACGGGACAACCGGGTGCGGCGGGTGGGAGCCATGGCGTTTCCTCTGGACGGGGCAGGGGTCCGAGGCCCCCGCTTCTCGATGCTGTCGCACGGTCAGGTTGTTGCCCTGCCGCCTGCTGCACTCAGAAGACCCCGATCTTGTATATTTTGTCAATCGGCGTGCATACTCGCCGATGGTGGATGCCGGACCCCTCCGAGAGTCACGCTTCAAGAGCGACGCTTCATGAGCCACGCCCAGCGGTTGCGGCGCACGATCGAGGACGAGATCGTCGACGGGGTCCTGCGGCCCGGCGACCGGCTCGACGAGGTCCAGCTCGCCGCCCGGTTCGGGGTCTCGCGCACGCCGATCCGCGAGGCCCTGCTGCAGCTCGCCGTCGCCGGCCTGATCGAGGTCAAGCCCCGCCGCGGCGCCGTGGTGAGCACGCCCGAGCCGGCCCGGCTGCTGGAGATGTTCGAGACGATGGCGGAGCTGGAGGCTGCCTGCGGGCGCCTCGCCGCACGGCGGCTGACCGACGAGGACCAGCGCGACCTCGTCGCGGCGCTCGAATCCTGCCGGGCGGCCGCCGCCACGGGCGACACCGAGGCCTACTACGCCGAGAACGCGGTGTTCCACGCGGTGATCTACCGGGCCTCGCGCAACGGCTTCCTGTGCGAGCAGGCCGTCACCTTGAGCCGGCGCCTGGCGCCGTTCCGGCGCATCCAGCTGCGGGGCCGCAACCGGCTGCGCCAGTCGCTCGCCGAGCACGAGGGGGCGGTCGAGGCGATCCTGGCCGGGGACGAGGCACTCGCAGGCGAGCGCCTGCGCGCCCACGTGCTGGTGCAGGGCGACCGGTTCTCGGAGCTGATCCGCAGCCTGCCGGGCGGCAGCGCGGCGGCCTGACCTTGACCCAGGGCAATCCGCCGACCCGGGTCAACCCCTTGACCTCGCGCTCGTTTCGTCGACTCGGAACGACCCCCGGGACGCCACGTTGTGAACCGGAGCGCCCACGCTTGCGGGCGCCTGCCGAGATCCTCCTGCTTTCCGGTGTCGCGATGCCGCCCGAACCCCGTTCCGGTTCCGCCCCGTCCGGCGTGACCTCGACCCTGTGGACCGTCTTTCTCGGCATCGCCCTGGTGCGCCTCGTCACCGCGCGCCGGCCCGACGGGGTGCAGGACGCCGCGCCCGACCCGACCCGGCATCTCGGCGCCGGCGCCAAGTCGTATTCGGGGCGCCCGGCCCAGTGGGTCGCCGACACCGAGGTCGATCGCGGGCGCAAGGCCGAGACGCCGACCGAGATCCCGGCCAAGGGCTGGAAGGACGTGCTCTACCGCGTCTACCTCGAGTTCCAGAAGGACCGGGTGCTGTCGGTGGCGGCCGGCGTCACCTTCTACACCCTGCTCGCCCTCTTCCCGGCGGTGGCGGCGCTGGTCTCGCTCTACGGGCTGTTCACCGATCCGAGCACGATCAACGACCACCTGTCGCTGCTCCAGGGCGTGATGCCGTCGGGCGCCCTCGAGATCATCGGCGACCAGGTCAAGCGCATCACCGCCAAGGGCGGCACCACGCTCGGCATCACCTTCTTCACCAGCCTCGCGATCTCGCTGTGGAGCGCCAATGCCGGCATGAAGGCGATGTTCGACGCGCTCAACATCGTCTACGAGGAGCAGGAGAAGCGCAGCTTCATCCAGCTCAACCTGCGCTCGCTCACCTTCACCTTCGGCGCGCTGGTCTTCGTCGTGGTGGCGCTAGGCTGCATCGTGGTGCTGCCGGTGGCGCTGAACTTCCTCGGCAATTTCGGCATCCGGATCAGCCCGACGGCCTGGTACATCGCGCTTTTGCGCTGGCCGGCGCTCCTCGCGGTGCTGCTCTTCGCCCTCGCGCTGCTCTACCGCTACGGCCCGAGCCGCGACCTGCCGCGCTGGCGCTGGGTGACCCCCGGCAGCCTCACGGCCGGCGTGGTATGGCTCGTCGCCTCGATCGGCTTCTCCTGGTACGTCGCGCATTTCGGCAGCTACAACGAGACCTACGGCTCGCTCGGCGCCGCGATCGGCTTCATGACCTGGATCTGGATCTCGTCGACGATCGTGCTGCTCGGCGGCGAGATCAACGCCGAGCTCGAGCACCAGACCGCCCGCGACACCACCACCGGTCCCGAGGAGCCGATGGGCACCCGCCGCGCCCGGATGGCCGATACGGTCGGGGCGCCGGCCTGAGGATGCGGCGCCGCAGCATCTCGCGAGATGCGGCGCCCGCCACCATCTTGGGGCCTTGGGAAGCCGGGAACCACCAGGAGAGGCCCCGATGGCCGGACACGAGACCGACACTGCCGACACCCGCACCGAGGCGGAGTGGCGCCGGGAGCTGACGCCCGAGCAGTACCGCGTGCTGCGCGAGCACGGCACCGAGCGCCCCGGCACCAGCCCGCTCAACGACGAGAAGCGCACCGGCACCTTCGTCTGCGCCGGCTGCGGCCAGCCCCTGTTCGAATCCGACACGAAGTACGAATCCGGCTCCGGCTGGCCGAGTTTCTACGCCCCGCTCGACGGCGCGGTGGAGACGCAGACGGACCGCTCCTTCTTCATGACCCGCACCGAGGTGCATTGCGCCCGCTGCAAGGGGCATCTCGGCCACGTCTTCGACGACGGCCCGGCCCCGACCGGCCTGCGCTACTGCATGAACGGCGCGGCGATGGGGTTCGAGCCGCAGGACTGACCGGCACGGGACGGGAACGGGGTACGTTTCCCGCACCGGCTTCATCCGCCGGAATATTTCCGTGCGGGGCCCGGAACGGCGGGCGGGCTCGGCGATTCGTCCCCTGCCGCGGGGGCATGCGGCGCGAGGGGCAGGGCGGTGGCACGGCCCCGCGCGGTCGGGCCCCGCCCGGCCGTTCCTCTCGCCCGAGCACCCTCCCGATGCACGACCCCGACGCGCGGCCCTACCAGCCCATCGAGGCCTACGGCCTCGTCAGCAACTGCCACGGCTGCGCCCTCGTCGCCCGCGACGGCTCGATCGACTGGGCCTGCCTCGAGCGGTTCGACGCGCCGCCGGTCTTCTCGCGTCTCCTCGACCGCCGGCGCGGCGGCTTCTTCGCCCTGGCGCCCGAGCTGCCGTTCGAGAGCGCCCGGCTCTACCTGCCGGGCACCAACATCCTCGAGACCACCTTCACCTGCGCCGCCGGGGCGGCGACCGTCCACGACTTCATGCTGGCGCCGGAGCCCGGCCGCAGCCTGCCCTGCCTCGTGCGCCTGGTCTCGGGCGTGTCGGGCGAGGTGCCGATGCGGGCGGTCTACCGGCCGCTCGCGGGCTTCTCCGAGCGATTCCCAAGCCTGGAGCCGTTCCCGGGCGGCGCCCGGGCCGAGGGGCTGCCGGATCTCGTCGCCGACCTCCCGCTCTCGATCGAGGGCGGGCAGGCTTTGGCCCGGTTCACGATCGCCCACGGCGCCGAGCACGCCTTCGCGCTCCATCCCGGCGGCGCCGACGGTCGCGAGACCGCGCGGCCGCGCGTGCTGATGGAGGCGGCGCGCCGGGCCTGGACCGGCTGGTCGGCGAGCGCGGCCTATGACGGCCCGCTCGCCGACGAGCTCCTGCGCAGCGCGCTGACCCTCAAGGCGCTGACCTACGCGCCGTCGGGCGCCATCGTGGCCGCCGCCACCACCTCTCTGCCGGAGGAGATCGGCGGCATCCGCAACTGGGACTACCGGTTCTGCTGGATCCGCGACGCCTGCCTGTCCTTCTACGTCCTCAAGAAGTTCGGCATGGTGGCGGAGGCCGAGGCGTTCTTCCGCTTCGTCGGCGGCCTCGCCGAGCGCGACGAGGGCGGCCTGAAGCCCCTCTACGCCATCGCGGGCGAAGCGGATCTCACCGAGCACGAGGCGGCGCATTTCGAGGGCTGGCGCGGCAGCGCCCCGGTGCGCTACGGCAACGAGGCGGCGGAGCAGCATCAGAGCGACGCCTACGGCCAGGTGCTCGACCTCCTCTACCTCTATCGCAGTCTCGGCGGCACGATTCCCGAGGCGATGGCGGCCCAGGCGGTGCGGCTCGCCGACTTCGCCGCCGCCCACTGGCACGAGACGGATGCCGGGCTGTGGGAGCCGCGCAAGCCCGAGCAGCACTACCTGCACGCCGCGATCATGAACTGGGTCGCGGTCGACCGCGCCATCCGGCTGTTCGGCGAGCGGCCGCACTGGCGCGCGGCGCGCGAGGCCATCGTGGCCCGGGTCAACGGTGAGGGGGTGCACCCGCGCGACGGCTACTACCCGCAATATATCGGCGCCGACGATCCCGACGCGGCCCTGCTGATCGCCCCGATGGTCGGCTTCCCGGTCGACGAGGCGGTCTTTACCCGCACGGTCGAGGTGGTGATCGCCCGCCTCGGCCACGGCCCGCTGGTCTACCGCTATCGCAACGACGACGGACTGCCCGGCCACGAGGGCACCTTCCTGATCTGCGCCTTCTGGCTCGTCGACGCGCTGGCCTGGCTCGGCCGGACCGAGGAGGCGCGCACCCGCTTCGACGCCCTGCGGGCGCTGCAGAACGATGTCGGCCTCTACGCCGAGGAGGTGGCGGAGGACCGCACCTTCCTGGGCAACTTCCCGCAGGCCTTCAGCCACCTCGCTTTCATCCACAGCGCCCTCGTCCTCGACCTCGCCGCCCAGGGCGGACGCGAGGCGGTGGCCGGCACCTATGCCGACCGCACCCTGCGCGAGACGCGCTGGCGCCGGGTGCCCTGGATCGTGCCTCCGGCGCAGCCGCGGGAGGGGCGCGAGCGAGAGGCGGGGGCGCCGGTCGATGGGCCCGCGCAGGATTAACCCGATCTTGAAGGGACTGCCGGCATGGGGCGTTGAACGGGCGCGGCTGCGGGAGACGTCATGGGGAAGCGGCGCGGTCTCGCCGGTCTGGCCGTCGCGCTCGGCCTCGTCGCCCAGGGCCCGGCCCTGGCCGGGGGCAAGCCGCTGGTCTGGTCGATCTTCGATGCGCCGCCCTTCACGATCATCGACGGCGAGAACCGCGGCACCGGCATCTTCGACCGCATCCGCGAGGTCCTGGCCGCCCGCCTGACCGACTACGCCGTGACGAGCGTGACGGTGCCGTTCCCGCGCATCGTCGCCTCGCTGAAGGCCGGCGAGGAGTGGTGCTTCGTCGGCGGCGTGAAGACGCCCGAGCGCGAGGGCTTCGCGGTGTTCTCGCGGCCGGTGGCGATGTTCTATCCCCTGCGCATCGTCGTGCGCGCGGCCGACCGGGACCGCTTCGCGGCGCTCGGGCCGCTCTCCCTGCACGACCTGCTCACCGCGCGCCGCTCCCTGCGCACCAGCGTGCTGCGCGACCGCGCCATCGCCCCGGCGGTCGACGCGCTGTTCCGCCAGTATCCGCCCGGGCAGACCTATGCGCGCTTCATCGAAGCGTACCGCATGTTGCTGACCGACCGGCTCGACTACCTCGTCGATTTCTCCAGCATCACGACCTACACCGCCCGCGCGCTCGGCCGGTCCGACGCCTTCGTGGGCCTGGCCTTCGCCGAGAGCCCCGAGCCGGTCTTCGCCCGGGTGATGTGCGCCGGCACGCCCTGGGGCCGGGAGGTCGTGGCGGCCATCGATGCGGTGCTGGCGACCGAGCGGACGAGCCCGGCCTATCGCCGCATCGTCGAGGCCTGGGCGGCGCAGGACGACCTGCCGCGCATCCGCGCCGTCTACGACGCCTTCCTGGCGAGCGACTGAGCGAGCGGCGAAAGGGCCGGGCGTCGGACGGGAGATGGCGTCGCCGTCGATCCCGCATTGCGGATCGACCACGGCGGACGCGCCGAAGATGTGTCGCGGACGGGTCCGAGGGCGATTAACGCGATCTTGAAGGGGCGACACGCAATGACGTATCGCGGGCCGAGGGACTGGGCGGGAACCATGATGGTCAAGTGGTGCGGTCTCGCCGGTCTGGTCGTCGCGCTCGCCTTGACGGGGCCGGCACGGGCCGAAGACGAGCAGATCACCAAGCAGATTACCAAGCAGATTACTTGGACGGTCTTCGACGCGCCGCCCTACACGATCGTCGACGGCAAGAACCGCGACAACGGCATCTCCGACCGGATCCGCCGGCTCCTCACCGCCCGGTTGAGCGACTACCGCCATTCCACGATGACGGTGCCGTTCCCGCGCATCCTCACCTCGCTCAAGAGCGGGGCGGAATGGTGCTTCGTCGGCGGGGTCAAGGCGCCCGACCGCGAGGCTTTCGCGGTGTTCTCGCGGCCGGTGGCGATGTTCTATCCCCTGCGCATCGTCGTGCGTGCGCCGAACCGCGCCCGCTTCGAGGCGCTCGGGCCGCTCTCCCTGCGCGACCTGCTGACGAAGCACCGCGACTTGCGCACCAGCGTCTTGCGCTACCGCGCGCTTGCCCCGGCGGCCGACGCGCTGTTCCAGCAATACCCGCCGGGACAGACCTATTCCGAGTTCGGCGAGGCGTTCCGGATGCTGCTGAACGACCGGCTCGACTACCTCGTCGAGTTCTCCAGCATCGCCGCCTATCACGCCCGCTATCTCGGGGCGCCGGGGGCCTTCGTGGGCTTCCCCTTCGCGGAGGAGAACCGGGTGCCGGTCTTTCCCCGGGTGATGTGCGCCGGCACGCCCTGGGGCCGCGAGGTGGTGGCCCGCATCGACGCGGTGCTGGCGGCCGAGCGGGCGAGCCCGGCCTATCGCGGCATCGTCGAGGCCTGGGCCGCGGACGAGGACCTGCCGCGCATCCGCGCCGTCTACGACACCTTCCTGGCGAGCGACTGAGCGGGAGCCGGCCCCGGATCGGATCGGATCGGCCTGCAATCCGGCATCGCGACTGGAGCGCGATTACTTCGCCAACGGTACGTCTCGTTCACGTCTCGGCATCGGCCAACCTCATCTTGCGTTTGGGGCCGGCATTGACCGGTCGTCGGTGCGGGAATATCCCCGATACCATCATGATGAAGCGCGCCATGATCGGTATCGGCCTCGCGCTCGCTCTGGCGGGGCCGGCGCGGGCCGAGGGCGGGCAGGTGACCTGGGCGGTCTACGATGCCGCGCCGTTCATGATGACCGAGGGCGAGCACCGCGACACCGGCATTTTCGACCGCATCCGCCAGGTCCTGACCGCCCGGCTGACGGGATACGCCCATTCCACTCTGATCGTCCCGTTCCCGCGCATCGTCACCTCGTTGAAGAAGGGCGAGGAGTGGTGCTTCGTCGGCGGCGTGAAGACGCCCGAGCGCGAGGGCTTCGCGGTGTTCTCGCGACCGGTGGCGATGTTCTATCCCCTGCGCATCGTCGTGCGCGCGGCCGACCGGGACCGCTTCGCGGCGCTCGGGCCGCTCTCCCTGCACGACCTGCTCACCGCGCGCCGCTCCTTGCGCACCAGCGTGCTACGCGACCGCGCCATCGCCCCGGCGGTCGACGCGCTGTTCCGCCAATATCCGCCCGGGCAGACCCATTCCGAGTTCGGAGAGGCGTACCGGATGCTGCTGAACGACCGGCTCGACTACCTCGTCGATTTTTCGAACATCGCCGCCTACAACGCCCGCGCGCTCGGCCGGTCCGACGCCTTCGTGGGCCTGGCCTTCGCCGAGAGCCCCGAGCCGGTCTTCGCCCGGGTGATGTGCGCCGGCACGCCCTGGGGCCGCGAGGTCGTGGCGGCCATCGATGCGGTGCTGGCGACCGAGCGGACGAGCCCGGCCTATCGCCGCATCGTCGAGGCCTGGGCGGCGCAGGACGACCTGCCGCGCATCCGCGCCGTCTACGACGCCTTCCTGGCGAGCGATTGAGCGCAGGCGTCCCGCACGAACCTGCTAAGCCGCGAGCGCGGCCTGCCCCGTGACGAAGGGCTCGACCCAGACCCGCCGCCCGGTCAGGTCGTGCACGCTCACCCGCCACTCGGCCCAGTCCGCGTCGGCGCCCGGGCTCCGCATCGCCGCCTCGGCGACCTGCCGGGCGCGACGGGCGAGGCCGGCAGGACCGCGGACGAGGGCGCCCTCGGCATCGAGGATGCATTCGGACCCGTTGGTGCAGTGGAAGCGGTAGCGCGTCATGCCGATCCTCTCTTCTCGCCCTGTCTCCTCGGCCGTGACCCCGCCGGTTCGGCCGCAACGGTTAATGTTCACTATATGTTCTGGTTTCGCAACCATGCCAGGGCAAGGGCGCGATGCCGCAGTCTTGACTCCCGACGGCGCATCCGTGCCTCGATCGACCGAGGGGGCTCGCCGTCGCCGTGAATCCCTGCCAGATTCCGCATCCCGGCGGAGTGGAGGACGCGATGGCAGGCCTGTTCGACCCGATCCTGAACTGGTGTCTGCTGCCGGGCTCGCACGCCTTTCCGGGCCCGGACGGCGGCACCTGCATCAACGAGGCCGCGGTGGTGGCGGCGGGCCTGCCCTATCGCGCGATCCGCTCGTCGGCGGATTGCCCACCGTGCTTCTCCGCCCCGCTCGCGACCTACGCGCTCGGCCTCAACGACGCGATGCCGGATGCCGAGCGCCCACGCCTGATGGCCTTCGTGCTGCGTCTCGCCGGCTCGGCCGATGCGCCCGCCATCGAGGAGGCGCGCATCGCCCATCTCGTCGCCGAGGGCGTGCGCCGCCTGCTGCCGCCGGTGCTGGAGCGGGCCGGGCTGCCGCAGCACGCCGTCGCCTGCCGATCCGCCGCGGACCTCCCCCGCGCGGTGACGCTCGCTCGCCACGCCGCCTGGTCGGCCGGTTCTCTGGCCGAATCGGCCGGCCGCCAGGGCGCCTGGACCCGCGGTGCCAGGGCCGCCGCGGCCGCCCGCGCCGCGCTCTTTTCCGCCGAGATCGATGCCCGGACCGCCGCCGACGCGGCCGAGGCCGCCGCCCTGTTCTGGCCCGGGGCCTGGGCCGAGGCGGTGGCGATCCTCGACGAGGGCCTCGGCATCGGCCGCCAGGCGCCGGCGCTCGGGCCGGAGGAGGCCGGGATGCGGCTCGAAGCCGCCAAGGCGGAACGACGGCGACGGGCCGGGGCGGCGGCGTGACCGCCGGGCGGGCGTCGCCGGATCGTCACTCCTCCCTGTACGCCGCCAGGATCCGCGCGCCCTCCGGCCCGGTCCGTCGCACCCACTCCGCCCGGGCCGCCTCGCCGGCCCGGGCAAGGGCCTCCGCGATCGCGGGTGCGGGCGGATCGGCGATGACGACGCCGTTCCGGCGCATCCGCGCGACGTTCTCGTCGAGGCGGGTACGGATCGCCGTCCATTGTCGCGCCTCGGTCTCGGCGGCGGCCGCGTCGACCGCCTCGCGCAGGGTCGCCGGCAGGGCGTCGTAGGCGCGCGCCGAGACGACCGCGATCGAGATCGGCATCGCGTACTGCACAGCCGTGAAGTGCGGCAGCTGCTCCCACAGGCGGCGCCCGACGCCGCCATCGCCGGAGGAGAGCATCGCATCGACGGTGCCGGCCTTCACCTGCGGGATCGCATCGGCCTGCGACAGGTTCACCGGCTGCGCGCCGGCCCCGGCGAGCACCGCCGTCGAGGTGGAATCGTAGGTGCGGATCCGCAGGCCCCGCAGATCGTCGAGGCGCGCGAGGGCGTGGCGCGACCAGATTCCCGACGGCGCCCAGGGCGTCACGTAGAGAAGGCGCTGGCCCTGCGCCGCGAGCGCCCGGGCATAGGCCGGCCGGGCGATGTCGGCGAGGCGCCGCGCCTGCGCGACCGACGTCGCCAGGAAGGGCAGGGAGGAGAGGCCGAACAGCGGATCGACCGCCGCCAGCGGCCCCGTGAAGGCATCCGCCGCCTCGACCGTGCCGTCCGCCACGGCGCCGATCATCGCGCCGGAGCGCAGTCCCGCCGCGGCATCGTAGCTCGGCTGCACCGCGAGGCGGCCGCCGCTCCGCTCGGCCACGAGACGCACGAAGGTGGCGAGGCCCTCGCCCGGCATGGTGCTGGCCGGATACTCGGTCGGCATCCGCCAGACGTGTCCGGGGCCTGCAGCCGGGTCCTGCGCGGCGGCGGGCCGGGGCAGGGCGACCAGGCAGCACCACGCCAGGCAGGACCATGCCAGCACGGCCCCGCGAAACCGGACACGCATCCTCATCCCGATCCTCCTCCTCGATCGCGCCCGCCGCCCCGTCGCCGCGCGGCCGACAAAGCGATTGCCCCGGGCCCGCTCCGCCGTCACTCTCGTCTGCCGAACGCCCCGAGAGAAGGCCCGAAGAGGCCGGGGGCGCCCTACGGGAGGAGAATGCCATGCCGGAGACGATCGCCCTGTTCGGGGCCGGGGGGAAGATGGGCGTGCGCCTCGCCCGCAACCTGATGCGCACCGATTTCCGCCTCGCCCCCGTCGAGATCGGCGAGGCAGGGCGGCAGCGCCTGGAAAGCGAGCTCGGTCTCGCCTGCGTCGAACCGGATGCCGCCCTCGACGGCGCCGAGGTGGTGGTGCTGGCGGTGCCCGACACGCTGATCGGTCGCGTCTCGCACGCTCTGTCGCCGAAGCTGAAGCCCGGCACGATGGTGGTGATCCTCGACGCCGCCGCGCCCTTCGCCGGCCATCTGCCCGAGCGGCCGGACCTGACCTACTTCGTCACCCATCCCTGCCACCCGCCGGTCTTCAACGACGAGACGACGGAGGCGGGGCGCCGCGACCATTTCGGCGGCATCGCCGCGCGCCAGTCGATCGTGAACGCGCTGATGCAGGGGCCGGAGGAGGCCTACGGCCTCGGCGAGCGCGTGGCCAAGGCGATCTGGGCCCCGATCCTGCGCTCGCACCGGGTCACCGTGGAGCAGATGGCGCTCCTCGAGCCCGGCCTGTCCGAGACCGTCTGCGCCACCCTGCTCGCCGTGATGCGCGAGGCGATGGACGAGACCGTGCGCCGCGGCGTGCCGGAGGTGTGCGCCCGCGATTTCCTGCTCGGTCACCTCAACATCCTGGCGGCGGTCACCTTCGGCGAGGTCGACGGCGTGTTCTCGGATGCCTGCAACAAGGCGATCCAGTTCGGCAAGCCGCGCCTGATGCGCGACGACTGGCTCGGTTGCCTCGACGAGCCCGAGATCGTCGAGAGCATCCGCCGGATCACCTGAACGCGAAACGCCCCGCCGGCGGAAGCCGGCGGGGCGTTTCGGGACTTGGTTGCGGGGACAGGATTTGAACCTGTGACCTTCAGGTTATGAGCCTGACGAGCTACCGGGCTGCTCCACCCCGCGCCAGGGTGTTGTCGCGATGAGGGAAGGTGTGACGTGCTTGGCAGGTCTGGCGGTGACCGACTCTCCCGTGTCTTGAGACACAGTACCATGGGCGCTGGGGCGGTTAACGGCCGAGTTCGAGATGGGATCGGGTTCTGATCACCCCGCTCAGACCACCAGACCGGCCAAGCACGTCGCGTTCGGGCAAGCATGGTGACCGGCGGCCGCTGGGGCCGCCCGTCACGTCGTCATCGTGTGTGGTTGTGTGATCCGGACACGGATCATGAGAGCGATCAAGCCGATCGAGCGATTAGTACTGGTCAGCTCAGCGCGTTACCGCC
>NZ_LWHQ01000089.1 GCF_001653715.1 Methylobacterium platani
GGTGGTCTGAGCGGGGTGATCAGAACCCGATCCCATCTCGAACTCGGCCGTTAACCGCCCCAGCGCCCATGGTACTGTGTCTCAAGATACGGGAGAGTCGGTCACCGCCAGACCTGCCAAGCACGTACACATTCCCTCGACACGACCTCGACCGAAGAAGCCCGCCAGGCCCAGCGCCCGGCGGGCTTCTTCGCGTTCCGGCCCCTTGGCGTTCGGACCCCTTGGCGTTCTTGCCCCCTCGCCTCACGGCAACGGGCGTTCCATGGCGGCGCCGGCGCGGCGCAGGGTCTCGTCGAACGGGTTCAGGCGCGCCGCGATTCCGGCGGCCTCGCGTCGGAGCATCCCCGCGATGGCGTCGCGGCGCTCGCCGGCGAGGCGATCGACCGTGCTGCCGACGCTCAACGCCGCCACCGCCCGGCCGTCGGCATCGAGGATCGGGACGCCGAGCCCGGCCATGCCGGGGATCAGCCCGGAGGCGGCGGCGCAGTAGCCGAGGTCGCGGGTGCGGGCGATCTCGGTGTGCAGAAACGCCTCGTCGAGGCTCGTCGCGTCGCGCATCCGGGGCAGGTTGTAGCGGATCACCGCCTCCTGCTCGTCCGCCGGCAGATGCGCCAGGATCGCCATCGCGCCCTGCCCCAGGCCGAGCATCACCCGGCCGCCGATATCGCCGGTGAACGAGCGGATCGGCAGCGGGCCCGCCGTGCGGTCGATGCAGACGGCCTCGTAGCCGCTGCGCACCAGGAGAAAGACGGTCTCGCCCAGTGCGCCGGTGAGGCGCAGCAGAGCCGGCCGGGCGAGGTCGCGCAGGCCCAGCGGGTTGCCGGCCTTCGCGGCGAGCCGGAACAGCCCGAGGCCGAGCCGGTAGGTCTTCGCCGCCGGATCGACGTCGACCAGATCCTCGGCCACCAGGGCCCGCAGCAGCCGCAGGGCGGTCGGTGCCGGTAGCCCGGCCGCCTCGGCGAGCACGCTCAACCGGGCGCCTCCGGTTCCCGCCTCGCCGAGGTGGCGCAGCAGCCCGGCGATCCGGGCCGGTCCGGATCGGTCTGGCGATTTCTCCTTCGCCGCCTCTGTCATCGGTATCTCGCCCCTGATTTTCATTCAATGAAATAATGTCGGCAAAATCGTTCGCCTGTCGAAATAGCTGTTGCCCAAGCCGTGGCGACGTTCAATCCTTCGCGTCGCAATCGATGGGGCTTTCGATGCGGCGATCGTCCGTGGAGCGGGGTGGCGATGCTTGAGCCGGCGGGGCGCGTCGCGATGGTGTCCGGCGCCGCGCGCGGGATCGGGCGGGCGGTCGCCGAGCGGCTGGCCGGTGCCGGCTACCGGATCGGGGCCGGCCTGCGCGACCCCCGCCGCGCCCCGGCCGAATGGCATGCCTGCCGCTATGACGCCGAGGAGGCCGGAAGCGCCGAGGCCTGGGTCGCCGCGACGGTGGCGGAGTTCGGCCGGGTCGACGTGCTGGTGAATGCCGCCGGCATCAACCCGATGGCCCGTTTCCTCGACCCGGACGAGACCGCGTTCGACGCCCTGGTCGCCGTCAACGTCAAGGGACCGATGCGGGCGATCCGGGCGGCCTGGCCGCACCTCGTCGCGTCGGGCTCCGGGCGGATCGTCAATCTCGCCTCGCTCTCCGGCAAGCGGGTGCGCAACGACAATGCCGGCTACGCGATGACGAAGGCCGCGCTCGTCAGCCTCACCCAGGCCGTGCGGCGCGAGGGCTGGGAGCACGGCATCCGGGCCACCGCCTTCTGCCCGGGCTTCGTCGACACCGACATGACCGCGCACGTCACCACGCAGCCGCGCGCGCTGATGAGCCGGCCGGAGGACATCGCGGCGCTGATCGAGACCCTGGTCCGGCTGCCGAACACCGCGAGCGTCGCCGAGTTGCTGCTGAACTGCCGGCACGAGGACATGCTGTGAGCGGGCTGTTCCACCGCCTCGCGACGCGCCCGGGAGCCGCCATCCCCTTCACGATCGACGGGATGTCGGCCGAGGCGCGGGCGGGGGACCTCCTGATCGCCGCGATCCTGCTGCACCGGCACTCCTTGCGCCGGTTCGAGTTCGGGTCCGGCGAGCGGGCGGGCTACTGCCTGATGGGCGCCTGCCAGGATTGCTGGGTGACCCTGGCGGATGGGCGGCGCCTGCGCGCCTGCACCACCCCGGTCGAGCCCGGCATGGCGGTGATCACGGGAGGCGGCGATGCCTGAGCCGAGGGTCGCGATCGTCGGGGCCGGCCCGGCCGGCCTGCGGGCCGCGCAGGTTCTGGCCGAGGCGTCTTTACGCCCGCTCCTCGTCGACGAGGGTCACCGCGCGGGCGGGCAGATCTACCGCCGGCCGCCGCCCGGCGCCGAGCGGCCCGCCGCCGCACTCTACGGGTTCGAGGCCGGCCGGGCGCAGGCCCTGCACGATCTCGCCGACGCGCTGGCGCCGCGGGTCGACTACCGGCCCGGCACGACGGTGTGGGGGATCGCGCCGCGGGACCCCGACGGCTTCGACCTCGAGTGCCTCGGGCCCGACGGACACGGCCGGATCGCGGCCGACCGGCTGGTCCTCGCCACGGGCGCCATGGATCGCACCCTGCCCTTCCCGGGCTGGACCCTGCCCGGCGTGTTCACCCTCGGGGCGGCGCAGATCGCCCTCAAGGCGCAGGGCATGGCGATCGGCCGGCGCGTCGCCCTCGTCGGGGCCGGGCCGCTCCTGCCGCTCGTCGCCCATCAATACGCGAAAGCCGGCGCGACCGTCGTCGCGGTGCTCGACGTCACGCCGCTCGCCGCGAAGGTGAAGGCGGCGCCGCGCCTCGCCGCCGTGCCGGCCACCCTGGCCAAGGGCGTCTGGTACACGATGCGGGGCGCCCTGCGTCGGCAGCCGGTCCGCTCCGGCGTGCGGGCGATCGCGGTCGAGGGTGCGGCGCGGGTCGAGGCCCTGGCCTTCGAGGATGCAGCCGGCCGCCGGCACCGGGTGGCGTGCGACGCGGTCGGCGCCTCGTTCGGGCTGCGCAGCGAGGCGCAGGCCGCCGATCTCGCCGGCTGCCGCTTCGCCTTCGAGCCGGTGACGCGGCAATGGCAGCCGGAGCGCTCGGGCCAAGGCCGGTCCTCGCTGCCGCACGTGTACCTGGCCGGCGACGGTAGCGGCATCGGCGGCGCGGACGTCGCCGAGCTGCAGGGCGAGCGCACGGCGCTCACGCTGCTCGCCGATCTCGGCCGGCCGCGCGACCCCGCGCGGGAGGCGCACCTCGACCGGCGTCTCGCCCGGCAGGCGGGTTTTCGCGCGGCCTTGGAGGCCGCCTATCCCTATCCGCACCACCTCGTCGAGGGCATCGCCGACGACGAGATCGTCTGCCGCTGCGAGGGCATCACCGCGGGCGCGATCCGCCGGACCGCGACCGAGCGGGACGCAAGCGAGATGAACCGGCTGAAGGCGCTGACCCGGACCGGGATGGGCCGCTGCCAGGGCCGGGTCTGCGGCCACGCCGCGGCGGAGATCCTGGCCCGTACCCTCGACGTGCCCGTCGAGACGGTCGGCCGCCTGCGCGGGCAGGCGCCGATCAAGCCGATCCCGCTGCGGGAGCCGGCCTGATGCAGCGCCTCACCGTCGACGTCGCGATCATCGGCGGCGGCACCGCCGCCTGCGCGGCCGCCGTCGCGCTCCGGGAGGCCGGCCTCACCGTCGCCGTGCTGGAGAAGCGCCTGTGCGGCGGCGGCGCCAGCGGGGTGAATTTCGGCGGCGTGCGCCAGCAGGGCCGCGATCTCGCGGAGTTGCCGCTGTCGCGCCGCTCGCGCGTGCTGTGGGACGGCTTGAGCGCCAAGCTCTCCGAGGATGTCGGGTTCGAGGCGACCGGTCACATCAAGCTCGCCCGCTCCGAATCCGACATGGCGGTGCTGGAGGCCTACGCCCGCGACGCGGCCGGGCACGGGCTCGACCTCCAGCTCCTCGGCCCGAACGCGCTCAGGGCCGAGATGCCGTGGCTCGGCCCGGCGGTCGTCGGCGCCTCGCTGTCGCCGACCGACGGCCAGGCCAATCCGCGGGTGGTGGGGCCCGCCTTCGCGCGGCTCGCCCGGCGGCTGGGCGCGGAGGTGTGCGAGCACGCGCCGGTGCGCCACGCGGCCCGTGACGGCGCCGGCTTCACGATCGAGGCCGAGGGCGTGAGCGTGCGGAGCCGCCATCTCGTCAACGCGGCCGGCGCCTATGGCGGCACGGTGGCGGGCTGGTTCGGCGAGGCGGCGCCCGTTGCCCCGCTCGCTCCCAACATGGTGGTGACCGAGCCCCTGGCGCCCCTCGTCACCCGCTCGATCGGGGTCGTCGGCGGCGACGTCTACCTGCGCCAGACCCGGCGCGGCAACGTCGTGCTCGGCGGCGGGCGCGGCACGGCGGACATCGCCGACGGCCTCGCCCGGCCGGTCGCGGCGACCTCGCTCGGCGCCATGGGCAAGACCCTGACGCTGATCCCGGACCTCGCCCACGCCCAGGTCATCCGCAGCTGGAGCGGCCTCGACGGCGAGATGCCGGACCACATCCCGGTCATCGGACCGTCCGGCACCACGCCCGGCCTGGTTCATGCTTTCGGCTTCTCCGGCCACGGCTTTCAGCTCGGCCCGGTCGTCGGCGAGATCCTGGCGGAACTCGTGACGACGGGCCGCTCCGCCTCTCCCCTCCATCCGTTCCGGATCGAGCGCTTCGCCGGGTGGCGCGGCCCGTTCCGGTCGGAGGGCGAGATCGAACACTGACGCATCTCGAGAAGCCATCCAGGGGGATCACCACGAATGAGACGCTTCCTCTTCGCCGCCGTCGCCCTGGTGGCCGCCGGGCCGATCCTGACGCAGGGAGCCGCGGCCCAGGCGCCGGGCAAGACGCTGACCATCGGCATGGCGGCGGCCGACATCAGCCAGCTCGATCCGTTCCGGGCCACCAGCACCCAGGACAAGCCGGTGGTGTCGTGGATCTTCAACGGCCTGGTGCGCTTCAAGCCCGGCTCGACCAGCCTCGAGACCCTGGAACCGGACCTCGCCGAATCCTGGACCCGCTCCGACGACGGCCGGACCTGGACCTTCTCCTTGCGAAAAGGGGTCAAGTTCCACGGCGGCTACGGCGAGATGACCGCCGACGACGTGGTGTTCTCGTTGAAGCGCGCCGCCGATCCCAAATCCTCGTCGTTCTCGACCGACTACGCCGCCTTCGACACGGTCGAGGCGGTCGATCCCTACACGGTCAGGATCACCCTCAAGCATCCGGTGCCGTCGCTGCTCGGGCTCGTGGCGAACTACCACGGCGGCAACGTGCTCAGCCGCAAGGCGGTCGAGGCCCTCGGCAACGACTTCCGCTTGAAGCCCATCGGCACCGGGCCCTTCGCCTTCGCCGAGTACAAGCCGAACGAGAGCGTGCGGCTGACCGCGAACCCGGACTATTTCCGCGGCAAGCCGAAGCTCGGCGGCATCCTCTACCGGTTGATCCCGGCCGACGCCGCCCGCGACCTCGCCTTCACCTCGGGCGAACTCGACGTGGTCTACGGCCGCCAGGACCAGCGCTGGGCCGAGCGGTTCGGCCGCGAGCCCGACGTCTCGGTCGACATCGTGCGGCCGGCGGAGCTCGCGCTGCTCCACCTCAACATCAGCCACAAGCCGCTCGACGACGTGCGGGTACGCCGGGCGGTGGCCGCCGCGATCAGCCAGGCGCAGATCGTCCAGTTCAAGGGCGCGAGCGTCACCGAGCCGGCGGTGTCGATCATCCCGAAGGGCTATCTCGGCACCGACGACAAGGCGCCGCTGCCAGCCTACGATCCGGCGAAGGCCAAGGCGCTGCTGGCCGAGGCCGGCCACCCGAACGGCATCACCATCACGGCGGTGCAGACCAGCCTGCCGACCATGCTGACCGCGATGCAGATCGTGCAGGGCCAGCTCAAGAAGGCGGGAATCGAGCTCAAGCTCGACGTGGTCGACCACCAGACCTACCACGCCCAGATCCGCAAGGACCTCTCGGACGTGGTCTACTACGCCGCGGCGCGCTTCCCCGTCGCCGACACCTACCTGACCCAGTTCTTCGATTCGGCCTCGACGGTGAACACGCCGACCGCCGTGACGAACTTCTCCCATTGCAACGCGGCGGATGCCGAGATCCGGGCGGCGCGGACCGAGCCCGATCCGGAAAAGCAGAAGGCCCTGTGGAAGACGGCGCAAGCCAAGATCATCGAGCAGGTCTGCGCCGTGCCGCTCTCGGAAGGGTTGCAGGTCTGGGCGCACAAGAAGACGGTCGATTACGGGTACGACTTCAAGGGCGCGATTCACCTGGGTCCGGTGATCACGGAAGCGACGGACAAGAAGTAACGGGCATTCCCCTCCCCCCTGTGGGGAGGGGTTAGGGGTGGGGGTGGTGCAGGAGGCACCGCCCCGCTCAAGGCGGTACCACCCCCACCTCCGGCTCCTCCCCACAAGGGGGAGGAGAGATGCCCACTCCAACTCCCCGGGCCCGCCCATGCTCCAGTTCATCCTCAAGCGCCTCCTGCTCGCGGTGCCGACGCTGGTGGCGGTGCTGACCGTGGTGTTCGTGCTCGTGCGGGTGGTCCCGGGCGATCCGACCATCGTGATCCTCGGCGACCAGGCGAGCGAATCCGCCCGGGCCGACCTGCGGGGCAAGCTCGGGCTCGATAAGCCGATCGTCGTCCAGTACCTCGCCTTCATGGGCCAGATCGCCACCGGCGACATCGGCCGCTCGCTCACCACCAACCGGCCGGTGCTGGAGGACGTCGCGCACGTCCTGCCCTACACGATCGAGCTGACGCTCGCGGCGATCGCGATCGGGGTCGGGGTGGGCGTGCCCCTCGGCGTGGTGGCGGCCCGGCGGCGCGACGGGCTCGCCGACTGGATCGCCCGCATCGTCTCGCTCGCCGGCGTGTCGTTCCCGGCCTTCGTCTCCGGCATCCTGCTGCTGATCGCGTTCGCCGTGCAATTGCGCTGGTTCCCGGTGATCTCGACGCCGCGCACCGGCGGCATCCTCGACCGGCTCGGCGCGCTGGTGCTGCCGGCGCTGAATCTCGGCCTCCTGATGGTCGCCTACGTCACGCGGGTCACCCGCTCCGGCATGCTGAAGGCGCTCGGCGAGGATTACGTCCGCACCGCCCGCGCCAAGGGGATGCCGGCCCGGATCGTGGTCTGGCGCCACGCCTTGCGCAACGTGCTGGTGCCGGTCGTCACCGTGGTCGGGCTCTATCTCGGGGTGCTGATCGGCAACGCGGTGCTGACCGAGATCGTGTTCAACCGCCCGGGCCTCGGCAAGCTGATCGTGACCGCTTTGACCCAGCGCGACTACAGCCTGCTCCAGGGCCTGATGGTCGTCTCCGCCTTCGCCATCGTGGTCGCCAACGTGCTCACCGACATCGCCTACGGCCTCGTCGATCCGCGGGTCTCGGCCCAATGAGCGCGAGCGCCGCTTCCGCCGCCCCGAGCGCCTGGCGCCGGGCCTCCCGCTCGCCGGGCCTGGTGATCGGGCTCGCCACGGTGATCGTCGTCGTCCTGCTGGCGCTCCTGGCGCCCTGGATCGCGCCGTACGATCCCAACGAGCAGGACCCGGTCGCCGCCCTGATGGCGCCGAGCGCCGAGCACTGGTTCGGCACCGACTTCTTCGGCCGCGACGTGCTCTCGCGGGTGATCTGGGGCGCGCGGATCTCGCTCTCGGTCGGCTTCCTCGCCACCGCGGCCGGCGTCGTCGTCGGCACGGTGATCGGCGTCGTCGCGGGGTATTTCGGCGGCTGGACCGACCGGCTCATCACCGCGGCCACCGACGTGATGTTGAGCTTCCCGCAGCTCATCATGGGGCTGATGCTGGTGGCGGTGCTGGGGCCGAGCCTCGGCAACCTGATCCTCGCCATCGCGGTCACCGCCGTGCCGGCCTTCATCCGCATCGCCCGGGGCTCGACGCTCGCGATGCGCCAGCGCGACTTCGTCGATGCCTGCCGGGCGCTCGGCTACTCGGACCTGCGCATCATGTTCGGCCACATCCTGCCCAACATCCTCGACGAGGTGGTGGTGCTGGCATCCCTCTGGCTCGCCACCGCGATCCGTACCGAATCGACCCTCGCCTTCATCGGGCTCGGCGTGCCGCCGCCGACCGCGACTTGGGGCAGCATCGTGCGCGAGGGCTTCGACAACCTCCTCGACGCGCCCTGGCTGTCGATCTTCCCGAGCCTCGCCATCCTCGCGGTGATGATCGGCCTCAACCTGATCGGCGACGGCCTGCGCGACGCCACCGACCCGCGGGGGGCCCCATGACGACCGAGCCTGCACCGGACCTGCTGACCGTCGAGGGGCTGACGACCCAGATCCGCTCCGGCGGCACTTGGTACGACGCGGTGCGCGAGGTGTCGTTCTCGGTCGCCGGGGGCGAGACCCTGGCCCTCGTCGGCGAATCGGGCTGCGGCAAGAGCCTCACCGCGCTCTCGATCATGGGGCTCCTCGCGCCGAAGGTCGGCCGCGTCGCGTCGGGCGCCATCGTGGTCGACGGGACCGACATGCGGGCGGCGAGCGAGAGCCAGCGCGAGGCGATGCGCGGCGACCGCCTGGCGATGATCTTCCAGGAGCCGATGACCTCGCTCAACCCGGTCCTGACGATCGGCTTCCAGATCGCCGAGGCCCTGCGGCGCCATCGCGGCCTGTCGAAGGCGGCGGCGCGGGAGAAGGCGATCGCCCTTCTGGAGCGGGTGCGGGTGCCCTCCGCCGCCGAGCGGATCGACGCCTACCCGCACCAGTTCTCCGGCGGGATGCGCCAGCGGGTGATGATCGCGATGGCGCTCGCCTGCTCGCCCCGG
Organism: Methylobacterium platani; assembly: GCF_001653715.1. Lineage (GTDB taxonomy): Bacteria > Pseudomonadota > Alphaproteobacteria > Rhizobiales > Beijerinckiaceae > Methylobacterium > Methylobacterium platani. Next base: position 8,795 of record NZ_LWHQ01000089.1, read on the forward strand.
GTGCTGATCGCCGACGAGCCGACGACGGCGCTCGACGTCACCATCCAGGCCCAGGTGCTGGCCCTGCTCGCCGACATCCAGCGCCGTGAGGGGCTGGCGGTGCTGCTCATCACCCACAATCTCGGCGTCGTCGCCTCGGTCGCCGACCGGGTGATGGTGATGTATGGCGGCGACGTGGTCGAGAGCGCGCCGGTGCGCGCCTTCTTCGCCCGCCCCACCCACCCCTACGCCGAGGGACTGCTGAAGGCGATGCCCCGGGTCGACCGGGTGCAGGATCTGGCGGCGATCCCCGGCACGGTGCCGACCCTGCCGGAGATGCCGGAGGGCTGCCGGTTCCAGGGCCGCTGCAGCTTACGCCAGGAGCGCTGCCGCGAGCGGCCGCCGCTGGTGCCGCTCGCGGGCGCGCCCGACCACGCGGTTCGCTGCTGGGTGAGGGCCGCATGATGGCGCCGCTGCTCGAGGTCACGGACCTCTCGAAGACCTTCACCCTCCGCCGCGGCTTCCCGGTGACGAAGACCAGCCTGGTGCGGGCCCTCGACCGGGTGTCGTTCACGGTCGGGCGCGGCGAGGCGCTCGGCATCGTCGGCGAATCGGGCTGCGGCAAGTCCACCACGGCGCGGGTGGCGCTCCGCCTCACCGAGGCCGATGGCGGCGCCGTGCGCTTCGACGGGCAGGACGTGCTCGCCGCACCCCCGAGCGCGCTGCGGCGCCTGCGGCGGCGGATGCAGATCGTGTTCCAGGATCCCGCCTCCTCCCTCGATCCGCGCCAGCGCATCGCCGAGGCGCTCGGCGAGCCGCTTAGGGTCCACGGCCTCGCCCGCGGCGCCGAGGTGCCCGAGCGGGTCGCCGGGCTCCTCGACGAGGTCGGGCTGCCGGCGAGCGCCGCCGCCCGCTTCCCGCACGAATTCTCCGGCGGCCAGCGCCAGCGCATCGGCATCGCCCGGGCGCTGGCGCTCGGGCCCGACCTGATCTTCGCCGACGAGCCGGTCTCGGCCCTCGACGTCTCGGTCCAGGCGCAGATCCTGCGGCTGCTCGAATCGCTGCGGCAGGCCCGCAACCTCGCTTTCGTGTTCATCTCGCACGATCTCGGCGTGGTCCGGCATTTCTGCCAGCGGGTGAGCGTGATGTATCTCGGCCGGGTGGTGGAGAGCGGCCCCGTCGGCCCGCTCTTCGAGGAGCCGCTGCATCCCTACACCCAGCTCCTCAAGGCCTCGTCCCCGGTGCCCGACCCCGAGCGGCCGGTGGCGATGAGCTTCCAGGAGGGCGAGCCGCCCTCGCCGCTCAATCCGCCGGCGGGCTGCCACTTCCACCCCCGCTGCCCGCGCGCCTTCGACCGCTGCCGCGCCGAGGCGCCGGCCTTGCGGCAGGTCGCGCCCGGGCGCTCCGTGGCCTGCCACCTCTACGACCGGGCGTGACGGCGCTATCCCCATCGTCCCCGATTGCTCTAGCTTCCCCGGCGGCGACGAAGCGCCTCGCGAAGGGGGACGACGGACGATGAAGAAGCTTTCGGTGATGGCGGTCGTCGGAGTGGGCCTGATCGGCGCGGTGGGCGGCGCCATGGCTCAGCCCTACGGCGGCCCCGATTACGGCTATCGCGACCGCGGCGACTATCGGGACCGCGAGTACCGCAGTCGCGACGGCGACTACCGCGACCGCGACTATCGGGACCGCCGCGACGATTACGGCCGGCGGGACGACTATCGCGGCCGCGACCGCGATTACGGGTCCCGCGATCGCGACCGGGATTACGGTTCACGCGACCGGGATCGCGGCTCGCGGGACCAGGGTGCCGCCTTCAATGAGCGCGAGTACCTGCGCTGCAACCCGGACGTCGCCCGCGCGGTGCTCGCCGGCAAGATGCAGTCCGGCTACAAGCACTTCCAGGTCCATGGCTTCCGCGAGGGCCGCAAGCTCACCTGCTGAGTCCGGTCCTTCCCTCCGACGAGGCGTCGCCGGGCAGTTCCCGGCGGCGCCTTTTTTCCTTTCCCGACGATTCGGCCGGGACCCGGGACGGCTTGCGGGCGTCAGGTTGCAGTCCCCACGAAAACGGCGCCCGGCCTCTCGGCCGGGCGCCGCATCTATCGGTCCAAGGCAGTCCTCGTCAGGCCGCGGCCGCCTTGCGCAGGGGCGCGAGGGCCGCGAACATCCGCGCCGGGGTCGCCGGCATGTCGATGTCGCGCAGGCCCACGCTGCGGTCGAGGGCGTCGACCACCGCGTTCATGACCGCCGGGCAGGAGCCGATGCTGCCGGCCTCGCCCGCGCCCTTGATGCCCATCGGGTTGGTGGTCGAGGGCACGTTCTTCGTCTCGAAGTGGAAGAACGGCACGTCGCCGGCCCGCGGCATCGCGTAGTCCATGAAGCTCGCGGTGAGGAGCTGGCCTTCCGCATCGTAGACCGTGCGCTCGTGCAGCGCCTGGCCGATGCCCTGCACCACCCCGCCATGGACCTGGCCGGCGAGGAGCAGCGGGTTCACCACGATGCCGAAATCGTCGCAGACGGTGTAGCGCACGATCTCGGTGATGCCGGTATCGGGGTCGATCTCGACCTCGGCGACGTGGGTTCCGTTCGGATAGGTCGCGCTCGGCGGCACGAAGTCGCCCTGCCCGGTCCGCATCGCCTCGGTGGCCTTCGGCAGGCTGGCGATCGCCGCGAAGTCGATCGACCGGTCGGTGCCGGCGACGCGCACCGCGCCCTCGGCGATCTCGAGGTCCTGCACACCGGCCTCCAGCTCCTCGGAGGCGAGCTCCTTCAGCTTGCCGGCGAGGTTCTGCGACGCCGCCCCCACCGAGATGCCGCCGACGGGGATCGAGCGCGAGCCGCCGGTGCCGGCGCCCGTGGCGACCCGGTCGGTGTCGCCCTGCACCACCCGGATCCGCTCCAGCGGCAGGTCGAGATGCTCGGCCGCGAACTGGGCGTAGGCCGTGGCGTGGCCCTGGCCGTTCGACTGGGTGCCGACATAGACCGTCGCGCCGCCGTCCTGGTCGAGGGTGATCTTGACGTCCTCGCCCTCGCCCCAGGCGGTGCACTCGATGTAGGTGGCGAGCCCGATGCCGCGCACGAGACCCTTGGCGCGGGATTCCGCGGCGCGGGCCTCGAAGCCGGCCCAGTCCGAGGCCTCGACGGCGCGGCCCATATGGCCGGCGAAGTCGCCGGTGTCGTAGGTGCGGTCGCCGATCGGCGTGGTGTAGGGCATCGCGCTCGGCGGGATGAAGTTGCGCCGGCGGATCTCGGCCGGCGACATCCCGGTCTCCCGCGCCGCCCGGTCGACCAGGCGCTCGATCAGGTAGGCGGCCTCCGGCCGCCCGGCGCCGCGATAGGCGTCGACCGGCACGGTGTTGGTGTAGATGCCGCGCACCCGGACGAATACCGCCGGGGTCTTGTAGACGCCGGTCAGCATCGTCGCGCCGAGATACGGGATGTAGGGCCCGTACTGCGACAGGTAGGCGCCGAGATCGCCGATCACGTCGAAGCGCATGGCGAGGAAGGTGCCGTCGGCATCGAGCGCCACCTCGCCGACCGAGAGGTTGTCGCGGCCCTGCGTGCAGGCGACGAAGTGCTCGCCGCGCTCCGAGACCCACTTCACGGGCTTGCCGAGACGGCGCGCGGCTTCCGCCGCCAGGGGATACTCGCGGTAGGTGAAGGTCTTGGTGCCGAAGCCGCCGCCGACATCGCCGGTGACGACCCGGATCTGGTCCTTCTCGATCCCGAGCACGCCCGTCAGGGTCTTGCGCAGGCCGTGCACGCCCTGGCTCGGGATGGTGAGGGTGAAGCGCTTCGTGCCCGCGTCGTACTCGGCGACGACGCTGCGGGTCTCCATGTAGTTGGTGACGAGGCGCTGGTTCTCGACCTCGACCTTCACCACCTTGGCGGCCTTGGCGAAGGCGGCGTCGACCGGAGCCTTGTCGCCCATGGTCGAGTCGAACGAGATGTTGTCCGGCTGCTCGTCCCACACCGCGGTCGCGCCGCCCGCGATGGCGCCGCGGATGCCGACGACGGCCGGCAGAACCTCGTAGTCGATGCCGATCGCCTCGACGGCGTCGCGGGCCTGGGCCACCGTGTCGGCGACCACGAAGGCGACGGCGTCGCCGATGTGCTTCGCCGTGCCCTTGGCGAGCAGCGGAATGTTGGCGACGTGGTTCTGGCTGCCGTCGCCGTTCGGCAGCGGCGCCTGGCACTTGATGTCGGTGAGGTTGGCGACGTCCTCGGCGGTCAGCACGAGGTGTACGCCGGGCATCGCCCGGGCGGCGTCGAGATCGGTGACGGTGAATTTCGCGTGGGCGTGCGGGCTGCGCAGCAGGGCCGCGTGCAGGCAGCCCTCGGGGGCGTGGTCGTCGCCGTAATGGCCCTCGCCGGTGATCAGGCGACGATCCTCGACCCGGCGCAGCGGCTGGCCGAGTCCGAACTTGGTCACTGTCATGGGAACCTCGCGGTGGGGAGCGGACGCTGGGACGATGCGAGGATGCCGGCGGCGTGACGGCGGGCGTTCGGCGCGGCATCGGCGGCCGGAACGGCGGCGCGAGCTTGCGAGCGGAACGGGAGCGACGGGGCTCCTGCCATGCCGGGCTTTCCTCCGAAGGACTGGCCGAGCATGCGAGCCGATCCTTATCGAGGCGGACCGTAGCATGCCGGATCGGAGGCGTCTGCGGCGCTGCTTGACGCGGCGCGCCGAAGCCCGATCGCGACTGTTCCGGATCACACTGGCCGACGCGCGGCCCCGCCGGTCACCAGCTTCAGCTCCGGCCGCGGCCGGGTCCCGAGGATCGACGCGACCTTGCGCTCGAGATCCTCGCCGCGGAACGGCTTCTGCACCACCCGGTCGTCGCCGCCGGCATCGACCTGCGCCAGGGCGGTGTGGTCGGCGTAGCCGGTGACGAACAGGATCTGGATCTGCGGCCAGCGTTGCCGGATCACGGTCGCGACCTCGACGCCGTTCATGCCCGGCATCGCGAAATCGAGCACCGCGAGGTCGACGCAGGCATCGGCCTCCAGCGCCTGGATCGCCGCGAGGCCCGACCCCGCCTCGCGGATCGCGTAGCCGGCCTCGCCGAGGCGCGTCGTCGTGATGTCGCGCACGGCGCTGTCGTCGTCGACGACGAGCACCACCCGCCGGTCGCCGGGGCTGCGGGCCGAGGCGCAGTCGAGCTCGACCGGGCGTGTCTCGGGCGCGGCGGTCCCGGCGGCGGTCCGCGGCAGGTAGACCCGCACCGAGGTGCCCTCGCCGTCCCGCGTGTCGATGCGCACCCCGCCGCCCGACTGCTTGGCGAAGCCGTAGACCTGGGCGAGGCCGAGGCCGGAGCCCTTGCCGACCTCCTTGGTGGTGAAGAACGGCTCGAACACCCGGGCCAGCACGTCGGCCGGGATGCCGGTGCCGGTGTCGCTCACCGCCACCATGGCGTAGTCGCCCGGGCTCGGCTCCTCGGCCCGGGTCGGGGCGGCGTCGAGCTGCACGTTGGCGGTCTCGATCGTCAGGCAGCCGCCGACCGCCATCGCGTCGCGGGCGTTGATGGCGAGGTTGAGGATGATGAGCTCGATCTGGGTCGCGTCGACGAGGGCGGGCCACAGGTCGGGCTGCAGCGTCATCTCGATGCGGACCGAGCCGCCCATCGAGCTCTGCAGCAGGTCGCGCATCGACGCGACGGTCTGGTTGAGCTGCACCGGCACCGGCGCGAGCTTCTGGCGGCGCGAGAAGGCGAGGAGCTGGGCGGTGAGCCGGGCGCCGCGCTCGGCCGCGCCCCGCATCATGTCGAGGCGGCGCTTCGAGCGCTCGTCGACGACCGCGCGCTCCAGGAACTCGATGTTGCCGGCGATCACCGTCAGGAGGTTGTTGAAGTCGTGGGCGACGCCGCTGGTGAGCTGGCCGACCGCCTCGAGGCGCTGGGCCTGGCGCAGGGCCCCCTCGACCCGCTCGCGCTCCGCGATCTGGTGCTGGAGCGCCCGGTTGGCCTCGGCGAGCTCCCGCGTCCGCTCGGCGACGCGCTGCTCCAGGGATTCGTTCAGGTCGCGCAGGGCCTGCTCGGCGGCGCGGCGCCGGATGTGGGCGCGGGCCTCCGAGAGCGCGCGCAGGATGACCCGCGGCAGCCGGTCGAGGCGCTGCTTGGTCACGTAGTCGGTGGCGCCGTGCTTGAGCGCCTCTACCGCCACGTCCTCCCCGAGGGTGCCGGAGACGAACACGAACGGGATCCCGGGGCAGTTCCGGCGCGCGGTGGCGAGGGCGCTCATCCCGTCGAAGGCCGGCAGGACGTAGTCGGCCAGGATGATGTCGTGGCACGCCTGCGCGGTCGCGGCCGCGAAGGCGTGGCGGGTGATCACCCGGTCGGTCGCGACGGTGAGGCCTGCATCCTCCAGGACCGCCGCGAGCAGCTCCGCATCGAGGTCGCTGTCCTCGAGGAGCAGGATGCGCAAGGGGGCTTCGCCGTCCTCCGGCGCCGTCGCCTCAGGCACCGGAGGCCCAGTCCGACCGGTGGGGCGGCGGCTCGTTGAGCACGGCCCAGAACACGCCGAGATCCTGGATCGCCTCGAAGAACTCCTTGAAGCCGACCGGCTTCACCACGAAGGCGTTCACCCCGAGCTGGTAGGAGCGGACGAGGTCGCTCTCCTCCCGCGACGAGGTCAGCATCACGATCGGGATCGCCCGCATCCGCGGATCGCCCTTCACCGCCGCCAGCACCTCGAGCCCGTCGACCTTCGGCAGCTTCAGGTCGAGCAGCACCACCGCCGGATCCTGCACCGGCCGGTCCGCGTGCGGGCCCTGGCGGCGCAGGAAGTCCAGCGCCTCGGCGCCGTCGCGGCAGATGACGATCTTGTTCGCCAGCTGGCTCTTCTCGAGCGCCGCGAGGGTCAGCTCGATGTCGTTGGGATTGTCCTCGACGAGGAGGATCGGCTTCAGGTCGGCCATCGCGCCCTCCTACCTGACGGGAAGCGTGAAGTGAAACGTCGCACCGTGTCCCAGGTCGCCTTCGGCCCAGACCTGCCCGCCGTGACGTTCGACGATGCGGCGGACATTGGCGAGCCCGATCCCGGTCCCCTCGAACTCCTCGACCCGGTGCAGGCGCTGGAACACGCCGAACAGCTTGTTGACGTAGGCCATGTCGAAGCCGACGCCGTTGTCGCGCACGCAGAACACCGCCTCGGCCTCGCGGTCCGCCTCGCGCACCACCTCGATCAGCGCCTCGGGCCGGCCGCGGGTGTACTTGACGGCGTTCGACAGCAGGTTCTCGATCACCAGCCGCATCATCACCGGGTCGGCTTGGACCCGGCCGAGGGGACCGACCTGCCAGCGGATCGCCCGCTCGAGCGGGATGTCGCGGATCATCTTCCGGCGCACGTCCTCGACGAGCTGGTTCATGTCGCAGGGGATGCGGTTGAGGGCGTTGCGGCCCATCTGCGAGAAGGTCAGCAGGTTGTCGACGAGGGTGCCGGCGGAGAACGCCGCCTCGATGATGGTGTCGACGTAGCGGCGCCCGCGGTCGGAGAACTTCTCGCCCTCGCGCGAGCGCAGGAGCTCGGCATAGCCGACGATGTGCCGGAACGGCGCCCGCAGGTCGTGGCTGACCGAGTAGGAGAAGGCCTCGAGCTCCTTGTTCGAGCGCTGCAGCTCCTCGGTGAGCGCCGCCAGCTCCTCGGCCCGGCGCAGCACGATGCCGAGCACCGCGGCGCGCAGGTCCTTGGCGGCGTCGATCTCCGGCCCCGACCACGGCAGCGAGCGGCCCTGCACCGTCTCCTTCCAGGTCTCGAAGGATTGGCGCGGGTGCAGCCGGTCGGGGCCGCCGTCCGGGTCCTTGGTGGCGGCCTTGGTCGGGTCGCCGCCCCAGCGCACGGTCTGGATCACCTCCGGCCTGAACCACAGCACGTAGCTGGCGTATTTCTCCGAGATCGAGATCGCCAGGAGCCCGCTGGCGCTGTCGGCGATGGTGCGGGCTGGCGGGTATTCGTCGCCCAGGGCGTCGGTGACGTGGACCGCCTCGCCGGCATGCTCGGCCGAGAGCCACTCGTAGACCGCGCGGACCTGCCGCTCGGAGGGGGTGCGCCCCATGAGGTGGCAGCGCTGGCCGGTGACGATCGCCGCGCCCCCGGCGCCGGTGAGGGCCAGGACGTCCTCGGGGTGCTTGAGGAAGCCTTCGACGAAGTTCTCCTCCTCGGCCATGAAGGCGAGGAGGCGGGCCTGGATCGCCCCGAGTGCCAGGCGCTGCTCGGCGAGCGCGCCGCGCTCCTTGGCGGCGAGTTGCAACGCGAAGGTCTGGGTGAGGATGTCGCAGGCGTTGCGGGTCTGCAGCGGCACCCGCCGCGGGGTCTTGTTGTGGCAGGAGATCAGGCCCCACAGCGCGCCCTCGACCAGGATCGAGATCGACATCGAGGCCGCCGTGCCCATGTTGCGCATGTACTCGACGTGGACCGGCGAGACGCTGCGCAGGACGGACTGGCTGAGGTCGAGCGGCGCCCCGGTCGACGGGGTCAGGAGCGGCACGATCGGCACCGGCTCGTAGGCCGCGTCCGGGATGATGCGCAGGCGGTTGCGGCGGTAGAGCTCCCGCGCCTGGGCCGGGATGTCGGAGGCCGGCCAGCGCAGGTCGAGGTAGGAGGGCAGCACGCCGTTGCCGTCCTCGGCCACGACGGTGCCGTTCCAGTCCCGGTCGAACCGGTAGACCAGGGCGCGGTCGAACCCGGTGAGCAGGCGGATGTCGGCGGCAAGCAGCCCGCACAGGTCCTCGACGCTCACGGCGCCGTGCAGGGCCTCGATGAAGGCGCGCAGCCGCGGATAGAGGGTGTCGAGGCCGCCGGCCCCGTTCTCGCCGGTGCTCTCCTCGAATTCGAGCACCGTGAGGGCGCCGGAGCGGTGGGCCGCGAGATCGTAGGTCCGGGGCCCCGCGGCGGTCCGGAGGGTCAGCGCGCCGAGATAGGCCGCGCCGTCGCGGCCGAGCTGGGTCGCCAGCGCCGCGACGACCGCCTCGCTCACCTCCGGCAGCGCCTCCCGCAGGGGGCGGCCGTGGGCCCGGCCGGCCGGGCGTTCCGGAAGGTCGGGCAGGTTGGCGCTCGCCTGGACGATGCGCAGGTCCGGTCCCTCGAGCGCCAGCAGGAAGCCGTGCGGCTGCAGCGTGCCGAGGATATGGATCGGCTCCCTGTCGCAGGCCGTCAGTTCCGCCGGTTGCACAGACCGCATCGCCGTCCTCGCCCTCGTGCCGATCGGACCGGACACGATCCCGACTCCGCGCACCTTAGGGGAAGGCGGGGATTCCCGCCAGTGCGGGAAACCGGCGCGGCGCGGCGGGCAACCCAGTTTCCGAGATCGTCCCGACCTACCGTAAGCCTCCGCCTTCCTCGCCGACCAATAAGTCGTCTCGAATCATTACGCCGACATCGATAGCAGGACCTGGCAGGAGGCATGATGAACTTGGCGCCTCTCGTCAGGTGACACCGGATGTCGTCGCACGATCGTTCCCTGCGCGCCGGTAACGACGTCAGTCCCCGCATGGCGGAACCCGGCCGGCGGGATGCGGGGCGGCCCGGACCTGCCGCGAATCGCCGATCGACCCGGGCGCTCCGATTCGGGGATCGGACGGCGTATCCCCGGTCCGGTGGGCTTCGGCGCGGCCATCTGCCATGCTCGTCGGCCGGGGCGGCGCGCTCGCCGCCGGTCGAGCGCGTCCGGCCGGGCCTCCCCCCGCCCGCGAACCCGCCCGCCCCGAGATCCGACGGTGCCCCAGGGAGAGTAGGCCATTCCCGACGACCTGCCCGCCCCGGGCCTCCTGAACCGCCTCGACCTCAAGACGCTGCGGCTGTTCGCGGCGATCTGCGAGGAGGGTACGCTCAACGGCGCGGCCCGGGCCGCCGCGATCGCGCCTTCCGCGGTGAGCAAGCGCCTGGCCGAGCTGGAGCAGACCCTGGGCTGCATCCTGCTCACCCGCGAGCCGAGGGGCATGCGCCCGACCCCGGCGGGCGAGACGCTGCTGCACCACACCCGCCGCATGCTGGCGAGCGCCGAGCAGATCGCCCTCGAACTCGCCGAGCACGCCAAGGGGGTGCGCGGCATCGTCCGGATGCTCGCCAACCTCTCGGCGATCGTGCAGTTCCTGCCCGAGGACCTGCGCGCCTTCCTGGCGCGGCAGGGCGCGATCAAGATCGACCTCGAGGAGCGGCCGAGCGGCGGGGTGATCCGCGGCGTCGCCGAGGGCGCGGCCGAGATCGGGATCTGCTCGGGCAGCGTCGCCGCCCTCGACCTGCGCTCCACCCTCTACCGGCGCGACCGGCTCGTCCTGGTGATGCGGCCCGAGCATCCCCTCGCCGGGCGGGCCGGCATCGCCTTCGCGGAGGCGCTCGGCTACGATTTCATCGGCCTGCACGCCCAGAGCTCGATCTACGACAGCGTCCGGGCCGAGGCGCAGCGGATCGGCCGCCCGTTGCGGCTGCGGGTGCACGTGCCGGGCTTCGACGCGGTCTGCCGCATGGTCCAGGCGGATATGGGCCTCGGCGTCGTCCCCGAGCAGGTCTTCGGCCTCATCGGCGGCGCGATGCAGCTCGCCGCGGTGCCGCTCTCCGACCCCTGGGCGGCGCGCGCGCTCAACATCGTCACGCGCCCCGGCACCCTCTCGCCGGCGGCCGGCCTCCTCGTCGCGCACCTGACGCAGCGATCCGGCGCCTGAGCCCCGCCCTGCCCTCGCCCTGCGTTCTCCTGGGGAGAACGCTCGCTGGCGAGATACGGTTGGATCCGCGCCGCGTCCGGCAAATATAACGCCCGCAATCATACCGACAGGGAGTCGACGCCATGAGCGGACCGCTCGCGGGCATTCGCGTTCTGGAACTCGGCCAGTTGATCGCCGCGCCCTTCGCCACCCGCCTGATGGCCGAGTTCGGCGCCGAGGTGATCAAGGTCGAGCCGCCCGGCGAGGGCGATCCCCTGCGCAAGTGGCGCAAGATGCACGAGGGCACCTCGCTCTGGTGGTACCTGCAGTCGCGCAACAAGAAGTCGATCGCCGTCAACCTGAAGTCGCCGGACGGCCTCGCGATCGTCAAGCAGCTGGCGGAAGGCGCCGACGTCGTCGTCGAGAACTTCCGGCCCGGCGGGCTCGAGAAGCTCGGCCTCGGCTGGGACGTGCTGTCGGCGCTGAACCCGAACCTCGTGATGGTCCGCATCTCCGGCTACGGCCAGACCGGGCCCTACCGCGACCGGCCCGGCTTCGGGGCGATCGGCGAGTCGATGGGCGGCATCCGCTTCACCACCGGCGATCCGAGCACCCCGCCGGCCCGCGTCGGCGTCAGCATCGGCGACACGCTCGCCTCGCTCCACGGCGTCATCGGCGCCCTGATGGCGCTGCTGCGGGTGAAGACCGGCCAGGGCGCCGGCCAGGTGATCGACGTCTCGCTCGTCGAGAGCGTGTTCAACGTCATGGAGAGCCTGGTGCCGGAATACGACCTGCTGGGCGAGGTCCGCACCCGCACCGGCGGCGCCCTGCCCGGCATCACGCCCTCGAACACCTATCCGACCAAGGATGGCGGCTTCGTCGTCATCGCCGGCAACAGCGACCCGATCTTCCGCCGCCTGATGACCGCGATCGGCCGGCCCGACCTCGCCGAGAACCCGGATTTCCGCAACAACGACGGCCGCTCCAGGCAGGCCGCGATGCTCGACGGCGTCATCACCGGCTGGACGAGGAGCCTGACGGTGACGGAAGCGCTCGAGGTGCTGGAGGCCGCCGAGGTGCCGGCCGGCCGGATCTACTCGGTGGCCGACATCGTCGCCGACCCGCATTACAACGCCCGCGACATGATCCTCGAGGCCGACCTGCCCGGCGACACGCGGGTCAAGATGCCCGGCATCGTGCCGAAGCTCTCCGAGACGCCGGGCGCCGTGCGCTGGCAGGGTCCGGCGCTCGGCGCCCACACCGATTCGGTGCTCGCCGATCTCGGCTTCGACGAGGCCGGCATCGCGGCGCTTCGCCGGAAGGGAGCCGTCGCGTGAGCCGGATCGTCATCCAGGAGGTCGCGACCCGCGACGGGTTCCAGATCGAGCCGGCCTTCGTGCCGACCGCGGAGAAGATCCGGCTGATCGACGCGCTGTCGCAAGCCGGCTTTTCCCGCATCGAGGTCTCGTCCTTCGTCTCGCCGAAGGCGGTCCCGGCGCTCGCCGACGCGGCCGAGGTGTTTTCGGGGATCGCCCGCCGGCCCGGCACGACCTACGTCGCCCTCGTCCCGAACCCGAAGGGCGCCGAGCGGGCGCTCGCGGCGCGCGCCGACGAGATCAACCTCGTCGCCTCGGTGAGCGAGACCCACAACCGCGCCAATATGGGCATGACTCCGGAGGCCTCGATCCAGGGCTTTGCCGCGATCATGGCGTCCGTGCGCGGGCAGGTGAGCGTCAACGCCACCGCGGCGACCGCCTTCGGCTGCCCGTTCGAGGGCGTCCAGCCGGAGGACGAGGTGCTGGCCCAGGTCGAGCGCTACCTGGCGCTCGGGGTCGACGGGGTGACGCTCGCCGACACCACCGGCATGGCCAACCCGCGCCAGGTCGCCCGCCTCGTCGCCCGGGTGCTGCCCCTGGTCGGGGCCGAGCGCCTGACGCTGCACTTCCACAACACCCGCGGCTGCGGCCTCGCCAACGTGCTCGCCGCCTACGATGCCGGCGCGCGCCGGTTCGACGCGGCGCTCGGCGGCCTCGGCGGCTGCCCGTTCGCGCCCGGTGCCACCGGCAACATCTGCACCGAGGACCTCGCCAGCATGGCCGAGGAGATGGGCCTGTCGACGGGGCTCGACCTCGACGCGCTCATCGCCCTCTCCCGCGACCTCCCCCGCCTCGTCGGCCACGACGGGCCGGGCCAGGTCGCCAAGGCCGGCCGGCCGCGCGACCTCCACCCGGCCCCGCCGCTCAAGGCGGCCTGACGCCCACGGCAGGCCGCCCGCGAGAAGGCGGCCCCGCGACCCTCGCGACGCACCAGCCCCGCCCGCGCCCCGGGCGAAGGCTCCCCCATGCCCGCAGACAGCACCACGCCCGGAGGAAACCCCATGGCCATCGCCACCGCCGGCCCGGTCGCCGGCACCGAGACGCTCACCGAGGCCGGCATCGTCCGCAAGGTCGCCTGGCGGCTGATGCCGCTGATCATGATCTGCTACCTGTTCGCGTTCTTCGACCGGATCAACATCAGCTTCGCCAAGTTCCAGCTCCAGAGCGACCTCGGCTTCAGCAACGTCGCCTACGGCCTCGGCGCGAGCATGTTCGTGGTCGGCTACGTGATCTTCGAGGTGCCGTCGAACCTCGCCCTCTACCGGGTCGGGGCGCGGCGCTGGATCGCCCGGATCATGATCTCGTGGGGCATCGCCACCGCGCTGATGATCGTCATCCGCACCGAGTGGCACTTCTACGTCCTGCGCTTCCTGATCGGCGCGATGGAGGCCGGTTTCGCCCCCGGCATCCTGTACTACCTCACCCTGTGGTTCCCGGCCTCGTTTCGCGGCCGCATCACCTCGTTCATGTTCGTCGCCTCGGCCTTCGCCGGCATCGTCGGCGCGCCGGTGGCCGGGCTGATCCTCGGCGGGCTCAACGGCGTCGCGGGCCTCGCCGGCTGGCAGTGGCTCTTCCTCGCCGGCGGCCTGCCCTGCCTGATCCTCGGCGCCCTGGTGCTCACCCGCCTCGACGACCGGATCGCCGACGCGCGCTGGCTCTCGCCCGCGGAGAAGGACCTCCTGTCCTCGCGCATCGCCCACCACAACCACGGCATCGGCGACCACTCGCTCTGGGGGGCGATCAAGCAGCCGGGCTTCCTGCTCATCGCCCTCGTCTACTTCCTGCTCCAGGTCGGCTCCTACGGCCTCAACTTCTGGGGGCCGGACCTGATCAAGACCGCGAGCGGCGGAGCCGCCGCCTCGGTCGGCTTCCTGACCGCGATTCCCTACATCTGCGGCGCGGTCAGCATGATCGTGATCGGGCGCCTGTCGGACGCCTCGGGCGAGCGGCCGAAATTCGTCGCCGGCCTCGCGGTCGCGGCGGCGGCGGGCTTCTTCCTCGCCGGCCTGTTCGACAAGCAGATCGTGCCCCTGATGATCGCCCTGGCGCTGCTCGGCTCCGGCATCGTCGCGTCGATCCCGACCTTCTGGACCCTGCCGGCGAAGCTCGTCACCGGCGTCGGCGCGGCGGGCGGCATCGCGCTCATCAACACGCTCGGCCAATTCGGCGGCATCGTCAGCCCGGTGATGGTCGGCTGGGTCAAGGACCTCACCGGCTCCACGACGCCGGCGCTCTACGGCATCGGCTGTCTCTGCCTCGTCGCCGCCGGCCTCCTGCTCTTCGCGATGCCCGAGAGCCTGCGCCGCAACGATCGCGGCGCGTGATACCGCCGCGCCGTCGAGCGGATGCGTTCGAGGGCGCGAGGGGATGCCGGCGCGGGCGGCGGTCTCGGCTCCCGATCTCCTCTCATGGGTGGCGCGCGCCGGATGGGCTTGGTCGGTCCCCGCGGCGCGGGCTAGCCTCGGCCGACGGGCTCCCGGTCACGCCATGACCGCGGGAGCCCGCCATCACGGAAGCCGGGCGCCGAGGGGCGCGACGGTCTCCGGACAGGGAGACGCCGACGCCATGACAGAGCCACACGCGGCAGAACCACCGGACGCATCCCGGCCCGTCCGCCGCTTCGACGCGATCATCGTCGGGGCCGGGTTCTCCGGCCTGTACCAGCTGCACCTGCTGCGCGACCGGCTCGGCCTGTCGGTACGGGTGCTGGAGGCGGCCGAGGGCATCGGCGGCACCTGGTACTGGAACCGCTATCCGGGGGCGCGCTGCGATTCCGAGAGCTACTACTATTCCTACTCGTTCTCGCGCGAGCTCGAGGAGGAGTGGGACTGGAGCGAGCGCTACCCCGAGCACGGCGAGATCCGCCGCTACCTCGACCACGTCGCCGACCGCTTCGATCTCCGGCGCGACATCCAGCTCGGCACCCGCGTCGCCGGCGCCGCCTACGACGAGGCCGCCAACCGCTGGACCGTCACCACGGAAGGCGGCGAGCGGTTCGAGGCCCGGTTCCTGATCACCGCCGTCGGCTGCCTGTCGAGCGCCAACGTGCCGGCGATCTCGGGCCTCGAGCGCTTTGCGGGCGCCTGGTACCATACCGGCCGCTGGCCGCACGAGGGCGTCGACTTTTCCGGCAAGCGCGTCGGGCTGATCGGCACCGGCTCGACCGGGATCCAGGCCGCGCCCGTGATCGCCGCGCAGGCCGCGCATCTCACGGTATTCCAGCGCACCGCCAATTACAGCGTGCCGGCCCGCAACGGCCCGATGGACGACGAGTTCAAGGCCTGGGTGCGCGAGAATTCCTCGGAGCTGCGCGCCAAGGCCCGCGCGGCGCCGAACGGCCATCCCTTCGACTTCTCCGACCGCTCCGCCTTCGACGTCTCGCCCCAGGAGCGAGAGGCGATCTACGAGGCGGCCTGGGAGCGCGGCGGCCTGCGCTTCCGCGCCGCCTTCCGCGACATCATGCTCGACAAGGACGCCAACGAGACCGCCTCGGCGTTCATCCGGGAGAAGATCCGCAGCATCGTCGCCGACCCGACGACGGCGGAGGCGCTCACGCCGCGCGACCACCTGTTCGCGACCAAGCGACCGCCGATCGACACGCATTACTTCGAGACCTTCAACCGCCCGAACGTCACGCTGGTCGACCTGAAGGCGACGCCGATCGCCGCGATCGTGCCGGAGGGCGTGCGCACCGCGGACGCGACCTACCCCCTCGACGTCATCGTCTTCGCCACCGGCTTCGACGCCCTGACCGGCCCCCTCCTCGCCCTCGACATCCGGGGCCGCGACGGTCTTGCGCTCAAGGACGTGTGGGCGGCGGGCCCGACGAGCTATCTCGGCCTGCAGGTGCCGGGCTTCCCGAACCTGTTCACCATGACCGGCCCGGGCAGCCCCTCGGTGCTCACCAACATGCCGGTGGCGATCGAGCAGCATGCCGAATGGATCGCCGACTGCCTCGCATTCTTGCGCGAGCGCGGTCTCGACCGGATCGAGGCGAAGCCGGACGCGGCGGAATTCTGGGGCGCGGAGGTGAACCGGGCGGCGTCCGCTACCCTGCTGCCGATGGCGAGCAGCTCGTGGTACCTGGGCGCCAACGTGCCGGGCAAGCCGCGGGTGTTCATGCCTTATGCCGGCGGCATGGCGCATTACCGCGGCATCTGCGACCGCATCGCCGCGGACGGCTACGAGGGTTTCGTGATGCGCTGACGCCGACACGACGAAAACCCCCGCCGGGCGCGCCCGGCGGGGGTTTTCGTGTGGTTGGTTGCGGGGACAGGATTTGAACCTGTGACCTTCAGGTTATGAGCCTGACGAGCTACCGGGCTGCTCCACCCCGCGCCAGGGTGTTGTCGCGATGAGGGAAGGTGTGACGTGCTTGGCAGGTCTGGCGGTGACCGACTCTCCCGTGTCTTGAGACACAGTACCATAGGCGCTGGGGCGGTTAACGGC
>NZ_LWHQ01000090.1 GCF_001653715.1 Methylobacterium platani
CAGAAACGGGGCAATCCCAGGCCCCATGTCAGGCAGCGGCTCGTCGAGAGGATCGTGCTCGCGCTTCACGACTGCACCTCCTCGCGGTTCTGACTGCCGTTCTCCTTCATCGCGCGGAGCATCGCCAAGATGCTGACGGCTTGGCGCATTGCGGCGACGGCTTGACGGGTCGCGTAGTTGAGTCCGACATCGTCGGTGGCAGCGGCGTAATCGACTGCCATGCCGGTGTAAAAGCTGACCATATTCAGACACTCTGCCGCGCACTCGCGCAGCATCTCGGGGCTGCCGTGGGCGATGTGGTTGGTGTTCCGGAGGGGCGCGTTCATGACTCGCTCCCCCGGTTTGGCGCGCGCCGGCGGTGCAGCGTCGCGAACGTTGTCAGCACCTTCCTTCGATCCAAAGAGGCAAGCCGTCCCAGCTCATCGACAGAGCGCCGGAGCGCATCAGCTTCGAATTCTGCCTGCTCAAGCGTCGCGGCTAGATCGGCACCGTGAGTGCCGCAAACGAGGTGCACGATAGCTCGCAAGCACCTGAGCCGTGCGCGCCGCTCGGCCGTGCTCAGTCCGTCGGCCCATGGACCATATCGATCGGCCGGCCGGAGCGCGGGGGTGGGGGCGCTCACGCGCGCCTCCCGGTCGTAGCGAACGCCAACTCGGCGACGGCGCGAGCGCGCTCAGGGCTGAAATCGAAGCGGGCAAGCAAGCGCCGCATCTGGATTTCGCGGGGACTGTACGGTATATCCCAGGTGTCAGCAGCGACGCAGACATTTCCCAGGACCCTCGCCGTGCCCGCGGCGGGGGTTCTGACGTTGTGGGCCATGCCTGTTACGCGGCCTCCTGCTGCTTCATTAGTGCATCGGCCTCTCGCGCACGGCACCAGTCGCGGTCAGCGTCATCCGTGATCCGGACAGCTGCACCGACTTTCATGATGCGCGGCGCTTTGCCGGCCTTCAGCAGATTGTAGAAACTTGCGCGAGACAGCTTGTGGCGCTCGCACCATTCATGGATCGTCAGTGATTGCATCTGTGCACCTGCCTTCGTCTCTGGCGGTGCTTCAAGGTATGCAGACGATTATCTATCAACAACTATGATAAAGCTGACGCTCGAATTTAGCGTCAGCCTTCCTTGTCAGCCTTTCTGGGCGCGCCGATCTTGGTCGGCACCTCCTTGAAAATGCTGCGAAAATTCGCCTCTGTGATGTCCTTGCCTGCGAAACTCTGACGGAGAAGCCGCTTCTGCGCGTCGCGCGTCATCCTTTTCGCCCGAGTTTCCTTGCTCAACATCGCGACGGCGCTACGAATATCCGCTGCTGTTAGTGTCTTCCGCTTAGCGGTATCATCCCCGTGAGCCTCAGCCCTATCAATCTGCAGCCCGGCGCCAGCAACCTCGATCATTCGCAAAGCTGATAATAAATCTTTGTATTGATTGGATGTAACAAATATCCACTCGCTGCTGCTAGTTAAACTAGCTGGAGTTATTCCATTCCATATCGCATCGTTCCCAGCATTGTCTCGCCAAAATCCTGCTGGAATATTCTTTGTTCCCTCAAGATCGGTATATAGTCCCACCATCTCGCCATCGAGTAGACATTGCTGTATTACGTAACTCGCGTGGAACTGGTGCATTCCTAAAAGAAAACTTGATGTTTCTTCGCCGGAAGGAAGTTTTGGCCTTCCATCAGGATAAGCCAAATTCACGTACCGTTCTGTCAAATCTTGCCACGCATCTTGTAGTAGCAGATGGCCAGATGGGATCATTTTCATTTTCATCGATCGTATCAACCTCCCGATGAATGCAGCGGCTCAACATTGTCGCTCATGGCTCCGAACCGTGGTGCGCCTGCTCTGATCGCATCAGCCACGTAGGATGGAGCTAGGTGGCCGTAATGCTTTTCGACCATGCGTGTGTCGGCGTGGCCGAGGTTGCGCGCCACCACCATCAGGGGCGTGCCGTTCATGACCGCCAAGCTCGCCCAGGTATGGCGCAGGCCATGGAAGCCGATCGCCGGGGTGATCCGGCCGTTGCGGCAGGCGTCAGCCATCGGTCGCAGCTGATGCGAGGCGCCCCAAGTCCCGCCGCTCGACTTCACGAACATGGACGCATCCCCTGCCCTACCGGCGACATGGCGGGCAAAGAACGCGGCGCCTTCGTCAGTGAGCACGATGTGGCGGGGCTTGCCGGACTTGCTGCGCCGGATCCCGATCGTGCCGGAGTCCGGATTGAAGTCAGACACCTTTAGTGCGACCAGCTCACCGTAGCGGGCCCCGGTCTGAAGCGCTCCCTGCACGAGCGCGCGGAAGTCAGGTTCAGCCGCGTTGATGAGCCTCTTGGCCTCAACCACGGTCAGGTAGCGTACCCGTGCCGCATCCACGTTCTCGAACGGCTCGACCCGTCGCCAGGCTGCGTCGGACGAGACCTTGCCTGCGCGCCACGCCCGATTGAGCGCCGCCTTCAGCACCGTCAGTGTGCGGTTCGCTGTCGACCGTCGCCGGCGCTTGCTCTCGTCGTCTTCGCCGAGTTTGCGGTAGCGTTGCTCCGCCCCGGCCTTAGACCGGATCCGCGCTGGCATCTTCGGCAGATCGGCAAGCCATTTCTCAAGCTTCGACGTCGTCAGTGCCTCCACCTCGACCTCGCCGAGGGACGGATAGATGAAAGCTTGCGCACGATGGCGAGCATCCAGGCCCGACTTCCGGTTCGCGTCAAGGAACTCCAGGTAGGCTTCCAGGGCATCCTTGACGGTCAACGGGCTGGTCTTGCCGGCCGCAGCGTGAGCGCGCTGAACCATGCGCTCGCGGGCTCGCTCCTGAGCCTGCCGGAAGCTGAGGATCGCCACACCGTCGGCGTCGGAGAAGTCGTCCGCCGTCGCCAGCGTCTCGACTTCGTAGGTGCGCTCACCGACGTAGTGCCGAGCCACCCACTTGCCTGCACCCTTGGCCACCTTGCGGTAGCCGAGATGCAAGCCGGGTTCGAGCGTGCGGAAATACGGTTTTCCTCGTTGCTCAAGACGAGCGCGTGCGGTGCGCGTCTCCAGGTTGGCGTCGCGGACGGTTCGGGCCATGGGAGGTGTCTTCCTGATCCGTGTCCAACAGATGTCCAATATGCGCGGCAAAACTCGCACGCACAAGCTTAGACGCCTGCGAACTAACAATCTGATGTTGAACGGATTTTGGGGACAGCCGTAGACTCGGAAAGACGTCAGAGAGACCCTTTCACGGCGAAAACACGGGTTCGAGTCCCGTAGGGCGCGCCAGCGGTTTCGAGCTTCGAGCTTCGCTGGCGCGGTCATCTCATCCGACATGTTCGAGTGCTCCCGGGTCGTCGCGGGATCGGTGCGGTCGCCGCGGAGGCGAGCCGCAGACGCGGCCGGCTGCCGGATCGTGGGCCGCGACCCCTTCCGGATTCCGGCTCCGAGCCGCGAAGCCAACGTTCGCGCGAAGCGAGAAGCCGCGCGACGCCCAGTCTCGGAAGAGTCCAAGCCACGCGCCAAGCCTCGCGCGAAGGCAAGTCGCGAGAGCATTCAGGTCCCGTGGGAGGGCCGAGAGAGGGCGCCGAGGCATCGAAACCGGTCGCGGACGATGGGCGGCGAGGCGCGCGGAGGGCCGTCCGCCTCACGGAAGGGCACGATCTGCCTGATCTTTTCCCAGTTCGCAGGCTGCCCAACGGATTGACAACCAGGCGCGGATGACGCCCATATGTCTAATCATATTATCGATCGGCGCGTGTCAGTCGCCCTGCTTTATCCGACGGGAGATCTGCATGAACAAGCGTTTCTTCGTACAGATCGCCCTCGGGATGGGGCTGTCGATGACGATGCCGCTGCTGGCGCAGGCCCAGGATTCCCTCGCGCGCGTCAAGGCGGCGGGGGTTCTCAAGGTCGGGACCGAAACCGCCTTCGCTCCGTTCGATTTCATCGATGCGGCGGGCGATCATGCCGGCTTCAACGTCGATGCCTTCGCGGAGGTCGGCAAGGAGCTCGGCGTCAAGATCCAGTGGGTCGAGCTGCCGTGGGACGGCGTGCTGCCGGCCCTCGAAGCCGGCCAGTTCAACATGGTGGCGGGGCCCGCCACCATCACCAAGGCGCGCATGGAGCGCTACCGGTTCCTGTCGCCGGTCGCCGAGGCGACCGTCGCCGTCCTGAAGGGCGCCAAGGACGCGACGATCCAGAAGCCCGAGGACATCGCCGGCAAGATGGTCGGCGCCGGCAAGGCCACGGCGCAGCTCGCCCAGCTGAAGACCTACAGCGCGACGCTGCCGAAGCCGGTCGTGGCGCGCGAGTACCCGGCCTTCAACGAAGCCTATGCCGACCTCGCGGCGGGGCGCATCGCGGCGGTCGCGAACTCGCTGCCGAACATCGCCTACGTCGCCTCCAAGCAGCCGGGCACCTTCGCGGTCGTCAAGCCGCCCTTCGGCCAGACGAGCTATTTCGGCTATATCGGCACCAAGAAGCCGGACGATCAGCCCCTGCTCGACGCCGTGCAGGCGGCGCTGGTGAAGATCAAGGCCGACGGCCGCATGAAGAAGATGCAGGAGAAGTGGTTCGGCACCTCGTTCGACACGCCGGACGTGGCGCCGGAGCCGAGCTTCTGACGCGGTTCCCGCCCTGAGCGCCCGATGACCGCCCGGCTGTTCGAACTGATGCTGAAGGCGGCCGGCTACACGGTCGTCATCAGCGTCGCCTCGATCGGGATCGGCCTCCTGGTCGGCATCCTGGTCTGCGCCGCCAAGCTGTCGCCACGCCCCTGGCTGCGCTGGCCGGCGGGCGTGTTCGTCAGCTTCTTCCGCGGCGTCCCGCTCCTCGTCCAGCTGCTGCTGATCTACAACCTGCTCCCGGCGGTCGGCATCGTCGTCCCGAGCGTCGTGGCGGCGCTGGTCGGCCTCTCGCTCTGCACCGCCGCCTACCAGGCGGAGAACCTGCGCGGCGGCTTCGCCAGCGTGCCGCGCGGCCTGCTGGAAGCCGCCGACATGGCGGGATTGTCGCCCTGGCAGCAGTTCCGCCGCATCCGCGCCCCGATCGCGCTGCGGCTCACCGTGCCGGCTCTCGTCAACGAGGCGATCCTGATCCTCAAGGCGTCCTCGCTGGTCTCGGTGGTCGGCGTCATCGAGCTGACGCGCACGGCCCAGAACCTCGCGGCCTCGACCTACGAGCCGCTGCTGTTCTACTCGGTCGCCGGCGGCCTCTACCTCGCGATCAACTGGATCGTGGCGGGCGGCGGCGCCCTGGCCGAGCGCGGCTTGCGCCGGGGACGGCTCGCATGAGCTTCGACCTCGCCGTCGTCGTCGCGGCGCTGCCGGCGATCCTGGCGGGGCTCCAGGTCACCCTCGGCATCTGGCTCGCCGCGCTGGCGCTCGGCATCGGGCTCGGCTTCGCCGTCGCCGCGCTGCGGCATTTCGGGCCGGGGCCGCTCGGCCTCGCCCTGCGGCTCGCGGTCGAGGTCCTGCGCGGCACCCCCTTCCTGATCCAGATCTTCCTGCTGTATTTCGGCGGCCCGTTCGTGGGGATCCGGCTCGATCCGGTACCGGCCGGGCTCCTGGGCCTCAGCGTCTACGCCGCGGCCTACTTCTCCGAGATCTTCCGGGCCGGCTTCGTCGCGGTGCCGCGCGGCCACGTCGAGGCCGCGCAATGCGTGGGCTTGAGCCGGGCACAGATCGTCCGGCGCATCCTGGTGCCCGAGATGACCATGCTGGTCCTGCCGCAATGCGTGAACATGGCGGTGATCCTGGTCAAGGAGACCGCAATCCTGTCGATCATCGCGGTGCCCGAGGCGACCGCCGTGATCAGCGCGCTCGGCTCGCAGCAATACGCCTTCGTGGAATCGCTGTTCCTTCTGGCCCTCATCTACTGGCTGCTGGTCGAGGCCTGCGGCTGGGCCGGGCGGGCGCTGGAGCGCCGGCTGTCGAAGTTCAGGTTCGCATGACGCTCCCCGCCCCCGCCATCGCCATCCGCCGCCTGTGCAAGAGCTACGGCCAGACCGAGGTGCTGCACGGCATCGACCTCGAGATCGCCCGCGGCGCCACCACCTGCCTGATCGGGCCGTCGGGATCGGGCAAGTCGACCCTCCTGCGCTGCATCGCGTTCCTGGAGGAGGCGACCAGCGGCACGATCCTCGTCAACGGCCAGCCGCTCGGCTTCGAGGAGCAGGCCGACGGCCGGCGCCGGCGCCTGCCGCAGGCGCGGATCCGCGAGGTCCGCTCCGGCATCGGCATGGTGTTCCAGCAGTTCAACCTCTGGCCGCACATGACGGCGCTCGGCAACGTCACCGAGGCGCTGGTCACCGTGCAGGGCCTGTCGCGCCGGGAGGCCGGCGAGCGCGGCATGGCCCAGCTGCGCCGGGTCGGGCTCGAGGCGCGGGCCCGGCACTACCCCTCCGAGCTGTCCGGCGGCCAGCAGCAGCGCGTCGCGATCGCCCGCGCCCTGGCGCTCGAGCCGAAGATCCTGCTCTTCGACGAGCCGACCGCCTCGCTCGATCCCGAGCTGACCGGCGAGGTGCTGAACGTCATGCGCGACCTCGGGGACGAGGGCATGACGATGGTGGTCGTCACCCACGAGATCGGCTTCGCGGCGACGGTCGGCCAGCGCATCGTCTTCCTCGATCACGGCCGCGTCCTCCTCAACGGCCCGCCGGCGGAGCTGTTCGCCCCGCCGCGCCACCCGCGCCTGACGCAGTTCCTCGAAACCTACCTCGATCGCGGGGCGGCCATGTTGCTGAAGCCCGCGTGAGCGCGACCGACCGATCGCGCCGCGCGCGCGGCCGGGACGGTCCGGCTATCGGCTCGCCCGACGCGGCTACCCCGTCTGAGACGGCGGCCCCACCCAGGACCGCGACGCGGCACGACCGCATCGTCGAGGACATCCGGTCGCTCATCGTCGACGGCGCCTGGCCGCCGGGATCGCGGCTGCCGGTCGAGACCGACCTCGCCGAGCGCTACGGCGTGTCGCGCATGACGATGAACAAGGCGCTCGGCCAGCTCGCCCGCGAGGGCTTCCTCGTCCGGCGCAAGAAGAGCGGGACGCAGGTCGCGCAGCCGCGGGCCGAATCCGCCGTGGTGGCGATCGCCGATATCCGCGACGAGGTGCGCCGGTCGGGCCGGGCCTACCGCTTCCGCCTGCTCGCGCGCCGGACGCGGCCGGGCAAGGAGGAGGACGCCCTGCTTCTCGGCGGCGCGACCGGCGGCGGGCCGGTCCTGTGGCTGCAGGGCCTGCACCTCGCGGACGACCGCCCGTTCTGCCTCGAGACCCGCCTCATCAACCCCGCCGCCGCCGAGGGCGCGACCGCCCAGGACTTCGCCGCCCTCGCCCCGGGGGCCTGGCTGCTGCAGGCGGTGCCGTGGAGCGTCGCGAGCCACCGCGTCCGGGCGGTGAACGCGACCGCGGCCGAGGCCAAGCTCCTGGAGATCGCGGTCGGCGAGGCCTGCCTGGAGATCGTCCGGCGCACGAACGCCGCGGGCGACTGGGTGACCGGGGTCAGGCTGCTCTATCCCGGCAGCGAGCATCAGCTCGTCGCGAATTTCGGCCCGGAGGCCGGGGCGGCGCCCGCCCGGGGCTGAGCGCCGCCCTGGAACCACGCGGCGCGGGCTCACCCTTTCCCGGCCGCGAACCGGCCGTAGCCGCCGTCGCAGTACAGCAGGGGATCGATCGCAGGCGAGCCGATCGCCCCGGCGATCCGGGCGATCATGACCGTGTGCGTGCCGTGATCGAGGCAGGCCTCGGTGGCGCAGAACAGCGTCGCCTGCGCCTCCTCGAGCCAGGGCAGGCCGTCGATCGGCGCCGCGGCGGCCTCCAGCCGGCGCCACGTGCCGTGCGCGAACCGCGTCGCCGACGGCGCCGCGGCGATCGCGGCCGCGAGGTCCCGGTGCGGCGCGGCCATGATGCCGACGGAGAAGGCGGCCCGCCCGCGCAGGGCCTCGTGCGCCGAGGCGGTGCGGTTGACGCAGACGAGGAGCGAGGGCGGGTCCATCGAGACCGCGCTGACGGCGGTGGCCAGCATCGCGTGACGCCCGGGCCCGTGCTCGGTCGCGATCAGCGCCACGGTCGCGCCGACGCCGCGCCACACCTGCCGGACGGTCTCGGCGTCGCCCGGCCGCAGCCGGGAAGAGGCAAGGTCGTCTCCGCTCATCCTACCCCCGTCCGGGACATCGCATCCGCCGCGTCGGACATCCGCATGCGACCTTGGGGCCGCCGTCGTCCTCGCCATGCTCACGCCCGCCCGCGGGCCCGCGCGTGGCGGGTCGGCGGGGTCGACAGGCCGAGATGGGCCCGCAGCGTCGTCCCCTCGTACTCCTCGCGGAACAGGCCGCGGCGGCGCAGCTCGGGCACGACGAGGCGGGTGAAGTCCTCCAGGCTCGACGGCAGGGTCGGGCACATCAGGATGAAGCCGTCCGCCGCGCGGGTCTCGAACCATTCCTGCATGAAGTCCGCGACCTCGGCGGGCGTGCCGGTGAGGCCGTTGCCGGTGTGGCGCCGGGCGTAGTGCGTGATGAGCTCGCGCATCGTGTGGCCCTTCGTGACGAACTCCTTCAGCTCCTCGAACATCGCCTTCGAGCCCTTGGCGGAGGCGGGCATCCGGTCCATCGGGAACGGCTTGTCGAGGTCGGCGCCGTGGAGGTCGGTCTCCAGGAATTCCTGGAGCATCAGGAGCCCGACATCGGGGTGCATCAGCCGGACGAGCTCCTCGGCCTTGGCCTCGGCCTCCTCGCGGGTCTCGCCGACGTTGATGACGAGTCCGGGCAGGATCTTGAGGTCGTCCGGGTCGCGGCCGTAGGCCGCCATCCGGCCCTTCACGTTGGCGTAGAAGGCCCGGTTCTTCTCGATGTTCGAGGCGAGGGAGAACACCATCTCGGCGGTGCGGGCGGCGAGCTCCATGCCCTGCTCGGAGCCGCCGGCCTGGGCGATCACCGGCCGCCCCTGCGGCGTGCGGGCGATGTTCAGCGGGCCGCGGACCTGGAAGTGCTTGCCCTTGTGGTCGAGCGTGTGGAGCTTGTCCTTGTCGTGGTAGACGCCGCTCTCCCGGTCGAGCAGCAGCGCGTCGTCCTCGAAGCTGTCCCAGAGGCCGAACACGGTGTCGAGGAACTCCTCGCCGCGCTCGTAGCGCTCGGCATGGGGCGCCAGCCCCTCGCGGTTGTAGTTGTAGCCGGTCTCGTCGTGGTCCGAGGTCACGACGTTCCAGGCGATCCGGCCGCGCGAGAGGTGGTCGGCCGAGGCGAACAGCCGCGCGATGTTGTAGGGCTCGTAGTAGCTCGTCGAGGCGGTCGCCACGAACCCGATCCGGTCGGTGTGCTGCGACAGGGCGGTGATCGCGGTGATCGGCTCGAAGCGGTTCATCTTGGTGGGATTGCGGGCGAGCGCCCCCGCCTCGCCGACCGCGCTCGCCGGGGAATCGGCGAAGAACATGAAGTCGAGCTTGGCCGCCTCGGAGACCTTGGCGCAGCGGGTCAGGTGGCCGAGGTCGTTGGCGCCGCGCACGTCGCTGCCCGGATGCAGCCAGGCGGCGGGGTGGAAGCCGAACGTGTAGACGAACGTGCCGAGCTTCAGCTGGTCCGATCGGGGCATTCGCGGTCTCCTGCGCGGTGGCGTCGATGCATGGGGTCCCGGACTGTCCCGGCGCGGTCTCGGCCGCCGCAGTATGCCGGGGGGCGGGCTTGCCGGAACCGGAGAAATTCTGCTTCATGGTTTAGAAAACCTGCCGGGTCCGGGAGCACGGGCCGGCAGGGCCGGCTCCCTCCCGCCCCGATCGACGATCGCGATGTCCGCCCTCCCCCCGCTCAAGGCGCTCCAGGCCTTCGACGCCCTCGGCCGGACCGGCAGCCTGACGCTGGCCGCCGCCGATCTCGGGGTGACGCCGGGGGCGATCGGCCAGCAGCTGCGCAAGCTCGAGGAGGCGGTGGCGGCGAAGCTCGTGGCCCCCGACGGCCGCGGTCTGCGCCTGACGCCGCTCGGCGCGACCTACCACGCGCAGATCCGCCAGGGCTTCGCGGCCCTCGCCGAGGCCGGCGCGGTCCTGCGCGAGGCGGCCGCGGACGTGATCGTCCTGTCCTGCCTGACGACCGTGCTCGGCAAGTGGATCGGCCGCCGGATGCGGGACTGGACCGAGCTCGGCGCCCAGGCCCGCATCTCGCTCGTCGGCAGCGACGCGGAACCGGATCTGGGCCAGGGCGCGGCGGACCTGCGCATCTATTACGGCGGCCGCACCCACCCGCCGCATCGCACCGAGCTGTTCACCGATCACATCGTGCCGGTCTGCGCGCCCGCGTTGATCGCGGGACGGCCCCTGTCCGGGCCGGAGGACATCCTGCGCTTCCCCCTCCTGCACATCGCCTGGGACCCGCGCTTCGGCGCCAATCCGGGCTGGGCGGAGTGGGGCCGGCTGATCGGCACCCGGCCGCCGCCGGCGAACCTCACCTACGGCCTGTCCGGCAGCGCGATCGACGCCGCCCTCGCCGGGCAGGGCTTCGTGCTCGGGCAGCTGGCCTTCATCGGACCGGAGCTCGAGACGGGCCGGCTGGTCATTCCCTTCGACCTGCGCCTGCCCCTGCCGGAGCCCTACTTCCTCGCCTGGAATCCCGCCTCCCTGAAGAAGACCGGTGCGCGGGCGTTCCACCGCTGGCTCCTCGGCGAGGGCCGGGCCCAGGGCCTCCTCTCCGCGCCGCCGGCCCGGGAGCCTGCGTGAGGGCCGCCGGCAGCCGGGGTGCCGGCAGCCCCTCGCCCTGTCGTCAGTCGTCCCCTCTCCCGGACGACCGTAACGACGTGGAGGGAGGTCCGGGAACCAGCACAAGGACGCGCGAAGCGTCCGGCTTTCCGCAACGTGGCAGCATGCAGAGCCGCTTCGCGGCACTTCTTCCGCCGGATCCCGGATCTGCTTCCGCCGACGCTTCAGTCGTCCGGGAAAGGGGTGTGGCTCGTGAAGGGTCGTGCGCGTGCCGGCACCACGCCTGCCCGTGCTCGACCGGGCACCGAGGTTCGTCGACCGGATCGCGACCCCGGTCGGTGCATGGTCCGCCTCGATGATCGTCCTCGCTTCGATCGTCGCGCAAGAAAAATACTTCTCAATCTCCCGAATATATCAGAACATCATTCCGGTTGACGCTCGCCTCGTCCCGGCTATCGTTCTGACATGTTCGAATATCGGCACTTCCTCGCAATCGCGACCCGTCGCGCGCCGGCTCGACGCCGTTGCGACGCAGGACGGACCGCGACCCCGATCCCGTG
Organism: Methylobacterium platani; assembly: GCF_001653715.1. GTDB lineage: Bacteria > Pseudomonadota > Alphaproteobacteria > Rhizobiales > Beijerinckiaceae > Methylobacterium > Methylobacterium platani. The sequence goes on from NZ_LWHQ01000090.1 coordinate 11,203, forward strand.
CCGCCCGGCCCCCCACCCCGATGGCCCGCGAGGCGCCGCGGCATGACGATCGCGCTCCGGCGGCCCGCGCCCGAGGCGACGGCCGGGGACCCCGTCGCGGTCGCGCGCGCGCTCGTGCCGGTCCTGGCGCCGCTCGCCGCTTCCGACGACCGCGGGGGGCGCTTTGCCCATGCGAGCCTCGCGGCGATCCGGGAGGCGGGACTCGCCGGCCTGACGGTGCCGGCCGCCCGGGGCGGCGGGGGCGCCGGGCTCACGGTCGCCGCCGCGGTGATCGGGACGCTCGCCGAGGCCGATCCGGCGGCGAGCCTCGTCCTGGCGATGCAGTTCGTGCAGCATGCCAGCCTCGCCCGGACGGGCCGCGTCGAAGGGCCGGACGGCATCGTCGCGCGGCTGCAGCGGGCGGCCCTGCGCGAGGGCGCCCTCGTCAACGCGCTCCGGGTCGAGCCGGCCCTCGGCTCGCCGTCCCGCGGCGGGCTGCCGGAGACGGTGGCCCGGGCCACGCCCGACGGCTGGCGGGTGAGCGGGCGCAAGATCTACTCCACCGGGGCGCCAGTCCTCGCCGCCGGCCTCGTCTGGGCCCGTACCGACGAGGCCGAGCCGCGGGTCGGGTTCGTGGCGGTGCCGATGGCGGCGCCGGGGGTGCGGATCGAGGAGACCTGGGATCACCTCGGCCTGCGGGCGAGCGGCAGCCACGACGTCGTCCTCGACGACGTCGCGGTCCCCGGCGACCACGCCCTCGACCTGCGCCCGCCCGCCGAATGGGGCGGGCCCGACCCGGTGACGACCGCCTGGCTCACCACCCTGCTCGGCGGCCTCTACGACGGCGTCGCGCGGGCGGCGCAGGCGTGGCTGTGCGGCCACCTCGTCGAGCGCAGGCCGGCCAATCTCGGCGCGCCGCTGGCGAGCCTGCCGAGGATCCAGGAGGCCGTCGGCGAGAATGCGCGCCGGCTCGCCGTCAATCGCCGGCTCCTGCGCGGCGTCGCCGCCGAGACCGATGCCGGGGAGCCGCCCTCCGCGAGCGAGGGCGGCCTCGTGAAGCTCACCGTCACCGAGAACGCGATCGCGGTCGTCCAGGACGCGGTCGCCCTCGTGGGCAATCCGGGCCTCTCGCGGAGAAACCCGCTCGAGCGCCACCTGCGCGACGTGCTCTGCGCGCGCATCCACACGCCCCAGGGCGACGCGGTCCGGCTGGCGGCCGGGCGCGCGGCCCTCGGCGCCTGAGCGAGGACCTTTCAGCATGGCACACGCGGACGACGTGCACTTCATCGGCTTCGTGGCGGCGCAGTACGGGTCGGAGATCCACGCCCCGGCCGGCCCGGTCGTCGACCGCGCCTATCTCCGGGCGGCGGCCCAGGCGCACGAGCATGGCGGGTTCGACCGGGTGCTGATCGCCTTCCACTCGACCGCGCCCGACAGCTTTGCCCTGGCGCAGTACGTCGCCTCCGTCACCGAGCGGATCGGCCTGATGATCGCGCACCGGCCGGGCTTCCAGGCGCCGACGGTGGCCGCGCGCCAGCTCGCGACCCTCGACCAGCTCACCGACGGGCGCGTCGGCGTCCACATCATCACCGGCGGCAACGACGCCGAGCTGGCGCAGGACGGCGACGCGCTGACCAAGGACGAGCGCTACGCCCGCACCGGCGAGTACCTCGACATCGTCAAGGCGTCCTGGACCAGCCCGGCGCCGTTCGACTACGCCGGGCGCCACTACCGCGTCGCGCAGGGCTACTCGGCGGTGAAGCCGGTGCAGCAGCCGCACCTGCCGGTCTATTTCGGCGGCTCCTCGGACGCCGCGATCGCGGTGGCGGGACGGCACGCCGACACCTACGCGCTCTGGGGCGAGACCCAGGCCCAGGTGCGCGAGACGATCGCCCGGGTGCGCGCCGCCGCGCGGAGCCACGGGCGCGAGGACCGGATCCGCTTCAGCCTGTCGTTCCGGCCGATCCTCGCGGAGACCGAGGAGGCCGCCTGGGCGCGGGCGGACGCCATCCTGCAGCGCACCCGGGCCTTGCGCGCCACCCGCGGCCTCGGCACGGCCGCCGCGCCGCAGAACGAGGGCTCGCGCCGGCTGCTCGCGGCGGCGGCGCAGGGCGAGCGGCTCGACCGGCGGCTCTACACCGCGATCGCCGCCGAGACCGGGGCGCAGGGCAATTCCACGGCGCTCGTCGGCACGCCCGAGCAGGTCGCCGAGACGCTGCACGAGTACCGCGAGCTCGGGGTGACGACCTTCCTGATCCGCGGCTTCGACCCGCTGGAGGACGCGGTGCAGTACGGGCGCGCGCTGATCCCGGCCTTCCGGCGCCTCGCCGGTGCGCCGGCCCGCCGCCCGGCCGCCGCGTGAGGCCCGGCATGCGCCTGATCCTCGGCCTCCTCGCCCTCGCCCTCTCCGCCCTGCCCGCCCACGCCGAGACCGTCCTGCGGGTCGGCGACCAGAAGGGCGGCTCGCGCGCCCTGATGGAGGCGGCGGGCGTCCTCGACGGGCTGCCCTACCGGCTCGAATGGCGCGAGTTCCCGGCCGCCGCGCCGCTGCTCGAGGCGCTCAATGCCGGGGCGATCGACTCCGGCATCGCCGGCGATGCGCCCTTCACCTTCGCGGCCGCCGCCGGCGCGCCGATCAAGGCGATCTTCGCGATCCGCCAGGACCAGGCCGGCCTCGCCCTGCTGGTGCGGCCGGATTCGCCGGTGAAGACCTTCGCCGACCTCAAGGGACGGCGCGTCGCGACCGGGCGCGGCTCGATCGGCCACATGCTCGTCCTGGCGCAAGCCGAGCGCGCCGGCTGGGGCGCGGGCGACGTCGCGCTGTCGTTCCTGCTGCCGGCCGACGCCCAGATGGCGCTGACCTCCGGCGCCATCGACGCCTGGGCGACCTGGGAGCCCTACACCTCGCAACTCGAGACCTCGGGCCGCGCCCGGGTCGTCGCCGACGGGCGCGGGCTGACCCCGGGCCTCAGCTTCCAGATCGCCCGCGACGACGCCATCGCGGGCAAGCGCCCGGCGCTGGAGGATTTCGTGCGGCGGCTCGCCCGGGCCCGGGTCTGGGGCACGGCGCATCCGGAGGCCTTCGCCCGGCGCTGGTCGGCGCTGATCGGCCTGCCGGAGGCGGTACCGCTCGCCTGGTTCCGCCGGGCCGACATCCGCCCGGCGCCGATCGACGAGCGCGTGATCGCCGACGAGCAGCGCGTCGCCGACCTCTACCACCGGGGCGGGCTGATCCCGCGCCGGCTCGACGCGGCGGGCGTGTTCGACACCTCGTTCAACGAGGCCGCCCGCGCAGGCGTCGCGGCGGCGACGCAGTGAGCCCTCGGCCGTAACGCCGAAGCTACCCGTAGCGTCTGGCGGCCTCGACCGTCAGCCCGAGGCCGACCGAGCCGAAGGTGTCGCCCTCGACCACCCGGGCCTCCGGGGCCGCCGCCAGGATGGCGGCGCGGACCGGGGCGAGGCGGGTCGAGCCGCCGGTGAGGAACAGGGCGTCGATCCCGCCCGGCGCCACCCCGGCCTCGCGCAGGCAGCGCGCGATGCAGGCGCCGATGCGCCGGGCGAGATCGGCCGTGTGCCGGGCGAGCTCGGGGCGGCCGATCTCGGCCGTCAGGCCGGGCTCGACCCAGCCCAGCGGCAGGCCGATCCGGTCGACCTCCGAGAGGGCGATCTTGGCGTCCTCGACCTCCATCGCCAGGGTGTGGCCGCGCTCGGCCTCGATCACCGCGGCGAGGCGGTCGATCAGGTCGGGGCGCGCCACGTCGCGGCGCAGCGAGCGCAGCTCGCGCAGCGTCCTGCCGTCGTAGAGCCGGTTGATCTGCGACCAGGTGGCGAGGTCGTGGTAGTAGGACGAGGGCACGTCGAGGCCGGGGCGGCGCATCGGGCTGCCCAGCCCGAGGAGCGGCATCACCTCGCCGACGCTGAGCGTGCGGTCGAAATCGGTGCCGCCGATCCGCACGCCGTCATTGGCCAGGATGTCGCCGGCGCGCTCCACCGCCCGGTGGCGCTCGGGGCTCAGGCGCACCACCGAGAAGTCGGAGGTGCCGCCGCCGATATCGGCGATCAGCGCCACCTCCTCGCGGGCGAGCCCGCGCTCGTAGTCGAGCGCCGCGGCGATCGGCTCGTACTGGAACGACACGTCCCGGAACCCGACCTCGCGGGCGATGCCGGCGAGCGCCTCCTCGGCCCGGCGGTCGCCGTCGGGGTCGCCGTCGACGAAGTGGACCGGCCGGCCGTGCACCACCCGGGTCAGCGCGTCGCCCGTCTGCTCTTCAGCCCGCGCCTTCACGGCACCGAGGTAGCGGGCGATGACCGCCCGGAACGACAGCCGCCGGCGCCCGACCGGCGTGGTCTCGTCGAGGAGGGAGGAGCCGAGCACCGATTTGAGGCTGCGCATCAGCCGTCCCGGATGGCCCTCGACGTAGGCCGTCATCGCCGCCCGGCCGATCGCCTCGTCGCCGGCGGGCGGGAAGAAGATCGCGCTCGGGATCGTGACCGCCTCGCCCTCCAGCCGCGCGAGCGCAAGGCCCCCGGCTCCCGTGAGCCCGAGGGTGGTGTTCGAGGTGCCGAAATCGAGGCCGCAGGCCGCCATGCCGAATCTCTGCCGGTGCCGGAGGGAGGGGCGCGCGACCTAGCGGGTTCCGCCGCCACGGTCCAGCCCGGGGCCGGCCCGATCCTCTGTCGCAGCGGAACAATGTGCCGTCTCGGCGGTTCGTCAGACCTGAGCAGTCGCTGAACTGCACGAACCGAGGAGCTTCCCATGAGCAGCACCACCGACAAGATCAAGGGTCTCGCCAACGAGGCGGTCGGCAACATCAAGCAGGGCGTCGGCAGCGCCACCGGCAACGACAAGCTGCAGGCCGAGGGCAAGGCCCAGGAGCTGAAGGGCGAGGCCCAGAAGACCGCCGGCGACGTCAAGGACGGCGTCAAGAACGCCGCCGACACGGTGAAGAGCAAGCTCTGATCCGGGCGCGGGCCGGCCTCGCGCCGGCCCGACCGAGCGAACGATCGGGCCGGTCCCCTCGCACCCCGTGCGGGAGGCCGGCCTTTTCTTTGCGGGAACGGAGAAAGACCAGCATGAACAGGGACCAGATCGAAGGCGGCCTGCGCAACATCAAGGGCCGCGGCCAGACCGCGCTCGGCGCCGTGTCGGGCCGCGTCCGGCCGCAGGCGGAGGGCGCGCTGAACCAGGTGATCGGCGGCGCCCAGTACGCCTATGGCCGCGGCCGGCGCGTCGCCGAGGAACTGACGCATGACGGCGCCGCCCTCGCCGACGAGGTCGAGCGGCGCGGGCGCCACGCCTATGCGCGCGGCCGCGACGCCTACGGCGAGGCGCGCCACCGCGGCCGCGCCGCCCTGCGCCACGCCGAAACCCATCCGACCGAGACGCTGCTCGCCGTCGCCGGCCTCGCCTTCGCCGCCGGCTGGCTGCTGAAGGGCCGCCGCTAAGGTACTGTCCGGCGAAGCGGATGCCGGTTCGTCGAAGGAGCATGCGGCACGGCCGACGACCTGGAGCGGCGCCCGATCGCGACGCGACCGGGCGGGGCGCCGGAGACCGGGACCCGTGCCGTCGCGGCAACGCGGCGGCACGGACGGCCGTCCTCTGCCGCAATGCAGCGGACGAGGGCGGCTTCGCCCTCGCCTCCGGGATGCTTATGGTCTAGCTTGGCGCGATCCCCGCGCCAGCCGAAGACCCGATGACCCAGAGCACGCCCCCCGGTCCGCCCGAGACCGCCCATGCCCTGACGGCCGATCCCGCCGCGAAGACCGCCCCCGCCCTGCCCGTCTCGGTGCAGGAGCATCTCGGCGAGCGGCTGCGCGCCCATTACGCCGCGGTCGAGGAGGAGCCGGCCCCCGCCGCCTTCGCGGATCTGCTGACGCGGCTGGAACAGGCGCTCGCCATCATGGGCGCGCCGAAGCAGGACCGGTTCCGCGAGGACCTGCTCGCGGCGGCGCCGGCGCTTCGCCGCTTCGCCCTGACCCTGACCGCCAACCCGGTCCGCGCCGACGACCTAGTGCAGGACACGATGCTGAAGGCCTGGCAGAACCGCGACCGGTTCGAGGCCGGGACCAATCTCAGCGCCTGGCTGTTCACGATCATGCGCAACGCCTTCTACTCGGAGCACCGCAAGCGCGCCCGCGAGGTCGAGGACGGCGAGGGCACGTACTCGGCCCGGCTGACCTCCGCCCCCAACCAGGGCGACCGCCTCGACGTGCAGGACCTGCAGGCGGCGCTGAACAAGCTGGTCGCCGAGCAGCGCGAGGCCCTGATGCTGGTCGCCGTCGGCGACCTCTCCTACGAGGACGCGGCCGCGCTGATGCAGTGCAAGGTCGGCACGGTGAAGAGCCGGGTCTGCCGCGCCCGCGACAAGCTCGCCGAGCTCCTCGGATATAGCGGCGGCGAGCTCGGGGCCGACCGCCTGACCCGCTCGGTGATGGGGCATTCCGGCACGATGGCCCTCGACGGCTGATCCCGTCTCCGGAAGATCCCCTGCCCGGACGGGATCACCAGCCCGCGCGGTGAAGCCGGTTTCCGCATCGCGAAGCGATCAGCCGGAAACCGTGTGACGCCGCGCCGGATCGTCGCGCCGTGCGAGTAGGACTTTTGCGGCATCCCCGGTGGACGGTGCGGCTCTCTCGGTGACGTCCCCGGGCGCGCAGCTCTTCGAGGGTATCTGCCTCGGAGGGATGATGGGACGGATAGCGTGTTTCGTCTTTTGATTTGGGGATCGATCGGCGTTACATATTGAAAAGCGTCGATCGACGATAGGAATATATTAAGATATACTTGCGTCGCCATGCCGCTCGGAGACGGGGCGGGTCGCGCAGCGCTGCGACCTTTTCCGGCGCATGGCGGATCGCCTCGGTTGCGCCCAGCCGGCGAGGCGTCGCGCGATCGCTGCGATCATGTCTCGCCCGGTCTCGGGGTGGACGGTCCTCGGCCGACGTCGCGTCACCCCTCGCCGTGCCGCCCCGGCGCGGATCGTCGGTGCGCGAAGCGTGCCGAAAAGGCGAACAGGAACGACGGAACTCGATGCCGCCGCGTTAATATAATACACGACTCCTGCGAAAGCTTGATCGACTACATAGTGGGGCATAGTATGCGGAGTGCGTCCAGATCATGCATTCGGCTAATGGAGATAGGCCGGATTCAAGCGTGAAACGTTCGATACAGGACAGACACGAGACTGTGTGGTCGTTAGATCAAGCGTCGGCTCGCTCCGGTGACGGGACGCGCGGCGCGCGAGGGCCACCCCATTCCCCGCGACCGTCGCCTTCACCGGAGCGGACGCCCCATCCCGGCCGGGCCCGCACCGGCGCGCCGACGACTTCCGGAGACGACGACCTTGAATGCGCCGGACGAGCCGCGATCCCCGGAAGGCGGGCTCTTCGAGGGCAACCTCCTGCTCGAAGCCCTCGACACGAACGACCGCGCCCTGCTGGCGCCGTATCTCGAACGCGGGCACCGCGCGCGGGGCACGGTCCTGTTCCGCGCCGGCGAGGACGTCTCGCACGTCACCTTCCCGCTGAACCAGACCACCGTGACCCTGGTCTCGCGCATGCGCGACGGGCGCATGGTCGAGACCGCGACGGTCGGGCACGAGGGTGCGGTGGGCGGGGTCGTGAGCAACGGCTACCTGCCGGCCTTCAGCGAGGCGGTGGTGCAGGTGTCGGGCTCGGTGCTGCGCCTCGACGCCGAGCGGCTGACCCGGGCGAGGGCCGCCTCCCCGTCCCTGCGCGACCTGTTCGTGCGCTACGCCGACTGCCTGCTCGCCCAGGTGCTGCAATCGGTGGCCTGCAACGCCGTCCACCCGATCGAGGAACGCTGCCTGCGCTGGCTCCTGACCTTCCAGGATCGTCTCGGCACGCCGGTTCTGCCGGTGACGCAGGAGATGCTGGCCGAGATGCTCGGCGTGCGCCGCACCTACCTCACCGGCGTGCTCGGCGCGCTGCAGCGCCGGGGCCTGATCTCGGTGCGCCGGGGCCAGATCACCATCCTGGACCGTGCCGTCGCCGAGCAATCCGCCTGCGAATGCTACGGCAAGGTCCGGCACCATTTCCGCACCGTGCTGGGGGCGGTCTACGCCGAGAGCGGCGCCATCGTGGCGGTCGACCCGACGCGGCGGCACGACGACTGACCGGGCCATCCGCCGGGCGCCGGGTTCGCGCCCGGGGATGCCTCCGCCGCGCGACGGCCTCCGACGCGGTGTAACGTTTTGTAACCCCAGCGCCTTTCCGGTTGTCGCGAGGGGGCCCGGCCGTATCCTCGAACGTCATGAAGGACGATCCGACCATCGCCCTCGTCGAGGACGATCCCGAGATCCGCGCCCTGCTCGCAGGGTACCTCGAGAGCGAGGGATTCCGTGTCCGCTGCCTCGACGGCGGTGCCGGGCTCGACCGTCTGCTCGCGCAAGGGAGGCGGCCGGACCTCGTCGTGCTCGACTGGATGCTGCCCGGCGAGGACGGGCTGTCGATCTGCCGGCGCCTGCGCGAGGCCGGCGGCCCGCCGGTCATCATGCTGACCGCCAAGGACGAGGACATCGACCGGGTGCTCGGCCTGGAGATGGGCGCCGACGACTACGTCGCGAAGCCCTTCAACCCGCGCGTGCTGCTCGCCCGGATCCGCGCGGTGCTGCGCCGGGCCGGCGGGGCGCCCCCCGGCCCGGCCGCCGCGGCGGAGCGCCTGCGCGTCGCCGACCTCGTCATCGACCTCGCCGCCCGCACGGTCCGGACCGGCGAGGCGGCGGTGGAGGTGCCGCTCACCAGCGCCGAGTACGACCTGCTCCACTGCTTCGTCACCCGCCCGCAGCGGGTGCTCTCCCGCGACCAGCTCCTCGACTGGACCCGGGGCCGCACCGCCGACGCCTTCGACCGCACCATCGACGTGCAGGTGAGCCGCCTGCGCCACCGCCTCGACGGCGCCGGCAGCATGGCCGCCGCCCTCATCAAGACCGTCCGCAACGCCGGCTACATCCTGGCGGCGCCGGTGACGCCGCTCACGGCGGAGGCCCCGTGACGGCGCGCGGTCTCCGGGGCCGGGTCGGCCTTCGGGGCAGAGCCGGTCGTCCGGGCCGGGTCGGCCTCCCCGGCCGGGTCGGCCTGCTCGGGCGGATCATGCTGATCCTGCTCGGTGCCCTCTCGGCCCTGGTGCTGGCCACGGTCGCCCTCGACCACTGGCAGCGCCGGGAGGTCCGTCATCTCTATCCGACGCCCTACCCGCGCATCGACCAGGCCGCCGGCATCGTCGCGCTGCTGCACGAGGCGCCGCCGGCGCAGCGCGCCGCGATCCTGCGGGCGGTCAGCGGCCAGTCCCTGCGGGCCGAGATCCGCCGGGACGCTCCGCCGGAGGGGCCGACCCTGCTGCACGAGCCCGGGATCGAGGCGCGCCTGCGCCGCCTGGCGGGGCTGCCCGAGGAGGCGGAGCTCAAGGCCTATACCGATCGGTCGATGCTGTATCGCGGGATCGATCCCGCGAGGGCGGCGGAGGATTCGCCCGGCCGGCTGCCCCTCGGCCGGCTCGCCCGCGCCACCTACCGCCTGCCGGACGGGCGCGTCGTCGTGATCGACGCGCTCGAGCGGCCGCGCGGCCTCGCGCTGTTCCTGTTCGGCCAGCCGCTCAGCCTCTGGGTCGCCGGGCTCGGCGTGCTGGTCGCCGGCTTGGCGCTCCTGGGCGCCCGCAACGAGATCGCCCCCCTGCGCCGGCTCACCGCGGCGGTGGCGCGCTTCGACGGGCGCACGCCCGAGCCGGTGCCCTCGGGCGGCGGCGCACCGGAGATCCGCCGCCTCGCCGCGGCGGTGCGGGCGATGCAGGAGCGCATCGCCGGGCTCCTCTCCGAGCGCTCGCTCCTGATCGGGGCGATCTCGCACGATCTCAAGACGTACCTGACGCGGCTGCGCCTGCGCGCCGAGGGCGTCGCCGATCCAACCCTGAGCGCCCGGATCATCGCCGATCTCGACGCGATGACCGACCTGATCGAGACCTCGCTCACCTTCGCCCGCGGCACGTCGGTGGAGGCGCGGCGGTCCGGCGTCGACCTCGCCGACCTCGTCGCCGCGGAGGTGGCCGAGCAGGCGGCGCTCGGCGCCGCGATCGGCTTCTCGGGGGAGGACGTGGCGGATGCGGTCGTCGCCGGTGACGCCGTGGCGCTCCGCCGGGTGATCGCCAACCTGATCCAGAACGCCGTCACCTACGGCCGCGCGGCGGTGGCCGTCCGGGTCGAGCGGGTCGGCGCGACCTGCCGGGTGGTGGTCGACGACGACGGGCCGGGTATCCCGGAGGGCGAGCGCGACGCCGTCTTCAGCCCGTTCTACCGCGTCGAGCGCTCGCGCAGCCGGCGCACCGGCGGCACGGGGCTCGGCCTCGCCATCGCCCGCCAGATCGTCGAGGCGCATGGCGGCGCCCTCTCGGCCGCCGCGGCGGATCTCGGCGGCGCCCGGCTGGTGGTCGAGCTGCCGGCGGCGTGAGGCCGTTACCGATCGTTACACATCCGCCGCCTGCCGTCATATCCGGGACGAGGGCGCGGGCGAACCTCCTTCCCGTCGCGCGGCCGGCCTTCCCGGCCCGACCGCATCAGGGAGATGGTTCATCCATGCCGAAGATCCTCGCCTCCGCCGCCCTCCTCCTCGCCGGGCTGGCGGGCCCGGCCTCCGCCCTTCCCCTGGTCCAGGACGCGATCGCCACCGGGGGCGCGCCGATCATCCAGGTCTATGGCGGCTGCGGGCCCTACGGGCATCGCGGCCCCTACGGGGGGTGCCGGACCGGCGGCCAGTGGGGCGGCTATGTCCGCGGCCGCTCCTGCCCGGCGGGCTTTCATATCGGCCCCTACGGCCGCCGCTGCTGGCCGAACTGACCTCGCCGCACCGACGAATGCGAGCCCCGCCGCCCCGGCGACGGGGCTCGGCCCGCTGCGACGCTGCCAGGCAGCGGAACTCGGCCCGCTGCAACGCTGCCATGCGGCGGCCACGGTTTGACTTGCCCGATGCTCTCCTGGATCATCCATATTACGGACAAAAAGTCCACGATATGGACATTGGGAGGAAATCATGAGCGCCAGCCCACCGGACGGCGATCCCGCCGCCGGGCTCGACGCCGGGACCCTGCGGCGGATGCCCTACCAGAATCCGCAGCCGGCCGAGATCCGGCCCGACCTGGTGGTGGCGCCGGCGATCCCCGAGGACGACCGGATCTGGGTGCCGCAGGCCGACAGCGTGTGGTTCCGGCCGCTCTGCCTGAACGTTTCGGCCGGCTACTGGATGAACCTCCTCAAGGTGCGCAAGGCCGGCATCCTCAGCCGCCACCGCCATCCCGGTCCCGTCCACGCCTTCGTGCTCAAGGGCAGCTGGCGCTACCTCGAGCACGACTGGGTCGCGAGCGAGGGCGCCTACGCCTTCGAGCCGCCGGGCGAGACCCATACCCTGGTCGTCGACGAGGGCGTCGAGGAGATGATCACCTACTTCCAGGTCAACGGCTGCATGTACTACGTCGACCCGTGGGGCCGGCATACCGGCTACGAGGACGTCTTCACCAAGGTCGACATGTGCCGGGCGCACTATGAATCCGTCGGCCTGGGCGCGGATTACGTCGACCGGTTCATCCGGTAGCGACCACGGCGCCCGCCGCGTCGTCCCGGGTTTCCGGTTCCGGCGAGGTCCGGGACGACGCGGCGAGGCGTGGGCGGGCTCGCGCACCCGACCCGCCTGGAGCGGCCGGACACCGCGCACGGCCCCGGCACGTCTCAACGAACACCAATCGGGAGGACCGGAACGCGATGTCGTCCGGCACGTCTTCGTCCGCCACCAAGTCGTCTTTCGCCAAGTCGTCATTCCCCAAGTCGGCTTCAGTCAAGTCGCCGCGCCTGCGCCGCATCCAGTGGATCGCCGTCGGCTTCCTGACGGCGGCGGGCATCATCAACTACTTCGCCGGCTCGTTCGCGCCGGTGATCACCGGCTACATCGTCCAGGGCACCGGATCCTCCGTCAACGCGCTGCTGGCCGCCGCCGCGGTCGCGGTGCTGGCGGCGGTCGCCTACATCGTCCTGGTGCGCAAGCCCGTCGAGGGCGGCGAGACCCTGATTCCGACGGAGCGCACGGCATGACCTTCACCCCCACCCTGCTCGCCGGCCGCACCGCCCTGGTCACGGGGGGCACCTCCGGCATCGGCGCGAGCATCGCCGAGGCGCTGGCCGGCCTCGGCGCCCGGGTGCTCGCCGCCGGCATCGGGGCCGCCGCCTGCCCGGTCCCGGACGGCCTACCCCTCACCGCGCACGAGCTCGACGTCACCGACGGCGACGCGGTCGCCGCGCTCGTCGCCGCCTGCGACCGGCTCGACATCGTCGTCAATTGCGCCGGCATCATCCGCCGGGGCGACGAGCACCGGCCGGAGGTGTTCGCCGAGGTGCTGGCGGTCAACCTCACCGGCACGATGCGGGTCTGCGCCGCGGCGCGGCCGCGGCTGGCCGAGACCGGCGGCACGATCGTCAACACCGCCTCGATGCTGTCCTTCTTCGGCGGCGGCCTGGTGCCGGCCTACAGCGCCAGCAAGGGCGGGGTGGCGCAGCTGACGAAGTCGCTCGCCATCGCGTACGCCCCCGATCGCATCCGCGTGAACGCGGTGGCGCCGGGCTGGATCGCGACGCCGCTCACGCAGGCGCTGCAGGACGACCCCGCCCGGGCCGGGCCGATCCTGGCGCGCACGCCGCTCGGGCGCTGGGGTACGCCCGCGGACGTCGCCGCGGCGGTGACCTTCCTGGTGAGCCCGGCTGCCGCCTTCATGACCGGGGTGGTGCTGCCGGTCGACGGCGGCTACCTCGTCGCCTGAGGTCGCACGCTGGAAGGATCGCCCGCCGCATGGCCCCAGAGGAGTCCGAACCCGCCGCCGCGTCCGAGCCCGGGGCCGGCCCGCGCCCGGAGGTCCCCGGTACCGCCGCCTTCGGCAAGTTCATGCGGGTGCTGCAGGCGGCGGCGGACGCGCCCGGCGAGGCGAGCGTCGCCCGGCTGGCGAAGGCGACGGCCCTGCCGCGGCCGACGGTGCACCGGATCGTGGCGGCGCTCCTGGCCGAGGGCCTGCTGACCGACGAGGACGGGGCGCTCTGCCTCGGCCCGCGCCTCGTCAGCCTGGCGTTCCGGTCCTGGGACGGCTCGCTGCTGCGCCAGGCGGCGCGCGAGCCCCTGCTCGCCCTGCGCGACGCCCTCGACGAGACCGTGCACCTCGCGGTGCCGGATGCCGGCGAGATGGTCTATCTCGACAAGCTCGAGAGCCACCGCACCGTGCGGATGGCCTCGCGCATCGGCACCCGGGTGGCGCTGAACACGAGCGCGGTGGGCAAGGCCTGGCTCGCGACGCTGCCCGAGGCGGACCTCGCCCCGCTCCTCGCCCGGCTCGCGCTGCCGGCGCGCACGCCCCACAGCCTCACCGATCCGGACGCCCTGCGGCGCGAGATCGCCCGGACGCGGGCGCACGGCCACTCCCTCGACCGGCAGGAGAACGAGCTCGACATCTGCTGCTACGGCATGGCGCTTCGCGGTGCCGGCGGCCGGGTGCTCGGCTGCATCAGCGTCAGCCTGCCGCGCTACCGCTTCGAGGCCCTGCCGCCCGGGACGGTCCTGCGGGCGATGGCGGCCTGCGCCGAAGCGGTCGCCCGGGTCGCGGGCGCCCCCCGTCCGGACTGACGCCCGCGCGGATCGCCGCAGTGCAAACAGGGTCGTGCGCGACACGGTCACGCTATGGTAGGGCCGGGTCCCGGTGCTAAGAGAGCGCCGCCGGAGGTCGCGAGTGAGGGCGACGGACCAGTGACTGATCGCCGCGAAACAGACCGCATCGATGCCGAGATCGGGCGCCTCGCCCCGAGCCACGACCCGTTCGCCGCCGCCGTGCGGGCGACGCGGATGCCGATGCTGATCACCGACCCGAGCCAGCCCGACAACCCGATCATCTTCGCCAACGCCGCCTTCACCAAGCTGACCGGCTACACCCGCGGCGAGGTCCTGGGGCGGAATTGCCGCTTCCTGCAGGGGCCGGACACCGATCGTGCCGACGTGGCGAAGATCCGCGACGCGATCGGGCGGCGCGAGGCGATCGAGATCGAGCTCCTCAACCACAAGAAGAACGGCGAGCGGTTCTGGAACCGGCTGCTGATCTCGCCGGTCTTCGACGAGGACGGCGCGCTCACCTACTTCTTCGCCTCGCAGTTCGACGTCACGCTGGAGCGCGAGCACCTGCGCAACCTCGGCGAGGCGTTGCGCCGGCGCGAGCAGATGCTCGACGCCCTGGTGCGCTCGTCCTCCGAGGTGCGCTACCGGATCAGCGCCGACTGGAGCCGGCTGTACCAGCTCTCCGGCGGCGACTTCCTGACCGACACGACGTCGGCCTCGACCGACTGGATCGACGGCTACATCCCGCCCGAGGACCGCCCGGCGCTGCGGGCGGAGATCGAGCGCGCCATCCGCACCAAGACCTCCTACAGCCTCGATCACCGGGTCCACCGCGCCGACGGGTCGATCGGCTGGGCCTCGTCCCGCGCCGTCCCGGTGCTCGACGAGGAGGGCCGGATCACCGAGTGGTACGGCGCCGCCACGGACATCACCGAGCGCAAGGCCGCCGAGGCCGCCTCGCGCGACCTCACCGTCTCGCTCGGCCGGCAGGTCGCCGACCGCACGGCGGAGCTGCGGCTCTACGGCGACATCATCCAGTCGAGCGCCGCGCCGATCTGCGCCTTCGACACCGCCTATCGGCTGATCGCCTTCAACCAGGCCCACAGCGACGAGTTCTACCGGATCTTCGGGCACCGGGTGCAGATCGGCGAGGTCTTCCCCGACCTGTTCCCGCCGGACCAGGCGCCGGTGATGCGCGGCTTCATGGCCCGGGCGCTCACCGGCGAAGCCTATACGGTGACGGAGGAATTCGGCGACCCCGACCTCGCCAAGCCGGCCTGGGAGGTCTCCTACTCCCCCTTGCGCGACGGCGAGGGCCGGGTGATCGGCGCGTTCCACTTCGCCAAGGACATCTCCGACCGGCTGCGGGCCGAATCCGAGCTGGCCTCGACCCAGGAGGCGCTGCGCCAGTCGCAGAAGATGGAGGCGGTGGGCCAGCTCACCGGGGGCCTCGCCCACGACTTCAACAACCTGCTCGCCGGCATCTCGGGCTCGCTCGAACTGATGCAGACCCGGCTCGCGCAAGGCCGCTTCAAGGACGTCGAGCGCTACATGGCGGCGGCGCAGGGCGCGGCCAAGCGCGCCGCGGCGCTGACCCACCGGCTCCTCGCCTTCTCGCGCCGCCAGACGCTCGATCCGCAGCCGACCGACGTCAACCGGCTGGTCGAGGGCATGCAGGAGCTGATCCAGCGCACCGTCGGGCCGGGCATCGCCCTCGAGGTGGTCGGCGCCCCGGATGCCTGGCCGGCGCTCGTCGATCCGTCGCAGCTCGAGAACGCATTGCTCAACCTCTGCATCAACGCCCGCGACGCGATGCCCGACGGCGGCGGCATCACGGTCGAGACCGCCAACCGGTCGATCGACGCGCGGGCCGCGCGCCGGCACGACATGCCCGAGGGCGAGTACCTGCGCCTGCGCGTCACCGATACCGGCACCGGCATGGCGCCGGAGGTGATCGCCCGGGTGTTCGAGCCGTTCTTCACGACGAAGCCGATCGGCGAGGGCACGGGGCTGGGCCTGTCGATGATCTACGGCTTCGCCCAGCAATCCGGCGGCCAAGTGCGCGTCGCCTCGACCGTCGGCGAGGGCACGACGGTGAGCCTTTACCTGCCGCGCCACGACGGCGCGGTGCCGCGGGAGAACGGGGCCGGCGGGGCCCTGGAGCTGCCGCGCTCGGACGAGGGCGCGACGGTGCTGGTGGTCGACGACGAGCCGACCGTGCGGATGCTCGTCACCGACATCCTGGACGATCTCGGCTACACGGCGATCGAGGCCGGCGACAGCGCGGCGGGCCTGCGCGTGCTGCAATCGGACGTCCGCATCGACCTGCTGGTGACCGATATCGGCCTGCCCGGCGGCATGAACGGCCGCCAGATGGCGGATGCCGCGCGGGAGACCCGGCCCGACCTCAAGGTGCTGCTGATCACCGGCTACGCCGAGACCGACATCCTCGGCAGCGGCAAGCTCGGCCCCGGCATGGCGGTGCTGACCAAGCCCTTCGCCATCGAGACGATGGCCGCCCGCATCCGCTCGATCATCGAGGCGGGCCGGGAGCGCGAGCGGCTCGGCTAAGAGCCGCGCCGGATCGCGCTGCCCCACGAGCCACGACCGTGCGACCGCATCTCGACCGTGGAGGCTGGCGATCGTCGGAAGGCTCCCCCTCTCCCGGACGACTGCAACGAAGTGGAGGGAGATCCGGGATCCAGCGGGAGACGTGCCGCGCAGCGGCTCCGAATGCTGCACCGGTGCAGACACACGGACGCTTCGCGGCTTTCAATGCTGGATCCCGGATCTCCTCCCGCTGACGCTTCAGTCGTCCGGGAGAGGGATCGGAATGCTCGGTGATGCGTCCCGGTCCGGCAAAGGCCGGCTCGTCCGAGATCCTGAGGCGAGGGTCCGCGCCGCGCGGCGGGGCGCCCGAAGCCGGACGAGAGCAAGGCCCGGGCCGGCCTGCCGTGTCGCGGCGATCGGCCGATGCTCGAGCCTCGCTCGTCCCGCAGGGTCGACGACGAAGCGGGTCCCGCTTCGTCGGACGACGGTCTAGCGCACGCCGGCGTAGACCGAGGCGCCGGCCGAGACCGGCGCGGTGATGGTCGAGAACACGCCGAGCACCTTCTGGACCTCGGTGAAGGGGGCGTTCGAGACGTAGACGAGGTCGCGGTTGCGCATCCGGAAGGCCTGGGAAACGAACAGGCTGTTGGGGTCGCGCATGTTGATCCGGTAGACCACCGGCACGAAGTTCGACGACAGCAGCGGGCTGTTCGGGCGGATCCGGCGCACCACCGAGGCCGGCTCGAACCGGAACAGGAATACGCCGGCCGGATCGGCCTGCACGTCGGACAGGCCGCGGGCCTTGGCGAGCGCCTGGGCGAGCGTGATGCCCTCGGCGGCGAACGGGATCTCGGATTGCGCCCCGAGCGCGCCGACGGCCAGGAAGGTCTGGGGGTCGCGCACCAGGGTCAGGGTGTCGCCGGGGCGCAGGAAGATGTTCTCGCGCGGGTTGGAGACGATCGCGGTGAGCGGCACCGTCGCGGTGGTCGCGCCGCGCGACAGCCGCACGAAGGTCTCGGAGACCGGGGCGCGCACGCCGCCCGCCCCCGCGACGACGTCGAGCAGCCGGTCGCCCTTGGTCGAGAGCGGCACGCGGGCGCCCGCCGTCACCTCGCCGGTCACCGTCACGGCGGTGCTGGTCGGCTGGACGACGGTGACGATCACCTGCGGCTCGATCGCCTTGCCGGCGAGCTCCTGCTCGATCTGCGCCTGCACGTCCTGGACGCGCTTGCCCGCCACCTGGATGCGGCCGGCATACGGCACGGTGATCGACCCGTCGCGGGTGACGACCTGGGGCGGGATGGTGGCGGATTTCGAGCCGGAGGAGAACCGGTCGACCGACAGGGAGCCGGAGAACAGGCCGCCGGTGCTGGCCTCGTAGATCGTGACCGCCACGGTGTCGCCGACGCCGATGACCGGCTCGACCGAGGGGCGGCGGTCGCCGAAGGAGGCGAGCAGGCTGTCGAGGGGGCGGCCGCGCAGGGCCTCGACCACGGCGGAATTGACGTCGACGATCTCGTAGCGGGCGAGCAGGCCCTGGTCGGTCGCCACGTCGGCGCCCGTCTCCACCGCGCTGGCCGAGGGGCCGGACGCCGGCAGGAAACTGGAGCAGCCCGAGACCGCGAGCGCGGCGCAGAGGGCGATCGGGAATGCGCGCATCGGGGAGATTGCTCGTCCTTCGCTTGAGAGTGGTCCCTAGCCGACTCGGTGGCCCCTGTCCGTGGCCCCCGTGTCACAGTGCGGTCGGGAGCCCTCCCCCGGCGTCGCCTTCCCCGCTAGACACAGGGACGAGGACGAGGGGCCGTCCGTCATCGCCGTGCCGACCAAGCACGACAGTGGTTACGAAATCGCGGCCTCAGGATGGCACGGCACGGATGACAGGGCAGAGATGACCACACAGATCGGCTTCACGCCGCCCGACTTCCCCGCCGCGGATCCTGCCGCGCCGGCGCCCGGGCCGGTGCGGCGGCGCCACGTCGTCTACCTGCCGGGCTACGATCCGGAGGCGGGCAAGCGCTACCGGGCGCTGTTCGCCCGCGAGTTCACCCGCTACGCCAAGCGCTTCGCTCTCGGCACGCGCAGCATCACCCGGGCCGAGACCCGGCCCGACGGCCTGGTCCAGACCTGGACCGTCGAGGCCGGCCGCGGCGAGGCCGAGACCCGCACCACCTACCAGGTGCTCCTGTGGGACGACGTCGTGCGGGCGGATTTCCGCCGGCCGCTGATCGCCTCGATGGCACTGCTCACCGCCGGCATGCTGCACAGCCTGGCGACCGGCAAGCTGTTCCGGCTCTACGGCCTGAACTGGAAGTACGGCAACGTCATCCTCTATCCCTTCGGCATGGTGCTGATCCTCGGGGCGCTCGCGGCGTTCCTCGGCACCGGCGTCGCTCATCTGCTGGCCGGGTGGCTGCCGGGATTCGCCGCGGGCCTCGTCGGGGCGCTCGCCGGCATCGGGCTCGTGCTCGCCGCGACGCCGCTCCTCGACCGCATCTTCCTGCGCCAGCTCATCAACGACTGGGTGTTCAACTGGCAGCACAGCAACGGCTGGCGGCGGGACTACGAGGACCGCCTGGCGCTGTTTGCCGACCACGTCGCCGGGATCGTCCGGGCCGGCGAGGTCGACGAGGTGATGATCGTCGGCCATTCCTCCGGCGGGCTCACCGCCGCCGAGGTCGCCGCGCGGGTGCTGGAGAAGGCCCTGCCCGCCGCCCCGCGCCTGTCGCTCCTCACCCTCGGGGCCGGGCTGCCCCTCGTCACCATCAACCCGCGGGCGCGCCGGGTGCGGGCCGACGTGATGCGGCTCGTCGGCAGCGACCGGCTGGTCTGGGCCGACTACCAGGCGCCGCAGGACTGGATGAACTTCCCGGGCTTCAACCCCGCCCGCGACCTCGGCGAGACCCCCGCGGGCCCGGTCCGCAACCCGGCGATCCGCTCGACGAAGTTCCGCGAGATCATCGACCCGGCCGTCTACCGCCGGATCTCGTTCCGGCCGTTCCGGATGCATTTCCAGTTCCTGATGGCCAACGACCTGCCGGGCGAATTCGACTTCTTCGCCCTGACGCTCGGGCCGCAGGCCCTTGGCGAGCGGGTGCTGGCGCCCGAGATCGTCCCGCTGCGGCCCGAGACGCCGCCCGAGCCGGTGCCGGTTCACAGGGAGATCTGAGCATGAGATCCGAGGAGCCCGCCGCGATGCCCATCTCCCTCGTCGTCACCGACGTCGACGGCACCCTCGTCACCGGCGACAAGCAGCTGACGCCGCGGGCGATCCGCGCCGTCGCCGCCCTGCGCGAGCGCGGCATCGCCTTCACGGTGGCGTCGAGCCGCCCGCCGATCGGCCTGCGCCCGCTGGTCGGGCCGCTCGGGCTCGACCTGCCGATGGGCGCCTTCAACGGCTCGACGGTGGTGCGGCCCGACCTCTCGCTGATCGACGAGACCCTGATCCCGGAGGACGCCGCCCGGAATGCGGCGTCCCGGTTCGCCGCGGAGGGGATCGACCTCTGGGTCTTCGCCGAGGGCGCGTGGCTGGTGACCGACCCGGACGGTCCCTACACCGATCTCGAGCGCCGCACCCTCCAGGCCGAGCCCCGGGTGGTGGACGACCTCGCGCCCCACCTCGCCCGCGCGGCGAAGCTCGTCGGCGTCTCCCGCGACCACGCCCGCCTCGCCGCCCTGGAGCCGCGCCTGGCGGACGAGATCGGCGACGGCGCGGCCGTGCACCGCTCGCAGGTCTACTATCTCGACGTCACCCCGCCCCACATCGACAAGGGCCACTTCGTGGCGCGCATCGCCGGGGAACGCGGCATCCCCCTCGCCGCGGTGGCGGTGCTCGGCGACATGGCGAACGACACCGCGATGTTTTCCCGTGCCGGCCTGTCGATCGCGATGGGCAACGCGAGCGACGCGGTGAAGCGGGCGGCGACCCGGGTCACGGGGTCGAACGAGGCGGACGGGTTCGCCGAGGCGATCGAGCGCTACGTGCTCGCCGGGGGGTGACCCCCGCTACCCCGCCAAGGCCGCGTCGACCTCCCGCCCGCGCCCGAGGCCCCGCATCAGCTCGACGAGGTTCGGGCGCACCCGCAGCTGCTCGGCATGCAGGCGACGCACCGCCTCGGTCAGGCGGCCGTCGTAGTGCAGGGCGTCGTCCGCGAAGGCGATCATGCGGGCGTTGGGCCAGGCCTTCTCGCGCAGGGAATGGACCTTGCCGACGACCGATTCGGCGTCGAGGTCCGGATGGGCCTGGCCGAGCAGCATCGTCATCGCGGCGGTCGAGCGCGAGATGCCGGCATGGCAGTGGATCAGCAGGTGCGTCTTGCGCCGCGCGGTCTCGGCGGCGAGCTCCTCGCCGAAGCGCAGGATCGCCTCGACGTCCCGGCGCTCGGGCAGGACCTGGCCGTCCGTCGGCTCGATGATGTCGTGGAAGCGCAGGGTGGTGCGGTGATGCGCGTCGTAGGCGCCGAAGGCCTCCGGCTCGGGCCAGGCCGGGTCGAGGATCGACAGGACGTGGGTGACGCCGCGGGTCGAGTGGTGGCCCAGCTCCTCGAGGCCGCAGACCGTGTGCAGGGAGATCGGTTCGGGCTTCACGCGGGTCGGGCTCCGGCGGGACGGCGGTGCGCCGGCACGGCGCCCCGCCGGGACGTAGCATAGGCGTAACCCGCGCACGAGGGGGTTGCCCAGGGGCAGGCCCGCGCCCGCCGGGTGCGCTTTGTCCGCAAGCGCGCTACCTCTGGCGGCGACACGGTACGCACGTTCCTCCGATGGCAAAGGCTGATGAGCAGAGCATGAAGCGTCGCGACATCCTGACGGCCGGCCTCGGCCTGGCCGGAAGCACCGCCCTGGCGGCGCCGGCCGTGGCGCAGGGCGCGCCCGAGCTGCGCTGGCGCCTGCAATCGGCGTTCCCGCGCAACCTCGACGCGCTCTACGGCGCCGCCGAGCTGTTCTCCCGCCTCGTCGCCGAGGCGACCGACAACCGCTTCCAGATCGAGGTCGCGGCGGCGCCCGCCGGCGAATCGGCCGCCCTCCTCGACTCGGTCGGGGCCGGCACGCTGGAGATGGCCTATTCCGCGGCGTATTACGAGGTCGGCCGCGACCCGACCTTCGCGCTCGCCACCGCGATCCCGTTCGGCCTCAACGCGCGCCAGCAGAACGCCTGGATGTACCAGGGCGGGGCGCTCGACCTGTTCAACGAGATCTTTGCCAAGAGCAGGCTCTACGCCCTGCCCGGCGGCAATACCGGCACCCAGATGGGCGGCTGGTTCCGGCGCGAGGTGAAGACGACCGCCGACCTCCAGGGCCTGCGCTTCCGCATCGCCGGCCTCGGCGCCCAGGTCCTCGCCAAGCTCGGCGTCGCCACTCAGACGATGCCGGGCGCCGACCTCTACGCCGCGCTCGAGGGCAAGACCCTCGACGCCGCCGAGTGGATCGGCCCCTACGACGACGAGAAGCTGGGCCTCAACAAGGTGGCGCCGTTCTACTACTATCCGGGCTTCTGGGAGGGCGGCTCGATGCTGCACTTCTGGTTCAATGCCCAGAAATGGGCCGAGCTGCCGAAGGCCTACCGGGCGATCGCGCAGGCCGCGGCGGCGAGCGTCAACGGCGACCTGCAGGCGAAGTACGATGCCCGCAACCCGGCGGCCCTGCGGCGCCTCGTCGGCGGCGGGGCGCAGCTGCGCCCCTTCCCGCAGGAGGTGATGGAGGCGGCGCTGAAGGCGTCGAACGACCTCTACGCCGAGCTCGGCGCCAAGAACCCGGACTTCAAGCGCGTCTACGACGTGCTGAAGGCGTTCCGGAACGAGGAATACCTCTGGTTCCAGGTCGCGGAATACACCTACGACAACTTCATGATCCGGGCACGCGCCCGGGGCTGACGCCGCCCGGGGCGCGGTCTGCGCCGGGCGGCGCGCCGGGGCCGCCTACTCGGCGGCCTCCTCGCCCGGCAGGGTGCCCCGCCCCTCCTCGCGCATCAGCGCCCGCACCACGCTCGGCACCGCCTCGAGGGCGCCGGCCAGGGTCTCGTCGGCCACGAACAGGCTCTTGATCTCCGGGCTGGTGATGCAGACGAGGCCCTCGCCGCTCTCCTCGACCCGCAGGGTGAACTGACGCATCGCTCGACCGCTCCCTCACGCTCGGCTCCCATCGCCCGCGATGCACGAGACGGGCCAGCGCCGTGTGGCAACGCGGAGCGCGGCCATAAGCTCCACCGGGCGCAAGGGTATGCTGGCCCGAGAGGCTTAGCGAAGCGTGAAGGCAAGAAAAAAGGCCGCCCTTGCGGGCGGCCCGAAGTCTAGGGAGGAAACGCCCAAGAAGGGCAACGGGATCGCGACGCCATCGCGGTCCCGCACTGCAACAAGATAGGAGTGCGGTGCCGGAACGCAAGGCGCGATTGTCGGCATCGTTGCCGCTTTTGCGGGCAGCGGCGCCGCGCCGCGCTCGACCGGAGCCCGCCACGGCCTAGGTTCGAGGACCTGACGGGGGTGCGGGATGGCGATTCAGGCGGGGCGGATCCGGGTTCTGAAGGACGTGGAGCCGCGCGACGGCGCCTACGTGCTCTACCTGATGCAGCAGGGCATGCGCAGCCGCGACAACCCGGCGCTCGAATACGCCGTGGAGGAGGCCAACCGCCTCGGGCTCCCGGTCGTGGCGGGGTTCGGCCTGCTCGACAGCGGCGCCCATTTCCCCGAGGCCAATGCCCGGCACTACGCCTTCCTGCTCCAGGGGCTGGCCGACGCCAAGGCGGGCCTCGAGCGCCGCGGCATCGCCTTCGTGCTGCATCGCGCCACGCCCGCGAAGGCGGCGCTGAAGCTCGGGCGCAAGGCCGCGATGCTGGTCCTCGACCGCGGCTACCTGACGATCCAGAAGAGCTGGTACGCCGAGATCGACAAGGGGTTCGACGGCCGGCTGGTCCAGGTCGAGGGCGACGTGGTGGTGCCGGTCGACGTCGCCTCGGGCAAGCACGAATTCGCCGCCCGCACCCTGCGGCCGAAGCTGCACAGGACCTGGGAGCCCTACCTCGCCCCCCTGCGGGCCCGGACGGTCAAGCACCCGGCCGACGACCTCGGCCTCGAGAGCGACCTCGACGTCTCCGATCCCGACGGGGCGCTCGCCGCGATGACGCTCGACCGCAAGGTCGCGCCGGTCAAGCGCTTCCGCGGCGGCGAGGTCGAGGCCTATCGCCGGCTGGAGGCCTATCTCGCCGGGCCCTTCGCCGAGTACGGCACCGTGCGCAACCGGCCCGAGGCCGGGGCCGCCTCGCACCTGAGCCCCTACCTGCATTTCGGACAGATCTCGCCGGTCGCCGCCGCCCTCAAGGTGCAGGCCGCGAAGACCGGCGGCCCGGAGGACCGGGCGGCGTTCCTGGAGGAGCTGATCGTCCGGCGCGAGCTGGCGATGAACCACGTGAACTTCAATCCGGGCTACGACCGCTACGAGACCGCCCTGCCCGACTGGTCGCGCAAGGCGCTGGCCGAGCACGCCGACGATCCGCGCCCGCACCTCTACGACGAGGGGGCGCTGGCGGACGGCCGCACGCACGACGAGTACTGGAACGCCGCGATGCGCGAGATGCGCGAGACCGGCTACATGCACAACCACCTGCGCATGTACTGGGGCAAGAAGATCCTCGAATGGTCGCCCTCCCCGGAAGAGGCGTTCGCGGTCGCCCTGCGCCTCAACAACCGCTACTTCCTCGACGGGCGCGACGCGAACTCGTTCACCAACGTCGCCTGGCTGTTCGGCCTGCACGACCGGCCCTGGGGCCGGCGCAAGGTGTTCGGCACCGTGCGCTATCTCGGGCAGAACACGCTCAAGAAGTTCGACGCAAAGGCGTACCTGGCGGCGGTGGACGCGCTGTGCCGGGCGGAGGAGGAGTGAGCGGCCGGACCTCTTCCGGGCGGCCGCCCCGGTTGACCGCCCCGCCCCGCCGGGGCCATCAACCCGCATGACCTCCCCCGCCCCTCAGGCGCCCTGGCGCGCCACGGTCCTGACCCTCTACCCCGAGATGTTCCCCGGCCATCTCGGCCTGTCGCTCGCCGGCGACGCGCTGGCGCGGGGCGCCTGGAGCCTGGAGGCGCGCAACATCCGCGAGCACGGCCTCGGCCGCCACCGGACGGTGGACGACACCCCGGCCGGCGGCGGGGCCGGGATGGTGCTGCGCTGCGACGTGCTCGCGGCGGCGATCGACGCCGCCGCCGGTCCCGGGGATCCCCGCCCGCGCCTGCTGATGAGCCCGCGCGGCCGGCCGCTCACGCAGGGGCGGGTCCGGGCGCTGGCGGAGGGGCCGGGGGTGATCGTCGTCTGCGGACGGTTCGAGGGCGTCGACGAGCGGGTGATCGCCGGGCGCGGCCTCGAGGAGGTGTCGATCGGCGACTACGTGCTGTCGGGCGGCGAGCCCGCGGCCCTGGTGGTGCTCGATGCCTGCGTGCGCCTCCTGCCCGGCACGATGGGCAAGCACGCCTCCGGGGTCGAGGAGAGCTTCGAGGGCGGCGCCCTCGAATACCCGCACTACACCCGGCCGCGGGACTGGGAGGGGCGAGAGATCCCGGACGTGCTCACCGGCGGCAACCACGCAGCCATCGCCCGCTGGCGGGCGGCGGAATCGGCCCGCATCACCCGCGAGCGACGCCCGGACCTCGTGCGGCCGGAGCGACAGGCCTAGGGCAGCGCCCGATCGCGCTGCCGCCGGACACCGCTCGAGGACCCGCGCTCCGGCCGGCGGCGAACTTTGCGTTGGAACACCGGAGGAGTATGCCGGAAAGACAACGCAGGTGAATGTCTGCGGCCGCCGGCCTTCCTACAGCGCTCCGGTCTCCCGGCGTCTTTCGCGCCGCATCATCCGGAACTCCGCCCGCCCCCATGTCCGATTCCGCCCGCTACCTGCTGCACAGGCCCGAGATCCTGGAGGCCCTGCGCCGGGGCGAGGCGGCCCTCGACCGGGTGATGGGCGGCTCGGGGAGGCTCTACCCGGCCGGGCGCCTGCTGGTGGAGCCCGACAGCCCGAACACCACGATCTTCCGCCTGCGCAAGGGCTGGGTCGGCCGCCTGCGCACCCTCGAGGACGGGCGCAGCCAGTTCATCCTGATCTTCCTGCCCGGCGACCTGTTCGCGGTCAAAAGCCTGTTCGTCACCCACAGCCCGGACGCGGTCCAGGCCCTGTCCGAGGTGCTGGTCGAGCAGGTCGACCACCGCACCCTGCGCGAGGCCTACGAGCGCGACCCCGACCTCGCCACCCGGTGCATGTGGCAGGTGATCGAGGAGGAGCGCCGGCTGCACAACTGGGTCGTCGGGCTCGGCCGCGGCAGCGCCGACGAGCGCCTGGCGATGCTGCTGATCGATTTCCGCGGCCGCCTGATCCTCGCCGGCGTGCTGCCGCCCGACGCCCTGGCCTACGACCTGCCGATGACCCAGGAGCAGATCGGCGACCATCTCGGCATCTCGAACGTGCACGTCAACCGCGTGCTGCGGGCGCTGCGCGAGGACGGGGTCGTCACCATGCGGGGGCGCCGGGTGACGATCGGCGACCTCGACGCCCTGGTGCGGATCGCCGCCCCGCTCCTCGACATCTCCGAGCGCGGCCGCCGGGAATTCGTCGGCCCCTCCGAGGCGGCGGCCGGCGCCGAGGAGAAGGGGCGCGACGATGCCGGTCGCTGAGGGCGAAGCGGAACGCGACGGGATGACCCGCGAGCACGCCGCCGCCGGCCAGGCGGCCCTGATGCTGGTCGAGAGCCTGATGCTGGCCCTCATCGAGCGCGGGACGATCCCGGCGGTCGAGCTGATCGACGCGGTGGAGACCGTGATCGAGACCAAGCGCCGGATCGCGGCGGACGGGCACGAGCCGGAGACGGCCCGCCTCGCGGCCGGCATGCTCGCCACCATCGCCAACAGCCTCGCGGCGGCCGGGACCGGCACGCCGGACTGATCGCCGTTGGCGCTTGCCCCTGGCGCCGGAGCCGGGGCGCCCGTATCGCTGAGGGCGGACCCACCGGAGCCCGCCCCTTGATCCCCCTGATCCCGCGCCGCCTCGCCCTCGGTCACCCGCTCGGCCGCTCGGCCGTCCTTCGCTCGGCCGTTCTCGCCCTGCTGGCCCTCCCGCCCGTCCTCGCCCGGCCCGCGGCGGCGCAGGACCGGACGATCACGCTCGCCTCCACCACCTCCACCGAGCAGTCGGGCCTGTTCGGCCACCTGCTGCCGATCTTCCAGCGCGAGACCGGCATCGCGGTCCGCGTCGTCGCGGTCGGCACCGGCCAGGCGCTCGCGATCGGCGCCAAGGGCGATGCCGACGCGCTCCTCGTCCACGACCGGCCCGGCGAGGACAAGTTCGTGGCCGACGGCAACGGCATCGACCGGCGCGACGTGATGGCGAACGACTTCGTGATCGTCGGGCCGGGCGCCGACCCGGCCGGCATCAAGGGCGGGCGCGACGCCACCGAGGCGCTCGCCCGCATCGCCCGCGCCAAGGCGCCCTTCGCCAGCCGCGGCGACGACAGCGGCACCAACCGCACCGAGCTGCGGCTGTGGAAGAAGGCCGGCATCGACGCGCGCGGCATCGGCACGAGCTACCGCGAGCTCGGCCAGGGCATGGGCCCGACCCTGAACGCGGCCGCCGCGATGGACGCCTACACCCTGACCGACCGCGCGACCTGGGCGAGCTTCAAGAACCGCCAGAACCTCGTGATCCTGGTCCAGGGCGATCCGGCCCTGTTCAACCCCTACGGCTCGATCCTGGTGAACCCGGCCAGGTTCCCGCAGATCCATGCCGCCGACGCCAAGGTCTGGCACGAGTGGCTGACCTCCGAGCGCGGCCGGGCGGCGATCGCCTCGTTCACGATCAACGGCGAGCAGCTGTTCTTCCCCACCGGCACGATGCCGAGCCAGTAGCCCCCACGCCGCTGCCTCACCCCTTGGGGAGCGCCGCCACCCGGTTGATGCCGAAGGCGGCGGCGCTCACCACCAGGGTCAGGCTCACCAGAACGAGCCCGAGGCCGAGCGCGAGAGCGAGGTCGCCGCGGCTCGTCTCGAGCGCGATGCTGGTCGTCATGGTGCGGGTGTAGCCGCGGATGTTGCCCCCCACCATCAGGATCGCGCCGACCTCGGCGATCGCCCGCCCGAACGCCGCCAGGAAGGCGGTGACGAGGGGCGCCGGCGCCATCGCGAGCAGGATCAGCGCCGCGTGCCCCGCCCCGACGCCGTCGACCCGCAGGGCGTCGCCGTACTCCGCCCACAGGGCCTCGCAGGTGCGGTGCGAGAGCGCCGCCACGATCGGCAGGGCGAGCGCCCCTTGCGCGATCACCATCGCGCCCGGCGTGAACAGCAGGCCGAGGCTCCCCAGAGGGCCCGAGCGCGAGACCAGCAGGTAGAGGACGAGCCCGACCACCACCGGCGGCAGGCCGAGCAGTGCGTTGACGACGACGAGGAGGGCGCCGCGGCCGGGAAACCGCGTCGCGGCGAGCAGCGCGCCGAGGGGGGCGCCGAAGCCGAAGCCGAGGGCGGCGGCGGTCAGGCTGACGCGCAGCGACAGGCCAACGATGGCGACGAGGTCGGCATCGGCCCGCAGGATCATCGCGACCGCCAGCCCCAGGGCGCGCCCGAACTCGTCCATTCCGCTCCTCCTCGCGCCCCGTCCTATCCGGGCGGGCGCCGCCGTGCCATAGTGCCGGCCGCTCCCCCGGCTTCCGGCGCGCGATCGTCCCGCCACCCGTCTCTCCGTCGCCCGCCCGGCTCCTATGCAGGAGGGCTCCGTCATGGGTCCGCCCGGCGAAACGGCGCTCGAGATGGCCCGGCGCCACGTCGTCGAGGCGGAGATCCGGGTCCTGCGCCAGCGCGCCCTGGTCTCGCGCCTTGATCCGGCCGGCGGGCGGGTGGCCGAGATGGCGCGGCGCCTGCTCGCCGACTTCCAGTCCGACCTCGCGGCGCACCGCGCCCACCTCGCCCGCGTCGCTCCGCCGCCGCAGGGGTGACGCGGGGTCTTGACGGAGGATCTTGGCTGGCGCATCCGGGTCGGCGGGACACCTCTCCCCACCGAGAGGCGCCCATCTGGAAGGATGGACACAGCATGACGACGACCCGCCCCGCGGCGCGCCCGCGCGCGCCCTTCTTCTCGTCCGGACCTTGCGCCAAGCGCCCCGGCTGGACGCCCGAGGCCCTCTCCGACGCGGCGCTCGGCCGCTCGCACCGGGCGAAGCTCGGCAAGGCCAAGCTCAAGGAAGCGATCGACCTCACCCGCACGGTGCTGCAGGTGCCGGCCGAGTACCGCATCGGCATCGTGCCGGCCTCCGATACCGGCGCCGTCGAGATGGCGATGTGGTCGCTGCTCGGCGCCCGCCCGGTCGACATGCTGGCCTGGGAATCATTCGGCGAGACCTGGGTCACCGACGCGATCAAGCAGCTCAAGCTCGATGCCCGCGTCATCAAGGCGCCCTATGGCCGCCTGCCCGATCTCTCCACCGTCGACACCCGCACCCGCGACGTGGTCTTCACCTGGAACGGCACCACGTCCGGCGTGCGCGTGCCGGATGCCGGCTGGATCGCCGCCGACCGCGAGGGGCTGACGATCTGCGACGCCACCTCGGCGGCCTTCGCGCAGGACCTCGACTGGGGCAAGCTCGATGTCGTCACCTTCTCCTGGCAGAAGGTGCTCGGCGGCGAGGCGGCGCACGGCATGCTGATCCTCTCGCCCCGCGCCGTCGCGCGACTCGAGAGCCACGTCCCGGCCTGGCCGATGCCGAAGATCTTCCGCATGACCAAGGGCGGCAAGCTCATCGAGGGCATCTTCCAGGGCGAGACCATCAACACGCCCTCGATGCTGGCGGTCGAGGACTACATCGACGCCCTGCGCTGGGCCGAATCCCTCGGCGGCCTCCCCGCCCTGCGGGCGCGGGCCGACCGCAATGCCGGGGTGATCGCCGACTGGGTCGCCCGCACGCCCTGGATCGCCAACCTCGCCGAGGATCCGAAGACGGCCTCCAACACCAGCGTGTGCCTGGTGGTGAGCGATCCCGACGTGGTCGGGCGCGGCCCCGAGGCCGTGGCGGCGGTGGCCAAGGGCATCGCCACCGCGCTCGAGCGCGAGGGCGTCGCCCTCGATATCGGTTCGTACCGCGACGCCCCTCCGGGCCTGCGGATCTGGTGCGGCGCCACCGTCGAGGCCGCGGATCTCGAAGCCCTGACGCCGTGGCTCGACTGGGCCTTCGCCCAGGAGAAGGCCCGCCTGACGAAGGCGGCCTGACCGCCCACCATCGCCGTATCTTGGCGCCGGAGCCCCGCGGGAGCGGGAGCCGGCGTCGGCCGAGGCTTTGTTCTCCTGGCAGGCCGCGTCGAACGACATCTCCCGCCGCGCAAACGCTCTCGAGGTAGGCGCGGGATCCCCTCTCCCGTGTGGGAGAGGGGTAGGGGTGAGGGTGACACGCCTCAGTGTGAATCGCTGAGCGTCGAGCTGGCAGCGGAACGGTTTAGGCTTCTTGCGGAACCGTAGCACCCTCACCCCTGACCCCTCTCCCACACGGGAGAGGGGAAGCGCGCGTCCTCCGGGGCGTCGGCGCGAGCGGAGACGTGTGACGCGGTGATCCGTGTGCGAGCCCCCGGCCGACCCGCTCCCTCACGCGGGGCGATGGCGCGACCCCGTTCGAGGCCGCCATGCCCACCCCCATCAAAAAAGTCCTGATCTCCGACACCCTCTCCCCCGCGGCGATCGCGATCTTCCGCGAGCGCGGGATCCAGGCCGATCTCCGCCCGGAGCTCGGCAAGGACAAGGAGGCGCTCGCCGCCGCGATCGGCGACTACGACGGCCTCGCCGTCCGCTCGACCACCCGGGTCACCGCCGCGCTCCTGGAGCGGGCCGGACGCCTCGCGGTGATCGGCCGGGCCGGCATCGGCGTCGACACGATCGACGTACCGGCCGCGACCGCCCGCGGCGTGATCGTGATGAACACGCCGCACGGCAACGCCGTGACCACCGCCGAGCACGCCATCGCGCTGATGCTGTCGCTCGCCCGCCAGATCCCGCAGGCCGACGCCTCGACCCAAGCCGGGCGCTGGGAGAAGAACCGCTTCCTCGGCATCGAGCTGACCGCCAAGACCCTCGGCGTCGTCGGCTGCGGCAATATCGGCGCCATCGTCGCCGATCGCGGCATCGGCCTCAGGATGCGGGTCATCGCCTACGACCCGTTCCTGACCCCTGAGCGCGCGGTGGCGCTCGGCGTCGAGAAGGTCGAGCTCGACGAGTTGCTGCGGCGGGCCGACGTCATCACCCTGCACGTGCCGCTGACCGACAAGACCCGCAACATCCTCTCGGCCGAGGCGCTGGCGCGCGTAAAGCCCGGGGTGCGGATCGTCAATTGCGCCCGCGGCGGCCTCGTCGACGAGGTGGCGCTCCGGGCCGCCCTCGAGTCGGGCCACGTCGCGGGCGCCGCCTTCGACGTGTTCACCGAGGAGCCGGCCAAGGAGAACGTGCTGTTCGGCCATCCCAACATGGTCTGCACCCCGCATCTCGGCGCCTCGACGACCGAGGCGCAGGAGAACGTGGCGCTCCAGGTCGCCGAGCAGATGAGCGACTACCTGCTCCACGGCGCGATCCGCAACGCGGTCAACTTCCCGTCGATCTCCGCCGAGGAGGCGCCTCGCCTGCGGCCCTACGTGACGCTGGCCGAGCAGCTCGGCTCGTTCCTCGGCCAGCTCACCGAGGCGCCGATCCGCGGCATCCGCCTCGTCTACGAGGGCGAGGCGGCGGAGCTGAACACCAAGGCGCTCACCGCCGCCGCCGTCACCGGCGCGCTGCGGCCGTTCCTGGAAGGGGTCAACATGGTCTCGGCGATCGAGGTGGCGCGCTCCCGCGGCATCCAGGTCGAGACCGCGACCCGCACCGCGGTCGAGGGCCCCTACGCCTCGCGCCTCCACGTCACGGTCGAGGCCGAGGACATGCCCCGCGACGCCGCCGGCACGGTGTTCGGCGACGGCCGCCCGCGCTTCGTCGAGATCCGCGGCATCGCGCTGGAAGCCGCGGTGGCCCCCCACATGCTCTACATCCGCAACGCCGACCAGCCCGGCTTCATCGGCCGCTTCGGCACGCTGATGGGCGAGGCCGGCGTCAACGTCGCCACCTTTCATCTCGGCCGCGACCGGCCCGGCGGCGACGCGATCTGCTTTGCCGCCATCGACGAGGCGGTCTCGCCCGATCTCCTGCACGCGATCGAGGCGATCCCGCAGGTGAAGCGGGCGCGGGCGGTGCGGTTCTGAGGGGATGGGGGCGGCTTCCGCCCCCATCCCTTGCGGTGCTACCAGGGACCGACATATCCAACGGCGGCGTTATCCGGATCCGGTGCCGAGGAGGTTGACGTGGTTGCACTGAAGGTCAAGGCGATCGGCGACACCCTCGCGGTCGTCCTCCCGGACGACGTTCTAGCCCGCCTCGCCCTGACCGAAGGTTCAACGCTCCACCTGACGGAAACACCCGACGGTTACCGGATCACCCCACAGGATCCGTCTGGGACGAGCCAAATGGATGCCGCGCGGGACGTCATGCAGCGGTACCGCAACGCTCTGCGCGAACTGGCGAAGTGAGCCATGGCGGGGCCGGTCTGGATCGAGCGGGACATCGTCCTGGCGATCCATGCCGACCAGATCGCCGAACACGGCGGTCTGCCCGGCTTGCGCGACCAAGCCCTGCTCGACTCGGCGCTCGCCCGCCCCCGGCAGCGAGCCGCCTACGGGGCAGCGGATCTGCATGATCTGGGGGCTGCTTACGCCTTCGGCATCGCCCGCAATCATCCTTTTTTCGACGGCAACAAGCGCGTGTCCTTCGTGGTTGCGGCCGTGTTCCTGCAATTGAACGGCTTACGCATCATCGCATCGGAGCCCGATGTCGTCGCGACTTGGCTGTCTATCGCTGCGGGTAAGATCGGGGAGGATGACACTGCGGCCTGGTTACGCGCCAACTCGCGATGATCGCGCCGGGGCACAGGCCTCCCCACTCCCACCTTTCGTGCTAAACCCACCCCCATGAAGATCGACGGCCGCCACTACCGCACCATCTTCCCCGCGCCCGATGGCGAGGGGATCCGCGTCATCGACCAGACCCGCCTGCCCTTCGCCTTCGAGACGAAGACGCTGAGGAGCGAGGCGGAGGCCGCGGTCGCAATCCGCACCATGATCGTGCGCGGCGCGCCGCTCATCGGCGCCACCGCCGCCTACGGCCTGGCGCTGGCGATGCGGGAAGATCCGTCCGACCGCAACCTCGACGGGGCGCGGGCGCGGCTCGCCGCGACGCGGCCGACCGCGATCAACCTCCGTTGGGCCCTCGACCGGGTCGCCGCCCTGTTGCAGCCGCTCGAACCGGGCGAGCGCGAGGCCGCGGCCTTCGCCGAGGCCGCCCGCATCGCCGACGAGGACGTGGCGAGCTGCCGGGCGATCGGCGAGCACGGCGCGGGCCTGATCGCCGCGATCGCGCGCAAGAAGACCGGACCGGTCAACGTGCTGACCCACTGCAACGCCGGCTGGCTCGCCACGGTGGATTGGGGCACCGCGCTCGCGCCGATCTACGTCGCGCACGATGCCGGCGTACCGGTCCATGTCTGGGTCGACGAGACCCGGCCGCGCAACCAGGGCGCGGCGCTCACCGCCTTCGAGCTCAACGCCCACGGCGTGCCCCATACGGTGATCGCCGACAATGCCGGCGGGCACCTGATGCAGCACGGGCAAGTCGATCTCTGCATCGTCGGCTCGGACCGCACCACCTCGACCGGCGACGTCTGCAACAAGATCGGCACCTACCTGAAGGCGCTCGCCGCCCGCGATTGCGGCGTGCCGTTCTACGCCGCGCTCCCGTTCTCGACCATCGACTGGACGCTGACCGACGGGGTCGCCGGCATCCCGATCGAGGAGCGCGACGCCCGCGAGGTGACCCACCTCACCGGCCGCACCGACGACGGCGCCTTCGCCACCGTGGCGGTGGTCTCGCCGGGAAGCCCGGTGGCGAACCCCGCCTTCGACGTGACGCCGGCGCGCCTCGTCACCGGCATCATCACCGAGCGCGGCGTGGCGGAGGCGACGCCGGAGGGGCTGCTGGGGCTCTATCCGGAGCGCCGGGCGGCGGCTTAAGCGGCCCGGCTCGGCGCCAGCCACGCCCCCGCGAAGCGAAACACCGGCTCGCCGCGCTGGTTGGTGCCGGTCGCGGTGTGGCTGACCACGCCCCAGCCCGGCCGGGTGCGCGAGGGCCGGGCCTCGGTCAGGGTCACGTCGTAGCGGATCGTGTCGCCGGCATAGACGGGTTTCAGCCATTGCAGGTCGCGAAAGCCCGGCGAGGGACCGCCCTCGACGATCGGATCGCCGCGCTCGGTCGCCAGCGCCCGGCCGCGGTCGCGGCCCGCCACCATCCGCTTCATCCAGGCCGCCGCCGTGTGCCAGCCCGAGGCGCACAGGCCCCCGAAATGCGTCCGCGCGGCCGCCGCCTCGTCGACGTGGAACGGCTGCGGGTCGAAGGCGCGGGCAAAGCGCAGGATGTCGTCGCGGGTGAAGTGATGCGCGCCGAGATCGAAGGTCCGGTCGAGCGGCATGTCCTCCAGGTAGCCCGAGGGCAGCGCCTCGCCCTCGGGCAGCTCCGCGGGGGCCGGCCCCTCGGGCGGGCGCGGGCGCGGCGGCAGCGGCGGGGTGCCGGCCTTGCCGAACATCGCCCAGAAATCCTGGGTCATCACCGGCTGGCCGGCGCCGTTCGCGATCTCGAGCAGGACGCGCACGAAGCCCCGGTCGGGCTTGCTGCCGGAGGACCGGCTCTCGGTCACCCGCATGGTCATCGACAGGGCGTCGCCGGGGCGGACCGGGCGCAGCCAGCGCACCTCCGCGATGCCGGGCGAGCCCATCGAGCTCGATTGCAGGATGAAGCCGTCGGCCACGAGGCGCATGCCGAGCGCGCAGGTATGCCAGCCCGAGGCGATCAACCCGCCGACGAAGCTCTCCCTCGCCGCCGCCTCGTCGGTGTGGAAGCTCTGCGGATCGAACTCGCGGGCAAAGCCCACGATGTCGTCGCGGGTGACTTCCAGCGGCCCGAAATCGAGCGTGAAGCCGGGCGTGAGATCCTCGAAGCAGTAGCGGGGCATGGCAGGCGTCCGGCGGCGTTGCGGGCCGCCGGGCTAGCACGGCGACGGTCTTACGCGAAAGCGCTCAACTGAAAGCGCCCGCGGCCTTGTGGGCGAGGCGGATCGGCTCCGGCAGGCGGTATTTCGGCGCGCAGGCCAGCACCAGGGCGACGCTCGTCGGGATGTCGGCGAGGTGGCCCGGCGAGATGAACAGCGGGTGCTTCCCCGTCCGGGTGCGGACCACCGCGCCGATGGTCTCGCCCTTGTCGACCAGCGGCTGATGCGCGCCCTTCTCCTCGGACAGCGGCGCGTTGCGGCCGCAGAGCCGGGTCTTGCCGACGCCGATCGTCGGGCGCTGCAGCCACAGGCCCATATGGCTGGCGATGCCGATGCGGCGCGGATGCGCCGTGCCCATGCCGTCGAACAGGAAGACGTCCGGCTCGGCCTCAAGCCGCCCGAACGCCTCCTCCAGCACCGGGCCCTCGCGGAAGCTGAGGAGGCCCGGCACGTAGGGAAACGGCGTCGGCATCAGCGCCGTGACGGTCTCGACCACCCGGAAATCGGGATAGGTCGCGACCACGATCGCCGCGTGCGAGCGGTCGTTCTTCACGCTGACGTCGACGCCGGCGACGAGCCGTACGGCGTCGAGGGTCAGCGGCCGGTCGGCGACGATCTCGGCGGCGAGGTCGCGCTGGAGCGCGATCGCCTCCTTCGGCGTCACGTCCCAGGCATGGCGCCGGACGAGATCCATCCCGGTCCCCGGGGTGGCGTCAGTTGGCGAAGCGGAAATGCAGCACGTCGCCGTCCTGCACCAGGTACTCCTTGCCCTCGAGCCGGAGCTTGCCGGCCTCGCGGGCGCCCGCCTCGCCCTTCAGCGCCGTGTAATCGGCGTAGGCGATGGTCTCGGCGCGGATGAAGCCCTTCTCGAAGTCGGTGTGGATCACCCCGGCGGCGCCCGGCGCGCGGGTGCCCTTCGTGATGGTCCAGGCCCGGGCCTCCTTGGGGCCGACGGTGAAGTAGGTGATGAGGCCGAGCAGTTCGTAGCCGGCGCGGATCACCCGGTTCAGGCCCGGCTCGGCGAGGCCGACCGCCTCGAGGTACTCGACCTGGTCGGCCGGCGGCAGCACCGCGATCTCGCTCTCGATCTTGGCCGAGACGACGACCGCCTTGGCGCCCTCCTCCTCGGCGCGGGCGAAGACGGCGGCCGAGTGGGCGTTGCCGGCATCCGCCGCGCCCTCCTCGACGTTGCAGACGTAGAGCACGGGCTTGGCCGTCATCAGGCCGAGCTGCGAGAACAGGCGCTCCTCCTCGGCCTTGCGCTCGACGAGGCGGGCCGGCTTGCCGTCGCGCAGCAGCGGCAGGGCGCGCTGCACGAGGTCGAGGACCTCCTTGGCCTCCTTGTCGGCGCCCTTGGCCTTCTTCTCGAGGGCGGTCAGGCGCTTCTCGAGGCTGTCGAGGTCGGCCAGCATCAGCTCGGTCTCGATCGTCTCGATGTCGGCGATCGGGTCGACCTTGCCCTCGACGTGGGTGACGTCGCCGTCCTCGAAGCAGCGCACGACGTGCGCGATGGCGTCGACCTCGCGGATGTTGGCGAGGAACTGGTTGCCGAGGCCCTCCCCCTTCGAGGCGCCGCGCACCAGGCCGGCGATGTCGACGAAGGTCAGGCGGGTCGGGATGATCTCCTTCGAGGAGGCGATCCGGGCGAGGTCGTCGAGGCGGCTATCCGGCACCGCCACCTCGCCCACGTTGGGCTCGATGGTGCAGAACGGGTAGTTGGCCGCCTGCGCCGCCGCGGTCTGCGTCAGCGCGTTGAAGAGCGTCGACTTGCCGACGTTCGGCAGGCCGACGATGCCGCATTTGAAGCCCATCAGATCGTTCCGTTCGAATTGCTTGGACCGCCGGCCCGCTTTCCTGTCGCGTCGCCATTGCGGTGTGGAGAGGGCGGGGTCAAGCCGGCTTCTCGCCGACGCGCTTCACCTCGTCCCAGCCGCGCCCGGCCATGGCGACGTGAACCTTGTTCTGGAAGCGGGCATCCTCGCCGGAGGCCATCAGCTCCGCGGCGTCGGCCATCGCGTCGCACATGTCCTCGACCCACGGCATCTCGGCCTTGGCGAAGTCGTTGAGCACGTAGGCGTGGACGAGGGCCTTGTCGCCCGGGTGACCGATGCCGAGGCGGGCGCGCCAGTACTCGTTGCCGCATTGCGCGGTGATCGAGCGCAGGCCGTTATGGCCGGCATTGCCGCCGCCCTTCTTCACCCTGAGCTTGGCGGGGGCGAGGTCCAGCTCGTCGTGGAACACCACCACGCCCTCGAGCGGGATCTTGTAGAAGCGCTGCGCCTCCGCCACCGCCCGGCCGGATTCGTTCATGAAGGTCAGGGGCTTGAGGAGCAGCACGCGCTCCGTGCCGATCACCGCCTCGGTGCTCTCGCCCTGGAACTTGCGGCGCCACGGCGCGGCGCGGTGCCGGCGCGCGATCGCGTCGAGCGCCATGAAGCCGATATTGTGCCGGTTGCCCGCGTAGCGGGTCCCGGGATTGCCGAGGCCGACGAACAGCCGCATGGCGAAACGAGGCTCCCCGAGAAAAGGGAAACGCCCCGGGTCTCGCGACCGGGGCGTCTCGACAAGGGCGGGAGGTGAACCGTGACCGGCTCAGTCCTCCTTGGCCTCTTCGTCCTTGGCGGACCCTTCGGCAGCCTCGGCCTCGGTGGCCGACTCGGCGCGGGCGGCCTCGGCCACCGCGGCCTCTTCGGCCTCGACCTCGGCGCCGAGCACCGTCGGCGGCACGACCGTGGCGACGACCTCGTCACCGCCGAGCGCGAAGGAGACGCCGGCCGGGACCGGCAGGTCCGAGACGTGGATGGTGTCGCCGACGTGCTTGCCGGTCAGGTCGACGGTGATCGCGTCGGGGATCGACTCGGGAGCGACCGAGACCGTCACGGTGTGGTGGACGACGTTGAGCGTGCCGCCGTTCTGCTTGATGCCCGGGGCCGCGTCCTCGTTGGTGAAGTGCACCGGCACCTCGACCTCGATCGACTGGCCGGCGACGACGCGCAGGAAGTCGACGTGCAGCGGCACGCCGGAGACCGGGTCGAGCTGGAAGTCGCGCGGGATCGCCCGGACCTTGCGGCCGCCGGCGCTGATCTCGAACACGGTGGTCCGGAAACCGCCGGCGTAGATCAGGGTGCGGGTGCGGATGAGGTCGATGGCGATGGCCTGCGGCGGCTGGTTGCCCCCGTAGATGACGGCCGGCACCTGGCCCTGGCGACGAACGGCCCGGGCGGCCCCCTTGCCGACCCGGTCGCGTGCCACGGCCTCAAGCGGCTTCACGGCGCTCATGGCGTGATCCTTAAAAACTGGTGTTGCGGATGGCTCAAACGCCGAAGGCCGCCCCCTCGAGGACGGCCCTGTGAACCGACGTCGCCACGCCCGTTCCCGTGACGGGAATCCGGCCTCCAAGGGTGTCCGGCGGGCGGGGTGCTGCTAGCAGAGCCCCGCCCCGATGGCAAGGAGGGACGGCCGGGGAGGACGACGGGGGCGGGATGGGCGCGGATTGCGCGCAATCGCCGGAGGGATCCTTAACCGGTCGGCCGCGACTCTGCCGGGCACCCCGCATCCGATCCCGGAGACCTCCCGTGACCCGCCCGATCCTCTGGGCCCTCGGCGTGCTCGGCACCGCCGCCATCACCGGCGGATCGATGACCGAGCGGGTCGCGAAGCTCGCCCGCGGCGGCACCGCCCCGACGGCCGAGGCGGCGCAGGCCGTGCCGGGCTCGGCCGCCAGCGTGACCCTGTCGCAGGACCTGTCCGGCCACTTCAAGGCCCACCCGCAGGTCGAGGGCCAGGTGCTGCGCATGCTGGTCGATACCGGTGCCACGCTCTGCGTCTTCACCAGCGAGGACGCGGCGCGGATCGGGATCAGGGTCGCGGAGCGCGACTTCACCGCGCGGGTCGGCACCGCCAACGGCACGGTGCCGGCGGCGCCGGTGCGGGTGCGCGAGATGCGGATCGGCGGGATCGCGGTGCGCGACGTCGAGGCGCTGGTCCTGCCGCGCGGGCGGCTCGAGACCAGCCTGCTCGGCATGTCGTTCCTGCGCCGCCTGCGCGGCTTCGAGGTCGCCGCCGGGCGGATGATCCTGCGGGGGTGATCCCCGCGGGGTTCATGCAGGTATGATCCCTGCGGGGTCATGCAGGTGTGATCCCTGCGGGATCTTGCCGGGGGGCGATCCCTTGCGGGGTCGGGCGCGCCGCCGTCCCCGGCTCAGCTGCTCGGGCAGGCGCCGCCGTTGCTGGCGTTCACCACGGTCGGCAGCACGATCTCCGGCAGCGAGGTCACCGAGACGTTGTAGACCTTGCCGTTGCGCACCGGCCAGACCACCGTCTCGGTCATCGTGCTGAGGTTGAATCGGGTGGCGAGCTGCGCGCCGAACAGCGGCTTGTAGGTCATCGTCAGCTCGACGACGACGTAGCGCACGCCCGCCTTCTTGAATGCGTCCGGCACCGGCGGCACGGCGGTCGCCGCGGTGGGGGCGGCGACGCCGGCATTGCCGGCATCCACCGCGTAGGAGCAGACCCGGGCGCGCCCGCTCGTATCGTAGACGCCGATCGCCTTGGCGGCGATCCGCGCCGTGGCGCCGTCGTAGGGCGCCAGCACCGCCCGCCCGGCCTTCACGATGGTGGCGAACTGGGCCGAGGGCACGTCGCCGGCCTCCCGCGCCACGAGATCGGCGACGGTGCGGGCCGCCAGCGTCACCTTGCGGTAGTTGCTGACGTAGCCGGCGAGGTCGGTGGTGCCGAGATAGAGCAGCAGCAGGAGCGGCAGCACCATCGCGAACTCGATCGCCGCGAGGCCGCCCCGGGCGTGCCGGAAGCGCGCGAGCGCGGGCAGGATCGTTTCCGGGAGGCGCGGGCCGGGACGGCGCGGGCTCTGGCGCGCGCTCATTGGTAGGGCTCCGTGCGGAAGGCCACGGTGCTCTGCAGCACCCGCTTGCCGTTCGCCAGGGTGTTGGGATTCAGGAAGCTGAAGAAGACCGGAAACTCCACCGCCGCCTGGACGATGACGATCTGGTTCGAGGACGGGTTCTGGTACTGCGTGCCGAAGGCGGTCGGCGTGAGCCGCCACGCCTTCTTGCTGGCGTCGATCGGGCTCGCCGGCGTGTAGTCGGTGGTGTCGGCCATCGTCAGCACGTCGATCTTGACGTCGCTGCAGGAGAAGATCGTGACCCGGCCGTTGCAGATCGCGTCCTTGAACTTCTGCAGCGCGACCTGCTGCGAGGTCGTGCCGGAGGGCGGGGCCGGGTCCGAGGCGCGGGCGGTCTGGAACTGGCCGGTATAGAGCTGGCGCGCCGCGCTCGAGACCGCGTTGTCGAGCACCTGGCCGGCGAAGAACGCCAGCGCGGTCTCGACGATCGCCGCCACGAGGCACAGGAACGGCATCGCGATCAGCGCGAATTCCACCGCGGTCGCCCCGTCCCGTGCCGCGGCGAAGCCGGCGAGCGGACCGCGCGTCGTCGCGGCCGGCGGTCCAGCGGCATCGAGCGGGCGACGAGGGAGCATGGCGCGATCCGGGGGATCCAGGCGGGGCGGACGTGGACGGGATACGAAGCGGAGGTTTCGGATCCGTTGCGCCGATCCCCGAGCCTCACCGCATCGCGGACGGCCCGCCCCCTGCGGCGGCGGCGGCGCCGGCGGTCGCCAGGGAGTTGCGCTGCCCGGTCTGCCCGCTCACTTCCGAGAAATAGCGCTGCGCGTCGCCGAGTTGCACCGCCGGCTGGCAGGCCGGCGTGCAGGAATAGGATTCGCGCTCGAGCCCGCGCTGCACCGTGACCACCGAGGGGCTGCCGGCCCGCACGCTGATCGCCGATTCGGCCAGCATGGTGCCGGCGGCGTCGAGCGCGATCAGGTTGGTGCTGCCGAAGCTCTTGCCGGTCAGGACCACGATGCCGTTCCGCTGCAGCGAGACGTCGGCGATGATCGGATTGCCGACGATCACGGTCGCGGTGCGCTCGGGCAGGCGGATCACCTTGGCGTTGTCGACCATGACGGTGACGGAGGCCCCGTCATCCGCCCGCGCGCCGGCGGCGGGGACGAGCAGCAGCGCCAGGGCCAGAGGGCTGACGGCGCGGCGGACGGCGCGCAGGGGATTCGGCACGAGGCTCTGACGGCGGGGCGGGGTCATCGGCGTTCTGATCTTTCGGGCGCGGCGTCGTCTCGTGTCCGCGACAGTCAAGCGCCGGACGGTTGAGAAACCGCTAAGCCCGTCCCGGCCCGTGCGCCCGCCCCTGGGTCAGGCCCGTCGCGGGGCCGGTCGGGCCTTCGTTAACCACGGCCGGAATTTCGCCGCGGCGGGCGCGGATGCGCGATCGTTTTAACTCAACCTCAACGTGGTCCGGCCTAGGTTGAGGTCGGTCCCGATCGGCGCCAGTCGATTGTCGACGGACTAACCGAGACTATTGAGGCGGGAACAGAGTTATGATCACCAAGCTGAAGCGTTTCGTCAGCGACGAGTCCGGCGCGACCGCGATCGAGTACGGCCTGATCGCCACCCTGATCGCCCTGGCGGTGATCGTTGCGGCGCGCACGGTCGGCCAGAACCTGGGCGCTCAGTTCAACTCGATCGCCGGCAACCTCAAGTAAGACGACGTGAGCCGACCTGCGCGCGTGGGTCGGCGCGTCCTGCGCCGGTGCGAGACGACGATCCGGTCGTCGGCCCGGCTTTCCGGCGAGCCCCACGGCGAAGGCGACCAAGGGCGGCGGCTCCGGCAGGGGCCGGCCGCCCCTGTCGCCGCGCTCCCCGTTCGACGTCGCGAGCCCGCATGGCCAGCCTCTGCCTCCTCGCCGTATTTCCGTTCCTGATGGCCTACGCGGCCGCCAGCGACCTCCTGACGATGACGATCCCCAACCGCGTGAGCGCCGCGCTCGTCGCGGGTTTCGTCGTCGTCGCCCTGGTCTCGGGCCTCGGCTGGGCCGAGCTCGCGGACCATGCCGGCGCGTTCGGCGCGACCCTGGCGGTCGGCTTCGGGCTGTTCTGCACCGGCAAGATCGGCGGCGGCGACGCCAAGCTGGCGGCCGCGACCGCGCTCTGGCTCGGATTCGGGTCCCTTCTCGACTACCTCACGGTCGCCTCGCTGTTCGGCGGCCTGCTGACCCTTGCGGTGCTCGGCCTGCGCCGCCACCCGCTGCCGGGCTTCGCCGCCGCCTGGCCCTTCGCGCTCAAGCTGCACGACACCCGGGAGGGCGTGCCCTACGGGCTGGCCCTGGCCGCCTCCGGCCTCGTCGTCTGCCCGGCCGCGCCCCTCTGGCGCCTCGCCCTGTCGGCCTGAGCTTTCCGCCGTCCGGCGCGGGCCCGACGTCCGCGCGATCCGCCCCGGCCTCCCACCTTCACCCTCTCCGCCCGTCCATCCGCGCGGCCCGCCGACGCGGGCCGGCGCCCGTCCGGCCGTCGCGCCTGCGGGAGGGGGCGAGCCCGGCCGCCCTGCCAGGGCCGCGGGCGCGACGCGAATGCTAAGAGCGCCTAACAGAACCGC
>NZ_LWHQ01000091.1 GCF_001653715.1 Methylobacterium platani
ACTCGACCATCTGGCGGCGGAACTCCGCCGGGTACGGGGGACGGGTTCTCGGCATGGCAAAAACACCTCACGCGAAAGCGTTCTCGGTGTCCACCGATCCGGGGCAATCCCAGCCTTCCGATCTTACCTCGACATGTTCGATCTGGAGGGGTGGAACCCGAAGGCTTTTCCCCCTGAGACGGAAGGCAAACGGCGGCTTGAGCGGCTGTCCGCTTCCGGTCTTGAGCAAGAGCTTCGAGCTATGCGCGACGATGAGGATGGGCCGTTCGCTTCATCTGTCTTCACGGTTCAGGATGTTGTCGATGAGCTGCGCAAGCGGCTTAAGGTGACCATCAACCGGCAGCAGATCGAGGAGCTGTTCACGGCCCTTGGTGACCGCCCTCTGGACAAGCGGCCGATGGTTCGCGGCAAGCGGCTCCGCTTGTGGGTGTGGCGCGACCACGAACGCATCGAAGCGATGACGGCCAAGCAGCTGGCTGGGCTCTACAACCCGATCGCTGCCATAGCGGATGCGCAGGCTGAGGGACGTCGAGATGTGGCCTGAAGCTGACCAACGACCAATGACCGACGAAAAATCGCATCGGCTCCGCCAGGAAGGGGCGCGCGAAGCGCCGCTCAACGGCACTTTTTCAGCTTCTGGACCGATGTAAAAATTCGTTGGTCATTGGTCATTGGTCATTTTTGAGATGTGAACATGTTGGCTCCCTCGGTGTCCTCTAGTGCTACTATCATCAAGCCGGTGACGACCCTCGGGGCGCTCCCGCCGCCTTCCGAGGTGACCTTCCCTGGCGTGTTCGGGTGGTCGCCCATCTCCACCGGCTCCCTCGCCGCGGCCCTCCACCTGGACCGCGGCTTGTTCGCGACGTGGCGGTGCCGCGGCATCGGCCCGACCGAACTGCCCTCCACCTGGTTCCGGCCCGCACCGGGCCGGCCGCGCTATTATCGGGTGGACCAAGTGCTGACCTGGCTCGCGGCCCGGCGCGGGGACCAGCTCGACACCGCCACCACCTGGCGGCTCAGCCTCGCGCGCGATCTCGGGCAGGAGGTGACGGACCTGGCCGAGGTGCGGAAGCTCGCCGCGCTCTACGCCCGCGCCGCCGGCCCCCGCCTCTCTGGTGGTGTGACCTTCACCCCGGCGGGGTTCCGGGACTACCTCGCCTCGCTCCTGGCCGCTTAGGCGAGGCTGTGCGATCCTGCATTGGTGGTATTGGTGCGGGTAGGTCCTATGGCTCTAAACATTCCCCTGTACGAAGCATTGAAGGGTCAGGTCTACGATATAGCGCAAGTGGTAACCATTCGAGGCAACTCTGAAGCCAAGACTGAAGGATATCGAGATTTATACCATATGATTATGTCGGATAGTGACCATCCGAGGCAGCAAGCATTCTTAATGATGATTAGGGTGAAGCTGTCTGAGAAGCAGTGCATCGTGCTCTTGGACGGACTGGCGAAGGAATACGCTGGTCTGGACGGATGGATGGCCTACGTGGACCGCGAAGCGTAGAGGCGCTGTTATCATCCAGGTAAAACCAAAATTTTCCGGAAGTATAGATGGCGGATAGTGTTTATTGAGGTGCGTTAATATCTGTAAAAAAGCACCCACCCATCCTTTTACAACCGGTATTTCAAGTACTTTATCTGAGTTGTTCATGTCGTTGTTTGGTTGGCCAACAAGGTCAGCCTCTGCCATCCCTGTCACGAACCAGTCGACGTTCGATGATTGATTCGTGACAGGGACGCCATGGGAGCGATATCCCGTTATTGAGGTTTGCTCGCTCCCCTGTCGGCATGGGCTCAGGGAACTGCATCCGTGGACGGTCTCTGAGGCTGATTCGCCACACAACTCCGGATCAGCGAACCTTGGTCAAATCCGTCTTTCGCAACCCTTGCGAGCCGAACGGCTGCTTCGTACGACCATCGATGATCCATCCGGATCGCGGTGGCCTTGTGGAGCACCATGACGGCTTCGGTCAACTTCCAGTTCCTGGGCGTGCACGATGCGCAGCTCGTCAGGCTGGCGAGCCTGGCAGAGGGGTCGCTTCACGTCGACCCGCCGACGACGATCCTGAAGATCAGACAGTTCGTCGAGACCTTGGCGCGACTGGCGGCGGCGCGTCAGGGTGCACTCGATCGGCCCGGTGAGCCATTCGCCGAGCTGCTACAACGGCTGCAAGACAGGAAGCTCCTGCCGCGCGAGGCAGCCGATGTCTTTCATCATCTACGCAGGCTCGGGAACGCCGCGGCGCACGAGAACCGCGGGTCCGCAGCCCAGGCTCTCTCGTGCCTCAAGCTGGCCCGGCAGCTAGGCATCTGGTTCCACCGCACCTTCCAGCCCGATCCTAGGTTCGCGCCCGAGCCCTTCGTGCCACCGCCGCTGCCGCGAGACATCTCGGCCGAGCTGGCGGCTGAGGTCACTGCTCTGCGTGCCAAGCTGTTGGCCAGCGAGAGCGAGGCGGCGAGGAGCGCCCGCGAGGCCGAGGAGCTGAAGCGGGCGAGCGAGTCGGCGGCGGATCGGCTTGCCCGCGAGCAGCAGGAGCGAGCCCTGTGGGAACAGCTCGCCGAGGAGGCTGAGCGCCGAAAGGTCGAGGTCGAAGCGGAGTTGCGGGCGATCCAGGCTGCCAACGCGAACTTAGCCCCCTCCGTCGTTGCCAGCGCCATCGCGACCGCCGCCGAGACCGCAAGCCACATCGTCGTCGACGAGGCCGACACCCGCATCATCATCGACGCACAGCTCACCGCAGCGGGGTGGCAGGCTGACAGCAGCACGCTGCGACATGCCCGCGGCACCAGGCCCGCCCGTGGCCGCGCCATGGCGATCGCCGAGTGGCCGACGGAAAGCGGCAACGTCGACTACGCCCTGTTCCTCGACGGGCGCTGCGTCGGCGTGATCGAGGCGAAGCGATCCGGCCTCGCCGTGCCGGCTGCCCTCGACCAGGCGAAGCGCTACGCGCGCACGATCCGGCTCGAACCC
This sequence comes from Methylobacterium platani, assembly GCF_001653715.1. GTDB lineage: Bacteria > Pseudomonadota > Alphaproteobacteria > Rhizobiales > Beijerinckiaceae > Methylobacterium > Methylobacterium platani. The sequence continues at coordinate 2,972 of NZ_LWHQ01000091.1, forward strand.
GACGAGGCCGCCTTCGGAACGCCCTACGTGCATGGCCTCGATGAGAGCTACCGGGCGCCCTTCATGTTCGCCACGAACGGTCGGCCCTACCTCAAGCAGCTTGAGACCCAGTCCGGCATCTGGAGCTGGGATGCCCGCCGGGTAACCAACCGGGCAGTGGCGCTGCCGGACTGGTTCACGCCGCGCGACCTCACCGAGCGGCTGGAGCAGGAACTCGATACGACGGGCTTTTCCGAGGACTTGCCCGATCTGCCGGGCCTTCGCACCTACCAGGCCGCCGCCATCGCGGCGGTCGAGGAAGCCGTGGCGGCGGGCCGGCGGGAGATCCTGGTCGCCATGGCGACCGGCACCGGCAAGACGCTCACCTGCATCGCCCTGATGTACCGCCTGCTGCGGCAGAAGCGGTTCCGCCGCATCCTCTTCCTAGTCGACCGCACGGCGCTTGGAGAGCAGACCGAGACGGCGCTGGATAACGTCGAGGTCGAGGGCTTCTACAAGTTCTCCCAGGTCTACAACGTCGCCGGGCTGGAGAAGCGCATTCCCGACGCCGAGGATCGGGTCCACGTCGCCACCGTGCAGTCGCTCGCCCGGCGCGTGCTGGAGGAGGGCGAGACGCGGCCCTCGCCGGGCCTCTACGACCTCATCGTGGTCGACGAGGCGCACCGCGGCTACACCCTCGACGCCGAGATGCGGGAGGGCGACCTCGCCTTCCGCGACACGCACGACTACCTCTCACGCTACCGCCGGGTGCTGGAGCATTTCGACGCCGTCAAGGTCGGCCTCACGGCGACGCCGGCCCTGCACACGAAGGAGATCTTCGGCGCTCCGGTCTTCCACTACGGCTACCGTCAGGCGGTGCTCGACGGCTACCTCGTCGACCAGCTGCCGACCCGCCGCATCGTCACGGCGCTGAACACGGCCGGCATCCAGTTCGAGGGCGGCACGGAGGTCGAGGTGTTCGATCCCCGCACCGGCCAGCTCGACCTGTTCGAGACGCCCGATGCCATCGCCTTTGAGGTCGAGCAGTTCAACCGTCAGGTGCTCGCCCCGGACTTCACCCGTGTGGTAGCGGAGGCGATCGCGTCGGAGATCCCGCCGGATCGGCCCGGCAAGGCGCTCATCTTCGCGGTCAACCGCAATCACGCCGATGACCTGGTGGCCGCGCTGCAGAAGGCCCTCGAGGCCATGCACGGCCCGCAGCCGCATGACCTCGTCCAGCGCATCACCGGCGACGTCGACCGGCCGAGCGAGCGGATCCGCCGCTTCCGCAACGACCCGCGCCCGCGCTACGCCGTCACGGTCGACCTCCTCACCACGGGGATCGACGTGCCGCGGATCACCGACCTCGTCTTCGTCCGCCGCGTCAACAGCCGCATCCTCTACGACCAGATGCTCGGCCGCGCCACACGGCTCTGCCCGGAGATCGGCAAGGAGGCGTTCCGTATCCTCGACGCGGTCGAAATGACGGCGAACCTCCAGACGCTCACCGAGATGCGGCCGGTGGTGGCCGACCCCAAGCTCAGCTTCGCCGACCTGATGCGGGACCTCGCCCGTGCCCCCCATCCGGAGGACCGGGCCCACGTGCAGGATCAGATCGTGGCAAAGCTCCGGAACCGGGCGAAGCGCCTGACGGAGCCGGAGGCCCGCGCCCTGGAGGACGCTCTGGGCCGGCCGCTCGAGGCCTTCGCCGACTGGGCCCGCGCGGCCGCGCCGGGCGAGGTGGCGGCGGCCTTCGAGACCGCTCCGCAGGCCCTGCGCCTTCTCGACGGCAAGCCCGGCGACCGCCCGCGCGACCCGGTCTACGTCTATGACGGCGAGGACACGCTCACGGGAATCGAGGACGTGTTTTCCGGCGCCGCCGGCCCCGAGGACTACATCACCGGCTTCGTGCGCTTCGTGACCGAGCAGGGCAACGCCTTGCCGGGCCTGATCGCCGCCACGAAGAAGCCCCGCGAGCTGACCCGCCGCGAGCTGAAGGAGACCGCGCGGTTGCTGAGCGACGCCGGCTTCTCGGAGGCCGAGCTGCGCCGCGCCTATGGCCGCGCCCGCAACGCCGACATCGCCGCCCACATCATCGGCTTCGTGCGCCAGGCGGCGTTGGGCGACCCGCTGGTGCCCTACACCGCCCGGGTCGACAATGCGGTGGAGCGGTTGCTCTCCGGCCGGTCCTGGACGCCCAAGCAGCGCGAGTGGCTGCGCCTCATCGGCAACGTGCTGAAGAGCACGCCGGTGGGCGATCGCGACCTTCTCGACGAGGCGCCGGCCCTGAAGCAGAAGGGCGGCTTCCGCACCGCCGACAAGGTGTTCGACCACCGTCTCTCGGAGGTCCTGGCCGACCTCAACGAGGCGATCTGGCCGCCCGCGGCCTGACCGGATTCGCGGCCGCTGTGCCGCGCCGGCGCTTGCGGAACGGCCACGCTTCGGTTTCGCTCAGCCCAATCAACAGACACCCCGCGGGGACAGTGCCGGTGAATCCCTCTTCCGACCTCGTCAACAAGCTGTGGCGGCTCTGCACCATCCTGCGCAAGGACGGCGTGACCTACTTCCAGTACGTCACCGAGCTGACCTACCTGCTCTTCCTCAAGATGGCGGAGGAGCGCGGCACCGACGAGATCCGCGTGCCGGAGGGCCACCGCTGGTCCGACCTCAAGCGCGCCGAGGGCACGGCGAAGCTCAAGCTCTACCGCGAGACCCTGGTGGCGCTCGGCGATCCGGAGACGACGACCGACCGGCTGGTCCAGGCGATCTTCGCCAACGCCGCGACGGTGATCCGCGAGCCCACCAACCTCGCGACCCTGGTGGCGGCGATCGACGAGCTGGAATGGTTCTCGGACGACCGCGACAGCTTCGGCGACCTCTACGAGGGGCTGCTGCAGAAGAACGCCGAGGAGACGAAGCGCGGCGCCGGCCAGTACTTCACCCCGCGGGTGCTGATCGAGGTGCTGACCGGCCTGATGAAGCCCAAGGCCGGCGAGGTGATCCAGGACCCGGCCGCCGGCACCGGCGGCTTCCTCATCGCCGCCGACCGGCTGATCCGCGCCGCCACCGACGGCCTGACCACCCTCAATGAGCGGGCGCAGCGCTTCCAGATCCACAGCGCCTATCGCGGCCTGGAGAACGTCGCCGACACCTACCGCCTGCTGCTGATGAACCTGCAGCTCCACGGCGTCGAGAGCGACTACATCCGCCTCGGCGACACGCTCTCGCCCTCCGGCAGCGCCGATTACCTGTGCCAGGCTGATCTGATCCTGACCAACCCGCCCTTCGGCCCGGCCGGCGGCCGGCCGAGCCGCGACGACTTCACGGTGACGGCCTCGGTCTCCTCCTACCAGCTTCCCTTCGTCGAGCATTGCATCCGGGCGCTGAGGCCGGGCGGCCGCGCCGCCATCGTGGTGCCGGACAACGTCCTGTTCGAGGACGGCCGCGGCCGCGAGCTGCGCCGCATGCTGATGGACACCTGCGATCTGCACACGATTCTGCGCCTGCCGACCGGCATCTTCTACGCCCAGGGCGTGAAGACCAACGTGCTCTTTCTGCGCAAGGGCCGCTTCACCGGCGACAACACCGAGGCGGTGTGGATCTACGACTTGCGCACGAACATGCCGGCCTTCGGCAAGACCACCCCAATCAGGCCCGAGCATTTCCACGAGTTCATCGTCGCCTATGGCGACGATCCGGACGGGGACGAGGAGGAGCGGACCGATACTGGCGAGACGGGGCGGTTCCGGCGCTTCACGCGGGAAGAGGTCGCAGGGCGGGGAGATAATCTCGACATCACATGGCTGCGAGGGGCGGAGGATGCCGAGGATGCATTGAGCGAGCCGACGGATATCACGGCAGCGATCCTAGGGCATTTGCGAGATGCCTTGATGGAGGTTGAGGCGCTCGCGGCAGATCTTGAAATGACTGACTCTTTGATTATGGCAGAAGCTGCAGAATGAGTTTCTCTACCCCTGTTGCGGAGCTAATCAGCAGCTCTGAGTCTCCTCTGATCGCATGTGCCGCACGTTGGGAACGCATCGCACTCGGAGATGTAGCTTCGATTTTGAACGGCTACCCATGGAAAGCTGAATATTTCAATCAAAAATCGGGGATTCCGTTATTAAGGATTCGCGACGTGACTTCCGGACGAACCGAGACTCTATATTCGGGGGTGATTGTCGACGGCTATTTTGTTGATGATGGCGATTTGCTTATTGGTATGGATGGCGACTTCAACGTCCGAATATGGAGTGGCGGAAGAGCTCTGCTGAACCAGCGTGTCTGCAGGATAGCCCCTTCGAAAAATTACAACAAAAAATTCATGGCTTTTATGTTGCCGGGATATCTCGATCTTATTAATAGGGTCACGCACTCGGTTACGGTCAAACATCTGTCCTCTAAAACATTGCAAGAACTACCAATTCCATTGCCGCCTATTCAAGAGCAAGAGCGTATTGCAAAAAAAATCGAAGTCTTGAATGCTCGCGCAAATCGGGCACGAGGCGAACTTGGACATGTTGTAAGACTTGTCAAATGCTTTAAAGACCGCCTGCTTGAGCAGGCATTCTCAGGTAAACTCACTGGTGATTGGCGCATAGCCAACTGTGCTGGCGATTGGGCGACGACGGTCTTGCAGCATTTTTTGGAGAGTGGTCCATCAAACGGCTGGTCGCCCCAGAGTGGCGACGATGCCACTGGAGCTCAGACTCTCAAGCTTACCGCTACTACCTCAGGGCGGCTTCGCTTAGACGATCAAGCGGTTAAGCGAATATATGAAATGCCGCCGCCAGACTCAAAATATTGGCTGAAGCCGGGAGATATTCTAATCCAGCGTGCGAATGCAATTGAGCATGTGGGTATCTCCGCGATTTTCGATGGCCCACCAAAAACTTACATCTTTCCGGATCTTATGATGCGCATCCGCGCGCAGGATCCCGGTGCCACGAAATTTTTATGGTTCTATCTCAACTCGCCAAGCGTAAGAAAATATTTTCGTGACAGAGCAACAGGCACATCCGGAAATATGCCGAAAATCAATGGAGAGACAGTTCGGTCATTGCCCGTGCCGAACGTTGGCGCAATGGAACGTGATGAAATCGTTCGTCGCTTGGAGCGTGCATTCGCGGTAGTCGACCGTCTCGCCGCTGGGGCTCAAGCCGCCCAAGCGGATCTTGACAAGCTTGATCAAGCAATTCTCGCCAAAGCCTTTCGTGGTGAACTCGTTCCTGAGGACCCGAACGACGAGCAGGCGAGCTTCCTACTTGAGCGCATTCGAACCGAGCGCGCCGTAGCCGGCTCCGCCTCGAAACGAGGCCGCCGCCCACGCAGTACGTCGGGAGCGTAAAGGCGCGTGCCAATCCCCGACTACCAATCCCTCATGCTTCCCGTCTTGCGAATCGCCGCCGAGGGGCCTGAGCGCCGTGTCGGTGAGGTGGCGGAGCGCATTGCCGACGATCTCGGCCTGAGCGCCGCCGAGCGCGAGGAATTGCTGCCGAGCGGCCGGCAGCGAGTGCTGCATAACCGCATCCACTGGGCAAAATTTTATATGGGCAAGGCCGGGCTCATCGCTGCACCGGCCCGCGGCCGCTTCGTCGCGACGGAAGCGGGGCACCAGCTCCTCAGCAAGAGTCCAGCCCGGATCGACGTCGCCCTGCTTCTGAGGGTTCCGGCCTTCCGCGCCTTCTATCGCGACGAGGCCGGCCACGACGCTGACGTCCTCGCACCGGCCGCCGCACCTGCTACCGAGGCTACTGCGACGCCGCAGGATCGGATCGAGGCGGCCTACCAGGAGATGCACGCAGCGCTCCGCGCCGACCTCCTCCAGCGCATCGCCCAGAACACCCCAGGCTTCTTCGAAGGGCTGATCATCGATCTCCTGGTCGCCATGGGCTACGGCGGCAGCCACCGCAACGCCACCGAGCAGCTCGGCCGCTCCGGCGACGGCGGCGTCGACGGGGTGATCAACGAGGACCGGCTCGGCCTCGACCGCGTCTACGTCCAGGCCAAGCGCTATGCCGCCGGCATCGCGGTCGGCCGCCCGGAGGTCCAAGCCTTCGTCGGCAGCCTCGTCGGCCTCGGCGCTGGCAAGGGCGTGTTCGTCACCACCTCGACCTTCAGCGCCCAGGCGCGGGACTTCGTGCGCCACCTGTCCCAGCGGGTGATCCTGCTCGACGGCGCGACCCTCGCCGACCTGATGATCGAGCACGGCGTCGGCGTCCGCACCGCCCAGACCATCGCCCTCAAGCGCCTGGACGAAGACTTCTTCGCCGAGGAGGTGTGAGAGTGGGGAATCGGCTGAAGGTCCACGGAAATGAGTTTTCCGGACCGTCGTCTTCTCTCCTCCCACCGCCTCACTGATAAGACCGTGCTTTTGCCGAGCACGCCGCCCCATCGATCTCACAGACCGGCAGCCCACCCCGCATGACCGACACGTCCGCTCCCGGCGCCACGCCCAAAGGTCCGCGCTTCGTCACCTACATCCCGCTCGTCCTCGATGCCCTGCGGGCACTCGGCGGCAGGGCGCGCCGGCCCGCGATCTACGAGCAGGTTCGCTCGAGCGGCGGATACGTGCCGAGCGAGGCGGAGGAGCGCCTGTCCGGCGGCCAGACCAAGCTCGAGAACGCCGCCGGCTGGGCCCTGTTCTACCTCTTCAAGAAAGAACTGGTCGCCAGCCCGGAGCGGGGTCTCTGGACCCTCACCGAGGCGGGGCGGGCGGCCCATCTCTCGCACCAGGCGGCCTACGACCTTTACCGTGAGGTGCATGTGCGGTTCCTGCCTCAGCGCAGCGAGGCCGAGATCGACGGGTCGTCCCCGCCCGAGGAAGTATCCGACGAAGCATCCCTCAGCGTGTCCGTCCCGCCGCTGCCGGAGGCGCCGGTCTACTGGTTCGCCGGCACCACCTGGGGCGCGGATGGCGACCAGCTCGAGCGCTTCATGCGCGAGGGCACCTGGGAGAACGGCTACGAGGACCAGTTCACCGACAAGGTGAAGCAGATGCGGCCGGGCGAGCGCATCGCCGCCAAGTCTACCTTCGTGCGTCGCTACGAATTGCCGTTCGACAACCACGACCAGCCGGTCTCGGTGATGCGGATCAAGGCCACCGGCACCATCGTGGCGAACCCAGGTGACGGGCAGCACGTCCGCGTCGCCTGGGACCCGGTGACGAAGCCGAGGGAATGGTACTTCTGGTCCTTCCGCAACACGCTGTCGGGCCTCAAGCCGAGCGACGATTACCGACAGAAGCTGATCGCCTTCACGTTCCGGAACGCGCCACAGGACTACAACTACTGGCTCAACGAGCCGTACTGGGTGAAGCGCTACCGGCCGGCGGAAGCGGAGGCGACCGTCGGGATCGACTTGCCGCAGGGGCCGGAGAACGTCGAGGAACAGCCGCTCGAAGTGCAGCCGCCCGACTACACCACAGCCTCCATCGTGGCGGAGGGCTGCTTCCTGGCCGAGGCCGAGCTCGACGGGATGCTAGAGCGCCTGCGCGCGAAGAAGAACCTCGTGCTCCAGGGCCCGCCCGGCACCGGAAAGACCTGGCTCGCCAAGCGCTTGGCGGCGGCCTTGATCGGCCGCAGCCCCGCATCGGCGGCGAGCCGCCTCGCCGTGGTGCAGTTCCACCCGTCGCTGTCCTACGAGGATTTCGTGCGCGGCTGGCGGCCGAGCACCGACGGCCGGCTCACCCTCGCCGACGGGGTGTTCCTGGAGGCGGTGCGCGAGGCGCAGGGCGATCCGAACACGCCCTTCGTCGTCGTCATCGAGGAGATCAACCGCGGCAACCCGGCTCAGATCTTCGGCGAGCTGCTCACCCTCCTGGAGCACGACAAGCGCCACGAGGACGAGGCCATCGCGCTCGCCTATCCGGATCCACGGGACAAGACCAAGCGGACCTATCTCCCTGAGAACCTCTACGTGATCGGTACGATGAACGTGGCCGACCGTTCCCTGGCGCTGGTGGATCTGGCGTTACGCCGGCGCTTCGCCTTCGTCGGGCTGAGGCCGCAATTCAACGACGCCTGGCGGGCCTGGTGCGTCGCGCAGGGCAAGCTCGGCACCGCCGATCTCGCAGCGATCGCCGCCCGCATGGGTGCGCTGAACGACGCCGTGGCGGGTGCCCTCGGCGAGCAGTTCCGCATCGGGCACAGCTATCTCACCCCCGCCCGGGACAGGCCGGTCACGGATGGGCGGCGCTGGTTCGCGGAGGTGATCGAGACCGAGATAGGGCCGCTCCTCGACGAGTACTTCTTCGACGCGCCGGAGACGGCCAAGTCCCTGCGCCTGCAGGCCCTCGCCGGATGGTGACGCCGGCGGCAGCCGAGCCGGACCGGATCCCGATCCGCAACCTCTGGTTCCTGCTGGTCTATGCCGGGGACCTCGCAGCCTTCGCGCCGAGCCTCAAGGTGAAGGTCGAGGACTCGCCCGACCTGCCGCACCTCGTCGTCGGCCTGTTCGCGGCTGTGGTGGAGCGGCGCCTGCGGCGCAGCCCGACCCGGCACTATGTCGGGCGGGCCGCGACCCTGCCGCGGGTGCGCGGACGGATCGACGTGTTCCGCACGGTGGTGGAGCGCACCCTGGAGCGGGGCGAAGTCGCCTGCCGGTTCGAGGAACTGTCGATCGACACGCCCCGCAACCGCTTCGTGCGCGCCGCCCTCGCGGTGGCCGGCCGGATGCCGGTGGAGGCGGGCCTCGCGCGCCGCTGCCGCAGCCTCGCCCAGCGCCTGGAGCTCGCCGGCGTCGCCGTGGTGCCGGCCTCGCTCCACAGCCTCGCCCGGGAGACCTTCGGCCGCAACGACGCCGAGGACCGGCCGATGGTCGAACTGGCGCGCCTGGTGCTGGCGCTGGCGCTGCCGACCGAGGACGCGGGCTCCCGCGGGCTGCCGGCCCCGATCCGGGACGAGGTGCTGCTGCGCAAGCTCTTCGAGCGGGCGGTGGGCGGCTTCTACCGCTACCATCTGCCGAAGGCGGAAGGATGGACGGTCGATTCGGGGCAATGGTTGGAATGGCCGCAATCCGGCGCAACGGACGGGATCGCCGACCTGCTGCCTCGCATGCAGACCGACATCGTCATCGAGGCGCCCGGGCGGCGGCTCGTCATCGACACGAAGTTCACCGATATCCTCACCCGCAACCGCTTTGGCCGCGAGCGGTTCAAGTCCGGATACCTCTACCAGATGTATGCCTATCTAGGCTCGCAGGCCCATCGCGGCGGCGTGCACGCCACCGCCGAGGGCCTGCTGCTCCATCCCTCCCTCGGCCTGCACGTGGACGAGCATGTGACGATCCAGGGCCACCGGATCCGCTTCGCGACTCTCGACCTGAAGGCGGAGACGGCGGGGATTGAGCGGCGTCTCCTGGACCTCGCCGGCGCTCCCACCGTGGCGGAGCGCGCGGCATGATGCGGGGTCTCGTCATCCGCGAGCCGTGGGCCGGCCTGATCCTCGACGGGCGCAAGACCTGGGAGATGCGCAGCCACGGCACCACCGTGACCGGCCCGATCGCCGTCATCCCGAAGGGCTCGAGCGTCGTCGCGGGCGTCGTCGACCTCGTCGGCACGCGGGCGGCTTTGTCGGCGGACGAACTCGCCGAGACCGTTGCGCGGCACAGCATCCCGCCCGAGGCCCAGAGCGAGGCCGTCGCGGGCGGCTGGCTCGTGCCCTGGGAATTGGCGCGACCCCGTCGCCTCGCGGCTCCCGTGCCGTACGATCATCCGTCCGGCGCCGTGATCTGGGTCAGGCTCCGGCCGGAGGTCGAGGCGGCGGTGAAGGCGCAGCTGGACCTGGACGCCACGGTCCTGCCGCCGGCGCGGACGGCGGCGGTGGCGAAGGTGGCTGCCCCCGAACCGGCGCCCGGTGCTGTGACCATCACTCTGACCGAGGCCAACATGCGCTGGGGCCACGTCTATCTGCGGCCGGCCCGGCACCTGTTCTCCGACGATAACGTCGGCGGCTCGTCAAAGGCTGAGCCTGCCGCGACCCCGTTCCGCGTCGAACTCGGCAGCGCGCCGCCGATCGTCACCGACATCGCCGGCGACAAGATGATCCTGCGCGAGCGCGGCCTCGTGCGGCGCTTCCTCGAAGGCGCGCGAGCCGGTGACGAGGTCCGGGTGGAACGGCTGGGGGAGAACCACTTCCGGTTAACCCGCCTGCCCTGAAGGCTCACGCCCCGATCGTCTGCTCGAAGATCGCCTGGGTGTCGCGCGCGCTCACCGGCGCGGCCAGCATCTCCCGCGACAGCTGCCGTTTGTTCCGCAGCAGCCCGTCCAGGGTCAGGTCGAACGACGAGTCCCGGTGGTCGGGGAAGATCGCCATCGGCAGGTGAATCGTGACCGGCCGCACCTGCCCGATGCGGTAGGCGCGGTCGTTGCACTGATCCTCGACGGCGGGGTTCCACCAGCGGCTGAGATGGATCACGTGGTTGGCGGCCGTAATGGTCAGGCCGATGCCGGCTGCCTTGGGCGAGAGCACGAGCAGGCCGAACCCGGGCGGGCTCGCCTGGAACGCATCGACGATTCGCTGTCGCTGCTCGCCGGGCGTGCCGCCGTTGATGATGCCGGGGGGCGCAGGGAGATCGAACAACTCGGTAAGGCCCGCTGCCACTGCTCGCTGCATGGCGAGGCTCTCGATGAACAGGATCGCCTTCTCGCCTTTGGCGCGAATCTTCCGCAGGATCTCGACCGACTGATGGAGCCGGGCGGAGCGCGCCGCATAGGCCTCGAAGGCGCGTGCATCACCGAGCCGCACCGACTCCGGATCGTCCGGATGCAGCGAGACGCCGCGCAGCTCGTGGATGATGCGGAGCATGTCCCCGGGCTTGCGCGTGCCGTCCGCCTGATGGGCCGCCATCACGATCCGCCCGTAGGCCTCGGCCTGGGCGCGCGGCATCGGCACCTCGTAGCGCTCCTCCGTCTTGGTCGGCAAACCCTCGAGCACGTCGCTCTTCATGCGACGCAGCATGATTGCGGGCGCAGGTCCGACCGGCTCGTCAAGCTTGCGCTTGAGATCGCGCAGCCGGTCGGGATCCTCCTCGCCGTAGACGCCTGAGAAGCCCTTGAGGTCGCCGAGATAGCCCGGGGTGAGCCGGTCCATGATGCACCACAGGTCCTCGAGCCGGTTCTCGATCGGCGTGCCGGTGAGGCCGAGGACGAAATCGGCGTTCAGCGCCTTGGCCGCCTTTGTGTTGAGCGTGTCAGGCGCCTTCACTTTCTGCATTTCATCGAACAGCACCAGGGCGTAGCGGATCCGCGCGAAGGCCTGCTCGTGGTCGGTGAGTGTCTCGTAGGTGGTCAGGATCCAGTCGGCGGCGCGCAGGCGGCCGACGTCGAGGGTCTCGCCCGGGTCGGTGCGCTGGTCGGGCGGGCGCTTCAGGTGCCGCAGGGCCGCGCCATAGGCGTCGACGCGCTCGCCGAGGCCGATCGGCGAGAGATGCCGGCTGCATTCCTGCTCCCAATTCTTGAGGAGCGCGGTCGGGGCCACGACGAGGATCGGGCCGCGCTCCACCGCCCGGTCGCGAGTCCGCTTAGCCTCCTCCTGATTGCTGCGGATCCAGGCCATGAAGGCCAGGGCCTGGAAGGTTTTTCCAAGGCCCATATCGTCCGCGAGCAGCATGCCGGGCCAGCCGGCCCGCCACCCGGCGACGAGCCAGCCGAAGCCCTTCTCCTGATGCTCCTTGAACCGGCTCGCCCCCATCCGGTCCGCGGGCGGCGCGGGCGCGATCAAGGCCTTGCGCGGCTGCAAGGTCTGCTCGTACTCAATGTCCTCGTAGTTGGTCTTGATCAGGAGGACGTGCTGGTCGTCCGGTGGGGGATCCTCCCGCTGGTCTTCCTGAGCATCCTCAGTTTCAGGGTGGGTTTCCTCTCCGGACGGCGCTCGCTCGGGCTCCGGGACACCGCTTGCGTGCAAGAACGCCTCGGCAGCGGCCAGAGGAACCACGACGCCCTTGATGGTGACCTCGGCGGCACCGGCATCGCGCGCTTGAGCGATCGCCACCGCGAGATCCTGCCGCTCGGGCTCGGAGAGATCGGGCGCGGCGACCGCCTCGCCGCGCGCGTCGGTCCACCCGCTCTCGGGCAGCCAGGTATGGGCGCGCTTCGTCAGCCAGGGCAGTTTCGGCCGCTCCCAGATGCCCAGTGCGATGACCCGGTCCGAGTAATGCGCGGTCTCGACGAACAGGCTCGTGCGCCCGTCCTCGATGGTGTCGCCCAAGCCATCCGCGAGCGCGGCGCGGGGATTGCGAATGAAGGCACGGCGCACTTCAGGGCTCGCGCGGCGCTTGGCCCGCACGACCTCAAGGAGCGGCTTCAGATGCGGGTCGATCAGCACGAAGCGGTTCGGCCCGACCACGTAGGCATCACGCGTCGGGCTGTTCAGGGCCTTGCTCAGAAAGGTGCGATGATCCTCAGGCGGCAGCAGGGGATCGGCCTCGCCCTCTTCGACGATCGGATCCGGAGCATCGTCCTCGCGCGAGGCTGCCTGCTCCCGGGCCATCAGCACGGGCGTGAAGTCGACGCCGTGCGGCGCCTCGCGCACGTCGAGGGCGAAGGCACCGGCCTGGTAGAAGGTGAGGTTGCGGGTATAAGCGTCGGCGCCGACCTCCGGGCCGAGCGCATCCCGCAGCGCCTGCTGCACCGGCATCCAAGCGGCAACCCGCGCCTCGAGCGGCTGCCCGCGGCTGGCATTGTAGCCCTCCGCCGCCTCGACCAGGGCGAGGAGCGCGGGCGAGAGGCGTCCCTCCAGTCCCTGGGCCCGGAGGACGAGGCCGACACGCTCCGGACGGATTTCCGCCTGGCGCTCGTTGCGCCAGCGCAGGCGAAGCCAGCCCTTCTCGGAATCCACCCGATCCTCGAAGGCGAGATCCAGGCTCACCCGCGCCAGCTCGGGCAGGCCGATTCCCTTCAGGACGTCCGGTGGTAGAGCGGCCGCCTCGGCGTGGCTCAGGCGGATCACCTCGCCCTCGCGCTGCGCACGGTCCTCGGCGACGAGCCCGTTCAGGACCCGCAGGGCGGACCGGATCTCCGGGACTCGGCTCCCCTCGGCCAGCGGCACTGTGCGCGTTCGGCCGAGCATGCGGCGCTCCTCCGCCGCAACCGTGATGCCGGCCGTATCAAGCGCGGCGCGAAGACGAATCGCCATGATCAGCGCACCGTGAATTCGCCAAGAGACAGGCGATGGCCGGTCATTGCATAGATGCAAGCTGCAACGCGGCTTTGCCAGACGTAGTTATCAGACCCGGAATGCGCAAAGATGTTATGCTTGCGTAGCACTGCTTCCGTTCTCTCAGAGGGAATTTCCCGGCGAACGTCATCGGTCGTGTAAGACAGAGCGTTCATGAAACGCGGCCGCTCAGGGTCGTCGGCGGACCAGATGTTGCAGTAGCCATTATGGCTCCAATCCGCGACGATGCAGCGTCCAAGGTCCAGCAGCAGCACGGCATGGCCGGCCATGACCGGCTTCCGACCACCCTTCGCGAATTTGCCGAATTGGATGTCGCGGCCGAAGGCCCGTCGCGCCTCAGAAGCGCCGTCCTGTCCGAACACCACCCAGGCATTCAGGATCAGGTCGCGGGCGTGATAGGCGCTCCAGAAGGAGCGGCGGTACTTCCACATGCCGTCCGGCGCGATCCTGTCGACCACGTCGAAGAACTGGCGCAGGGACTGCTCGGTCAGCCAGCGTTTCAGGATCGCGGCGGCCTCGTCCATGCCGATCCAGTTGCCGGGCTTGACCCGCGGATCCCCGAAGCGGGCGAGCAGGAACCCGCCGAGTGCGTCGCGGTCGGCCGCCGATGGCATCATGCCGCGGAACGGCATGACCAGCGCGTTCACCATCGCGGCCCTGTGCGCTTGGTAGAGAAGGCTGTTGTCGGCTGCGAGACACCAGCCGCGGACTTGATCGAGATGCAAGGTCGCGCTCGCCGCTGGGCGCCCGGCGAGCAGACTCAGGCCATCGAGATGGCTCGCCTCGGCGAGGCCCGACCCGGCCATGATCGCCGTCAGGCCGCGCCGGCCGAGCAGGGCTGGGACCGTCTCTCGCCCGGCGAGCGCCGCTTCCGTGAGGCCGCGCACGCCCTCCGGGCCCTCGAACAGCCGGTAGTCGCGCTGCAGGTCGTGCCAGGGCGCGCCCGCCGCCGCGGCGCGGGCCGCCAGCGCGCGACCGATCTCGCCGATGCGCGGGCGCTCGGGGGCGTAGTCAATCAGGTAGACCGAGGCGAGCCGGCGATAGGGCCCGCGCCGCTCGGACCGCATGATCTCGGAGAGGAGCCGCGTGAGCGCCCGGTCGTGGGTCGCGAGCGGCGGCTCGGCCCGCCACAGGCACCAGGGGGCGTGCCGCCAGTCGAGGGGCGAGGGTTCCTCGCCGGCATCGAGGGCCGCGATCAGCCGGGCGGCGACCTCGTCGAGGTCGACGGCCGGACGACGCACGGCTTGGGCACCCGCTGCGTCGCCGCGGCGGGCGAGGGCCGTCAGCCGCGGCTCCGCCGGAAGCGGCCTGGGGGCACCGAGGGTGAGGGAATGGAGGGCGGACCGAAAACTGCTCATCGGCCTTTCGGTGTCACGAGCTTGCCGATCTCCGCTTTCATGCCGGAGACGAGGCCTTGGATCTCGCGCAGGCCCGCGCCGGTATCGACCTCCATGACGAAGCGCAGGTCGATGCGGCGGTTCTTCTCATAGGCCGCCGCACTCCGGTCGGGGTCGATCTGGCGCGTCGAGGCGTAACCGGACACGGAGAGCACTTCCTCGCCGCGCCGGTTCAGCACGCGCCGCAGGTCGGGCGCCGTCGCCTTGAGCTCCCGGAACGTGTTGACCGCCCGCTCGGTCGAGAGGCCCCAGTTCCTGTCCTCGATCCCGGTGCTGTCGGTGTGCCCCTCGATGAACACCGTTTCGAGGAAGGCCCGCCCGTCGGTGCCGCACGCGGCGGCACCCGCCGGGCAGGCCGCGTAGGCCGGCAGAACCCGCCCCAGCACGCGGCCGACCTTGCCGACATTCTCCCGCGCCCGGCCGATCAAGTCGGCTCCGTTGACGGGGAAGCGGATCGCATCCTCGGACAGGCGCAGGACGCCGTTCGCCTCGTCGACCTGCACGACGAGCCCTTCCTGGCGGAGCTGGTCGCGCAGGTCGCGCAGGAGCGCGTTCCGGGCGGTGCTCGCAGCGCGGATCTCGCCCAGCCGGTTGGTCACCTGGGTCTCCAGCTCGTCGAGCCGGCGCCCGACCTCCTCGGCCACCAGGATTTTGTCCTCCTGCCGGTCGGTCTGCTTCTGAAAATTGAGAGCGAAGGCCATCAGCATGATGATGAAGATGAACAGCACCCCCACCATCATGTCTGTCATCGATATGAAGTAATTCTCGCCCTCGTCGTCACCGTGGGCTGGCGCGTCGCCCTCAATCACCATGGCCGATGTTCCATGCAGTCAGCGACGGGTCTCATTCTGCGGCCTCGAGCCGGCCGGTCTGCAGGGAGCGGGTAAGGGCAGCACCAAGCTCTTCGTTGCTCGCACTCAGATCGGTCATCACCCGCTCGAGCCGGTCGAGCGTCACGCTCAGTTGCTTGTCCACGTCGACCACGAAGTTACCGACCCGATCCTGCTGCTGGCGGACCTGCTCGCCGAACCGCTCCATCGCGCGGCCCAGCTCAGCGTCGACATTCGCGAAGCGCTGCTCGTAGGCGACGACGGAGTCGCGCGCCTGCTGCAGGAGAGCATCGAGGCGATCGGCAAGACCAGAGGCCGCCGACTGGCCGGCCTGCAGGGCACCGGCCGAGTCCCGCACCGAGCCTGCCATCGTCTCGGTGGCGGCGGCAATGCGCTCGGACGTTTGCAGGAGAGGCTGGCTCGCCACCTGGATGGTGCGCGCCACCTGCCCGAACACCTCCGCCGTCTCGCGGGAGCGGAGGCTGACGGCCTCGACCTGCCGGGTCTGGCCGGCGAAGGCCGTCTCGACGGTCCGCAGGGAGCCCGAGAAGGCATCGATGGCGCCACGCATCTCGGCCGTCATGGCCGCGATGGTGGTGCGCATCGCCTCGGCGGCCTGTTGCGCCGCCTGCACCGTGCTCGCGGTCGCGGCGCTGCCTGCCTCGCGCGCGGCCCGAATGCTGTCCTCCGCCTGCGCCGCGACGCTGCGCTGCATCGCCTCGAGGGCGGTCGCGAAGGTCGCGACCTGGGCGTCGAGCCGGCCGGTCACGCGATCCATGGCCTCCCCGGCCTGCGCGGCCGCCTGCTGTGCCGCCTGAGACGCGCTCGCCGCAGCACCGGCTGTCGCCTCGCGCGTGGCCTTTGCGGAACTCTCGGCCTGCTCGGCGAGGTTGCGCTGAAGAACGCCGGCCGCTTCCCCGAACGACGCCATCTGCGCGCCAAGCTGCGCCGTCATCTGCGCCATGACCTCCTCGGCCCGGGACGCTGCACCGGAAACGGATCCCGTGACACTGCCGATCGTACTCTGCATGGCCTCCGCGGCGTCCCGAGCGGCCCGCGAGGCGCTGGTTGCGGCGGCCTCACCGGCATCCCGCGCGACGCGCGAACTCTCCTGAGCCTGGGAGGCCATGCTCTGCTGCAGGCCGGCGAGGGCGCCCACGATCGTGCTCATCTGGGTGTCGAGCCGTGTCGCCATCTGGACCATGGCCGTCTCGGCCTGGGCGGCCGCGCCGGTCACCGAGGACGCTACGGCCCCAATGGTCCCGTGCATGGTCTGGGCTGCGTCCCGGGCGGCTTGGCTGGCCGCAGCGGCAGCCATCTCGCCGGCTTCGCGCGTCGTGCGCGCCTGTCCTTCAGCTTGCGAGGCTGTCGCTTGGTGCAGAGCCGCGATCGTGTCGCCGAAGGCCGTGGTCTGGGCCTCGAGCCGCGTCAGTACCTTGGCCATCGCGTCCTCGACGAGGCCTGCAGCGCCGCTTGCGGAATGTGCCAGGGTCTCGCCGACTTGCCGGTTCGCCATCTCGAACGTGGCCCTCAGCTGCTGGGCTACCTCCTCCAGCACCGTGCGGGTGCTGTCTGCCGAGGCACCGAGATTGGCACCCGCCTGCGCCACTAGGCGCTCGAGGTTGTGGGCCGCATCGGAGAGCTGCTTGGAGAAGTGCTCGCCTGATCCGGCGAGGTTGCGCTGGACGCCCTCGAGTGCGCCCTGCATGGCACCGAGCGTCCCCGCGAGCTGCCGCAGCTCGGCACCTGCGCCGTCCTGCAGCCCGTTCTGGAAGCGCTGAAGCATGTCGTCCATGCCGGTTTGGCTGGTCTGCGACAGCTGCCCGACCGCCTCGGAGAGCTGCTCGGCCATCGGCTGGAACGCCGTCGTCATCGCCGACTGGATGCCCGGTGCGACGCTCTCGCCGAGCCGCGAGAAGAACCGCTCGCTGTTGATCTCCTTGAGCTGATCGCGCTGGGTCTCCAGAATGACCTTCGTCTCGGCCGCGATCGCCTGCGGCGGGTAGAAGACGAGCCTCGCTTCGAGGTCCCGGCACAGGCCATCAAAGCCGGCCTCGATGGTGATCGTGTAGACCTTGAACAGCAGAGAGAGGACCAGGGAGGAGCCGAGACCTGCAATCGAGGTGCCGAACTTGAAAGTGGCCGCCGAGAGCAGT
Source organism: Methylobacterium platani (assembly GCF_001653715.1). Classification (GTDB taxonomy): domain Bacteria; phylum Pseudomonadota; class Alphaproteobacteria; order Rhizobiales; family Beijerinckiaceae; genus Methylobacterium; species Methylobacterium platani. The sequence continues at coordinate 20,509 of NZ_LWHQ01000091.1, forward strand.
TCGTTGAGAGAGTGCGTCATCGCCTCGGCTGAGCCTGCGCCCGTGCTCGCCGCAGCTTTGTTGAGGGCGAAGACGAGACCGATGAAGGTAAACAGCAGGCCCAGGCCGACGAAGTAGCCCGGGATCGCGTTCATCATCTTCAGGCCGGCGAACTGCTCGCGGGCGGCCCCGATGTTGATGAAGCTCTGGGGCCGGACCGTGTTGCGGACCGCACGTTCGTCCGGAACGAGCGTCTCGGCGAACTCGCCCCAGGCGTGCCCGATGACGGCGTTTCGCTCGAGCATCCGTGTCAGGTCGGAATAGCCGACCGCAAAGTCACTGACGCCGCGCAAGCGACGGACTTGACGACGCGCGACGGCGATCGCGAGACGTACTAGGACAACATGCGCAATTAGGAAGGCAACGGCGAGCGCGCCCGCGGCTTGCACGACGAGAGAGGCGAGTGCGAAGGCGAAGTCCCGGCTGCTCAGCCGATCATACGATCCTGCGAGTGCGTCCTGGACGACTGACCGCAGGACGTGGACATCCGAGAACGGAGTAACGCGGGAGAGGACCCACCAACTGCCATATACTAGGGACATGAAGATGGCAGATCGTAAGAGGCCGTGCCATACGACGGACCGCGCTACGAACGCAAACACGTTACCTCGCCCTGGTTGGATCAGCGCGTGCATCGGCTGATGCTGTTCTACTCTTAGTATGGCGAGAAGGGTTCCCTGGACCAACGCGATCCAGCGATGGAGAGTGCATTTTGCGTTGATGTTGCGAATTTGCTGCACAAGCCAAAGTGGCATGATCAGGTAGGTGGGAAGCGGGCTTTGACGCTCAGTCCGTGAGAGGACGTTCTGCCTCCGGCCTCCATCAGACCCAGCAGTTCGACATCTGACGAGTCTTGAGCAGACCCGCTATCACGCCCCTGTCTTAAGGCCGTCATGCTCTTGGTTGGCTGCCTCGATTGCTGCGCCATGCTCGAGTGCCCACTTGCAGAGCGCCTCGAACGGCTGACGCAGCGAATGACCGAGCGGGGTGATCGCGTACTCGACGCCGATTGGTGCGGTCGGCAGCACGGTCCGGGTCACGAGGCCGTTGCGCTCAAGCCGCTTCAGCGCGTCTGCTAGCGCCTTGTGCGTGATGCCGTCGAGCCGCCGCTTGATTGCGTTGAACCGTGCCGGCCGCGGGCACAGGACCGTGAGGATCAAGATCGTCCACTTGTCGGCGATCTTGTCCAGCACCGGGCGGACCCGCGCCATGTTGGCGAGCGCGCACTCGGACGCCACATCGAGGTCGGTATCATGGGTCATATCTAGGCTAACCTAAGTGCGTTCTTGATAGCAGATATACGATCTGTATCTCATGCGCCATCACAGATGAAGGAATGCCGTGATGGCTCGCATGGTGGATAAGGTTGCTCTCGTGATCGGCGGGGCGAAGGGCATCGGCCTTGCGGTCGCCGAGCGGTTAGCAGTCGAGGGCGCGTCGGTTGTCCTCACCGGGCGGCACGCCGACGAGGTCAAGGCAGCCGCTGCGAGGATCGGACGCGGTGCGCAGGGTCTCGTCGCAGATGCAGCCCTACGAGAAGATTTGCACCGCACGGTGGCGACGGTGCGGGAGACACATGGCCGTATCGACGCGCTGGTCCTCAACGCGGGCATCTCAGAACCGGCAACCCTACGCGACGGGACGCCCGAGCATTTCGAAAGGCACTTCGCGGTCAACGTCCGTGGGGCCGTCTTCGGGCTGCAGGCGGCTCTGAGCGCGATGGAGCGGGGTGGGTCCGTCGTGCTGATGGGGTCGATCGCGGACGCCGCAGGCATCACGCCCTATGGGACCTACGCCGCGACGAAGGCGGCACTACGTTCCTACGCGCGCACATGGACAGCGGAACTGGCCCCGCACGGCATCCGCGTGAACGTAGTGGCCCCAGGCCCAACAGACACCGCCATGATGGCGAGCGTGCCGGAGGAGGGGCGGGCCGCACTGATCACGCCGATCCCGCTCGGCCGCATGGCGCGTCCGGAGGAGGTGGCGGCGGCCACGTTGTTCCTGCTGAGCGACGAGGCGAGCTTTGTCGCGGGAGCCGAACTGTGCGTCGATGGTGGAATGCGACAAATCTAGCCTTACGATAAAATTATCAGTGTGCCCGCTTCGGTAGGTCCGCATCTAAAAGTTGGCCGCTGTAAAACTGCTCCAGTCTGTCGTCTAGAGCGTTTTCGGCTTAG
>NZ_LWHQ01000092.1:0-16598 GCF_001653715.1 Methylobacterium platani
CCGGGCGATCTCGGGATCGGCATCGGCCAGCGACGCGGAGAAGAACGAGTTGGACCGGGAAGTGGCGGCGGTGCCCACGCTCATGATGGCCTCGGGTTTCCTCGGGGACCGCCCGGACGGAGCGCCGGTGCGGACAGTAAGTTGCTGGGATCGGCCGGCTTCTACACGCGGGCGACCGAGAGTCCAAGGCCGCGGCACACGGACCTTCCGCCGCGCGCAGCGCTTCGTGCCCCGGACCTCGCATCGGCGCGATCGATGCCGGCGACCGGTCCGTCGGACCCGATCCGCGCGCAGATTGGATTTGAAACGGAGCGATGGAAACTCAAAAAAATTGAAGGCGCCGTTGGGGAAAATTCGGGGCCTCTCCGTCTCCCGCGGCACCGCCGGTCAGTAATGCGGCGGCGGCGGCTCGTCGCCGGCCTCGGCCGGGCGCTCGGCCATCTCGCGCACCCGCTCGCGCAGGGCGGCGAGGTGCCGCGTCAGCAGGTCGATCGCGCTCCACTGCTCGGTAACGATGCGGTTCAGGTCCTCGATCGTCGCGTCCTGGTGGGCGATGCGGGTCTCGAGCGCGTCGAGGCGGGAATTCGGATCGTCGGTCATGCGGTGTCCTCCTGCGACAACGCGAAACGGCCCGGGCTCTCGCCCGGGCCGTCGTCACGATGAACCGATGCGCGGCGATCAGTTGGTCTGATCGTCGTCGGCGTCGGGGTTGAAGTTGCGCGGGCCGGCGGCGGCGGCGGCCATCGAGGCGGTCGGGGCGCCGGCACCGTCGCGCTTGTAGATGTCGTCGCGGAACTGCACGAGGCCGTCCGGGGTGGACCAAGCGGTGATGTAGGTCCAGTAGACCGGGATCGGCGCCGTCGGCCGGGCATCGACGCGCTGGCCGCTCTGGATGATCTGCTCGATCGTGTCCGGGTTGGCGTTCGGGGTGCCCTGCAGGATCCAGGACACGTATTCGCGCACGTTCTGCACGCGCACGCAGCCCGAGGAGACGAAGCGGAAATCGTCGCCGAAGATGCCCTTGGCCGGCGTGTCGTGCATGTACACGCCGTGCGGGTTCGGGATGTTGATCCGCACGAAGCCCATCGAGTTCAGGTCGACGCCCGGATCCTGGCGGAAGCGGTAGCGGGTCGCCTCGTCCGAGTGCCAGTTGACCTGGGACGGCGGGATCTCGCGGTCGCCGTTGAAGATGCGAATCTTGTTGTCCGTCAGGTAGGACGGATCCTTCTGCATCTTCGGGATCAGGTCCTTCTTGATGATCGAGGCCGGCACCGTCCAGAAGGGGTTGAAGTTCACCTCCTGGATCTTGGCGTTCATGATCGGCGACTGGCGGTCGATCTTGCCGACGCCGGCGGCGTGGCGGGTCGCGACGTGGTCGCCGTCGACCGTCTCGACGAGGGCCGCCGGAATGTTCACGATGACGTAGCGCTCGCCGAGATTGCCCGAGTAGGAGCGCAGGCGCACCGCGTTCAGCTCGAGCTGGCGCAGGCGTACGTCGGCCGGCACGTTCATCGCCTGCACGGTGGTGACGTTCATCGCGCCGGTCTGGTTCAGGCCGTGGCGGGCCTGGAAGCGGCGCACGCCGGCATCGACGTAGGAATCGTAGACCGGCGAGGAGCCGGCGGCCGGGTCGAGGTCGCCCGAGACGATCAGGCGCTGGCGGAGCGCCGTCACCGCCGGGCTCTTCGAACCGACGCGCAGGCGCTCGGCGCCCGACACGGACTGCCAGCCGCCGCGGGCCACGATGTCGCGGTAGCGCTCGACCATCTGCTCGGTCGCCGCCAGGGTCTGGGGCGAGAGGATCGGCGTGTTGGAGCGCTGCACCCGCATCGTCGCGGCGGAATCGTAGTTCTGCGCCCACTCGGCCTGCGCGAGGGAGCCGCCCCGATCCTGGGCCAGGGCCGGGAAGGCGGTGGCGGCCAGGAGAGCGAGGCCGAGCGAACCGGTGAGGGAAGCGCGTGTCAGCATGGGAAATCTGCTCTCGAACCTTGCGGGGGCGACGATTCCGAACAAGACGGCCTCGCGGCCGGGTTGCGCCCCATTCTATGGCCCGTGACGGTGCCGGGATGCGGTTAAGACACTATGAGGAGCGGGCCAGAATGTGGCGCCGGGCGGGCATGGCTGTGAAGCGCCGAGCTGAGCTGTGGACTGCGGTAATTGTGCAACGTGCGCGGCGCGGCCCGCGCGCCGCGCGCCGTGGCGCAACCCCGCCGCCTCGGCTATGCCTGCCGGGATGAGCGATCTCGGGCACCGATCGGGCGGGAGGATGGCGCGCTGGCGCGCCCTCGCCGCCGTGCTGTCGCTCTACGGGCTGCTCCTCCAGGTCTTCCTCGTCGGCCTCAGCCCCGCTCCCGTCGCGGCCGCCTCCGGCTTCCTGTGCCAGGGCCACCATGAGGGCCGCCGGGAACCGGCGGGACGCGACGGCCCGGCCCAGGCTCACGCCTGCTGCCCCATGGCCTGCGCCGATCCCTTCGCGCCGCCGGTGCCGGCGGCCGGGCCGGCCTTTCCGCCTCGGGCCGCCACCGGCCTGACCTGGCGCGGCGCGGCGATCACGGCCTCGCGGGGTCCGGCCGCCGGCTCGGCCTCCGCCCGCGGTCCCCCCGCCGCGTGACCCGCGAGCCGGGCGGCGCGCCGCCCTCCCCCGTCACGCTTCTTCCGGATCCGAATCCCATGACGTTCCCGCTCCGCGCCGGCCTCGCCGCCGCGCTTTCCCTCGTTGCCGCCCCCGCCCTCGCCCACGCGGTCCTCGGCGTCACGCAGGCCAGCCCGAACCAGACCTATCGCGGCGTGGTCCAGATCGGCCACGGCTGCGAGGGACGCGCCACCACCGGCCTCACCGTCACGATCCCCGAGGGCGTGATCGACGCCAAGCCGATGCCGAAGGCCGGCTGGCAGCTCTCGACCGTCAAGGGCGCCTATGCCCGTCCCATCCCGTCCCACCACGGCACGATCGCCGAGGGCGTGAAGGAGATCACCTGGACCGGCGGTCCGCTGCCCGACGACCAATACGACGAGTTCGTGTTCCAGGCCCGCCTCACCGATGCGGTCGCCCCGGGCGGCACGGTCTACTTCCCGGTGCGCCAGGTCTGCGACGGCGCCGTCGCGGACTGGCGCGAGGTGCCCGCCGCCGGCCGGTCGGCCCGCGACCTGGCATCCCCGGCGCCGGGCGTGCGCATCGTGGCGGCGGCCGACGGGGGGCCCGCTCCCGCCGCGATGCCCGCTCCCGCCGCCGCCGGCCCGGTAAAGGCCGGCGACCTCGCCATCGCGCAGCCCTGGATCCGCGCGACGCCGGGCGGCGCCAAGGTGGCGGGCGGCTACCTGCAGGTCACCAACACCGGCACCGAGCCCGACCGGCTGGTCTCGGCCTCGATCCCGCTGGCGGCCCGCGGCGAGGTGCACCAGATGTCGATGGACAAGGGCGTGGCCCGGATGGCGCCGGTGGAGGCCGGCCTCGTCATCAAGCCCGGCGAGACCGTGGTGCTGAAGCCGGGCGGCTACCACCTGATGTTCCTCGACCTCAAGGGCCCGGTGAAGGCCGGCGACACCCTGGACGGCAGCCTCACCTTCGAACGGGCCGGGACGGTGCCGGTGCGTTTCCAGGTCGGCGCCATCGGGGCGTCGGCGCCGGAGGCCGCGGGCGGCCACCAGCACCATTGAGGGGGAGCCTCAGGCCTGTGACGTTTCGGTAACGACGCCGGCGGAACGCGCAGGCCCCCCGCCACTTCCGCCCGGCCCGGCCGTTATCGCCTCGACGGGCCGGCCTCCTGCCGGCCGCCACGGAGTGACGAACATGAAGCTCAGGCTCCTTGCCGCCCTCGCCCTCTCGACCGTCGCGCTCGCCGGCGCCGCCGAGGCGCAGGGCATCCCCGGCGGGATGCAGCGCGGCGCCCGCGAGGGCAACCGCGTCGCCGGTCCGGTCGGCGGCATCGTGGGCGGCGCGGTCGGCGGGGCCGTCGGCGGCGTCAACGGCGTACTCGGCATCGATCCGGGCCGGCGCGCCTACCGCACGAACCTGCGCGGCCGGCACTACCACCACCGCCGGCACCGGCATTATCGCTGAGGCGGGCGCGGGGCGGGCGAGATCGGATCGCCCGCATCCCGGTTCGCCGGATGGATCTTTCCCTCGCGGCCCGATCTGTGGACGTTGCTTCTCCCGGATGGTCGAGAGGCTCTCCCTCGCAGCAAAACGTCGGGTTTTACTGTCGCGGCGAGGGCGCGGCGGCGCTTGACCCTCAGGCCCGGCGAGTCCTAATCACGTCGCCACAAGACCGACGCCCGAGGACGCCATGACCGACCGCCAGCCCGGCTTCAACACCCTCGCGATCCATGCCGGCGCGGCCCCGGACGCCGCCACCGGCGCGCGGGCGACGCCGATCTACCAGACGACCTCGTTCGTGTTCGACGACGTCGACCACGCCGCCTCGCTGTTCGGGCTGCAGGCCTTCGGCAACATCTACAGCCGCATCACCAACCCGACCAACGCGGTGCTGGAGGAGCGCATCGCCGCGCTCGAGGGCGGCACCGCCGCCGTCGCGGTCGCCTCCGGCCACGCCGCCGAGTTCCTGGTGATGCACGCCCTGATGCAGCCGGGCGACGAGTTCATCGCGGCCAACAAGCTGTACGGCGGCTCGATCAACCAGTTCAACCACTCCTACAAGAACTTCGGCTGGAACGTCGTCTGGGCCGATACCGACGACCCGGCCTCGTTCGAGGCGGCGATCACGCCGCGCACCAAGGCGATCTTCATCGAGTCGATCGCCAATCCGGGCGGCGTGATCACCGACATCGCGGCGATCGCCCAGGTCGCCAAGCGCCACAACATCCCGCTCATCGTCGACAACACCATGGCGACGCCGTACCTGATCCGGCCGTTCGAGCACGGCGCCGACATCGTGGTCCACTCGGCCACCAAGTTCCTCGGCGGCCACGGCAACTCGATCGGCGGCCTGATCGTCGACGGCGGCTCGTTCAACTGGGCGGGCGACGCCCGCTACCCGATGCTGTCGCAGCCCCGGCCGGAATATGCCGGCATGGTCCTCTCGGAGACGTTCGGGAATTTCGGCTTCGCCATCGCCGTGCGGGTGCTCGGCCTGCGCGACCTCGGGCCGGCCCTGTCGCCGTTCAACGCCTTCCTGATCATCAACGGCATCGAGACTCTGCCGCTGCGGATGCAGCGCCATTCCGACAATGCGAGGACCGTGGCCGAGCACCTGAGCCGCCACCCGGCGGTGGCCTGGGTGAGCTATCCGGGCCTCGAGAGCGACCGCTACCACCAGCTGCACAAGCGGTACTGCCCGCACGGCGCCGGCGCGGTGTTCACCTTCGGCCTCAAGGGCGGCTACGAGGCCGGCGTGGCGCTGGTCTCGAACCTGAAGCTGTTCTCGCACCTCGCCAATATCGGCGACACCCGCTCGCTGGTGATCCACCCGGCCTCGACCACCCACCGCCAGCTCACCGACGAGCAGAAGACCCGGGCCGGCGCCGGCCCGGAGGTGGTGCGCCTCTCCATCGGCATCGAGGACCCGCGCGACCTGATCACCGATCTCGACCAGGCGCTCGCCTGAGGCCGGAGACCGGAGACTTGGGCCCGGCCGCGATGCGGCCGGCTCGCCCCTCGCGACCGATCCGCGGCAAAAGATCCACGCGAGACCGATCCTCCTTCCGCTGAGGCGCGGGCGGCCAGGGAAAAATTCTTGCAAGCATTGCGGCAGCTCCTCGTCCCGTGATCTACTGTGCGCGTCCGGATCCGGCGCCGCCTGAATTCGCGCGCGCCGCTTCCGGCCGGGACGCGGACCGCCTGGGCGGGACTGGAGGCTGGTGCGATGGTCGCCCGCGATGCCGACGCCGAACGCGCCCCTCGCGACGAGGCCGCACGCCAGCGCGACATCCACGAGGACACCGCCCGGCTGCGCAGCCTGCTGCACGAAGCCCGCCTCCGGACGGAGCGGCAGCCTGGCTATCCCGGCTCCACCGCCGAGTGGGAAGCCCGGCTCGCCACCGCCGAGGAGCTGAACGCGCGGCTGCGGGCGAGCGAGGCCTTCACCGCCCGCCTCCTGGCGGCGAGCCGCGACAGCATCCAGGTCCTCGCCCTCGACGGGACGGTGCAGTGGGTGAGCGAGGCCGGCCGCGCGGCGGACCTCCGGCCCGGCGAGGCGGTGATCGGCACGGACTGGGCCGCGGCCTGGCGGGACGGCGACCGCGTCGCCGCCGAGGTGGCGCTCGCGGCCGCCCGGACCGGCCGCACCGGGCGCTTCCGTGCCCCCTCCGGCAGCCGCGTGGCCCCGCGCTGGTGGGACGTGGTGGTCTCGGCCATCCAGGGCCCCGACGGCCACCCGGAACGCCTGCTCGCGGTCGCCCGCGACGTGACCGAGGCGCAGCGGGCCGAGGAACAGCAGGCGCTGCTGATGCAGGAGATGGCGCACCGGGTGAAGAACACCCTGGCGCTGGTCCAGGCCGTCGCCGCCCAGACCCTGCGCAGCGCCGTCTCGGTCGAGGCGGCCATGGAGGCGTTCAACGGCCGCCTGATGGCGCTCTCGGACGCGCACGACGTGCTGATCCGCGGCGCCTGGGCGGCGGCCGACCTCGCGGCGGTGGTCGACGGCGTGATGGCGCCGCATCTCGACGCGGTGGCCGGCCGCTTCGCCGCGTCCGGCCCGGCGATCAGCCTCGGGCCGCGGGCGGTCCTCACCCTGTCGCTGATGCTGCACGAGCTCGCCACCAACGCGGGCAAGTACGGCGCCCTGTCGAGCCCGGCGGGGCGGGTGGCGGTCACCTGGGCGCTGTCGGACGGGGCGTCGCTGCGCCTGCGCTGGCAGGAGAGCGGCGGCCCGCCCGTCGCGCCGCCGCGCCGCGAGGGGTTCGGCTCGCGGCTGATCGAGCGCAGCCTGGTGCACAGCTTCGGCGGCCGGGTGAGCCTGCTGTTCCCGCCCGAGGGCGCGGTGATGGAGCTCGAGGCGCCGCTCGCCGCGATGCAGGACGGGATCGCGTAGCAGTCCCCCGGACGGGATCGCGAAGCGATCAACCGGGACGGGAGCGGGTGACGATCCGCGTTCGCCGACCCGGCGGATGGTTCCCGGGCCGGGGCTACCTGACGCATGGTCGGGCCCTGCCTCCTGCCACGCTTGACCCCCGGCATGCGGACCCATAGGCAGCAACCTTTCGTCCCCGCCCGCATTGGCCGCGATGACATCTGATCCGGATCGAACGCCCCGCGACGCGCACGAGGAGGGGCACAGCCCCGCCTGCGACGCCGCCCCCGTGGTGCTCCTCGTCGAAGATGACGGCCTCTTGCTGATGGAGGCCGCCGACACCCTGGCCGAGGCCGGGTTCACCGTGCTGGAGGCGCCGCACGCCGACCAGGCGCTGAAGGTGCTGGAGAGCCGGCCCGACGTCGAGCTCCTGATGACCGACGTCGACATGCCGCTCGGCTCGATGAACGGCTTCGCGCTGGCCCGCCTGGTCTCGCGGCGCTGGCCGCGCATCCCGGTGCTGGTGGTGTCCGGCATGGGCAGCCCCGGCCCGCACGACATGCCGCCGGGCGCCCGCTTCATCCCCAAGCCCTACGCGCCCTCCGCCCTGGTGCGGACCCTGCACGACACCGTGCGCCGCGCCGCCTGATACGCCTTTTGCGGACTCGAAGCCCCGATGACCGATCCGACCAAGCTCCACTTCGCCACCCGGGCCGTCCACGCCGGCACCGCCCCGGACCCGGCCACCGGCGCCCGGGCGCAGCCGATCTACTTCACCAACGGCTTCGTGTTCGAGTCGAACGAGCAGGCCGCCGACATCTTCGCGATGCGGGCGACCGGGTTCTCGTATTCCCGCGGCTCCAACCCGACGGTGGCGGCCCTGGAGCGCCGGGTCGCCGCGCTCGAGGGCGCCAAGGCGGCGATCGCGGTGGCCTCCGGCCAGTCGGCGATGCTGCTCGTCCTGATGACCCTGATGCAGTCGGGCGATGCCTACGTCGCCTCCTCGCGGCTGTTCGGCGGCTCGCTCGGCCTGATGCGCCGGCTCGAGGGCCGCTACGATCTCGTGCCGCAATTCACCCGCGGCCTGACGCCGGAGGATTTCGAGCAGGCGATCACCGAGAAGACCCGGGCGATCGTCTGCGAGTCGATCGTCAACCCGTGCGGCACGGTGATCGACCTCGAAGGCGTCGCCGCGGTGGCGCACCGGCACGGCCTGCCGCTCATCGTCGACAACACCCTCGCCTCCCCGGCCCTGATCCGGCCGATCGAGCACGGCGCCGACATCGTCGTCCACTCGACCTCGAAGTTCCTGTCGGGCTCCGGCACGGTGATCGGCGGCATCGTCTGCGACGGCGGCCGCTTCGACTGGAAGGCGTCCGGTCGCTACAACCTCATCAACGAGCCCTGGCCGGACTATGACGGCCTCGTCGTCTCCGAGCGCTTCCCCGAGACCGCCTTCGCGGTCGCCTGCCGGCTGTTCGGCCTGCGCGACCTCGGCCCCGGCCTGTCGCCGATGAACGCCTTCCTGACGCTGACCGGCACCGAGACCCTGCCGCTGCGCATGGAGCGCCACTGCGCCAACGCCCGGGCGGTGGCGGCCTTCCTGAAGGACCACCCGAAGGTGGCCTGGGTGAGCTATCCCTCGCTGCCGGGCCAGCCCGGGGAAGCGATGGCGAACCGCTACGTGCCGCAGGGCGCCGGCTCGATCTTCACCGTCGGGTTCAAGGGCGGCGAGGCGGCGGCGCAGAAGTTCATCACCGGGCTCAACCTGATCTCGCACCTCGTCAATATCGGTGAGATCAAGTCCCTGGCGATCCACCCGGCGACCACGACCCACCGCCAGCTCCCCGCCGCCGACAAGGAGGCCGCGCGGGTCGGCCCGGACACGGTGCGCCTGTCGATCGGGCTCGAATCGATCGAGGACCTGATCGCCGACGTGGCCCAGTCGCTCGACGCGCTGGACTGAGGCGGGCCGGTCGCGGCGGAGATCCGGACGCGGTCGGCCGGATCCTCGTCAGAGCGTCGCCAGCACGCCGCCGTCGACGTACAGGATCTGCCCGTTGACGAAGTCCGACGCCGCCGAGGCGAGGAAGATCGCCGCGCCCTGCAATTCCTCGACCCGGCCCCAGCGCCCGGCGGGGGTGCGGTTCCTGAGCCAGGCATCGAACTCGGGATTGTCGATCAGCGCCTGGTTGAGCGGCGTCGCGAAGTAGCCCGGGCCGATGCCGTTCACCTGCAGGCCGTGGCGGGCCCAGTCGGTGCACATGCCCTTGGTCAGGTTCTTCACAGCGCCCTTCGAGGCGGTGTAGGGGGCGATCGAGTAGCGCGCCGCCTCGCTCTGCAGGCTGGCGATGTTGATGATCTTGCCGCGCCGGCGCCCGATCATGTGCCGGGCCACCGCCTGGCCGACGTAGAACACGCTGTCGAGGTTGACCCGCATCAGCTCGTGCCAGGTCTCGATCGGATAGTCCTCGAGGGGCGCGCGGCGCTGGATGCCGGCATTGTTGACCAGGATGTCGAGCGGGCCGATCTCGGCCTCGATCCGGTCGACGCCCGCCCGCACGGCCCCCGCATCCGACACGTCGAAGGCGGCGGCCTCGGCGGTGAGACCCTCGGCCCTCAGGCCCGCCACCGCGGCGTCGAGCTTGGCCCCGTCGCGGCCGTTCAGCACGATCGCCGCCCCGGCGCGGCCGAGGCCGAGCGCCAGCGACAGGCCGATGCCCTGGCTGGACCCGGTCACGAGGGCACGGCGGCCCGACAGATCGAACAAGGCAGTCGACACAGGCGCGTTCCTCGTCTCCGGCGCCGCCGGTCCGGCAGCCTTCCAGGGCCGCTCCGGCGGTTGCGCTCGTGCCGCGAAGGAAGCATGGTACCGATACCAAAGCAAGCGGCATCCCGGCGCCGAGACCGTCGCGCTATCGGGGGACCGGATTTCGGAGGAGACGAGGCCCATGACGCTCGCCGCACGCATCCACGCCGCCAAGGACCTGCGGATCGAGGCGATCGCCTTGCGCGAGCCGGAGGCGGACGAGGTCGTGGTGGCGCTCGGCGCCGGCGGCATCTGCGGCTCGGACCTGTCGTATTACGGCAAGGGCCGGGTCGGCGACTTCTCGCTCCGCGAGCCGATGGTGCTCGGCCACGAGGTCGCCGGCACGGTGACCCGGGTCGGCCGCGACGTGACGAGCGTCAGGCCCGGCGACCGGGTCGCCGTCGATCCGAGCCGGCCCTGCCTGTCCTGCGACTATTGCCGCGCCGGCCGCTCGAACCTGTGCCGCAACATGCGCTTCTTCGGCTCGGCGGCGATCTTCCCGCACGTCCAGGGCGGCTTCAGCGAGACCTTCCTGGCCCGGGCCGACCAGTGCGTGCCGATCCCCGATTCGATGCCGATGCGGGTCGCGGCCTGCGGCGAGCCGCTGGCGGTGGCGCTCCACGGCATCCGCCGGGCCGGCGAGCTGCTCGGCCGCCACGTCCTGATCGCCGGTGCCGGACCGATCGGGCTCCTCTGCCTGATGGCCGCGAAGCTGGCGGGCGCACGCCGCATCGTCTGCACCGACCTCGCCGACGCCCCGCTCGCCATCGCCCGCGAGATCGGCGCCGCCGAGACCGTCAACGTCGCCTCCGAGCCGGAGCGGCTGGCCGCCTACGAGGCCGACAAGGGCACCTTCGACGTCGCGCTGGAGGCGACCGGCGCGCCGGCGGCCCTCGCCTCCCTGTTCCGGGTGGTGCGGCCCGGCGGCCGGGTGGTGCAGCTCGGCATGATGCCGCCGGGCGACGTGCCGGTCAATCTCCTGATGGCCCGCGAGATCGACTTCGTCGGCGCCTTCCGCTTCCACGAGGAGTACCGCACCGCCGTCGCGCTCCTCGCCGCCGGACGGATCGACGTCGCGCCGATCCTGTCGGCCGAGTTGCCGATGTCCCGCGCCGACGAGGCCTTCGCGCTGGCCGCCGACCGCGCCCGGGCGATCAAGGTGCACCTCGCCTTCTAGGACCCGGCCATGGCCGGGTCGCGGCCTCCCGCCCGACGGGCGCCGACGATGCGCGACGTGTCGCGCCTCGCCGGGGTCTCGCCGATGACGGTCTCGCGCACCCTCGCCGATCCCGGGCTCGTCTCGGAGGAGGCGCGGCGCCGGGTGCTGGCGGCGGTCGACCAGCTCGGCTACGTGCCGGATCGCGGCGCGGGGAGCCTGTCGTCGCGCCGCACCGGCTTCGTCGCCCTGATCGTCCCGAGCCTGATCAATCCTAACTTCGCCGACACCGCCGCCGGCCTCACCGCCGCGATGCGCCCGCGCGGCTACCAGCCGCTCATCGGGGTCACCGGCTACTCGGTGTCCGAGGAGGAGGTTGTCCTGCGCGCGATGCTGTCGCGCCGCCCCGATGCGATCGTGGTGTCGGGCATGCACCGCTCGCCGGCCGCACGCGACCTCCTCGCCCGGGCCGGCGTCCCGGTGGTGGAGATCTGGGACCGGCCCGAGGCGCCGATCGACCGGGCGGTGGGATTCTCGAACTACGCGGTGGGCCGGCTCGCGGCCGAGACGCTCGTCGCCAAGACCCGTGTCGCCAGAACCGATATCGCCAGGAGCAATGTCGCCAGGACCGGCGCGGCGCGCAGGACGGAAGGCGCGGTCCGCATCGCCGGGCTCGGGCCGGCGCGCACCGGCGAGACCCGCGACTTCCGCGGCGAGGAGCGCCTGCGGGGGTTCCGCGACGGCCTCGCCGCGGCGGGGCTCGCCGACGCGCCGATCCTGCATCACGGGTCGGTGGCGGGCGCCTTCACGCAGGGAGCCGAGGCGATGGCCGCGCTGCTCGCCCGCGGCGGGGCGGAGGCGGTGTTCCTCGTCTCCGACATTCCGGCCTTCGGCGCCCTGATGGAGTGCCGGCGCCGCGGGATCCGGGTACCGGAGGACGTGCAGATCCTCGGCTTCGGCGATTTCGAGATCGGGCGGCAATGCGTGCCACGGCTCTCGACCATCGCGGTCGACGCGGCGGAGATCGGCCGGCGGACCGGCGCGCTCGTGCTCGATCTCCTCGACGGAGTGGCGGCGGACCCGGCGGTGATCGATCTCGGGTTCAGTCTCCTCCTCCGCGAGACGACCGTGGCGGAGAGCGGCGGCTAGGTCAGACCGGGCGCGGCTCCGGCGCCTGGCGTGCGCGCAGCACCGGGGCGACGGCATCGCGCTCGTCCGCCTCCGTGGGATTCCGCGCCGCGCCCGACGGCTCGACCGGCGGAAACAGGTCCTGCAGCCCACGCGACACGCCGGCCAGGACCGGAGCGAAGGGGCCCGCGAACGGGGGCGGCACGGAGTCGGCCTTGACGAAACGGGAGCTGGACATGATGCGATGCGAGCCTCGGGACTGGGCTCAACGCACCGGCTGGTGACTTGGTTCACGGCCTGCGGGTCAAGTTTCAGCAACTTCGCGCAATGATGCGAACGGGCAACATGGGCCGCCGTGGAGCCCGGCTCCTGCCCCGCATGAAGGACGGCAGGCGCACCGGGGATGGGAGGGTTCAGCTCCGCGCCGTCGGGGCGATCAGCGTCTCGGTCGCGCCCGCCGGGTCCATGCCGATGCGGCCCCAGCCCGGCAGCTTCAGGGCCGGCCGGCGCAGGTCGAGGCCCGCCACCGCGCCGAGGATGTTGAGCTCGATCCCCTCGACCCAGCCGAGGGTGAGGCCGAGATAGCCCCTGCCCGAGAGCTGCACCCCGGTGCGGCTCGGCGTCCAGTCGACGAGGTTCTCCGAGAAATCCTTGCCGAGGGCGGTCGGCGGAAGGGCCACGGCGAGGTCCGGCACCGCCCGCAGCACGTAGGCGACGAAGGTGTTGGAGTTCGGCCCCGGCCAGGCGCTGTAGCTGCCCGCCTTCCGGTGGGGATAGGCCGCCACCGCCTCCCGGATCCGCGGCACGACGCGGGACGCCGCCTCGCCGTCGAGGGCGAGCACGACCTGCGGCGGGTTGCCGAACCAGCGCGCATCCGCCGCGTAGGCGTCGGTGCGCACCGGCAGGCCCCAGCCGACCACGTCGTAGCGGGTGTAGCGCGGGGCGCCGGCCTCCTTGACGACGATCCAGGTATGGTGGGCGAAGATGCCCCGCCAGCGCCCGACCCGGGCGGCGTAGATCCGGACCTTCGCCTCCGGCGCCGTGGCCGCGGCGGGCAGGAGCCGGGCGCTCGACCAGTCGGCCGTGGCCCAGTCCGGGGCGAGGTCGTCGCGGCTCCACCACCACAAGGCGTGGGCGGCGAGCGGCAGCAGGAACAGGAGGACGAGCGCGAGCACGGCGGTGCGCGCGAGCCAGGCCAGGTCGAGAAGCATGACCGAGAAGATGGTCTCCCACGCGCCGAGTCGCAACGGACGCGATGGCGCAACGGGCCCGTCATTCCCTGGCGAACCGGAGCCGCACGAGACCGTTGTCGGCAAGGAAAGTGGGTGTCGAACGTGGACGGGAGAGCGCGATGGCCGAGGTGAAACGGGTGCTGGACGCCCTGGTGCGCAGCCGCCGCGGCGGGCTGGCGGCCTCCGCCGCCCTCGGCGGGCTGGCGCTGATCGCGGGACTGGCGGTGCGCGCGACGCAGCGCGAGGTGCCGGCCGGCGAGCGGCCGGCCGGCACGGCAGCGTCCGGCACGCCGTTCGACGCCGCCGCGCTCAGCGAGGACGACGCGACCCTGTGCCTGCGCATCATGGTGGCGGCCTCGGCCGCCGACGGAATGATCGACGCCCGCGAGCGCGAGCGCCTCGACGCCGCGGTCGCCGAATCCGGTCTCGATCTCGCCGGCCGGCAGTGGCTCGCCCGCGAGCTCGAGGACCCGGCGACGATCGACGAGATCGCCGACCGGGTGCAGAACCGCGAGACAGGCGCCCGGGTCTACGCCGCCGCCCGCCTCGCCATCGATCCGGACACGATGCAGGAGCGCACCTTCCTGCGGATGCTCGCCGAGGCCCTCGACCTCGACGAGGCCTCGGTCTCCCGGGTCGAGACCGGCCTCGCGGCCTGAGCGGAGACGGGCAATCATGCAAGCCGCCGGCCGGCACGCGCTCGAAATGCTGGCCCGCCTCGGCTACGGCGCGCGGGGCGTCACCTACTGCCTCGTCGGCGGCCTCGCCGTCCTGGCGGCGATCGGCGTCGGCGGCCAGACCGGGGGCAGCCGCAGCGCCCTGCTGATCCTGCTCGAGCGGCCCTTCGGCTGGTTGCTCCTCGGGCTCGTGGCCTTCGGCCTCGCCGCCTTCGCGCTGTGGCGGGTGGTGGAGGCGCTCACCGATGCCGACGGCTACGGCCGCTCGGCCAAGGGGCTGGCGACCCGGGCCGGCCACCTCGTCAGCGGCGTCACCTATGGCGGCCTCGGCTTCTCGATGATGATGGCGGCACTCGGCCGCGGAACTGCCCGCAGGGCCGAGGACCAGGGCGCCCGCGACTGGACCGCCTGGCTCTTGCAGCAGCCCTTCGGCCAGTGGCTCGTCGGCACGGTCGGGCTGATCGTCGTCGGCGCCGGTCTCGCCTTCGCGTGGAAGGCCTGGAAGGGCGACGTGTGCAAGCGCCTGTCGGTGCCCCACGACGCCCGCGACTGGGTGCGACACGTCGGCCGCTTCGGCTACGCCGCCCGGGCGCTGACCTTCGGGCTGATCGGCGGCTTCCTGATCGCGGCGGCGCTCGCCAGCCGGTCGAGCGAGGTGAAGGGCCTCGGCGGCGCCCTGCAGACCCTGCGCGGCGAGCCCTACGGCTGGATCCTGCTCGGCCTCACCGCCGCGGGTCTCGCCGCCTTCGGGGTGTTCGGCCTCGTCCAGGCCCGCTATCGCCGCATCGACCCGCCGGACCTCGACGCCGCCCGCCGCGCCGTGAAGGATATCGCCGGATAGACGCGATTCGGGGGAGACACGATGGACGCGCCGCTGCCGCTCGGCACCGAGTTCCTGTTCCGCATGAGCCTGACGGTGGGAGCGCCGCAAGCCGTCGGCCCCTCCCGCGGCACCGACCTGCGCATCGTGCCGGTCACCGGCGGCACGGTCGCGGGGCCACGCCTCGCCGGCGAGGTGCTGCCCGCCCCCGCCGGCGACTGGCTCAGGGTCGAGCCCGACGGCACGACCCATCTCGACGTGCGCCTGACAGTGCGGACGTCGGACGGCAGCCTCGTCTCGTGCCAGTATACCGGCCTGCGCGCCGGCCCGCCGGAGGTGCTGGCCCGCCTCGGCCGCGGCGAGGCGGTGGCGCCGGACGCCTACTACTTCCGTACGGCCCTGCGCTTCGAGACCGGGGCGCCGGACCTCGCCTGGCTCACCCGGATCCTCGCCGTGGGGGTCGGGCAAAGGCGGCCGGAGGGACCGGTCTACGACGTATACGGCGTGCTGTGAGGCCGCCTCGCCGGGGCTCTCGCGACGGCCGGGCCGGCTGTGGATGGATCGTCGCGCACCCGGCTTGCTCCGCCCCTCGAACAAATATAGAACATGGTCAGGCCCCGGCAGCGGGCACGATGTGTGTGTAGCGGGCACAAGGCGCCCGCTCCCCTTGCCGGTCCCGGCCTGTTCGGCCCAACTCGCGAGACCGAAGCGGTGGTCCGCGGCGTCGGCCGGGCATGCGCCCGAGTGAGATGGAACGAGAGGAGAGCGTGATGGCGGGCAGCGTGAACAAGGTGATCCTGGTGGGCAATCTCGGGCGCGACCCCGAGACCCGCCGGCTGGCGTCCGGCGACCCGGTGGTGAACCTGCGCCTGGCCACGTCCGAGTCCTGGAAGGACAAGGCGTCGGGCGAGCGCAAGGAGAAGACCGAGTGGCACTCGGTCGTGATCTACAACGAGAACCTGGCCCGCGTCGCCGAGCAGTACCTGCGCAAGGGTTCGAAGGTCTACGTCGAGGGCCAGCTCCAGACCCGCAAGTGGCAGGACCAGTCCGGCGCCGAGAAGTACACGACCGAGATCGTGCTGCAGCGCTTCCGCGGCGAGCTGACGATCCTGGACGGCCGCGGCGGCGGCGGCGAGGGCGGCATGTCCGAGATGGGCGGCGACGACATGGGCGGCGGCCAGATCAGCCGCGGCGGCGATTACGGCGGTGGCGGCGGCGGCCGCAGCTCCGGCGGCGGGCGCTCGTCCTCCGGCGGCGAGCGGCGCCCGGCCCCGTCGTCCGGCGGTGGCGGCGGCAATCAGAAGCGCTACGACGACCTGGACGACGATATCCCGTTCTAGGTTCAAGTGCGGACATCGGTTTTCGGACCGGCGACCGTTGGATCAAGGCAAAAGAACTGCAGCCCGGATCGACCGATCCGGGCTGCAGTTCCTTGAAATGAAAGCAATGTTTGATCCTGCGGTGTGGTGGTACGATTGACCACCATGCTGCGAGGGATGCGCTATGGGCCAAATTCTTCACGGCAGCGCCCGCACGACAGAGGCAGTCCGTCGCGCGATACAGCTACGTCAAGAGAGCGTGAGAGCGGCCGCCAAGCGCTACGGCGTCAGCCCGACGACGATCCAGAAGTGGCGTGATCGAGAGACGACGACCGATGCCGCCATGGGTCCGAAGGAGCCGCGCTCGACGACGCTGACGCCGGAGGAAGAGGCGATCGTCGTCGCTTTTCGGCGGCATACCCTGCTGCCGCTGGACGATTGCACGGTACACGACACCGCGACCTTGGCCCGACCATAGGGGCGGACGAT
>NZ_LWHQ01000092.1:16727-50364 GCF_001653715.1 Methylobacterium platani
CAGTCGTCCGGGAAAGGGGGCCGGCCAACGATGGGCCGTGAGGCAGACCGCGCCGCTACGGAGCTCGTGTCGTGTACCGCTGGACGATTGCCTCTACGGCCTGCAGCCCACGATCCCGCATCTGACCCGCTCCAGCCTGCACCGGTGCCTGCAACGGCACGGCATCAGCCGTCTGCCGGAGATCGAAGGCGACAAGCCCGAGAAGAAGCGCTTCAAGCAGTATCCGATCGGCTACTTCCACATCGATATCGCACAGGTCAGCACCGAAGAGGGCAAGCTATACCTGTTCGTGGCGATCGATTGCACCAGCAAGTTCGCTTTCGTCCGTCTGGTCGAGAGTGCCGGCAAGATGGAAGCCGCGCAGTTTTTGCGCGATCTGATCCTGGCGGTGCCCTACCGCATCCACATCGTCCTGACGGATAACGGCATTCAGTTCACCAACCGCAAGAAGGATACCTATGCCTTCGCACACATCTTCGGCCGCGTCTGTGCCGAGAACGACATCGAGCACCGGCTGACCAAGGTGAACCATCCCTGGACCAATGGCCAGGTCGAGCGGATGAACCGCACGATCAAGGACGCGACGGTCAAGCGCTACCACTACGACAGCCACGATCAGCTCAGAGACCACCTCCAACTCTTCGTGGATGCCTACAACCACGCCCGCAGGCTCAGGACGCTGCGTGGCCTGACACCCTACGAACGTATCTGCCAAGCCTGGACCAAGGAACCCGAACGCTTCAGGGTCGATCCGTCACACCGCATCACGGGACCGTACACCTAAGGTCGCACACGAGCGTGGCGAGCGTACCAGAGGGCGACAGCCGCTTGTGTGTTGGTCGCGCCTTCCGTCCCCACCGTGCTGTAGTAAGCGGCGGCATCCGGCTTGCAGTCGTCCTGAAATCCGCTAGCACGCCCGCAAGCATTGTAGTTCACGACCGCCCAATGCGACGGCAGCCGGTCAGCGGCACGCAAGGAATCATAAAAGCGCTGGGCGTAGGCCTGGAAATTTTTCTCGTGATAAGGGCTTACCAGCACGCTCACCCACAGATTGTTGGCGTGTCCCCACGCAATGACGTCTTTGGTGAACTGCTGGTAGGCCTTCTGCTGGACCGCGGTCGGCAAGCCCTCAAAATAGAATTTCGGTGGACCGTCGAGCGCGATGCCGCCGCCGTACAGCGCCGCAGCCCGCACGTCATCCCACCACGCATCCGACCACGGATGTATGACGGCGACGGAGGTCGCATCACCCGCAGCGCCTGAGCCGCCCGACTGGTTTGGCGACGTGATCGGCGCCAGAGTCTTGACGCCCCCGTCGCGGCGGGCGGCATCCACGAAAAGCTTGAAGTCGGCGTAGGACTGCCACTTGGTGGTGAAAGCCGTCGCGCTGAGGTCGATGTTGACAATCACCGCTGTCGGCTGAAATCCCTTGGCGATGACTTGACGTCGCCAGTCAGTCGACCAGAACCCAGCATTGAAGCCGCCGCCGAACGAAATCTCAGCAACGCCGGGGCCAGTACCCGCGAAGGCGCGCGCGATGGCTGGCAGTTGCGGGTTGTCGGTCGCCGAGTAGTGCAGGTAGTAGCCGCCGCGGCCAGATGCGCGAAACTGCGCGGAAGCTGATGGGGCGGCGAGGCTTTCGAAGCCGGACGTGCCGCCAAGCGAGACCGCGGCGTCGGGCTGGCGCGCGGCTGGGCCGGGCGGGGCCGAACCGACCGCGGGGATGGCGGGCTGCGCCACGACCTGGACGCTCTGGTCACAGCCGAAGGGCGGGTCACCGTGCAAGGCGGCGGCGCAGTCGGACTTAATCCGCAGGACGTTCTCGGCGATGCCGACCGGCAGGATCCGATCCTGCGCGCCGGGCACGATGACCGCGAGGCCGGTGCCCGCTCCTTTCGGGACGATGTCGCGGCCAGCGGCCGACTGGATCGCGAACTGCGTGCCCACCGGTACGGCGAGGACGGCGAGCGCGAGGATCAGGCGCATAGATGCTCCATCAAGCGTTCGAGAGATCGAAGAGGTAGCCGATGACCGTCCTGTCGGAGACCCGTAGATTGACGCGGCCTGACGTCGCGCCCCGAATAACCCACATGGTGCCGGGCTCGACGTCGATGTGAACGGGCACAAGCGCTCCAGAGTACGGGATTTTCCAGCCAGGCGCACTTTCCCGGCACCCAGGCCCGCCGGTCCGGGGACGGGCGCGCCCAGCATGACGGTCGTACCCGCGCCGGCGATCCGGAGTGCCTCGTCGGCGGCGCGCCCGTCCCGGAACGACCTTCCCCGGACCGACCTATCGGCGACCGGTGATACTAACACAGGTCATCGAGATCGACCGTCGGTCCCGGTCCCGCATTTCTCCACGTTCCGAAGACCCGCGATTCCGGGAGCGCGATCGGTCGAAACGGATCATCGGCTCCGTCGATCTCGGGCCGGCGCGCTTATCGAGGCTTGCCCACCGCCTCCGAACGGATGCGTTCGATAAGCGGCGGGATATCGGACGGTCGCCCGCCCCGAACGCCTGACGGTCTCCACAGTCAGAGGCCGCGACGACAGGCTCCTGAACTCCCTGACGCGGCGGCCTCCGGTAGCCGACATCGACGGGACGCATCGGCACGACGTGCTGCTCGTACGACGTCCGGCCGATCGCCGGGCGATGCGGATCCCGGCTTCGCTCGGGCGTGCGCAGCGATGCTCCGCCGTCGCAAATCCGTGAAACCGCGCCGGCGGACGCGGGCGTCAGGCCGCCCGCACCGTGGCGAGGAACCGCGCCACCTCGGCGCCGAGGTGCTCGGATTGGCGCGACAGCTCGGTCGCCGAGGCGAGCACCTGGGTCGCGGCAGCACCGGTCTCCTCCGCGGCACCGGCGACGCCCGCGATGTTGCCCGTGACCTCGCCGGTGCCGGACGCCGCCTGGGCGACGTTGCGGACGATCTCCTGGGTGGCGACGCCCTGCTCCTCGACCGCGGCGGCGATGGCCACCGTCACGGTGTCGATCTCGCGGATGCGCGCGGTGATCGCCGCGATGGCCGAGACCGTGTCGCCGGTGGCGGTCTGCACCGCGGCGATCTGCTGGCCGATCTCGTCCGTCGCCTTCGCGGTCTGGGCGGCGAGCTCCTTGACCTCGGCGGCCACCACCGCGAAGCCGCGGCCGGCCGCGCCCGCGCGCGCCGCCTCGATCGTGGCGTTGAGCGCGAGCAAATTGGTCTGGGCGGCGATCGACGCGATCAGGCCGGCGACGTCGCCGATCCGGCCGACGGTCTGGCTCAGCTCGCGCACCCGGGCGCCGGTCTGGTCGGCTTCGGCGACCGCCCGGCGGGCGAGGCCGGCCGAGCCGTCGACCTGGCGGCCGATCTCGGCCACCGAGGCGCCCAGCTCCTCGGCCGCCGCCGCGACCGTGCCGACATTCGAGGCCGCCTCCTCGGCCGCAGCCGCCACGGTGGCGGACTGGCTCGCGGTCTCGGTCGCGGTCGCGGTCATCTGTCCGGCGGTGGCCTGCAGCTCGGTCGCCGACGAGGAGACCAGGCCGACGATGCCGCCGACCGCCCGCTCGAAGCCGTCGGCGAGGGTCATCATCGTGCGGCGGCGCTCCGCCGCCGCCGCCGCGTCGGCGATCCGCTTGATCTCGGCCTGCTCGGCCGCCTTCCGGGCCACCATCGCCTTGATCCCGTCGACGGCGCGGCCGATCGCGCCGATCTCGTCGCCGCGGCGCGCCTCCGGGATCTCGGCCTCGATCTCGCCCCGGGCCATCCGCTGCAGGACGGTCACGAGGCGGCCGATCGGCCGGGTGACGCCGAGCATCGCCACGAGGGCGACCGCCGCCAGGCCGACCAGGAGGCCGAGGCCGCTCACCAGCATCAGCCGGGCGCGGGTGGCGTTGGTCTGGTCGGTCAGGTCGTCCGAGGCCTTGGCGACGTAGTCCTGGATGTCGAGGGCGAGCTTTCGCGTCTCCTGGATCTGGCCGCCCAGGACCGGATCGACGCTGGTGCGGAACTGCGCCAGCGCCTCGGCATTGCGCTTCGCCACGGCGAGGTCGCGCACCTCCGCGAGCTTGGCGGTCAGGTCGCCGAGGTCGCGGGCGATCTTGTCGATGCGGGCCGTGAAGGTCGGTCCCTGCTCGCGCAGAGTCGCGACCGTCGGCTTGACGCCCGCGATGGCTTCGTCGAACTCGGTGCTGGCGCGGTGCATCTGCGCCTCGTCGGTTTCGGCGACGATGCGGAACGTCGTGTAGCTCAAGGTGTAGAGGATGCGGTTGAGGCGGCTGGCGCTCGCCGGCGCCCGCGCCTCCCGCACGATGAACCGGCTGTAGGCGTCGTCGATCGCCGTCATGCGCCCTTGGGCGTACCACACGCAGCCGCCCACCATGGCGGCGATCAGCAGGACGGCGGCGGTGAGCTTGTGGAGAATCGTCGCGTTGGCGAGCACGGGCCCGGTTCCTGGTCTATGTCCGTTGGGCCGCAGGAAACGACAGATGGCTTAATCCTGCGTAAAGCCCCAATGTCCGGACGGGCCGTGCAGCCTATTGGTGGCGCCCCTGCAACGACCATCGCAGGATAACATCCATGCACGATCCTGCCGGACGGCACTCATCCACCGGGGATTACGGAGAGCGAGGGGCCGGAACACAGGGTCACGGGTCGGAGCCGAGCCGGCACCATCGTGCGTGCGTCAAAGCGGTGACCGAACGCCACCTGCCGCGAACGCGCGACGCCGCGGGAAGTTCCCGTGCGCGAGGGTGCGGACGTCTCAGCCGAGGATCGCCCCGAACGCCTCCCGCACCGCGGCCCGGGTCTCGGCGAGCTGGGCGGCGAGCGCCGCCTCGTCGGGCGC
Organism: Methylobacterium platani; assembly: GCF_001653715.1. Lineage (GTDB taxonomy): Bacteria > Pseudomonadota > Alphaproteobacteria > Rhizobiales > Beijerinckiaceae > Methylobacterium > Methylobacterium platani. The sequence goes on from NZ_LWHQ01000092.1 coordinate 21,555, forward strand.
GCCGAGCGCCGTCGCGAGCCGCGCGCGGGCCGCCGGCGGGGCGGTGCGGCCGAAATCGCCCTCGACCATCAGGCGCTGCCAGTGATGCGCGTCGTCGAGGAGCCGGTAGGCGGTGACGAGGCGGCCCGCGAGGCCGGGTTCGAGCAGGCCGTGGGTGCCGGCGTGTTCCAGCAGGCCCGGCGCGTCGTGACCGATGAGGTCCGGATGGGCGTGGGCGTGGGAGAGCACCAGGGCCTGGGCGAGGAAATCGAGGTCGAGGAGCCCGCCCGGGGCGAGCTTCAGGTCGAGCGGACCGTGGTCGCCCTTCTCGCGCTCGATCAGCGCCCGCATCGTCCGCGCCTCGCCGACGACGGTCGCGAAGTCGCGGGGCCGGCACAGGACGGAGGACACGGCGTCGTCGGCCTCCCGCATCAGGCTCGCGTCGCCGGCGAGCGCCCGGGCGCGGGTGAGCGCCATGTGCTCCCACAGGGCCGCCTCCTCGCGCCAATAGGCGGCGAAGCGGTGCCACTGGTTGGCGATCGGCCCCTGGCCGCCGCTCGGGCGCAGGCGCAGATCGACCTCGTAGAGGCGGCCGCGGCGGGTCGGCACGGTGAGCGCCGCGACGAGGCGCTGGGTCAGTCTGTTGTAGTAGACCGCGGCGTCGAGGCGGCGGCGCCCGTCGCTCTCGCGCCGATCCTGGTCGAAATCGTACAGGACCACGAGGTCGAGGTCGGAATCGGCGGTGAGCTGGCGCGAGCCCAGCCGCCCGAGGCCCAGCACCGCGAGCCGCCCGCCGGGCACCCGTCCATGCTCCTCGGCGAAGGCGGATTCGGCCGCGCGCAGGGCCGCCGCGACGGCGGCCTCGGCGATGCCCGCATAGGCCCGCCCGGCACCCGCGGGCGGCAGGATGCCCGAGAGCAGCCGGGCCCCGGTTACGAAGCGCAGCTGGCGCGCCGCGTCGCGGCTGCGGTCGAGGAAATCCTCGTGGTCGCGCGGCTGGCCGAGGGCCTGGCGGAACTGCAGGCCCAGCGCCTCGGCGTCGGTCACCGGCGCGACGAAGGCGGGGTCGATCACCGCGTCGAGGACGTGCGGGCTGAACGCCACGGTGTCGGCGAGCCGCGGCACGGTGCCGAGGAGGTCGGCGAAGAGCAGCCGCAGCCGCTCGTGCGAGCGCAGGATGGTGAGGAGCTCGACGGCGGCCGGCATGCGCCCGAAGGCGCGATCGAGGGCGGCGAGCGCCCCGTCCGGATCGGCGGTGCCGGCGAGCGCCTGGATCAGCGCCGGCACCAGATCGGTCAGCACCTCGCGGGCGCGCGGGCTCGTCACGGCCGGGCGGCGGCCGAAATGCCAGCCGCGCACCGTCTCGGTCGCCCGCTCCGGCGCCCGGAAGCCGAGGCGGCGCAAGGTGGCGAGCGTCTCGGGATCGTCCTCGACGCCGGTGAAGACGAGGTCGCCCACCTCCGCCGCGAGGTCCGGCTCGGCCTCGAACAGCAGGGCGTAGTGGCCCTGGACCCGCCGCGCCTCGGCGGTCAGGGCCTCGCCGAACGCCGCCTCGTCCGGGTAGCCGAGGAAGCGGGCGAAGCGCGCGAGCTTCCCCGGCTCGTCGGGCAGGCGCTGGGTCTGCTCGTCGGCCACCATCTGCAGCCGGTGCTCGACGGTGCGCAGGAACCGGTAGGCCTCCGCCAGCTCGTCCCGCGCCTCGCCGGTGATCCAGCCCTCGTCGTGCAGGGTGGCCAGCATCTCGAGCGTGCGCCGGCCGCGCAACGACGGGCGCCGGCCGCCGAAGACGAGTTGCTGGGTCTGGACGAAGAACTCGACCTCCCGGATGCCGCCGCGCCCGAGCTTGATGTCGTGGCCGGCCACCGCGACGGCGCCGTGGCCGCGCACGGCGTGGATCTGCCGCTTCATCGCGTGGACGTCGGCGATCGAGGCGAAATCGAAGTACTTGCGCCAGATGAACGGGCGCAGCTCGGCCAGGAACCGGTCGGCCAGGGGCCCATCGCCGGCGACCGGCCGCGCCTTGATGAAGGCGGCGCGCTCCCAGTTCTGCCCGACGGTCTCGTAGTAGGTGTAGGCCGAGGGCAGCGACAGGGCGGTCGGGGTCGAGCCGGGATCGGGCCGCAGACGGTAATCGACCCGGTGGACGTAGCCGTCGGCGGTGCGCTCCTGCAGCAGCTTGGCGATCGTTTGCGCGATCCGGCTGAAGAACGGCGTCGCCTCGACGCCCTCGCGCAGGGGGGCGGTGTCGGGATCGAACAGCACGATCAGGTCGACGTCGCTCGAGTAGTTGAGCTCGCCCGCCCCGAGCTTGCCCATGCCGAGCACGATGAGGCCGGAGCCGTCCTGCGGCCGGCCCGGATCGGGCGGCCGGAAGCGGCCGGTGCCGGCGGCCTGGACCAGGGCGGCGTCGACCGCCGCGCTCACCGAGGCGTCGGCGAAGCCGGAGAGCGCCGCCGTCACCTGCTCAAGCGACCAGGCGCCGCCGATATCGGCGAGGGCCACCAGGAGGGCGTGGGCGGCGCGGTTGCGGCGAAGCCGCCCGGCGACGTCGCCCCCGGCGAGACCCGCCGCGCGCTGGTCGGCCAGGATCGCGGCGTTGGACTCCTCCGGGGCGCGCTCCAGCAGGCCGGCGAGGCGGGCGGGGTCGCGGGCGGCGAGGCCCCACAGGAACGGCGAGTGGTCGGCGAGGCCGAGGAGGAGGTCGCGGGCCGGCGCGAGCCGGTCCCCGAGGTCGGGCGCAGAAGCCAGGAGGTCGTCGAGGCGGCCTCGCGCGCGCTCGGGCTCGGCGAGGCGGGGCGCCCGGGTCAGGCGGGCCGAGAGCGGCCGGGTGTCGCCGGGGTCGGTCGTGCTCATGCGTCGCCCTCCCGCGGGGCCGGCTCGCGCAAGGGGGCCGGGAGCCGCAGGCAGGCGCGCAGGCCCGGCGCGTTGTCCTCGAGGGTGAAGGTGCCCTGGTGCAGGCGGGCGACGGCGTTGACGAGGCTGAGCCCGAGGCCGAAGCCGGGCCGCGTGCGGGCGCTCTCGAGCCGCACGAAGCGCTCCAGCACCCGGCCGCGCTCCGTTTCCGGGATGCCCTCGCCGCGATCGGCGACCGAGAGGACGATGTCGGCGTCCTCCCGCCGCGCCGCGACGCAGACCACCGGCGCATCCGCCGCATCGGCGGGTTTCTGCCCGTATTTCAGGGCGTTGTCGATCAGGTTCGCCATCGCCTGTCCGATCAGCTCGCGGCTGCCGTGCAGCACCAGGCCGTCCTCGACCTCGGCCCGCACGGCGACGCCGCGTTCCTCCGCTACGGCTTCGTACAGCTCCGCGACCTCGAGGGCGACCGCCCCGGCGTCGAATTCGCCCAGGCCCTCGCGGGCGTTGCCGGCCTCCAGCCGCGCGATCATCAGGAGGGCGTTGAACACCCGGATCAGGTTGTCGCTCTCCTCGATGTTGGCCTCGAGCGCCGCCCGCAGGGCATCCGGGTCGCTGCCCTCGCGCAAGGCCGCGTCGGCCTTGTTGCGCAGGCGGGTGAGCGGGGTCTTGAGGTCGTGGGCGATGTTGTCGGAGACTTCGCGCATGCCGCGCATCAGCTCGCCGATGCGGTCGAGCATCGCGTTGAGGTTGCTCGCCAGCCGGTCGAGCTCGTCGCCGGTGCCGGCGAGCGTCAGGCGCCCGTCGAGGTCGCCCGCCATGATGCCGCGGGTGATCTCGGTCATGTGGTCGACGCGCTTGAGCACGCGCTGGGCGATGAACCAGCTGCCGACGAAGCCGAGGCCCACAACCAGCATCAGCGACCAGGCGAAGGCGCGCCCGATCACCGCGCGCAGGCGGTCGCGCTCCTCGACGTCGCGGCCGACGAGCAGGCGGAACCCGCCCGGCAGGGTGAAGATGCGCACGATCGCCCGGTGGTCGAGCCGGTCGCCGTCGGTGCTGCGGGCATAGGCCGTCTCGGTCTGGCCGGGCTCGGCGAGGGTGCCGGGCGGCAGCGCCTCGACGTTGCCGACGACGTGCTCGCCCGCCGGGGTGGTGACGAGGTAGAGCGAGGCCCCGGGCTCGCGCGAGCGGCGCTCGACCACGCTGACGAGGCGGCGGATGCCGCCGGTGGCGTACTGGTCGGACAGGCCGTTGATCTCGGCCTCGATGGTCGAGACGATCTGGTCGTCGAGGACGCGCCTGGCGTTCCAGGCCACGTAGCCGAGGGCGAAGAACGCGAAGGCGGCGAAGACCAGGAGGTAGGCGAGCGAGAGCTTGAAGGCGGTGGTGCGAAACAGCGTGCCGAGGCGCGCCAGCCGCCCGTCGGGACCCGCGCCCTTCTGGCCCGCCTGGTGGAGGCTCGCTTTGTGACGGCCCGTCTGGATCTGGCCCGCCGGCACGGGCGCGGGCGGCGCGCTCACGCCTCGCCGCCGGCACGGACCATGTAGCCGGCGCCCCGCACGGTGTGGATCATCGGCCGCTCGAAGCCCTTGTCGACCTTGGCGCGCAGGCGCGAGACGTGGACGTCGATGACGTTGGTCTGCGGGTCGAAATGGTAGTCCCAGACGTGCTCGAGCAGCATCGTGCGGGTGACGACCTGGCCGGCATGGCGCATCAGGTATTCGAGCAGGCGGAACTCCCGCGGCTGCAGCGGGATCTCCTGGCCGCTCCGGACGACCCGGTGCGACAGCCGGTCGAGCTCGAGGTCGCCGACGCGGTAGCTCGTCGTCTCGGCCCCGCCCCCGCCGCCGCGGCGGCGGGCCAGCACCTCGATCCGGGCCATCAGCTCGGAGAAGGCGTAGGGTTTCGGGAGGTAGTCGTCGCCGCCGGCCTTGAGGCCCTTCACCCGGTCGTCGACCTGCCCGAGCGCCGACAGGATCAGCACCGGCGTCTCGACGCCCTGCTCGCGCAGCGAGCGGATCAGCGACAGGCCGTCGAGCTTCGGCAGCATCCGGTCGACCACCAGCACGTCGTAGGCCCCCTCGCGCGCCAGCGCGTAGCCGTCGAGGCCGTCATCGGCCGTGTCGGCGACGTGGCCGGCCTCGCGGAAGGCCTTGGAGAGGTAGGCGGACGCCTCGCGGTCGTCCTCGATGATCAGGAGGCGCATGTCGGGCATTCTAGGGCAGGTCCCGGGCGCGCGGGAAGGTTCCCTCGCCGGAGTCCTGGCGCAGCGGACCCGGGCGGGCCCCGCCCGGCGTGCCGCTCTTCGGGGGGAGGGGTCGCGGCACGCCGGGCATCGCCGCCGGGGGGTCGGCAGGCCGAGCGGGGGGCTCGGCCTGCCGTGGCACGGAGCACCGGGTCGTCTGGGGGGCGACGATGATGACCCGGCGCCGCGGCCCTCGGGGCCTAGAGGCGCGGCGCCGCCCCGGGGGGTGAGAGGGCGATGCCGCGTCCGGCGACCCTGCCGTTCTAGGCCCCCCCGGCTTACGCGGGTGTCTCCGCCCGATGAACTCGGCGTAATCTTTGCCATGCCGGGTCGGGCATGGCGGGGCGGCGCTCATGCGCCGGACGCATCCGCATCGCCGTGTCGATGCGGATGCGCGGTGGCCTCAGACCACCGGGGGCGCCGTGGCGGCGGCGTCCGGCGCCGGGGACTTGGTGCCGGAGACGAGCGGGCCGTCGCCGTGGATCAGCGTCATCGCCAGGGCGATGGCCGCCAGGCCGGCCGCCACCACCGCCGGCACCAGGAAGGCGCGCTCGCCGAAGGCGCTCTGCAGGAGGCCGCCGGAGATCGCCCCGAGGGTGAGGGCGGCCCAGAGCGGCGCCTGAATCCAGAACGACGGCGAGGGATGGCCGAGCAGCAGGTTGGCGAGCCCGGTGCCGAAGCGCACCACCGCGCCGGTGACGTAGGTGAGCGCCAGGCTGCGGCCCTCCTCGTCCTGCAGCACGGCGTTCTGCATGCCGAGCGCCAGCACGATCGGGTAGGCGTGGAGCGGGAATTCCTCGGGCCCGCGCGGCATGAACAGGCCGACGCAGAGCAGCAGCGCCTGGAGGCCGAGCAGCACCGCGAGCCGCCAGTAGCCGACGGCGGCGGCGATCAGCGTGCCGAGGAACGCCCCGAAGCAGAACAGCGCGATGGTGCTGCCGACCCGGGTGACGTTGCCCCAGTCGCCGAGGCTGACCGCCGCGCCGAGGCGGGTGGTGTTGCCGCTCATGAACGACATGAACAGCTGCGAGAATTCCAGGAACCCGATCGCGTCCGCGCAGCCGGCCAGCGCCGACAGGGCCAGCGCGAACGGGACCCGCGTGCTCGCGGCGGCCGGAAAGGCCTTGGTGTCCTTCTCTGCTGCCATTCAGCGTCTCTCCTGTGCTGCCCTGAGGGCAAGTCTGGCCCGAATGCAGAACCGGGAGAGAGCGTGACGGTTCCGCTGCACCGCGTCACGGGCGGCGCAGGGCCGGCAGCATCCCGGCCAGGGCCTCGTAGTCGAAGGGCTTCGACCAGGACGGGATCGCCCCGTACTTGGCCGGGATCGCGACGGCGTCGTAGCCGGTGGCGAAGACCATCGGCACGCCGCGCCGGTTCAGCTCGGCGACCAGCGGATAGACGAGCTCGCCGCGCAGGTTGATGTCCAGGACCGCGAGATCGAGGCGGTGCGACGACAGGAGCCGGCGGGCCTCCTCGACGGTCGGCACCGGGCCGACCACCTCGGCGCCGTGCCGGATCAGGGCGCGCGAGATGTCGTCGGCGATGAAGTACTCGTCCTCGACCACGAGAACCCGAAGCGGCTCGGGCCTCTCCTGTCCTGCCATCGCGCGATCCTCGTCCCCCCGCAGCCCGGGCTCGCCCGGTCACGGCGACATCGTAGCACGAGGGAGCGGGCGCCGTCGCCGATGCAACTCGGAAGCGGGAAAATCGGCGGGACAATCAACGCGCGATCCACCTCAATAGAGCCGGGTCCGATAGGATTCCTCCATCAGCCGCTCGGCCTCCGCCGTGCCGATCGCGCCGGTCTGGTCGGCGAGCACGCGCCCGAGGCTCGGGAAGGCGTCGCGCGGCACCTGCGCGGCAGGGTCCCACAGCCGCGCGCGCATCACCGCCTTGCCGCAGTGGAAGAACACCTCGCGCACCGCGACGACGAGACCGGTCGCCGGCACCTTGCCCTGGGCGGCGAGCGGCGCGAGCAGCGCCCGGTCGGTGGTGAGGCGGGCGGTGCCGTTCACCCGCAGGGTCTCGGTGATGCCGGGCACGAGGAAGATCAGACCGATGCCGGGCGCCGCCAGCAAGTTGGCGAAGCTGTCGGCGCGGTTGTTGCCGCGCCGGTCCGGGATCAGCAGGGTGGCGTCGTCGAGCACCTGGACGAAGCCCGGCGCGTCGCCGCGCGGGCTCGCATCGGCGCGGCCCCCGGCATCGGCGGTGGCGGCCACCAGGAACGGCGAGAGCGCGATGAACGCGCGGGCATGGGCGTCGAGCCGCGGGAGCACCTTGCCCTCGGCGAGGCGGCTGACCGGCCCCATGTGCTCGCGCAGGTCCGCGGTGTCGCGGATCTCCGAAGCGTCGCGAATCCCGTCCTGCATCCGGCCCCTCCGCTGCGGCCTGTTGTCCGCCGCATCCGTGCGGCGCGCCGCCGCCCTATCTCGGGTCAGGGTGCGGGCTCCCGGCGGTCGAAGCAAGCGATGATCACGACGGCGATGGCCGAGGACAGGGCGGGGGCGACGGGCGCCCCGGCTCGCGGGCGGGGCCGGCCCGCCATCGCGGCGCTCCTCGTCGGCGTCGCGATCGCCCTGTCGGCCGGCCCGGCGGCGGCCCTGACGCCGAAGGACCTCGCGGGCGTGGCCCTCGCGCCGCCGCCCGGGGCCCGGGCGCCGCTCGACGCCGCCTTCACCGATACGGCGGGGCGGCGCCTGAGCCTGGGCCAGGCCCTCGACGGGCGGCCCGCCCTGCTGCTGCCCCTCGACTACGCCTGCCGCAACGTCTGCGACCCGATGCTCGCCGTCGCCGGCACGGCGCTCGCCGCGACCGGCCTTTCGCCCGGGACCGATTACCGGCTGGTGACGCTCGGCATCAACCCGCGGGCCGACGCCGCGGCCGCCCGCACCATGGTGGCCGGGCAGCTCGGCACCGGACCGATCCTGGCGAGCGCCGTGGTGCTGACCGGGGCGCCGGGCCCGGTCGAGGCGGTGACCCGGGCGGTCGGCTACGCCTACGCCTACGACCGGGACACGGAATCCTACGCCCATCCGGCCGGCGCCCTGGTGCTCGCCGGCGACGGCCGGGTCGCCCGTGCCCTGTCGCCCCTGGCGATGACCGGCCGCGACCTGCGCCTCGCCCTGGTCGAGGCCGGCGAGGGGCGGGTCGGCGCCCTGTCGGACCGGCTGCTGCTGCTCTGCTACGGCTACGACGCGACGACCGGAATCTACACGCCGCTGATCCGCCGCATCCTGACGGCGTCCGGAATCGTCACGGTCCTGGCGATCGCCGGGCTGGTGGCGTGGCTGCACCGGCGCTCGCGGCCGGCGTGACCGGGGCCGGCGTCGCGACGACCCCATTCTTCGATGGGCGGCGGGACGGCGGCGTTGCATGGTGCCCCGAATCGCCGGCGCGGCAGCCGCCGGACGAAGAGCAGAGAGACAGATGGCCCTCCCCCTCGTCATCACGGTGGCGCCGAACGGCGCCCGGCGCACCAAGGCCGACCACCCGGCCCTGCCGATCGATCCGCGGGAGATCGGCCTCGACGCCGCCCGCTGCCGCGAGGCCGGCGCCGCGATGATCCACCTGCACGTGCGCGACGCCGAGCAACGCCACACCCTCGACCTCGACCGCTACCGGGCGGCGCTCGCGGCGGTGCGGCGGGAGGCGGGGCCGGAGATGATCTGCCAGGTCACCACCGAGGCGGTCGGCCTCTACGCCCCCGCCGAGCAGATGGCGGCGATGCGGGCGCTCAAGCCCGAGGCGTTCTCGGTGGCCCTGCGCGAATTGTTCGCCGAGCCGGAGGACGAGGCCGCCGCGGCGGCCTTCCTCGCCGAGCAGGCCCGGGCCGGGGTGCTGGTGCAGCACATCCTGTACGATGCCGGCGACGTCACCCGCTTCCAGGGCCTCGCGGCGCGGGGCCTGATCCCGCTCGACCGGGCGAGCGTCCTGTTCGTGCTCGGCCGCTACGCCGTCGGCCAGCGCTCGGACCCGGCCGACCTGCTGCCTTTCCTGGCTGCCTGGAACTCGGAGCACCACCTCGACCTGCCCTGGGCGCTCTGCGCCTTCGGCCCCCGGGAGGCGGCCTGCCTCGTCGCCGCGGCGGCGCTCGGCGGTCACGCCCGGGTCGGGTTCGAGAACAACCTGTGGCGGCCGGACGGCAGCCTGGCGCCCGACAACGCCGCGCAAGTGGCAGGCCTCGCCGCCCTCGCCCGCTCGATCGGGATCGGGATCGCGACGCCGGTCCAGGCGCGGGCGCTGTACTCCGGCGAGGGCTGACCGCCTACTGGCCGGGGGTGGCGGCGGCCGGCTCGGGCGTCGCCGCCGCGGTCTGCGGCACCGGGGGCGCGGCCTTGCGGATCACGAAGTGGCGGAACTCGACCGGGCGGCGCGGCGGCAGCGGCAGCTTGGGGCCGGTCTCGGCCTCCGGCTCGGCCGGGGCGGCGGCGGGCGTGAGGGCGGCGACGGCGGTCGCGGACGGCGGGGCGGCGGGCGCCGCCGCGAGGCTGACCGTCTGGCCCGAGGTCGGGAACGGCAGGCCGGCGCCGGCACTCGTCCCCGCATAGGCCAGGGCCGGGCCGGCGGCGGGCGTCGGCGCGGCGTGGAAGGCCAGGGAGGCCGGGCGGACCGGCGGCAGCGGTACCGTGACCGTCGGCTCGGCGGCGGCGTCCTGGACGGGGGCGGCCTGGACGGGGGCGTCCTGGACGGGGGCGGCCTGCGCGGCGGCCGCCTGAGCCGGGACGGGCTGGACCGGCTGGAACGCCGCGACCTGCTGCGGGGCGGTGGGGGGCGGCAGGGTGTAGGCTTGCGCCGACGCCTGCTGGGCGTAGGCCCCCGTCAGGGCGGCGACCGACGGGTCGGCGGACGCGGTGGCGGTCGTGGCCGCCGGCCGGCCGCCGAAGACGTTGCTGAGGAACTTGCCGAGGGGGTTGGCCGCGTTCGGGATGTCGCGGACCGGCGGCGCCTCGAGCTCGGCCACGTCGGTGCGGATGCCCGCCCGCTTGGCGGCGTAGTAGTAGCCGCGGGCGTAGTAGCTGTAGGCCTGGGCCTCGTTGCCGTGCGCGGTCTTGTAGGCGCCGGCGAGGTAGGCGACGCCGTAGGTCAGGTTGACCCTGGCGTCGAGCAGGCCGGAGGCCGGGCCGCTGTAGCCGAGCGCCCGGGCGGTGCCGTGCTTGATCTGCATCAGGCCGAGCGCCCCGCCGCGGCCGACCGCGCGGGGATTGTAGCCGCTCTCCCGCTTCACCACCCGGTGGATGAAGCTCGCCGGGACTCCGTTGGCCTTGGCATGGGCCTCGATCAGCGCGTCGATGTTGTCGCGGACGGGGCTCACCTGGGCCGAGGCCGGGAGCGGCGCCGCGACGGCGACGGCGATGAGGAGGCGCTTGCGCATGCAGGACCTGCTGGAGGGGGCCGGTGCGCTGCCGCACCGACGGGGAGGCCCATCCTGCTCCGTTTCAAATACGGCGGGAAAGAGACTTGGCCGTTCCGGGGCCGGACTTGGCCGTTAACTCCACCGGAAAACAGCCGCGTTTCGCAGTGCGGTGTGTCCGGGCGGGCACAGGATATCGCCCGCACGCACCCGTCCACAGCCCCGTGCGCCGCTCGCCGCGACATCCGGCGCTCCGGCCGATTCGCCTCAGCGCCGCCCGCCGCCGCCGAAGCCACCCCCGCCGCCCAAACCTCCGCCGCCGAAGCCGCCCGGCCCCTCCCCGCCCGGACGGCCGAAGCCGCCAGGCCCTCCGAAGCCGCCGGGACCGCCGAAGCCACCTTGCCCCCCGAAGCCACCCTGGCCGCCGAAACGGCCCGGTCCCTCCCCGCCCGGGAGGCGCGGGTCGAGCTCGCCGCGGCCCGGGCCGCCGAAGCGGCCGCCCTCGCCCCCGAACGGGCCGCTCTCGCCGGATCCCGGGGAGCGGCCGAACCCGCCGGAGCGCCCGCCCGGGCCGGTCCCGGGCCCGCCGTGGGAGCCGCCGGGACCGGAGCGGCCGGGGCCGTGCCCGGCACCGCCGGGAACGCGGCCCGCGCCGCCGCCCGGGCCGCCCGGCCCGCGGCCGGCATCGCGCCCGGCCGGGTCGCTCCGCAGGCGCACCGCCTCGAGGTCGAGCCGGCCGCCGCGGCCTGTGCGGCCGTCGAGGATCGCGAGCCCGCCGCCGGCCGGCACGAGGCCGCCCTGCCCGGTCACCGCGTAGCCCGCACCGGTGCGCAGGGCGCCGCCCTCCCGGGTGACGTAGGCCTCGATCGACAGGCGCTGCGCCCGGATGCCGAACGGATCGCTCGCCGGCACCGCCTGCGCCACCGCGAACCGGGCGCCGTCGAGGCGGCCCTCCGCCACCGCCCGGCCGCCGGCGAGCGCCGGGTCGAGACCGGCGAGCGGCAGGTTGCCGATGCGCAGCGCCCCGCCCGGACCCCGCCGCACCGGGCCGGCGACGAGGTCCGGCGCGATGCCGGCCGGATCGATCCGGCTCGCCGCGATGCTGCCGTCCGGCCGGCGCAGGCCGCTGACCGCGACCCGCTCGCCGAGCGTCGGCCGCGGCATCTCGGGCGGCAGCCCTGCCGTGGCGACCGACTGGCCGAGCACCGTCAGCCGGTCGGCGCCGACGCGCTGGACCGGGCCGACGACCTCGTGGATCACCGCGATCGCCCCGGTGGACAGCCCGCTCTCCGCCGGCTGCGCCAGGGTGCGCACCACCTGGCCGACGCGCAGGTCCTCGACCCGGGCCGGCCGGCCGTCGATCGTCACCGGCACGTCGGCCGGGTAGGCGATGCGCAGGTCGTTGACGATGATGCTGCCGAAGCCCCGGATGGTGCCGACGACGCCGGTGCCGCCGATGCCGCGGTCGCCCTCCTCGTCGGGGCCCGGGCGGATGCCGGTGCCGCCGATACCCTGGTCGAGGATCTTGTCGCCCGCCGCCCGCAGCGGACCGGCGGCGGCGAGCCAGCTCGCGCCGGAGAGGAGGCGCAGGAGGCCGCGCCGGGTCAGGGGGCGCGCAGGCCGCACCGGTCGCTCCCTCACGCCTTCGCCTCCGGCCGCGGCCTACCCGCCTTTCGGGCTCGCGGCGCGTCCTCTTCCCGGGCTCGCGGCGCGTCCTCTTCCCGGGCTCGCGGCGCGTCCTCTTCCCGGGCTCGCGGCGCGTCCTCTTGCTGGGCTCGCGGCGCGTCCTCGGCGTATATGTAGATGCCGAAGTTCCACCTCGCGTCGCCGCCCGGGTCGGTCTCGCAGGCCGCGTGCGCCTCGCGGTTGGCCTGCTGCAGCGCGTCCATGGCGATCTCCCGCGCCCGCGTCTCGAGCCGCCGGGCCAGGGCGGGCGAGAGCCCGTCGTAATGCACGGCGCGCTCGAGGAAGCGCGGCTTCTCCTCCAGGATGTTGGCGACGGCGGCGGCGATGTGGTCGTGGAGGTTGCGGCCGAAATAGTAGAGCTGCTGCGTGCCGCCGCCGCCCGGCACGAAGGCGGCCTCCGACAGGACGATGCGGTCCGCGTCGTCGAGGGTGACGAGGCCGCGGTCGAGCCACTCGTCGAGCACCGCCCGTGGGCGCAGGTCCCGCGTCACCGAGGCGACCAGCCCCTCGAAGGACGGTCCGTCCTCGCCCGCCCGCGGCAGCGCCCTCGGGCGTCCGTCGGCGTCGGTGAAGTCCGGCGCCGCGATCCAGCGCGCGATGATCCGGCTGGTGCGCGAGACCGAGGCCGGCACCGCGCTCACGGGCGCGCCGGCACCGCGCAGGCGGCGCACCTCCTTGCGGTGGATGCCGGTGAGCAGGCTCACCCGGCTGTCGGTCTGGTCCTTGCCGGGCAGGGCGAAGTCGTACTCGGCGACGTTCACGTAGAGCTCGCGCAACAGGTCGGTCAGCGCCGGGAAGGTGATCCCGCTGCGCACGAATAGGCGCACCAGCGGCCGCAGCAGCCGGGCGAGCGGGGCCTGCAGCGCGCCCGCATCGGGCGGCAATCTCGGGTTCGGCTCTGACATCACGGTCGTTCTAGCCCAGGCGCCGTGGGACACAATCCCACAAAAGCGCCCTCCAGCCCGATTTCCGATTGACGTGGGAAATTTGCCCACATACAGAGTTGGCCGTGGTCGAAATTCCCACGCCGGACGATCCCATTCGGGACCGGCCGGCCCGGCATCGACCGCACGGAACAGTCGCAGGACATCCCGATGGCCAGTCCCCTTCCCCTCGTGTGCCGCAGCCACGGTCCGGAGCCGCTCCGGCTCGCCTCCGCGCCGCGGCGCCGGCCCGCGTCGCGGCTGCCCCTGGCGATGCTGATGCGCGGCCTCGCGGTGGTCGCCGCCCTCGGGATGCCCGTGGCGGCGGCCACCCTCGCCGACCTCGTTCACCCGACCGCCGTCGCCCGCTGACGAAGGAGACGTTCGCGATGCTCGAAGCCCTGCGCAGCGACCGGGTCCGCCCGGCCCCCCTCGGCCGCGCCTTCCCGATGCCCGCGATCGGGGAGACCGGTCCCGCCTTCCGCTCCCGGCGCGAGCCGGCCGACGGGGGCGAGGCCGTCATCCTCGCCGCCCTCTGCCTCGTCATCGGCGGCGCGATCCTGCTGGTCGCCCTCCAGGCGATCTGCATCGTCCAGAACCTGTGAATCCGGTTCGGACGCGCCGGCCCCGATGATCCGGCCGGCTTTCGACCGCCCGGGCGGCCCGCCGCCCCGGCCCCTTCCCGACGAACCGCACACACGGCATCCCCGATGACCAGATTGACCGAAGCGCTCGGCCTCGCCGGGGCGCTCGCCCTGACGGCCGCCCTCGCGGCGCCCCTGTTCGCCGCCGCGCCGGCCGCCGCCGCCGACCTGCCGCGCCGGGTCGCCCCGCTGCCGGCCTTCACCCCCGTCCCGGTCTTCACCTGGACCGGCTTCTATGCCGGCGTGAATGCCGGCGCCGGATTCGGCGGCGGCGGCGGCACCTTCACGGACGCCACCTACGGCACCGTGACCCCGGGCAGCCGCGATGCCGCCTTCGTCGGTGGCGGCCAGATCGGCTACAACTACCAGTTCACGCCGGGCTCCGGCTTCGTGATCGGCGCCGAGGCCGACATCCAGGGCACGACCTTCGGGCGGCCCCGCAGCGGCCTCGTCGGCGCCACCACCTTCACCGATATCGGCCCGAGCCTCGACTGGTTCGGCACGGTGCGCGGCCGGATCGGCTACGCCTTCGACCGCTTCCTGGTCTACGGCACCGGCGGCTTCGCCTATGGCGGCGGCAGCACGGCGTCGAACGCCTCCGTCTATACCGGCACCCTGCCGGGCTCCTTCCGCACCGGCTGGACCGCCGGCGGCGGCGTCGAATACGCCTTCACCGAGCGCCTGAGCGCCCGGGTCGAGGCGCTCTACGTCAGCCTCGACCGAAACGGCGGCAGCGGCGGCCTCGTCTACGACACCGCGACGAACGCCTATTACGGCCTCGGCAAGCCCAAGTCGGAGTTCGGCGTCGTGCGCGCCGGCCTCAACTACCGGTTCTCGACCGACTGACATCCCCCAGCATCAGCTCGGTCGAGAGGGCCGGAGGCGGGCGACCGCCTCCGGTCCACCTGTTCTGGTGTCGTACGGGTTCGCCCGCGCGATGTCTCGCGGTGGATCATGGATCGAGTTGCGGAGCGGCGTCGTGCCCATGGCCGGCATCGATCCCGCAGGCGGCAGCGAGCGACGACAGTCGCCGCATCAGCTCATCCTCGTCGAGGACGCTTGCTGGCATGCGGTCGAGCCTCGATCGCATCACCGCGAGAGAAAACAACCCCGCTGTCACTCCGGATTGCAGCCACGCCTGGTCCTTGTCCCGCCACGCCACCAGCTTGGCGAGGGCGACATCGTTCTGCTCGGGCACGATGGCCGTGACGCCGGGACATCCCGCGCTCTCATAAGGCGAGGCGCGCAGGTGCCAGTCTTGGGGCATCACGGAGGTGCTCGCCGAGACCCCGTCGGCGTAATAACCGTACCGATCGTGAAATGGCTATCCCTGCCCGATACTGCCTTCGATCGCGTCGGAGACGTCGTCCTGATCGGGAATATCCGGAACGTACAGATCGGCTTCGGGCGTCATCAGCATGTCCGCCGGTATATTCTTGCAGCGCAGCAGCACGACCGTGGAGCCGACCAGAACGAAGGTGCGATGACCGGTGACGCTCGCAGCCGCGCGCAGCAGGTGATCGATCTTCTTCCTCTGCATCATGGCGCGGCTGGGCCTGCCGATGGCTCGGCGCCGCCCGGAGCGGTGGCGTTCGCGCCCAGGCCGCTTCGTTCTCTCGGCGACAGGACGACAAAGACGGGCTGAGTGTCCCGAAGGATATCGCCTTCGGCCGAGTCTTCCAGCATCCGCCGGGCGATCACCTCGACATCCTGCCGAAGGAGATCGGTCCACAGGGAATAATATCTGGCCTGCCGCGGGTCACCCTGCATGAACCGATCGAGGTGATGCCGTCCGTTCTCCACAAGCCCGGGATCATCGATGATCCGGATCGCCACGGCGCGGGTGAGCGCGTAAGAGCGCCGCTTGCTGCGGTCATGAAAATCGGTCTTGGCGGGCAGGGACCGAACGAACCGCTCTCCTTCCGTCATGCGACCTCCCTCTCGCAAACCTGCGGCGATCGTCCGCGAGCGCGCGACGAACGAGATGCACGGCCGCCTCGGAACCATCGTACCGGGATATCGGCTGCGGTTTCAGCCGTTCCAAGCCCGAGCGGCGAACGATCCGGGCCCACCTTCGGAGCCCGGAAGCAGGTCTTTCCCATCGGGCGCCCGGGGACGCCCAGGCGGCCTCACGCCTTGTCGTCGATCAGCTGCGCGACCCGGCGCAGGGCCAGGAGATACCCTTGCGTACCGAGGCCCGCGATCACTCCGTCGGCGCGCAGCGAGACGTAGGAGTGGTGGCGAAAGGCCTCGCGCTTGTGCACGTTCGAGATGTGCACCTCGATCACCGGCGCGTCGAAGGTGTTGAGCGCGTCGAGGATCGCCACGGAGGTGTGGGTGAAGGCCGCCGGGTTGATGACGATCCCGCCCGCGGTCTCGCGCGCCTCGTGGATCCAGTCGATGATCTCGTATTCGCGGTTCGACTGGTGGAAGCGGATCTCGAGCCCGAGCTCGCCGGCGAGCGTCCGGCAGGACGCCTCGACGTCGGCCAGGGTCTCGCTGCCGTAGATGTGCGGCTGGCGCTTGCCGAGCAGGTTCAGGTTCGGGCCGTTCAGCACGTAGACGAGGCGGCTCATCGGGGGCTCCTGTCGGGGTGGGGCGCGGGGGCGAACGATCCGCGCCGCGTCCGGGTCGCGAGGTCCCGGTTAGGAGCCTGTCCGCGCCCGGGCGTCAACCGCGGGCCGGCCCGCACGAGAGCCGGACGGCATCGCCACGATAGGCGAACGGCATTGGCCGGCGCGGGGGTGCAGGCGCGAAGATCCGGACATCGAGCGGGACATTCCGCCTCCGCTCCCCGGACGAGGCTTCCTCCGATGCGCAGCCTTCTTCTCGCCGGCGCCGTGCTCGCCGCCCTCTCCACCTCCGCCAGCGCCTGGACCCAGTCGCTCCTGCACCCCGAAGGCCGGGACGCCGCGGTCGCGACGACGATGCCGGCGCCCCCGCGCTATACCGGCTACGACGATCCCGGCCTGCGGGCGGCACCGCTGCGCGCACCGCGCGCCGTCCGGCAGGTCGAGCCGACGCGCCCGTCGGATCCGCCGGCCTGGCGCTCCTGCCCGTGGTGCTGACGGATCCGTGCCGGTCGGCTCCGGCGGCCGCGTTCCCGCCCCGCCTTCGCGGTGTTAGCCTTGCGACTGCCCCCGCTACCGGGGCCCTTCGGTTCGAGGCCGATGCTGCGGAGGGCGGCGATGGAGATGCACCAGGTCCGCTACTTCCTGGCCCTGTGCGAGGAGCACAACTTCACCCGCGCGGCCCAGGCCTGCAACGTCACCCAGCCCTCGCTTACCCGGGCGATCCACTTCCTGGAGCAGGAGCTCGGCGGGGCGCTCTTCCACCGCGAGCGCACCGGCACGCAGCTCTCCGAGCTCGGCCGCACCGTGCGGCCCTACCTGGAGGAGGTCTACGCCAAGGCGCAGGCCGCCCAGGCCGAGGCCCGCGCCTTCAGCCAGCAGCGCCGCACCCGCCTGACCCTCGGGGTGATGTGCACGATCCAGCCCGACGCCCTCGTCGGGCTGATCGGGGGCCTGCGCTCCCGGCATCCGGGCCTCGAGCTCGATATCGTCGATGCCAGCGCCGGGGCCCTCGAGGAGCGCCTGCTCGCCGGCGGCCTCGAGGTCGCGCTCTACTGCCTGCCGGGACGGGAGCCCGACCCGCGGCTCCACCGCCTCGCCCTGTTCCGCGAGCCGATGGTGATCGCGGTCGCGGCCGGGCACCCCCTCGCCGCCCTGGAGGCGGTCCGCCCGCAGGACCTCAGCGGCCAGCACTACGTCCACCGCCTCAACTGCGAGTTCCGCGGCTATGCCGGCCCGATCTGGGAGGCGCAGGGCTGCACCGACTGCGAGACGATCTACCGGAGCGAGCGCGACGACTGGATCCTGGCGATGATCGCGGCGGGGCTCGGTTTCGGCTTCATGCCGCGCTCCTGCGTGACGCATCCGGGCGTGGTCGCGCGTCCGCTGGTCGACCCGGATTTCTGGCGCGAGGTCAATCTCGTCACGGTCCGCGGCCGGCCGCACGCCCCGGCGGTCGGGGCGCTCCTGCGCGAGGCGATGCGGGCGGAGTGGCTCGGCGCCCCGGCCCTCGCGACCGAGCGGGCGCGGGCTGGCGAGCCGTGAGGCCACCGGCCCGGGCCGGGCACGAGATCTGCCCGGGCTTCGCGCAACCGACATGACATTCTCGATGTCATCCCGGGTTCTCGCCTGCGGCGAGCCCCGGGATCACCCGGAGGGTTTCACAGGCGTCCGCTCGACGGAGTCCGGTCGCTTACCGCTTCCGATAGTACTGATCGACGCTCACCGCCCCGAGCAGCACCAGGCCCTTGATGACCTGCTGGTAGTCGATGCCGATGCCGAGGATCGACATGCCGTTGTTCATCACCCCCATGATCAGCGCGCCGACCACCGCGCCCGTCACCTTGCCGACGCCGCCGGACGCCGAGGCGCCGCCGATGAAGCAGGCGGCGATCACGTCGAGCTCGAAGCCGAGGCCGGCCTTCGGGGTCGCGGTGTTGAGGCGGGCGGCGAAGATCAGGCCGGCGAGCGCGGCGAGCACCCCCATGTTGACGAAGGTGAGGAAGGTCAGGCGCTCGGTGTTGATGCCCGAGAGCTTCGCCGCCTTCTCGTTGCCGCCGAGCGCGTAGACGCGCCGGCCGATCACCGTGCGGCTGGTGACGAAGCGGTAGAGCAGGATCAGGGCGAACATCACGATCAGGACGTTGGGCAGGCCGCGATAGGTGGCGAGCCAGGTGCTGAAGGCGACGATGACCGCGGCGACGAGCGCGTTCTTGAGCGCGAAGGCGCCCATCGGCTCCGGGGTGAAGCCCTGGCGCTGCTGCCCGATGCGCCGGCGCAGGTTCGAGCCGACGAGGATCAGCGCCAGCGCGACGCCGACGAGCACCGAGGTGATCCGCAGCGCGCCGCCGGTGACGATATCCGGGATGAAGCCGGAGCTGAGCTTCTGGAAGTCGGGCGGGAACGGACCGACCGACTGGCCGGCGAGCAGCGCCAGGGTCAACCCCTTGAACACCAGCATCCCGGCGAGCGTCACGATGAAGGACGGGATGCGCAGGTACGCGACCCACCACCCCTGCGCCGCGCCGATCACCCCGCCGGCGACGAGGCAGAGCAGGGTGGCGACGAGCGGGTGCAGGCCCATCTGGACCATCAGGACCGCGGCGAGCGCGCCGATGAAGCCCGCGGTCGAGCCGACCGAGAGGTCGATGTGGCCTGCCACGATGACCAGCAGCATGCCGAGCGCCATCACCACGATGTAGCTGTTCTGCAGCACCAGGTTGGTGAGGTTGAGCGGGCGCAGCAGCGCCCCGTCGGTGAAGAACTGGAAGAAGATCACGATGCCGACGAGGCACAGGATCATGCCGTAGTCTCGCAGCGAGCCGGAGAAGGCCTTCGCGTTGAAGCCGGAAAGCGCCGGCGGGCGCGGAGCCTCGGCGGGCGTGGCGGTGTCGCTCATCGGTCTCACTAACCTCCCGAGGTGACGATGGCCCGCATGATCGCCTCCTGCGAGGCTTGCATCGCGGAGAGTTCGCCGACGATGCGGCCGCGGTTCATGACGAGGATGCGGTCGCACATCCCCAAGAGCTCCGGCATCTCGGACGAGATGATCAGCACGCCCTTCCCCTGCCGGGCGAGGTCGTTGATGATGGCGTAGATCTCGTACTTGGCGCCGACATCGATGCCGCGGGTCGGCTCGTCGAGGATCAGGACGTCCGGATCGGCGAAGAGCCACTTGCTCAGGACGACCTTCTGCTGGTTGCCGCCCGACAGGTTCACCGTCGCCTGGTCGATGCCCGACGAGCGGATGCGCAGGCGCTCGCGGTAGCGCTCGGCCACCGCGCGCTCGCGGTCCTCGTCGATCACGCCCCTCGCGGCGACGCCCGACAGGTTGGCGAGCGACACGTTGGTGCGGATGTCCTCGTGCAGCACGAGGCCGTAGCCCTTGCGGTCCTCGGTGGCGTAGGCGAGGCCGGCCCGGATAGCCTTCTCGACGGTTCCGAGATCCGCCGGCTCGCCGCGCAGCCGCGCCTCGCCGGCGACGCGCTGCCCGTAGGCGCCGCCGAACAGGCTCATGGCGAACTCGGTCCGCCCGGCGCCGAGCAGGCCCGCCATGCCGACGACCTCGCCGCGGCGCACGGTGAGGCTCACGTCCTCCACCGCCAGCCGGTCCGGGTGGAGCGGGTGGCGCACGCTCCAGTTCGCGACCTCCAGGAGCGGCTCGCCGACGGTGACGCCCTCCCGCGGCGGATAGCGGTGGGCGAGGTCGCGCCCGACCATGCCCTTGATGATCCGGTCCTCGTCCAGGCGCCCGTCCGGCCCCAGCATCGCCGCGCGCGCCAACGTCTCGACGCTGGCGCCGTCGCGCAGGATCGTGACGCTGTCGGCGACGCGCGCCACTTCGTTGAGCTTGTGCGAGATCAGGATCGAGGTGATGCCCTGCCGGCGGAAGGCTTCCAGCAGGGTGAGGAGCGCGGCGCTGTCGCTCTCGTTGAGCGAGGCGGTCGGCTCGTCGAGGATGAGCAGCCGCACCCGCTTCGACAACGCCTTGGCGATCTCGACGAGCTGCTGCTTGCCGATGCCGAGATCGGTGACCAGCGTCTCGGGCGCCTCGTCGAGGCCGACGCGGGCGAGCAGGTCGCGGGTGCGCGCCATGACGCGCGGCCAGTCGATCACCCCGAAGCGGGACGCCGCCTCGTTGCCGAGGAAGATGTTCTCGGCGATCGACAGGAGCGGCACCAGGGCGAGCTCCTGGTGGATGATGATGATGCCGAGCGCTTCGCTGTCGGGGATGCCGGAGAAGCGCCGCTCCTCCCCGTCGAACAGGATGCTGCCGTCGTAGGAGCCGGCGGGGTAGACCCCGCTCAGCACCTTCATCAGGGTCGACTTCCCGGCCCCGTTCTCGCCGCAGACGGCGTGGATCTCGCCGGCGCGGACGGCGAGGCTGACGTTGTCGAGCGCCTTCACGCCCGGGAACGCCTTGGTGATGCCGCGCATCTCCAGGATCGGGGACGCCTTCGGGACCACGCGCGGAGCCGGGGACGCCGCCATCACTTGACCTGCTGGGCCTTGTAGTAGCCGCTGTCGACCAGGACCTTCTGCCAGTTGGACTTGTCGACCGTCACCGGCTTGAGGAGGTAGGACGGCACGACCTTGACGCCGTTGTTGTAGGTCTTGGTGTCGTTGACCTGGACCTGGGCACCGGTCGAGATCGCATCGACCATGTCGCTCGTGACCTTGGCGAGCTCGCGGGTGTCTTTGAACACCGTCATGCTCTGGTCGCCGCGGATGATCGCCTTCACGGAGGGCAGCTCGGCGTCCTGGCCGGTGATCACCGGCATCGGCTGGTCGGGCGAGCCGTAGCCGACGCCCTTCAGCGACGAGATGATGCCGATCGAGATGCCGTCATAGGGCGACAGGACCGCGTCGAGGCGCTTGTTGCCGTAGAAGGCCGACAGCAGGTTGTCCATGCGGGCCTGGGCCGCCGCGCCGTCCCAGCGCAGGGTCGAGACCTTGTCCATCCCGAGCTGCTTGCTCGGCACGGTCAGCTTGCCGGAATCGATGTAGGGCTTCAGCACCGACATCGCGCCGTCGTAGAAGAAGTAGGCGTTGTTGTCGTCGGGCGAGCCGCCGAACAGCTCGACGGTGAACGGTCCCTTGCCGTCCTTGAGCCCGAGCTTGTCGACGATGTAGCTGCCCTGCAGCACGCCGACCTGGAAGTTGTCGAAGGTCGCGTAGTAATCGACGTTCTTCGAGCCGCGGATCAGGCGGTCGTAGGCGATGACCTTGATGCCGCGGTCGCTCGCCTGCTGCAGCACGTCCGACAGGGTGGTGCCGTCGATCGCCGCGATCACCAGCACCTTGGCGCCGGTGGCGATCATGTTCTCGATCTGCGACAGCTGGTTGGGGATCTCGTCCTCGGCGTATTGCAGGTCGGGGGTGAACCCCTTGGCCTTCAGCGCCTGGACCAGGCCCTGGCCGTCGGCGATCCAGCGCGCCGACGACTTGGTGGGCATCGACACCCCGACCTTGCCCTTCTGCTGGGCCGCGGCGGGAGTTGCGAGCATCGCGGCAGCCATCAGGGCTCCGCCGACGAGGGCGACGAACGACTTCATGGTTCCTCCCAAATCCCCGCATCTTCGTCGCGCGGGGCTGCCGGTGGTTGGCGCCCGGCAGGATCGCGTCCTGCTCATCTGCCGGGGTCGGTGTTTCTGTCGTGTGGCTGGCGGGCCGAGGCAGTGTGGTCCTTCCGCCCGGGGATCGCAGAGCGACCCGGACAGGAAACAGCGCGGGTTTCTCCTCTCCCCGCGAGCGGGGAGAGGGTCACGACCCCCTTGTCGGGGTCGTGACGAGCGGAGGCGAAGCCGGAGCGTGGGTGAGGGGGTGTGTCCGGAGGAGCCTCATCTGGAGCCCCCCTCACCCACGCCCTGCGGGCTCGCCGTGTCCCCTGGACGGTGACACGGCCCTCTTCCCGCCCGCGGGGAGAGGGGGGACCCGCGCCATGGCCGGCGGACGGACCTGTGGACGACCGCCCTCATCCTCACACCCACCCGCCATCCACGACGTAATGCTGGTTGGTGCACGCCCCCGCCTCCTCCGAGGCGAGGAACACCGCGAAGCGGGCGACGTCCGCCGGGACCAGCTTGCGCTTGAGGCACTGGCGGGCGTTGATTTCCGTATCGGATTCCGGCGTCACCCAGAGGGCGAGCTGGCGCTCGGTCATGATCCAGCCCGGCGCCAGCGCGTTGACCCGGATGTTGAAGGGGCCGAAATCCCGGGCGAGCGAGCGGGTGAGCCCGATCACGCCCGACTTGCAGGCGGTGTAGGCCGCCATGCCGCCCTGCCCGATCATCCACGAGACCGAGCCGAAATTCACGATCGCGCCGCCGCCCGTCGCCTTCATGTCGGGCAGGACGGCCTGGGCGGCGAAGAACTGGTGCTTGAGGTTCACCGCGATGCGGCCGTCCCAGTAGGCCTCCGTCACCTCCTCGGTGGCGTGGCGCTCGTCGTGGGCGGCGTTGTTCATCAGCACGTCGACCGGGCCGAAACGGTCGCGGATGCGGCCGATCGCGCCCTTCAGCGCCGGGATGTCGGTGACGTCGGCGTGCTCGAAGGCCACCGTGAGGCCCTCGCTCTCCAATTCGGAGGCCAGCGCCCGCGAGGGCTCGGCGGCGATGTCGAGGAAGCCGACCCGGGCCTGCTGCCGGGCGAAGTGCCGGACCAGCTCCGCCCCGATGCCGGACCCGCCGCCCGTCACCACCACGACCTTGCCCGCAAGGTCCGGATAGATTGCCGCCACCGCTTCCTCCCTCGAAGCCCGCCGGATCGCTCGACGCCGTGAAAATCATTTAATATGACTATTCAAGCGACCCGGCCCTTATCGCGGATTCCTGACGCGGGGGCAAGAGGCCGACGCGACCGGAGGACGCAACCGTGGATAGGATCGAGGCCGCGGCCGTTTCGCGCAAGGGTCCGGGCCACGCCCGGGTGGCGCGGGCGCTCGGCACCGACATCGTCGCCGGGCGGTTTCCCGAGGGCGCCGTGCTGCCGGGAGAGCCGGCCCTGCTCGCGGGTTTCGGCGTGTCGCGCACGGTCCTGCGCGAGGCGATCAAGACCCTGTCGGGCAAGGGCCTGGTGGAGGCGCGCACCCGGGTCGGGACGCGGGTGCGCGAGCGCGCGGCCTGGAACCTGTTCGACCGCGACGTGCTCGCCTGGTCGCTCGAGGACGGGATCGACCAGCGCTTCCTGCGCGACCTCGCCGAGATCCGCCTGGCGATCGAGCCCGCCGCGGCGGCGCTGGCGGCGGAGCGCCGGACGGAAGGCGACATCGAGCGGCTGGAGGCCTGCGTGGCGGCGATGCGCGACGCGGCCGGCCTCGACCCGGCCTTCGCGCGGGCCGACCTCGCCTTCCACCTCGCCCTCGCCGACGCCTCCGGCAACCTGTTCATGCACTCCGTCGGCGCGGTGACCGAGGCCGCCCTCGACGTGGTGTTCCGGATGAGCCGGCCGACCGACCCGCAGGCCCACGCGACCTCCTGGCGCGCCCACGCGGCGATCGCGGCGGCGATCCGCGCCGGCGACCCCGCGGCGGCGGCACGGGCGACCGAGGTGGTGGTGCGCGACGGGCTGGCGAACGGCGCCGCTGCGGTGGAGACGGGGGCGTGCCCGCCCTACCCTAACGCGAGCCCGCCCCGTGCCGGGGCGACTTCGCGATGATCGGAAGCCCATCGATGAGCGATACCGCCCCCCGCCCGGTCGGCACGATGCCGGACGGCAGCCCGATCCTGGAGGCGCGCCTCGACGGCGACGGGCTCGGGCTCGCGGTCCTGAGCCTCGGGGCGGTGATCCGCCGGCTCGACTTCCGCGGCCGCCCGATGGTGCTCGGGCGCGACGACCCGCACGACTACGTCCGCCGGACGCCGCAATGCGGCGCCATCGTCGGCCGCTTCGCCAACCGCATCGCGGGCGGGCGCTTCACCGTCGACGGCACCGCCTACGTGCTCGACCGCAACGAGGCCGGCCGCAACCACCTCCACGGCGGGGCGGACGGCTTCTCGCGCCGCAACTGGACCTTCGCGGAGGCCGGCGCCCGCGACGTGACCCTGACCTACCGGTCGCAGGACGGCGAGGAGGGCTATCCGGGGGCGCTCGCCGCGACCTGCACCTACGCGATCACCGGCCCCGGTACCCTGCGCATCACCCTGACGGCGACGACGACGAAGCCGACGCTCGTGAACCTGACAAATCACACTTACTTCAACCTGCTCCTGCCGCCCGAGGGCTTTCCGGCGCCCCGCATCGACGACCATGTGATCGAGATCCCGGCCGAGGCGTATCTCCCGGTCGACGACGGCCAGATCCCGACCGGCGAGATCGCCCCGGTCGCCGGCACGCGCTTCGACCTGCGCCGACCGGCCCGGATCGGCGGAGAGGCCTTCGACCACGCCTTCGTGCTCGGCCGCGAGACGACCCCCGAGCCGCGGCCCGTCGGCCGGGTGACGGCGCCGGGCAGCGACGTGGCTCTGACGGTGCTGGCGACCGCCCCGGCGGTGCAGTTCTACGACGGCACGAACCTGCCCAAGGCGGGCCTGGGCTACGCCGCCCGCACCGCCCTGTGCCTGGAGCCCGAGGCGTTTCCCGACGCACCGAACCACCCGGGCTTCCCGAGCGCGGTCCTGCGCCCCGGCGAGACCTACCGGCAGGTGATCGAGTACCGCTTCGCGACGGAGGAAGCCCGATGAGCGGCTGGGCCGGCATCTTCTGCGACCGCGCCTGCATCCTCGGCGAGGGTCCGGCGGCGCATCCCGGCCTCGGCCGGCTCTACTGGCTCGACATCCTCGGCCGGCACCTGTGCGAGCGGCCGTTCGCGGGCGGCGCCACGACGCTCCACGACCTGCCGGTGATGGCCTCGATGGTGGCGCGGGTCGACGACGCCACCCTGCTCCTCGGCGCCGAGGACGGGCTGTACCTGCGCGACGTCGCGAGCGGACGGATGCGCCTGCTTACGGCGCTCGAGGCCGACCGGCCCGAGACCCGCTCGAACGACGGCCGGGTCCACCCTAGCGGGGCGCTCTGGCTCGGTACGATGGGCAAGGCGGCGGAGAAGGGCCTGGGGGCGATCCACTGGTTCTTCCGCGGCGAGGTCCGGCGGCTCTTCTCCGGGCTCACCATCCCGAACGCCATCGCGTTCACGGCCGACGGCACGAGCGCGATCTTCGCCGATTCCGAGGCCGGCACGATCTGGCGCGTCGCCACCGATCCGGAGACCGGCCTGCCCGTCGGCGACCGCCGGATGTTCGTGACGATCCCCGCGTCCGAGGGCGCGCCGGACGGGGCGGTGATCGACGCCGACGGCCTGGTCTGGAACGCCCGCTGGGGCGGCGCCAGCCTCGACGCCTACGCCCCCGACGGCAGACGGGTCCGCAGCGTCGCCATGCCGGCGCGCCAGGTGACCTGCCCGGCCTTCATCGGCCCCGACGCCGACACCCTGGTGGTCACCTCGGCGACCGAAGGCCTCGACCCGGACCGGAGCGACGACCGCTTCGCCGGGCGGACCTTCACGGTCCCGGTGAAGGTGAAGGGGCGGTTCGAGCCGGCGGTACGGCTCGCGTAGCCTGTCCCGCCGCGTGCCCGTCACCGGCGCGCGGGTGCCCGCGGGACCCCTTTCCCACTCGGGAGCGAAACGCGCGCCACATCGTCAGCGGATCGGATCGAGCGCCGGCATCACTCCTGCCAGGCCAGATCGGCGTAGTGCGAGCGCAGCTCGCGCTTGAGCAGCTTGCCGGCGGTATTCCGGGGCAGGTCGTCCTGGAAGATGATCCGCTTGGGCACCTTGAACGGCGCCAGGCCGGTGCGGCAATGGGCGATCAGCGCGTCGGCCGAGGCGTCGGCCCCGGGCCGCAGGACCACCACGGCGGTCACCGCCTCAATCCATTTCGGGTGCGGCAGGGCGATCACCGCCACCTCCGAGACGCCCGGATGGGTGAACAGCACCTCCTCGACCTCGCGGCTCGCCACGATCGTGCCGCCGGTCTTGATCACGTCCTTCACCCGGTCGACGACGGTGATGTAGCCCTCCGCGTCCATGATCCCGACATCGCCGGAATGGAACCAGCCGCCGCGAAAGGCCTCGCGCGTCTCCTCCGGCTTGTCCCAGTAGCCGGCCATCAGCTGCGGCGAGCGGTGGACGATCTCGCCCCGCTCGCCGGCCGCCACGTCCTGCATGGCGTCGTCGACGATCCGGGTCTCGACGTTGAAGACCGGGCGGCCGCAGGAGGCCGGGCGGGCATCGTGCTCGTCGGGGCGCAGCACGGTCGCGAGCGGGGCGATCTCGCTCTGGCCGTAGCAATTGTAGGGCTGGGCACCGGGCAGGCGGGCGCGCAGTTCCTCCAGCACCGGCACCGGCATGATCGAGGCGCCGTAATAGACGTGGCGCAGCGACGTCAGGTCCCGCCGCGCGAAGTCGGGGGAGCGCAGCAGGCTGATCCAGACCGTCGGCGGCGCGAAGAACGAGGTCAGGCGGTGCTCCTCGATCAGCCGCAGGCAGGTCTCGGGCGCGGGGGCCTCGATCAGCACGGTCTCGGCCCCGGCGAGCAGCTGGGGCATGGTGAAGGCGTGCATCTGCGCCGTGTGGTAGAGCGGCAGCGCCGCGAGCGCCCGGTCGTGCGGCCCGAAATCGAGGGCGGTGATGCAGCTGAGATACTCGGCGATGAGCCCCCGGCTCGTCATCATGGCGCCCTTCGGCGCCGCGGTGGTGCCCGAGGTGTAGAGGAGCTGCACCACGTCCTCGTCCGCGATCGCGACCTCGACCGGCTCGGCGTCCCCCGCCGCCTCGGCCAGCCGCAGCACGTCGAGGCCGGCGCCGCCGCCGAACAGGCTTCCGAACCACGGGCGGCTCGCCTCGTCCAGCGCCTCCCGGGCGCCGGCCGCGAGGGCGGGATCGGCGATCAGGGCGCGGGCACCGGATTGCTCGACGACGTAGCGCAGCTCCCGCCCGGTCAGGGCGTAGTTCACCGGGACGTGGATGATCCCGGCCCGGGCGCAGGCGAGCCAGAGGATCAGGTAGGCGTCCGAGTTGCGGCCGAGCGCCCCGAGCCGGTCGCCCCGGGCCAGCCCCGCCTCCAGCAGGCCGCGCGCGACCCGGTCGACGGCGCGGTCGAGGCGGGCGAAGCTCCAGCGCCGGTCGGCGAAGGACAGGGCGGTGCGGTCGCGGTGGCGCCGCGCCGTGCGGCGCAGGGCGTCGGAGATCGTGTCGCGGCGGGCGCGCGCGGCCTCGTGGCCGGGGAGCGGTTCGGGTGCCATGGCCGGCGTCTCCCTCACGCCTCGCCGGACGGGGCGATGCGGGACGGAGCAGCGCCCGTCGCGCCGGGCATGACGGCGCGACCAGCCGTCCCTGGGGTGGCCATCCCTGGTCTCATGCGTTCCTCCCGCTGCGCGCGCCTGCCTGGATCGCGGCGCGCCGTCAGCCGATCGGCGTTTCCTGTCGGACCGGTTCGGTCTCGTCGTGGGCGGGGTGGAGCCTGCCCGAGCGCCCAGCCCTCGTCAACGACACGTCCTCGTCGACGACAGGCCGGGCCTCGACTTGCCTCGACTGCGGTCGGCGAGCGGCGATTCGGCCTCGTCTTCGACTTTCGTCGAAGAAGACCGGTCCACACCGTCGCCGGAACGGCTCACGCTCCGTGGAACACCGTGTAGGCTGCCACCGGCTCGCGATCGGCCCGCAGGCCGTTCACCGGCTCGTCCGGGTCGGCATGGCCCAGCGCCATCCCGCACACCACCATCTCGCTCTCCGGGATGCCGAGCTGGCGCCGCACCACGCCCGGATAGCTCGCGATCGCCGCCTGCGGGCAGGTATCGAGGCCGCGGCCGCGGGCGGCGATCATCAGGGTCTGCAGGAACATGCCGTAATCGAGCCAGCTGCCCTGCTCCATGTCGCGGTCGATGGTGAAGACGAGGCCGACGGGAGCGCCGAAGAAGGTGAAGTTGCGGCCCATCTGGCGCTTGGCGCCCTCGCGGTCGCCCTTCGCGATCCCGGCAAGGCCGTAGAGCTGCCAGCCGAGCGTCCGGCGCCGGCCGAGATAAGGATCGCGCCAGTTGACGGGATAGTATTCGTATTCCCGCGCCTCCGGCTCCTCGCCCTCGTGGGCGTCCGACAGCGCCGCGGTGAGGCGCCCGAGCGCCGCCCCGGTGACGACGTGGACCTTCCAGGGCTGGATGTTGCTGCCGCTCGGCGCCCGGCCGGCCAGCGCGATCAGCTCGCGGATCGTCGCGTCCGGCACCGGGTCCGGCCGGTAGCCCCGGACGCTGCGGCGGCTGGCGATCGCCTCGTCGACGGCGTTGCGCTCTGTCATGCGGTCGTCCTCCCGGGCCCACTCTAAGCAGATTTCGTCGAAGTGGTTACCGGTTCGGCGCCAAAAATCTGCGACAAAACAAGAGCCTACGCGGGCGAAGCGTTGGCCTGCCCACGGTCCACGACACCGCGACCTCGGCCCGACCATAAGGGCGGACGATCCTCGTGAGCCTCCCCCTTTCCCGGACGACTGAAACGACGTGGAAGGAGATCCGGGATCCAGCGGAAAAAGTGCCGCGAAGCGGCTCGATAGTCTGCAGCGTTGCAG
>NZ_LWHQ01000094.1:0-493 GCF_001653715.1 Methylobacterium platani
CATCGCGCCCTCGACCTCGCCGGCGATCCGCGCTTCGTGCGGGCTCATCGCCTTGCCGCGATAGGCCGACCAGTGGGTCCCGACCTGCGTCAGGGCCTGATCGACGGTCTTCAGGCCCTCGGTCCAGGTCAGGGTGCCGGCGCGGCGCTTGTGCGAGGTGTCGACGATGTTGACGGCGTAGAGGTCGGCCACCGTCTTGAGGTCGCGCAGGGGCACGACGCGGCCGCCGTAGATGTGGTCGACCGCGTCGCGCATCGCCGTGACGCCCCACCATCCGCCCCCGAGTGCCACGGCGATCAGCCCCGCCAGAATCAGGAGAAGCGCGATCAGCCTTCCGCGGATGGATGTGAGGGCACGCATCAAGTCTGGCTCCGGCATCGGGACGGCCGGACCTTGTCGTCAAACCCTGAAGGAATGCCTAAATCTTGGGCAGAAACAACAAGAAACAATGCAACTCAGTATAGCCTCGCGCCTGCCGGAGTTGCATTACGGC
>NZ_LWHQ01000094.1:675-8990 GCF_001653715.1 Methylobacterium platani
TCGTGTCGTGGACCGTGCGCGTTGCCATCGCGAAGCTCCCCGAGTTCTCGGATTTTACCGCGTTTTCTGAGGCGAGCCGGTATCCACGTCGTCGGACCATGCTCGAGGTCAGGCCCCCGCCACTCCGAGCTTCGCCAGCTCGACCTGCGCCCGCAATTCGATGTGCCCGAGGAGATCGTCGAGGCGCGGGTCGCCGGTGCTGCCGTCGCGCTCGGCGAGGCGGCCGGCGATGGCCTTCAGCTCGCTCGCGGCGACGCGGCCGCCGAGCAGGGCGGCCTTGAGGCGGTCGAGGGCGTCGAGGAGGTCGTGGCCGCGCCGCGTCGCCCGGCGGCGGCGGTCGGCGGAGACCTCGTCCTGGCCCTGCAGGGTCAGGATGGCGCTCAGGTTCGCCAGCGGCATCGCACCGCCGGCGCTGACCGGCGCCCGGGCCGCCTCCATCCCGAGACTGAACACGCCGCCTGCCGGCAGGGAGCGCGACCCGGCTCCCGACAGGGGAGCGGCCGCGAGGCGGGTGTCGACGCGCATGGGATCGGGTCCGTCACGGGGTTCGCTGTTCGCCCGCCAAACCTCGCCCGGGTATGGTGAATGCGCCGTAAACGAGGCGGCAGAAACTGCCGCGGGGCGAAAACGACCGGGCCCGGATCGCCCGCCCGGGCGCGGACGCCGAAACGAAGCGGTAACCTTACCAGACACTTACGCGCACGGCGCGGGCTGGCACGGTCCTGGCAAACCGGAATCCCGAGTTTCGGGACCCCGTCATGCGCCTCCGCCTTCTCGCCCTCGCCTTCCTCTCGCTCCTGGTCGCCCAGCCGGCCCTCGCCCTGTCGCGGGTGAAGGATCTCGCCAGCGTCGAGGGGATGCGGACCAACCAGCTCGTCGGCTACGGCATCGTGGTCGGGCTCAACGGCACCGGCGACACGCTCAACAACGCGCCCTTCACCAAGCAGTCGGTGCAGTCGATGCTGGAGCGGCTCGGGGTGAACACCCGCGGCGCCACGATGCGCACCGCCAACCTCGCCGCCGTGATGGTGACGGCGAACCTGCCCCCCTTCGCCGCCAGCGGCACGCGGATCGACGTCACGGTCTCGTCCCTCGGCGACGCCAAGTCGCTCCAGGGCGGCACCCTGCTGGTGACGCCGCTGCTCGGCGCCGACGGCGAGGCCTACGCGGTGGCGCAGGGCTCGCTCGCCATCGCGGGCTTCCAGGCCGAGGGCGACGCGGCCAAGATCACCCGCGGCGTGCCGACCAACGGCCGCATCGCCAACGGCGGCGTGATCGAGCGCGAGATCGCCTTCAAGCTCAACGAGCAGAAATGCCTGCGCCTGTCGCTGCGCAACCCGGACTTCACCACCTCGAAGCGGATCGCCGCGGCGATCAACGACTTCATGGGCGCCGACACCGCCGAGCCGACCGACCCCTCCACCGTCACCCTGCAGGTGCCGCCGCGCTACCAGGGCAACATGATCCGGCTGCTCACCGAGGTCGAGCAGCTCAAGGTCGAGCCCGACCAGACCGCCCGGGTGGTGATCGACGAGCGCTCCGGCATCATCGTGATGGGCCGCGACGTGCGGGTCTCCACCGTGGCGGTGGCGCAGGGCAACCTCACGGTCACGATCACCGAGCAGCCGCAGGTGAGCCAGCCGGCGCCGTTCTCCAACGGCGAGACCGTGGTGGTGCCGCGCACCGCCCTCAAGGTCGATGCCGGCGAGAAGAACAAGCTCGCCCTGGTCAAGGAGGGCGTGACCCTGCGCGAGCTGGTCGACGGGCTCAACGCGCTCGGCATCGGCCCGCGCGACCTGATCTCGATCCTCCAGGCGATCAAGACCGCCGGCGCCCTGCAGGCCGACATCGAAGTGATGTGACGCGCACCGACGCCCTCCCCTGCCCTTCCCGTCCCCACACCCCGAGGTTTCCCGCCGATGTTTCCCCTCGCTACCCTCGCGGCCTCCGCCGGCCTGGCGGTCGGCCAGGCCCTCGCCGGGGCCGTCACCTCGGGCCTGTCGGGCGCCGCCGACAAGACCGACCCGGCGGCGGCCGGCAAGGCCAAGATGCAGAAGACCGCCAAGGACTTCGAGTCGATGTTCCTGGAGCAGAGCCTCGACGTGCTCAACCGCTCGCAGGGCACCGACGGGCCGCTCGGCGAGAACGGCACCGGCGGCGGCGTCTACCGCTCGATGCTCAACAAGGAATACGCCCAGTCGATCGTGCAGAGCGGCGGCGTCGGCATCGGCGACCAGGTGATGCGCGAGATGCTGCGGCTGCAGGGCGGCGCCAATGGCTGAGGCGCCCCGCCCCGCCCCGATCGCCGACCCGGACGCCGCCGAGCGGCTCGTCGCCGAGACCCTGGCCACCATGCGCGACCTCGAGGCCCTGATCGGGCGCGAGAGCGACCACATCCGGGTCGGGCGCCTCGCCGAGGGCCTGGCCGAGGCGCCGCGGAAGACCGCGCTCGCCGGCGCCTACCTCCAGGGGCTTCAGGCCGTGAAGGCGAATGCCGTGGCGCTCGCCCGCTTCGCCCCGGAGGGAATCGCGGCCCTGCGCGAGGCGCACGGCCGGTTTTCCGATGCGGTCGCGGCCAACCAGGCGGTGCTGGCCACCGCCCGGTCGGTCTCGGAGGGCCTGCTGCGCAGCCTCTCGGCCGAACTCACCCGCACCGCCGAGCCCAAGGGTTACGGCACCGGATACGGCAGCCGTCCGGCCCCCTCGCCCTACGGCCACCGCCGCAGCGCGCCGCTGGTGCTGTCGCGCAGCCTGTAGGACCGCAGCGCCTTCGAACGGAGCCGTTCGAAGGCGCTGGCTGAGCCCGAACGGGTGCCGACGTCGGTGCGACGGCGCGAGAGCACGAGGCGTCAGCGCCCGGTGCCAAGCCGGATATAGGCCCGGGCCGGGCCGTACTCGGTCTGGGTCCGGGTATCGATCGCGACCCGGCCGGCGCCGCTCACCACGCCCCGGGCCGCCCCGTCGAGGCCGGCGCCCGGCCGGGCCGGCACCGGCGTGCCGGCCTCGGCCCGCACCCGGCCGCTGATCCGCGTGCAGGGACCGCCGGGGCTGAAGCGGACGAAGCCCGGCCCCTCGTGCGGGCAGGCCTCGGGCGCCCTGGCGATGGGCAGGTCGCGGACGTCGAGCGCGTGGGCCGGCAGGGCCGCCAAGAGGGGTGCGGCGAGGCCCGCGACGAGGGCGACGGCCGCCAGGATCATCGGTGATGTGCGCAAGGGCCGGCCCTCCGGTTCGGGGCGGAGAGAAGCACGGCGCGAGCGGGCGCGCCAGGGCGCGGCGGACACGGTCGGGAGGGCGTTGACGCGGCGGGCGGGCCGGGGGCGCCGGATCGCCGACGCCCGACGGGCGGAAGGCGTCGACGTCGCGCCTACCTCGCCGCCGCGGAGAACCGGTAGGTGATGAGGTTCCGGTACGTCGCCCCCGGATCGAGGCGGGCGGTGCCGAAGGCGGGCTGGTTCGGCGTGTCGGGAAAGACCTGCGGCTCCAGCGCCAGAGCGTCCGACTGGCGGTAGGACAGGCCCGACTTGCCCACCGCCGTCGCGTCGAGGAAGTTGCCGGCGTAGAACTGCACCCCGGGCTGGTTGCTCGCCACCTCCATCACCCGGCCCGAGGCCGGATCCTCGACCCGGGCGACGAGGTGGGCGTCGGCGGTCGGGGCATTCGTCAACACGAAGTTGTGGTCGTAGCCGCGCCCGCGCGGGATCTGGGGATCGCGGCCGTCGCGGATGCGCGCGCCGATCGGCTCGGGCTTGCGGAAATCGAACGGGGTGCCGGCGACCGGGGCGATCTCCCCGGTCGGGATCAGGGTCGCGTCGACCGGGGTGTAGCGCTCCGCCGGGATCGTCAGGACGTGGTCGAGGATCGTCCGGCCGGACCCCTCGCCGGCGAGGTTGAAGAAGCTGTGGTTGGTCAGGTTGACGATGGTCGGCTTGTCCGTCGTCGCCCGGTAGTCGACCGTCAGGGTGCCGGCCGCGTCGAGCGCGTAGGTGACGCTCGCCGTCAGGGTGCCGGGATAGCCCTCCTCGCCGTCCGGGCTGACGTAGCGCAGGGTGACCGAGGGCGCCGCGCCCTGCTCGACCCCGGCGATCGTCCACAGCCGCTTGTCGAAGCCCTCGCGGCCGCCGTGCAGGGCGTTCGGGCCGTCGTTGCGCGCGAGCGCGTAGTCCTTGCCGTCGAGGCGGAAGCGGCCGTCGCGGATGCGGTTGGCGTAGCGCCCGACGCTGACCCCGAAATAGTTCGGCGCCTTGAGGTAGCCGGCCAGGTCCGCGTAGCCGAGCACCACGTCGGCCGGCGTGCCGGCACGGTCCGGCACATCGAGGGTGCGCAGCAGCGCGCCCCAGGTCAGGACCCGGGCGGTGAGGCCGCCGTTCGACAGCGTCACCTCCTCGACCGCGCGCCCGTCCGGCAGCGTGCCGAACGGCGCCGTCCGGGCCTCGCCGGCGACCGCCGGCAGGGCGCAGGCGCAGGCGAGCGCCGTGATCCATGCACGCATCCGCGTTCCCTCCGTCGCGCCGCCTCTCGCGGGCGGCCGGACCGGCGCGACCCGCGCGCCGGGGGATATACTCATACAAATAGCGGAGGCGCTGGCAATGCCCGACCTTCCGTCACGCGCCGGTCAGCGATCCTCGGCCCGGGCGGCGTCGCGCCAGGCCAGCACCACCCGCTCCAGCTCGGCCACGTCGCCCGGGGGCAGCCGCCCGAGGGTGCGGGCGACGTAGCCGGTCTGGGCCGCGATGCCGGTGCGGGCGAGCGCCAGCCCGGCCTCGGTCAGGTGCAGGGCGTGGGAGCGCCGGTCGCCGGGGATCGGGCGGCGCTCGACGAGGCCCGCCTCGACCAGCCGGTCGATCAGGCCCGAGACGTTGCCCTTGGTGACGTAGAGCCGCTCGGCGAGGTCCTGCTGGGTCAGGCCCTCGCGCTCGGACAGGGTCGAGAGCACGTCGAATTGCGGGATCGACAGCCCGACCGCCTTCAGCTCCGCCGCCACCGCGGCCGAGACGCGCCGGTGCAGGCGGATGAAGCGGAACCAGACCCGCAGCGGGTCGGCCTCGGCCGGGGCGTCCGCCTCGGCCGGGATGGGGGGGCGCAAGGGTGCGGTCATGGCGAATAGTTTACATCAGAACTATCTAGGCGCCACGCCCCTCGGCACTCTAGCCGCCCCTTCCCGGCTGCCATAAGCTGAGATCGTGAGACCGGAGGCCCGCAGGGGCGACCCAGGGGGCCCCGGCGAGCGAGGGCGCGCGGTCAAGCGCGCTCCATCGAGGGCGAGAGCGCGCGGGCAAGCGCGCTCCATCGAGGGAAGGACGACACGCCATGCTCGGCCTGATGCAGGACTGGCCCCTGCTGATCCACCGCGTCATCGACTACGCCGCCGTGCAGCACGGCGCCCGCCCGGTCATCTCGCGCTCGGTCGAGGGGCCGATGCACCGGACCGACTACGCCACGGTGCGCCGGCGGTCCTTGCGCCTGTCGAAGCGTCTCGCCGCCGACGGCATCCGCCTCGGCGACCGGATCGCGACGCTGGCCTGGAACACCTGGCGCCACCTCGAGACCTGGTACGGCATCACCGGCATCGGGGCGATCTACCACACGGTCAATCCGCGGCTGTTCGAGGACCAGATCGCCTACATCATCAACCACGCCGAGGACCGGATCCTCTTCCTCGACCTGACCTTCCTGGCCCTGGTCGAGCGCCTGGCCGACAAGCTGCCGACGGTCGAGCGCTACGTCGTCCTCACCGACGGCGCCCACATGCCGCAGACGTCCTTGCGCAACGCCGTCGCCTACGAGGACTGGCTGGCGGAGGCCGACGACGACTTCGCCTGGGCGTCCTTCGAGGAGAACACGGCCGCCGGCCTGTGCTACACCTCGGGCACCACCGGCCTGCCGAAGGGCGTGCTCTACTCGCACCGCTCGAACGTGCTGCTCGGCCTGATGGTGAACAACCCGGCCTTCATCGCGCTCTCGCCCAACGACATGGCGATGCCGGTGGTGCCGCTGTTCCACGCCAATGCCTGGGGCTTCTCCTTCGCGGCGCCGATGTCGGGGGCCGGCCTCGTCATGCCGGGGCCGAAGCTCGACGGCGCCTCGGTGCACGAGATCCTGGAGACCACCGGGGTCACCGTGACGGCGGCGGTGCCGACCGTCTGGCTCGGCCTGCTGCAATACCTCGACACGACGGGAAAACGCCTGAGCCATCTCAAGCGGGTGGTGATCGGCGGCTCGGCCTGCCCGCGGGCGATGACCGAGCGCTTCGAGCGCGAATACGGCGTCACCGTCGACCACGCCTGGGGCATGACCGAGATGAGCCCGATCGGCTCCTACTGCTCGCTCAAGCCCGAGGTCGCCGGTCTCGAGGGCGAGGCCCGCCTCGACCTCAAGATGAAACAGGGCTACGCCCCCTTCGGCGTCGAGTTCCGCCTGACCGACGACGAGGGCCGCGACCTGCCCTGGGACGGCACCACCTTCGGCCGGCTCAAGGTCGCGGGCTTCGCGGTGGCGAAGGCCTATTTCCGCTCGGACGAGCCGATCCTCGACGATCGCGGCTTCTTCGATACCGGCGACGTCGCCACCATCGATCCCAACGGCTACATGGCGATCACCGACCGCTCGAAGGACGTGATCAAGTCCGGCGGCGAGTGGATCTCCTCGATCGACCTCGAGAACCTGGCGGTCGGCCATCCCGACGTGGCGGAGGCCGCGGTGATCGGCGTGCAGCACCCGAAATGGGACGAGCGGCCGCTGCTCATCGTGGTGCCGAAGGAGGGCCGCACCCCCGACAAGGCCGACATCCTGGCCTACATGGCGCCGCGCATCGCCAAGTGGTGGATGCCCGACGACGTGGTGGTGGTGCCGGCGATCCCCCACACCGCCACCGGCAAGATCCAGAAGACGGCGTTGCGCGACCAGTTCCGGGACTACCGGCTGCCCGGCGCGGCATAAGCCTTCCCGGCGGGCGCCCTCCCGGTGCCCGCCACCTCGCCGGCGCGACCTTATCGCGCGCTCGGCCCACGGTGACGAACGATCCCGCGCCCATAGCTGAAGGCACGGCGCGACATCGTCGAGGACACCGGATGGGCGAGGATCTGACCGTCTACTACGATGGGGCCTGCCCGCTCTGCCGGAGCGAGATCGCGCATTACCGCGGCCGGGCCGGGGCGGAGCGCGTCCGCTTCGTCGATCTCGCCTCGATCGAGGCCGGGGCCGCCCTGGGCCCGGGGCTCGACCTGCCCGCGGCCAGGGCCCGGTTCCACGTGCGCGAGGCGGACGGACGGCTCGTCTCCGGCGCCGCCGCCTTCGCGCGGCTCTGGCACCGGCTGCCGGGCTGGCGCTGGCTGTCCCGGCTCGTCGAATGGCGGGTGTTCGGCCGGCAGCCCGGGCTGGCCGTGGCCGAGGCGGCCTATCGCCTGTCGCTACCCCTCCGGCCGCGGCTGGTGCGGCTCCTGCGGCTCTCCGGCTCCGGCCGATGAGCAGCGCGGTCGTGGTCGGGGCCTCGGGCGGGGTCGGTCGCGCCCTCGTCGCGGCGCTCGCGGCGGAGGGGGCCTACGGCACCGTCTTCGCCCTGTCGCGCGCGTCCGCGCCGCAGCCCGAGGCCGTGCGGACGGTGCCGGTCGACGTCACCGACGAGACTTCCGTCGCGGCGGCGATGGGCGAAGTCGGGGAGGCCGGCCCGGTCGGGCTGGTGATCGTCGCGAGCGGCGTCCTGCACGGGCCGGGCATCGCGCCCGAGAAGGCGCTGCGCACCCTCGATCCGGCCGCGATGGCCGAGGTCTTCGCCGTCAATGCGATCGGCCCGGCGCTCGTCGCCAAGCACGCCCTGCCGCTGATGCCGCGAAAGGGGCGCTGCGTCTTCGCCGCCCTCTCGGCGCGGGTCGGCTCGATCGGCGACAACCGCCTCGGCGGCTGGTACGCCTACCGGGCCTCGAAGGCGGCGCTGAACCAGATCCTGCGCACCCTCGCCGTCGAGACGGCGCGCACCCATCCGGAACTGATCGTCGCCGGCCTCCATCCCGGCACGGTGCAGACCGGCCTGTCGCGGCCCTTCCGCCCCGATCCGGGCCCGGGCCTGTTCGCGCCGGAGGAGAGCGCGGCCCACCTCCTGCGGGTCCTGGCGGGCCTGGGACCCGGCGATTCCGGCCGCGTCTTCGCCTGGGACGGGCAGCCGGTCCCGCCGTGACGCCTCTCGGCTGGACCTGTGCAGACTTCGCCGAAGTGGTTACCGGTTCGGCGCCAAAAATCTGCGACACAACAAGAACCCAAGCGGGCGAAGCGTTGGCCTGCCCACGGTACACGACAGCGCGACCTCGGCCCGACCATAGGGG
>NZ_LWHQ01000095.1 GCF_001653715.1 Methylobacterium platani
CAGGGCGATTCAGAGAATGCGATTGAGGGGGTGACGGCGCGCGGCGATTGATTCATTCAGGATCTGGAAGATGATCCTGGAGGGCGGCGTGGCCGAAGCACTGGACGTCGTGGGCGCTCGCAGCCTGTGGGATCACTTCGCGGCCATCCCGGATCGGCGCGGCCGCAAAGGGCGCCAGTACGGACTGCCCGCGGTCCTGACCCTGTCTCTGGCCGCCATGCTGTCGGGGGCCAACGATCTGCGCGCCGTGTTCCGGTGGGGCCGACGGCTGCCGCCAGAGGCGCTGTTCCTCCTCGGTCTGGAGCAGGCGCCCTGCCACGCCACGTACCACTACTTCTTCAAGGCCCTCGACGTGACGGCGACCGAGGCCGTGCTGGGGGCCTGGGTACGTGGTGCGGCCGAACAGGATCAGAGCTTGGGTCACGTAGCGCTCGACGGCAAGCGGCTGCGCGGCTCGGCGGGGGTGGACCACGACGGCAGCGGCGGTGCGCATCTGGTGGCGGCATTCGCCATCAGATTGGGCGGGGTGATCGGCCAGTTGCAGGTGGCACCCGACGCCAACGAGATCACCGCAGCCCTGACGCTGCTCAAGGGGCTGCCGCTGCACGGCGCCCTCGTCACCGGCGACGCGATGTTCTGCCAGCGGGCGATCTGCCAGGGCATCCGCGATCAGCACGGGGAGTACCTGTTTGCCGTCAAAGCCAACCAGCCCGAGTTGATGGCCGATCTGGTCCTCGCCTTCGGCGACGCCTTTCCCCCCGGCGCTGCTCAAAGCGCTCAAG
Source organism: Methylobacterium platani (assembly GCF_001653715.1). Taxonomy (GTDB): domain Bacteria; phylum Pseudomonadota; class Alphaproteobacteria; order Rhizobiales; family Beijerinckiaceae; genus Methylobacterium; species Methylobacterium platani. The sequence continues at coordinate 783 of NZ_LWHQ01000095.1, forward strand.
ACGAGCGGCGCCGCCCACCCGTCCGCTGACGCGCGCCAGCCCGCTCCCGACCTGACCCTCAGCGCGTCGGTCGTCGAGAAAGGGCACGGCCGCATCGAGACGCGGCGCCTGAGCGTCAGCCGCGAATGCGTGGCCCATCTCGGCTGGCCGGGGGCCGCCCAGATCTGCCGGATCGAGCGGATCCGCGAGACGAAGGGCCGGATGAGCCGCGAGATCGCCTACGCGGTCACCAGCCTCACGCCCGAGCAAGCCGATCCCGACGCCCTGCTGGCGCTCTGGCGCGACCACTGGCTGATCGAGAACCGCCTGCACTGGCGCCGCGACGTGATCCTTCGCGAGGACGACAGCCGCATCCGGACAGGGGCCGGCCCCCAGGCCATGGCCGCACTGCGCAATGCCATGCTCCACCTCGTGAAAGACGCCCCTGGACCGCTGCGCGCAATCCGGGAAGCCCTCGCCGAAAACAGGCACCACGCCATCAAAGCCGCTCAAAGAGGCTTTCTTTGAATGGCCCTG
>NZ_LWHQ01000096.1:0-184 GCF_001653715.1 Methylobacterium platani
AGGTAGCCGGCGACCGTCAGCTCGTAGTCGCGGTGGCGGTCGTCGCCGAATTTCGGGCTGGCCTGGTGCTCCGGCCCGTCGAGCTCGACGACGATGCGGTGCCGGGTGCAGAGGAGGTCGACCCGCGGCTGCCGGCCGTCGCCGGTCACCGGCGCGACCGCGTTGCCGGTGAACAGGCCGGCGA
>NZ_LWHQ01000096.1:200-604 GCF_001653715.1 Methylobacterium platani
GCGCCGGGATGAAGCGGGCGGCGGCCGGCAGCGGGGCGCGGCCGATCGTGCAGGCGCCGTAGAGGATGCGGTCGTAGGGCGGGGCGTCGGGCGGCGCGACCGGCAGGGCCGTCACGCAGGCGGCGCCGTGGCCGGCGCACCATTCCAGCGCCTCGATCACCGGGGCGGCCCGGGCCGGCGCGGCCGGGTCGACCTCCGCGACCAGGATCACGCTGCCGGAATCGACCACCTGGAGCAGCTGGGCGAATTCGAGGGCCGGCTCCGCCCGCCGGAACCGCGGCGGCCGCCCGGCCGCGGCGCAGGCCGTTGCCGCCTGAAGCCAGGGTCCCGAGACCTCCGGCGCCGTCCCGTCGCGCCCCGGCCAGTCCGGCCAGCGGGCGAGCGCGAGGTCGGCGAGATCGTCG
>NZ_LWHQ01000096.1:763-1042 GCF_001653715.1 Methylobacterium platani
CGACGAGACCGCGTCCTCAGGGATTGGCCGACGACGCTGGGCGCGTTCCGCGGCTGCCAAGCCGGATATCCAGCACAGGTTGCCGGGCTTGGCCAGGGGGTTGTGGGCCGGAGGATGACGGAAGGGTGCTTTCCGGCCTCGGCAGGACGAGGCCGGTACGAAACCCTTCCCCTTCGGAAGCCGGGCCTGCCCGAGTTCCGCATCCAAGCGTCCAGGTCGGGCAGGCCCGACTTGGATTGCGGGGGAGGGTTGCGTCGCGCGTCACTTCGCCGGCGCGGC
>NZ_LWHQ01000096.1:1219-1480 GCF_001653715.1 Methylobacterium platani
TGCCGGCGAGGTCGCGCACCTTGACGGCGTTGTCCTGCGGCGAGGTCACGATCATCCGGCCGTCCTTGCGGGTGATCAGCAGGCCGTCCGCCGGGCCGTTCTCGCCCACCGCGACGATCTTTGCGCCGAGCGTCCGGTCGGTCAGCATCTCGGGCACCACGGAGGCGGTGGCCCAGCCGGTGAGCGCGTCGGTCGGCAGGCTGTAGAGCGTCTTGCCCTTGATCGCCTGCCAGTACAGCGTCCTGCCGTCGGGCGAGAGCG
>NZ_LWHQ01000097.1 GCF_001653715.1 Methylobacterium platani
CGCCCGCGGGGAGAGGAGGATTCCCGCGCCTGATCCGTAAAAGTCCCCGCCCCGCCCTCAATGCAGGATCTGGCTCAGGAACAGCCGGGTCCGCTCGTGCTCGGGGGCGCGGAAGAACGCCTCCGGGGTGTTCGATTCGACGATCTGGCCCTCGTCCATGAAGATCACCCGGTCGGCGACCTGGCGGGCGAAGCCCATCTCGTGGGTGACGCAGAGCATGGTCATGCCCTCGTCGGCCAGGCCCACCATGGTGTCGAGCACCTCCTTGACCATCTCGGGATCGAGCGCCGAGGTCGGCTCGTCGAACAGCATGATCTTGGGCGCCATGCACAGCGAGCGGGCGATCGCCACGCGCTGCTGCTGGCCGCCGGAGAGCTGGCCCGGATACTTGTGCGCCTGATTGGGGATCTTCACCCGGGTCAGGTACTGCATCGCGATCGCCTCGGCCTCGGCCTTCGGCATCTTCTTCACCCAGATCGGCGCCAGCGTGCAGTTCTCGAGCACGGTGAGGTGCGGAAACAGGTTGAAGTGCTGGAACACCATGCCGACCTCGCGGCGGATCTCGTCGATCCGCTTGAGGTCGTTGGTGAGCTCGATGCCGTCGACGACGATCCGCCCGGCCTGGTGCTCCTCCAGGCGGTTGATGCAGCGGATCAGCGTCGACTTGCCCGAGCCCGAGGGGCCGCAGATCACGATCCGCTCGCCCTTGCGCACGGTGAGGTCGACGTCGCGCAGGACGTGGAAGGCGCCGTACCACTTGTTGACCCGCTCCAGCGACACCGCGGTCGGCGCGCTGGCCAGCCGCGTCGCCGAGGTGTTGCGGGGGCTGAGATCCGGATCGGTCTCCGGCAAGGGAACGGAGGCTGTCTGGGTCGGGAGGGGGGAGGAGGCCATCGGGGAACTCACCGTGTCTGGCCGGCCGCGAGCCGCCGCTCCATGAAGCGGGCGTAGCGCGACATGCCGAAGCAGAAGACGAAGTAGAACAGGGCCGCGAAGGCGTAGCCGGTCATCACCACCGTCGGCGCCGCCCAGGTCGGATCGACCCGGGCCGATTCGATCGTGCGGATGAAGTCGAAGATGCCGACGATCGAGACGAGGCTCGTATCCTTGAACAGCGCGATGAAGCTGTTGACGATGCCCGGGATCACGATCCGCAGCGCCTGGGGCAGGATGATGAGGCGCATCCGGTGCCAGGGGCTCAGGCCCAGCGACATCGCCCCTTCGGTCTGGCCGCGGGGGATCGCCTGCAGGCCGCCGCGCACCACCTCGGCCATGTAGGCGGCGGAGAACAGCGCGATGCCGACGAGCGGCCGCGCCAGCCGGTCGACGGTGACGTCGCCGGGCAGGAACAGCGGCAGCATCACGTTGGCCATGAACAGCACCGTGATCAGCGGCACGCCGCGCCAGAACTCGATGAAGACGACGCAGAACAGCCGCACGATCGGCAGGCGCGAGCGCCGCCCGAGCGCCAGCAGGATCCCGAGCGGCAGCGAGGCGACGATGCCGACGAGCGACACGATCAGGGTCACCAGCATGCCGCCCCAGAGCGCGGTCGGCACCGCCGGCAGGCCGAGGGCCGGCACGCCGGCGAGCAGCCCGTAGGAGACGACCGGGAACACCACGAAGAAGTAGAGCGCCCCCCACGCGCGCTTCGGCGCGTCGAGCCACAGCAGCCACGCCACCCCGACCGCCATCAGGGCGAAGAAGACGTTCGGGCGCCAGCGCTCCTCGATCGGGTACGAGCCGTAGATGAAGTAGTTGATCTTGCTCGCCACGAACGCCCAGCAGGCGCCGACCGGGCGGCCCAGCACCTCGGGCCGGCAGGCGTCGCGGTTCTCGCCGGTCCAGACCGCGTCGATCACGAGGAAGCGCAGGAGCGGCGGCACCACGAGCGCGACGACGACGAGCGCCGCGAGCGTCATCGCGGCGTTGGCGGGGCTGGAGAACAGGTTCTGACGCAGCCACGCCAGCGGCCCGGCGACCAGCGCGGGCGGGGCCGAGGCGGGCACCGCCTCGCGGCGGACGAAGGTGAGGGGCTGGGCTCCGGCGGTGGTCTGGATTCCGGTGGTCATCGGGATCTCACCGCTCGATCAGCGCGACGCGCCGGTTGTAGAGGTTCATCACGAAGGCCGTGACGAGGCTGATCGTCAGGTAGACCGCCATGGTGATCGCCACGACCTCCACCGCCTGCCCGGTCTGGTTCAGCACCGTGCCCATGAACACCTGGACGAGGTCGGGGTAGCCGATGGCGACGGCCAGCGACGAGTTCTTGGTGAGGTTGAGGTACTGGCTGGTCAGCGGCGGCACGATCACCCGCATCGCCTGCGGGATCACGACGAGCCGCATCGTCGGGCCGGGCTGCAGGCCCAAGGCACGCGCCGCCTCGGTCTGGCCCTTGTTGACCGCCTGGATGCCGGCCCGCACCACCTCGGCGATGAAGGCGGCGGTGTAGACCGTGAGCCCGACCACGAGCGCGACGAATTCGGGGTAGAGCTGCATCCCGCCGCGCAGGTTGAAGGTGCCCTTGACCGGGAAATCGAGCGCCACCGGGGCGATGCCGACGAGCGCCAGCACCCCGTAGGTCAGGAGCGGCAGGCCGAGGATCAGGGCGAGGCCGACCGCCGGCACCGGCAGGCGCCGGCCGGTCCGCGCCTGCTCGCGCTTGGCGTAGGATCGGAACGCCAGGGTCCCGACGATCCCGACCACGAGGGCGATGGGCAGCGCCCAGGCATCCGCCGCCAGCAGGGGCTTGGGCAGGAACAGGCCGCGCTGGTTGAGGAAGACGGAACCGCCGAGCGCGTAGGAATCGCGCGCGCCCGGCAGGCTCGCCAGCACCGCGACGTACCAGAACAGCAATTGCAGCAGGAGCGGGATGTTGCGCAGGACCTCGACGTAGACGGTCGCGAGCGTGCGCACGATCCAGTTCGGCGACAGCCGCGCCACGCCGACCGTGAAGCCCAGGATCGTCGCCAGCACGATGCCGATCGCCGCCACCATCAGGGTGTTGGTGAGGCCGACCAGGAAGGCGGTGCCGTAGGTCGAGGTCGCGGCCGCGAACGGGATCAGCGTCTGGTTGACGTCGAAGCCGGCGGTGTTGGCGAGGAAGCCGAAGCCCGAGGCGACGCGGGCGTTGCGCAGGTTCTCGGCGGCGTTGCCGAGCGCGATCCAGGCCACCGCCCCGACCGCCACGAGCAGCAGGATCTGGTAGGCCGCCCCGCGGATGCGGGGATCGTAGAGGGGCGAGACCCGGGGCGGACCGGACGGCGCATCGGCCGGAAGCTGCGTCGGCAAGGGGTATGCTCGCGTTGCTGGTTTCCAAGGACGGCGCCCGGGAGGTTCCCGGGCGCCGCACTGTCACGATGTCAGCGGATCGGCGGGCCGTATTGCAGGCCGCCCTTCGACCACAGGGCGTTGAGGCCGCGCTGGATCTTCAGCGGCGAGCCCTGGCCGACGTTGCGCTCGAACACCTCGCCGTAATTGCCGACGAGCTTGACGATCCGGTAGGCCCAGTCGTTGGTCAGCCCGATATCGGCGCCGTACTTGCCCTCGGTGCCGAGGATGCGCTTGATGTCCGGGTTGTCGGTGGTCTTCACCAGCTGGTCGACGTTGGCTTGGGTGATGCCGGCTTCTTCCGCGTTCAGCATCGCGTAGTGGGTCCAGCGGACGATGTCGGCCCATTGGGCGTCGCCCTGGCGCACCGCCGGCGCGAGCGGCTCCTTCGAGATGATCTCGGGCAGCACGATGTTGTCGTCGGGCACGGCGGCGCGCAGGCGCTCGGCGTAGAGGCCCGAGGCGTCGGTGGTGAAGGCGTCGCAGCGGCCGGAATCGTAGGCCTTGAAGGTCTCGTCGGCGCTGGCGAAGGCCACCACCTCGTACTTCATCTTGTTGGCGCGGAAGTAGTCGGCCAGGTTCAGCTCGGTGGTGGTGCCCTGCTGGGTGCAGACCGAGGCGCCGTCGAGCTGCTTGGCCGAGGTGACGCCGAGCTTCTTCTTCACCATGAAGCCCTGGCCGTCGTAGAAGTTGACGGCCGGGAAGTCGAGGCCGAGCGCGGTGTCGCGCGACATCGACCAGGTGGTGTTGCGCGACAGGATGTCGACCTCGCCCGACTGGAGCGCCGTGAAGCGATCCTTGGCCGAGAGCGGGATGAAGCGGACCTTCGTGACGTCGTTGAAGATCGCCGCGGACAGCGCCCGGCAGAAATCGACGTCGAGCCCGGTCCAGCGCCCCTGCGCGTCCGGCACGCCGAAGCCGGCGAGCCCCGGATTCGAGCCGCAGGAGATGTAGCCCTTCTGCTTGATGCTGTTCAGCGTCCCCTGGGCCTGGGCGGCACCCGCCAGCAGGGTGGCGCCGAGCCCGAAGGCCAGGGCAGCGACGATTCTCTTCATGGGGTCTTGCGTCTCCCGTTCCGGTTGCGGCCCCGGCCGCCGCCCGTTTGCTCAAGCACGGACGATGCCTAAGCAAGAGGCATTCCAGGCGAAGCGGGCTGCCCGGTCAAGGGGTTGGCGCGATAGACGAACAGACTAGGCGGGGCGGGACCGCGGCGGCGCCAGGCTTGACGTGTAGCGCGCAAATTCGAACGGCACGGCGCGCAGGTTCGAATGTCAGCAGCTTGAGCCAGGATCCTACCCCGCCGACCGGAGCCTACCAGGTCGCCAGCGGCGAGCGCTTCCAGGTGTTGGTCGCGACGCAGACGTAGGCATAGCCCGCATCCCACGTCATCGTCCCGGCCGCACACGGCGCCGTCGCGCTCGCGGGCGTGGAAGGCGAGAGGACGCGGAAGGTGCCGCCGGCGACCTGCAGGCCGTTGCCGGCCGAGAACGGCACCGACACGTACTCCACCCCCGCCGTGCGCACGTGCGTGGCCCGCGAGACGTCGAGGCTCGGGAACGCGCCGCCGTCGACGACGCTGCCCGGCTCGACGCCGGCCTCGTCCCGGATGTTGGCCGTCTTGGGGAACTGCGCCCGGCTGTTCGTCACGGTGTAGACGCCGCCGACGGCGTGGATGTCGTGGGTTGCCATGTCGGCGGGGCTGCTGAAAACCCCGCTGTCGATCAGGTTCCGGCCGGACTGCAGGACGACGTCCGCTTCGCCCGCATTCCGCTCGAACCAGGGGCTGCGGAGCGTCAGGCCGGGGCTCGCCGTGGCGCTGCCGACGCCGGCGACCTCCGCGCCCATGGCCGGGCCGACCCGGACGCCGCCCGTCGCCTCGCCGAGCTTCGTCCCGTTGGCCTCGATATCGCAGGTGTCGCAGACGAGGTTGCGCCCGCCATCAACGTCGAGACCCCAGCGCGCGTTGTGCGCCAGGGCGCCCGACCACCGGATGTGATTGGGCCAGCCGCCGCCCGCGAGCGACGCGAACGGGACGATGCGGCCCCCGACGTCATTGTCGAGCGCATCGGCATAGATCGTGTTGCCGATGCCGCCATAGGAGACGTAGCCGGCCGAGCCGCCGGTGAACAGCACGTCCCAGACGAACGACCGCACCAGGTCGTAGGACACCACCGCCGGCTGCCGCCGGTTGTTGCCGTCGAACGTGATCCCCCTGATCTCGATGTTGGCGGTGAGGATTTTGGCCGTCGGCGACCCGATCGTCAGGACGGGCGCCGCGGCGGCGTCGGAGATCTGCCTGATCCGCGTCAGGTTGCGCCCCGCGCCGCGGATCGCGAACTGCCCGGCATAGGACCCGACCGTGTAGGACAGCCCGGAGACCAGGCAGGTGCCGGCCGGCACCTCGACCGGACGCAGGCGGTTGACCGCTGCCGCGAACGCCGCCTGGAACGCCGACGTATCGTCGGCCTTGCCGTCGCACTGCGCCCCGAAATAGCTCACCCAGATCCGGGTCACGTCGAGGCGCAGCCAGCGCCCTGCCCCGGTGTTGCCGGTCGGGTTGATGATCGTGCCGCCGTCGTCCGGCAGCGTCGAGGCCGCCGCCCAGATGAAGGGCCCGCCGCCGCCGTCGCCCGGCGCGGCATGGCCCGACACGTACATGACCGTGCGGGGCGCCACGAACAGGCGGTTGAACGCCCGCAGGGCCGTGACCGTCGGGGTACCGAACACGACGCTCGAGAACCACCCGCCGAGCGTCTGCGCCGCCGCGGCGCCCGTCGCCGTGACGCCCGCACCCGACCCGTCGCCCAGGAGCGTCCCGGCGGCCACGGTGCCGGGTACGGTCACGGTGCCGGAGAAGGTCGGGTTCGCGATCGGCGCGCGGGCCTGGATCGCGTCGCGCAGGGCCTGCGCCGCGCTGTCGACGTAGCGCGTGTTGGCGGGCGCCGCGGAATTGTCGTTGGCCGAGCGGTTCGGCACCGGCACGAGCGGCGCCTGGCCCTGCGCGAGGGCCGGAGCGGGCAGCGCGAGCGCCAGGGCGACGGCGATCCGGGACAGGGTTCGGGTGAGCACGGGAGACCTCACTGGGCTTGCACGGGAGGACCGCCGGCGCCCTGGCGATAGTATCGACCCCGCGCGACCGGGACCGGACCATCGCCCGTCCAGACCGGCAGGCCGGAGACCCAGGCGTCATAGAGGGCCGCCACCGCCTCCGGGAGGCCCGGGTCGCCCGGCACCAGCGGCAGGCCGAGCGCCGCACGGGCTCCGTCGGCCGTCCGTCCGCCCGTCCCGCCCTGGGCGAGGGACAGCGGCGTGGTCAGGCCTTCCAGCGACCGGATGTTGGCGTTGGCGCCGGCATCGGCCTTGTCCGCGAGGGCGGACGCGGGCGCGCGGGTCGCGATCCCCGCCCGCAGCAGCACCACCGCTGCATCGAGCGCCGCCGACAGCTTCGCCAGGGTGTCACGGTCCGGCGCCACCCCGTCGCGTAGCGTGCCGCGCAGCTCGTCGCCCAGCGTGGACCCGGCCAGGAACGCCACCAGTTCGGCTACGGTGAAATCGTAGTCGCGGGCGCCGCGGATCGCCGCGACGCGATCGGTCACCACGACGGCGCCGGGCACCGCGATGGGGCCGGTCGGCGTGCCGTCCGGGACGATCGTCCCGGCCAGGAGGTCCAGTTCGGCCTCCTCCGGCGTCAGCGCGATCGTGCCGGCAGCCGGGTCGTGGCGATAGCCGGCGACCCAGGGTCCAGCCGTGGCGGTGAACCGATAGAGCTGCCTGGTGCTCACGAGGGCTCCCCGGGTCGGGCGAACGCGGACGGCCCCGCGAGGGGGCCCGCCTCGCTGTAGCCGGAGCGCGGATCGCCCACGCCGCTGAAGGGTTGCAGCTTCATTTGCCCTTCTCCCCCTTCTTGTCGGTGCCGGCAGTGACGTGGACGGTGGTGAGGAACCCGCCGTCGCTGCGCACCGTCTTGTCGACGCTCTCGGCCTTCCAGGAGCCGTCGATGAGCGGGCCGTAGCCGGAGGAAGTCACCGGGGCCTCGGCCCTGGCATGGGGCAGGCCCGGGCTCTCGAAGTAGCCGCCGCCCGAGCGGTTGTCGGAGGCGTAGGCCTCGGCCTCGGCCGCAGCCTTGGCGTCGGCCTCGCTGCGGTAGGGGTGAGGCAGGATGCGGATCGGGCCCTGGCGGCCGGCCGAGACCTTGGTCAGCTTCCGCTTGCCCGTCTTCTCGTCGTACCACGCCGCCGCGACGCTGCCGACCTCAGGGCGCGGCTCGACCTCGATCTCGTAGCCGAACGATCGTCTCCGGCGGATCAGGATCGGCGCGAAGGCTGTGCCGGCGCCGTTCTTCCCGCCCCCGCGCTTCATCGCCACCAGCTTGCCGCCGGCAGGCTTGACCGTCGCGCCGACCTCCTCGCTGACCTCGGTGGCGAAGTCGATCAGGCTCTGGTCCCAGCGCAGGCGGTAGGCGAGCTTGATCTTGGCCAGGTCGGGATCGACCTGGCTGCCGAGGCCGGCTTGGGATTGCCCCGTTTCTGT
>NZ_LWHQ01000098.1 GCF_001653715.1 Methylobacterium platani
CCGTTTGAGTCAGTGCACTAGTTGGTACCGAGCTGAGCGACTTCGCCCCGCTTCCGCGCTGCGTCGTATTCGTCGGCGAGCCGGCGCTTCGCGAGCGCTTCGATCTCGACGGCGGCCGCTTCGGCCGTTGTGCCGGCGCGGGCCGGGCTGGTCGCGAAGCGCACCTGGTCGACGACGTTCGAGATGCGGTCTGCAAGGTTCACAACTAGACTTAATGAAGTGCCGATGGTCAATGCGATTGCCCGGCAGAATTACAATCAGACACAAATTCAACCATAGACCTCACTCGTCTACGCGCGCTACCAATGTCGACCCGTTAAGCCTTAAAGCGGGAAGAGGGGTCGGTTATGAAGAAGCTGGCTGTCATGATCGTTGGAGGGTTTGCCCTCTCGACTGTAGCGTCAATGATGCCCACCCCAGCATCGGCGTTAGGCGGGTGCGGGCCTAACGGCCATCGCAACTACCGGGGTCGGTGCGTATTCGGCGGTCAGAACCAGGCTTGGTGCCTGCGGACGAAGGGGCATCCCGCCGTCCGCATGCCGGACGGTACGCTGCGCTGCATCTGACCACGAAGAGCCGATCGACAGCAGTGGCAGGGCTCTCGCGCCCTGCCACGATATACTGCGCTCGCCACGGTTCACGACGCAGTTGAGCGAGGTGCCTTTGATGAGCGCATCACATCAGTGAACTTCATTGAGCACTAAGCGACAAACAAGCTTATTTGAATATCAAGATCATTGTCCCAGTCAATTTCTCCTCGTATTTGCACAAATCCCTCGCCTGGCGATACATTATAAACTTTCATCGTGGCATTGCCTGTAAATGGCGTATCCAGACCTCCAGCCTGATTAGATCGGCCGATTTCCGATAAGGAAACCATGACTACGCTGCCTTTATGCACGCCAGGCGCGTTGAAGCGGGTATTGAAGATTCGGTGGGCGCGGATATCGCCCTTGAAAGAAAGCGACATTTCAAACTCCATCCTGCTAGATCATGCATTCCAAAAGCATGCCTAAACACAACAATACCGGTTGTTTTTCTCATTTGAATATGAACTACATAGGTAAATAATTTGCATGACGATATAAAACTTGGGTATTCGCCGCTGTAATGCATAGGTAGAACATCAAATTATGTAGAAATTTGTTGAGGTCGAACACGGATGGCCGCGCATCATCGCTGTTAAAAGATTGGCAGAGCTTGACAGGCCACGATCCCGGCCATGTGCAATCTCTACAGCTCTGCCCGCTCCCAGGACGAGATACGGCGCACCTTTGCAGTCGACCGCGACGGGGCCGGCAACCTGCCGCCGCTGCCCGGGGTCTTCCCCGACCAGATGGCGCCCGTCGTGCATATGGACGACGGCGAGCGGGTGCTCACGATGATGCGCTGGGGCTTCCCGCCGCCGCCGAAGGTCGGCACGCAGCCGGTCACCAACGTGCGCAACGTCGCCTCGCCGTACTGGCGGCCCTGGCTCAAGCCGGCGCACCGCTGCCTGGTGCCGGTGACCTCGTTCAGCGAGTATGCCGACACCAAACCCCGCAAGACGCCGGTGTGGTTCGCTCTCGACGAGAGTCGGCCGCTGTTTGCCTTCGCGGGGATCTGGCGGCCATGGACCGGCATCCGCGGCCCGAAGCGGGATGAGCCCGTCGAGGAGGAGCACCGACTGTTCTCGTTCCTGACGACCGAAGCGAACGGGGTGGACGTCGCGGCATGTCGCTCACCTCGTGCGGCTCGACGCGCCGGGGCAGGCGCAGCAGGATGGTGCGACAGATCGGCCCGAGATGGCTCGCAGAGTCGAATCCCTGCTGGACTCCGGACCCCAGAAACGACGAAGGCGACCCGGAGGCCGCCTGTCGTAAGTCTCTACCGAAACAGAGTTTTTAATGGTCGGAGCGAGAGGATTCGAACCTCCGACCCCTAGTCCCCCAGTCTTGGATTATATGCTGTCATGAGGCTTGGTAAGCCATTATATAGGGCCAATTTCCTTCATGGCCTCTAGTTTTTGCGAGCAGAAAGCGTATCGTCGTGCCACGAACGATCGCCTTCTGGCTTACCACTGGCTTACCAAAATGCCCGCCCAACGCCTTACCCGCCAGTCGCTTGCTGCCCTGTCCGTACCGGACGGTAAGACGAACTTCTTCGCGTGGGACACCGAGGTGCCTGGCTTTGGTGTCAAGGTGAGTGCGGGGGGAAGCCGCCGCTACGTAGTCCAGTACCGGCCGGCCGGGGAGCGTACGGCCAAGCGCCTCACCATCGGCGCTATTGACACGCTCACGCTGGATGAGGCCCGGCGGCAGGCCCGGACGCTTCTCGCCAAGGCCCTGACCGGCAACGACCCGCACGCCGAGAAGGCCGCCGCGAAGAAGGCTGCCGCTGTCACGCTCGGCAGCGTCGCGGATGCCTACCTGAAGCACTGTGAGGCCCGGCAGAAGCCCGGGACTGGGATTGCCCCGTTTCTGT
>NZ_LWHQ01000099.1 GCF_001653715.1 Methylobacterium platani
TGAATGCGTCAATGCACTAGCACCAGGAGGGTGGTCCCGAAAAGAACGCCCTCGCCACGGTCACCGACCTCCGCCTGACCCGCAAGCAGGTCGTCGAGAGACAGGGCGGCGCAGTCGAACATCAGGGCGTGAGCCTGCGAGGGCGGGGGATCGTCGCGATTCCGGTACGGTGCCGTCGACCTCCGCCGGCAGCGTCGCCGTCGTGCCGCGCGGGGCCTGGACGTGCCGGTCATCGATGCCGTCTCGCGCCGGTTCGGGTTCGCATGGATGCGGCCGGCGCATCGACCCATTCAGCCTTTGACTTGGACCTCTCGCGCGCCGCGCTCCTACTCTCCCGTCCCGGAACGCCCCCGCCCGAAGGGGGCGCGAGAAGAACGACATCACGCCGTCGCGGCCCCGCCGCCGGCCCCGGGAGGAGATTCATGAGCGCAACCACGAGCGCGGTCCGCGGCCTCGCGGCGGCGAAGCGGAGCCGCATCCGCCTCGTCATCCTGGCGATGCTGTTTGCGGCCACCGCCATCAACTACGCCGACCGGGCGACCATCGCCATCGCCGGCCCGGCCATGGCCAAGGAGCTCGGCCTCGACGCCGTGACCATGGGCTACGTGTTCTCGGCCTTCGCCTGGTCCTACGTGCTGGCCCAGCTCCCCGGCGGCTGGCTGCTCGACCGCTACGGCGTGAAGTGGGTCTACGCCGCGGCGATCTTCCTGTGGTCGGCCTTCACGCTGATGCAGGGCGCGGTCGGCTTCCTCTCGGGCTTCGCCGCGGTGGCGGTGCTGTTCGCGTTGCGCCTCGCCGTGGGGCTCGCCGAGGCGCCGGTCTTCCCGGCCAATGCCCGCATCACCGCGGCCTGGTTCCCGGCGAACGAGCGCGGCATGGCCTCGGCCTTCTTCAACGCGGCGCAGTACTTCGCCACCGTGCTGTTCGCGCCGCTGATGGGCTGGATCGTGCACGCATTCGGCTGGCACCACGTCTTCACGGTGATGGGCGCGCTCGGCATCGCCTTCGCGCTGCTCTGGACCCAGGTGGTGCACGGGCCGCGCGAGCACCCCGCGATCAACCCGGCCGAGCGCGACTACCTCGAAGCCGGCGGCGCCCTGATGGACATGGACGGCGCCGGGGCCGAGACCGCGACCCGGGCCGGCCGCACCCTGCGCCAGCTGCTGGCCAACCGGATGCTGCTCGGGATCTATGTCGGGCAGTACTGCATCAACACCCTGACCTACTTCTTCCTCACCTGGTTCCCGGTCTACCTGGTGAAGGAGCGCGGCCTGTCGATCCTGCAGGCGGGCTTCGCCGCGACGCTGCCGGCGCTGTGCGGGTTCCTGGGCGGCATCCTCGGCGGGGTGATCTCGGACCAGCTCCTGCGCCGCGGCCATTCCCTGACGGCGGCCCGCAAGATCCCGATCGTGTCGGGCATGCTGCTGTCGATGGCGATCATCGGCTGCAACTACGTCCGGGCGGATGCCGTCGTGGTCGGCCTGATGGCGCTCGCCTTCTTCGGCAAGGGCATCGGCGCGCTCGGCTGGGCGGTGGTCTCGGACACCTCGCCGCGGGAATCCGGGGGCTTGAGCGGCGGGCTGTTCAACACCTTCGGCAACCTCGCGGGCATCACCACGCCGATCGTCATCGGCTACATCGTCCGTGAGACCGGCTCGTTCGACGGCGCCCTGGTCTTCGTCGGCCTCAACGCCCTGGCGGCGGGCCTGTGCTACCTCGTGGTGGTCGGCGAGATCCGCCGGGTCGAGCTTGCGGCCGTGACGGAGCCGTGACCCCGCGATGCGGGCGATCCGCCTCCTCGCCGGCCTCGTCCTCGCCCTCGCGGTCCTCCGCGGGGGCGTCGCCCTGTGGGGGGGCCTCGGCGGGGTGCGGGCAAAACCATACGGGATCTTGATGCCGGGGCCGGTCGGTCCGCCTCGATCCTTCACGGCACCCGGGACACCTTGAGGGCGCGGCCACGCCGATGGCCGCGCGAACCCGATCCTCCCGATGTCCCGATCCCCGCTTTCCCCCGCCGCACCGGTCCCGGCCCCGGCCCGCCTCCCGCTCGCCTTCCTGGTCGGCCAGAGCGCCGACGGCCACTGGCTCGCGGTCGAGACCCACGGCCTCGGCGGCGGCATCTTCCGCAGCCGCCGGGACGCGCTGACCTACGCCGCCGCCGAGACCGGCCGCCGGCCCGACGCGGTGCGCCTCGCCGGCACCCCGCTCTCCCTCGATTCCGTCTCCCTCGTCCCGTGACCGCGGCGATGCGCGGACGGCCCGGCGGCGCGCTCACCGCCCTGGTCACGCCCTTCGCGGCGGGCGGGACCCGGCTCGACGAGCGGGCACTCGGCGACCTCGTCGTCCGGCAGGTCGCGGCGGGAACCGAGGGCCTGGTGGTCGCCGGCCCCACCGGCGAGGGGCCGGCCCTGACGGAGGCGGAGCGCGACCGGGCCCTGCGCGTCGCCGTCGAGGCGGCGGAGGGCCGGGTGCCGGTGATCGCCGCCACCGGCAGCAACTGCACCCGGACGGCCGTCGCCCGGACCCGGGCCGCCGCCGCCGCCGGGGCCGCCGCCGGCCTCTCGGTCACGCCCTACTACAACCGGCCGACCCAGGAGGGGCTCTACCGGCACTACGCCGCGATCGCCGCCGGCGCCGACCTGCCGCTCCTCGTCCATGCCGAGCCGGCCCGCACCGGCCTCGACCTCCACCCCGACACCCTGGCGCGGCTGGCGGCCCTGCGGGGGGTCGTCGGCCTCGTCGACGCGACCGGCGACCTCGCCCGGCTCCCGACGATCGCGCGGGCCGCGGGCCCGGGCTTCCTGGCGCTCTGCGGGGACGACGCCACCGCCGCCGCCCACACGCTGATGGGCGGGCAGGGATGCGTCTCGGTCGTCGCCAACCTGGTGCCGGGGCCGTGCGCCGCCCTGCAGCGCGCCGCCCGGGCCGGCGACCACGCCCGCGCCCGGGCGCTCCAGGCCGGGCTGATGCCGCTGATCGCCGCCCTGGCGCGGGAGACCGATCCGGGCCCGGTCAAGCTCGCCCTGGCGCTGCTGCGGCCCGGATTCGCCCCCGACCTGCGCCTGCCCCTGGCGCGGCCGCGCCCGGAGACGGAGGCCGCCCTGGCGGCGGCGCTCGATCCGCTCGCGGCGGCGACGGAGGCGGCGGCGTGACCGAGGAGGCCGTCCGGGCCCTCGGACGGGCGCTCGCCGCGGCCCGGCGCACCGGCGCGGTGACGGCCGATCCCGGGCCCGGCCTCCTCGACGACCCGGCTTGGGTCCAGGCCGAAGCCGTGCTCGCCGCCGGCGAGACGGTGCGGGGCTTCACCCTCGCGGCGACGACGATCCGCACCGCCCGCGCGCTCGCCTGCCCGGAGCCCCTGGCCGCGCCGCTCCTCGCCTCCGCCCTGTGCGAGGACGGCGCCGCCTTCCGCACCTCGCGCGCCGTGCTCGGCATCGGCGCGCAGTACCTGATGGTGATCGGGCGGTCCTTCCCGCGCGAGGACGAGGATCCGGGCGACCGCGAGGCGCTCGCCGGCGCGGTCCTGTCCTGCCGCATCGGCCTGCAGGTGCTGGGCCGGCGCCTGCCCGACTCGGTGCCGCTCGGCCCCGCCTCGGCGATCGCCGATTTCGGGCTCGATGCGGCCGAGCTGCGCGGGGCCGCGATCCCGCGCTGGCGCGAGGCCGATCTCGGCGGCACCCCGGTGACCTTGCGCCTCGACGGCCACCCGGTGGCGCAGGGGGCGGGCGCCGAGATCCTGGAGAGCCACCCGCTCGCCGCGCTCGCCTGGCTCGCGGGCGGGCTCGCCCGGGCCGGCCGCAGCCTCGAGGCCGGCGACACCGTCGCCACCGGCAGTTGCACCGGGTTGATCCGGGTCAGGCCAGGGCAGCGGGTCGAGGGCGATTTCGGCGCCCTCGGACGGGTCGGGCTGGACGTGGTGTAGGGGAGTGCCCCGGGCTGCCGCTCAGGCCCCGGCCTCGTGCGCCTCGCGCACGAAGGCGGCGCGCGCCTTCGCGTCGGGCGCCATCCCGCGCGCACCGCACCAGGCGACGAAGGCCTCCGGCTCGATCCGCACGCGGGTCACCGCGACGCCGCTGCGCGCGACCTCGCGCTCGACCTGCATCGCCGACATCTGCCAGGTGGCGTAGCTCTCCGGCAGCCCGGAATCCGCCATCGCGTCCCGGATCCGCGGATAGTCGCCCGGCTCGTACCAGGCGATGCCGACGCTGCGCGGGCGATCCGTCGCCGGACGATCCATCGATTCAAGCCTCCCACCCGCGTCCCGGGCCGCGCGGACCCGTCCGGTCGCGCCAGTGTCGCCGCGGCGGGCCGCGACGCAACAGAAATCCGGCGCGACAGAAAAAAGGCCGCCCTTGCGAGGCGGCCCGAAGTCTAGGGAGGAAACGCCCAAAAGAGGGCTGCACCGCCGCGACGCCATCGCGGCGGTGCGAAAACGTTTTCTCATGTTGCAGCGCACACGGCAACGGCCCGACCGACGGGACGGCCATGCTCGCGGCGCATATCGGGCAGGGCGGCGGGCGGGGGCCCGGCCGCCGCGTCAGCGCCGCAGGTCCATCTTCCGCAGGCCCCAGCCGGTCAGCAGGATGGCCGCGAGGGCGAAGGGCGCGGCCCCGATCACCGCCGCGAGCGCCTCCGAGCCGATCAGCCAGCCGAGGCCCTTCACGAGGGACATCAGCAGCAGGAAGCCGCTGACGCAGGCGAGGAGCACGATCGTGCCGCCCCACAGCGTCCAGGCCGAGACGACCCCGGCGATCCGGTCGACCTCGCCGGAGAACAGCGCGATCTCCTTGGCCGCCAGGCCGCCGGCGAGGCGGACGGCCTCGGCGACCAGCCTGATCGTGCTCACCTGCCGTTCGGACCGCACCGCTCACGCCCCCGCTTCGCCGCCGCGAGACATGTCGGCGGCGAGCGGAAACGCCCGAGCTTGACCGTCGTTCCGGGAGCGCGGCCGAACCCGTCGGTCAGGCCGGCTTGAGCGGGCAGCTCTGCCGGGCGAGCAGGCGCCAGGTCCCGTCGGTCGCGCCGCCGTCCCTGAGCCAGACCTGCAGCACCGCGATGTACGAGCGGCCGGTCTCGCCGTTGGGCAGGATGTCGGCGCCGTCCCAGACATGCCGGACCATGGCGGTGTCGCCGACGACCTGGACCCACTGCTCCGAGAAGGTCAGCGTCCTGTAGTTCGTCTTGCCCGAGAGGGCGGCGATGAAGGCCGTCTTGGTCTCGATCTTGCGGCCGCTCGAATGGCCGTAGCTGAGCTGCGGGTGGGTGAGGGCGTCGAGCGCCCGGGCGTCGCCGGCCTGGATCGCGACCCGGAGGGCCTCGACCTGCGCCTCCACCCGGCGGGCCTCGCCGTTCTCGTCCGCGGCCTGCGCCGGTCCCGCCCCGGCGGCGAGCAGCGGCGCCGCCGCCATCCCGGCCAGCAGCACGCGCCGCGAGCATTGCTCCGTCTGCACCATGGGTCTCCTCCCGTCCGGTCGCCGGTCGGATCTCCCGCCGGCGCCGCGCCGTTTCGCGCCGTTCGAGCCTAGAGCACGTCGCGATCGCGTTGCAACACGGTACACGACAGCGCGACCTCCGTCCGACCATAAGGGCGGACGATCCTCGTAAGCCTCCCCCTTTCCCGGACGACTGCAACGAAGTGGAAGGAGATCCGGG
>NZ_LWHQ01000100.1 GCF_001653715.1 Methylobacterium platani
AACACCCGCAACGGCCTCGTCACGACCTACAACAGCCTGCTGACCCAGATCGACCAGATGGCCGCCGATTCCGGGTTCAACGGCACGAACCTGCTCGCCGGCGATACCCTGAACATCAGCTTCAACGAGAAGGGGACTTCGTTCCTGAAGGTTCAGGGCTCTTCGGTCACCTCCTCGTCGCTTGGTTTGTCGGCCATTGGCCAGGTCGACTTCCAGGACTCGAACTCGATCAACAGCGTCATGTCGACGATCACCAGCGCGTCGAACTCGCTCCAAGGCCAGGCGTCGTCGCTGGGCGCGAACCTGGCGGTGGTGCAGAACCGCCAGGACTTCACCAAGCAGATGATCAACGTGCTCGACACGGGCGCGGCGAACCTGACCAATGCCGACCTGAACGAGGAGGCGGCGAACTCGCAGGCTCTGTCGACCCGCAACTCGCTCGGCATCTCGGCGCTCTCGCTCGCCAACCAGGCGCAGCAGGGCATCTTGCAGCTCCTGCGCGGCTGACGTCGCACGCAATCGGCGCGTCGAAGCGGCCGGGGCCCTCGCCCCGGCCGCTCTTCTTTTTGGAACGGAGAATGGCAGAGTCTACGGCACACCCTTTCTGAAAGGTCGCGAAGCGATCTGGTTTCCGCCTATGGCCACACATCGCACTGGCGCGAGAACTTTCTCACGAGGCGCGTTCCGGATCTCCTAGGACCCACCGCACGACTTTAATGATTTGTAGATCATGTCGCCCAAATCCCGTAGATGACGGAGCATTCGAACATCGCAGTAAGGACTGGGCAAGGCTGCAGGCCCGAAGATGAACTCGCCTTCGAAACACGAAGGTCTGCAGATCAATAGGATCGCCCCAATGTCTTCCGGCATCACGCTTTCGGCTGCCACGCGCCAGAACCTCCTGACGCTCCAGGACACCGCCGACCTGCTCTCGACCACCCAGAGCCGCCTCGCCTCGGGCAAGAAGGTCAACAGCGCCCTCGACAACCCGAGCAACTTCTTCACCGCCCAGGGCCTGTCCTCGCGCTCCTCGTCGCTCACCAACCTGCTCGACGCGGTCTCGAACGGCGTCCAGACAATCCAGGCGGCCAATACCGGCATCACCAAGCTGCAGGGCCTGACCGACCAGCTCA
>NZ_LWHQ01000101.1:0-608 GCF_001653715.1 Methylobacterium platani
GCCTCCCTGCGCCAGGAGCCCAAGGCCTACATGAAGCGCGTGGTCGATCGCCTGCGCCTCGACAACTGGCTCGGCACCGAGAACGCCAAGAACACCCTGACGATGGCCGGCTATCGCGGCCCGCAGGCCGAGATCGCATTCCTTTTTTTCCGCCTGGTGATGCCGGTCGCGTTCTTCGTCCTGGCGGTGGTCTACCTGTTCGTGCTGCAGGTGCTCGACCAGCCGGTGATGGTGCGCCTCGGCATGGTGGTCGCGGCGCTCTACCTCGGCATCAAGGCGCCGGAGGTGTTCCTGCGCAACCAGACCTCGAAGCGCCAGGCGGTGATCCAGCGCAACTGGCCCGACACGCTCGACCTGCTGCTGATCTGCGTCGAGTCGGGCATGGCGATCGAGGCGGCGTTCCGGCGCGTCGGCGTCGAGATCGCCAACCAGTGCATGACGCTGGCCGAGGAGATGGCGCTGACGACGGCCGAGCTGTCCTACCTCTCCGACCGGCGCATCGCCTACGAGAACCTCGCCAACCGCACCGGCCTCGAATCGGTCAAGAACGTCACCACGGCGCTGATCCAGGCCGAGCGCTACGGCACCCCGGTCGGCCAGGCCCTGCG
>NZ_LWHQ01000101.1:619-1576 GCF_001653715.1 Methylobacterium platani
AGGCCGCCGCCCTGCCGCCGAAGCTCACCGTGCCGATGATCCTGTTCTTCCTGCCGGTGCTGTTCGTGGTGATCCTCACCCCGGCGATGGTGCAGGTCTTCAGCATGAAGTAAGTGTTCGGCATGAAGTGGGGCGGCGGCCTGCCCTACCGTGAGAAGAACCGGTTCTCCGGCCGGGGCAGGCCGAGATGGTCGCGCAGGGTCGTGCCCTCGTAATCGCGGCGGAACAGGCCGCGGGCCTGCAGCTCCGGCACCACCTTGGCGGTGAAGTCGGACAGTCCCTGCGGCAGGTCCGAGACCATGATGTTGAAGCCGTCGCAGGCGCCGGCCTCGAGCCAGGCCTGCATCTCGTCGGCGATGGTCGCCGGCGTGCCGACCATCGCGAGGCCGGCATAGCCACCGAGACGCTGCGCCAGCTGCCGGACGGTCAGGTTCTCCCGGCGCGCGAGCGCGATCGCCCGCTCGCGCCCGGTCTTCGACTGGTTGCTCTCCGGGATCTCCGGCAGGGGGCCGTCGGGATCGAAGGCGCGCGCATCGACGCCGAGGGCGATCGACAGGGCCGCGACGGCGCTCGCCTCGTGGACCAGCCCGTCGAGACGGGCGCGACGCGCCCGCGCCTCCTCGACCGTGTCGCCGACCACGACGAAGCAGGCCGGCAGGATCCGGAGGTGGCCGGGGTCGCGCCCGGCCGTCACCATGCGCCCGCGCACGTCCTCGGCGAAGAGCCGCCCGTCCTCGATGCTGCCGGCTGCCCCGAAGATCACCTCGGCGGTTTCGGCGGCGAGCTGGCGTCCGGCCTCGGAGGCGCCGGCCTGAACGATCACCGGCCAGCCCTGGACCGGACGGGCGACGTTGAGGGGTCCGCGCACCGCGAAGTGGGGCCCCCGGTGATCGAGCACGTGCATCCGGTCGGGGTCGAAGAAGATCCCGCTCTCGACGTCGTGCCGGAAGGCGTCGT
>NZ_LWHQ01000101.1:1798-2785 GCF_001653715.1 Methylobacterium platani
CGACCGGCATGTTCAGCACCGCCAGGTGGTCGGCCATGAAGAAGGCGTCGAACTTCGCCGCCTCCAGGGTCTGGGCGAAGCGCGCGAGGTGGCGGATGTTGAAGTTGGCGTCCGGCAGGCCGCCCGGATAGCGCCACCACGCGGTGTGGATGCCGACCGGGCGCATGAAGGCGCCGAGATGAAGCCTGCGGGATTGCGCCATGTCGGGCTCCTTGGCCTTGGGTCGGGCTCCGCGTCCGCGCGGCCCTGCGGAGTGCGCAGGCCGGATCTGGCTCCGCCGCCCTGGTTGGTCAATCGATTCCGTGTACGACTCCGCGGCATCGAGGCGGAACGAGGGGGCGAGGGCGCATGAGCGGGACCGAACGGCTGGACGCCCTCAGGGCGCGATACGGCGCGAGCCCCGACCCCGCCCTCGCCGACGGGCCGTGGAACGACGTGATCGCCGGGCTCCTGGCCCACCGCACCGTGCGGGCGTTCCGGCCCGATCCGCTGCCCCCCGGGATCCTGGAGACGCTGGTCGCCGCCGCGCAGTCGGCGCCGAGTTCGTCCAACCTCCAGACCTGGAGCGTCGTCGCGGTCGAGGATCCGGAGGCCAAGCGGCGGCTGTCCGAGGTGGCGCGCGGGCAGCGCCACGTCGTCGAGGCGCCCCTGGTGCTGGTCTGGCTCGCCGACCTGTCGCGGCTCGGCGCCATCGGGCGCGAGCGGGACCGGCCGACCGACGGACTCGCCTACCTCGAGATGCTGACGGTCGGCGTCGTCGACGCCGCCCTCGCGGCCCAGAACGCCACCGTGGCGCTCGAATCGCTCGGGCTCGGCTCGGTCTACATCGGCGCCCTGCGCAACGACCCGGAGGCTGTGGCCGAGCTGCTCGGCCTGCCGCCCAACGTGCTGGCGGTGTTCGGCCTCTGCGTCGGCTGGCCCGATCCGGAGCGCCCGGCGGCGGTCAAGCCGCGCCTCGGGCAGGAGGTGGTGCTGCATCGCGGCCGC
>NZ_LWHQ01000101.1:2854-3429 GCF_001653715.1 Methylobacterium platani
GCGGGTGCGCGGGCCCGAATCGCTCAGCGGCCGCGACCGCCTGCGCGGCATCCTGGAGCGCCGCGGCTTCGGGCTGAAATGAGGGTGCGTCCGCCGCGCCGAACGATTTTCCGTTGATCGTCCGCTTCGTTCTTCATAAAGAACGAAGCGGACGAGACGGGAGAATGGTCGTGGCGGACGAGAACAGGCGGGCGGAAACGATCGCGGCGGCGAACGGCATCGGGACGGACACGGCCTTCGGGGCGGTGACCCCGCCGCTCTACCTCTCGACGACCTACACCTTCGCCGAGTTCGAGAAGGCGCGGGCCTACGACTACGCCCGCCTCGGCAACCCGACCCGCGACCAGCTCGCCGACACGCTGGCGAAGCTCGAGGGCGGCGCCCGCGCCGTGGTGGTGTCGAGCGGCATGGCGGCGCTCGACCTCGCCCTGTCCCCCTTGCGCCCCGGCGACCTCCTGGTGGCGCCGCACGATTGTTACGGCGGCACCCACCGGCTGCTGTCGATGCGCGCGGCGCGCGGCCATTACCGCGTCGCCTTCGTCGACCAGACCGACGAGGCGGCGCTGAAGGCGGCG
>NZ_LWHQ01000102.1 GCF_001653715.1 Methylobacterium platani
AGCGGTTCTGTTAGGCGCTCTAAGCCGGACCAGGCCGACCTTGTCGGTCGGCTTCGGATCGTGATGCCGGGTACAAGCCCAACGTCCCCGGGGTTGCTTACGTGCCCGTGCAGATGAGGTCCCGGCCGGACACAAGGTCGGCATAATGGGCCATGACATGCTGATGTCGTGGCCGCCGCTCATAGGTCCGCTTCTTCCTACCAAGCAGACTTCTGGGCTCGCAGGCTTGAAGGTCTGCAAGGGGTCAGGAGTTCGTCTGCCGCCTGGCGGCATGAACCGATCCGAGGCCCTCTGGCGCGGAACCGCCGCTCCCGACCCCATGCGGTCGTTTCGTGGCGACGGATCGCAGCTTCGCGTGGGGCCAGCGGTTCGTATGCCGCCTGGTCGGCTGTGCGCCAATTTCCGACCTTCAATCACTTCAGCTGGAGTGGCAGCTCGTCACCTGATAGCGGACCTCTCGCAAGCCGGCGAGTTCCATTATCGAAAAAAACCCCATCAACAGTTGGTCGCGATAGCTCGTCGTCGACAAATATAAAAATTTCGGCGCATCCTTGGCGGCGACCACTAAGCTAACAATTTTAGTGGCCTTCATGGCCAAGGATTAGATTATAATGCTGCAGAATTGGGCTTGGCAGGAATCGCAGCGGAAGGATCGGGGCCTCACACTGGCATAGCGAAAGCAAGCGCACTGGCTCTCGAAGGTACGTGCGACCAAGGCCGGGTAAGGCGACGCGCTCTATCCCGTTGTCAAGACTGCCCGATCCGCATGTGGAGGCGACGTTTCCAAGGGCTGCGCAGTCGCTTGCGCGGCGGCTGCCGGCTTGCTGGGACATCAGGGCCGTTGCAGTCGATCTGCGCCAGGGCAGCGGCGCCCGCTTCCACCGATCCTGGCTCGCCCCCTGCAGCCGGCCCGGCGGCACATGCTTGACATGTTCCCAATCACGCAGGCGCTGCGATAGCATCCCTATCCACTTCGATCGTCTTAGGATCAGCAACGGTTCCGCGCCCCGCCACGTATCATCGGCCACTGACTGGGCATGTCTGGGAGGCCGGAGCCATCATGGCTGATGATCACCTATATCATTTTTCTCTATTTGATGAACAACCGCTCTGCACGCACGATCCTTCCGACTGGACGCATACAAGAACGCCGTCACGCGCGGTCGCCCGAAAGAACAACCGGAGGAATCATGCCCAATCACCGCGACCTGCGCACATTCGCTGACGTCTGACGGACAGCGGCATCATGCAGCCGAACTGGGTCGTGCTGTCGCTCACGTTGGCCTACTTAGCAGCGATGGGGTTGATCAGCGTCGTCGCGCGCCGTCACGCCAGGAGCGCCGTCAGCTTCACGTCGGGAGGAGCGCGTTACCCGGCAGTCCTGATCGGCTTCCTGCTCATGTCCGAGTTCATCGGTACGGCGGCGAGCGTCGGCACGACGCAGACCGCCGCGAAGGTCGGCCTCTCGGCGGCCTGGAACATCGTGGCCCTCGGCATCGGCTTCATGCTGTACGCCTTCTTCCTGGCCCGTCGCTTCAAGACGCTCGGCGAGAACACCATCTCGGGCGCGCTGGCCCGCGCCTATGGACGCCCGACCAAGCTCGCCACCTCGGTCATCATGATCTTCGCCCTGCAGATCGTGGCGATCTCGACCTACGCGGGCGGCGGCTCCATCTTGGCGGGGCTGCTCGGGATGGACCGCACCACGGCGATCGTCATCACCGGCGCGGTAGCGACGCTCTACGTCGGCATCGGCGGCATGCGCTCCGTGATCACCACCAATGTGCTGCACGCCGTCGTCAAGTACGTCGGCATCCTGGTCGCAGCGGTCTTCGCCGTCTCGCAAATCGGCGGCCTCGGGTCCCTGCAGGCACAGGTTCCGGCCCGGATGTTTGCTGTCGACACCGTCGGCTGGTCCCAGATCCTGGCTTGGCTCGTGGCCGGGATCGGCGCGGTCTTCTCGACACAATACGTGATCCAGGCTATCAACACCGTGGAGGACGGTCGCACCGCCCAGGCCGCGAGCTTCTGGTGCGCAATCCTTCTCGTTCCGTTCGGCCTGCTGGCCGCCCTCGTCGGCGTGTGCGCCGGCGCCTTGATGCCGAACGTGCCGCCGATCGGGGTGCTGCCGGCGCTGATCGGCCGGATGGACGACGTCCTTGCCGCGGTCGTGGTCGCGGGCCTCGCCGGTTCGCTGTTAGGCACGATCTCGGCGCTCAGCATCGGTGCGGCGACGCTCCTCTACAAGGATTTCTACATACCCCTTCGCGGCGATGTGGAAGGACGCGGCTCGCTCGCCTTCGTGCGTGCGGCGACGATCGCGGTGGGGCTGCTGCCGATTCCGCTCGCGATCTACGCGCCGGATATCCTAAAGGTTACCTTCCTCGCCAAGTCCCTGCGCACCACTCTCGCGGTCCTGGTCCTGTTCGCCTTCTACGCGCCACACGTGGCGCGGCCGCGGGCCGCATTCGTCAGCATCGTCGCGTCCCTCTTGCTGACGATCGGCTGGTTCCTGGCGGGCGACCCATTCGGGATCGACAATGCCTACGTGGCTCTGGTCATCCCACTGGTCGTGATGGGGACGGATCACCTGCTGAAGCGGTCAGGCGCGGACATCCCGGCCTCTGTTCCGGTATCCCTGCGACAGAAGTAGAAGCGAGGCTGGGCATGGCGACGGCTGGCTGCGTTCGGCACCGGGTGCTAGGCTGTTCTCATGTCTGATGCTCTCGAAATCACGTACGGAGATTTCGGCCGCGTTGCCCTGCTCGACATGGATCGCGGGTTGGTTCGCCACGCCCATCCGCACTGCCACGTGCTGCTGAAGGTCGAGGGTGACGACACGCAGTTCCTGGTCGGCGACCGGGTGGTCAACCTGACCGACAGCCAGGCGGTCCTCGTCAACGCGTGGGAGACCCACGCCTACGTCCACGATCCGCGCCGCGAGCCGTCGATGATCCTCGCGCTGTACATCGAGCCGGCATGGCTCGGCGCCTTCCGGCACAATTGGTCGGCGAGCGCCGCACCGGGCTTCTTCGACG
The DNA here is from genome assembly GCF_001653715.1 of Methylobacterium platani. Taxonomy (GTDB): domain Bacteria; phylum Pseudomonadota; class Alphaproteobacteria; order Rhizobiales; family Beijerinckiaceae; genus Methylobacterium; species Methylobacterium platani. The sequence goes on from NZ_LWHQ01000102.1 coordinate 3,039, forward strand.
AGCCCGCCGGGCTGATCACCGCGGCGATCCGCGGTCTCGTGCGGGATCTCGCCGCCGAGATGGTATACACCCCCGGTTCACCGCGCATCCGAGGCGAGCTGCTGCCGGGACTGATGATCGCCCTGATCGAGCGGTTCACGAAGTGGCGCGAGATCGGAACCTCCCTGCGCGAAGCAGGGCGGCGCCCGCGGGGAGACTGGCGTGTGCAGCGGGCCATGGCCCGGATGCGCGGCGAGGACGGGCTCGGCCTCAGCGCCGAAGCCCTGGCCCGCGAAGCCGGCCTATCGCGCGCCCATTTCTACCGCCTGTTCGAGCAGACGACCGGCGCCTCGCCGCACGTCTTCCTCAACTCGATCCGGATCGAGCGCGCCGTCGAGGCGATCGTCGCGGGCGACGAGAGCCTTTCGGATCTCGGCACGAAGCTCGGCTTCGCGGCACCCGCGCATTTCTCACGCTTCTTCCGCGACCACGTCAGCGTGCCCCCGAGCGTCTTCCGCGGCATCGTCCGCCGCTCGGCCGGCTTCGCGGCCTGATCCCACCCGCCGCAACTCACGCGCTGCTCCCCTGCCTGCACGACCGCCGCCCATTGCCGGACGGGGTGCGACGCTCGCCTGTCCCGTGCGCCGGAGAAGCAAGGGTCGCACCCCTGCACCAGCAAGCCCGCCCGGACGTCACGATGCCGGCCCGCGGATTTTGAGACGTTTCGGTAAGTCGTGAGACGGGGGCGCCTCACGTCCCGCGGCGGCATCGATGCAGTTTGCACCCACGGGGCCTCCCTAGAGCCTCGAACGAGGAAGCGAGCATTGGGCATCGAGCACAGCCGTTTCGTCGGGCAGTCGGTCGAGCGCGTCGAGGACGCCGCTCTGCTGTCCGGACGCGGACGCTACATCGACGATCTCGGGCACAAGCCCGGTACGCTGCACGCGGCGATCCTGCGCTCCCCTCACGCGCACGCCGACATCCTCGGCCTCGACGCCGACGCGGCCCGCGCACTCCCGGGCGTGGTCGCGGTGCTCACCGGACACGATCTCGCCGACGTCGCCGGTCCCCTCGTCCCGGCGCTCCGCGCCGCCGTGGACGCACGGGCGATCGCTGTCGACCGGGTGCGCTACGTCGGCGAGCCGGTCGCCGTGGTCGTGGCGCAGGATCGTTACGTCGCCGAGGACGGCTGCGACCTGATCGAGGTCGAGTACCGCGCCCGTCCGGCGATGGTCGATCCGCTGGCAGCGCTGGCCGAGGACGCGCCCGTCCTGCACGAGGGCGTCGGGCAGAACCTCGTCAGCGACCGCGCCTTCCGGTACGGCGACCCGGACACCGCCTTCGCGCAGGCCCGCCACACCCTCTCGGTGACGGTCCGCTATCCCCGGAACACCGGTTCGCCGATGGAGACCTACGGGGTCGTCGCCGAGTACGACCCGAGCGACGATTCCTACGATCTCCTCGCGAACTTCCAGGGCCCCTTCAGTATCCATGCCGTGGTGGCCCGCGCCCTCAAGGTGCCGGGCAACCGCCTGCGGCTGCGCACGCCGCCGGATTCCGGCGGTAGCTTCGGCGTGAAGCAGGGCGTCGCCCCCTACGCGGTCCTGATCTGCGCCGCCGCCCGCAAGGTCGGGCGCCCGGTCAAGTGGATCGAGGACCGGATGGAGCACCTCGCCGCCTCGGTCTCGGCGACGAACCGCGTCACCACCCTGACGGCCGCCTTCGACGGCGAGGGCCGCATCGCTGCCCTCGACTGGGACCAGGTCGAGGATTGCGGCGCCACCCTGCGCGCACCGGAGCCGGCGACCCTGTACCGGATGCACGGCAACATGACCGGCGCCTACGCGATCCGGCACGTGCGCATCCGCAACCGGGTGGTGGTCACCAACAAGACGCCGACCGGACTCGTGCGCGGCTTCGGCGGCCCACAGGTCTACTACCCTCTCGAGCGCCTCGTGCAGCGCATCGCCGCGACGCTCGGGCTCGACCCGCTCGACGTGATTCGCCGGAACCTGATCCCGGCGGACGCCTTCCCGTACCGCACCGCGACCGGGGCACTGTACGACTCGGGCGACTATCAGCGCGCCCTCGACGAGGCCGTTCGCGATGGTGGTCTCGACGCTCTGCGCCGCCGTCGCGAGGCGGCGCGGGCGGAGGGCCGGCTCTACGGCATCGGCTTCACGGCCGCGGTCGAGCCCAGCGTCTCGAACATGGGCTACATCACCACAGTGCTGACGGCCGCCGAGCGCGCCAAGGCCGGGCCGAAGAACGGCGCGCAGGCCACCGCCACCGTCACTCTCGATCCGGTCGGCTCGGTGACCGTGCAGGTCGCCTCGGTGCCGCAGGGCCAGGGACATCGCACCGTTCTCGCCCAGGTCGTGGCCGATGTCTTCGGCATTCCGCTCGATCAGGTCCGGGTGACCACGGATCTCGACACCGCCAAGGATGCGTGGTCGATCGCCTCGGGCAATTATTCGAGCCGCTTCGCCGCCGCGGTCGCCGGGGTGGCCTACCAGGCCGCCACGAGCCTGCGCGACCGGCTCGCCCAGGTGGCGGCGGCTCAGCTCAACGTGCGGGCCGACGACCTCGTCTTCGCGGGCGGCCGCGTAGCGTCGCGGACGAACCCGGACGCCGCGCTGCCCTTCGCGCGCGTCGCCGCGACGAGCCACTGGTCGCCGGGCCTCGTGCCCGACGAGGTCGGCTCCGTCATCCGCGAGACGGCGTTCTGGACGCCGCCGGAGCTGGCTGCACCCGACGAGGGCGATGCCGTCAACTCGTCGCTGTGTCACGGCTTCATCTTCGATTTCTGCGGCGTGGAGGTGGATCGGGCGACGGGCAAGCTCATCATCGACCGCTACGTCTCAATGCACGATTGCGGCCGGATCCTCCATCCCGGCATGGTCGAGGGCCAGGTACGCGGCGGCTTCGCCCAGGCGCTCGGCGCCGCTGTGTACGAGGAGCTCGCCTACGGCGAGGACGGCGCCTTCCTGTCAGGCACCTTCGCCGATTACCTCTTGCCGACCGCAACCGAGATCCCCGACCTCGTCGTCCTGCATCTCGAGAGTCCCTCTCCTTTCACACCCCTCGGAGCGAAGGGCGTGGGCGAGGGCAACTGCATGTCAACGCCGGTCTGCCTCGCCAATGCGGTGGCGGACGCGCTCGGGATCGACGCTATCGACCTGCCGCTGACGCCCGCCAAGCTCGCCGCGCTCAGCGAGCGCAGCGACGAGCCGGCTCCCCCGCAGGGCCGCACCGTACAGGCGCAGGCCCGCCCGGGCGACCGGACCATGCGCGGCGAGGGTGAAGCCCGGGTGACGGCGGCCCCGCAGGCGGTCTGGGCGATGCTGCTCGACCCCGCCGTGCTGACCTCGGTGATCCCGGGCGCGCATGGCGTGCGCAAGCTGTCGGAGACGCATTTCCGAGCCGACGTGACCCTCGGCGTCGGCCCCGTGAAGGGCCGCTACAAGGCCGACATCACGCTCTCGGATCTCGATCCGCCCCGGGCCGCGACGTTGTCGGGCACCGTGACGGGGGCGCTCGGCAACGGCGGCGGCAGCGGGCGGATCACCCTGGCGCCGGACGCCCGGGGCGGGACGCGCATCGGCTACGCCTACGAGGCCTCCGTCGGCGGCAAGGTCGCGGCGGTGGGTGGCCGTCTCCTCGACGGGGCGGCCCGGGTGATCATCGGCGGCTTCTTCTCCGCCCTCGCGCGCCGTGCCGGCGGCGAGTCCCGGCCCGGACTGCTGCGCCGGCTCCTCGCGCGCCTGGGGGTCTCCGCATGAAGCCCGCCCGCTTCGACTACCTGCGCGCCGCGAGCCTCGACGAGGTTCTGGAGGCGCTGACCCGCCATCGCGACGAGGCCCGCATCGTCGCGGGCGGCCAGTCGCTCGTGCCGATGCTGAACATGCGGCTAACGAAGCCCGCGCTGATCGTCGACCTCATGCGGATCGAGACGCTGCGGTCGCCCCGCCGCGAGAACGGCGCCCTCGTCATCCCGGCGGGCGTGCGGCAGACGCTCCTGCTCGACCGGCCGGGCCTCGCTGACGAGGTGCCGCTCCTGGCCGCAGCCCTCCCCTTCGTCGGCCACGTCCAGACCCGGGCCCGGGGCACCCTGTGCGGCTCCGTCGCCCATGCCGACCCCAGCGCCGAGATCCCGCTCTGCCTCGTCGCCCTCGAGGGCGAGGTGCATCTGCGCTCCGCCAAGCGGGCGCGGCGGGTGCGGGCCGACGACTTCTTCGTCGGGATGATGGTGACCGACCGGGCCGACGACGAGCTCGTCGAGGCGATCGCCCTGCCGGTGCGCAGGCCGGGCTCCGGCTACGCCTTCGCGGAGATGGCCCGGCGCCACGGCGATTTCGCCATCGTGGCCTGCGCGGCCGTGGTCGACGGGCAGCGGATGCGCCTCGCGGTGGGCGGCGTCGCCGACCGGCCAACCGCCCGCGACTGGCCGCTCCTAGACGGCGCCGCCCTCGACGACGCCCTCAACGCCCTCGCCTGGGACCTCGGCGCAGGGGACGACGTCCACGCCACTGCCCGCTACCGCCGCAACCTCGTGCGCCGCCTCGGCCGCCAGGTCCTCGAACAGGCCGCAGAGGAGGCCCGCCGATGCCACGGCTAGACGCGACGCGACGCCACGAGGTCGCCTTCACGCTGAACGGCGCCCCCGCCCGGGTCGAGGTCGAACCGCGGACGCTGCTCACCGACGCGCTCCGCCACGGCCTCGGCATGACCGGCACCCATGTCGGCTGCGAGCACGGTGTCTGCGGCGCCTGCACGATCATCATCGACGGGTTGCCCGCCCGCGCCTGCCTGACGCTCGCCGTCGCCGTGGAGGGCAGCGACGTGCGCACCGTCGAAGGGCTGGCGCCGGAACCCGGCCGGCTCGGCGTGCTCCAGGCGGCCTTCCGGCGCCACCACGCCCTGCAATGCGGCTTCTGCACCGCCGGCATCCTGATGTCGCTCGACGCCTACCTGCGGCACCGCCCGCACGCGACGCAGGGAGAGCTCACCGAGGTGATCGGCGGGCATCTCTGCCGCTGCACCGGCTACGCCCCGATCATCGCGGCCGCCGTCGAGGCCGCCGCCCTGCTGCGCGGCGAACCGACCGAGGAGACCCCATCCCATGCTTGACCTTGGCACTAGCTTCCTGGCGAGCGTGTCCCGCGACCCGCGGGGCATCGCCATCGTCGACGGGGAGATCCGCCTCACCTACGCGGAGTGGTATGGGCTGGTCTCCTCCGTGGTCGCGGGCCTCGACGCGCTCGGCCTTAAGCCCGGCGACCACCTCGTCACGGTGCTGCAGAACCGCCTGGAAGCGGCGACGCTCCACTGGGCCTGCCAGTTCGCCGGCCTCGTGCTCACGCCGGTCAACTGGCGGGCGAATCCCGACGAGATCGACTTCGTGGTCGAGAACGCGGAGGCGAAGGCGGTCGCCTACGAGGGCGTCTCGGCCGCGAGCGTGCGGGCGAGTGCCGCCGCCCGCCTCTGCCCGCGCATCGTCGTCGGTGTGGAGCCCGAGCCCAGCGAGACGCGCTTTGCCGACCTCGCCGCCGTGCCGGCCGAGCCGGTCGCGCCACGGGCCGATGCCGAGGCGGTCTCGCTGATGCTCTACACGTCGGGCACCACGGCGAAACCCAAGGGCGTGCCGCGCCGCCACCGCACGGAGCGCGCCGCCGCCCTCGCCCACGTGGCCCAGAACCTCTATGGCCGCGGCGAGCGGACCCTCGGCGTCATGCCGCTCTACCACACGATGGGGGTGCGCTCGCTGCTCGCCATGTCGCTCATCGGTGGCACCTTCGTGTGCCTGCCGCGCTTCGACGTGGCGGGCGCGCTGCGTCTGATCGCGGCCGAGAGGGTGACGAACCTCTACCTCGTGCCGACGCTCTACCACGACCTCGTCCACCATCCGGACTTCGCCGCGACCGACACGTCGTCGGTGCGCAAGCTCGGCTTCGCGGGCGCGCCGATGACGGACGGCCTCCTCGGCCGGCTGACCGAGGCGTTCCGGCCGGACCTCTTCGTCAACCATTACGGCTCGTCGGAGGTCTACACCTTCACGATCAACCAGGACGCCGCGGTGAAGCCCGGCTCGGCGGGGCGGGCCGGCCTCAACACCCTGGTGCGGATCGTCCCGCTCGCGGCCACCGATCCGCACGCGGCCGCCGCCCCAGGCGAGGAGGGCGAGATCGCAGTGATCGCGCGCGGCGACGAGGCCTTCGAGGGCTACTGGCGCCGCCCGGAGGCCGACGCGAAGGCGTTTCGCGATGGCTGGTACTTCACGGGCGACACCGGCTTCATGGACGGCGATGGCGACGTGTTCGTGACCGGCCGGGTCGACGACATGATCATCACGGGCGGGGAGAACGTCTCTCCGGTCGAGATCGAGAGCTGCCTGTCGCTGCACCCGGCCGTCTCGGAGATCGCCGTGGTCGGCCTGCCCGACGAGCGCTGGGGGAAGGTGGTCACCGCCTTCGTCAAGCGCCGTGCGTCCGTCGACGAAGCCGCTCTCGACGCGCATTGCCGCGCGGCCGGGCTGCCGAGCCACAAGCTCCCACGCGCCTACGTGTTCGTCGCCGCGATCCCAAAATCCCCGGTCGGCAAGCTCCTGCGCCGCCAGCTCGTCGCGGGCGCGTACGAGGCAGAGGCGGCGAGCGACCCCTCCGCCGCCGCCTGAGGCAATTCCCTCCCCCCCAAAGGCCTTGTCTCCAAGGTCAACGAGAGAGTGACCCTATGACCAGCGACCCCCGGCTTTCCAACCTCGACGGCTTCCGCGTCGAAATCGACCCCGCCCGTGAACGCGCCGACGTCATCCTGGCCCGCCCGCCCATGAACGTGATCGAGATGCCCCAACGTGACCAGATCCGGAAGGTGTTCGAGGCCCTCGACGAAGATGACCGCGTCCGCGTGATCGTGCTGCGCGCCGAGGGCGAACACTTCTCCTCCGGCGGCTACATCAAGGGCTTCCTCGACGCCTCGCCCGAGCATGTCTCCAAGCTCGCCTGGAACATGGCGGCGCCGGCCCGCTGTGCCAAGCCCGTGATCGCGGCCAACCGCGGCTATACGTTCGGCGTTGGCTTCGAGATCTCGCTCGCCTGCGACTTCCGCATCGTCTCGGAGACCTGCCGGTACGCGTTGCCCGAGCAGAAGCTCGGCCAGATCCCAGGCTCCGGGGGCTCAGCCCGCCTGCAGAAGATCGTCGGCATCACCCGCACCAAGGATATCGTGATGCGCTCGAAGCGCATTCCCGGCCGGCAGGCGCTGGAATGGGGGATCGCCACCGAGTGCGTGCCGGACGGCGAACTCGAAGCTGCCGTCGACGCGCTGGTGGAGGAGCTGCGCGGCTTCTCGCCCATCGCCCAGCGCACGGCCAAGAAGCTCCTCAACGACACCGAGGACTCGACCCTCTCGATCGCCATCGAACTCGAGGGCCACTGCTACAGCCGCCTGCGCCAGTCCGACGACTTCCGCGAGGGCGTCGAGGCCTTCCACGCCAAGCGCAAGCCGAGCTTCCGCGGCTCGTAGCGCTGCCCCGCCCGAGCCGGCGACAAGAACCAGCGCCAAGAGCCGGCCGGGCGTCCCCGAAATCGACCCTCATGACCATCGGAAGGCCCGGCCGCACCGGCTGGGCCAACGATGCCGCGTGCCCGAAGGAGGAAACCCGATGTCCGCCGCCACCACGATTCCCGTGTCCGAGGCCTTGCCCAAGCCGACGACCCGCCAGACCGCCACCGCCGCCATGGCCTCGCTGTTCGGATGGGGCCTCGACCTGTTCGACCTCTTCATCCTGCTCTACGTTGCTCCCGTCATCGGGACGCTGTTCTTCCCCGCCGACAAGCCGATGCTGTCGCTTGCGGGCGCCTACGCATCCTTCGCCGTCACGCTGCTGATCCGTCCCCTCGGCTCGGCCCTGTTCGGGTCCTACGCCGATCGCCTCGGCCGGCGGCGCGCGCTGATGATCGCCGTGGTCGGGGTCGGCGTCTCGACCGCGGCCTTCGGGCTCCTGCCCACGGTCGGCCAGATCGGCTGGGCCGCTACGGCGATCTTCCTCGCATTCCGCCTGATCCAAGGCATCTTCGTCGGCGGCGTGGTCGCGGCCTCGCACACGATCGGCACCGAATCCGTCCCCGAGCGGTGGCGCGGCCTGATGTCGGGCGCAGTCGGCGGCGGCGGCGCGGCGATCGGCGGGTTACTGGCCTCGCTGGTCTTCTACGTGATCTCCCTGCTGGCACCCGGCGAGGCCTTCGCCTCCTGGGGCTGGCGGGCGATGTTCTTCTCGGGGCTCCTGACCTCGGCCGTCGGCCTGGTCCTGTTCCGCAACCTTGAGGAATCGCCGATCTTCCGACAGCTCCAGGCGGAGAAGTCGGCGCGCCGCGCCGGGGCACCCGTAGTCGCCTCGCCGGTGCGTGCCCTGTTCTCGGCCGAGTACATCAGGGCCTTCCTGGTCTCGACCCTGATCTCGTTCGGCGGTGGCGCAGCCTACTATCTCACCTCCGGCTACCTGCCGACCTACCTCAAGCTCGTGAATGGCGTTCCGAATGCGACCGCGTCGATGATGCTCATCGCCGCCAACGTCGCCGCCGCATTCGGCGCCTGCGCGCTCGGCGAACTGAGTCAGCGCATCGGACGCCGATCGAGCTTCCTGCTCATGGGCGCAGTGCGACTGGTGGCCTTCCCGGCGCTCTTCCTCGCCATGGCCCAGACCACCGACACTGCGCTCCTCACAGTCTACGTCATGCTCCTGTCCCTCATCGCCAACGCGAGCTACGGCCCGCTGCTGATCTTTCTCAACGAGAAGTTCCCGACCGCTTTGCGCGCCACCGGCACCGGCCTGACCTGGAACGTCGGCTTCGCGCTGGGCGGCATGCTGCCGACGCTGGTGTCGCTGGCGGTCGACGGTCCCGGCCAGATCCCGATGATGCTCGCGATCTTCACGACCGCCGTCACCGCCGTCTACCTCGTTGGCGCCTTCATGACGGAGGAGACGCGGGGCAACCTCGAGCGCATCTGAGCGCTCCCTTCTCTGCAGACTTGTACCTGCCGCTGATCCCGGGACCGGCCAGGGCATACCTGGCCGGTCACTCCCGTTTCCGAAGGAATGTGCGATGGACGCCCACGCGCTCTGGGCCTTTGCCCTTGCTCTCTATGGCCGTCCGGGGGCCGCGCCGGCCTGCCTCGCCCTCCAGGACGAAGCGGCGGCGGACGTGACACTCGTGCTCTACCTGATCTGGTGCGCGGAGACTGGCCGGCCTCTCAATGCAGAAGCGGTCCGGTCGGCCGACGCCGCCGTCGCGCCGTGGCGCGCAGCCGTGGTCGCACCGCTCAGAGCCGTGCGCAGGGCCATGAAGGCGCCCCTCCTGCCCGGCCTCGCGACAGAGTCGCTACGGGACAGGATCAAGGCCTCGGAAATCGAGGCGGAGCACCTCGCCTTGGTAATACTCGCGGGGGGCGCGCCCGCTCCGGAGCCGTCCGCTCCCGAGCCCCTCGCAGCGGCAAACCGATACCTCGACCTTTACGCCGTTCATCTCGGCCGGCCCCTGCCGCGAGTCCCCCGCGAGGCGCTGCTCCGGGCTTTGGCAGAAGCATGACCTCAAGAACTGGCGTCGCGCCAGCGCCGGACCCGCCCGGATTCGATCTCGAAGAGGTCGAGTACCCGGCCGAGCGTGTGGTCGATCATCTCGGCGAGGCTCTCGGGCCGCGCGTAGAAGGCAGGGACCGGAGGCGCGATGATCGCCCCCATCTCCGACAGGGCCGTCATGGTGCGCAGGTGGCCAGTATGCAGGGGGGTCTCTCGCACCATGAGGACGAGACGGCGCCGCTCCTTCAGCACCACGTCCGCGGCCCGGGTCAGCAGGCCAGAGGTCACGCCGGTGGCGATCTCAGCCATACTGCGCATCGAGCATGGCGCCACGACCATGCCGCGGGTGCGGAAGGAACCGGAGGAGATCGCCGCGCCAATATCGGCCTGCGCGTACGTCCGGGCGGCCAGTACGCGCACCTCTGAGACCTTGAGGTCGGTCTCGTGGGCGAGCGTCACCTCGGCCGAGCGCGACATCACGAGATGTGCCGGAATGTCGAGGTCGCGCAGGATCTCCAGCAGGCGGATCCCATAGATCACGCCCGAGGCCCCCGAGATGCCGACCACCAGGGGCAGGTTCGTCACGGCGCTGTACCCTCGACGAGGCCCGGCGCCTGATAGATGTGTTTCAGTTCCGTGAAGTCATGGACTGCGTCGTAGCCGTGCAAGCGCCCCAGGCCGCTCTGCCGGTAACCGCCGGTTTCGGCTTCGGCGAACAGCTTGTTGTGGTCGTTGATCCAGACCGTGCCGTTGCGCAGCGCCCGGGCCACCCGCAGCGCCCGCGCCCCGTCGCGGGTCCAGACGCTGGCGGAGAGACCGAACACGGTATCGTTCGCCCGCGCCACCGCCTCGGCCTCGGTGTCGAAGGCTTCGAGCACTACAAAGGGCCCGAAGATCTCCTCCTGCACGAAGTCCGCATGCGGATCGTCGTGCGCGACGAGGGCCGGCGTGAGGAAGGCGCCGCGCGCCCGCGCCCCGTCGGGAATCGTGGCCCGCAGCAGCACCCGGTCGGCCGCTGCGCAGGCTGCCTCCATCCGGGCCGCGACCGCGTCGCGGCTCGCCCGGTCGATCAGCGGGCCCATCTGCGTGCCAGCCTCGAGGCCCGGTCCGACCCGCAGGTCGGCCAGGGCAGCGGTCAGAGCGTCGCGCATCGCGGGCAGCCCCGCACGGTGGACGAGGACGCGCCGCGCAGCGGTACATTGCTGGCCCGAGATGACCGTCGCGGCGGCGGCAAGCTTGCGCGCGACGTCGCCGATCTCCGCGTCGGGGAAAACGAGGCAGGCGGATTTTCCCCCGAGTTCCAGCGAGAGCTTCTTCATGCTGTCGGCGGCGGCCCGCATGATCGCCTTGCCGGTCGCCGTCGAACCGGTGAAGCTTAGGACGTCGACGTCGTGCGACACCGACAGGTGCTGGGCACCTGCGTGCCCGGTCTCGACCACAACGTTGACGACGCCCGGCGGCAGCCCGGGGGCGGTCAAGAGCGGCGCCATCAGGGCCGCGTTGAACACTGCTGTCTGCGCGGCGGGCTTGACGACGGTGGTGCAGCCCGCGGCCAGCGCCGGAGCGAGCGAGCGGACGAGCAGCACCGCGGGCGCGTTCCACGGCACGATGATGCCGGCGACGCCGGCCGGCTCGCGCTGCATGGTCGAGAGCACGCCGGGCTCGGGTTCCAGTACGTGGCCCGGTATGTGGCGGGCGAGGCCCGCGTAGTAGAGGATCTCGGAAATCGCGCCCGCGAGTTCCCCGCGCGCCTGCGCGAGCGGCTTGCCGTTGTCGCGGGTCAGGAGTTCGGCGAGGGGCTCCTTGCCGGTTTCGAGCGCGGCTGCCCAGTGCAGCAGCACCGTTTGCCGCAACCGAGGCGACGACGCCCAGATGCCCCGGTCGAAGGCCCGTCGCGCGGCGGCGACGGCTGCTTTGGCCTCCCGGGCGCCACCCTGCGCGAGGTGGCCGACCCGCTCGCCGCTCGCCGGATCGAGGCTGTCCGCCTCCGGCTGGCCGTAGGCCTCCCCGTCGATCCAGTGGCGTGCCACCGCGTCCATGCCTGCTTCCCCGCTCTCTGATGTGCGTCCCGGGCCTGGGCGCCGGGTTGGGGCGGAATGGTAGGGTTGAGGGTGTTTTCCTGTCGAATAAGGATGGATGATGCGGGCGATCAGCGGGACGTCGGTTCGCCGGTCAGGGACCCGTGACGATATGGGCTTGGAGCGCGGCCGCTGCTGCCGACAGCTCCTCGCCAAGGATCTCGACGAAGCGCATCGCCGCGGGGGTGAGCGGGTATTTTGGGTGATGGATGATGACGAGCTGGCGGGTGATCCGCGGCGCCACGATGCGGTAGGCCTTGAGCGAGCCCTCAACGAGCTGCCGGCTCACCGCGATGCTGGGAAGGACCGTGAAGCGGTTCGAGCGCGCGACGAAATCCGCGATCGCGGAGGGCAGGTCGAGTTCGATCTGGGGGCTCAAGGTGATGTCCTCCGCGCCGACCCGCCGGTCGAGTTCCAGGCGTAGACCGTGGCGGGCCGAGGGCAGGACGAGGTCGAGTCCGACGAGATCGCGCGTGCGCACCGGCATGGGGATCGGCAGCGGCGTCGCGCTCCCGCCCACCACCACCATCTCTTCATCGAGAAGTGGCTCCATCATCAGGCCGAGGCGGCGGTTGGGCTTGTTGATCACCGCCAGGTCGAGGCTGCCGTCGCCAACGCCGTCGATGAAGGTCGAGGAATAGCCGTCCGCCAGAGACAGTTCCACCTGCGGGTAGGTGGCGGCGAAGCGCGCCAGCACGCTCGGCACCACGCTCATCGAGAGCGATGACAGGATGCCTGCGGTCACCCGCCCCGACACGCTCTGGGAGAGCTGCGCCATCGTGGCCCGGGCCTCGGCAACGTCGCTTAGGATCGGCTGCACGAGCCGGTGCAGCAACCGGCCTGCGGCGGTCGGCACCATTGCCTTAGGTTGCCGCTCGAAGAGCCGCTGATCCAGTTCGCGCTCGAGCTTGGCGATCTGCATGCTGAGTGCTGGCTGCACCACGTTCATCCGCTGCGCCGCGCGCGTCACGCTGCCTTCCTCGAACAGAGCGACGAAGTAGGAGATCTGGCGCAAATCCACGTGCGGAATCCTGGCTTCCGGCGGTGCTCCAGTGCGGCGGTCGGCCGTCGAAAACACGCCGTATCACAGGAGCATAAGCCTGCTGCCACGGCAATTCAGACCGCCTGATCGGCCCCATCAGCAATCCTTATTTCAGTCCGTCGCCGCAGCAGCCTAACGAGACGGGACGACGGCGCCCCGCGCGGGCCGCGACCGGGAGGACAACATGAGCGTGCCGGCCCCAACCCGATCCCTGCGCGACTGGCTCGCCCGCCTCGGGCAGAGCGGGCGCCTCAGCGTGACACGGCCGGGCATCGGGCTTCGCCACGAGGCCGCGGCGGTGGCGAACCGGCTTGACGGGCGCAGCGCCACTCTGTTTCCCCGCCCCGACGGTCAGGACGGCACCATCGTCTCGGGCCTCGTCTCCAGCCGGGCCTGGATGGCCGAAGCGCTCGGGACGACGGAGGACCGCCTCGTCGCGCATGTCCAGCAGGCCTGTGCGGCGCCGCTGCCCTGGCGCGAGCGTGAGACCGGGCCCGCCCAGAGCATCGTCCACCGCACCGACATCGATCTCCTGCGGATGCTGCCCGTGCCGACGCTCAACGAGCACGATGGAGGTCCCTACATCTCAGCGGGGCTGATGATCTCGCGCGATCCCGAGACCGGCGCGCAGAACGTCGCCATCCTGCGCTGCCAGATCAACGGGCCCGACCGCATCGGCGTTCTCGTGCTGCCGCGCCACACCGATCATTTCTACCGCCGCGCCGAAGCCGCCGGCCGCGGCCTGGAGGTCGCGCTCGTCGTGGGCGTCGATCCCGCCTGCCTGCTCGCCTCCCAGGCGATCGTGCCGCTCGGCCAGGACGAACTCGAGATCGCCGGTGCGCTCACGGGCGTTCCCCTCGACGTGGTGAAGTGCCTCACGAACGATGTGCGCGTGCCGGCAGAAGCCGAGATCGTGATCGAGGGGAGAATCCTGCCGGAGCTGCGCGAGCCGGAGGGGCCGTTCGGCGAGTTCCCGCAATATTACGGCGAGCGGGCCGAGCGCCACGTTATGCAGGTCGACGCCGTCACCCACCGCGAGCGGCCGCTCTTCCACATGATCGTCGGAGGCGGACTCGAGCACCTGCTGCTCGGGGCAATCCCCCGCGAGGCCACGATCCTGGCAACCCTCAAGCGTAGTTTCCCAGGGGTCGAGGACGTCCATCTCTCCCTCGGCGGGGTTGGCCGCTACCACCTCTACGTGAAACTGCGCAAGGCGCAGGAGGGCGAGGCCAAGAACGTCCTGCTTGGCGCCTTCGCGGCCCATTACGACATCAAGCACGCGGTCGTCGTCGATATGGACGTGGACATCCACGATCCGAAGGAGGTCGAGTGGGCGGTCGCCACCCGCTTCCAGGCCGACCGCGACCTCGTGGTGGTCGCGCATTCGCAGGGCTCGAAGCTCGACCCGTCCGCACGCGAGGGCGTGGGCGCCAAGATGGGCCTCGACGCCACGGCACCGCTGGACGCGCCGCCGATGAAATTCACCCGCATCCGCGTGCCAGGCCAGGCCGAGCTCGACCTCGCGGCCGTGGTCGTGCCGGATGCGGACTGGCGCGCGGTACTCGGGGGATGATGCGCATGAGCGAACTGCCCCATGAGGTCGATGTGCTCGTTGTCGGCGGCGGCTCGGCCGGCTGCGTCCTCGCCAAACGTCTCTCGGCCGATCCGAACCGGCGGGTGCTTCTCGTCGAGGCCGGCTGCGACACGCCCCCAGGACAGGTGCCGGCCGAGATCCTCGACAGCTACCCGATGCCGCTGTTCTTCGGCGACACCTACATCTGGCCCGGCCTCGACGCGGCCGTCACTCGCGGGGCCGATGGGCGGATCCGGCGCCGGGCCTACGAGCAGGGCCGCGTGATGGGCGGCTCGTCGAGCATCAACGTGCAGGCGGCCAACCGCGGTCTCCCGCGCGACTACGACGCCTGGGCGGCGGCCGGGGCGAGGGGCTGGGGCTGGGACGACGTCCTGCCCTACTTCCGCAAGCTCGAGACCGACCTCGACTGCGACGGCCCGCTGCACGGGCGCGACGGCCCCCTGCCGATCCGACGCATCCTCGAACCGGCCTGGCCACCCTTCGCACACGCGGTTGCGACGGCTCTCGACGCGACCGGCCTGCCGCGGCGCCTCGATCAGAACGGCGAATTCGAGGACGGGATCTTCCCGCCGGCCTTCTCCAACCGGGATGACGCCAGGGTTTCCTCTGCCGCGGCCTATCTCGACGCGCCCACGCGGGCGCGCGGGAACCTCGTCATCGCTGCGCACACGCAGGTCACCGACCTGGTGTTCGACGGACGGCGCGCCGTCGGCGCGCAGCTGCGCCAAGCGGACGGACGCGAGCAGCGCGTGGCGGCGCGGGAGGTGGTAGTCTGCGCAGGCGCGTTGCAATCGCCGGTCCTGCTCCTGCGGGCCGGGATCGGACCCGCAGAACACCTGCGTACCTGCGGCGTGACCGTCCTCGCGGACCGGCCCGGGGTCGGCGAGAACCTGCGCGACCACCCAGCCCTGACCATCGCGCAGTACCTGCCCCGTCGGCTTCGCCTGCCGCTGAGCTACAGACGGGCGAGCTTCGTCGCCCTGCGCTCCTCCTCCGGCCTGCCGGGCGGTACACCCTCCGACATGTACCTCACCGCCTCCGCCCGCGGCGGCTGGCACGCGCTCGGGGCGAGCCTCGCCCTCTATTTCCTATGGGTGAACCAGCCGCACTCGATCGGGCGGCTGCGCCTCGACCCGGCCGATCCGGCGGGCCGTCCGGACGTCGACCTCGGCCTCCTGTCGGATCCGCGCGATCTCGAACGGCTGGCGACGGGCCTGCGCGACCTCGTTGCGCTCGTGGTCTCGCCGCAGCTCAATCCGGATCCCGCGGCGATCTTCCCGGCGAGCTTCACGCCTGCGATCAAGCGGCTCAGCCGGGTTACGCCTCGCAACCGGCGCGTCACTGCCCTGCTGGCCCGGCTCCTCGACGGTCCTGCCCCCTTGCGCCGGCTGATGCTACGCGCCGTGTCCGGCGGGGTCGATCTCGGCCGGATCGCTGCCGACGACGCAGCCCTGCGGGACTTCGTGCGCGAGACGGTCTTCGGCGTGTGGCATGCGAGCGGCACCTGCCGCATGGGCGATTCCACCGACAGGGGTGCGGTGGTCGATCCAACCGGGCGGGTGATCGGCGTCGAAGGGCTCTCCGTCGCGGACGCCTCGATAATGCCGAGCTTGCCGAGTGCCAATACCAACGTGCCGACCATCATGATCGGCGAGAAGATCGCCGATCACCTCGTCGCGCAGCTGGGAGCCGGGGCCTGAGGCCGCCGGCACCCGGGCGTCAGGCGAGGCGAGCCCGCGTACGCCGCTCGGCCTCCTCGATGCTTGTCGCCGACAGATCCGGATCCGCCGACCGGATGTCGGCCCGCATGTGGTCGTGCGATGCGCCGTTGAACAGCGTCCCGACGAGGGATCGGTCGAGGTCGCTGGTGCCGAACAGTGCGTCGCAGATCGGGAATGTGAGGTTGAAGTTGCGGGTCTGCATGAACCCGAGCACGTGATGAATGTAGTGCATTCGCCGCACCGTGTTCACCAGGGGGATGTGCCGCAGGTAAGGATGCCTCGTGTCATCGAGGTGTGAGAGCGTGTGCAGGCCCTCGTAAAGCAGGTAGTAGGCGGCCATCGTGAGCACGACGATGTACCCGGCATTCGACGAGATCAGCCAGCCGGCCAGAAGCGCCGGCGGCAGGGCGGCGAGCACGAAGCCGATCGGGGCGAAGGGCGGGAACAGCAGAGCCCGCCATTCCTTGTGGCCACTGTAGCCAAGGTCATGGTGCGTGAAGAACTGATGGTGTACTGTGCAGTGGCGCTTATAGATCATTGTGAGCCCGGGCACCGGGCGGTGCAGCACGTAGCGGTGCGCGGCCCACTCGCACCAATTGCCGAGAAGCACGATCGGCACAACCAGCAGCCACTCCCATGCCGAGGAGGCCTCGATCCGGTTCCAACAGTACAGGACCGTACCGCCGGTGATCAGCAGCGTGAAGCCGAGATGGATCGCGCCGTGGTACCAGGGCGGGGTTTCGGCCACGAAGCGTTCGCGAAAAGTGCTCTGGCGCTCCTGCTCGCGCCGGTCGCGCTCCGGGCTTTGGAAGACGGGTGTCATTGGTTTCCTCCTCGTCTCGCTTTCCCTCTCGGACGGGGAACCTGCTTGCGAGACGTGGAGTGTGGCGCAGCTCGCGCGCAGAACCCTGATCACCCCGGAGGCTGACTTATCAATCCGGATGTTTTTCGCGCGCCCAACCGGAGTTGTAGGCGTGCGCATGGGTTAATCTCCCCAATCGGAACTATGGTGATGCCGGCCCGGGCCGGCAGGGAAGGTGATCGCGGATCGTGACCCAGGCTCTCGGAATCCTGCGCGGCGCGTTCGGCCGGGTGGCGCTCCTCGACATGGACACCTCCCTCGTTGATCACGCGCACCATCATTGCCACGTGATCCTGAAGGCGAGCGGCCCCGACCAGGATTTTATCGTCGCGGGCCGGGCGCTGCCCGTGCGCGACGACACCGCGATCTTGATCAACAGTTGGGAGCCGCACCGCTACCTGCACCGGGGTGGGCTGCAACGGACGGCCTTCCTCGCCCTTTACATCGAGCCCGCTTGGCTCGCTGGGATTGATCGCGCGTTCCGGCCCTGCGGCGCCGGCCGCTTCTTCGAAGCGTCCTGCGTGCCACTCGACGGCACCCTGTGGAGAGCGCGCGAGGACCTTGTACGGCGCATAGGTTGCCACGATACTGACGCAGCAACGCTCGAAGACCGGATCCGTGCCCTGATTATCGCCCTGGCGCATCGCTATGGAGACCGGCAGCCCCCGCGTGTGGCACTGTTGACCGATCACCGCATCCGGCGGGCCCTTCAACTTATGCGGGAATCGGGTGCCGTACCCCGCGATCTCGACACCGTCGCGAGGTCGGCCGGTCTATCGCGGCCGCACTTCAACACGCTTTTCCGCCGCTGCACGGGGCTGAGCCCGGCCGTCTACACCAACGCCGTGCGCGTCGAAGCTGCTGTCGCGGCTATCCTAGACCCCGCCACAACCCTTGCCGTGGTCTCTGACGATCTAGGCTTCAGCGCACCAGCCAACTTTACCCGCTTCTTTCAGCAACATACCGGCACAATACCCAGTCAGTTTAGGCGTGTCGTCGCTGATCTTCCGTAAGTGATATTGAGTTAGAATCGCGATTGAGTAGCGAATAATCTGATCGGGAGCTGGGAGGCGGTCGCTCGATCAAGAGTCGTGAAGGGGGCGATCAGCGCTCATTATTCATCGTAGACATCAGGATAAAGGGGCGGCTATACTACATGGAGTGGAAATTAGCGATTTATAAGGCTGCCAATAGCGTCTGAAGCGAGTATTGCCTCGCTGAAAACTTGATATCAATACTTATAATCTAAATCGCATATCTCACCGGGCCATGTGCCATATACCTTTGCGATATTTTCGAACCCGAATGTCCGGAAGCTGCTCGCAACCGAACGTTTCTTATACGCATCATGAAGGGCCGCTTCGGGTCATATCCGGCTGGCTCATGAAGCACCCTCCTGGCAGAGTTGCCCCACTGAGGCGAGGCTGCCGTGCTGGGCTCAGGGTGCCCCACGACCAGCGGGGCAGCGCGAGAGCATGCGAGCAGCAGAACGCCCCTCGAACGCGCTGTATGATGCTTCTGGCGCATCAGCGATGGGTGCCCTCCCCCAAGCGGAGAGCGGGAGCGAACCGGCCCTTGGGATGTTGCCTGTTGAGGGCACCCTCGACACCTCCCTGCGCCCGCACCTTATCTGAGCTGAAAGCCCCCTACCCTGCTGATCGGACAGAGCTTTTTTCAAGCTGCGCTAGTGCACTGACTCAAACGG
>NZ_LWHQ01000103.1 GCF_001653715.1 Methylobacterium platani
CTTCTGGAACAACATGCGCGGTATGCTCACGGGCTGGTTCGTGATCGCTCGCAAGGTCCGGCCGCTGCGCGCGACGACACGCACAGGAGAACCAACGTGAGGCGTCCACCAAGCCGCCGCGGGCTCCTGCTCGGCGCAGCGAGTACGGCTCTGGCCGCCAGCCTCGGTGGCTGCGATCGGCTCGGGAACGCGGAATGGTTTCGGCGCACACTCGACACGGGTGAGGACGCCAACCTCTTCGTGCAACGCCTGCTCCTGCGCGAGGCGACCCTCGCCCCGGAGTACACGGCGGCCGAGATCTCCCCCTGGTTCAAGCCGAACGGCACGGAGAGCCCGCCCGATCGAGCTTACAAGGCTCTTGCCCGACGCGGTTTCCGAGACTTTCACCTCGTGGTGGACGGCTTGGTGGATCGTCCGCTGAAGCTCTCACTTGCCGAGCTACGTGCCCTACCCTCGCGCACGCAGATCACCCGCCATGACTGCGTCGAGGGCTGGAGCTGCATCGGGGGATGGACAGGTGTGCCCCTGTCCGAGCTGCTGCAGCGGGCCGGACTGAAGCCGCAGGCCCGCTACATCGTCTTCCACTGCGCCGACACGATGGAGGGCGGGGAGGCCGATAGTGCGGGTGATGGCGAGAGTGATGATGCGGCCGGTCTGGAGCAAGCCAACCCAAACATGACCAAGCGGAGCGGTAGCGCGGAGGATAAGCGCGATACGAACGAGCCGAGCGATGCCGATGACGATCCGCCGAAGCGGACGTCGCTGTCATCAGAACCCGTGCGCTACTACGAGAGCATCGATCTCGTGGATGCCTACCACCCGCAGACCATCCTGGCCTACACTATGAACGGTCAGCCGCTGCCCGTGGCGCATGGTGCGCCCTTGCGCCTGCGCCTGGAACGGCAGCTCGGCTACAAGCAGGCCAAGTACGTGATGCACATCGAGGTGGTCGAGAGCTACGCCGCGATCGGCCAGGGTCGAGGCGGGTACTGGGAGGATCAAGGCTACGCCTGGTACGCCGGCATCTGAGAAGAATCGAGGCTGCCCGAAAGATATGGTACTTCGGGACCCCGTCGCCAGGGCGACGGGGTCAGATCTCGAAAGCGTTACAGACCCTGCTTGATTGCCTGACGACTAGAACGTACCAAACTTGTAGTTCAGTCCAGCGCGCACAAGATCGCCATCGTTACGCACGCGCGCACTGTAATTACCGGGCCCGCCGTTGACCCCAGGAATGGCGAAGCGGTCACCGCCAAGATTGTAGTGCAGGTACTCGGCCTTCAGCGTCACCGCGCTCGAGCGGAAGAAGTTGAAGAACGAGTCGGTCGGCAGCGCATACTCGACGCCACCGCCGTAGGCGTAGCCGGTCTGGATGTCGTTCTGCCGCCCGTTGAAGAACGGGATCGTGCCGTTCGGAGCGAAGAACGTCACGCGGTTGTTGACGCCGCCATAGGCGAAGCCGCCCGTGCCGTAGACCATGAAGCGGTCGAAGGCATAGCCGACGCGCCCGCGTACGGTGCCGAGGAAGTCGAGACCGCCTTGGTAGGTGTTGACCCGCGTGGTGGCGACCGCGCCGGGCGTGACGAGCGGGCCGAAGTTCGTGGTGTTGCTCAGCGTGCGGATCCGGTCGAGGTCGGTATAGGCGGCGTCCGCCTCGATACCGATCACGAAGCCTGAGCCCGGCGTGAATTGATAATTGTAGCCAATCTGGCCGCCGCCGGTGAACCCATCGTTACGCACGCGGGCCGCGGTCGGGCGCAGGCCGACGGCGAGCGCGGCGTTGTTGTTGGCGAGGTCGCCGGTCGTGCGGTCGAAGCGGGTGTCGCCGTCGAAGACGTAGCCGGCGTTGATGCCGAAGTAGGCACCCGTCCAGGTGAACACCGGGGCGACCGGCGTGAACACCGGAGGTGCCGCACGGCGGGGCAGGTCGGCGGCTAGGGCCGCGCCGGACGTCGCGATGGCCGCGGTGGCGAAGAGAAACGTCTTGAGCATCGGTGTCACCTGGGTTCGGGCTGATCTCACCGCCGGCCTGAACCGTGGCGATGAGCATAACGTCGAGCTTAAGCGCGATGGTTCAATCATCTCAGTCGAAAACAGGTCGCAGGTGGCCCTTTAAAATCTGGTGTGGCTTCAGGGACGCACTTCAGTTTGGTGACGCAAGAACCATAGAACCGCCCGCTACACGCATGTCAACAAAGAGATGGTTTTTTAGGCATTTGAACCTGCAAGGTTAATATGTCTGAAAATCGAAGCCGGGGACCGAGCGCATAAGCTGAGCGTATGGAACCAGGAGCACCTGCCCAGAGCACGGATTTCCGCGAAGAGCGGCGCTCAGAACGTAGGCCCCTAACCTCCGTGCGGCGAAGCTAGTCAGGGGCGTGCGCTCCAGAGCAGCGTCCTGTCTGGCTGGACGCCTGCAGCCCATGCGTAATTCCCTCGCCGCCGTTTTCCGACCCGTGCTATGGATACGGAAAGCCCCCTCCATCAGCGTTCATGTTCAGTCCTCTCGCACCCCTCCTCCGATGTCTCCAGCCGGTTCGTTGGGTCACAGGGTTAGTGCATGTGAGGATCGGCCAGGTTCGGCCGACGAGACCCGCCCACCGCTGATGGCAACCCCCCTCAACACCATTGGCGGTGACGACAGCGCGAGCGCCATCCGGCTCTCAGCGCCGGTCGTGGTTGACCCCGTACGGCTGGCGGCGCTCGATGGCCTTGCCATCCTGGATACCTCGCCCGAGCAGGGCTTCGATGACATCGTGCGCCTGGCAACTCGCCTGTGTGCCGTGCCCGTCGCGCTGGTCAGCCTAGTCACCGCGAAGCGGCAGTGGTTCAAGGCCCGGGTTGGTTTCCCCCACTGCGAGACCGATCTCAACTCCTCGGTCTGCCAGTACGTGCTCTCAGAGCCCGACCTCCTGGTCATCGAGGACCTGACCGCCGATCCGCGCACCGCGGCCAACCCGCTCGTCACCGGCGAGCCGTTCATCCGCTTCTACGCGGGCGCACCGCTACACGCGCCAGACGGTCAGGTGCTCGGCTCACTGTGCGCGATCGACACCCAGCCTCGGCCAGGCGGCCTGACCGGTGAGCAGGCGGACGACCTGCGCGCACTGGCGCGGCAGGTCTCTGGGCTGCTGGCGCTGCGCCAGGCAGTCGAACACCGCGACCAGGCGCTCGACCAGCGAGAAGCCCAGCTGCGGCAGGCCAAGCACATCGAGATCCTGGCTCAGGCGTCGCATGCCCTGCTGACCGCGACCGATCCGGCGGCCGTGCTCGACCCCATCTTGGCGGCCAGCGCCGACGTCCTGGGCTTTGATCGGAGCTATACCTACGACCTCTGGCCGGACGGCAAGCACCTCCGCCTGACGCATTCGCTCAACACGACCCCGGATGTGCAGGATTACCTGCGCAAGATGCCGTTCGGGGCGCCCGTCTGCGGCATCATCGCCGAACGGCGTCAGCCTTTGGTACTGACCGCGATGCAGGCGGGCGACGATCCGGTGTTCACCAAGGCCCGTGCGCTGGGCCTGAACGCCTATGTCGGCTTCCCACTGACGAGCCGTGGGGCTCTGCGCGGGGTGATCTCGTTTGCCTCAACCCAGCTGGCGGAGTTCGACGCCGAGGCGTTTTCATTCTTCGAAACCCTCGCCCGCATGATGTCGGCAGTCTACGAGCGGATCGACAGCGAACAGGCTCTGCGGGAGAGCGACACCCGCTCCCGCCGCGCCCAGGAGGCCGGTCAGGTCGGCACCTTCGAGGTTGACGTAGCCTCCGGCCTCATCAACGTGTCGCCCGAGTTCGCCCGCATCTACGGCCGCCCACCGACCGGCCTCTACTCGGCCGAGGCGTTCGAGTCTCTCGCTCTGCCAGAGGACCGCCACCTGGTTTCTGATGATGAGACCCGGGCGGCCGGGACCGTCATCACCGACGCCGAGTACCGCATCCGCCGGGCCAACGACGGCGCCGTGCGCTGGATTGCCCGACACGCCAGCCTAGTGCGCGATGCGGCCGGCCGCGTGACCACCATGTACGGCACGGTGCAGGACATCACCGGGCGGCGACAGGCAGAGGAGCACTCCCGCGAAAGCGAAGAGCGCTTCCGTACGATTGTAGATACGATTGAGTCGGCCTTTGCCATCGTGGAGGTGAAGTTCGACGCGGATGACCGTCCGGTCGACTACCGTTTTGTCGAGGCCAATCCTGCCTTCGAGCGGCAGGCTGGTGTTAACCTGCGCGGCAAGTGGGTCACCGAGTTCGCTCCAGACCTGGAGCGGTTCTGGTTTGAAACCTACGGTCATGTCGCCAAGACCGGCGAGCCGGCGACTTTTGAGAGCTACGCCGAAGCGTTTAAACGCTGGTTCGACGTGCGTGCCGTGCGGGTCGGTCGACCTGGAGAGCGCTGCATCGCGATCTTCTTCAGCGACGTCACGGCGCGCAAGGAAGCCGAGGCGGCTTTGCGTGTCAGCGAGGCGGTCGCCCGCGAGAACGTTGAGCGCGTGCAACTCGCGCTCGCCGCCGGGG
>NZ_LWHQ01000104.1 GCF_001653715.1 Methylobacterium platani
CTAGTGCATTGACGCATTCAGAGGATTCACAGGAGGCCTGAGCCATGCGAGTCTGAGGCATGGCTCAGACTGTCTGTGTGATCCCCAGCGCCGCCGACCTGGCGCACCTGTCCACCATCGTCGCCGATCGGGGGCGGCCCCTCAAGCACATCCAGCGCGCCCGCATCGTTCTGCTCTCGGCCGAACGCCTCTCCGTCCTCGACGTCGCCCAGCAGGCCGGCGTCAGCCGGCCGGCCGTCTGGCGCTGGCAACAGCGCTACGCCGAAGAAGGCGTCGAGGGTCTGCTGCGCGACAAGACCCGTCCGCCTGGTAAGCCGCCTCACTCCACCGACATCGTCGCCGAGGTGCTCGCCCTCACCTGCTCCGAACCGCCCGGTGAAGTCACCCACTGGACCGGCCGCGCCCTGGCGCAGGCCGTCGGGATCTCCCTGCGCTCGGTCCAGCGCATCTGGGACGCCCATCGCCTCCAGCCGCATCGGGTCCGCAGCTTCAAGCGCTCGAACGATCCTGCCTTCGCCGAGAAGGTCGAGGATATCGTCGGCCTCTACATGGACCCGCCGCGCCACGCCGTCGTGCTCTCGCTCGACGAGAAGAGCCAGATCCAGGCCCTGGAGCGCACCCGCCCCAGCCGGCCCGTCACACCAGGTCGCCCCGAGACACAGACCCACGACTACATCCGCCACGGCACCACGACGCTGTTTGCCGCGCTCGACGTGCTGGAGGGCACCGTGATCGGCCGCTGCATGCAGCGTCACCGCCACGACGAGTTCCTGCGCTTCCTCAACACCATCGAGGCCGCGGTGCCGGCCGGCAAACTGATCCACGTGATCCTGGACAACTACGGCACGCACAAGCACCCGAAGGTGCGAGCCTGGCTGGCCCGGCATCCGCGCTGGATCTTCCACTTCACGCCGACCTCGGCCTCGTGGATGAACGCGGTCGAGGGCTTTTTCTCCGCCTTGACCCGGCGCAGGCTGAAACGTGGCAGCTTCAGCGGGATCGTCGACCTGCAAGCGGCGATCAACCGCTACATCGCCGAGCACAACGACAGGCCAAGGCCCTTCGTTTGGACCAAGCCGGCCGCCGCCATCCTTGATGCCGTCAACGGCAACGCTGCACCATCCGTTTGAGTCAGTGCA
>NZ_LWHQ01000105.1:0-835 GCF_001653715.1 Methylobacterium platani
GATCATGGCGGCGAGCGGCGGCGCGGCGCCCGATCTCGGCCGGCTCGGCGCGGGCGAGTTCTACTTCGCCACCGAGGGCTCGGGGAAGCCGGCCAAGCTGCGCACGCCGCTCTGCCTCAGCCACCATCCGGCCAACCCGCCGACGCCCGAGGAGGTCGTCGCGCAGGCCCGGCGCTCGGCCAGGACGGAGGGACCCTGAGCCCGCCGGGCCCGGCGCCGGACCGATCCGTTAACCGTGAAACGTCGATTTCCGGCTTGCGCCGGCCTCAGGGTCTCTTACATCCCGGGCGTGCCCGAGTTGCCCCAATGGATCCTGCTGACCTCAGTTCATTCTCCAAGGAATTCCTGCGTATCGTAGAAGATTCCGGCCTCGCGGGGTCCTGGCAATGGTCGCTCGCATCCGGCGAGCAGCGCTGGTCGTCAGGATTCTTCCGGCTCCTCGGCCTGGATATGCATCCGGTCGACGCGACTTACGAGCTCTTCCGCGATCTCGTGCATCCGGACGACCGGGCCCTGCTGGCGAGTGCCGAGGAGATCCGGCAGGGCTGCGTCTCGCCGAAGGCGATCGTCCGGTTGATCCGGCCCTCCGGTGACCTGCGCATCCTCTCGGTCGCGTCGCAGCTGCGGGTCTCGCCGGAGGGCCGGCCGCTCGGGGTGAGCGGGGCCGCCCTCGACGTCACCGACCGGGAGCGGCTGCGGCGGATGCTGGCCGCGGAGGAGCGCCGGCGCCAGGCGCTCTACCTGACCACCTACGCGGCGACGTACTTCCTCGGCCCGGACCTCGTCCACGAATTCTCCGCCGAGGTGGCGCAGGTGCACGGGCTGTCCCTCGCGG
>NZ_LWHQ01000105.1:913-2270 GCF_001653715.1 Methylobacterium platani
GATCCGGGCCGATCCCTTCCTGATGGTCGTTCCGGAGGAGCGCGAGGGCCTGCGCCACCGGGGTTGGGAGATGTACGACCGCCATGCGCGCTTCCAGGGGACCGGGCGCGAGCGCCTCGCCAGCGGCGAGGTGCTGCGGTTCCGCCTCGTCGGCGTCCCGGTCTGGAGCGCGGCGGGCCGCTATCTCGGCTGGACCGGGATGAAGTACGCGATCCACGAATCCGGCGCGCCGGTGCTNNGGCCTGTCGCTCTCGACGGTGCGGCGCCTCGAGGAGAATGGCGAGAACCACGGCGCCCGCTCCCGCCACAAGGCCGTGGCCGCCCTGCGCCAGGCCGGCATCCGTTTCGTCGCCATGGACGACGGCACGATCGCGGTGACCAAGGTCTAAGACAGCCGCGCCTTCGAACGGGCTCGTTCGACAGTGCCGGGCAAGCCCGCAGGGTCGCCGTTTCCTCGCGCCGGCGCATCAGCGCCGACGCGACGGGGCCGAGGATGGCGCGCGACGGCGGGATGCCTTTGACTCGCGGCGGCGGCGCGCCGTATCATGCTCAGGACAAAGGTAAATTTTCCTGAACAACGGACGCATGGACGCTGCCGACCTCAAGTCCTGCTCCGAGGGCTTCCTGCGGACGATCGAGGATCAGGGCATCGCGGGCGGGTGGCGCTGGTCGATCGCGTCCGGCGAGCAGGTCTGGTCGCCGGGCTTCTTCCGGCTCCTCGGGCTCGATCCCCGCAGCACCGTGCCGGATTACGGCCTCCTCCTCGCCATGCTGCATCCGGACGACCGGGCGCAGCTGGCGAGCGCCGGGGAGATCCGGCAGGGCGTCGTCTCGCCGAGCGCGCTCGTCCGGCTCATCCGGCCGGACGGGGGCATGCGCATACTCTCGCTCCTGTCCGAGCTCGGGGTCTCGCCGGAGGGCCGCCCGCTCTCGGCCAGGGGCGTCGCCCTCGACGTCACCGACCGGGAGCGGCTGCGGCAGATCCACGCCGCGGAGCAGCGGCGGCGGCAGGCGCTCTACCTGACTTCCTACGCGACGACCTACTCGGTCGGCACCGACCGCATCCACGACTTCCCGCTCGAGATGGCGCAGGTGCACGGGTTCTCGCTGCAGGAGATCACCCTCAACCCGTTCGTCATGGTGGTGCCGCACCAGCGCGAGGCGTTCCGCGAACGGGCGCTGCGGGTCCACGAACCCCAGGCCCGCTTCCAGGGCACGTCGCTGGAGCGCCTCGCCAACGGCGAAGTCTGGCGCTTCCGCATCATCGGCGTGCCGCTGTGGGACGAGGCCGGGCGCTACCGCGGCCGGGCCGGGATGAAGTACCCGATCCAGGAATCCGGCGCGGCGGTCGACGCGG
>NZ_LWHQ01000106.1 GCF_001653715.1 Methylobacterium platani
TAAGCCGAAAACGCTCTAGCAGGTCGGGCCGTGGTGTCGCGCATCACCTCGATCAGGTCTGCACCTGGGATTCGATAATGAGGGGACGGACAGAGTTCCAGATGCCCGTTCGACCGACCCTGGTCGTAGAGCCGATAGGGAAGCGAAAGGACAGATACGCCTTGCTTGCCGTTATCAACCAACCAGGAAGCGAAGTCGCAAAGGCCTCCCCCGTTGCTCCCGTCGAAGAACGTGTTGACTGCTCGCATCCTCACTCGTTCACGTTCGACTTCGCGCAACAAGTCGGACAGCATCACGATGCTCTGTCGCAAGGTAGTCGTACTGGCGTCGTTGCGACGCAGTATGGCGACTACACCCGTTAGACGCTCCTCAATGTCTTGAAGGCGTTCTGCGACCGTAGGGCCAGAGCGGACAAGCTCGGCGCCGCGCAGGTATCTATCGCCCACTAGCGCGAAGACGGACTGACGGCCACGCCCGGTTTCCATTGCAGCGTAGTTGATGACGCATCGTTCGACGACGAGACGTCCGTCACCGTCGGCGATGCAGACGAGCTTGGGCCAAAGCTTCTCGCCGACGAACTCGCGCAATCGCCGACGCACCTCCCCGAATTCTGCGACGGACGGGTCCGCTCGCATGGTGGCCATCATACCGAGGATGTCGCGGTCACGGGCCATGACGAGCCGTTGCTGCTCGACGTAATCCCGGCGGTCCCTCGCGGCATCGAAGTCGCGGGCCAGGAGATCAAAGGTGACGCCGTAATGCTTTCTAGTGTCCTGGCACTGAAGTTCGGCGATGAAGTGGCTTATCCGTCTTCAAGCTGCGCGGTTCTGAGACAGAAGCGCTCGACGGAGGCGATGATCTGGTCGGCGGACTTGGTCCAGCGGAACGGCTTGGGATCGGCGTTGTGTGCCTTCAGGAAGGTGTCGATCGCCTGCTCCAACTCCTCGACGCTGCGGTAGACGCCGCGCCGGATCTCGCGCTCGGTCAGCAGGGCAAAGAAGCGTTCGACCTGATTGAGCCAGGAGGCGCTGGTGGGGGTGTGATGCACCTGCCAGCACGGACGGCGCGCCAACCACTCCCGGACCTCGGGCGTGGTGTGGGTGGCGTAGTTGTCCATCACCAGATGCACGTCGAGGTCGGTGGGCACGTTGGCGTCGATCGTGTCCAGGAAGGTGAGGAACTCGCTGGCACGGTGGCGGGGCTGGCACTGCCCGATCACCTGACCGGTGGCGATGTCGAGCGCGGCGAACAGGGACGTTGTACCATGGCGCTTGTAGTCGTGGGTGCGCCGCTCGACGTCGCCCGGCTGGAGCGGCACCACGGGCTGCGACCGATCGAGCGCCTGGATCTGGCTCTTCTCGTCGACACACCGCACGACGGCACGGGTCGGCGGATCGAGGTAGAGCCCGACGATATCACGGACCTTGCCGACGAAGTCGGGGTCGGTGGAGAGCTTGAAGTTCTTGGTGCGGTGCGGCTTGAGCCCGAAGGCGTGCCAGATGCGCTGGACGCTGGTGTGAGAGAGGCCGTGGCGTTTGGCGATCAGGCGCGAACTCCAGTGCGTGGCGCCCTCGGGCCTGCGTTCGAGCGTGTCGAGCACGAGGGCCTCGACCTTGTCATCGTCGATGCGACGGGGAGCGCCGCTGCGGGGTTGATCGTAGAGCCCCTCGACACGGTCGCGCAGGAAGCGATTGCGCCACTTGCTGACGGTGGCCGGGTCGAGGGCGAGGTCGGCGGCGATGGCTTTGTTGGAGGCGCCCTCATCGGCCAGCAGCAGGATGCGGGCACGCGTGGCCAGGCCTTGCGCGGTCTTGCGACGCCCGGCCCATTTCTCCAGGGCGTCACGCTCGGCCAGCCTCAGCTTCACCGCGGGCAGGGGACGAGACATCGGCGCGCTCCGTAACAGGATCTTCTCCTACAACGTTCGTCGCCGAACTTCAGTGCCAGGACACTAGCGCAGTCCCGGCCGACCAAGCGCCTAGTGCCGGACTTGTAGCGCATGACAACGCCGTTGAAGTGGTTCGGATGCTTGCAGAATACGCATCGAACCATACCGCGTTCGCGACCGGATACGTTGTAGGCCATTTCCACGAGTGCCTCCTCATCTGGAGGCTGATCTTCGGAAAGTTCTTCGAGGCTTTTCGGGGCCGTCGGTCGTCAGTTGCGTGGAGAGGAGTTCGTCGTCGGTTTTGGTGCTCCAGTAAGTGCCGGCCGAGGATTTCGAGGGCTGGGGCAGATACGCCAAGTACGCACACTCCCGTTTCAGCGAGCGGGCAACATAGCGTGAACGGAGGGTATTCGCCAAGGCCTCGACGGAGGATTCGTCAGTAATTCACACCCTGTCTTGGGGATGGCGCGTCATATTTGACGCGATGGCGCACTAGTTACCAGGCAAAAATTGCCTCCGTGCCTCCCCATTGCATGCCCACTTCGGTAGGCCGTTACCTACCTCTCTCCGGGGGAAGGCCAAGCCCACGTGACCGGCTCGTGGTAGATCCGCGCCAGGGCGACCCTTGCCGCGCTGACGCGCGCCCGGTTCCGGCGCCAGGCCCGTCGGGACAGGGGCTTGCCGATTGCCGGCCGGGCCGCCTTCGCCGCCTCGATGTCGACCAGCACGTCGGTCATGGCGTGCCGGATCGGGTGGAGGTAGCCGCGCTCGAACTCGGCGCGCCATGCTTCCATCTCGCGCCGGTGGCGCTCGCGTTCGGCGGAGACGACGCTCGCGTAGAGGGACTCCCTTGGGTCAGGTCCTCGGCATCGCAGGGCGGGCCGGTGTCCCGGCCGGGGCCCGCCGGATTTCCGGCAAGCGGGTCCGTGACCCACTCGTACCTGCGGCAGGTGTTGAACTCCTCGTCACCGACCTCGCACCAGCCGTCCGCCGGTGGGCTGACGCAGACGACGGTGAACCCGTCCGGGGCGTAACCGGGCGAGCCGTTGTGCTCGACGACGCGGTGGATGTCGGCCCCGTCCCGGGTCACCAGGTCGCCGACCTGGAAGAACCGGTTGCCGTAGGCGTCCATCTTGCCGGCCGCCACCAGGGCGTCCCTGCGCTCCCGGCTGGCGCGGAGGTCTGCCTCGATGAGCTCGGCTTTCGTGGTGCCCATGGCAATCGACATGGCGATGCTGTGGGCCAACGCCTGGCGTTCGGCCGCCTGGTAGCACCTGAGGGACTCGATGATGGCCTGCATCGTTAGAGCTCCATCACCTTAAGGGCGGCCGCCTCAACGAGCGCCTCGGGGTCCGCGGTCCAGACCGAGGCGACCCGGATCATCTCGACGGCCATCGCGACGAGGTCGTCGGGCGTCAGCCACTGCTCGCCGTAGGCCCCGGCCGTGCGGTGGTTGTGCCAAGCGACGACGTGCCGAATGTCGGCCTCGTCGGACGCCTTCAGCATGATGTGGAACTCGTTGCCGGCCTCGTTCAGGCAGACCTCGAACCCGTCGCGCGCGTGGATGACGTGCTGTGTGCCCATCACCACCTCCCGTCGTTGAAGGTCGGCTCCGGGACGGGCGCGCCGGCCGCGTCGAGGACCTAACAGCCCTAGGCGGTGTGGACAGTTACCGAAGCCAGAGGACGATGGCGGCGATGGTGACGACGGCGGCG
>NZ_LWHQ01000107.1 GCF_001653715.1 Methylobacterium platani
TCATTCACCCGATTGCCCTGGATTTCTCGCCGATCCCGCTTGTGGTTCGGCGAGAACCCATGCTAATGCCCCGCCTGCGCTGGCGACGGCGCCCGCGGAGAGGTGGCAGAGCGGTTGAATGCACCGCACTCGAAATGCGGCATGGGCGCAAGTCCATCGGGGGTTCGAATCCCTCCCTCTCCGCCAGGCATCACGAACACCATAGTTTTGCGCTTTTCGCGGTGTTCTCTGCTACGATCCCAGCACAGTTTTGCTATCCCGCACAAGCGCCCTTGAAGAATCAGGGTTTTTTGCGACGTGTCATTGCGCCTCGTTTCGGGGACGCTGGCAGCGGAAGCCCACCCCCGAATTTGTCGCATCTGCCCTGGCATCTCGAGCTGCGTCATGTCCCACGCGCCCTTGCCGCTGGGGTGCGACACGGCCGAGCGATGCACTCGCTGTCCTGAAAGATTGTCCGGCGCTTGCGCGTGTTGCAGAAGAGTCGCACATCCTTTGCCGCCGCGTTTGTTCGGCAATAGCGAAATCGCGGCCCCAGAGGATGCTGCGCTGAGGATGCTGAGTAAGCCTCTGTCCGGTGACGGCGCAGCGCATGCCTTTGGAGACATCCGGGCCTAGGGACAAGCCAGGCAGCGCATCGCGCCTGTCATGCGGCCGGACGACGCGGACGAGGCAGAACAGCACCGCCGCCAGGGTTACGAGGATCAACACCGCGAGCATTGCGATGGCGTTGAGGGCGACGAGCTTGCCGGCGGTGTCAATCGTGGCGCGGTAGGTCCCGTTCATCGGTCCGCGGAAGAAGGCGTCGATCTCGGACTAGCTCGGGAGGCCCTTGAGGCAGGCCCAGTCAGCCCGGAACGCCGCAAGCTTCGTGTCCAGGGCGTCGAAGGCCTCCTGCTCGCCGGGCGAGCTGATCAGTGCCTAGTAGCGGTCCATCCGCTCTCTCAGGCCGGCGTCCATCCCGCCGAACCCCTTGGTCGCCAGGGCCTTCTCGACCTCGCCGTCGGCCGTGATGAAGCGGAACTGCCAGAGCCGGGCGCGGATCACCAGGGCGTTCATCGCGTGCGCCTCGTTGATCAAGGGCACCTGTTGTGGAACGAGCCATAGAATCGACCTACGGAACCAAAGTATAAACTAATTCGCAACATAGGATTGCACTTTGGCAAGGGCGCGCAGCGATCCTGGCACGCCCCTTCCCGTCCAAATACGTGTCGCTACAACGACGTGCCTTGCATAAGGCACAGAAACAGCGGCCTCGTGGATCTGATCGCAGGAGCTGGGAGCGAAATCACGATGGGTGCAGCAAGGATCAACCCGACGACGATCACGACGGTCGGGCGAGGAAGGTTCTCGCCGGAGCAGGTTCGTCAGTGGGAGGTGGATCGATGTGTGGCTTTCGCCGTCGCGATCGAACGCCTACGCGGCTGGCCGGTCCACACAACTCACATCGGTGGCCAAGTGGTACGATTTCAGGCGGAGGACGCCAGCGATTGGATCTATGATCCCCTCGGTATTTTCACGGCGGCGCGGTTCGGCGATGCCGTGGTAGAACCGCTAGTGCATTGACGCATTCA
>NZ_LWHQ01000108.1 GCF_001653715.1 Methylobacterium platani
AGCTCGTGTCGTGGACCGTGACGTTGCCATCCTGCGCTGCTCCAGGTCTCTGATTTTGCCGCATTTTCTTTGCCCAACCGGCGGCCGCTCGGTCGGAAAATGCTCCAGGCATTCGCGTTCGCCGCATCGTCCGACGAACCGGCACCCACGTCGCCGGACGATGCTCGGCCGCTCGCCTCCGCGCGGACTGGACGATTCTTTTCCTCGTCTTTCACCCGTCCGGGTGGCTCGCGGCGTCGAATGAACATTCTTGCGCCAGTCGTCCGTGCTACACATCCGGTCCCGAATCGGCGCCGGGCGGAATGGCGGGATGAAGCTGGACGCGCCGACCCTGGTGATCGTGACCGTCTTCGTGACGGTCGTGATGGGCGCGTTGTACCTCCTGTCGTGGAGCCAGGCCCGCCGGACCCGGGCCCTCGGCTTCCTCGGCGCGGCGCAGATCGTCGGCGCCGGCGCGGTCACGCTGTTCGGCCTGCGCGACATCGTCCCGGACTGGCTCTCGATCGGGCTCGCCAATGCGGCGATGCTCGCGGCCTTCGGGCTGATCTGGGGCGGCGCCCGCTCCTTCGAGGGCCGGCGCGTCCCCGCCGCCTGGATCGCCGCCGGCCCGCTCGCCTGGCTGGCCGCCTGCCTGGTGCCGCCCTTCTACGCCTCCCTCGGCGCGCGGGTGATCCTGGCCTCGGCGGTGGCCGGCCTGTATTGCGCGCTCGCCGCCCGCACCCTCTGGCACCATCGCGGCGAGAAGCTGCCCTCGCGGGCCCCGGCGGCGATCCTGCTCGCCAGCGAGGCGCTGCTGATCTGGACGCGGATCCCCGCCACCCTGGCCCTGCCGGTGCCGCCGACCGGCACCCCGACCCAGACCGCCTGGGTGGCGATCCTGTGCTTCGCCGCCCTGCTCTACACGGTGGCGGTCTCGGTCCTGTTCATGGCGCTCGCCAAGGAGCGG
This sequence comes from Methylobacterium platani, assembly GCF_001653715.1. Lineage (GTDB taxonomy): Bacteria > Pseudomonadota > Alphaproteobacteria > Rhizobiales > Beijerinckiaceae > Methylobacterium > Methylobacterium platani. The sequence goes on from NZ_LWHQ01000108.1 coordinate 947, forward strand.
CTCGAGGCCGAGCAGCGCCGCGTCGCCGACACCGACCCGCTCACCGGCATCGCCAACCGCCGGGCCCTGGCGGCGGATGCACGCCGGGCGCTGGCGGGCGGACCCTGCGCCCTGCTGCTGTTCGACCTCGATCACTTCAAGCGGGTCAACGACACCTTCGGACACGCCGTCGGCGACGCGGTCCTGGTCGGGTTCTGCGCCGCCGCGGGCCAGGTCCTGCCCGAGGGCGCCGCGTTCGGACGCCTCGGCGGCGAGGAATTCGCCTGCCTCCTTCCCGGCGCCGGGGCGGCCGATGCGGCGGCCGTCGCCGAGACCGTGCGCCACGCCGTCGCGGCGATGCGCCCGGACCTGCTGCCGGGCCTCGCGGTCACGGTCAGCATCGGCGTCGCCCGGGGCACCGGCGATTTCGAGACCCTGCTGGGACAAGCCGACCGGGCGCTCTACCAGGCCAAGGCGCAGGGGCGCGACCGGGTGGTGCTCGCCGCGCCGGAGCTGCGCCAGGTGGCGTGAGCGGCCGGGGGGACGAGGCGGCGGCGTTGCGCGCATCCGCCCGGCGCCCGCCCGGGTTGTCGTCGCCTGCCCGGGACCTAAGACACCCCTCATCCCACCACTCGCCGGGTGCGCCGCCGCGCCGCCCGGCCCACGGATGAGGGCGCGCGCATGGAATATCGGCAGTTCGGGCGGTCCGGCCTCAAGGTTCCGGTCCTCAGCCTCGGCACCGGCACCTTCGGGGGCAGCAACGAATTCTTCCAGCGCTGGGGCCAGACCGACGTCGCCGAGGCGAGCCGGATGGTCGACCTGTGCCTGGACGCCGGCGTCACCTTCTTCGACACCGCCGACATCTACTCCCAGGGCGCCTCCGAGGAGATCCTGGGCCAGGCGCTCAAGGGCAGGCGCGACCGGGCGCTGATCTCCACCAAGGCGACCTTCCCGACGGGGGAGGGCCCGAACGACAAGGGCTCGTCGCGCTTCCACCTGGTACGGGCCTGCGAGGCGAGCCTGAAGCGCCTCGGCACCGACCATATCGACGTCTACTTCATGCACGGCTTCGACGCGCTGACCCCCGTCGACGAGACCCTGCGGGCCCTCGACGACCTCGTGCGGGCGGGCAAGATCGGGTATATCGGCGCCTCGAACTTCTCCGGCTGGCAGCTGATGAAGGCGCTCGGGACCTCGGAGCGCTACGGGCTCGCCCGCTACGTCGCGTATCAGGGCTACTACTCGCTGGTCGGGCGCCACTACGAGTGGGAGCTGATGCCGCTCGGCCTCGACCAGGGCGTCGCCCTGATGGTCTGGAGCCCGCTCGGCTGGGGCCGCCTCACCGGCAAGATCCGCCGCGGCGCCAATGCCAGCGGGCGCATCGCGGCGGGCGGCGCCGAGGGCGGACCGCCGGTCGCCGACGAGGCCCTGTACCGGGTCGTCGACGTCCTCGACGAGGTCGCGGCCGAGACCGGGCGCAAGCCGGCGCAGGTGGCGCTCAACTGGCTGCTGAGCCGCCCGACGGTGGCCAACATCGTCGTCGGCGCCCGCAACGAGGAGCAGCTGACGCAGAATCTCGGCGCCGTCGGCTGGAGCCTCGATCCCGCCCAGATCGCCCGCCTCGACGCGGCGAGCCAGGAGACGCCGATCTATCCCTACTGGCACCAGAAGGGCTTCGACGAGCGCAACCCGAAACCAACGACCTGGTAATGATACAACCATAAACTGCAGGATTGGGCGATGCACGAGAGAGTTTCGCGCATCGCGCCGGCCGGCGACATCGGTTAGACTTTGGGCTCCAGCGCCCGGCCCGGCAGGACCGGAGAGGGTCGGCGGCTCCGGCCGCCATCCGCGCGAGCCTCAAGGTGCCCGATGGCGCATGCCGGCAGTCACGATCCCGTCCTCGTCGCGCTCTCGATCGCGATCGCGACGCTCGCGGCCTACGTCGCGCTGGACCTCGCCGGCCGGATGAACGCGGCGACCGGCTGGGCCCGGCGGGCCTGGCTGGCGGCGGCCGCCGGGGTGCTCGGCGGCGGCGTCTGGTCGATGCACTTCGTCGGCATGCTGGCCTTCCGCCTGCCCGGCATCGAGATCACCTACGCCCCCGGCCTCACGCTGCTCTCCCTCGTCCTGCCCGTCGCGGTGACGGCGATCGGCCTCGCCGTCGCCCGGCGGCCGGGCGGCGGAGGCGGGGCGATCGCCCTGGCGGGCCTCGTCACCGGGCTCGGCATCGTCCTGATGCACTATACCGGCATGGCGGCGATGCGGCTGCCGGCGGCGCTCCACGTCGATCCGGCCTGGGTCGCCGCCTCGGTGCTGATCGCGGTCGGGGCCGCCACCGTGGCGATCCGGCTCTCCTTGCGCGAGAGCGGTGCCGGGTTCCGGGTCGCGGCCTCGGGCGCGATGGGGCTCGCGATCGCGGGCATGCACTACGCCGCCATGCAGGGCCTGCACGTCTCGGCCCATGCCGCGGGAGTGCCGCACGTCGCCGCAGGCGGGGAGGTCGACCAGGTCCGCCTCGCCGCCGGCGTCGCGGCGGTGACCTTCCTGGTCCTGGCGCTCGCGCTCGCCGCCGCCACCGTCGACCGCCGCTTCTCCGAGCACGCTGCCCGCGAGGCGGCGGCGCTCCGCGCCAGCGAAGAGCGCTACCGCCTGCTGCTCCAGAGCGTGACCGACTACGCGATCTTCATGCTCGACCGCGACGGCCTGGTGGCGAACTGGAATGCCGGCGCCCGGCGCATCAAGGGCTACGAGGCCGGGGAGATCGTCGGCCGGCACTTCTCGCTGTTCTACACCGAGGAGGACCGGGACCGGGGCGCGCCGGCCGCGGCGCTCGCCGCCGCCGCCCGCGGAAAATTCGCGATCGAGGGCTGGCGCGTACGCCGGGACGGCACGCGGTTCTGGGCCAGCGTCGTCATCGACCCGATCCGCGGCGAGGACGGCGCCCTGGTCGGCTTCGCCAAGGTCACCCGCGACATCACCGAGCGCAAGCGGGCCGAGGCCGCCCTGGAGCAGGCGCAAGGCGCGCTCGCCCAGGCGCAGAAGATGGAGGCGCTGGGCCAGCTCACCGGCGGCGTCGCCCACGACTTCAACAACCTCCTGATGGCGGTGCTCGGCAGCCTCGAGCTGCTGCGCAAGCGCCTGCCCGACGATCCGCGCCTGCTGCGCCTGCTCGACAACGCGGTCCAGGGCGCCCAGCGCGGCGCGTCCCTGACCCAGCGCATGCTCGCCTTCGCCCGGCGGCAGGAGCTCAGGCCGGAGGCGATCGACCTCGCGCGGCTGGTGCGCGACATGACCGACCTGCTGCAGCGCTCGATCGGGCCCGGCACGCGGATCGAGACCCGGTTTCCCCTGAACCTGCCGCCGGCCCTCGTCGACGCCCACCAGCTCGAGCTCGCGCTGCTCAACCTCGTGGTCAACGCCCGCGACGCGATGCCGGAAGGCGGCACGGTCTCGATCGCGGCGCGGCTCGCCCCGTCGGCGGCGGGCGAGGGCGAGGAGCCCGCCCCGCTCTGCCTCTCGGTCACCGATACCGGCCTCGGCATGGACGAGGCGACCCTCGCCCGGGCACAGGAGCCGTTCTTCACCACCAAGGGCGTCGGCAAGGGCACCGGCCTCGGCCTGTCGATGGTGCACGGCCTGGCGGCGCAGTCGCGGGGACGGCTGGTGCTGCGCAGCCGCCCCGGCACCGGCACGGTCGCCGAGATCTGGCTGCCGGTGGCGGCGCCCGCGTCGGGGGAGTCACCAGGGGCGGCACCGGTCCTGCGCCTTGCCGCGTCCCGCGGGCTGCCCTCCCAGGTCGTCCTCGTCGTCGACGACG
>NZ_LWHQ01000109.1 GCF_001653715.1 Methylobacterium platani
ACAATCCAGGCGGCCAATACCGGCATCACCAAGCTGCAGGGCCTGACCGACCAGCTCAAGTCCGTCGCCCAGCAGGCCCTCGGCGCCTCCAACGCCTTCGCCGCCAAGGCTGCCATCTCCTCCACAGCCCTGACCGGCGCCACCGCCAACAACCTGCTGTCGACCGGTGCGACCTCGGCGGTGGCCGACTCGGCCCTGACCGCAAACGCCTCCGGCACCGCGGCCGCCGTGACCGGCACCGTCAACGTCAGCGGCACCACCCAAATCGATGCCGCCCTGTTCAGCTCCGCCAACACCGCGACGCTGTCGATCGACGGCGTCAGCATCACGCTCAACAAGGGCGTCGACGACACCAGTCAGTCGACCCTGATCAGCTCGATCAACTCCCAGCTGAAGGCCGGCGGCTCGGGCGTCCAGGCCACCGCGAGCACCAACTTCATCAAGCTCGTCGGCACCTCCGACGGTGCCACCTTCTCCGTCGATTCGGCGACCAACACGGCGCTCGGCCTCGGCGGCACCGTGGTCAACGGCATGGCGGCGTTCACGGGCACGTTCTCGCCCAACGCGACCACCTTCGCCACGGCGATCGGCTTCACCGCCGGTGATAGCTTCACCGTCAACGGCCAGTCCGTCACGGTGTCGCGGAGCGACACCCTGAGCTCGCTCGCCCAGAAGGTCGGCACGGCCACCGGCGGCACGGTCAGCGCGAGCTTCGACCCCACGGCCCGCAAGTTCACCTTCACCGCCGCGGACGCCTCCACCGCCATCAACCTGGGCGACGGCAGCACCGCGACCGCCAAGGTCGCCAATCTCGGCTTCACCGCGTTCAAGAGCTACGCGGCCGGCCAGGGCACCACGACCGTCACCACCAACGCCGCCGGCGTCAAGACGCAGAGCTTCACGGCCAGCCCCCTGGCGAGTGCCCAGCTGTCGGTCAAGGTCGCCAGCGGCAACACCGTCAACATCGCCTTCGGCACGGGCGCAGGCCAGATCTCCAGCCTGACCCAACTCAACGCCGCCCTGGCGCCGGCCAACGCCATGGCGACCCTGGACAGCACGACGGGCCAGCTGAAGATCACCACGACCAACGAGTCGGGCGCCGACAACCTCACGGTGACGGCGAGCGGTACGGGCAACCCGTTCAGCTCGGGCACCTCGAGCGCGATCATCGCGGGCGACGGCTCGAACACCCGCAACGGCCTCGTC
>NZ_LWHQ01000110.1:0-543 GCF_001653715.1 Methylobacterium platani
GGCCTGGATCGCCGCGGCCGGCACCTCGATCATGATGCCGAGTGGCACCGGCGGCGCGCCGATCTCGGCCCGGATCCGCTCGCACGTGCCGCGCAGGGCCAGCACCTCGGGCACCGAGGTGATCATCGGGAACATGATCGAGAGCGGGGCCTCCTTGCCGGAAGGCGCGCCGGCCGGCACGCAATCCCTCGCGGCGCGGTAGAGGGCGCGCAGCTGCGGCTCCATCAGGTCGGGCCGGCGCAGCAGCAGCCGGGCGCCGCGCACGCCGAGGAACGGGTTCTCCTCCTTCGGCAGGGCGAGGTGGGGCACCTGCTTGTCGCCGCCGATATCGAGGGCGCGCACGATCAGCGGGCGGCCGTTCAACGCCTCCAGCATCGCCCGGTAGGTGGCGTACTGGTCGTCCTCGCCCGGGCTGTCGCCGCGCTCGAGGAACAGGAACTCGGTGCGCATCAGGCCGACGCCCTCGGCGCCCTGCTGCAGGGCGAAGGGCACCTGCTCGGGGGTGTTGACGTTGGCGCCGATGGCGAGCGCGTGCCCGTCGCG
>NZ_LWHQ01000110.1:613-1393 GCF_001653715.1 Methylobacterium platani
CGCGCCAGGCCTCGGCCGCGGCGAGGTCGCGCGCGCTCGGATCGAGGTAGAGCCGCCCGGTCGTGCCGTCGAGGATCGCGGTGGCGCCGGCGGGCAGGGCGAGGAGGCCGGGCCCTACCGCCACCACCGACGGGATGCCGAGCGTCCGGGCGAGGATCGCCGTGTGGGAGGTCGGCCCGCCCTGTGCGGTGGCGAGGCCGAGCACCNNGTCGGAGGGGGCGAGGTCGGCGCTGAGCAGGATGCACGGATGGTCCGGCAGGGCGTGGCCGGCCTGGAGCGCGGGGTCGATCTGCGCCAGCACCCGGCGGCCGACGTCGCGCAGGTCCGCCGCGCGGGCGGCGAGCACCGGGTTGCCCAGGGCCGAGAGCTGGCCCGCCATCCGCTCCACCGCCCGGTGCCACGCGAAGGCGACGCCGTGGCCCTCCACCATCAGCTGGCAGGCCAGCGTGATCAGGTCGGTGTCGGCGATGAGGTCGGCTTGCGCCTTGAAGATCCCGGCATCGGCCTGGCCGAGGCGCCGGCCGGTATCGTCGGCGAGCGCCTTGAGCTGTGCCGTCGTCGATTCGAGGGCGGCGTGCAGCCGGTCGCCGCCGCTCGTCAGCGGCTCCGGCTCGTCCGGCACCGCGACCTCGGTGGAGCCGAGCACGTGGACCGGCCCGATGGCGAGGCCCGGGCTCGCACCGATGCCGGGCACGATGCGGCACGGATCGGCCGGGTTCCAGCCCGCCACCGGAGCGGCGGCCCTGGCGGCGGCCTCGGCCGCGCGGGCGGCGGCGGCCT
>NZ_LWHQ01000110.1:1649-1859 GCF_001653715.1 Methylobacterium platani
GCGCCGCGGCGATCTCGGAGGCGTCCGTCGTGGTGCGCAGGCGCGCCAGCCGGGCCTCGTCCTGGATCAGGCGGGTGAGACGGCGCAGGACCGTGATGTGGGTGTCGGATTGCGCGGCGATCGCCACCACCAGGTAGGCGTCCTGCCCGTCGTGCCAGGGGACGCCGCCGGGGACCTGCAGCACGGCGAGCCCGCTCTCGCGCACCAGCG
>NZ_LWHQ01000111.1 GCF_001653715.1 Methylobacterium platani
GGAATTGGCGAGCCCGTCCGGAAACTCCTGGTGGGCCGAGTTGAGGAGCAGTCGCGGCGTCTCGATGGCGTAGCCCGCCACCACGACGTGCTTCGCGCGCTGGAACCGCCACCGGCCCTCGCGGTGATAATGCACGCCGATGGCGCGCCCGTTCCTGGTCTCGATCCGCCCCACCATGGCGAGGTCGCGGATCTCGGCACCGGCCTTCAGCGCCCGGGGCAGGTAGGTGACGAGCACGCTCTGCTTGGCGTTGGTCGAGCAGCCCAGCGTGCAGAAGCCGCGATAGACGCAAGGCGGCGCGTCCCCGCGCGGGGCCGAGATCGTGGCGAGCGGCGTCGGCGTCCAGCCGATACCCATCGCCTCGGCGCCGCGGGCCAGCACCTTGGCCGCGGCGTTGATCTCGTGCGCGCGGCGGTGATAGCGGCGCCGATGCGGTCCCCACGGATAGGTGACCGGTCCCGAGATCTTCAGGTCGTCCTCGACCTGATCGTAGTAGTGCCACATCTCGCGCCAGTCGATCGGCCAGTCTGCGCCGTAACCCATCAGCGTGCGCGCCTTGAACCATTCCGGCCGGAAGCGCAGGGCCACCATGGCGTAGTGTACGGTCGAGCCGCCGACCGCTTTGCCGGAATTGTTCGAGCCCATCTGCAGCGGGTTCTCGCCGTCGACGATGCGCTCATCGGTCCAGTACAGCTTGGACTGATGACTCTCGTCGGAGGCGAAGTCCTCCAGGGGGCGGAAATACGGGCCGGCATCGAAGGCGACGACCGAGAACCCGGTTTCGGCGAGCCGGCAGGCCAATGTGCCGCCGCCCGCGCCGGTGCCGATAATCGCGAAATCGACCTCGTCCTCGTCGCGGTGCTGTCGCATCGGCACCCACTCGCCGATCCGCATCACGTTAGGGGCGCGGCCGTCGCGGGCGCGGGGATGGTGCTCGGGATCGTCACCCGGCGTGCCGTGCTTCGGGTTGTCGGCGGCGCTGCCGAGGCCGGGGATGCGCATGTCGAAATCTGTCCTCAGTCGCCGACCCGAAGGTTCTCTTCGTACGCTTCGGCCTCGCGGCCGGGCTTCGCCTCGGCGGCCTCCCAGGGGTCGCGGCGGTCGAAATCCATCCGCACGTAGCCGCGCGGGCTCGCCGGGCCGCCCCAGCCGATCTCGTTCCAAGCGGTCGGGTGGGCGTAGTAGGCCTTCACCACGTCGGCGAGGACGCGTTGGTGGAAGAACAGCTTGGAGGGCATGCCTTCCCAGGCTGCGTCCATCAGTTCACCCTTCTCGGCGAGCTTCAGAAGTTCGTCCTGCGCCCAGGCACCGAGCTCGTGGAAGCGCGCGCCGAACCGTGCGATGGCCTCAGCGTCGAGGGCCCGCAGGCCCCGCCGCCATGCCTCGCGCTCCTCGGGTAGTTCGGCATTGCGGTAGCCGTCGCGCGTATCGGTCGCGAGCTTGTGGTCGACGAGCGCCGCGACCGGAACCGGCGCCTCCCGGTCGGCTGGCTGCGGCACGATGCGCGCGGCGAGAGCCTTCAGGGTGGGCCACTCGGCCTCGACGAAGAAGCGACGCGTCTCTGGCCCGATCGCCAGTCGCTCGTCGAGTACGGCGCGGGTCTTGGCGTTCCAGGACGGGCCGTCGCGCTTCGCCAGTACGTCGTAGCCTGGATAAAGGTCTCGTCTGGGAAGCATGCGGCCCTCGGATTAGAGGCGAAGCGGACGGTGCTCGAGCAGTTCGAGGGCGGCGAGGCCGCCGAGCGCCACGCCGGAGAAGGAGGGGGGAGCCGGCAGCGGCGGCCCGTCGATCAGGTTCTGGCGCCAGTTGTCGAAGCCGCCCATCATCCGGGCCACGCCGTAGGCGTGGAGGGCGACGCCGCTGAGGCCCATGGCGGAGACCGCCCACATCCCCCACTTGGCACCGACCTGGCTCGCGCCCTCGGACTTGCCGGCGGCGCGGACGAGGAGGGCTGCCGCAAGCGGCGGCAGGGTCACGGGCACGAACATAGCGGGGTTCTGGAAGGCGCCGCGAAAATGCAGCAGCCCGGCCTCTAGGGTCGTGCCGGCGAGCATGCCGGCGGTGGCGAGCGCCAGCATGCGCCCTGCCGGCTTTCCGCCGAGGCGGGGCTCGTAGGGATCGGCGTCGCGCACCCGCTCGGCAACGATGCCTAGGAGACCGGCCAGCGTCAGCGCCATCGGCGCGCCGATCGGGGCCGAGTAGAACAGGTTCTGAAGGGAGTACCCGCCCTCCCGCTTGCCGACGTTGTAGGCGTGGAAGCCAAAGCCAATCAGCCCGGTGAGGCCCGCCAGCGCTTGCACCGTGTGCCGGACGTGGGAACTGCCGGGATCGGTGTCGCCGGCACCGTGCAGGGACGAGGCTAGGGCGATGCTCGAGACGATGATCGGCGTGTACATCGCCCGGTTGAAGAACTGGCCGCGATAATGCTCGAGGCCGGAGTCGAACAGCACGGAGGCGGCGAGCATCGAGGAGGCGTGGTTGAGGCGCTGCGCCGCGCTCGCGGTCACGGCGCGGCCGCGCGGGGCGTAGCGGCGGCCCTCCAACGGGGCCGGACCGAGGCGCTTCGAGCGCCCGGCAGCGAACCAGGTCAGCAGGCCGGCCCCGGCCGCGACCGCCGCGAGGGCAACGGCCGGATGGACCGCCGCCTCGACCCGCACCGGGCCGACGCGGCGCTTGAGGGAACCGGCGTGGGGACCGCGATCAGACGGCATAGGCATCGGCGTCCCGGCTCTTCAGGGTGAGGCCGTGGCCCGGCCGGCCCGGGTCGGGGGCGATCGCGCCGTCCCGCGGCACCGGCGCCCCGTCGAACAGCATCCGCTCGATGCGGACATGGTCGTGGAACCATTCGAGGTGCCGGAAGCGGGGTGCTGCCATCGCGACGGGCAGGTGCAGGGCGGGGGCGCAGTGACCGGAGAGGTCGAGATGCGCCGCCTCGCACAAAGCCGCCATCTTGAGGAAGCCGCTATAGCCGCCGCAGCGGGTCACGTCCGCCTGCGCCACGTCGACCGCACCGGCGCGGATCAGGCGCTGCAGGTCGTCGAGGGTGTAGGCGTACTCGCCCGCGGCGATCTCCATGCCGGCGGGCGCCGCGGCGCGGACGAACGCCATCCCGTCGGGATCGTCGCTGGTCACCGGCTCCTCGAACCACGCCACGCCGAACGGCTCGACGGCCCGCGCCATCGCGAGCGCGCGTTTCGGCGTGAAGGCGCCGTTGGCGTCGATGTACAGCTCTGCGTCCCCGATTACATCCTTCACCGCCGCCATCCGGGCGGGGTCGCGCTCGGGCTCGCTGCCGATCTTCATCTTCACCGCCCGGCAGCCGTCGCGCGCGACGAAGGCTTCGAGCTGCTCGCGGAGCTGCCGGTCGTCATAAGTTGTGAAGCCGCCGCTGCCGTAGATCTCGGCGCGCTCCCGTACCCGGCCGAACAGGGTCGCCAGCGGCAGCCCGAGGAGGCGCGCCTTTAGGTCCCACAAGGCGGTGTCGAGAGCCGAGATAGCGCTCGTCGCGAGCCCGGAGCGGCCGAGGTTGCGCACCGCCCCCCACAGGACCGCGTTAGCGTGTGGGATGTCGAAGACCGAGAGGCCCGAGAGCCGCGTCGCCAGCGTCGCCTCGATCAAGGGTGCGACGCTGGCGTCGGTGTAGCTGTAGCCGAGGCCGGTCTCGCCCGCGGCCTCGACGTGGACGACGACGATCGTCGTCTTGTCCCAGGCATAGGTCCCGTCGGACTCGGGCGCGTCGGTGGGCACGGTGAAGGCTCGCGCCCGCACCGCCCGGATCATCGGATCGTCACGCATCGTCGCCGCGCCGGGTCTCAGCTCTTGCTGCCAGGCAGGACCGAACTCAGCACCTGGCGGGCGGTGTCGACCAGCAGATGGCGCTCCTTCGGATCGCCCTTGCCGAGCATCGACATGTAGTTCTTCACCTGCTCGAAGGTGAAGAACGGCGGCAGCGGCGGCACCTCCGGGTCGGTCTTGACCTCCAACACCACCGGCACCGGGCTCGCCAGGGCCTCGTCCCAGGCCGCGCCCATCCGCTCCGGATCGTCGACGTAGATGCCGCGCAGCCCGATCAGCTCGGCGAACTTGTGATAGGGCACGTTCGGGATCGTCTGGCTCGCCTCGAACTTCGGGTTGCCCTCCATCACCCGCTGCTCCCACGTCACCTGGTTCAGGTCCTCGTTGTTGAAGACGCAGCAGATCCAGGTTTTGTTCGGCCAGCGGTGCATGTACTTTGACACCGTGATTAGCTCGGCCATGTTGTTCATCTGCATGGCGCCGTCGCCGACGAGCGCGATCACTGGCCGGTCCGGATGGGCCACCTTGGCGGCGATAGCGTAGGGCACCGCCGCCCCCATCGAAGCGAGGCCACCCGAGAGCGAGCACATCTGGCCTCGCCGCATCTTCAGGTCTCGGGCGTACCAGTTGGCACAGGAGCCCGAATCCGAGGTGATGATGACGCGGTCGGGCATCCGCGGCGAGAGTTCCCAGGTCACCCGCTGCGGGTTCACCGGGTTGGCCTTCGCCATCGCGCGATCCTCGGCCTCCTTCCACCAGGAGGCGACGCCTTTCTCGATGCCCTTGCGCCAGGAGCCACCCTCCGCCTTCTGCTTGAGCAGCGGCAGGAGCGCGCGCAGGGTTTCGGCCGACTCGCCCTGGAGCGGAACCTCCATCGGGTAGCGCAGGGACAGCATCTCCGGCGCGAGGTCGATCTGCACGCCGCGGGCCTGGCCCTCCTCCGGCAGGAACTCGGCCCAGGGAAAGCCGGAGCCGATCATCAGCAGGGTGTCGCACTCCGCCATCATGTCGGAGGAGGGCTCGGAGCCGAGCAGCCCGATCGTGCCGGTGACGAAGGGAAGGTCGTCCGGGAGCGCGGCCTTGCCAAGTAGCGCCTTGGCGACACCGGCCTGGAGGCGGTTCGCCACCGCGATCACCTCGTCGGTAGCATGGAGCGCGCCGGCGCCCACTAGGATCGCGACCTTCTCGCCGGCATTGAGCACGTCAGCGGCCCTGCGGAGATCGGCCTCGAACGGCACGACCTTCGGGGCGGTCCAGCCTGTCCCTGAGAAGGTATTGCCGTGCTTGCGGACGGGGGCCTCGTAGGGAACGTCCTGCAGGTCGTTCGGCAGGATGATCGCCGCGACCTTGCGCTCGGCCTTGGCGATGCGCATCGCCCGATCGACGATATGGCGCACGGACGCCGGGGAGGCCGCCTGCTGCACGTAGGCCGCGACGTCCTTGTAGACGCTGGTGAGGTCCAGTTCCTGTTGGTAATGGGCGCCGTTGACGTTGCGCGCCTGCTGGCCCGCGATGGCGAGCAGCGGCACATGATCGGAATAGGCGTCGTACATGCCGGTGAGCAGGTGCGTCGCCCCGGGGCCGGAGGTCGCGAGGCAGACGCCGACCTCGCCGGTGAACTTGGCGTAGGCAGTGGCCATGAAGGCCGCCATCTCCTCGTGGCGGACCTGGATGAACTCGAACGGCAGGTCGTTGCGCTGGAGGGCGCCGAGGAGGCCGTTGATGCCGTCGCCCGGGTAGCCGAAGATCGTCTTCACCCCCCACTCGGCGAGACGCTTCCAGAAGAAATCGGCGACGGCTTCGGCCATGGCTGCTCCTCAGGAGCCGTGCGGCATCGCGAACCCGATCGGGGGCCTGCGAAGGATGCGGCGACCGGCTCCTCAACGTGCCCTTGGGGCATTGCCTCCATCGCGGGGCTAACCGACATACTTTGGGGATGTTCCTGGCAGAGATGTTTCCGTCACGTGTCAGGTGTTTCCGGCACTCCCAGGCGGTGCAAGGGTTCGTGCCCCGTCGGCTTCAGTCGCTGGCAAGGTCGAGGGCGTAGAGGTGCTGCCCAGAGGTGATGAACAGCCGCCGCTTGTCCGGGCCGAAGCAGCAATTCGAGCATGTCTGCGGGGTCGGGATCAGCCCGAGCCGGCCACCTTCCGCCGAGAAGACCTGCACCCCAGACCCCGAACTCGTCCAGATCCAGCCACGGTGGTCGACCCGAAAACCGTCGGGCACGCCGGGCTCGATCTCGGCGAAGGCGCGTGGCTCGCCGAGGCCGGCATCTTTACGAACCGGGAAAGCCAGAATGGTGTGCCCGTCGCCGCCCTCGGTGCGCGATGTATCGCTGACGTAGAGCGTGCACCCGTCCGGTGAAAAGGCGAGCCCGTTCGGCTGGCCGAGATCCGCCATGCGCCGCACGCTGCCCGTGCTTGGGTCGAACCGGTAGACGCTGTAGTGTCCGAGATCCGACTCGGCCAAAGCGCCTTGCCTGGGCAGGCGCAGGCCGTAGGCCGGATCGGTGAACCACAAGGCGCCGTCGGCGGCGCAGGCGACGTCGTTCGGCGCGTTGAAACGACGGCCTTCGAAGGTCTCGACCACCATGGAGGAGCGTCCATCGGGCGTGGTGCGAGACAGGCGGCGGTTGCCGTGCTCGCAGTGGATCAGGTCGCCGTTCTGGTCGACCGTGTTGCCGTTGATGAACGGCGCCGCGTCGATCACGACCCGCACGCAGCCGTCCGGATGCCAGCCGAGCACGCGCCGGCCCTCAATGTCCGACCACACCAGGATCCCGCGTGCGGGCCACCATACCGGTCCCTCGCTGAAGACTGCCTGATCGTAGAGCGAGACGAGGCGGGCCTGGGGCGGGACCGCTTCGGTGAAGCGTGGGTCGAACGCCTTCGGCGGATCGACATCAGGGACGGTCTCCGGCGGACCGGGCTGACGCAGCAGGTTCGAGGCGGGTCCGGCGCTCATGAATTCTCCACAATCGCATCTCTCGGTGGGACGCGATGGAGGGGCATTCCAAGGCGGCCTTGCAGGCAACAACCGGCGCCGACAGATCTTGTTCGCGCTTCGAAGCAAGGACAGTAGCGTCCTATTGTGCCCCCGATCACCGAAAAGGTCCAAGTGTTTCCTGCTTGGCTTGACGTATTATCCCTCGCTGAGCTGATGATCGTGGGCGGTCGGCACGTCTTCATACGGTTCAACAGGGGTCTGGCACACCTGTAAGGAAAGCGGTCGTTTTCTTACATTAGGGTACAAGCAGGAGAGGAGCGTTAGAGGCGAGAGACGGCCGCTTCCCAAGCGAGGTATGTCCGCTATGATGCTCCATGCGCAAAGGCGAAACCGAAGTCGATATGGTCAGGCGGCACATCGAGAACGGTGCCCGGCACATCGCGGAGCAACGTGCTCTCATCGCTCGACTGCGAGGGAAGGATCTGCCGACTGACAAAGCAGAGGCACTCCTGACCACCTTCGAGGACCTTCAACGTCAGCATCAAGATCATCTTGTGCGGATCGAAGCTCGCGGAAGGGAGGCACCCCTCTAGAGCCGAATGCGGTCTCTCATACCATGGCCGCAGCTGACAACCATCGCTGAGCAACTCGCAGCCGATGGAACGACTCTAGTTTAGGTCCATTGGTTCGGCAGTCACACCAGCCTGCCGCTCCTAAGCCTCTCGGCTGGCGTCACAGGCGGGTCGGGTCTCCATGACGGGGAAAACGCCCCGGCCCGCCTTTCCAGGCCTAAAACTTCCGTAAGGATTGCGTCCCAGCGTATGGGGCGCAAAACAGTTGCCGTCTCGCCTTCCCGATCACGCTTTTGGCGAGACTGGTGGGCCAGGTCTCTTCGGAGGGAACAACCTGGCCCGCCATGACGTGACCGGGCCGAGCCTGGCCTGAGCCAGGAACGCTTAGCGGCAGTGATCTGCCCGGATAGGCTGCCCATTCGGGGTATGGCATACGCACGACATGGAGCTGCCGATGCCCCACTTACGGGCTTGGGCTCCCCCGATGAGCAGGCGCGTCAGCAGATGTTCCAGCGGCGCTGGCTGGTAGGGCTTCTGCAGCACCGGAACCGCCTTGTAGGCTTCCTCCAGTCCCTGCTTGCCGTATCCAGTCGCGAACAGGAACGGTGTGCGGCGCTCGAACAGCAGGTCTGCTACCGGATAGCTGCGCGCGTCTCCGAGGTTCACATCCAGCAAGGCCAGATCGAACACCTCGTTGCGGGCAAGCGCCAACGCCTTGTCGAGGCGCATCGCGACGACAACCTCACAGCCGAGTTCTAGCAGCATGTCCTCGGCCAGCATGGCGACGAGGCTTTCGTCCTCGACCAGCAGAACGCGACGTCCAACCAGCAACGTCATGAAACCTGCCGCCCCTCGATGGTCTCCTGGCCAACCCAGCCCAAAGTGGTCAGCGGGATCTGCAGCTCGCAGATCACGCCGGCAGGGGCGTAGGTGATTTCGGCGCTGCCATCAAATTCCATGGGGAGCTGTCGCTCGATCAGCCGCGAACCAAACCCCTTGCGCGTGGGAGCGACAACGGGAGGCCCCCCGCATTCTTCCCAACGCAGGTTGAGCTGCTGGCGATCATCCTCAAGGTCGTGCAGGGACCAGGTCAAAATGACCTGACCTTCAGGCACCGACAGGGCGCCGTACTTGGCCGCGTTGGTCATCAGTTAATGCAAGGCCATGGCCAGAGTTACAGCCACCTTCGGGTGCAGCCGCGCATCCGGTCCTTTGAGCTGAAAGCGGTTAAGATCGACCTCTGCCAGTAGGTGCGGCGCAAGCGCACGCTCGATCACGCTGCGCAGGCTGGCGCTTTCCCAGTTATCCTCCACCAGCACGTTATGGGCAGTTGAAAGGGCCACCATGCGCGCGTCGAACACCGCCCGCGCAGCCGGGTCTGGCGGTCCCCGGAACGTCTGGGCGGCGATCGACTGCACCGTGGCGAGGGTGTTTTTCACCCGGTGGTTCAGCTCGTTGATCAGCAGGCGCTGGCGCTCGGCCGCGGCCTTCTCCTCGCTGATGTCGCGCACCTCGATGATCGTGCCGATGATGTTGGCAGCGTCGTCGCGGATCGGACTGGCCGTGAACCCGACCGGATAGAAATGACCGTCGCGGTGGACGAACACCTCCTCGCCGCGCTCCTGGTTGTTTTCTGGAAACGCGCGATCAATGGCGCATTCGTGCAGCGGAAACGGCCGTCCGTCCGGGTAGGTGTGGTGGACGATGTCGTGTAGCGGGCAGTCCCGCGCCAGCACTTCTTCGAGCATCCAGCCAGTCAGCTGCTCGGCCGCGCGGTTCATGTAGATGCAGTGCTGGCGATCATCCATCAGGAAGATCGACACCGAGGCGTTGTTGAGCACGGCATTGAGCCGCCGTTCGGTCTCGAACAGCTGGCCGGCGCCACGCCGCAGGCTCACCAGGGGTGCGCTGGCGACAGCAGTGGACTGCAGCGGTTGCCGGGAGTTCGGCACGGTTAGGAGCCTTTTTTGCGGGTTGGTCTGGCACCCGCAGCGTAGGCTGGACAGCGGGTAATAGGCATCATGAGCGGCGGCGCTTGCCGCAGACCCAGGGTCTGCAATGCCCAGGGTAAGGGGGATGTTCCCTTGCCTGCTGACGCAAGGCTGGATCGCTGAGCGGACTGTGACCGATCCAACCCTGGATCCCTCTTCGGTGGGTAGCCATGCCAGGCAAGGCGCTACCCACCGCCTTTAGTGGCGTCGTGGTTAGTGACCTCAAGAGCCGCCAGATTACCCCGCAATTCCATCCCTTTGATCCAGCGGCTACGGCTCATGGACCGGAACGTCGCAGCGGTAGCAAGGTGGTCGTCTGCCTCCATCAGGGCAGCAAACTCGGCCAGCTCGTGAGCCATGCTTTCCTGCTCGACAATCTCGGCGATCATCGCATCCGCCAGTCGCCTGTGTGCGTCGGTCATCCACTGCCGCCTGAAATGCCGTTCGCACTTAAATCGCGGACATCTGACCGGGGCGCAAGGTGCGGATGGCTACCCCTGGCTCTGGCGGGGTGTGCACAACGCGCAGAACGACCCACGGTCAGGTCACGCTCCGAACGGCATCTTACGCTGGCAAGCCGTTCCGGCGCAGCGAGCAGATCGACCGGGTGCAGGCAAGCTTGCGTACGGCGGACAGTCGTCACTAGGCCATCATCCGCTGGATGGCCTCGGTGAGTTCGTCACGCTTATAAGGCTTGGAGAAGAACACGCCACGTGCGGGCAGATCGCTGGATTGGAGCTTACGCTTGCCGGAAATCACAATAAGCTCGATGGGCGGCCAGCGATCACGGATCATCGCCGCAAGTTTTAATCCGTCCATGCCACCCGGCATGTCGATGTCTGTAAATACCAGTCTAATGTCGGGGCGTCTTTCAAGAATGCGGACGGCGTCAGCGGCATCCGCCGCCTCGATTGCCTCATAACCGGCTGTCTCGACCAGATCGACGGCCATCATGCGCTGTAGCGGCTCATCTTCGACCACAAGGATGATTGGGGAGGCCGGCGGTGTGAACTGTCCCACGATCAGGCCCTACGCTTGCTGTATCTGCGCGAGCGGCGCGCGCATCTGAGCCTGGAAACCGGCGGGCAAATAACTAAGACTCACATTGCCGTTGCCAACCAGGCCCATGCGGATCAGGCGAGAGCCGAACCCCTTGCGGGCCGGTGGTTCGGCCACGGGCGGCCCCCCGTGCTCCTGCCAGTCCAAGACCAGGTCCTCCGCGTCGTCCTTGCCGTTGAGGTGCCAGCGTACCGCGATGCGGCCGGTGTCATTGGACAGGGCACCGTACTTGGCAGCGTTGGTCGCCAACTCGTGCAGCAGCAGCGATGTCGACAGGGTCGCTCGAGGCCCTAGCGCGACCGGCGGGCCACTGAGTTCAAGGCGACCAGCCTGCGCGAAGTTGCCGAGCACGGCGTCGGCCACCGCGTGCAGGGGTGCCGAGGCCCATTCCTGCTTGAGCAGGATGTCGTGGGCAGCGGACAGGGCGTGGATGCGCTTTTCGAACGCCTCGACGGGCGCCTTGTCTGGCACTGTTCGCAGGGTCTGTGTAGCGATCGAGAGTACCATCGCCAGGGTGTTCTTAAGGCGATGCGACAGCTCTTGGTTCAAGACCGCCTGCTGTTCCTCGGCACGCCGGCGCTCGGCGGTCTGGCGCGCCAGTTCGGCAACCTGACGCACGAACGCAACCTCCGGCCCTTCCCATGACCGGGGTAGGCTGTCGTTGACGTAGAACACCGCCACCGTCTTGCCGCTCTCGACGATGGGCAGGTTGATAAGGGCGCGCACGGCGACCGCGTCCAGGGTGCCTGCTCTGTCCTGCGTGCGAGGGTCCTCGCGCGCGTCGGCGATCACGATGTCCTCGCCACGGCGCAGATTGTCGGCGTAGCGGCCGTAATCACTCATCTGGTAGGTGCCGGCGAGGGTCGGCACACCCGGGGCGGTCCAGTCTTCAGCGACCTCGAAGGTCTCACCATCCGGGGCGACACTACCGTAGCCCACGCGGCCAGCACCGAGGGTCCGACCAACGATGGCGGTAGCAAATTGCATCACCGAGGGAATGTCTGACGCCGTGCGCAGCTGGTTGCTCAGCTCCAGCAGCGCTTCTCGGCGCTGCTCGGCCTTCCGGCGATCCTCGACATCAAGCAGAACCCCGGGGAAGGTCAGCGGCGTCCCATCCGGTGCGTGGTCCACGCGCCCGTTGGCCTCGATCCAATAGTAGCGCCCATCCGCCCGGCGCACCCGGTACTGGTGCGCGTATGCGCCGCCCCGTGCGATGGCCTCGTTGATCGCGGTGGCCAACCCGGCCTGGTCGTCCGGATGCACCGTCGCGACGATCTGCGCGAGCGGGATGCCCTCGCGACCAAGCGCCGGATCAAGGCCAA
>NZ_LWHQ01000112.1 GCF_001653715.1 Methylobacterium platani
GTTCCCTCCGAAGAGACCCGGTCCGCCGACCTCGCCGGAAGGGTGATCGGAAAGGCGAGGTGATGAAGCTTTTGCACCCGATCGGATAGAGAGCAATCCCTTCAGATAGGTTAGGTCAGGTAAAGTGGGTGAGGCAATGTTCTTATTGTGGAGATCTGATACTATTCCTGACTTTTGGTGCGAGAGCTATTGTGCAACTTAAAAATGTGAAAAGGGCGCTCAGTCTCATGTTTTACAAACAAATCGTCATTTTTATGTGTGTTTATTCAAGGGTGTAGCAAGGTTAGGCATGCCGATTATATCGGTAAATAAAATTTCTGTATTTCATACTAGCATACATGCGAATAGTTCGCACTGTAGAAAATATGATCGTAGCTATCAAGTGCGCACAATTTATTGCCATGCAATTCATTAACTCTTGCTTCATCCCTGCCGAGTAATGTGCTTCTCTCGTGCAGCGCTCCGGTCGCTGTAGCCGGAGGGCGCGCTCATGTCGTTGTTTCGGTCCGGGCTGCGCGCCCTCACCGAGGCTATCAACCGCTCGCGCGGTTGCCTTGACCTCGACCTTGACGGAACCATCCGCAACGCCAACGCCAACTTCCTCAACCTCGTGGGCTACAGTCGCGCAGAACTGGTCGGTAAGTCGCACAGCCTGCTGCTGCCCCCGGCGGAGCGGGACAGCGCGGAAAGCGCTGTGTTCTGGACCACGCTGCGGGAGGGCAAGCCGCTTACCCGCGAGTTCAAGCGGATCACCAAGGCGGGTGACGAGGTCTGGGTGCTGGCCTCCTACAATCCCGTGCTCGGTCGCTCCGGCAAACCCGCGCGTATCGTCGTCTTTGCCTCCGACATCACCGCGCAGAAGGCCCGTAGCATCGACACCAACGGGCAAGTCGCAGCTCTGCACCGCTCGCAGGCAGTTATCGCTTTCACGCCGGCCGGCATCATCCTCGATGCCAATACCAATTTTCTCTCGACGCTTGGCTACGAACTGAGCGAGATCCAAGGACAGCATCACCGTATCTTCATCGAGCCGGCCGAGCGCGAGAGTGTGGGCTATCGTGAGTTCTGGGCAGCCCTCGGGCGCGGCGAATACCAAGCTTCGGAGTACCGTCGTCTCGCCAAAGGTGGGCGCGAGATCTTTATTCAGGCGACCTACAACCCGATCC
>NZ_LWHQ01000113.1 GCF_001653715.1 Methylobacterium platani
CTCATTCACCCGATTGCCCTGACCTTGCATCCCCGCCGCCTTCCCGGGCCGCCGGCAGCGGCCTAAGGTTAGGCCTTGAGGCATTCTTCGAGAGCGAGCGGGACGATGGCGGACGGCACCAGGCAGGCGGGCAGCGTCGCGGTGATCGGGAGCGGCGGGATCGGCGGCTACCTGGCGGGGGCGCTGGAGGGGGCGGGGCGCGACGTCGTGCTCTGCGTGCGCACGCCGTTCGACCGCCTCGTCGTCACCGACGCCGCGGGCGAGCGCGAGGTGCCGGTGCGCATCGTCGCCGACGCGAAGGACGTCGGCGTCGCCGACTGGGTGCTGGTCACCACCAAGGCGCAGGACACCGCGAGCGCGGAGCCCTGGTTCCGCACCCTCGTCGGCCCGCGGACCCGGGTCGTGGTGGTGCAGAACGGCGTCGGCCAGGCCGAGCGGGCCCGGCCGCACCTGCCGGACGGCGTGACGGTGCTGCCGGCGATCATCTACTGCTCGGTCGAGCGCACGGCGCCCGGCCGCATCACCCATCACGGCTCGACCAGGATGAGCGTGCCGGCCGGCGCCGACGGGTCGGCCTTCGCAGCCCTGTTCGCCGGCACGCCGTTCGAGATCACGCAGGAAGCGGATTTCGTCACGGTCGCCTGGCGCAAGCTTCTCAGCAACGCGGTGGTCAACCCGATCACGGCGCTCACCTTGCGCCGCATCGTGGTGTTCGACGACCCGGCGATCCAGGACCTCGCCCGCGGGCTGATGGCCGAGGTGATCCGGGTCGCCAACGCCGAGGGCGCCCGGCTGACCGAGGAGGACGTCACCCGCATCCTCGACAGCTATCGGCGCATCAGCGGCGACGGCGGCAGCTCGATGCTCTACGACCGCCTCGCCGGCCGGCCCCTCGAGCACGCCCACCTCACCGGCGCCGTCGTGTCGGCGGCCGAGCGCCACGGGATCGACGTGCCGCTCAACCGGGCGATCCTGGCGCTCGCCGGGGCCGCGAGCGGGCAGGGGCTGGCGGGGGATCGCTGAGGATACGGGTCGGGCGACGGGCTGCATGCGGCTGCGTCGCCCGCGGCCGAAATCGCGAAAGCTCGAACGGCGTGCCGCCGGCCTCCCGTGAGGGAGGCCGGCGGCGTCTCGCCTATTGCCCGCTATCCCCGCCGCTGCCGCCGGAATTCGGGATCCCGCGCTCGGGATTGGATGCGTTCGAGGTATTGGCGGTGTCGTTGGACCAGTTATCGGCGCCGGTCCCGCTCCGGGCGAGCGTTCCGGTCGAGCCGGGGCCCGAATTGTCGACCTGGGTCCGGCTGCCCTCGAAGACTTCCTCCTGCCCCTCGAACGGGGTCGTCAGCCTCGGCGGTCCTGGCTCCCGGATTTCCGCAGGATTCACGCCGCTCTGCGCGTAGGCTGGCAAGACGAGAAACAAAGAGATACCGGCGAGAAAGAGTCGTTTCATGCGTGCCTCCGCGTTGGGAGAGACCGCTTCGACTATCGAATGGTAAATCTTACCTAGACCTGCACCGCGAAAATTGCACTTCATCAATCCGTGATCGGTGCGCGCAGGATGCATGGCCGCGCCCGGGCGCGGCGACGCCTCACGGGTCGTCCGGCCCGACCTCGACCCAGATCCGGGTCCCGTCGATCCGCACCGGGTAGGTCGCGAGGTCGCGGCAAACCGGCCCGCCCCGGGCCCGACCGGTGGCGATCTCGAACAGGCCGTAATGGGCCGGGCACTCGATGAGGCCCTCGACGATCTCGCCATCGGTCAGCGGCACGTCGGCATGAGTGCAGCGCGCCTGCGTGGCGTAGACCGCGCCATCGACGCGGTAGAGCGCGAGGGCGACGCCGCCGGCCTCGCGGGCGAGCAGCGGCCCGCCCTCGAACTCCGCGATATCGGCGACCGGATGCCAGCTCATGACGCGGGCAGCACCAGGGCCCGGCACGCCCCGAAGCCGATCGGCGCGAAACCCTCGCGCAGGCCGCGCGCGACCAGGGTGACCTCGTCCCCGTCCTCCAGGAAGCGGCGCTCCTCGCCGCTCTCGAGGCGGATCGGCACCTTGCCGCCCTGGCTGGTCTCGAGCAGGCTGCCGCAGGATTCGAGGTCCGGGCCCGAGAGCGTGCCGGTGCCGAGGAGGTCGCCCGGGCAGAGGTTGCAGCCGCCGCTGGTGTGATGGGCGATCATCTGGGCGACCGTCCAGTACATGTGCCGGGCGTTCGAGCGGGCGACGCGATGGGGCGGCAGGCCGGCCGCGCGCGACGCCGCCGTCGAGAGCCGGATCTCGAGGTCGAGATCGAGGGCGCCGCCGGCCTGGTCTGCGTGATCGAGGAGGTAGGGCAGGGGGGCGGGATCGCCTTCGGGCCGGGCCGGCTGCGGGATGCGGAACGGCGCCAGCGCCTCCGGCGTGACGATCCAGGGCGAGATCGTGGTGGCGAAGCTCTTGGCCAGGAACGGCCCGAGCGGCTGGTACTCCCAGCCCTGGATGTCCCGGGCCGACCAGTCGTTGAGCAGGCAGAAGCCCGCGACCTGCCCGGCGGCCTGCTCCACCGGCACCGGGCTGCCCTGCTGGTTGCCGGGGCCGATCCACACGCCGAGCTCCAGCTCGTAGTCGAGCCGGCGCGACGGGCCGAAGACCGGCGCGTCGAGATGCGGCGGCTTGGCCTGGCCGTGCGGCCGGCGCACCGGGACGCCGGAGGGCCGGATCGACGAGGCACGGCCGTGATAGCCGACCGGCACGTGCTTGTAGTTCGGCAGCAGCGGCTGGTCGGGCCGGAACTGGCGCCCGGTATTGGTGGCGTGGTGGATGCCGACGAAGAAATCGGTGTAGTCGCCGATCCGGGCCGGCAGGTGCAGCGAGCAGGACGAGGCTTCGTGCAGTAGCGTCGGCACCCGGTCGCGGTCCGGGCCCTCGGCCGACAGGAGCGCGAAGAGCTGCGCCCGCAGGGCGCGGCGCGGGCCGGCGCCGAGAGCCAGGAGCCCGTTGAGCGTGCCGCCTTCCGCCGCCGCGACCGCGCGTGCCGCCTCGCCGGTCAGCAGGCCCGCATCCCGCGCCGCCGCGAGGTCGAGGATGTGGTCGCCGACCGCGACGCCGGCCCGCGCGACGCCATCGCCGGGCGAGAACACCCCGAGCGGCAGGTTCTGGATCGGGAAGTCGGAATGCCCGTCGGCCCCCGGCACGCAGGAGCGGGCGGCGGGATCGTGGGTGTGGTCGATCGTCGTCATCGGCGCGCCTCCGGCCGGCTCGGGTCGAAGTGCTTGGCGAGCTTGCGGCCGTAGCTGCCGTAATCCGCCTGCAGGGCCGGCGTCTCGGCGGCGAAGCGGCTGACCTTCTGGGGGAAGCGCGTCTCGAACATGAAGGCCAGCGTCCCCTCGAGCTTGTGCGGCGTCAGCTCGGCGTTCGAGGCCTTCTCGAAGGCGTCGCGGTCGGGCCCGTGCGGCAGCAGCGTGTTGTGCAGCGAGGCGCCGCCCGGCCGGAAGCCGCCGCCGGTCTTGGCGTCGTAGACCCCGTAGACCAGCCCCATGAACTCGCTCATCACGTTGAGGTGGTACCACGGCGGCCGGAAGGTGTTCTCCGCCACCAGCCAGCGGTCGGAGAACAGCACGAAGTCGATGTTGGCGGTGCCGGGCGTCTCGGACGGCGAGGTCAGCACCGTGAAGATCGACGGGTCGGCGTGGTCGAACAGGATCGGGCCGACCGGCGAGAATTTCCTGAGGTCGTACTTGTAGGGCGCGTAGTTGCCGTGCCACGCGACCACGTCGAGGGGCGAGTGGGCGATGTCGGCGGCCCACAGGGAGCCGCCCCACTTCACCAGCATCGTGCCGGGCGCGTCGCGGTCCTCGTAGGCCGCCACCGGCGTGAGGAAGTCGCGCGGGTTGGCCAGGCAGTTGGCGCCGATCGGGCCGCGCTCCGGCAAGGTGAAGGCGCCGCCGTAATTCTCGCACAGGTAGCCCCGCGCCGGGCCGCCGGGGAGCTCGACCGCGATCTTCACGCCCCGCGGGATCACGCAGATCTCGCCGGGCGCGACGTCGATGGTCCCGAACTCGGTGCGGAAGCGAAGCGCGCCCTCCTGCGGCACCACCAGCATCTCGCCGTCGGCGTTGGTGAAGTACTCGTCGCGCATCGAGCGGGTGGCGAAGAAGAGATGCGCGCCCATGCCTCCTTGCGCCCCCGCATCGCCCGCGGTGGTCATCGTGCGAATGCCCTCGACGAAGGAGAGCGGCTCGTCCGGGATCGGCACCGGGTCCCAGCGCAGGGGCGCCGGCGCCATCTCGACCTCCGCGGACGGGGCGGTGCGCCAGAGCCCCGCCTCGACCTTCCGGAACGCCCCCCAATGCATGACGGTGGGGCGGATGCGGTAGAGCCAGGAGCGCTCGTTGGTGGTGCGCGGCGCCGTGAACGGCGAGCCTGAGATCTGCTCGGCGTAGAGGCCGTATGGGCATTGCTGCGGCGAGTTGCGGCCGACGGGCAGCGCCCCGGGCAGCGCCTCGGTCTCGAAGCCGTTGCCGAAGCCGGACATGTATCCGGGGGCGAGCCCGGATCCGGTCGCCGCGGGGCGCGAGCCGGACGGCGCCTCGCGATGGGCCTGCGCACTCGTCGGAACGTTCATGGCGGCGACCCTTTCCTGCCCGGGATTTAGTTTCACTTGCAACTTTATCGCCGGGATAGTCGGGTCGAAAAACGCCGTCAAGCGGCGGGACCGCCACGCAAGGAGCGCCCGGCCGCGACGCGGCCGGGCGCTTCCGACGATGCTGCTCAGGGTCGTTCGCGGCGTCGCCGGGCGGTCAGGCCGCCTTCGCGCCCGGGCGCCAGTGCATGCGGCTCATCACGCCCATCCAGAGCGACTCTGCATCGTCCGCGCTGAGCGTTCCGGCCACCATCATCTGGACGAGGGCCTGCGCGACGTCCTGCGAGACGATCGCCCCGAGATCGACGATGGCGAGGCACTGGTCGGCATCCGGCGCGCCGAGGGGGGCGAGCTGCGTGCCGGCATACCAGGTCAGCCCCGTGCCGGGCTCATCGAGCGGCCAGGTGCCCTGCTGCGTCACCGCCACCGCGAACGGTCCGGCCCCGGACACGGTCGGCTGCTGCAGCTGCGCCTGCAGGTAGTGCGCGCTGTTCTGGGCGCTGCGGGCCTGCAGCCAGACCACGCTGCTGGCGCCGCTGGTCGCCGTGCCGAGATTGAGCTGGATGTCGGCCCCGTCATCCTCGTCGCCGACGCCGCGCAGGAATTGCAGCATGTAGCTCGCGGTCGCACGGCTGGCGACGATCGGGTTCGGCGCCGCATTCGGGGCGTTGAACCAGGAGTTCATCTGGTAGGCGTTGAAGAACCCGATGCCGCCGCCACCTTTGCCGGCGCCGCTGATCAGGGGGAACGACGTGCAATTGACGATCTGCAGATTGGTCCAGGCGTCCGGCGTCATGAAAATCCCCCGTTCACGGATAAAATTTGACGATGTTTGGCAGGTATTTTTCTATCAACGGCGCAGTTTTGCGTTTTATTCTCGCAGTTCCGCTTCGTCGCGGTACGTTTTGAGTACACCTAGACATTGAAAGGCAGATTAAGACACGGGAGGATTTCGCTCCCAGATCGGGATTCGGCGAAGGCGTCCCGGCGATCGGCGCCGCCCGGAGACGAAGGCGGACGGGGAACGGCCCGGACCGTGTCGGCCGCGGCGCGCCCGGCGGTTGCGCGCGCGGCGGCCCTGGGGCACAGGATCCGGCATGATCGCGGTGGATTGGGGAACGAGCAGCGCCCGCGCCTACCGGCTCGCGCCGGACGGGAGGCTGCTGGAGCGGCGCGAGAGCGCCGGAGGCATCCTGCGGGTGCCCGAGGGCGGCTTTCCGGCGGCGCTCGCCGGCATGGTCGGCGACTGGCTCGCGGCCGGAGAGACCCGCGTGCTGCTCTCCGGCATGGTTGGCAGCCGGCAAGGCTGGCAGGAGGCCCCGTACCTCGCCTGTCCGGCCGGGGTCGACGATCTCGCGCGGGCCGTGGTGCCGGTGCCGTTCGACGGGGCGACGGTCCGGCTGGTGCCCGGCCTGAGCACCGAGGATGCGGGCGGAACGCCCGAGGTGATGCGCGGCGAGGAAGTCCAGATTTTCGGAGCGCTCGATTTCGGCGCTCTCGCGGGCGACGGCCGGGACGCGCTGCTGTGCCTGCCCGGCAGCCACGCCAAGTGGGTGCGGGTCGCGGGCGGCCGCATTGCGGGATTCTCCACCCACATGACCGGCGAGGCCTTCGCGGCGCTCAAGGACCACACCATCCTCGGCCGCATGATGACCGGAACGGCCGAGCCCGGGCCGGCCTTCGAGGCGGGAATCGCCCGGTCGGCGGAGGCCGGTGGCCTGCTCCACCATCTGTTCGGGACCCGCACCCTCGGGCTGTTCGGCCGGCTCGCGCCGGAGGATGCGGCGAGCTACCTGTCCGGCCTGCTGATCGGGCACGAGGTGGCGTCCGCCATGACCGGGCCCGCCCCGGTCTACCTCGTCGGCTCCGGACCGCTGATGGCGCTCTACGGCCGCGCGATCGCGCTCAAGGGCGGCGAGGCGATCGCGGGCGATCCCGACATCGCCGCCCGCGGCCTGGGGCTGATCGGGGAGAGAACCGAGTGGGCATGAATCTGGACGTGACGGAGTGGCTCGCCCGCTGCCCGCTGGTGGCGATCCTGCGCGGGGTGCGGCCGGACGAGGTCGAGGCGATCGGCGAGGCGCTGGTCGCCGCCGGTATCGCGATCATCGAGGTGCCGCTCAACTCGCCCGAGCCGGTCGAGAGCGTGCGCCGCCTGGCGGCTCGCCTCGGCGACCGGGCCCTCGTCGGCGCCGGCACGGTCCGCCGCGAGACTGAGGTCGCGGCGGTGGCCGAGGCGGGCGGGCGCCTGCTGGTGACGCCGCACGCCGATACGGGGCTGGTGCGGGCCGCCAAGGCGCGCGGCATGGTGGCGATGCCGGGCTTCCTGACCCCGACCGAGGCCTTCGGCCTGCTCGATGCCGGCGCCGACGCCCTCAAGCTGTTTCCCGCCGAGGCCGGCGGGCCGCCGATGCTCAAGGCCCTGCGGGCGGTGCTGCCGAAGGACACGCCGCTGCTGCCGGTCGGCGGCGTCGACGCCCGGAGCCTGCCGGCTTGGCGCGAGGCCGGCGCCAGCGGCTACGGCTGCGGCTCGTCGCTGTACAAGCCGGGCGATACGCCCGAGCAGGTCGGTGCCAAGGCGGCGGCGCTGCTCGCGGCGCTCTGAACGCGGAAGACCCTGCCGGTCTGCCCCAGACGGGGGAGCCCGGCGGAATGGCCCGTCTCGGGTGGGACGTTTCAACTTTGCGCCCCCGTTGTTGCAACCGTGCGCCTACACCCATGATTCGCATAAGCAACATTATGGAATTCAAGAGGGGTTGGGCCGGGATCGGCGCAAGCGCCTGACGCACCACGGCTTCCGGCCCCGGCGATCGTCCCGGCCGACCTCACACGGTTTCCCGCTCGGCCGCCATCGCTACACCCTGCAGCCGCGCCGCCACCGTCCGGGCGAGCTCCGCCGCCTGGCCGCGGATATCCGGCACGGCAGTGCATTCCCACAGGGTCCCGCGCAGCAGCGGCCCGAGCGTCCAGAGCGGCCGGTGGGCCTCGCCGCGCTGGTCGAGCACGGCGAGATCCTCCGTTACGGCGAGCCCGAGGCCGAGCGCGTCCGGACGGATCAGGCCGCGCTCCATCAGGCGGCGCAGCAGCAGGTCGTCGGTGTCGGCGACGCGACCGACGCCGGAGGCGTCGATGATGCGCTGGACGTCGACGGTCCGCGCCGCCTCGGCCCCGCGCTCGCGCAGTGTGACGCGAGCGTGGCCGGTCCGGTCCTCGAGGGCGACCACCCGGGCCCGCATCAGGCTCAGCCGGCCGCTCGCGCGCTCGCGCGCCACGATCTCGGCGGCCGGCGGTGCCATCCGGTGGCGATGCACGTCCCAGAACGCCCGCACATGGCGCAGGAAGCGGCGCTGCTCGGCGAGCGGCAGGCCGCGCCACAGCTCCACGCTGGTGCCCCGCAGGGAATCGATCACGCTGCGCCAGTCGATGCCGGCGGCGATCGCCCGGCGGGTCTCCTCGCGCACGACGCGCAACAACGCGCCGAGCGACCGGCGCGCCGCGTCCGGCACGGTCGGCGCCGGCCAGGATGCGGTCGCGGCGTGGACTTGCGGCAGCAGCCCGTGCCGCGACACCGCCAGGATCGGGCCGGCGAAGCCGTGCTGGCGCAGGGCTGCGACGGCGTCCACCATGGTCAGACCGGTCCCGACGATGAGCAGCGGCAGGTCGGGCCGCAGGTCGTCGAGAGGCGTGTCGTCCCAGGGGTCGACCGCGTAGCGGCTGCGCGGCCCGCGAGGCGCCCGCAGGTTGCCGCAAGCGAGGATCGCGCCGGCGACGTGCCGGCGGCGCCCGGCCGCGAGGGTCAGTTCGAAGCCGCCCTCCGTGGGCGCGAGGTCGACAGCCTCGTCGTTCTCGAGCATCAGCCGCGGGCCCGGCCCGGGCTCGGCGAGCGCCGCCAGCAGCAGGTCGGTGAGGTAACGGCCATAGAGCCCGCGGGCCGCGAACAGCCCGGCCGGCGTTGCGCGGGTCCAGGCGATTCCGTCGAGCGGGCACCCTTCGAGCCAGCGCGAGAAATGGTCGGGCCGGTCGGGAAAGGCGCTCATGTTGGCGGCGCGCACGTTGAGGAGATGGTCGCTGCAGCCGGTCGCGTAGGCGAGCCCGCGCGCGAAGGCGCCCGACTTCTCGCACAGCAGAACCGGACGCTCCGGCATCAGCCTGCTGAGATGCAAAGCCGCCATGGTGCCGCTGAACCCGGCACCGATCACCGCGATGGGTGGAAGGGTCGTGCGCATCCGCCGTCCATCTCCTGCGTCGCCGCTCCCAATCTAGGGGATGCGTCGCGGAAGGTCTCGGCTACTCCGCCGCAGGCGCGTGCCGGGTCTGACCGCTCTCCGTTGACGGGCGTCTCGGAGATGCACCGGGCGGCCCCCTGCCCGATCGCCCCGTCGGCGATCCTCCGGACCGGTGCGTGTTGACAGGGGAGCCGGCTACCCTTAGACAGCCGCTCACCGACGGGGCGCCGACGAACTGGTCGCCGCGACGGACTTCTCCAGAGATGATCAAGCAAGGGCCGGGGCGACCTGGTGCGGCTTTTCGTTCTCCGGAGGTCGAGATCGGCCCCTGGTCGGTCTGCTCTTTGACAAGTACATCTGAGAAAGAGAAGCGTGGACGGCGTCGTCCCTGCGGATCCGGGTTTCGGCCTGGATCGTGAGTAGGATGATGCTGATCCGACGTTTCGGTGCTCACACGATCAGGCGGAAACGCCGATCGGTTGTGTGCTTCCGTTTTATGTTGTGATCAGCTTTGATCAGCTCTTCAACTTGAGAGTTTGATCCTGGCTCAGAGCGAACGCTGGCGGCAGGCTTAACACATGCAAGTCGAGCGGGCATCCTCGTGGTGTCAGCGGCAGACGGGTGAGTAACACGTGGGAACGTGCCCTTCGGTTCGGAATAACTCAGGGAAACTTGAGCTAATACCGGATACGCCCTT
>NZ_LWHQ01000114.1 GCF_001653715.1 Methylobacterium platani
ATTCTCTGAATCGCCCTGGCCGTGCGGGCGGCACGCATTGACAATCCGTTCACGGATCGGTAGGCCCCGCCCTCTCAGGACGAGAACTCGTCTCGACGCCGACCGGCCCGTGAGGCCGGAGGTTAACGCCCGACAGCGCGATGCGCCCTCGGGCGCGACTTGCGTTGGGCGAATCCTCAGCCGTCCGCCACTCCCGGTGGCGGCCCCAGGAGACCGGATGACCAGGACCGACCACGCGCAACTGCGCATCGAGGACGCGGTGAACGAGCTCTGCCCCTGGTCGGGCAAGCCGATCGCGGCCGACTCGCTGACGCTCTACAACGGCGCGGTCGTCGGTTTCTGCAATCCCGATTGCCGCGACAAGTTCGAGCGGGCGCTCACCCACTTCGAGGGTGCCCTCCAGGCCCGGCGCGCCGCCTCCGCGGGCCTGAACGAGTAACCCCCGGAGACTGACCGCATGTTCGAAGGCCTCTCCGACCGCCTCTCCGGCATCCTGTCCGGGCTGACCCGCCGCGGCGCCCTGACCGAGGCCGACGTCACCGCCGCCCTGCGCGAGGTGCGCCGCGCCCTGCTGGAGGCCGACGTCGCCCTCGAGGTCGTGCGCTCCTTCACCGAGAAGGTGCGCGAGCAGGCGGTCGGCGCGGTGGTGCTGAAGTCGGTGACGCCCGGCCAGATGGTCGTGAAGATCGTCAACGACCAGCTCGTGGCGATGCTCGGCGGCGAGGCGGGGGTCATCGACCTCAACGCGCCCGCCCCCGTCGGCATCCTGATGGTCGGCCTGCAAGGCTCGGGCAAGACCACCACGACCGCCAAGATCGCCCGGCGCCTGACCCAGCGCGACAAGCGCCGGGTGCTGCTCGCCTCCCTCGACACCCGCCGCCCGGCGGCGATGGAGCAGCTGGCGGTCCTCGCCAGCCAAGTCGGCGTCGAGTCGCTGCCGATCGTCGCCGGCCAGTCGGCGGTGCAGATCGCCAGGCGCGCCATGGAGGCCGCCCGCCTCGGCGGCTTCGACGTGGTGATGCTCGACACCGCCGGCCGCGTCACCCTCGACGAGGCGCTGATGCAGGAGGCCGCCGACGTCAAGGCGGCCACCAACCCGCACGAGGTGCTGCTGGTCGCGGACGCCCTGACCGGCCAGGACGCGGTCAACACAGCGCGTGCCTTCGACGGGCGGCTCGGCGTCACCGGCATCGTGCTCACCCGCATGGACGGCGATTCCCGCGGCGGCGCGGCGCTCTCGATGCGGGCGGTCACCGGCAAGCCGATCAAACTCGTCGGCACCGGCGAGAAGGTCGACGCGCTCGAGGAGTTCCATCCCGCCCGCGTCGCCAACCGCATCCTCGGCATGGGCGACATCGTCTCGCTCGTCGAGAAGGCGGCCGAGACCATCGATCAGGAGCAGGCCCTTCGCGTCGCCGAGAAGATGCGCAAGGGCAAGTTCGACCTCGACGACCTGTCGATGCAGCTCGCCCAGATGGAGAAGATGGGCGGGATCGGCGGCCTGATGGGCATGCTGCCCGGCATGGGCCAGATCAAGAAGCAGGTCGAGGGCGCCAATCTCGACGAGAAGATGTTCAAGCGCCAGCGCGCCATCATCTCGTCGATGACCCCCGAGGAGCGCCGCAACCCGGACGTGCTCAAGGCCTCGCGCAAGAAGCGCGTGGCGAAGGGCGCCGGCGTCGACGTCTCGGAGATCAACAAGCTCCTCAAGATGCACCGCACCATGGCCGACATGATGAAGGCCATGGGCTCGGGCAAGCGCGGCATCGGCCAGGCGCTCGGCAGCATGTTCGGCCTCGGCGGCGGGGGCATGGGCGGCGGAATGGGCGGATTGGGCAAGATGATGGGCGGCATGCCCCAGCCCACCCCCGAGATGCTCGCCGAGCTGCAGAAGTCGCTGCCTCCCGGCACCACCCTTCCGCCGATGCCCCCCGGCCTCGGCGGTCCCAAGGCGCCCGGCCCCGCCGGTAAAGCGCCCCCCGCCGCCCCCGGCCTGCCGGGCTTAGGCGGCAAGCTCCCGGGCCTCCCCGGCCTCGGCGGCCTCCCCTTCGGCAAGAAGAAGTAGGCGGCACCGGGCCCGTCAGGGTCCCCCCGCTGCCCGCATCGTCGAACGATCCTCGAACCTCACGAACAGGAAGAGACCCATGTCCCTCAAGATTCGCCTCACCCGCGGCGGTGCCAAGAAGCGCCCGTACTACCGCATCGTCGTCGCCGACGCCCGCGCCCCCCGCGACGGCCGTTTCATCGAGAAGGTCGGCGCCTACGACCCGATGAAGCCGAAGGACGATCCGGCCCGCGTGATCCTCGAGACCGAGAAGGTCCAGGCCTGGCTCGCCAAGGGCGCCCAGCCGACCGACCGCGTCCTGCGCTTCCTCGACGCCGCCGGCCTCGCCAAGCGCCCGACCCGCAGCAACCCGCAGAAGGCCGAGCCGGGCACCAAGGCCAAGGAGCGCGCCGCCGCCCGCGCCGAGAAGGCCGGCGCCGCCGCCGACTCGGCCGAGTAAGCGCCGCACCGTGGCGCGCCGCCCCGACGCCCGTCCCCCGCGCGGCAAGGCCCCTCCGGGTCTCGCCCGCGGGACCTCCGACCAGCGCCGGGGCGCAGGCGCGTCCGCGCCGCAGCGCGCCGCTCCCCCGCCCGCGCGCAGCGAGACCGGGATCGCCACCGATCCCGGTTTCGTGCTGCTGGGCGAGTTCGGCCGCGCCCACGGCCTCAATGGCGAGGTGCGGCTGAAATCCTACACCGCGGACCCGGTCGCGGTCGGGTCCTACGGCCCGCTCACCGGGGCCGACGGCCGCGTGGTCGAGATCGCGTCCCTGCGCCCCGCCGCGGGGGCTCCCGACATGCTGATCGCCCGCGTCGCGGGCGTGTCCGGCCGGACCGGGGCCGAGAGCCTGAACCGGCTCGCCCTCTACGTCGCGCGCGAGCGTCTCGGCTCTGCCGAGGACGAGGACGAGTTCTTCGCCGCCGACCTCGTCGGCCTTACCGTCGTCGACCGCGCCGGTGCTCCCATCGGCACGGTGCGGGCGGTGCCGAATTACGGCGGCGGCGACCTCCTGGAGATCGCGCCGGCGACCGGCGGCAGCCCGGCCCTCCTGCCCTTCACCAAGGCCTTCGTGCCGGAGATCGACGTCGCGGCCCGCCGCATCACCGTCGAGCCGCCCGGGGACCTGTTCGCGCCGGCCGCGCCGCGGGATCCGGACGAGGGCTGAGGGCGACGGGGCTCGTACGCCCCTACCAACTCTCCGTCATCCCGGGGCTCGCCGCGGGCGAGAACCCGGCGAGACCCCAGGATGACCGCACGGCTCGGAACTCGGTCGGCCGATGCAAGGCGGTCCGACGGGCCGGAAGCGATCGGAGCCCGCCCGACATTCCGTCGCACAGGCTCCGTTCGTCATGACATGCCGTGCAATGGAAGCCCGCGGCCGCGTCGGGGCGGCCGCCCGGCCTCACCGCCCGCGGTTCTTGCGCTGCTGGCCGAGGCCCGAGCTCTTGGCGAGTTCGGAGCGCTGGGCGGCGTAGGTCGCGGCGACCATCGGGTAGTCGTGCGGCAGGCCCCACTTCTGGCGGTACTGGTCGGGGCTGAGGCCGCGCGTCGTCAGGTGGCGCTTGAGCGACTTGTACGGCTTCCCGTCCTCGAGGCTGATGATGTAGTCGGGCGTGACGGTCTTGCGGATCGGGACCGGCGGCGTCGGCTTCTCGGGCTCGGGCGCCGGGGGGGCGGCGACGC
>NZ_LWHQ01000115.1:0-2261 GCF_001653715.1 Methylobacterium platani
GCGGGGCCGGACGCGCCGCGGTCAGATGTCGAAGCGGATCATCCGGCTCATCACCACGACGCCGACGATCATCCACAGGGCCGAGCCGCCGAGCGCGATGTGGCCGATCGTGGTGGTCCAGAGCAGCGAGATGTAGTCCGGGCTGGTGAGGTAGGCGAGCGTGGCGACGACGAAGGGCAGGGAGGCGATGATCGCCGCCGAGGCCTTGGCCTCCATGCTCATCGCCTTCACCTTCTCGGCCATCTTGCGCCGGTCGCGCAGCACCCGCGACAGGTTGCCGAGCGCCTCCGAGAGGTTGCCGCCCGACTTCTGCTGGATGCCGACCACGATGGCGAAGAAGTTCGCCTCCGGCACCGGCATGCGCTCGTAGAGGCGCCCGACCGCCTCGCCGAGCGAGATACCGATCGCCTGGGCCTCGACGAGCGCCCGGAACTCGCTCTTGACCGGCTCCTGGGCCTCGCGGGCGATGATGCGCAGGCAGTCGCCGACCGGGAGGCCCGAGCGGATGCCGCGCACGATCACGTCCATGGCGTTCGGCAGTTCGAGGATGAAGCGGGTCATCCGGCGCTTGCGCAGGTAGGCGAGCAGCCAGCGCGGCAGGCCGAGGCCCGCCGCGAAGGCGACGCCGAGCGCCAGGAGCGGATCGCCCCCGAGCAGGAAGGCGAAGACCCCGGCGAGCATGCCGCCCGCCGCGCTGTAGAGGTAGAATTGCCGCTTGGAGATGGCGAGGCCGGCCTGGGCCAGCCGGAGTTCCAGGCTGATGCGCGCCTTCTTCTCCTTGTCCTCGATCTCCTTGAGGCTCTTGGCCACCTGGTCGCGGCGACTGACCGCCTGCACCCGCTCGACGGCCTGGCGCTGGCCGATCAGCGCCTGCTGGCGCTTGGCGGCCCGGGCCTCGCCCGGCAGGAGCGGCACGACGAGCGCCGAGGCGAGGGACACCGCGGAGACCGCGAGCAGGCCTGCCGCGAGCGCGGCCTCGACGTCGATCACGGGCGCCTCCCCGCGGGCGCGGCGGGAGCCCGCCCCTGCGCCGCCGGTCGCTCGACGGGGCTCACGCGGTCTCCTCCGAGCGGACCTCGGCGGCGTCGAGGGCGGCGGCGAGCGCCCGGTCCTCGCCGTAGTACCGGGCCCGGTCCCAGAACCGCGGCCGGCCGATGCCGGTCGAGCGGTGGCGGCCGATCAGCTTGCCGTTCGCGTCCTCGCCGACGATGTCGTAGACGAACAGGTCCTGCGTGATGATGACGTCGCCCTCCATCCCCATCACCTCGGTGATGTGGGTGATGCGCCGCGAGCCGTCGCGCAGGCGCGCGGCCTGGACGACGACGTCGATCGAGCCGGCGATCATCTCGCGCAGGGTCTTGGAGGGCAGGCTGAAGCCGCCCATCGAGATCATCGACTCGATGCGGCCCAGGCACTCGCGCGGCGAGTTGGCGTGCAGCGTCCCCATCGAGCCGTCATGGCCGGTATTCATCGCCTGCAGCAGGTCGAAGGCCTCCGGTCCGCGCACCTCGCCGACGATGATCCGCTCGGGCCGCATGCGCAGGCAGTTCTTGATCAGGTCGCGCATCGTGACCTGGCCCTGGCCCTCGAGATTGGGCGGCCGGGTCTCGAGGCGCACGACGTGCGGCTGCTGCAATTGCAGCTCGGCCGCGTCCTCGCAGGTGATGATGCGCTCGTCGTCGTCGATGTAGCGGGTGAGGCAGTTGAGCAAGGTGGTCTTGCCCGAGCCGGTACCGCCCGACACCACAACGTTGCAGCGCACCCGTCCGATGATCTGCAGGATCTTGGCACCCTCGGGCGAGATCGAGCCGAAGCGGGTGAGCTGGTCGAGGGTGAGCTTGTCCTTCTTGAACTTGCGGATGGTGAGCGCCGGGCCGTCGATCGAGAGCGGCGGGGCGATCACGTTGACGCGCGA
Source organism: Methylobacterium platani (assembly GCF_001653715.1). GTDB lineage: Bacteria > Pseudomonadota > Alphaproteobacteria > Rhizobiales > Beijerinckiaceae > Methylobacterium > Methylobacterium platani. The sequence goes on from NZ_LWHQ01000115.1 coordinate 1,916, forward strand.
GCCGTCCGGCAGGCGCGCGTCGCAGATCGGCGAGGCCTCGTCGACCCGGCGGCCGACCTGGCTGACGATCCGCTGGCAGATGTTCATCAGCTGCTGGTTGTCGCGGAAGCGCACCCCGGTCAGCTGGATCTTGCCGCCGACCTCGATGTAGGTCCGGTTGGCGCCGTTCACCATCACGTCGGCGATGTCGTCGCGGGCGAGCAGCGGCTCGAGCGGCCCGTAGCCGAGCACGTCGTTGCAGATGTCGTCGAGCAGTTCCTCCTGCTCGGCGATCGACATCACGACGTTCTTGAGGCCGATGATCTCGATGACGATGTCGCGGATCTCCTCGCGCGCCGAATCGGGC
>NZ_LWHQ01000115.1:2291-2710 GCF_001653715.1 Methylobacterium platani
GCTGGGTGAGGTCGATCGCCTCGATCAGCGCGCCGAAGATCATGCTCTTCGTGCGGTAGTACTCGTCCGAGCGCGGGGCCTCGGCCGGCGCCTGGACCTCGCGGGGCGGGGCCGGGGCCTCGGCGCGCTGCCCGTCCTGGAAGACCGGCGCGACCGCCTCCGCGGGGGCCGGCGCGGGGCCGGCGGGACGCGCGGCCGGCATCGTCTGCGCCGCGGCTCCGGGTCTCCTGCCGAACATGGACTCAGCGACCTTCTCAGGGACAAGGGCTAGCGGGAAAGGGGAGGACGAGCGGGAAAGGGCTTGCGGATCGGACGGGGCGGAGCCGGGATCGGGTCACGACGCCTTGCGGCGGGCGAACCGGGCCAGCAGCGGCTCGAGCAGGTTGGCCCGGCCGCGGCGGGTCTCGACGCGGCCGGTG
>NZ_LWHQ01000115.1:2738-2984 GCF_001653715.1 Methylobacterium platani
GCGCGCCGGCGAGCTCGCCCAGGATCTCGGTGACCTTGGCGCCGGGCTGCACCTCGGCCAGCATCTGGCCGTTATTGGCCGCGGTGCCGAACAGGGCGGGCTCGAACGGCACCGCGGCGGCGACCGGCGCGTCGAGCGCCTTGGCGAATTCCGCGACCGCGATCTCCGGGCGCTTGGGCATTCCGACGCCGTTGAGGACGAGCCGGGGCATGCGGTCGTGCGGCCGGGCCTGGCGCAGCAGCTCGA
>NZ_LWHQ01000115.1:3154-3723 GCF_001653715.1 Methylobacterium platani
TCGAGGGTCGCGGGCGCGGCGAGCAGGCTCAGGTTGTCGGTGCATTTCGACAGGAGCCGGTCGACGAAGTTGGCGTCGACCCGCTCGGGCGCGAACACCGCCTCGGCCACGCCCTGGGGCGGATCCTGGTTGAAGTTGAGGCCGGCGGTGCCGAAGGCGACGTCGAGATCGGCGATCACCGTCGCGGTGCCGTAGTCGCGCGCGACCGACCAGGCGAGGTTGTGGGCGAGCGTCGAGGCGCCGACGCCGCCCTTGGCGCCGACCACCGCGACGGTCCGGCCGAGGGGCTCGGCGGCGGGGTCGCTGAACAGGTCGGAGATCGCCGCGATCATCGCGACGGGATCGACCGGCGCGATCAGGTACTCGCTCACGCCGCGGCGGATGAACTCGCGGTAGAGCACGACGTCGTTGACGTGGCCGACGACGACGACCTTGGTGCCGGCGTCGCAGACCTCCGCCAGGCTGTCGAGGGCGGCGAGCGGGCTGGCCTTGCCGATGCCGGTCTCGACCACGATGACGTTCGGGGTCGGCGCGTTGCGGTAGGCCTCGACGGCGGCGGAGGCGCCGCC
>NZ_LWHQ01000116.1:0-194 GCF_001653715.1 Methylobacterium platani
GGCGGCGCTCGCCCTCGCGGTGGCGGGCCGGATCGTGCTCGCCGGCGTCTCGACGCCGCTCACCCGCATCACCGGCCAGATGCGGGCCCTGTCGGACGGCGACCTGAGCGTGACCGTGACCGACCGCGACAAGCGCGACGAGATCGGCACGCTCGCCCGCGCCCTGCAGGTGTTCAAGGACGCGCTCGTCGCCA
>NZ_LWHQ01000116.1:242-577 GCF_001653715.1 Methylobacterium platani
TCAAGGACGCGCTCGTCGCCAAGCGCGAGGCGGACCGCGCCGCTGCCCGCGAAGCCGACGCCAAGATGCGCCGCGCCGAGCACCTCGACGGCCTGACGCGCGCCTTCGAGACCCGGGTGATGGCGCTCAGCCGCGGCGTCGCCGATGCGGCCTCCGGCATGGAGGCGGCGGCCGGTACCATGGCGGCCACCGCGGAGGCGACCACCGGCCAGTCCGTGACCGTCGCGGCGACCGCCGAGCAGACTTCCGCCAACGTGCAGACGGTGGCGAGCGCGACCGAGGAACTCGCCGCCTCGGTCCAGGAGATCGCCGCGCAGGTCGGCCAGTCGGCCCGC
>NZ_LWHQ01000116.1:718-951 GCF_001653715.1 Methylobacterium platani
CGGCGCGGGCCGGCGAGGCGGGGCGGGGCTTCGCGGTCGTCGCCGCCGAGGTCAAGGCGCTCGCCGAGCAGACGACCCGGGCGACCGAGGAGATTGCCCGGCAGATCGGCGCGATCCAGGCCGGCACCGGCGGGGCGGTCGAGGCCATCGCGGTCATCGGCCGGCGGATCGGCGAGATGGACACCATCGCGGCCGGCGTCGCCGCGGCGATGGAGGAGCAGGGCGCCGCGACG
>NZ_LWHQ01000116.1:990-1832 GCF_001653715.1 Methylobacterium platani
ACGGTGCGCGACGGCGCCGGCGAGACCGGCCATGCTGCGGCCCAGGTGCTCGGTGCGGCGCGGGCGATGTCCCGCTCCGCCGAGGATCTGCAGCGCGAGGTGGCGGGGTTCCTGGGCGACGTGCGGGCGGCGTGAGCCGCTCCGGCCGTTGACGCGCCACCCTTGAATCACCCACAACGGCGCCCGTTCGAAGACGGGCGGCCCTGGTGTCGCCGCCAAAGACCCGCGTCACCCGAGACCCGCGTCACCCCGGCCGCGATGCTGTTCAACTCCTTCCCGTTCCTCCTCGGCTTCCTGCCGGTCGCCCTGATCCTGCACGCCGTCGTGGCCCTGCACCGGCCGGGCTGGCGGCTGCCGCTGCTCGTCGGGCTCTCGCTCGTCTTCTACGGCTGGTGGGATCCGCGCTTCGTGCCGCTGCTGATGGCCTCGATCGGGCTGAACTGGCTCGTCGCGCGCTGGTTCGCGCGGAGCCGCGCCGCGCTCCTGATCCCGCTCGCCGTCGCGGCGAACCTCGCGGTGCTGGCCCTGTTCAAGTATGCCGGGTTCCTCGCCGGCCTCGCGTCGGTCCTGCCGGGGCTGCACGACTTGGGCAGGCCGAGCCTTGCGCTCCCGCTCGGCATCTCGTTCTTCACCTTCCANNGCGCGCCGGCCGGGCGCCGCAGATGGACCTGACGCGCTATGCCCTCTACATCGCGTTCTTCCCCCAGGTGCTCGCCGGCCCGCTGGTGCGCTGGAGCGAGATCCTCCACCAGTTCGACGAGAAGCCCTATGCCCGGCCGGACGCCGCCGAGCGGATCGGCCGCGGGCTGATGCTGCTCTGCCTCGGCCTCGCCAAGAAGGTC
>NZ_LWHQ01000117.1:0-988 GCF_001653715.1 Methylobacterium platani
CCTCGCGGCGACCGGCGCGACCCTCGCCGAGTTCGTCGGGCCGGCGCCCGAGCGGGCGACGCCGGGGCCGAAGGCCGCGCGCAAGGTCGCCCCGCGCAAGGCTGCTCCACCCAAGGCTGCCCCGCGCAAGGCGACCCCCGGACAGCCCACCCCGCGCCAGCTCCGCGCCCGGATCGAGCGGGCCTACCTCGCCTGCACCGGCGGCCGGAGGGCGACGGGCCTGCGCCTCAGCGCCCTGCGGGCGGCGCTGCCCGACCTCGACCGCGCCGCNNTCCTGGGCGGCGATCCGACGATCCGGCTGACCCGGATCAGCGACCCGAAGGCCCTCGACGCCGCCGAGCGCGCGGCGGCCTTCAGCCCCGCGGGCGAACCCTTCCACGAGATCTGGATCCACGCATGAGCGACGCCCTCGACGCCCTGCGCCGCGTCAATTTCGACTGGGTGCGCACCCTCGACAGCGTCTGGCTCGACGCCGAGCCGACCGGCGCGCCCAACGAGGGGCTGATTCCCGGGATCGTCGCGGCCCTGCACGCCCAGCCGGGCGCGGCGGGGCGCGCCCGGGGCCGGGTGCTCGTCGGCGAGCCGGGCATCGGCAAGACCCACCTCGTCGGCCAGATCCGCCGCGAGGCGTGGGAATCGGGCGGCTGGTTCGTGCTCCTCGACGTGCTCGGGCTGACCGATTTCTGGCGCAGCGCGGCCCTGAGCTACCTCACCGCCCTGATGCAGCCGATGCCGGGCGGGCGGCGCCAGTCCGACGCGGTGCTGGCCGGCGTCGCCCGGCGCTTCAAGGTCGAGGAGCAGGTCGAGCAGGCGTTCAACACCCCCAACATCGACACCCGCCGGATCGTCGACCTGCTGGTGCGGGCGCTGATGCACGTCGACACCGTGCGGGCGCTCAAGCACCAGGACGTCTTCCGCGCCCTCTGCCTGCTGCGCTCGCAGGACCTCGCCGCCGTCGGCCTCGCCCATGCCTGGCTCCAGGGCTACG
>NZ_LWHQ01000117.1:1069-1462 GCF_001653715.1 Methylobacterium platani
TGGGCCTGAGCGGCCCGACCCTCGTCGCCGTCGACCAGATCGACGGCGTGGTCGACGCGACCCGCCTGAGCCTCGACGACGATTTCGACGCCGGTCCCGGCCTCGCCGAGATGCTGGCCGCCGGGCTGATGGAGCTGCACGAGGCCGGCGGCCGCGGCATGACCCTGGTCACCTGCCTGACCGACTCCTGGCGCCGGCTGGAGGAGCGCGGGCTGAAATCGGCCTTCGACCGGTTCGATCCGCCGATGCTGCTGACCGGCCTGAACAAGCCCGCTGCGGCCGCCGCGCTCATCCGCGATCGGCTCGAGCCTGCCTATGCCGAGGCCGGCTTCGCGCCGCCCTTCCCGACCTGGCCGTTCAGCGAGGCGGCGCTCGCGGCGGCCGCGCGCGCCG
>NZ_LWHQ01000117.1:1600-2089 GCF_001653715.1 Methylobacterium platani
TCGACCTCTACGCCCTCGAGGACGATCCGGACGACGCCGTCGACGTGGTGAGCAAGGGCGAGCCCGAGCAGCGCCTGCCGCCGCTGCACGGCCGGCTGACCTTCCTCCACCGCGACGAGAACGACCGCGAGCGCCACGTCTGCTACCGCGCCCTGCTGCAGCCGCACCCGATCGCGTTCCAGGCCCGCCTGCGGGCGGCGCTGACCGCCTCGGGCATCTCGACCAGGATCCCGGGCCGCGAATTGCTGCTGGTGCGCCGCGGGCCGGTGCCGGCCGGGGCCAAGACCAGCACCCTCGTCGACCGGTTCCTCGCCGCGGGCGGCACGCTGATCGATCCGTCCGACGACGACCTGCGCACCTTCGTGGCCCTTCGCACCCTGCGCGACGGGGCGCTGCGGGAGGGGGAGATGGACCGGTTCGAGCGCTGGATGCGCGACACCCTGCCGGTGCGCGGCACCGCGTTCTTCCGCCGGATCGGCCTGCCGGGCG
>NZ_LWHQ01000118.1 GCF_001653715.1 Methylobacterium platani
GGGCGCCGAGCGTGCGGGCAAGCAGCGGAGTGTCCGTGGTGCCGGGCGAAAGCGTGTTCACCCGCACCGGCGCCAGTTCGAGAGCGAGGCCACGCGCGAAGGCCTCCATGGCGGCCGAGGCGGCTGCCAGCACGGCGGTCCCTTGGGCGCTGGGGCGGTCCGCCAGGGCGCCGGAAATGAAGGTCACAGAGCCGTCCCGCGCCAGCCGGTCGCCGAGGGCGCGCAGCGTGTGCACCGCCGCCCAGATCCGCTCGTCGAAGGCGCGCTTCAGGTAGCCGACCTCGGCGTCCAGGATCTTGCCGGCCACGAAGGTCCCAGCCAGCAGCACAAGGTGATCCACATGCGGGATGTCGGCTAGCGCGGCAGCGATGGTCTCGGGATGGGTCACGTCCGCGGCGCGCCAGCCGGCAAAGGCGTTCTCCGCCGCCACGCGCTCGGCGCCCGCGGCATTGAAGCCGACCACGACGACCTTGGCGCCCGCTGCCTTGGCCTGCCGGGCGGCAGCAAGGCCGATGCCTGAGGTGCCGCCGAAGATGACGACGCTGCGATCCTCGAGGTTGCTGCTCATGACGACGATCTCTCACGGCGCGCCCGCGGCGCCTGTGGGAAGCAAAATGGCTTGTCGCTCCAAGCTTGATAATCAGGCCCCACTTCGCTTCAATCATGCCGTCATGGAACAGATCGGCCTCGACCGGCTCACAGGCATCATCGCCTTCGCGCGTTCCGCCTCGCTCGGCAGCTACACTGCCGCCGCGCGCTCGCTGGGCATCTCGCCGTCCGCGGTTAGCAAGAGCGTGCAGCGGCTGGAGGGAAGGCTGAGCCTGAGCCTGTTCACCCGTACCACGCGCTCGCTCACCCTGACGCCGGAGGGCCGTGACCTGCACGAGCGGGCGCTGCGACTGCTGCGCGAGGCCGAGGAGATCGAGCAGGCAGCTGTCGCGGCGCGCTCGGAGCCGGCCGGCACCCTGAAGGTCACAGCGCCGCTCCCTGTCGGTGTGCACCTGCTTGCCCCGGCCCTACCGCGGTTCCGCGAGCGCCACCCGCATCTGTCCGTCGACCTGCGCCTGGGCGATCGCTTTGCCGACCTCATCGAGGAGGGCATCGACGTCGCGATCCGCGTCGGCGAACTCGCCGACTCGCGCTTGGTCTCCCGGCGTCTCGCGCCGCATTGGCTCTGCGCCTTCGCGTCACCGGCCTATCTGGAACGCCGCGGGACGCCGCTGCACCCAGACGACTTGATCCACCACGATTGCGTGAACTTCCGCTTTCAGAGTACGGGCCAAGCCCTGCGCTGGCCGTTCCGGATCGACAGTCGCACGATCGAACTCACGCCGAACGCCGGCATCGTTACGGACTTCAGCGATGCCCTTGCAGCCGTCCTGGTGGCGGGCGGCGGCATCGGCATTTCACCGACCTATATCGCAGCGCCCTACGTTGAGCGGGGCGAGTTGGTGCCGATCCTGCAGGCATTCGCCGTCGAGCGGTCCGTCGTCACGGCCCTGTGGCCGGAGAGCCGGCGCAGCAACCCGAACGTGAAAGCCTTTCTAGCTTTTCTCGAGGAGGTATTCCCGTCCCCGACACCCTGGGACAGGCTGCTCTCCGCGAGTACCGAAGACGTGCAGGATACCAACACCAAAGGCGCGATGCCCCCTTGAAGGACCACTCGCTGACATGACGACTAAATTCTGCCTTAAATTAGATCATATAGAAATTCGAGCCCATGCTTCGCAATTGATTGGTAGGAAATCCTGCACTTTCAAGCTAACTATGTTTTGACTGTAGGAGCCTGAACTCAGGTTCCACATGCGAACTTACGCGCGCCCGCCGGCGGGCGCCGCGCCTAGGCGAAGGCCACAGCGCTGATCGTCGCGGAAATCGAGCGCCTGGATCGCGCCCGGGCGAAGGGCGCCCGATAATTGAAGATTACCAATTGGGCGGCCATGGGGCTCGCAATCCGGCTTGCATCAGTCAAAATTCTTTCTTAAAATATTAAAAATTGTATCTACGGCGAGAATATCAATGAAAATATCTATTCCATGCATGAAATGTGGCATGCAACAAAAAAATACGGATATATCTAAATCATATTATGAAGAAATTACTGAGAATGGCATTTTTGATTTTGTTTGCGATAATGGGCACCGTTCTATTACGGTAATGCAACAGCAAAAATTCGAGATTTTGTCTCGAATGTGCGTTTTGAGTATCGAAAACGGGGTGTACCGTGATGCTATTTCATCGTTTGCGTCGTGCTTAGAGCGCCTTTACGAATTTTATTTCAAAGCATCGGCCCGAAAAAATGGGGCCTCTTTGGAAGAAATTGTTACTACATGGAAGCAGATGTCTAGTCAATCCGAGCGTCAGTATGGTGCTTTTATGGCTATTTATTTGTTCGAAAACCATAAGACACCGAATATTTTACAAAGAAAACAGACTGAGCTTCGCAATGATGTGATACATAAGGGCAAGATCCCAACTCGCGACGAGACCATGCAGTTCGGACAAGCGGTTCTGAACTGCGCGCTTCCCATAATGGATATAATTCGGTCTAAGCCATATAGTGAAGTTATCTGGCAAATGGTTGTCGAAAACCGGAATGAGCGTGCGAGATCGTACTTTGATGCAGAAGCAGAGATAGCTTATCTAAGTCTTCCCACTCCCTTATCATTAAATATTAGCCAACAGACCAGCGAATTAAATGAACTATTGAAAATCTATCATAACTCATACGTCAAGTAGCATACGATCTCAAGCAAGAGCCCGCCGCGGCCGAGCCGGGCGGGCTTTGATCCCCGCGACCGCGGGAGAGACGACGTCTTACGGCACTTGGCCTCGACCACTTCAGGGTCACCCCCGCGACTGCGGGAGAGCAGCTTCGATCCTACACCACGCCCCGCGCCCAGCAAGGGGCCGCGCGGCGTCCGGTAAAAAGGAAATTCTCTCCCTCGCCGGAGTTTATGGAACCTCTGCCGCGATTGAGCGCGCGCCGTGTCGCAGAGCCAAAGCCCTCGTGTGGCGCACATTTTCGTTGTGGCGTCGCAGGTTGTGGGTAAGTTCCATAAATGGACGTTCCGCGAACGAGACCGTCATCGTTCGGTCGCGGCTATTCAGCTTCGACGATCTCGCGGACGTCGCCCGGCCTGAGATTGAGATCGGCGACCAACTTGCGGGTCGGATAGTCCCGTGACATCTCCACGTGCCCGCCCTCCGGCACAAGAGCGCGGACCGCCTCGACCGCCTCGGCTTGCGGGACGGCTGCCACCCATAGGTGGGCCGGGGTTGGATTGTCCGAGTCGTTCGTCTCTCGGACGAAGACCAGATAGACTCCGGGCGCAACATCTTTCATGCCAGCAGCACGTCACGCTCGCCTGGTCGGGCCAAGACGGCTATGGGGCAGCCTTGATCACCCGGTAGACGCTCGCCCGTCCGATACCGAGCTGCCGCGCGATCGCCGAGGCGCCCTTCCCCTCCCCTATCAGCGCCCGCACGGCCTCCGGATCGACCGTACGCGCACGCTTGTAGACGCCGGCCGCCTTCGCCTTGGCGATGCCTTCCGCCTGTCGCTCACGCCTGAGGTTCGTCTCGAACTCGGCGAACACGCCCAGCATATCGAGGAAGGCCTTGCCGGCGGCGGTCGACGTATCGATCGGCTGCTCGGTCGCGAGAAGCCCCGCACCCCGCCCGCGCAGCTCGCGCACGATATCCTGAAGGTCGCCGATCGAGCGCGCCAGGCGGTCGACGCGGGTGACCACGAGCGTGTCGCCCTCGCGGATGAAGGCCAGCACCGTGCGCAGCTCGTCGCGGCCGACGGTCGAGGAGCCCGACACCTTCTCAGACCGGATGATGTCGCAGCCGGCCGCTTTGAGTGCGGCGAGCTGCACGGTGAGGTCCTGGTCGAGGGTACTGACGCGCGCGTAGCCGATCCGGGCCATGGAATGTCTCGCAGGGTCTAGACGATCCCTTGTAGCTGTCTCACAAGCCACGCGGCAACCCTGTGAGACAGGGCGCGGGCGTCTCACTGGGGCTGCCTCGCAGGGTGTACCCCGCGGACAGGGGGTGGTGCGGTCTGGGAACAGGATACGGGACCCATCCACACCCAAATACCCCTTTGCCCACTTGCGCCAGTGGTAACTTGGGCTCTAGGGTTTGTGGGTTTTGGAGCTCTTGCCCGTACCGGGTCGCAAGATCGCATCCAAATACCCCTTTGCCCTAATGGGCCATGGGGTTCACGGGCTGTTGAGGTTTTCCACCTAATCCCCTTAGGGCGTTTCCCCTTTGGGGCATTGGCACACTTACCCACCTGGGAGCTTGGGCAATGGCGGTCATCAGCGTGTGTTCGACCAAGGGGGGCGTCGGCAAGACGACGCTCGTGATCTGCCTCGCCGACGCCTACGCCCGGCAGGGCGGCAGCGTGGCAATCATTGATGCCGATCCGAACGGCCACGTCCTGACTTGGCGTGAGCGGGCAGGGGATGGGGGCCAGGTCGACGTGATCGGCGGCGTGACCCAGGCCAACATCCTCGACCGGATCAGCGAGGCCGCCGCCCGCTACTCGATCGTCTTCGTCGACCTCGAGGGCGCCGCCTCGCAGGCCGTGACCTACGCGATTGCCGAGTCGGACCTCGTGCTTATCCCCTCGAAGGTGTCGGGCATGGATCTGCAGGAGGTGTTCCGCACCTACGAGGTCGTCCAGCGCGCCGAGAAGATGCTCAAGCGCCGCATCCCGGCCCGGGTCGTTCTCACGCAGATGTCGCCGCTTCAGAGCCGCGTCGCGGCCCACGCCCGCGCCGAGATCCAGGCGGCGTCGATCCCCGTGCTCCAGACTGAAGTGATCCAGCGGGCCGCCTACCAGGCGCTGCACTTCACCGGCCTGTCGCCCTCGGCGCCGGACGGCGATGCCAAGGCCGCGCGCGAGGTCGGCGCCACCCTCGATGAGCTTCTCGCCATCCTCGCCGAGCAGCAGCAGGCCGCGTGATGACCAAGCCCGTGTTCCAGCCCGCCCCGCGCCCGAAGCCGCGCACATCACCCGAGGAGGCGCGCCAGCTCGCCGAGGCTGCCGAGGATCTCGGCTTCACCCGGCCATCGACAGCGCCCGAGCCCGAGCGGCCTGCTCCTGACGCTCCATCCGTACCAGACCCTGTACCCACAAGCCCAAATCCCCCTTTGCCCAAGAGGGCCAACGGGCAAAAGGATCCGGCGCTCAAGTTCAGCATTCCGGAGGAGGTCTGGACCGAGCTGCGCCAGCGCGCGCTCGACGAGCGGGTGACGGTCAAGTTTTTGGTCCTGCGGGCACTCGCGCGCGACGGATTCGCAATCGACCTCGACAATTTGCCCGAGGACGGGCGGCGCGTTCGGTAGCTCGTTACCCTCCCGCCCCGAATCCCTCACCGAGCGCCGGACCCTCACCAGGGTCCGGCGTTCTCGGTTCCAGGGGCGGCACCAGTCTCAGGCTAAAATCGGAACCCCGCGGCCGAGAGTCTTGCCAGTCCGGAACTCGAATCCCCCCTCCGATAACCCTTCGCAACCTGCCCGCGAGCCGCCGTTCTCGATTCTAAAGAGGAAGAAAAATCCTGAATCCCCGTGGAGGGAGTCGTTTTGCACCCTGTCGGTCGACGACGCTGGAGCCAGGCCGCCCATTCCCGCGACAGGACGCGCACGAGGTTCGTCTCGTGCTTCCGGCCCTTAAGCGGACGTTCGGTAATGGAGACGAGCCCGTCGCTCTCGGCGAGGCGTAGGGCCATCTGCGCATGCCGGTGGCAGACGCCGGCGCGTGCCGCGATCTCGGCGACCGAGAGACCGCACACGCCCCGTGCTGCTATCTCCTCCCCGACGATGAACAGCACGGCCCTCTGGCCTTCGGTGTAGCGGCGCGCGAGCGGCTCGGGCAGCGGGCTCGACCCGCCGAGGCCCCGGCGGCCCTCGCGGCCCTTGGTGCGGTCGGGCGAGCGCTGGCGGCGGGGCGCGAACCGGGTGATCCGGGCAGCCGTCGGGGCGATCGCGGCGGCGAGCGGCAGCCCAGCGTGGGCAGGGGCCGCAGGGGTCGCCCGGCCGGCGGTGCGCCGCGCCTCGATCGCGTCGTCGAGCTCGCCCGCCTCGCCGTCTTCGATCAGCCCGGCGCCGTTCAGCGCGTAGAGCTGCTCGCGCAAGCCCGGCAGCATCGCCGGCAGCGCCCGGGCGATTGCCTCTTTCATTTCGGCATAAGTCATCGGTCGGCCTCGCAATGAGGCCGCGGCAGATCGAGCCGAGACACGCTCGCGCGCGCCCGGTTCCCGGCAAAGCTCCCCCGCCGCCGGAAAACGGGTTTCCGATTGACAGAGGTGGCGATTTCGGGGACGATCGGACTTGCAACAGTTCGGATCGGCCCCTCGGGGCATCAGACCCTCGGTGCCCTTGCAGGGGCTTCCGGGGGTCTCGCTTTTTCAGGGTCTCACTGCGGCGGCAGGGTCTCCGGTGATTGCGACTCGGGCAGCGTGCCCGCGTGCGTTAACGTGGCATGAGGCATGGATTAACCTCTGCCGTCAAATCGCCTCGGTTCGAGGTGCTGCCCCATCAGCCGTTAGAACGCCCGCGTGTCCTCGACCGAGAGCCGCAGGCCGACAGCACCGGCCGGCCCATGGATGAACACCGTGAGGCGGCCATCCTCTATGCAAGTGTCGAGGGAGACGGTGGGCAGGAGAGGGGCGCTAGTCACTGAGGCGGCCCTCCGGAAGATGAAGCGCCGCCCGCGCTTCCTTGGCCGCCGCCTCCGTCCCTGGGAACGGGCTGCCGATGCGACTAAAGGCGGCGTCGAACGCGCGCTTCAGTTGCTCGAACTCGATCCGGCGCGCCATAGCGGGCCTGCGCGGCGTCGTCCGTCCCCGCCTCGCGCCAGATCTCCTGCTCTGCCCAACGCTTCGCGACGTTGCGGATCACGCAGTGGCGCGCATAGTTGAACCCCTGGATATGATCCTCCTCGGCCAGCGCCTCGGCCACGAAGGTGAGGAACGGATCGGACGGCATCAGTGTCGAGCGGGTTGGCGACAGCAGAGCGTGAACCCGATCGGCGATGACCTTGGCGTCCTCGCCGAGGTAGACGACCGCCGCTCGCTGGTCGGGATCGGAACCGCCGCCGATATAGCCAACGTTGCCGTGCTCGTTGCGGTAGGCCTCAATGGATTGGGCAGAACGAGCGATCAGCCGGCGGGCGAGCGTTTTCCTGACGTTTGAATGCCTGACAGGGTTTCCTGACAACCTCTGGCACGCGCGGCTGTCGCGTAAGGCGCGTCAGCCCTGGCCGACCCGCCTGCATGTCAGGAACGGGTCGTTTTCCGCACACCGCTCGAAAGGCGGAACAGCGTGGCATTAATCTGATATTAACCGTCCCCGCCGAGGGTAAGAGCACAAAAGCAAACAGCCCTGGATCAACGATCCAGGGCTGCTCACTTACAAAGGTGATGCGTTACAGCTTTCCGGATGCACGCATCACCGTCACGACTGCCTGCGCAACTGCGAGCACAGCTGCGATGGTTTCGTAGCTCATAGGAAATCCTCCTAACGCTGGGCTACGAAGCCAATTTTTCATGGAATGGTTTATAGATCGTGAAGAACCCGGCAAAATTTGCCGGCGACGTTAACCATTTGGGCGCTGACAGGCTGGGTGGAACGCTGCACACACCTGATACCGCTCAGCCGTACAGCCCTTCTGCCTGCATGTGAGCCAGAAGCTGATGGGCCTGCTCCTGGGCCAAGGCGTCACGCCTCTGCTCCTCGAACCCATGCGCGAACATCGGCAGCAGCCTACTGGTAGCCCGCTCCATGGCCGAGCCCTCCCATAGGA
>NZ_LWHQ01000119.1:0-399 GCF_001653715.1 Methylobacterium platani
CGCCGCGGCCAGCACGGCGGGATCCTGACCGCGCTCGGCGGCCTCCTCGGCGATCCACTCGCTCTCGCCGCCGGCGAGTACCTTCTCGGCCTCGGCCGCCTTGAGCAGGTCCGCCGCCTGCAGCCCGGCCGGCCGGGAGACCAGGGCCAGGGCAGCGTAGTGGAGCGTGGCGAGTTCCTTCGCCCGCGCCCGCACCGTCTTGAGGTCGGGCCCGATCACCACCGCGCCGGCCGGCGCCTCCGGGACGGGACCCTCCGTGATCGCCACCTTCAGGGTCTCGGTGACGGGGCGCCGCGGCCATGCCTCCATCGTCACCCGGTACGTACCCGGCACTCGGAGCACGAGGTCGACCGCGCCGCCGGCTCGCGCCGTCCCGGTGACCGGACCCGCCACGGTGAT
>NZ_LWHQ01000119.1:540-1271 GCF_001653715.1 Methylobacterium platani
GGCCTCGCCCGCCAGGATGCCACCGCGCTCGGCATCCTCGGCCGCGATGTACTGCATCTCCATCCGACCCCAATCGATGATCCGGCCGGCCTCGTCATGCCTCACGAATGGCACAGGCGCCGAGGTGTATGGCCCCATGCTCATTTGCTCTCCTGAACGCTGATGTAGACGCCGCCGATGCCGACGTTGTTGTCGTCGACAACCTGATAGGTGTGAGATCCAACCCCCGGGTAATCAAGAATTGGATACGTGGTCGGGCCAAGGCGCAAATAGGAAGCATTCACGCCTGGGGTCGGATCGAAATCCATTGTGAAATTGGCTGGGATGGCGCCGATCAAGTTGCCGCCCCGATAGATCTTGATTGCCCCGGTACTGGTCCCCGTCTGACGGAAGCGCGAACTGAGGTCGCCAACCCGGTTGGCGAGCACCGCCACGGCCCGCGCCGTGCGAACGTTGATGGTCACGCTCGTTTGCTGGCCGTTCGACTGTGCCGACACGAGGCCCGAGATGGCGCCGTCCTTCACGTTGATGTTGTCGACCGTCAGGTTGCCGATCTGGGCCGAGGTCGTGATCAGCGACGTCGTCGAGAACATCCGGGCGGTGAGCAGCCCGTCCACGAACATGTCGGCCGAGACCAGCAACTGGAACGGATTGCCGCCGTCGAGGCGCTTTGCGCCAACGAGCACGAAGCCACCCGTTTTGTCGTCGATGTAGCCCGTGACACCGTACTG
>NZ_LWHQ01000119.1:1281-1492 GCF_001653715.1 Methylobacterium platani
CGCGGCCAGCGTCGTGATCTGTGCCGTGTGCCCGTCCTGGGTGGTGCTCAGCGACGTGATCGATTTTGCCTGGGACGAGACCTGCCCGTCGATGTTCTGGACCTGCGTCGTCAGCGACTGCGCCGCCTGCGCCTGGGCGTCGACGCGCTGATCCACGCCGGCGAGGTACGAGTTCAGGTAGGTGATCGAACTCGCGTTGGCGGTCGTCCGG
>NZ_LWHQ01000120.1 GCF_001653715.1 Methylobacterium platani
GCCAGGGACGTGGGCACACGAGGACATTGCCTTCGTGCGTAACGTCGTTGACCGCACCCGGACGGCCATCGCGCGCGTCGAGGCGGAGGCCCAGCAGCGGCTGCTCAACCATGAGCTGAGCCACCGCATGAAAAATATGCTGGCGATGGTGCAGTCCATCGCCACGCAGACGATGCGCGGCGCCGCCGATCTGGATACCGCCCGAAATGTGCTGGCCAACCGGCTGATCGCCCTGGGCAAGTCGCACGATCTCCTGCTCGGTGGTTCCCTCTCGAAAGCCCCTCTGAGGAGCGTGATCGAGAGCGCACTCGACATCCACCGCGATTGCCCCAACCGGTTCGTCCTCGATGGCCCGACCGTGATGGTCGGTTCCAAGGCGGCGCTGTCGCTGTCGCTGATGCTGCACGAGCTGGCGACCAACGCCGCCAAGTATGGCGCGCTGTCCACCGCGGACGGTCGGGTCACGATCTGCTGGACCCTCAGCGGTGAGGGCGACGACGCTTCGGTCATGTTGCGGTGGAGCGAGGCCGGCGGGCCGCCGGTGGTGGCGCCCAAGCGGACCGGGTTCGGGACCCGACTGATCGGGCGCGGCCTTGCCGGCAGCTTCGATGGGGAGGTGGATCTGAGCTATCCGGCAGCGGGTGTCGTCTGCACGATCACCGCGCCACAGCGCGGCCTCATGGCGGCTTAGACCTCGGATCCCGTCTTCCGGAGCACGCTGATCGCATCTGGCGGCGTTGCCGAGACGTGGATAGGCGCATTGAAACGTGGTTGCATAAACGCGGCGTAATGGCCAAGGTTTCGCGCTGGTGCCAAGAACCGGAGCGTGATCGGCCTAGTCTCGCGAAGGGCCGCATGGGATGGCAGCGGGCCGGGGTGTTCCCTCCGAAGAGACCCGGCCCGCTAATCTCGCCGAAAGGGTGATCGGGAAGGCGAGACGACGAAGGTTTTGCACCCCATCCGCTGGCAGGCAATCCTTGCGGAAGGGTTAGACCACGGTAAGGCGGGCCGGTGCGTTTTCTCCGTCACGGAGCCCGACCCGCCTGTGACGCCAGTCGAGCGGCTCTGGAGCGGCAGGCTGGGGTGACTGCCGAGCCAATGACCCCCTGTCATATCGGTTCCATGGTCCGTTCGTATTCCGGCCGTCCATAGGGGCATACCCTAGCGGATTTTAAGCGCCGTTGGGGATTGCTTTCGACCCTCAGCGGTCATTCCGAGGAACCAGCTGCCCCTCCAATATCCTCGCAAGATGGATTGCATGGTCGTCGTTAAGCATGTTTGTGCGATCAATCATCGGCGACAGCAATATACTGAAATCAAGGCGCATCATAACCAATCCGTTTTCGTCGGTTACATCGATGTGCCAATCATCGCTTTCTGCAATATCCTTGGCATCACTTTGGAGGATTTCGCCCATTAGCGGATAGCGAAAATCCTGGCCACCTGCCAATTTGGTAATTCTGTATTTTCAGGATCAAATAGCGTCTTAGTATCAGAGACGTTGAAAAAGAAGCGCGGCATGGCATATGCTCCCTTTATTGGCGGGAGCACATGCTCTCACTCGCAGGCGTGCCAAATAATTGAAGCCGACGATTGAAGCCCCATTACCACATCTTTCACAGCGTTTCCCCCTGATTTGTTATACCGATTGTTCCATGTCGTCATTGTCGCAGGCGTGAAGGCGGGGCGGGTAAGCCGAGCCGTCCGCTTTCCACCCTAAGCGGACCCCTCGCTTCCGCGCGCTTTAATCCGTGCAAAATGATCCTGATGCTGACGCTGAAGGTCCTCAAAGGTGGCCAGGAGCGCTTCCGCTTCAGCAGTCGATAGGCCCTTCCGCCGCAGTCGAGTGATGAGGGCGCGTTGCTTCGCGATGTGCTGGGCACCGTTCTTGACGTGCCGCCTGACCATGTCGAGTTCGGTTTCGCCTTCGCGCATTGAGCATCATAGCAGACCTGCCTCGCCCGGAAGGACCCGCGTCCCACCCGGAGCAGATCGCAGGCGCGGCGCTCCGAGGTCCGTTCGTTATTCCGGCCGTCCATAGGGGCATACCACTGTAGACACCGCCGCGACCGGTCGGGAGACCGTCCGCCAGGGTCGAATTCACTCAGTGGACAGTCGAGCATGCGGATATGGTCCCAACGGACGATGCCGTGCGCGCTAAGCCGGTTCGCCTTGGCCGTGCCCTTGGTGAACCGCCTTCGAAGCGGTTCGGGAACCGCGGCTCAACCATCCAAACTGAACCTGCAGCTGCAAACCATCCTAAGTGAACCGGTGCAGCTGGGTATTCCAATGAGACCCTTCTTGGTGGCTTTGGCGGGTACGCTCAATGAATCACAGCCGCCGCTGCTGAGGATCGGTCACGGCCTTTCAGGCCAGATCCCACTTTCTCGGTCCCATACGCCTCCCTGATGCGCGCTGCTCGCCATAGCGCCAGCGAGTGCAATTAATGGCGCGCCGCTAGGAACTTCCCCCTCGCCGGGGCTTCTTGGCGCCATGCGCATAAGCTTGTGTCAAGCGACGCCCGGAACTGACCCCTTTGCGTCACGAAGAATTGGCCCCTCCAGTTTCCAATCCTAAACGGGTGTGGGTTGAGGGGCGGACGTCGCCCGCTGCAGCAGACCGCTGCGCCGCTTCTCGCGCAGCCGGCCGGTGGCGATCTCGCGGATCTACCCCTTATCGAGGGACGGCTGGGCCGCGAAGTCGAAGCCGGTAAGGTCGCGCACGAACGGGAAGCGTGCCAGCCCGAAGGCCATCTCGATCCGCCGCTGGTCGCGCCGCGCCACCTCCCGCTCGCAGAACAAGGTCAGCGCCTCCTGGATCGTCAGCTCGCGCCGGCCGGCCTCGTCGATCAGCGTGTCGAGCTGGTCGCGGAGCGCCGTCAGCTTCAGCCGCCCGAGCAGCGCCGTGAGGTGATCGTGCTCCTCGCTCATCAGAAGCCTCCCCCGGCCACGGCCTCGTATTCCGAGAGCGGCCGCAGCAGCGTCGGCGGCGATGCCTCGACGAGCGGGACGGGATCGCCCCGGTAGGCGGGCCGGTCCCGGCTGCCGACCAGCCCGGCCAGGTGGGCGTCGTCGACCGCCCGTCCATGGGGTCCCGTCAGCTCGGCATGGCTGGCGACCTCCTGCCCGCCATGGTGGACGCGCACCCTCGCCCCGCTCACGGTGACGCGCACCGCCTCGCCGATCAGCCGCCAGGGCACCGAGTAGGCGTTGCCGTCGACGGCGACCGCGCAATTCGCCCCGACCCGGCGCACCAGGTCGCGCGCGGTGGTGAAGGGCGGCACACCGCCGAGGGGCGTGAGGGCGCCGGCCTCGTCGCGCGCGAAGCGGTCGGCCGGCGCCTCGCCGGTCGTGCCGTGGGTGCGCTGGTCGGCGACCTCGCGGGTCCAGGCGTCGAGATGCGCTTCCAGGCCGGCAAAGCTCGCAAAGGAGCGTCCGGCCACGGCGTTCCTCTTGACGTAGCCGACCCCGCGCTCGTCCTTGCCCTTGGTGCGGGCACGGTACGGCGCGCAGGCCCGGACCCGGAAGCCCCCGTGTTTGGCGAAGGCCTGCAGGCGCGGGTGGAACACGACCTCGCGGCTGACCGGGTCGTGGTGCAGGACCAGGGCGCGGGCGTTGTCGAGCAGCACCTCGCGCGGCACGCCCCCGAAGGCCCGGAAGGCGCTCTCCAGGCCGGCAAACCAATCCTCCTGTCGCTCGTGGCCGAAGGCCCGCACGTGCAGACGGCGCGAGTAGCCGAGCGTGGCCACGAACAGGAACACGCGGGTGGGCTCCGCGCCGATCGTCACCCGGCGCTCGCCGAAGTCGATCTGCATCTGCTCGCCCGGCGGCGTCTCGAACCGCACCGTCGCCCGGGCCGCCGCGACCAGGTCCTGGCGCAGGGGAGCCACGGCGCGCTCGACCGTGCGCAGGCTGACGTGGATGCCCTTCTCGGTCGCCAGGTCCTGGCGCACGACGTCGGCATTGCCCGCATGCTGCCGGAAGCGGGCGGCCAGCCAGTCGGTGAGGCCGTCGAGTTGCCGGGAGCGCGAGGGCTTGGCGCAGGGTCGCCACTCGCCCCGCTGCTGCCAGTCCTTCACGGTGGTCTTCGAGCAGCCAAGCTCCGCCGCGATCCGCTTGGCGCCCCAGCCGAGAGCCTTGAGCCGCCGCATCGCCGTCACGTCATCCGGCGTCTTCATCTCGGCCCTCCGCGGATCGTCCGTCCGCTCCAGAGCCTGAGCCTCGTTCTTCAGCATCGCGACCTCCTCGCTCATCGAGGGGCCAGATCCTCATGACGCCAGGGGGTCAGTTTGTCATGTCGCCTGACAGCTTGGCGTATGGAACCAGGAGCAGCTGCTTGGTGCAAAACTCGTGAGTTTCGCGCCGCCGCTCGGCCGGCACTGTTTCATTCTTTTGCTTAGTTCAGAAATCTGGTGCGAAATCTGCCTCCAGAGCGCATTCACAACTCACAAATTATGAGTTGGCACAAGTTGCTGTAATATTTGATATGTTACATTTTCGCAATACCTGATATATTCACTAAGGACGTACCCGCAGATCGGTTGCTTGCACATGCATCATGATCCTGATCAACTAGCTAGGCAGTCCGCCTTGCGCGGTAGCAATCTCAACCACCTCCTGCGCGTGCGGCCCTACTGGGTGTTCGTGCCGATCAAGGAAGGTCTTGGCGGCGGCAAGCTGGTCGAGGGCCGGGCTGGGCCTCCGGTACTGCTCGGCCATGAGGTCGGAGGTCAGCGCAAAGGCGAGTTCTTCGGCCAGTGCCGCCACGAGGGGAAGGGCGTCGGCAAGCGAGTTGGTAGCGATCATCACACCGACTTACGCTCATGGCCCGATTAAATCGAGCGCCAGTCACTCGTTCTGGCTGCGGTGGGTCAGTCCATCCGGCAACACCTCACGTTGGGCATACGGCGGACGTCCTTCTGCGCTGTTGGCCGCGATCCGATCGCGCAACTGAACAGCACGACGGGCGATCGCTTCAGCATCGCATAAGCGACAAGGTCCCCCACGACCTTTGGCGCGGCATTGGTCGGGCATGCGGCAGGATGGGCGCGCCATGGATTTATAGAAAAGCATTACTAGTACATCGACCCTTTTTCGGACGAAGGCTCACTTAATAGATCTGTATGGCAATCGGTAAGCGCGGCAATTTGGGCGCGATACGTGATCGCTCTAACTTGATAGCTGCGGCTGGCAGACCATAAGGCCTGGGCTGTTGCTTGTTCTCCCTGGTGGGCGAGGGTCTCCGCCATGGCGGCCATCTCGCGGGAGCAGCCCTCAGTTCTCACCATGTCCCGATACAGGTTGTCGAGCCATTGGCGGAGAGTATTACGCATGGATCAGGCCTTGAGGGGAGCGGGCTTGTCTTGCTCAGGTATTCTGTCCCGCAGATGTTGATGCACGACGTGGGCGCTGAACGGCTTGCCAATGAAGTGCGCTCCATCCGGTAGGTCGTTCGGGCCTGGCCGGGCCAGCCCGGAAGCCACCACGATCGAGATGTGTGTCCAGTGCCGGGCAGTTTCGCGGGCAAGCGCAAAGCCGTCCTGGCTGCCCGGCATCTGCACGTCAGTGAACAGCAATACGATGGCCTGGTGATGCTCCTGCAGGAACTCCAACGCCTCATCGGCACTGGCGGCTTCCACCGTGGCAAACCCTGCCTCTTCGAGGATGTCTGCAGCATTCAGGCGGATCATTGCATCGTCATCGACAACAAGAGCACAGGGCGTGGACGGAGCGTTTTTCATCGCAAAATAAGCCATAGTCCCAAGGAAAGATCCAGTAGCAATCATGAACGCTATTCGATCCTACCGCTTCACTAAGAGATAGAACCGAGATAGTGTGGTCAATAGCAAACCAAGATCGAATACGGATTGTCGTAATTGGTACGGCAAGACGCCTGGCAGAGGGTTAGGACCTTGCCAGGCGTACCGTCGCTGAGGTTGGGCCGTGATGAAGATACGAACTACCCAGCTGATAACCTACGATACTGAGCGGGGTTCCCGCAGGCGAGATAGTCAAGCTGAACCATTGGCCAACTGAGCCGTTGCTAACCCGGACGGCGTGGCAGCATGCCTTTTTGCATCACGAGAACGCAGGTAATATGCCGGCTTGGCTTTCCGTGCAGCCCTCCCGGATAAGCTCGTATGCCTGACCCTACGAACCATCGCCTGCGCGCGATTGCGACCCTGCTCAATATCCCGGTGGAGGCGTTCAGCAGACCGGTCGAACCGTACCTGCTGCACGGCAGTGAGAACGGTGATCGTTGGTTTCTGCGGCGTGGGCCTGAAGGGGCTCCGATCGTGCAGCACGTCGGTAACCCTGCTTCGGGTGGCCATGTCACCGAGCGAAGCGTGCTCAAGTTCCTTGAACGTGACCACGGTAGTCCGCAGCATCAAGCGATGCACGCGCTGATCGAGCGGCTCCTCATGGTGCAGCTTGCGACCTGCTGAATAGCTTCCAAACCGTGGGTCACGCCACGGGCGCCATCGTGTACGGGAACTCGACCCGTACGACGGTACCCGGGCCGTCCTGATGGGTCAGGACCCCACCGAGCTGGCTCGCAAGCCCTTGTGAAATTCGGAACCCG
>NZ_LWHQ01000121.1 GCF_001653715.1 Methylobacterium platani
GGAGAGGGGATCCCGCGCCCCTCCTTTCCCCGGACAGCCCTGCGCGGGCGGGGAGAGGAGGGAACCTGCGCCATTTTCTGACCCGGACAGCCCTGCCGCGGGCGGCGAGACGAGGCTTTCTACCGCCCCGTCGCCACCGGCAAATCCTCCCGCCCGCCCCATTCCGACCACGAGCCGTCGTAGAGGGCGCGCGGCGGCCGGCCGAGGCTCTCGAGGGCGATGCCGACGATCGCCGCGGTGACGCCCGAGCCGCAGGTGGTGACGACCGGGCGGTCGAGGTCGATGCCGGCCCGGGCCACCGCCTCGCGTAAACGCGCCGCGTCCTTGAGCCGGCCGTTCTCCTGGAGCGCGGCGTAGTGCAGGTTCAGGGCGCCGGGCATATGGCCGGGGCGCACGCCGGGGCGGGGCTCGGCCTCCTCGCCGGCGAAGCGGGCCCCCGAGCGGGCATCGACCACCTGGGCCTGGCCGGCGAGCGCCCGCTGCACGTCGCCGACATTCGCCACCGCCGAGTGGTCGAGGCGGGCGGTGAAGTGGCGCCGGTCGCGCGGGCGGGGCTCGCCCTCCTCGACGGGGTGGCCGCCCGCGACCCAGGCCGGGAGGCCGCCCTCCAGCACCGCCACCTCGCGGGCGCCGAACGCCTTCAGGGTCCAGCGCACCCGCGGGGCGGAGAACAGCCCCATCCCGTCATAGACCACGATCGTCATGCCGTCGCCGATGCCCATCTGGCGCATCCGCGAGGCGAAGGCCTCGGGCGAGGGCAGCATGTGGGGCAGGGCGCTGGCCTCGTCGCGCACCGCGTCGATGTCGAAGCGGATCGCCCCCGGGATGTGACCGGCCCGGTACTCGGCCGCCGCGTCCCGGCCCATCGCCGGCAGGTACCAGGAACCGTCGAGCACGACGATGTCGGGGGCCGAGAGCCGCTCTGCGAGCCAGTCCGCCGTGACGAAGGGGCCGATCGACATGCCTGTCTGTCTCCGAAAGGGGCGTCGCGACGCCCGTCCGGTGCATTCTGCCCGAATTCCGGGCGTCGC
Organism: Methylobacterium platani; assembly: GCF_001653715.1. Lineage (GTDB taxonomy): Bacteria > Pseudomonadota > Alphaproteobacteria > Rhizobiales > Beijerinckiaceae > Methylobacterium > Methylobacterium platani. Next base: position 1,032 of record NZ_LWHQ01000121.1, read on the forward strand.
CGCCACCCGTCCGGGCGCGAAAGCGGCGTTTCGCGGGGCCGCGCCGATCCTCCGGCGCGGATCGGCGCGGTCGCGCGGGGGTAAAGTGCTAACGAATGATATCGAGATGCCGGCACGGCCTGCCTAGAACGGGGTGTCCGTCGATCCGCGAGAGGCCTGAACGCCCGATGCCCGTCGCGTCACCGCCCGTCCGTCGCACCGCGCCCGGCCCTGTGGCCGCGCTTGGCTCTGTAGCCGCCCTTGGCCCTTCGGCCGCCCTTGGCACGGCGTTTGCGAGACGTCCCGTACTGCACCCGCCGTGTCCACTCTCCCTTGCACGGCCGGGCGTGGTCGACGGGCCAGGCGGTACGACTCCGAGGGCTGCCTGGCCCGCCCGTCCGCGGCGATGGACCGAGCGTGGATCCGCGCGCCACGCGGGCCCGACCGGACGACGCCGCGGCGCTGCCGCCTCGGTCGACCGGCGCGCGAGACGGCGCGCGACAGGGAGGGTGCGATGAACGCCACGGCCCGTTTCGAATGGCCGGTCCGGCCCGACCGGATCGAGGTCTCGTCCCGCGGCTATCTCGCCGCGGCGATCCTGCTGTCCGACCTGCGCGCCGCCCGCACGCCGCCTTCGGCGACGGTGCACCGGCTGGTGCCGCGCCGGGCACGGCCGCGGCCGGCGCCGGCCGAGGGGCTGCGGCGCGTCGCCGAGGCCTGAGGTTCCACCGGACACGAAAAAGGCGGCCTCTCGGCCGCCTCGATCGGGGAGGCGGGCTCGCGCGCGAGCCCGCCGGTCGCGCCCCCGCGTCAGATCCGGGGCGAGCGGCCGCGCATCAGGCCGAAGATGGCCGAGACCGCGAACAGCACGATCGCCACGAAGAACACGATCTTGGCCGCCTCCATGGCGGTGCCGGCGATGCCGCCGAAGCCCAGCAGAGCCGCGACGAGGGCGACGACGAGGAAGGTGATAGCCCAGCCGATCATTGGAAACTCCCGTATCGAAGGCTGCTGGATGGCTTCGCGGCGCCGTGCAGTGAAGCGTTGCAGCAAGTTGAACGAGAAACCATCGGACCGGGCGACAGGTTCCGCGGATTTTTTCGGATGAAAGACGGTTGCCGGCCGTAAGGGCCTGTACCAGGCACGACAGCGCCGGCCCGGGTCGGGCGGCGCGAGAGGACGTGCAACGCTGTGCGGAAGGGAGTGGCTCCCCGAGCAGGACTCGAACCTGCGACAAGGCGATTAACAGTCGCCTGCTCTACCAACTGAGCTATCGGGGATCGCGGCGGGACCTCTACCCAAGGCCGGCAGGGGGCGCAAGGGGGGTCGCGGGTTTTTGCAGGGCAATCGGGTGAATGAG
>NZ_LWHQ01000122.1 GCF_001653715.1 Methylobacterium platani
CTTTCTTTGAATGGCCCTGCCGTCCGGCCCTCCCGCAGCGCCCGCGCCGTGTGCCCCAGCAGCTTCTCCACCTGACGCGCCGGTGCCGCCTCGCCCCGCCCCACGTAGGCCCGCACCTCCGCCACATCCTCGATCCGCCCGTCCGTCATCATCAGCAGGTACGCCCACCGCTTGATCCCGGGCTCGCCCGCCACCCCCAGCGCCTCCGCGCTCGCCCGCGCCCGCCGCACGAAGCCCAGCAACGTCGCCGCCGGCACGCCCTGCGTCTCCTCTTCCGCCACCTCCCGCAGGTAGGCCGCCACCGACAGGTCGCGCTGGCGCGCGTTCAGGTCCGCGATCTGGTCGCGCCGGAACACGAGCTCGCCCTCCGGGGCCGGGGGCAGGCCGTCGGGCCGCACCACCCGGCACGCCCCGCCGGCCTCCGCGCTCTCGAACGCCACCATCCGCGCCGGGCCCAGCATTCGCGCCGCCTGTTCGGCGTCGAGAAGCCGCAGCACCGCGTTCATCACGTCCGGGTCCGCCTGGCGGAAGAACACCCGCTCGCCCGAGGGCAGGAGCACGTGGTTGAGCGAGCGCAGATGCGCGTAGAGCGCATCCTCTCCCGCCCTCGTCGTCCAGATCGTCCCGGCCCGGCCCGGCGCCTCCGCCAGAACCGACAGCAGCGCCGCACGCGCCTGCGGCTCCTCCCCCACCGGGCACAGCCACGGCCCCTCGCGCTGCACCGCCCCGCCGGGCTCGTCGCGCAGCAGCGGCCGGGCCGACAGGCCCCGCGACGCCAGCAGGGCCGGCAGGTCGGCGAACACCGCCCCGTCCAGCACCGCGTAGGCCGGCGCGTCCGAGCCGGACAGGATCTCGTCGAGCGTGGCACGCCGGTCGCTCATGCCGTCAGCTCCGCACGAACGGCACGCCGGCCTGCGCCATGCGCCGCAGGCACGTCCCGGGCGGCGACCCGCCCCCGCCCTTGACCAGGTCCGGCGTGTACAGGACCGGGCCCGGCCCCACCGTCAGCGCCGCCCCGCCGCCCTTCACCAGCGTGGTCCTGGGCGCCTCGATCGTCACCGTGCCGGACTTGTCCATCACCAGCCGGCTCTCGCCGACCGTGATCATGAACTTCTCGCCGACCTGGATCTCGAACACCTGCCCGACATCGATCGTCTTCGTCCGGCCGACCCGCTCCTCGGCCGACTCCCCCACCAGCACCTGCCGGGTCTTGCCCACCTGCGTCTTGGCGCTCTCCCCCACCGACAGCGACCACGCCTTGCCCACCTGCGTGGCGAAGGCCGTGCCGACATGCGTCACCTTGGCCGCACCCACCTGCTCGACCCGCGCCACCCCGACCGAGTCGGTCTTCAGGCTGCCCACCAGGGTGTTCATCATCCCCGGCAACGAGAACAGCCCGCCCGCCGCCCGGCCGAACCCGGCGCCCGCCGCCGCCAGCGCCGTGCCGGCATCCGGGCGCGGCGAGGGGCCGTTCCACACCCCCTGCTGCGCCCGCTGGCCGTCCTGCCCCAGCATCCCGATCACCGAGGAGGCGAGCTGCGGCGCCATCGCCGCCAATCCCTCGAGGCCGCCGCCCTGGCCCATCGCCTGGCCGAGCAGCCCCGCCGTCTGCCCGGCCATGCCGAGCAGCGGCGCCATCAGGGCGGCCGCCCCCGCCCCGGTCCCCCCGACCGTCAGGTTCAGCGAGCCGCCGATCTCCTGGGTCTGGTTGGCGCCCACCGTCAGGGCCTGGTTGCGGCCGACCACGTTGGCGTGGTCCATGCCGACCGAATGGGTCTGATTGTTCTGGATCTTGGTGGTGTGGTCCTTCTGGGCGTGGAAGAACATGTTCTCCGCGCCGGTCGCGTCCTCGAAGGTCATCTCGTTGAAGCCCTTCGACTTGTACGAGTTCGAGCGCAGCACCATCCGGGTCTTGTTGGCCGGCAGGTCGTAGGGCACCGGGTTGTTGGGGTTGGGCGCGATGCCGACCACGATCGGCCGGTCCGGATCGCCCTCCTGGTAGGCCACCAGCGCCTCCATCCCGACCCGCGGGATCACCTGATGACCCCAGGTCCGGCCGCCCCAGGCCTGCGTCACCCGCACCCAGCCGGTATCCGTCCCGTCGCCCCGCGCACGCCGGTCCCAGGGCAGGGTCAGCTTCACTCTTCCGAATGCGTCGGTGTGGATCTCCTCGCCCGGCGGGCCGGCGATCCGCGCGATC
>NZ_LWHQ01000123.1:0-606 GCF_001653715.1 Methylobacterium platani
CGTCGGCGGTGGCGATGCCGACCTTGCCGACGAGGCCCTTGGTCTGCAGCACCTTGGCGGCGCCGGTGGCCGCCTCGTCGTACATGCCGTAGATCGCCTTGATGTCGGGATGGGCGGTCAGGAGGTCGTTGGCCTGGTCGACCGCCTCGCGCACCGTCAGGCCCTTGGTCTGGAGCACCTGGACGAGGTCGCAGCCGTCGGCCGCGAAGGCTTCCTTGGCGCCCTTGAGGTATTTCTGGGCGTTCTCGCGGTCCTGCGGCAGCGACAGCATGCCGACCTTGGTGCCGCCGCGCTCCTTGGCGAGCCCGCAGACGAACTTGCCTTCCTCGCGGCCGGCCTCGTAGTTGTTGGCCGTCACCGTCGCGGTGTAGTCGGTCGCGCCGGGCTGCGGGCCGATGCCGGTGAACGCCACCGGGATGCTCTTCTCCTTCAGCAGGCGCAGGACCGGCGGCGTGCTGGCCGAGCTGACCGGACCCATCACGATGGCGTCGACGCCGCGGGTCAGGGCCGTGCGCACGTTGGTCATCTGGTCGACCGGCGAGTTGTGCGAATCGAGCTCGATATACTCGACCCCGAGCTCCTTCGCCCTGGTCTTCGCGCCGTAGG
>NZ_LWHQ01000123.1:683-1420 GCF_001653715.1 Methylobacterium platani
CGCCGCCGCGAGGGCGAGCGCGGTGGCGGCCGCGAGGCTGCGCAGGCGTGAGGGCGTCATCGGGGATTCCTCCGGGGGATGGGGGCGTCTTCGTCGCGCCGCGTCAGGCGCGCGCCTTGGTGAAGCGGTCGATCAGCACCGCGACGAGGATGACGAGGCCGGTGACCGAGCCCTGCCAGAAGCTGTTGATGCCGATCAGGTTCACGCCGTTCTGGATCACCGTGATCATCACCGCGCCGAGCATCGCGCCGATCGCCGAGCCGGTGCCGCCGAACAGGCTCGCCCCGCCGATCACGCAGGCGGCGATGGCCTGCAGCATCAGGTTGGCGCCCGAGGTCGCCTCGGAATTGCTGATGTAGGAGAGGCTGAGCAGGCTGGCGAATGAGGCGCCGAGGCCCGACGCGACGTAGACGCCGAAGCGCACCGCATCGACCGGGATGCCGAGCAGCCGCGCCGCCTTGGCGTTGCTGCCGATGGCGTAGACCCAGCGGCCGAGCACGAGCCGGCGCAGGGCGACTTCGAGCAGCACGACCCCGACGACGCAGAACAGCACGTAGTTGGCGACGCCCGGGACCAGGGAGCCGGCGTTGAGCCACCAGAAATCCGGGTCGAGGATGGCGATCGAGTGGCCGTCGGTCACCACGAAGGCGAGGCTCGCCCCGACCGCGAAGGTGACGAGGGTCACCACGAAGGGGGCGAGCCCGACGAAGGTGACGAGCGCCCCGTTGATCGCCCCG
>NZ_LWHQ01000123.1:1481-1837 GCF_001653715.1 Methylobacterium platani
GAGCTCGATCAGCACGATCGCCGCCGCGATCGCGATCTCGGTGCGGTAGGTGCGCAGCAGACGCGCGCCGGCTCCGGCGCGGCGGGGGCGGAGGGGCGGGGCGTGCGCCGGCACGCCCGCGACGGTGTCGGTCATGGGGTCGTCCTCGAGGTTCGAAAAAAGGCGCGCCGGGTCGCCGCTACGCCGCCATGCCGGTCGCCCGCGCGAGGGCGACCTCGTCGACCTGCGCGCCGGCGATCGTGCCGCTCACCGCGCCGCGCAGGTCGAAGGCGACGACCCGGTCGCAGATCTCGACGAGTTCGGGGAATTCCGTCGACCACCACACGACGACGGTGCCGTTGGCCGCCATCGCGCGG
>NZ_LWHQ01000124.1:0-133 GCF_001653715.1 Methylobacterium platani
CCTGCGCCAGGCCGGCATCCGGTTCATCGCCCTCGACGACGGCACGCTGGCCGTGGCCCGGGACTGAACGGGCGGGGCCGTGCCCCGCCCGCGGATCGTCCGAGGCTCAGCGGGCCCGGTTGGCCGGGCTCGT
>NZ_LWHQ01000124.1:198-610 GCF_001653715.1 Methylobacterium platani
CGGGCGCGGCCGGCGTCACCGTGCCGGTGGTCAGGTCGCGCTCCGGCATGCCCTTCTCGGCGTTGCTCTTCACGCTGCCGGGATTGTTCATGTTGTTCTCGGCCGAGCCGGGCATGCCGGTCTGGGCCAGGGCGGCGCCGGTCATCGCGACGGTGGCGGCGAGGGCGAGCAGGGTCGAGCGCATGGGGTTGTCCTTCTCCGAGGGGTCGTGAGGCGGCAACGCGCGGGTTTCCCGCCAAGCTCCACACCTTTCCACACGACCGGCGCCTTGCCGTTCCTCGCACATGTTCCTATTTTGTTCTTATTCGAGCGAGGAGAACGGCGATGCAGCAGCCCCCGGAGCGCGACGAGGAGACCGGCGAGGCCGCCCGCATCGAGCAGGCAGCCTGGATCGCCGCGATGATCGAGGCGG
>NZ_LWHQ01000124.1:716-1007 GCF_001653715.1 Methylobacterium platani
CGTCGGAAAATGCTCTAGACCCGGGCCGCCGTCGCGGTCGCGAGGTTGCACGCTCGCGCGACAGACGCCGCCTGGATTTTCCGCAGACCAGACCCTTGCGTCCCGGCACAAGCCAAGTATCGTGGCGACATATCGTTCGTAGACGAACGAAACTGCATTCCGGCGCAGAGCCGTCGCGCCGGATCCGGACGGAGGTTCTCGCCATGTCGACCCGCGACGAGATATCGACCCGCGACGAGACGTTGCTGCCTCTGTCCCGCCGCACGGTCCTCGGCGGTCTCGCCGCCGCCC
>NZ_LWHQ01000124.1:1117-1506 GCF_001653715.1 Methylobacterium platani
CAACAAGGCCGGCGGCATCAAGGCGCTCGGCGGCCGGCCGATCGAGATCGTGTTTCGCGACGACGGCTCGACCCCGGGCGACGCGACGCGGGTCGCCGAGGAGCTCTTGACGCGGGAGAACGTCGCCTTCCTGTGCGGCACCTTCCTGTCCAACGTCGGCCTCGCGGTGGCGGATTTCGCCAACCAGCGCAAGGCGCTGTTCCTCGCCACCGAGCCCCTGACCGACGCGCTCACCATGGGCAGCGGCAACCGCTACACCTTCCGGGTGCGGCCCAACACCTACATGCAGACCCGGATGCTGGTCGAGGCGGTCAAGGATCGCGGCGTCAAGCGCTGGGCGATCGTGGCGCCGAACTACGAGTACGGCCAGTCGGCCGCCGCCAACTTCA
>NZ_LWHQ01000124.1:1663-1793 GCF_001653715.1 Methylobacterium platani
AGCCTGCTCACCGGCGAGCCCGAATACATGATCCCGCTCGGCGACGAGACGCCGGAGGGCTGGGTCACCACCGGCTATCCGTGGGAGACGATCGAGGGCAACGGCCACAAGGAGTTCGTCGCCGCCTACC
>NZ_LWHQ01000124.1:1816-3095 GCF_001653715.1 Methylobacterium platani
TTGGGATACGTCGTCGTCGGCATGATCCGCGACATGCTGGAGAAGGCGGGCTCGACCGAGACCGAGGCGATGATCGCGGCGCTCGAGGGCCTGACCTCCCAGACCATCGCCGGCCCGGTGACGATGCGGGCGCTCGATCACCAGTCGACCCTCGGGGCCTGGATCGGCGAGACGGCGCTGAACGGGCGCCAGGGCACGATGAAGAAGGTCCGCTACGCCGACGGGGCGAACTACATGTTCCCCGAGGCCGAGGTGAAGGCGGTCCGCAAGGCCTGATCTTCTGACACGCGCCGGAGCGTAAGGCCCATGGACCCGTCCTTCCTCGTCCTCCAGGCCCTCTCCGGTCTCGCCAGCGCCTCGTCGCTGTTCGTGATCGCCTCCGGGCTGACGATCGTGTTCGGCGTCACCCGGATCGTGAACTTCGCCCACGGCTCGTTCTACATGCTGGGGGCATACATCGCGGTCACGATCGTGCCGCGGCTCCTCGACCTGTCCTATTCCCCCGCCGCGTTCTTCCTCGGGGTGCTCATCTCCGCCCTCCTCGTCGGCGTGATCGGCGTCGCGGTCGAGGTGCTGCTCTTGCGCCGCATCTACCGGGTGCCGGAGCTGTTCCAGCTGCTCGCGACCTTCGGCGTGGTTCTGATCGTCGAGGACCTGGTGCTCAAGGTCTGGGGCCCGGTCGACATCGCCGGCCCCCGCGCGCCCTCGCTGCGCCACGGCGTCGAGATCTTAGGCCAGCGCTTCCCCGCCTACGAGCTGGTGCTGATCGCGGTCGGCCCCCTGGTGCTGGGTCTCCTCTGGCTCCTCATGCACCGCACCCGCTTCGGCGTGCTGATCCGGGCCGCCACGCAGGACCGCGAGATGGTCGGCGCGCTCGGCGTCAACCAGGCGCGGCTGTTCACCCTGACGCTGTTCCTCGGCGCCAGCCTCGCGGGGCTCGGCGGCGCGCTCCAGATCCCGCGCATCCCGGCCAACGCCCACATGGACCTCTCGGTCATCACCGACGCCTTCGTGGTCACGGTGATCGGCGGCATGGGCTCGGTGCCGGGCGCCTTCGTGGCCGCGCTGATCATCGGCCAGCTCCAGGCCTTCGGCATCCTGATCTTCCCGAAGGTGACGCTGGTCCTGGTCTTCGCCCTGATGGCGGTGGTGCTGGTGGTCAAGCCCTGGGGCCTGTTCGGCCGGCCCGAGGCCGCCTCGGGCCGGGTGATGCCGCCGGAGGGCATCCCGGGCTTGCGCCGCTTCCGTCCGGCGGAAAGCCTGCTCGCCGGGCTGGCGG
>NZ_LWHQ01000124.1:3142-3895 GCF_001653715.1 Methylobacterium platani
CGGCGGCCTCGTCTCGTTCGGGCACGCGGCGTATTTCGGCCTTGGCGCCTATGCGGCCGGGCTCCTCGTCACCGGGCCGTTCAAGGCGCCGATGGAACTGGCGCTGCTCGCCGCGCCCCTGGCGGCCGGCCTCGGCGCTGCCCTGTTCGGCATCTTCATCGTCCGGCTGTCGGGGATCTACCTCGCCATGCTGACGCTCGCCTTCGGGCAGATCGTCTACGCGGTCTGCTTCCAGTGGGTCGAGGTGACGGGGGGCGACAACGGCGTCGTCGGGGTCTGGCCCGCGGCCTGGGCGTCCGGGCGCAACACCTACTTCTATCTCGTCGCCGCCCTGTCGCTCGCCGCGATCGTCCTCTTGCGGCGGGTGATCTACGCGCCCTTCGGCTACACCTTGCGGGCGGCGCGCGATTCCGCCACCCGCGCCGAGGCGATCGGCCTCGACGTGCGCACCCATCGCTGGCTCGCCTTCACGCTCGCGGGCGCCGCGGCCGGACTCGCCGGCGGGCTCTACGCCTTCATGAAGGGCTCGATCGACCCGACGCTGACCGGCATCCCGCTCTCGATCGACTTCCTGGTGATGGTGCTGGTCGGCGGCATCCAGACCGTGATGGGGCCGCTCGTCGGCGCCGCCTTCTTCCACGCGCTGAAGGACGCGGTGATGCCGCTGACCGAGTTCTGGCGCCTGCTCCTGGGGGTCGCCATCATCGCCGCCGTGCTCGCCTTCCCGCGCGGGCTCGCCGGCGCCGCCGAGGC
>NZ_LWHQ01000124.1:4055-4189 GCF_001653715.1 Methylobacterium platani
TGGTCGGCGGCCAGCTCCGCCCCGATTCCGGCACCATCACCCTCGACGGCCGCTCGATCGCCGGCCTGCCGGCCCGTGCGATCTGGAAGGCGGGGGTCGGGCGCACCTTCCAGGTGGCGCAGACCTTCGTGTCG
>NZ_LWHQ01000124.1:4206-4541 GCF_001653715.1 Methylobacterium platani
TGACGGTGGCCGAGAACGTCCAGATGGCGCTCCTGTCGCATCACGGGCGCTCGCGCGGCCTGTTCCGGGACGCCCGCGCGCTCTATCGCGACGACGCGCTCGCCCTGCTCGCCGGGGTCGGGATGCGGGCCGATGCCGACCGCCCGGTCTCGGAACTGGCCTATGGCGACGTCAAGCGGGTGGAACTCGCCGTGGCCCTCGCCTCGCGGCCGAAGCTCCTCCTGATGGACGAGCCCACCGCCGGCATGGCGCCGCGGGAGCGTGCCGGGCTGATGGCGCTCACCGCCGAGGTGGCGCGGACGAACCGCATCGGCGTTCTCTACACCGAGCACGAC
>NZ_LWHQ01000124.1:4567-4867 GCF_001653715.1 Methylobacterium platani
CGACATGGAGGCGGTGTTCGCCCATGCCGACCGGGTGCTGGTCCTGGTGCGCGGCGAGATCATCGCCGCCGGCACGCCGGAGGCGATCCGCGCCGACCCGCGGGTGAAGCAGGTCTATCTCGGCGAGGCCGGCACCGAGGCGGCGATGCGCGCGCGCCGGAAGGCGGTGGCATGAAGGCGCTTCTCGACGTCTCGGGGCTGACCGCCGCCTACGGCCGGGCCCAGGTGCTGTTCGGCGTCACCCTGACGCTGCGGCCCGGCGAGGTCGTGGCGCTGATGGGCCGCAACGGCGCCGGCAAG
>NZ_LWHQ01000125.1 GCF_001653715.1 Methylobacterium platani
CAAAACTGAAAACGCTCTAAGGCCCCTCGTGTCATCCTACCTATCTGCCAGGTGCCGGAGCGCCTTCCGGGAGTCTGCGATGACGGCCCGAGCTTCTGCCCGCAGCTCCTGCATCTCCTGTGTCCAGAGCCCGAGGGTATAGCTCCCGTTCCGGCTACCGCGCGGCGCCCCGCTTCCTCTCGCGCCGCCGTGCATTCGGCACCGACGCTTCCCCGACACTGCCGGCGACTGGCACTCCAGCCCCTGCCTGGTCCTGGCACAGCATCGAGGCGCCAGGCGGAAGGGCGTGGGCTGCCGGGCCAGCGAGTGCATGGGGTTGCTGTCCATTTTCAATCATACCCCCCGGGGGCCCCGCCCCTCTGCACATTACCAACGATCGCCTGGCCGCCCTGGTAGACGTGGACGTGCTCGACCCGCACCGTCTGCTCGCCACCCCGCCGGAGCTTCGCCAGCGCCTCGATCTGCGTCGTGTAGGTCCGCATCATCTTCGTGGCGATGTTGCCGAGCTTGTCCATCCGGTCGACATCGGACGCATGGGACATCTTCCGCATCGCCTTCATCGCAAGATCGTGCGTCGCGACCATCTGCACGGCCAGCATTGCCTCAACTTCGTTCTGTGGGGCGATACCTGAGATGGCGGCAAGGCTGGCGTTGAACTGTTGAGCGAACGCCTCCTTGTCGGTCACATCTTGAACGACGGCGCCAAGTTGCACCAGGGCGTTGTCCTTGAAGTCATTAGAGGCAGTGCCGAAGGCATCGAGTGCGTGGAGGAGGTGTCCCGCGTCGTCCGAATGCGGGCGTGCAAGCTTCTGCATCCCGTCCGCCTGAGGATGTACAGCATACTCGAACGGTGCTGGCCGCGCTTTGTACCGCTCAAGCGCGCGATCCATTGCCGCCTTCTCGCGGGCGTCAGGCTCGCGCAACGGCTTCGTCTCGGCAGGCTTGGGCGACTTCGGCATAACGACCTCTTACACGGCGTACCTTTGATCCGCGAATACTATCACAGACCGTCGCGAACCTGACCTGCTCGGTTGGCCTTCCCGCGCGTAGGGGCTGGAAACCAGTGTGGAAACCAACGCCCGACTGCCGCGGTTTCAGCGGCCTCTCGTGCGTAGGCGCCTGAAACCGCCGCTGAAACCGCACCTCCGGGCTTAGTAGTGACGCGATCCGTGGCGGCATGATTTTGTTTGATTGTTTTCAAATCGGTGCAGTTATGGGACTGACATTTACTAACATCCACCCCCCTCGGTATCGCCACAAGATGCCACGAGAAGTGGCTAGAAATAACGAAAAGCAACGATTGAGTACCGATTTCCAGTAGCGGCGGCCCAGACCTTAGCATTTTTCAGCCGCCCGGTCCTCGCGCACACGCGCGTTGACACTTCCGGAAAGTACCCGGAAATCAAAGCCACCCGCTCGGTCGCTCACTGCCAAGTCTGCGACTCTGCCTCTCGATAGACACCCCGGAACCGGGCGCGGTCGTCGCGCTTGCCGTCCAAGCCGATATTACACCGGCAGGAGGCGTTCCATGTCGAGCGATACCGAGAAGCATCAGCAACTCCTCAGCGCCCTCAAGGCCGCACAGGGCAAGGGTGACGGTTCGTTCGAGGAGGCGGTTACGCGCGCCTTCGAGCATGTCTTCGAGCACCTGGACCGGCTTAACTCCCACGTGTCGCAAGGCGGCCCTGACGGTGAGGATCGCCACCTGAAGCCCGGGGAGTCGCCGACACTACGATAGATGCTCTGATCCGAATGTGAGGGTAGGGCGCCGCGGGTTAGCCCACCTCTACCGGAGTTGGGACGGGTATCCTGCCCTTTGGCGCGCTGCGGATGCCGTGAAGGCTCGGCAACTTTGCAACGCTTCTGCATAGCGCCTCCGGGAACAACATGGGTTAAGAGCCTCATCGGAAGGGTGAGGACATGAACAACCGATACGAGATGCTGAACCTCATGCGGACGATGGCGAACGGCATCGTGGCTGCCGAGGTGGTGGCCGATCATGTGGCCGAGGTTGCTGCTGAGTTGGACGCTGCAGGCGAGAACGCGGCGGCAGACGTGCTGCGCATGTTGGGACGCAATCACCGCGTCAGATCCATGGAGCTGCAAGGCCAGCTTGCGGCGTTCAGCGGGACGTATGCCGACCTGGGATTGCCCCGTTTCTG
>NZ_LWHQ01000126.1 GCF_001653715.1 Methylobacterium platani
TAGAGCGTTTTCAGTTTTGGCTGAGTCGGAAGGTTGGGGTTCACGCCGGGCGGCCGGGCTGATTCAGTGCTCGCTCCAGATGAGGAGCGAGGCATGGGCCGACCCTACAGCCAGGATCTGCGCGAGCGGGTGGTCACCGCGGCCCGTGCGACCTCGCGGCGACAAGCGGCTGCGCGCTTTGGAGTTGGTGTCGCCACGGCGATCCGCTGGATGGCTGCACTCACCACGACCGGGACGATGGCCCCTCGTCCGCAGGGGCGGGCACGCCGCTCCAAGCTCGACCCGCACGAGACGTTCCTGCGAGCCCTGATCGATGCACAGGACGACATCACCCTCGAGGAGATGCGTGCCCGCCTGCGGGAGGAACACGATCTCACGGTCGGGTTGGGCACGCTGTGGAGCTTCCTCGACGCGCGCGGCCTGACCTACAAAAAAAGACAGCCCACGCCACAGAGCAGAACCGCCCGGACGTGAAGGCGGCCCGCGAAGCCTGGTTTGAGGATCAGCCGGAGCTCGATCCCGCTCGCCTCGTGTTCCTTGACGAGACCTGGACTTCGACCAACATGGCCCGCCTGCGCGGACGCTCTCCACGCGGTGAGCGGCTGCGCTCGAGTGTGCCGCATGGCCACTGGAAGACGACGACCCTCGTGGCGGGCCTGCGCCTGTCCGGGATCGCTGCGCCGTTCGTGCTGGACGGGCCGATCAACCGCAACGCCTTCCAGACCTACGTCGAGCGCGTGCTCGCACCCGAACTCAGACCGGGCGACATCGTCGTGATGGACAACCTTGGCAGCCACAAGGGGCCGGCCGTGCGCGCCGCCATCGAAGCGGCTGGCGCGCGGCTGCTGTTCCTGCCGCCCTACTCGCCGGACTTCAACCCGATCGAGATGGCGTTCTCCCAGCTCAAGGCGCTGCTGCGCAAGGCCGCTCGACGCACCGTCGAGGGCTTGTGGTCGACCATCGGCCGCCTCGTTGACGACGTCACACCAGACCAATGCGCCAATTTCTTCGCCGCCGCTGGATATGATCCAGACTAAGCCGAAAACGCTCTAGCAAGACGAAGGTCTGGGATCTGATCGGCGAAGGGCGCCTACCGGCTCGGAAGCTGGATGGCGTCCGCCTTATCCGCCG
>NZ_LWHQ01000127.1 GCF_001653715.1 Methylobacterium platani
GTGTCCACCGATCCGGGGCAATCCCAGAATTCGCCGAAGGCCGTCATCCGGACCAAGCTCGCAGCGCCTGAAACCTTCTCACGTCCGGTTCGACTGAGCCGAGCCCCGTCGCCCGATGCCGGTCGATCTCACCTCGCTTTCCCAAGGAGACAGTCATGGATCTCGGCATCAAGGGGCGCGTCGCTGTCGTCACAGGCGCCAAGTCGGGGATGGGTCGCTCGACTGCCGAGCACCTCCTGCGCGAGGGCGTCCACGTCGTCCTGACCGACAAGGAAGGCCCCGAATTGCAGGCCACCGCCGCAGAGCTGGCGGCGCTGGGTCAGGTTCGCGCCGTCGAGGCGGATCTCAGTGGAGCCAAGGGGATCGAGGTGCTCGCCGCCTTCGCCAACATGGCCTTCGACGACAAGCCGACCATCCTCGTCTGTGCCGCCGGCATCACCGGGGCGTCGGGAGACTTTCTCGACCTCACCGACGACGACTGGCTGGAGGCATTGCAGACCGACCTCATGGCTGGGGTGCGCGCGACCAGGGCGTTCATCCCACACATGCGCAAGGCGGGCTGGGGCCGCGTCGTGCTTTTTTCCTCGGAGGACGCGGTGCAGCCCTACATTGAGGAACTGCCGTACGCTGCTGCCAAGGCCGGGGTCCTGAACCTTGCGAAGGGATTGTCCAAGGCCTACGGGCCGGATGGGGTGCTTGTGAACGCGGTCGGCCCGGCCTTCATCGCCACGCCAATGACCGATGCGCAGATGGAGAAGAAGGCGAAAGAGAAGGGGGTCTCGTTCGACGAGGCAATCCAGCTGACGCTGGACGAGGAACGCCCCGGCATCGTCGCCAAGCGCCGTGGCCGGGCTGAAGAGGTCGCCGCCGCGGTTACGTTCCTCTGCTCGGAACACGCCAGCTTCATCACCGGCGAGTTCCTCCGGGTCGACGGCGGCTCCGTAATGACCATGGGGGCCTGAGGTTTTGCCACAGATCAGCGGACCGTTCGGTGCCTGTGAGCGCACCGAACAGCCGCTTTCGGGATGCCTGCTCCCCACAATAGTGACTGGGTTGGCTTGGATGCGGAACGTTGGCTTCCGGATGGAATGCCAAGGGCCGGTTGCCACTCCGAGCGGTCTTCCGCCGCTCGGGGCTACCTGTAAGAAAAACGACCGTTTTCCTTACAGGCGAGCCGAACCTCTGTCCGGTACCCCGAAACGGCCCCGTTCGTGTAAAGAAAATATGGTAGGAAATCTATCATAAGAAAACGTGTGCCTAGCGCAATGGCGAAGGGCAGCAGCTCAAGCTAGCGCCGCTGGAGTGCCTGCCGGCCGACACGGCGGTGCAGCTGACCCACATGTACCTGGCGTGCTCCCATCTCGACCACGATCGCGGCAACAACGAGCCGGCGAACCTCAAGGCGCTGTGCCTGCGCTGGTTAACCTATCGGCGGCGCAAGGCTGTGGGTGACCTGTTCCTTAGGTCATAGCCGTTCCGGCTCTAGCGAGGTCAAGTGCGATACAACCTAAATGTGCAAAAATGGTTAGCCCACCCATGCATCGTGCGCATGGTTCCTGGGACATAGGTCGTATGGTGCGATGCGAAAAAGCGTGGGATACATACCCCATGCACGGCCGCGATGGCGTCGCGGCCCTGTTCGCCCTCATGGGCGTTTCCTCCCTAGACTTCGGGCCGCTCTCATGGGCGGCCTTTTTTCTGTCCGGGAGCAAGGTCTTAGCGTGCTCCCCTGCCCGTCTCAAGCGCAATTGTGCGCCATCCCTGGGCAGGTGTCACTTTCTTGCACATCGCTGGCCAGCCGCCGTGAGGTCACCTGGAACGAGTCGCTACTTGGTGATCCGCTTTGGCGAAATCGGGTCGCTGGCCGGGAACGTTTCCTCGACGGCCTGGTCGAGCAGCTGATCCTGCCGCTCCTCAAGATCGTCGCCCGGCTTCCGCTGACCGGGGGCGCTGGCCGCAGCGAGATCTGCCTTCGCTTTACCAGGGTCCTGAGGGTGATCCTTGTCGTGGTCGGTGCTCTTCGTCGGGTCGATCATTGGCGTGCTCCTGGAGTTGGTGATCACCAACTTCCAGGCCACTTCGCGGTTCGCATTCCTGAGCTGGTGGCCGCCGAGGAGGCGGCCGAACGTCAGCGGTGACTTACAGCGGTCCGCTCGCGTTTGCGACAGGCCCCTTTTACGTGCACGGCCTCTGGTCACAAGGCAAACCAGCCCAGAGCCAGCAACGGCCTCTGCGATGTGCACGAGCGCCCCGCTCATCCCCCGGGATTTGACGGCGAAGGTTAATCCGTGCCTGGATGTAGGTTACCGCAGCTCGCGTCCTGAGCCCGAGTCGCACCACCTGGAGACAACTGCCGCCGCAGTGAGACCCTGAAAAAGCGAG
>NZ_LWHQ01000128.1 GCF_001653715.1 Methylobacterium platani
TCGAGGCCGGCGCGGGCGAGCAGGGCGGCGGCCTCGCCGGCGCCCGGCACGTCGCCGACGAGCAGGGCGAGCCGGCCGGCCGCGCCCTCCGCCGGCGCAAGGGCGACGCCGTCGGGCGACCGCCCGTCCGGAGCGGGGCCGCCCGCCATCGCCTCGCCGCGTTCGAGCGCGCGCAGCAGGGCGCTCAGCCGCTCCGGCACCGCCTCCGCCATCAGGCCGTCATAGGCCGCGGCGAGACCCGCCCCGAGGGCGTCGAGGGAAAGAGTCGGGGTGAGTTGCGTACCGCCTGTCCGGCGTCCGGCGCCCGCAGCGCCCATCGCCACCTCCTGATCGCTGATAACCGTCGTCGGGAGGATAAAGCCGCGACCGGCGGCACAGTTTCCGGAGCAGGAGAGCGGCGGCGGATCTTTTTCGCCGAGGCGGTGCCCCGGCCGGGTATTTCCCGCCGGACGGTCCCGCCCGGGCGATACTGGTCAGGATCTTCCGTCGCCGCGCCCATCGTCGCGGCGGGCCCCGGCCGGCTCAGGGCGCGTCGGCGGCGTAGGCCATCACGCCCATCAGGGCGCCGACGTCGCGGTAGCGGGCGCCGCGGGTGCTCATCATCGCCTCGAACTTGTCGTGGACCTGCGCCACCGTGAGGCTGCGGGCCTTCCGGCGGCCGACGCGCTCGTAGAAGATCGGCCGGTTCGCCTTGGCGGGCTTCGGCAGCAGGGCGGCGGCCTCGGCCTTCGGCTCCTCGACCACCTTGGCCATGAAGCGCTCGGCGTCGTCCGGCCCGAGGAAATGCGCGAGGTAGGTCTCGCCGAGGGTGAGGTCGCGGCCGATCCGGGCGGCGATGCGGGCCGAATCGCGCTTCAGCATCTCGCCCGCCATGACGGCGGCGAGGGAGGGATCGCGGCGCAGGTCGAGGATGCGGGCGCGCTCGGCGGCGTCGGCGACGGCGTTGTCGTCGCCGATCAGGCCGGCCTCGCGGGCATAGCCGTGCTGGGCGCCGAATTCCCGCATCACCTGGAGCCAGGTCCGCTCGATGAACTGGTAGAGGCCCGTCGCCGAGGAGGTCCGGGCCTGGACCTCGGTCAGGAAGCTCGATTCCTTGTCGGCGACCGCCATCAGCAGCACCGGGTCGGTGCGCACCGTCGCGGCGGCCCGCACGATGGTCTGGACGAGGTGGCGGCGGATCCGCATCGGGCCGAAGCTCAGCACCTCGTTGGGGTCGCCGCCGGTGCTGGCGGCGAGCAGGTCGTCGTAGGAGACACGGTCGACGCCCGAGGAGCCGAGGGCGGTGTCGAGGTCGTGCACCGGCTCGCGCAGGGGCGCCATCACGGCCGCCTCGCGGCTCGGGACCGCCGGCGCCTGGATCTTCGGCCGCGGCATCACCAGGAGGTCGGCCATGATCATGGTGACGGCCGGCCGGGCGGTGACGAGATCGGTGCCGTACTGGTGCAGCAGGGCGGAGAGCCCCGCCGCAAGGCAGCCCGCCGCCAGGAGGGCGCGCGCCATGACGGGCACGCCGCCCTGGGCGGCACGGCCGCGGCCGCCGAGCGCGAGGACGTCCCGGTGGGCGCCCGCGGGGATCCCCGCCATCCGCAGGCCGCTCCGCTGCGCCGGTCCGTCCGCTCGACGTCGCATATGATGTATCGCCCCGGTTTCCCTGCCTGTGAGGCGCAAGAAGCCGGTGAGATGTGGCGATAAAACGGCGACGCTCGCGCAGCTCAACCCGTTTCCGCACAAGCTTCGCCGTCGGCGATCCCGAGCATTCGGAACTCGTTACGGC
>NZ_LWHQ01000129.1:0-166 GCF_001653715.1 Methylobacterium platani
GCGGCTCGGCCTCGCCCTCGGGATCCTCGCCGGCCTGCTCGAGATCGGGCAGCTCTGGGTCCCCGGCCGCACCGCGCAGGTGGTCGACTTCGCGGCGAGCGCCGGAGGCGCCCTGGCGGGCCTCGCCGCGGCGCGGGCGCTGGACCTCGCCGGCCGCGCCGTCGCC
>NZ_LWHQ01000129.1:327-1213 GCF_001653715.1 Methylobacterium platani
GGCTCGCCCGCCCGGTCGCGGACCCGGACCTTCAGATCCGAGAGGTCGGCGCCCGGCAGGCCCGCCCCGGCGAAGGCGATCGCCGTCCGGGTCGCCTCGCCGCGGATCTCGTCCTGGCTGCAGAGAATGAGGCCGATATCGTCCTGGCACTGCCAGCCGCCGGCGCTCAGATCGAAGAAGTAGCGCTGCACACCGTCCTCCCCTCGTTCTGGGGAAAGATGTGCACAGACCCTTCGGGCGATGCCTTAACAAATTTTAAGGAAGTCGTCCGGACCCTTCCGATCGCCTGCGGCTCACTGCGCCGGGGATCCTGTCCGCGAGGGTCGTGGTACCGCCACCCCGGCTCGAACGGGGGACCTCTAGATCCACAATCTAGCGCTCTAACCAACTGAGCTATGGCGGCTCGCGACGGGGGGCTGTGTAGTCCGGCCGGAGCGCCGTGGCAAGCGCCGATCCGCATCCGCGGCACCGGAAAAGTGCGCCCGGCCCTCCACGTCGCCGAAAGCGGGGCCGGCGCCGTGGTCGAAGCCGGTCGACCGGCCGGCTCCGGCGCCCTAAACCCGCCGGGCCCTCCACGCCCACCGCGTACGCGCCGACGG
Source organism: Methylobacterium platani (assembly GCF_001653715.1). Taxonomy (GTDB): domain Bacteria; phylum Pseudomonadota; class Alphaproteobacteria; order Rhizobiales; family Beijerinckiaceae; genus Methylobacterium; species Methylobacterium platani. Next base: position 927 of record NZ_LWHQ01000129.1, read on the forward strand.
TCCGATGAAACCGAAGCCCGAGACGGTCCGCCGCTCCCTCACGGAGAGCGCCCTCGTCCTTGCGCCGAGCTCGCTGCGCGCCTGGGTGCGCAGCGGCGAGATCGGCCTCATCCTGCTCGCCGCCCTGATCGGCTGCCTGTCGGGCGCCCTCGTCAGCCTGATGGGATGGACCGCCCAGGCGGCGCACGAGCTGCTGTTCGGCCTCGGCCTCGACGAGCGCCTGAGCGCGACGCCCTCGATCCCGCCGCTGGTGGCCCTCGGCGTGCCGGCGCTCGGCGGCGTCGCGC
>NZ_LWHQ01000129.1:1397-1808 GCF_001653715.1 Methylobacterium platani
GCGCGTTCTACGCCTTCGAGCTGATCATCGGCACCTACGCCATCGCCTCGCTCACCCCGGTGGTCACCGCGGCGCTCGCCGGGGCCTTCGTGTCGCGGGCGATCCTCGGGCACCAGGCGGTCATCACCCTCGGGCCCGCCCCGCCGGTCGGCCCGGCCGACTACCTGCCGACCCTCGGGCTCGGGCTGATCTGCGCCGGGCTCGGCATCCTGATCATGCAGGGGGTGACCCTGGTGGAGGAGGGGGTGCGCCGCACGCGGGTGCCGCCGCTCGCCCGGCCGGTCCTCGGGGGCGTCGCGGTCGGGGTACTGGCGCTGGTGGCGACGCCGCAGGTGCTCTCGGCCGGGCACGGGGCGCTCCACCTCAACCTGACGGAGGACGGCGCGGCGATCGGCGCGGGCGGGCTGATCG
>NZ_LWHQ01000129.1:1845-2106 GCF_001653715.1 Methylobacterium platani
CTTCGCCTCGCTGTTCCTCGGGGCGCTCGCCGGCAAGATCTTCGTGATGCTCGCCCCGCCCCTCGTCGCCATGGTGCTGCCGCCGGCGACCTACGCGGTGGTGGGGATGAGCGCGCTCGCCGTCGCGGTGATCGGCGGGCCGATGACGATGACCTTCCTGGCGCTCGAGGTGACGGGCGACTTTCCCATCGCCGGCCTGGTGCTGGTCGCCGTGATCGCCTCCTCGCTCACCGTGCGCAAGACCTTCGGCTACTCCTTCGC
>NZ_LWHQ01000130.1 GCF_001653715.1 Methylobacterium platani
CACCTACGCACCGGCCGGCGTGATCTGCGAGCTGCAGATCCCGCTGACCACTTTGGGCTGGGTCGGCCAGGAGACCATCGAGGGGCGGCAAGCTTCATGACGTTGCTGGTTGGACGTCGGGTTCTGCTGGTCGAGGACGAAAGCCTCGTCGCCATGCTGGCCGAGGACATGCTGCTAGAACTCGGCTGTGAGGTTGTCGTGGCGATGCGCCTCGACAAGGCCCTGGCGCAGGTCCGCACCGGATCGTTTGACCTGGCGGTGCTGGATGTGAACCTCGGCGACGCGCGCAGCTACCCCATCGCGGACCTGCTGTTCGAGCGTCACACGCCGTTCCTGTTCGCGACCGGATACGGCAGGCAGGGGCTGGAGGACGCTTACAAGGCGGTTCCAGTGCTGCAGAAGCCCTATCAGGCAGCGCCGTTAGAGCACCTGCTGACGCGGCTGCTCACCGGGGAAGCCCAGGCCCGTAAGGCCGCTGGGGGAAGCCTCATGGCGTGCGCGTGCCATACCCCGGGCGGACAGTCTATCCGGGCAGATCACTGCCGTTAGGTGATCAGTCCTGCTGCCGGCTTCGGACAGGCGCACGGTCAGCTGTTCGACCAGGGCAGCAAGCTGCGGATCTTCCGGCATTGGCATTGCCTCGTAGATCCTGCGCAGCTGCCGGCCGAGATGGTGCTCGGTTGGCTGGCTGCGATGCAGCGCAAGGCAGTCCTGCTGCAGCAGTGCCATTTTGTCCTCGCGAGTCGTATCTGACATAGGGACCTCTCCCGTGGGGTCAGACACGGATCAATGACCAGGCACAGCGCCGTGTTGCAGATCGTTCTCTCAAACTGTGCCGTTAGTCTTAGGAAGGCATTAACGAAGGGGCAAGGGCGTTAAAAATTGTAGCGTCTGTATTGAACAGCAAAAAGGGCGCCGAAGCGCCCTTGAAGTAGTCGTTTCAACACCCCTGCATTGAAAGTCCACTGAGGCAAGCCGATAAGACGTGCATCAGACGTCGTGCAGGGCGGGCGAGTGCTTCTTTACAACGAGATCCCCAGGTGAGCCGCAACCGTGCTCGCCCGGGTACTCGTCAGCTTCACAGCCTGACGCAGCACGTCCTCTGACACGCCAAAGCGCTCACACCAGTAGGCGCGATCCTGCGGGGAATAGATATCGATGTGACGCTGGCGACTCATCGGTTGGGAAACGCTAGACGCCATGATGATACTCCCAACCTAGTAAGCATAAGCTGCACGCGGCATCGATGTCTCTATCAACGCGGAACGCTGCACTTCGTTGCCGGTCCTATGCCGGATAGCAGCGTAACAATTCCAGCGGTGGATTGTCCCTTAAAAGACAGAAAGAGCGGGCGTGGCACGCCCGCTCTTTCCTCCGGTCCTGCAACGTTTAGTCGATCACCTCGACGATGCGCCGGCTCTGCGGGTCAACCAGCACCGGACGCTCGTTGACGATGGTGTAGCGGTGGCTGCCAGCGCCATACTCGGCCGGCACGTCGTAGTAGGTCACACCCGACGACGGCAGGACCGAGCCAACCCGGACATCGCCATCATAGGTGTAAGACGGGTGCCGCTCGCGCACGACGTAGCTGCGGAAGCGCGGGCGCGTGTCGATGCCGAGGATGCCGTTGACGGTGCCC
>NZ_LWHQ01000131.1:0-266 GCF_001653715.1 Methylobacterium platani
CCCGGTCGCAGATCTCGACGAGTTCGGGGAATTCCGTCGACCACCACACGACGACGGTGCCGTTGGCCGCCATCGCGCGGATCAGGGCGTAGATCTCGCGCTTGGTGCCGATGTCGACGCCGCGGGTCGGCTCCTCCAGGACGAGGAGCCGCGGCGGGTGCTCGAGCCAGCGGGCGAGGAGCAGCTTCTGCTGCGTGCCGCCGCTCAGCGTCAGGGGCGAATCGTCGATCGAGCCCGCCTTGATGGCGAGACGCGCCAGCGCCTCC
>NZ_LWHQ01000131.1:525-818 GCF_001653715.1 Methylobacterium platani
GTGCCGGCCGGGCGGGCGGCGTCGGGTGCGCCCGCGGGCGTCCCGCGCGGCGCCGTCTTCTGCCCCATCGCCTCGACGATCGCCGCGTCGTCGAGGTCGGCGAGCGGCCGGCGGTCGATGACGGTCCGGCCGTCGCGCAGGATCGTGCAGACGTCGGCGATCGCGCGGATCTCCTTCATGCGGTGCGAGACGATCAGCGTGCTGATGCCCCGGCCCGCGAGGCGGCGCAGGATGGCGAACAGCCGCTCGCTCTCGGCGAAGGTCAGGTTGGCGGTCGGCTCGTCGAGCAGCAG
>NZ_LWHQ01000131.1:932-2084 GCF_001653715.1 Methylobacterium platani
TCGCGGCGGCGGGCGGCGCGCACGGGCGCGAGGCCGCGGCGGAGATGGGGGAGGTAGATGTTCTCCGCGACCGAGAGGTGCGGCAGCAGGGCGAGCTCCTGGAACACCACCGCGATCGGGTTCGGTCCGTCGTCGCGCACGTGCAGGGCGCCGCCGTCGCGGCGCAGGGAACCCGAGACGATGCGGATCAGCGTCGACTTGCCGGCGCCGTTGCCGCCGAGCAGGGCGTGGATCTCGCCGGGCGCGACCCGGAGGTCGGCGCCGCGCAGCACGGCGGTCGCGCCGAAGCTCTTCCGGATCCCGGAAGCGTCCAGCAGGAAGGAGGACGGCGCGGTCATCGCGCGGCCCGGGCCCGGATGCGGGCCCGTCCCTGCCTCGGCGCCAGCGCCATGACGTTTCTCCCGGTTCTCGTCGGAGCGGGTTGTCCCGCTTCCCTACCGGTATGGTTCGCCGGTGTCCGGGGCCGGCGCAAACGGATTCCGCGCAACGATCGATGAATGGGATTCATCTCATGCCGCCGCGTCCTCCCGTCGGCGCGGCCGCGGGACACGACCCGGCCCCCGGCGCAGCGAGTGCTTCGCGGTCCGGCCGGGAAGCCGGGTTCGGTGGCATCACGCTCCCTGGCGATCGCTCAGCCGTCCGTACCCTGACGATCGACGAATGAACCGCGACGGATCGTCATGACCGATTGCAAATCTCGCCGCTTCGGACCGGCGACACCGTCGTCATGGACATCGTGGACGGGGAGCTTCGGGTCCGCTCGCGCGATGCAGCGATTGCCGAGATCCAGCCGCTCGTTCGCGGTCTGGTTCGCGAAGGGATCAGCCTGTCCGATGAGCTGATCGCCGACCACCGTGCCGAAGCGGCCGGGGAGTGAGGGCGTGGCTGCCCGTTACGTTCTGGACGCATCCGCGCCGCTCTGCCCGTTCAACCAGGAACCGGGACAGGAACTCGTGCGGGCAGCGCTCTCCGGGTCGGTCGCCTCCGCGGTCAACGACTCGGAGGTCGTCGCCAAGCTCGTCGAGCGCGGGGGTGCCGTGGCGACGGTCGGCCGCGTCAGCCAGGGGACCGGTGCCCCCTGGATCGCCCGGAGGCACGGCTCCCGCCCGTGTCACGCGGTGTGGCGTCATACCCTCGCGTCTCGGCATCGAC
>NZ_LWHQ01000131.1:2111-2745 GCF_001653715.1 Methylobacterium platani
AGCGCCTTCGAACGGACCCGGTCGAAGGCGCTGGCGGTATCAGACGATGCGCCCGCGCGCCGCGACCGGGAGCAGGCCGGCGATCGCGCCGCCGCGCACCGTGACGAGGGCGTCCACCATGTTGACGACGACGCAGACGTGGTTGGGGATCACCTCCACCGTCTCGCCGACCGCCGGCCGGGCGGCGCAGGCCGACAGGTCGAGGAAGCCGTGCTCCTCGGCGAAGCCGGTGATGCGCGCCTCCGGGTAGTCGAGGATCAGGCCGTGGCCGTCGAGGCCGCCGACATCCGAGGTCAGCGTCTTCGAGCCGGAATCCAGGATGCCCCGCTCCGGCGCCGCCCGGCTGACCACGGTGGCGAGCACGCTCAGCGCGCATTCCTCCAGGGTGGCGATTCCGGCCGCCATCATCATGCGGTCGTTGAAGATGCCGGTGCCGGCGCGGTGCTCGGTCACGCCGCGGATCGCCCCGATCTCGGCGAGCCCCGGGGTGCCGCCCGAGGAGACGATCGGCGCCTCGAGCCCGTGGGCGCGCAGGCCCGCTAGGGTCTCGTCGAGGAAACGCTGCGTCGTCTCCGGCGCGCCGGTCGGCGGGTAGAGCATCAGGCCCCGGAAGGCGAGGCCGGGCCGGGCGGCG
>NZ_LWHQ01000131.1:2751-3180 GCF_001653715.1 Methylobacterium platani
GCGGCCGGTGTCGCATTCGACCACCACGCCGAGGTCGCGCCCGCCGATCCGCGCCGCCTCGGGCAGGCCCGCCACGGTCACCGGGTTGTCGGCCGCGACCGTGATGCGGGTCGGGCGCTCGGCGAGCAGCCGGCCGAGCCGGCCGAGCTTTTGCTCGCCGAGCAGGTTGTAGGTAAGCAGGATGTCGTCGAGCCCGGCCTGCGCCATCACCTCGACCTCGCCGAGCTTCTGGCAGGCGATGCCGGCGGCCCCGGCCTCGACCTGCTGCCGGGCGAGCACCGGGCTCTTGTGGGTCTTGATGTGCGGGCGGTTGGCGATGCCGGCGCGATCGCACAGCGCCTGCAGGCGCGCGATGTTGGCCTCCACCCGGTCGAGGTCGACGACGATGGCGGGCGTGCCGAAGTGCTGGGCGATCGCGGCGCGCAGGGC
>NZ_LWHQ01000132.1:0-462 GCF_001653715.1 Methylobacterium platani
GGGCGCGGCCACGCCCGTCTCGCCGAGGCCGGCATCGCCGTCTCGGTCGGACTGATGGGCGCGGAGGCCGCGCGCGACCAGCGCGGGCACGTGAGCCGGATCACCCGCGGGCGCCCCGCGCTCTTCCTCAAGCTCGCCCGCACGGCGGACGGGTTCGCGGCCGGCGGGGAGGGGCGGTTGCTGATCAGCGGGCCGCAGGCCAATGCCGAGATCCACCTGCAGCGGGCGCATTGCGACGCGATCATGGTCGGCGTCGGCACGGTGCTGGCGGACGATCCGGCGCTCACCGTGCGCCTGCCCGGGATGGCCGCGCGCTCGCCGCTGCGGATCGTCCTCGACCCCTGCCTGCGGACCCCGCCCGATGCCGGGCTGGTGCGCACCAGCGCCGCCGTGCCGACCCTGATCCTCGCCGGGCCCCGGGCCTCCGACGCGGCCGCCGACGCCCTCGGCGCCGCCGGCGCC
>NZ_LWHQ01000132.1:552-1040 GCF_001653715.1 Methylobacterium platani
GCGCGCGACGATCTCGTCGACGAGTGCCTGCTCGTCACCGGTGATTGCATGCTCGGCCAGCCCGGCCTGCCGGCGGTCGGCCCCCACCTCGCCGCCCGCCTCGCTTCCGCGGAGTTCACGGTCGCCGACGAGGTCCGGATCGGTACCGATCTCTTCACCTGCCACGCACGGAGCCCGTAGATGTTCACCGGCCTCGTCTCGGATGTCGGCCGCGTCGCCGCGGTCTCCGGCGATTCCAAGCTCCGGCGCATCGCCATCGACTGCGCCTACGATCCCGCCGGCATCCTGATCGGCGCCTCGATCGCCTGCTCGGGACCCTGCCTCACCGCCGTCACGGTGACCCCGCGCGCGGGCGGCTGCACCTTCGAGATCGACGCCGCCGCCGAGACCCTGGCCCGCACCACCGTGGGCGAGTGGGTGCCGGGCCGGCGGGTGAACCTCGAGCGCTCGCTGCGGATCGGCGACGAGCTCGGCGGCCACCTCGTCAC
>NZ_LWHQ01000133.1 GCF_001653715.1 Methylobacterium platani
CAAAACTGAAAACGCTCTAGCTCGGCTTGAGAAGCAGGCAGGGAGACCGATTGGCCAGTGCTTTGACCTGATCGCTGGGACATCAATCGGCGGCATCATCGCGCTGGGCCTCGGCTTCGGTCATAGCGCGGAAAAGATTAGGGACACTTTCCTTGAGGACGGATCAAAAATATTTCCGCCGCGTCCGGATCCGCCGAAAAACAAGATTCTTGCTGGAATCGATTTGTATCGCAGTTTCTCTGGCGGCCCAAGGTACGATGGTACCGTGTTACGACAGACGGTCGAAAAGATCGTCGGCTCCGAGACGATCCTTGGAGAAGCACTAACGCGATTGTTGATCCCGGCGATCAATATGACACAAGGGCGCGTGCAGATGTTCAAGACACCACACGCATCGAATCTCTTGGTCGATCAACATCTCAAGGTCGCAGATATCGCCATGGCGACATCGGCAGCCCCGATCTACTTTCCACTTGCAAGGATTGGCGAGAGCTTGTTCGCCGACGGTGGGCTTGTGGCTAACTCCCCCGACGCTTGTGCTGTGCATGAGGCAGTCCACTTTGCGGGCCAGCGGAAAGTGGATATCCGGATTCTTAGTATCGGTACGACTTCAACAGGATTTGGCCTACCTGCGTCGCTGGGTACGCAATTCGGGCCGAAAGAGTGGTTCGTCAATGCGCGGCTCGTGAATACGGTATTCGGTGTTCAGCAGCAGATCGTCGATTTCATGATAAATCATGAATTAAAGGAACGATATGTCAGGCTCGACAGCGATACATCGGCAGAGCAGGCGGTTGATATCGGATTAGACATTGCGACCGAGGAGCGTCGCCGGACACTTTTATCGTTAGCCCAAGGTTGCTATCAGCGCGCATGTAACAATAGTTTTGTCGTCGAAATGTTGGCACATAGACCTGTCAAGCCTAATTTTGTAAAACATAATGCGACATGACTGAGTATCGCTCTATCGATACCATAACTCGCTTCTTTGGATAATGATATCTTAAAATCGAAGCAAAAAACTTCCGTACAAAATGTGCAAGGTTCAGAGGTGATTCTGCACAGCCGTAGCAGGGAGAGGGAGGCGGACCGCAGATGTGTAAAAGAATGGATTTATGAAAACACGATGGTGGCTTCATGGAAATCAATATTTTGGCAGGGACCTCACGATATTTTGTCTGATGTACAGGTGGGGGCGCGATATTCCCGAATGATCGCCGCTGCGCTGGCAACGTCGTCGGCGGCCTCCGGGCGGATGCGATAAGCTTCTTCGATCATGGCGCGATGAGCTTTTGCGTCGAGCGTCCACCTGACCATCGCGTAGCGTCGACCCACAGATTCTTGTGACTGACGGCCCCAGACATCCTCGACATAGCCATCAGGATGCTGGACGACCGCGTGAAACTGGTTGCGGGTTATGTCGTGGCCGGCGGCTACCTGCAAAGCCCTCATCGTCACCGCTGGAAGCCCGGTGATGCGTGACAGGGCTTCGGCGTAGACCACGCAGCCATTCCAGGAGTACCGCGAGAGCGCTTTCGCGGGGAGACGCGGGTGAGCTCGTTCTGGGACTAGGTCGAGATAGGCAAGGTTCGCCGCTATCTGGGAGAGGGCGTCCCGAACACGGGCTTCGTCGACAACGACTCCGATTTCCGCCAGACGTTCCTCGCCAACGCATTTTGTACCGATGCGCAGGAGACCGTCTTGGAAGGCCGATGGCGGCCAATCCCGGCGGGCGCGAGCTAATGCACTGACTCAAACGGATGG
>NZ_LWHQ01000134.1 GCF_001653715.1 Methylobacterium platani
CTTCCCGAAGGTGGGGCCGATGGGGGCGGGCTCTCGAAGGCAAACACTGGGCGGGATGTACGTGCGCAACTGCCCGGCGCAGCGTGACAGGCTTCGAGAGGCGGAAATCACACGGCTACGTTGAAACCAAAGCCGCCCTCAGCACTTCCCCGTTTAGCGTGATTAACGTGGATTAAACGAGGACCTGGAGCGCAACCTTCTCTGGGCGAGGAGGGTTTATGCGTCATGTCAGCACTTTTTATCGTGGAATATCAGAGGGATCGGCCGCTGCTGGCCAGGGCGTTGCGCACGGCCTGCTGGAAGCCTTCCCCATCTCAGATGTGACCCCTCTGCCTGACCGCCTCCAGGAGCTTGTCAGCCTTTTGATTGAGCGGGATGCGCTCGGCCGAGGAGATGAGGAGGAGGTGGCGCGTGCTGCTGACCCGACCCGCCTCGTTGTTGTCCTGGAGGACGATCCGACCACGCGTGAGCGGGCTATGGCGCTTCTGGAGGAGACCGTGCTCGACGTGGTCACCTGCGAGACCGGCGCAGACGCCGTAGCGCTGCTGCAGGAGAGAGGCAACGAAGTTGCGATGGTATTCGCCGACATGCAAATGCCGGGCGCCATGGACGGCATAGATCTCGCGCGGGCGGTTCAGACCATCTGGCCACGAATTCGCCTCGTGGTCACATCTGGTGGTGCCGAGAACCGCATCGAGGAGCTACCGAGCGGCATCATCCACCTGCGTAAGCCCTGGCGCGCTCTGGACGTGCTGATGCAGGTCGATCGCGCCGTGCGTTGTCCGAACTTGCCGGTCAGGTAGTCGGGCTCAGGCCAAGCGACGCTGGATCCACGCCTGCGCCTCGGTGAGATCGACGAACTTGGGCTGGCTCTGGTCATCAACCCGCCCAAACCCCGCCTCCAGGAACCACTTGCCCGCATCCTCCTCGTGATCGTCGGACAGGTGAACCAGCACGGCAACCAAGAAGCCATCGGCAAACACCAGCCGGCTCTCCGCGTCGTTGCTGCCCGTCGCAATCGGTACAGGCTGAAGATGTAGGCTCATGCAGCCCGTCGCCCCATGTGGAGGTACATGGGGTCAAACTCGCTCAGCTTCGTCAGTTCCGCCCAGTTCAGGATCTCAAGCCAGCCACCCTGAAGCGTGATCAGGTTTCTCTCGCGCAACTCGCGCAGCACGCGGTTGACGTGCACGTTCGACAGCCCGAGCGCATCGCCCAGATCAGCCTGCGTAACGGGCAGCTTGTAGCGATGGTTCGTAGCCAATCCCACAGCCTCGAGCTTGGCGTACATCTCGCAGAACAGGTGCGCGATC
>NZ_LWHQ01000135.1:0-287 GCF_001653715.1 Methylobacterium platani
CGCCGCCGCCCAGGCCGGCGCGGGCCCGCGCGGCGGCCTCGTGCCGGCGCCGGTGGTGAATGTCGGCCCCAACGAGGCCGACGTGTCGCGCCGCATCGACCTCACCATGGGCCGCTCGCTGGTGATCGACCTGCCGCGGGACGCCAAGGAGGTGTTCGTCGCCAACCCCAAGGTGGCCAATGCCGTGGTGCGCTCGACCCGCAAGGTGTTCGTGATCGGCATCGAGAACGGCGCCACCTCGATCTTCGTGATGGACGGCGAGGGCCGCCAGATCGCCGCCCTCGACG
>NZ_LWHQ01000135.1:401-2187 GCF_001653715.1 Methylobacterium platani
CGGCGGGGCCGGGGGCGGCGCCCGCGGCGCGGTGATCAACAACCTGACGATCCGCGGCAAGGACCAGGTGATGCTGCGCGTCACCGTGGTCGAGGTGTCGCGCCAGGTGCTCAAGCAGTTCGGCGTCAACCTGAACGCCAACTGGAGCGCGATGAACTTCGTCAACGGCGTGCCGTTCCCGCTGACCGGCGGCTCGTTCCCGGCCGGCAACGACATCTCGGGCAAGATCAGCGCCGGCGGGTTCTCGCTGCAGGCGACCCTGCGCGCCTTCGAGCAGGCCGGCGTGTCGCGGATCCTCGCCGAGCCGACGCTGACGGCGATCTCCGGCGAGGCGGCGAACTTCACCGCCGGCGGCGAGATCCCGGTCCCGACCAGCCAGAGCTGCTCGGCGGTGCTGGCCTCGAACAGCTCGAGCTGCTCGGTCGGCATCGAGTACAAGCCCTACGGCGTGGCGCTGAACTTCACCCCGGTGGTCCAGTCCGAGAACCGGATCTCGCTCCGGATCGGCACCAACGTCACCGAGCTCGACCCGCAAGGGGCGATCCCGGTCTCGAACGGCAACAACACCATCTCGGTGCCGGGCCTGACGGTGCGCAAGTCCGAGACGACCGTCGAGCTGCCGTCGGGCGGGACGATGATGATCGCGGGCCTGATCCAGCAGCGCAACCGCCAGGCGATCAGCGGCCTGCCGGGAATGCTCAACCTGCCGGTCCTCGGCGCCCTGTTCCGCTCGCGCGACTACCAGCGCCAGGAGACGGAGCTGATGATCATGGTCACGCCCTACATCGCCAAGCCGATGGATCCGGCCCAGGTCCGCAAGCCGGACGACGGCTTCACCGAGGTCAGCGACAGCCAGTCGGTCCTGCTCGGCCGCTTCAACCGCCTCTACGGCGTGGTCGGCGCCCACCCCCTGGGGGCCGGCTATCGCGGCCGGGTCGGCTTCATCACCGACTGACGCCCGGGCCGCTCCCGAGACGACGCTGCCGAGACACCGTTCCCGAGACCCCGCCGCCATGATCCGCATCGCCCTCCGCCTGACGCTCCTTGCCGCCTCGGCCGGCCTCGCCGCCTGCGCCTCCCGGGGCCCGGTGACCACGGGCTCGACCTACCCGATGACGGTCCCCGAGCGGCACCCGATCGTGCTGTCGGATTCCCCGCGCAACCTCGACGTGTTCGTCACCGGGACCGGGCACATCGATCCGCGCCAGGCCGACGACGTCGACGGCTTCCTGACCGAGTACCGCCGCTACGGCCGCGGCGTGCTGGTGCTCGAGGTGCCGCGCGGCTCGCAGGTCGCCGGCGGGGCGGTGGGGCGCACCCTCGAGCGGCTGCGCGCCCGGGCGCTCGCCCGGGGCGTCGGCCCGCGCGAGATCGTCGTCGCCCCCTACCCCGTCGCCGACGCGGCGGTGAGCGCGCCGGTGCGCCTGAGCTTCCAGCGCATGCAGGCCAAGGTCGCGGGCGCCTGCGGGCTGTGGCCGCAGGATCTCGGCGTCACCAATGCCGGGTTCAACACCCGCAACGAGCCGTACTGGAACTTCGGCTGCGCGATGCAGTCCAACGTCGCGAGCCAGGTCGCCGATCCGGTCGACCTCGTGCGCGGCCGCCAGGAGGGCCGCATCGACACGGTGATCCGGACCCAGAACCTGATCGACCTGCGCACCGGAAAGGATCCGTCAACCACTTGGAAGCAGGATGGCCGCGCGAGCGTGAAGAACCAGGTGGCACAGTGATGAGGACGCGCCGGACGACAGTCGCCGCCGCGCCCGCGGCAGGGCGCGCCGCCCGG
>NZ_LWHQ01000136.1:0-359 GCF_001653715.1 Methylobacterium platani
CCGACGCGGTGGCGGGCGGGTCGACATTCGAGGACTTGTCCGTCTTCTGGGCGGTCTGGCCCGGGGCGCAGGGGCCCGCGGACGCGGCGAACGTGCCGGCGAGCAGGAACAGTCCGGCGCCGATCGCGGTGAGGCGTGTCATCGAGTTTCCTCCGAGGATGTTGTCCCCGGCACAACCACGGGTACGGGGCCCGGTTCCTCCCCCTTTGGACTGCGGCAGGCCGGCCCAACCTTCGGATGCGCCCCGACCCGAAAGCCATTCGCCGGGTGCAGCGCTGCCAACCGTTTCGATCACGGAAAAATCGAAAATCGACGCTTGCGTTTTGTGCGCCGCACTGTAGATTGTGCATCGCACGGTC
>NZ_LWHQ01000136.1:504-702 GCF_001653715.1 Methylobacterium platani
ATCCGTCGGGCGCGGCCGACAACCCGGTCGAGACAGGATCCTCGGCGACCGGGCGCGGTCGGGCGGTCTCCCGGTCGTGCGGGACGCGAAGGACATCGCGCCGACGGCCCGTCCCACAGCCTTACCGGGTCGTCCCGCCGGATCGAAACCCGCGACGCCGTCCCGGGCTCTCGCCTTCGCCGAGCCCCGGGACGACGG
>NZ_LWHQ01000136.1:922-1208 GCF_001653715.1 Methylobacterium platani
CGAGCCGGTGCAGGTGGTCCTTCTCGGTACAGTAGGCCGCCAGCCGCGCCCGTCCGGTCTCCGGCATGCGCGAGACCAGGGCATCGACGTCGTCCTCGCTCGCACGGTGCAGGACGGCCAGCAGCTCGAGCGGGATCGGGTAGCGCGCGAAGGCCGTGGGCAGCGGGCGGGTCTGAGCTTGCGGCATGGATCACCTCTCTGCGGTCAGCGTCGTACGATCCTCGAACGAGCATGGTTAGCGATCGGTTAAAGGGCGCCCGTCGGGGCCGTCCCGCCGCTGCCTGAG
>NZ_LWHQ01000137.1 GCF_001653715.1 Methylobacterium platani
CATGTCGTCCTGCCCCATGCCACCGGACATACCGCCCTGCATCTGGCCATTCTGCATACCGGGCTGCATGCCACCGCCCATGCCGGGCTGCTGCATTTGTGCCGAAGCGGCTGTCGCACAGCCGAGGCCCAGAGCCAGGGTGCCAGCAGCGATCCACATACGGGTCGTCATCGCATTCTCCATCAGTGTTGATCGTCTTCGGTCATGCTCCGACGCTGGCACAACGGTGGGACAAAAAAGTTCTCTGCCGGAGGTTCCAAACAAAAAACTATTTCTTTACATAGGTTTATGCTCAGCCGTCATGCTCCGGCAACACGCTGGATGCCGGGGACAAAGACCGACCGTAACACCACCAGAGGGCATCACGATGAGATGCGGTACGGCTCGGTTGAGCGGAAAGTTTCAGATCCACGCTGAAACCGTGCGTGGGCAGCCCTGGCGATAAGGGGCCGACCCCAGTCGTGCGATAGGGTCGAAACCCGTTCAGGCACAATACGCGATTGCCAGCCTGGAGAGACGAAGCACGTCGATGAATATGGGCATGCTCAGCTGCTCATGCCCCACAAAACGCAGCCCATTCCTGAATAATTTTTAGCGCGCGTACGTGCCATCCGGGATGATGTTCCAAAAAAATGCCGCGTATGACAGGAATTTAATATCAGCGATTTTGAAACCTCACCGCTGATCAATCCGTACTCCTCCCTCGCAAGGCTCGATCTGAACCTTGACCGTTGGGAAAAGCCCAGGAGTTTCCGTATGCGCTCGATGATCCGTATGACTCTGGCTGCCGCCGCGCTTGGCCTCGCTGTCCCGGCGCTGGCGCAGAACGCGCCGATGGTGGGTGGAGCGCCGATGATGGCCAACAAGACCATCGTGGAAAACGCCTCCAAGGCGAACAACCTGACCACGCTCGTCGCAGCGGTGAAAGAGGCCGGGCTGGTGGACACACTGAGCAGCAAGGGGCCGTTCACGGTCTTCGCTCCGACCAACGCCGCGTTCGAGAAGCTGCCGGCCGGCACGGTCGACAAGCTGATGAAGCCGGACATGAAGGCCGATCTCAAGAAGGTGCTGACCTACCACGTCGTGGCTGGCAAGCTCGACGCCAAGGAGCTGATGGCCAAGGCCAAGATGGGTGGCGAGAGCGCCAACCTGAAAACGGTCGAGGGTGCGACCCTCACGGTCAAGATGGACGGTGACAAGCTGGCGCTGATCGACGGCAAGGGCGGCGGCGCGTTTGTGACCCAGCCCGACGTCGATCAGTCGAATGGCGTCGTACACGTCATCGACAGCGTACTGATGCCGAAGATGTAAACTACCGCGAACAATGGCATCCAAATCTCATACGCGGTTTGGATGCCGGATTTCCACAAATTGCGACTTTGGAGGCATCAAGCATGAGGTTCATTAATAAGCTGGCGGGTGCGGCCCTGGTCATGCTGACTGCAGGCGCAGCCCAAGCCCTGCCGGTACAGGCCAGTTCGTCCCTCGGTGATGCAGCCCCCATCGTCCAGGTGCGTGCTGGCTGCGGCTTTGGAGCCCATCGCGGCTCCTACGGCGGGTGTCGCCTGAACCGTGGGCCACGGGGTCAGATGCGCCGGATGATGACCGGAGCGCCCCGGGGCTGCCCGCCGCGCATGTACCGCGGACTGCGCGGTGTTTGCCGGTATCGCTAAGCCCTAGGATCTACCCGCTACGCTACTGGATAGATCCAGTATGGACGAATTTCGGACAGCGCCGCAATTCATGAACGTCGGAGAATTCAAACGCTGAGGCGATTGCCAGATTGCATAGGAAAACGGACAGTGCCTGAGCGCCCTCCGTTTCATTTTGACTTATATCACGCCAGGATTGGGGGTACCAGGCACGACATCCGGTGCAGGTGGATTACCGATCGGCGGTTCACTGTCAGGCGTCGGCGGCACATCGCCTGGGGCGGGATCGCCTGGCGTGTCGGGCGGGAGATCGCCGGGCATGGGGCCACTGGGATCGCCGGGAGTCAGAATACCGGGATTGGCCATCGAGGAACTCCATGGTTTCAGAGGAGGTGACTGTCCTGCCGAGCAAACAGATTGAACCCTGAAGGGTTCAGGGGTATGCCAGCACGTGCTGGATTGTGCTATTGCGGAAGCCTGGCGGGTGCCTTCATGATGCCGACAATAAGCACGCTCATCATCACGGTTGAGCAGCGCCTGGCAGTCCCGGGATCTCAAGGTTGCTCTGAAATGCGTACTAGAGCGTTTTCGGCTTAG
>NZ_LWHQ01000138.1 GCF_001653715.1 Methylobacterium platani
GCCCTCGAACGGACTCGTTCGAAGGTGCAAGGCAAGCTCGAACGGGCGCCGGAGCTGATGCGCCAGACGCCTTCACATCGTCGTGTCGAGGCGAAGGCGTGAGGGTATTATCAGCAGGACGTAGCGCAGGTACCAGAAGACGGGCTAGATGTTCGGTCGCAGAATGCCTCGCCCGGGAGGCCCGCTCACATCTCCGCAGACAGCCTTCGACATTGCGCTTCGGCCGGTTGCGAGACACGCCATTAGCAGACGGTCTCCATAACAGGAGGGTGATGAGCCTACTCTGCTTCCTCTTCGGCGGCTCCGGGCAGTACCGGCATCTCCCGCCGCATGTAGGTATCGAACAAGGGTACCGTAAATGCCGTGTCGCCGTGAGCTGGTGAGTAGATCATGCCCTTCCTGATTAGGGCCGAGCGCGTCGGCGCTGCGGATGTCACCTTAAGGCCTAGTTTGTCCGCGACATCGCCGGAGCGGTGCTTGCCGCGTCCCATCTCTGCAAGCGCTCGCATGTAGCGCTTCTCTGACGGTGTGCAGCGGTCGAGCCGAACGCGGAAGAAACGCTGGTCTAGCTCTCGCACAGCCTCTACGCTGGCACGCACTATCACATCAAGATCGATGTGCTCGCTTTCAGCCGCATTCCAGGCCTCATAGCCCCACTGCTGCAAGAAGTAGGGGTACTTCTCAGTATCCGCGATTACCCGCTCGACCGCCTCATCGCTGAAGCTGACCCCTTCATCGGCCGCCGGTCGGACAATAGCTGCCACTGCATCGTCATGCGAGAGTGCACCGATTTCGGGGTAGCGGAACAGCCGTTCAGCGTAAGACTTCGAATTACCCGCAAGACCCCTGATCTGTGGCAGGCCCGCACCGACGAGGATCAATGGCAGGCTGCGCTGGTTGACACGGTGCACTGCCATGATCAGCGCGCTGAACTCGCGCTCTTCTAGATACTGGAGCTCGTCGAGAAAGATCGCCACGGGCTTGCCGGCCGCCTTCGCGGCTTCAGCAATCGCCAGGATCAACTCAGGGAGATCGGCCTCGATGCTGCCGCTGTCAGCAAGACCAGCCTCGGCATCGACACCGAGGCTTAGGCCTTCGTCACCCCCCACTGAGAGGTTGAGCCCCGAAAGGAAGCCCTTGAGTCCGCGTAGGCCACGCCGGGCCAGCTCCTTGGAGTTCTCAATGGTACTCAGGCTGAACAAGATCGTGCGAAGGGACGGCGCGATCAGCTCAGGCAGCCGCTTGCCTTCGTGAGCTTCGATAAAGGCGCTCTTGAACTTATGTTCGTCCGCAGCCTCGTTTAGGCGGTTGAGCAGCACCGTCTTGCCGACGCCGCGTAGGCCCACCAGGATCAGGCTTTGCGTCGCGCGGCCGAGTGCCACTCGCTGCAAGGCGGTAGTGCCAGCCGTGAGCACATCGGAGCGGCCGGCGAGTTCCGGCGGTGGGGAGCCCGCGCCGGGAGCATAAGGATTGCGAACGGGGTCCATATCGGGATCTTAGTCGTTTATAGCGGATTTTGGCTATAAACGACTAAGATCCCGATAACAAGGGGTGCCAGACGACCGACATCAGACCTGCTGGGCGAAGCACCTGAGCGCTAGCGGGCTTCTAATCGTCCGGTCCTCGACAGTTTGATGCGACAGCGCTGCCTGCCCAGCCCAGCAAGATGGGAAGCAGCCTACTGCTACTACGACTGCTGGTAGCCACCCCCGTTAGCTCGCTCGAGCATCGGAGAGCTGGCGTCGTACCTACGGCCTCCACCGCTTCGGTATACGTAGCGAGCCGCTCCCTAACCCGCTGCTGGCAGCGGAAGGCTGGATGACGCTCAAGGAGCGGCGCGGCCGCCGTGCGCAACCGTGATGCGCCACGGCCTATCCCTCTGAGATCGCCAGCCCGGGAGGAGCACAGAGGTGGGATCGGACATCGCAGGCGGGCTTCAGCAGGGAGCTGGACCGCATCCAAGCCGATTTCCGAGTCCGCGTTCATCACCACCGATAAGGGAAAATTATCAATGGTTAGAACGTCGCTTCTGCACTCGTACAGGTGCGCGAAGCGAAAAGCACTCTCGCTTCCATTATGACGGATCGCTACAAGTATCCCAATGATTTACCGCATACCCGAGCCGCTTCCATGGGCTGCCCTCGCCATGCCGCTGGCCGCCGCCGAGGACGCCCTCGCTCGTCTCGACCAGCTCCTCGCCACCAGCCCCATCCGCGACGGCTGGTGCGCCCGCACCGCCTTCGCCGACGCCTGCGCCAGCCTCGCCCTCCAAGGCGACCTCGTGCTCCTCGAGGATCCCGTCCTCCACGACGCCGGCCGTGACCGGCACGCCCCCTCGCAGGAACTCACTCGCGCCCACGCCGTCCTGCGCACCCGCCGCCGCATCGCCGCCGCCGACCCCGGATGGGCCACCAGCCCCACCGGCCTCGTCGCTCTGTCCGAGGATCCGGACGGGGCCACGGATCAGGACGCGAGCCCGGTGCCAGCCACGCCACCCGTCGACGCCGCCGACGGCGAGAGGGATTTCGAGGGCGTCGACGACGCCTTTGCAGCCGAGCTCGCCGGGATCGATGCCCTGATTGCCCATTCCAGCCGCCTCCTCGCCGACACCGGGGCGGTGAGGGAGAAATCCCCCCTCGTCAACGACCCAGCCTGGGGCGAGACCGACCGCCCCAGTAACTGGCGCCAAGCGGTCGCCGATACCCGCACCCTGCCGCCGGTCCTCGCCGCCACCATCGCCTATGATGCCTGGACCGCCCTCGAGCCACCCC
>NZ_LWHQ01000139.1 GCF_001653715.1 Methylobacterium platani
GGGGGGGGGGGGGGGGGGGGGGGGGGGGGGGGGGGGGGGGGGGGGGGGGGGGTGGGGGGGGGGGGGGGGGGGGGGGGGGGGGGGGGGGCGGGGGGGGGGGGGGGGGGGGGGGGGGGGGGGGGGGGGGGGGGGGGGGGGGTGGAGGATTGACAACGTAGGGCAAGTTCCTGCTGCGGACTAATCCCAAGGTATTTAAGGAGCAAGGTGCTTCACCAGTAGCTTGCCGCACGCAGTCGCCGACCTGCAGAGCAAAACTCTTCGGCCGTGACCCGCGTAGATTTCAGGCTCACTGATGGGATCCGGTCTACAAGACCCCCCAAGCTCGGTATCGTCCTCGTCCGGTGAGTTCGCGCAGGCCGAGTTCCGCCACGAGGGTTTGTGCGGCGCGGGGTGTGACCCCGAGCTCGTCCGCGATGGTGGTGGCGGAGACCAGGGGCCGGGCGAGCACGAGCTCGATGAGGCGAGGCAGGCTGGAGCTCCCCCGTCGGCCCTTCACCTTCGCCTGTAGGACCTCGCGCGAGAGCATCAAGCGGTCGTGGTCACTCATGCCATGTTCCGCACCGGTCGTGACGGCACCGAGGAATGTCAGCCAGCGGGACAGCGGATCGCGCACGAGCCAGCGGTCGCGCGGCACACGACGCAGGGCACTGGCGAGAGCGGGCAAGTGGTGTCGGGCCTTACCGCAGGCGCGCAGGAGGTCAGCAGCTAGCAGAGGTCCGAGCCAGGCGCGGTGCTGAAGCGGCTCGAGGGCGGCCCAGGCGTCGTAGGCGACGGTGGCGGCAAGGACGGGTGGCAGGGTGCGGGTTTCGGCGACCACGTGGCGCCAGGCGGCGAGGCGGTCGGTCTCGCCCCAGGTCGGGTCGTAGAGCAAGGGTGATTTCTCCCGCATCGCGCCGGTGTCGGTGAGAAGACGGGTGGAACGGGCGATCAGGGCATCAATCCCAGCGAGCTCGGCTGCGAAGGCGTCGTCGACGTCATCGAGATCCTCCTCCCCGTTGGTGGCGTCGACGGTCGGCGCGACTGGAACCGGGATCGCGTCCTGATCCGCGGCCCCGTCCGGATCCTCGGACAGAGCGGCAAGGCCAGTGAGACTGGTGGCCCAGCCGAGCTCGGCGGCGGCGATGCGACGGCGGGTGCGCAGGATGGCGTGGGCGCGGGTGAGCTCCTGCGAGGGGGCATGCCGATCACGACCGGCGTCGTGGAGGACGAGGTCCTCGAGGAGCACGAGGTCGCCCTGAAGGGCGAGGCTGGCGCAGGCGTCGGCGAAGTCGGTGCGGGTACGCCAGCCGTGGCGGATGGGGCTGGTGGCAAGCTGTTGATCGAGGCGGGCGAGTGCGTCCTCGGCGGCGACAAGCGGCGTGGCGAGGGCGGCCCAGGGCAGCGGCTCGGGCAATCGATAAAACACTGCTTAGCGTAGACAAAAACCTCCTGTACAGAAGCGAGACCGCATTTCACTTCGCTCACCTGTATGAGGGTACGGCTGGCACGCTGACCATTGATAATATCCTCTTATCGATGGTGATTTACGAACGGGTGAAAATCGGCTTGAATGCGGTCTGGATCCCTGCTGAAGCCCGCCCGCGATGTCCGATCACACCCCTGCCCTGCTCCCAGATCCGACCCTCGCCCGCGAGCGCGACCTCGACGCCCTCGCCGGTCTCCTGCCCTTCGACGCTCGCGAGCGCCTGGCCGTCCTTCTCACCGACGAGGACGCCGCCACCCTCAAGCACCTCGCTCGCTCCGGCATGGGCGCCAATACCTTACGGGCGCTCGCCTCCGACCTCGGCTACCTCGAGGCCTGGTGCCTAGCTGCCACTGGTCATCCCCTGCCATGGCCCACCACCGAGGCCCTAGCGCTGAAGTTCGTTGCCCATCACCTGTGGGATCCGGCCGAGCGCGAGAGCGATCCCCG
>NZ_LWHQ01000140.1:0-461 GCF_001653715.1 Methylobacterium platani
CGGAACAGGCCGCGCCGGCGCAGCTCGGGCATGACGAGCTCGATGAAGTCGTCGAGGCCGCCCGGCAGGGTCGGGGGCATGATGTTGAAGCCGTCGGCGCCCCCGGCCCGGAACCGCGCCTCCATCTCGTCGACGATCTGCGCCGGCGTGCCGACGATCTGCGAGTGGCCCCGGGCGCCCGCGATGCGCAGGTAGAGCGCGCGCAGGGTCAGGCCCTCGCGGCGGGCGAGGTCGAACATCAGTTGCTGGCGCGACTTCAGCCCCTCGGTGGCGGGCAGTTCCGGCACCGCGCCGTCGGGGTCGAAGCCGGAGAGGTCGTGGCCGACCATGCGGCTGAGCAGCGCCAGCCCCACCACCGGGTCGATCAGCGCCTGCAATTCCTCGAACTTGTCGCGCGCCTCGGATTCGGTGCGGCCGACGACCGGGAACAGCCCGGGCATGACCTTGAGGTCGTCGGGCCG
>NZ_LWHQ01000140.1:472-1372 GCF_001653715.1 Methylobacterium platani
CGTCGAGGGTCTGGTTCGCCGTGAACACGATCTCGGCGGTGCGCGCCGCGAGATCCTTGCCCGGCCCGGACGAGCCGGCCTGGACCAGCACCGGCTGCCCTTGCGGCGTGCGCGAGAGGTTGAGGGGCCCGCGGACCTCGAAATGCTTGCCGTGATGGTCGAGGGGGCGGAACCCGTCGGGCTTCGAGAACTGGCCCGACGCCTTGTCGATCACGACCGCGTCGTCGTCCCAGGTGTTCCAGAGGCCGAGCACGACATCGACGAACTCCTCCGCCCGCTCGTAGCGGTCGGCGTGACGGGCGATTGTGTCGTTGCCGAAATTCGCCGCCTCCAGGTCGGTCGCCGAGGTGACGAGGTTCCAGCCGGCCCGGCCCCCGCTCAGGTGGTCGAGGGAGGCGAAGCGGCGGGCGACGTTGAAGGGCTCGTTGAAGCTCGTCGAGGTGGTGGCGACGAGGCCGATCCGGCTCGTGACGGCGGAGAGCGCCGACAGCAGGGTGACGGGCTCGAAATGCGTCGAGCGCGCGGTGCGCTCGCTCGAGCGCAGGTCCGCGTCGCGGATGCCGGTGCCGTCCTCCAGGAAGATCAGGTCGAACTTGGCGGCCTCGGCGCGCTTCGCCCAGCCGACATAGCGGTCGAGGCTGATCCCGCCATCGGCCTCGCTCGACGGGTGGCGCCAGCCGGCGACGTGGTGGCCGGTGGCGTAGAAGAAGGCGCCGAGGCGCATCGTGTCCTGTGTCATGGGCTCGCTCGGGATGTCGGGACCGCTCGCGTCAGATCTAGCGCCGCGCGCGCGCTTTCGCCCGTCAGCCGCGGGCGACGCCGTCGAGCGCCCGCGCCAGATCGGCGAGCAGGTCCTCCTCCGCCTCCAGCCCGACCGAGAGCCGCACCAGCCCGTCGCCG
>NZ_LWHQ01000140.1:1383-1538 GCF_001653715.1 Methylobacterium platani
CGCCGGCACGCTCCCGCGCCTCCGGATCCATGGCGGCGTGGGTCATGGTGACCGGATGGGCGATCAGGCTCTCGACCCCGCCGAGGGATTCGGCGAGGCTGAACACCGCGAGCGCCCCGACGAGGCGGCGCACCGCCTCGCGGCCGCCGGCGAGC
>NZ_LWHQ01000141.1 GCF_001653715.1 Methylobacterium platani
GCGGCGCCGGTGGCACCCTGACCACCCGTCGTGCCTACTGGACCTGCTGGACCTGTTGGGCCAACTGAGGCAGGCACTACGATATTATTGGCATCGTATTCGTAGCGCGTACTACCGAAGTTCGTATCATTTACTGTTGTTGGCGCAACAGTTTGACTAAATATCTGTCCAGAAGAATTAGTAATTGTATAGGTAAAGCTTTCTGTCGGCGAATTGTTACTGCCAGTAAATTGGAAGTACAATCCAAGATTATAAGTACCTTGTGGAAGATTGGCATTGTATACAAAGAAAGATTGATCTTGAAGCGAGGTGTTTGGAGATAACGTAAGAGCAGCCGAACCTAAGTAGGTGGAACCATTTCCTGGTTGATTTGCGCCAGTTTGTGAGTATATATATACTGTACCACTTGTAGTAGTATTGACATTGCCATCTGAAAATACACCACGAATATTAATTGTGCTGTTAGCCATAATCTTTTCCCTTCGGCTTCGGCACCCAATAAAAACGCGAGTCTGCCTGCATACAATAAATACTACAGACTATTTACCTATGTACAATACAGAGCCATATAAAATTATGAAAGGTTGTAAATCTATCACACCTGAATATAAAAAGACATAATAAGGCACTATATGAGATAATCATATAGAATATTACACGTTTAATTTTTAAATATAAGTAAATACTATGGATACTAGTAATATAATTTGTAATTTAACATAAATATGAAATATAAATTTATTATATTTCATATTTATGTTACTATATATATATTTTATAAATCCTAAAAGTCTTACGTGATACCTATCTAAAATGTAAACTACAACCGTAACAGTAAATATAGTGTATTTCATTGATATATATAAACATGAAGATTATAGTTTGTTATATTTTTTATTGTTATAAGCTAAATAAATCATTCAAAAATATTTGTTAGCTCACGATAAATACTATAATAGCAAAAAAATTCGGAAAAATCTTGTGCTTTTATTATTTTAGAACTAACAATACCTCGTTGCTACTTTCAGCAATTCCGCATTAGAGTGAAACTATGAGCGATCCGTTCCTTGGTCAGATAATGGCTGTCGGCTTTAACTATGCGCCAGTAGGTTGGCTCCCATGCGATGGCCGACTCTTACAAATCCAGCAGTATACTGCCTTATACTCCCTTCTTGGCACTCAGTTCGGCGGCAATGGCACAACGAATTTCGCGCTGCCAAATCTTATGAGCCGCACGATCATTGGTGCTGGACAGGGGACAGGTCTATCGAATTACCCTATTGGTACGCAGGCCGGCACGGAGAATGTCAGCCTGACAGTATCACAGATGCCCATTCACAGCCATTCCATGAATGCAGACGCGACTCCTGGTAGTGCCACGACGCCTGCAGCTAACAATTTCGCAGAGGTCAACACGGGTACAGCGCGCCAGCCTATCGTCGCCCCATCTTTTAGTTCGGGAGCGCCGGTAAATCCCGCTACGTTGGCCCCCAGCACGATCGGCCAGCAGGGTGGCGGACAGGGGCATCCTAATATACAACCCTCGTTAGCTGTCCTATATATTATTGCAGTCCAAGGTATTTACCCGTCGAGACAGTAATCTTGATCGATATAGTAAATCAAGACTAGAATTCCGTCCGACGTATAACCATTTTGTCGGACGGATATTTTATAATTTATAATTTTTCAAGGCAATTCAGCATTTAATACAGTTTATTTTATCAATGAATAAAATTACTAGTGTGTTTGTATATTTATGCGTAACAACTATATCAATATTTTTATAAATTAATTGATTTTTCCACTTGATCGGCGTTAGGTTCATGTAAATTCGATCAGCCAACATACATCGTGCACGACTTATATGCAAGAAACATCATCCGCATGGATATACCCTAGCGGATTTTGGGCGTCGTCTTGGGCCGCTTTCGACCCGTTGCCGACCTTCGGAAGGTCTGCTTCAGGCACTGGACGAACCAGTTGGAGGAGCACGCTCGTCAGCGGTCCGCTACACCAATCAGCGCCGTTGACGGGATTGGCAGGATTGCCCGATCAGCCGCCATGCGTCGCGCTTCGGCGATGACTGCCGCCTTTTCCTCGTCGCTCAGTTCGACCCAATCATGCGACATGCCGAAAAGTGTCTCAGGATCGTCCAACATCGCAACATCGAGTTGATAGTCGAAGGTCACATGCTGAATGCGAGGCGTGCGGTAGCCGGCAGTAACCAATTCGCGGGCGAGCCCTTCCAGATCACCCAAGGCTCTCACCCCTGCGGGCATTGGCGCGTTTTCGCGTTCGG
>NZ_LWHQ01000142.1 GCF_001653715.1 Methylobacterium platani
GCGCCGTCGCGGATGATCGGCGGGGTCGTGGTCTGCTCCGGGTCGCAGGTCCGCACGCGGTCTCGACCGTGCGCCGGCGCCTCGCCCACTGGTCGACCCTGCACCGCTTCCGCGGTGTTGACGGGCCGTTCAAGGCGCCGCGCCTGCGGACCGCCCTGTCCCTCGCGGTGCGGGCGAACCGGCGGCCCCGCACCCGCAAGAGCCAACGGGCGGTCACCGCCTCGGTGATCGAGAAGCTGCTTACCACCTGCCTGTACGAGCACCGGCTGGTTGATGTCCGCGACCGGGCGCTACTGCTAGTCGCCTTTGCGTCGGGGGGGCGCAGGCGGGCCGAGGTTGCGGGGCTGCGAGTCGAGGATCTGGTACGTGAGGCGCCGGTGCTGCGTGATCCGGCCGATCCAGACAGCCCGACAGTGCCGAAGATCACGGTCCGGCTCGGGCGCACTAAGACCACAACGGCGGAGGACGACGCGCGGGTAGTGGTGATCGGGCGTGCTGCCACGGCCCTGCTCGACTGGCTGGCGCTCGCGAAGATTGAGAACGGGGCAGTCTTCCGGCGCATCGACCGATGGGGACGGCTCGGTTCGACGGCGCTCGATCCACAGAGCGTAAACGCGATCCTGAAGACGCGCTGCGCCCGAGCGGGGCTCGATCCCGCGCTGTTCTCGGCGCACGGCCTTCGGTCGGGGTTCATGACCGAGGCCGGAAAGCAGGGCGTGCCGCTACCCGAGGCGATGCAACTCTCGCAGCACCGCTCAGTGCAGCAGGCCACGCGCTACTATAACGAGGCCGAGATCGATCAGGGTAAGGCCGTCCGGCTCATTGGATGAGAAGATATCAGTACGAGTTTGGAGAAATGGATGCGTTTTTATAGGCTGGTAGCCCTTGCTCGCCAGTAGGATCTACGTATGACAAGGATTTTATTGCGCCCAACCGGACAAGTAGGCTTCAAGCATTTTGCATTCCGAACAGGTCGAGCTGCTGAGCGCTGGGTAATCTTGGCGGTCGCCCGCGTGGCTTTGGCGCAACCCTAAATGACGGTAGCTCCTGACCTGGTTTACCATGCAGTACGGCTCCAACAATCTGGCAGCCGTCACCATGATGCAGGAGGTACAGGCGATGAGTACCGGCTCGCAGGATCTCCTGGCGCAGCGGCTCGCTGGTCGGTAAGCGGGCCAATGCCGCGAGCAGGCAGGGCAGACCGGCCGAAGCGACTTCCATGGCGCGGTACTCGATCTCGCGCATCCCCCAGCCTTGGCGAGCGGCACCCGCGATTGTTGCGGGGAAAGGGTTGGCAGCGAATGCCGTGCCCTCGTTGCGGATAAAGGCTGCGAGCCGGTCTCGCTCGACGATGTGACAGGCCGTCAGAAGTGCACCAATGAGCTGGCGCTTGGTCACGGGCATTGTCTCGGTGGATCTCACTTCGTTCAAATCACACGACCAAGACGGCGCCCAGATCGACGTTTCGAGTGCGGCTCGGCCATGCGATATTCTACTCTCCAACAAGCGCGGACGGGTGCACTGGCGAGGTCAGTTCGACGGTTGTGGTCCACAGCCGCCAGGGGGCTACCAGCGGCATAAGCTCTGCCTCAACCAGCAGGAGCTGCACCTGCCCAGCGTGCTCCGCCATCAGCCGGAACGGCTGTTCGCCTGGCGGGCCAATCAAAACAACGGTGAGAATGTTACGTCCAGGCTGAAGCCAGGGTGTGATGTCGTAGGCGAACCCGTACTCTGAAGGATCGAGCCCTTCGATTGCCGGCTGGGTGACCGCATAGGTGTTAAGACTCACCATAGCGCGGCAACCCGCGCCCGATATAGTCAGACGCAGCCACTTCCCGGCGTGAATGTGCATAGTTTGCCCCGTTCCGGGAGCATGGATGACTGCTTCGCGGGTTTTCCACAACGCGAACGGAGTGCGAACAGAGGGAAATCATTAACCATGTTGCGGCGGCGCGCTCATGGGCCCGCCGCTTTGGCTGAACTCGCTCCTTAGCTCCTCCTGGATGGCGCATGCCGCCTCTCCTCATGAGCAGCGAGGCACCGGCTAATAATTGCAGGTTTTGCGTGCTTACCGGTGCCTTGCCGAAAGCCCGAACGCCCCGAACGGAGCCAAGGTCCAGGGCGTTAGCATGCGTGCAGCAGGAGGCGCGCCATGACCACAGACAACGGGAAGTTGGCAGAGACGACTTACGATGCCGGGCAGCGCAAACCGAAGTCACAAGCGACAGTGGACGACATAGCAGCACCCCGCCTGACGCCGCAAGGTCGCGAGAGTCCCGAGGCGGTCGGCGAGGATGACACTGATCCGAACGGTGGGACGAAGACGGGGCAACCCAACAAGGCCGAGGGATAGCCTTGCGTCTGTTAATATTTTGTTATTTGTAAGTAAGATTGGTGGGAAAAAGTGATGGCTGGAGAGCATGTATGCATCGGCTTGTCTACAAGCAGTAGCATTGTTGACTTCCACAAGCTGATCAACATGTTGCTTTGTCTGCATTTTTGTGCGATGGTGCTGTTGTCGATCAGTCGGCCGATGCACCGCATTGCTGCTGATCGACGCGAGCTACGGAGCCCCTCGATGCATCAACAACCACCCTCCCCCACCCGGCGTCGATCGCCACCGCTGCCCCGCCAGCATGCTCTCCACTTCAGCCTCTCCGCCAAGGCCCCCGCTCCGGGGGCCTTCTTCGTTTCAGGAGCCTGCTGATGAGCGCCAAACCTGCTCTTCAGGTCGTCGCCGAAGTGCCGCTGCGGCCGATGACGCCAGCGCTCGTCCTGTTTGGTCACGATGATGCCGGCCGCCCTCGCGCCGCCTGGTTCGATGCCAGTGAGGCCAAGCTCGCGGCTCACGCGGCTGAGATCATGAACCTTCGTACCGTGCGGCTCGTCGACGACGATCAACGCGCCTTTGCCGATCAATTAACTCACGGCCGGGTGTTCGGCAGTGGCCGCGCCTTCGTGCCCTACGTTCGGCGAGACCTCTTCCCCCGCCTGCTC
Source organism: Methylobacterium platani (assembly GCF_001653715.1). Classification (GTDB taxonomy): domain Bacteria; phylum Pseudomonadota; class Alphaproteobacteria; order Rhizobiales; family Beijerinckiaceae; genus Methylobacterium; species Methylobacterium platani. The sequence goes on from NZ_LWHQ01000142.1 coordinate 2,998, forward strand.
GAACTCGCTGGCGTTCAGGCAGAGCCTGATGCTGGGGTGGCGGTCACAGCCGCTCACGAGGGCGCGCCAGTAGCCCCGAGCATGGTAGCGGGTGCCACAGCGCCCCGTGCAACAGCAGCCTCTCGGCCACCTGCCCCACCCACCCCAAACCCATTCGTGGGTCACAAGCAACCTCAGGATCGGGACGAGATCGGGCTGGGTAGCGTTGGGCTCGCTCACGCGGGACCCGACGAGGGCTGGTGGGAGGCGGAGGTGATCGGGATCAACGGCACCGTCCACTCGTTGCGCTGGCGCGACTACCCGACCCAGCCCACCATCCTGCGCCGGGCCAATGAACTCGCCCTGCTGCCGCCTGGCAAAGCCTAGCGCCCTCCTGTGCCCCGCACCTGAGCTCCATGGGGTGGCTCGGGTGCCTAGCGGCAGGCTGCGCTAGCCACCGCTCATTCCCTCCTGACATCCGAGGCTTCCATGCTCACCACCGTCCTCGACGTGGATCGCACCCGCGCGCTCAACGACATCCTCCGGCGCTCGCTATCGGGCGGCATACTCATGCTCACCGCCGGCGTCATCGCGCTCGGCCGCGAGCGGCAGCAGGTCATCCTCGATGCCGTGGCCGCCTACGACGGCTTCACCCCCGACAACGACCCACGCGGCGAGCACGACTTCGGCGCGCTCGAGGTTGCGGGTGAGCGGGTGTTCTTCAAGATCGACTACTACGACCGCGGCCTCAAGGGGCATTCACCGGATCCGGCCGACAGCAGCATCACCACTCGGATGCTGACCATTATGTTGGCCGGGGAGTACTGAGGTGGCCGGGCGCAGCATACCAGCCTCGGCCATTCCCACCGCCGGACCGTGGCTGGTCCGAGGCGAAGCCGAACCGGGCACCCCGCCCGCGCAGGCCATGCTGGGGGTTGAGCCGGCCGTCGACGGCCACCCGGGTAGCTGGCCCTACTTCATCCGGCGAGAGGCGCCTGTCGAGCCAGGCGGCTGCCCCCTGCATGTGGCGATTGGCATCCAACGGCTCGCCGATGCCAGGCTCATCGCTGCCGCGCCGGATCTCGCCACGTTGCTGCTACGGCTGCTGACTGCCCCCGCGCTCGGCGCCTGCGACCTCGACGCTTCCACACGCGAGGCGATTGATACGGCGTGGGCACTGCTGGTCCGGGTCGCTCCTCAGCTGGAGATCGGGCGGTGAGACTGGTCTGAGCAGCCAAATCGGGTCTGCCGGCCAGCACTCGTTCGACCTTCGCGCCGACCGGCGTGCAGCGACGGAAAACGTCCAGTTCCCGGCCCGAGCCCGGTGAGCAGCACGATCACTAGTAACAGGAAAAATGCTATGCAAGACCGCAACAACAATGTCGAAAAACTCGCTGGCTTGGCACTCAGAGTAGGACGGTTCTATATCGGTTTTTGGAAATGGCTGTTACGCATCATGATCGTTGTTTTTGCACTGATAGCGGTAGGAATTTGGCTCGACAACGCGCGGACACCGGAGGATCAGCACGGCCTCGACTGCAAAAGAGCCTACCTCTATCGGCAGGGAATGCCCGACCCCAAGGACTGGAACTCACCGATCCCGGGTTGTGACTTAAGCCTGCGCTACTATCAGTCGAAGTAAATACTCACAGTCGACGGACAATCCGACCGCCTCTGCAAACGGGAGAGCAGCAGGCTGCAACACTGCGGAATTGCATTACCCCATGCTCACGATGCCTTGGCGAGCTTCAAGGCAAGGCGGACCATGTCGAGGAGGAGCACTGCCGTCCGATCATCGCAGTCGGCGAGAAGGTCGACCAGGGCGGTTCTGGAGACACTCCATTCAAAAGCAGTTGGCTAAGGTGCAGCCTTGAAGGCGAACAGATCAGGCAGGTGCGCACCGAGTTCGATCACGATCTGATATCGCCGGCGCTAGGGGATCGAGGGCCTGTTCCCATGGTCTAGGCGGATGTAGTGGACGCAACTGGGCGCTTGTTGGCACTGGCGAGGCGGATCGACCAGAGCGAATTGCAACCAGCCTGCGTAACACTAAACATAAAAACAATAAGTCTTATGTTGCGATAGCTACGACCTGCGTTTACGTAGCTATCACTATAATTATAAAATATATTATTATTTATATATCACAAAGTAATGATATAAATTTACTAATCGGAGTATGATGCAATCCATTCAATTATTTCTTCTTTTGATAAATCATCTAATTTGACGCGGCTTAATACCATTTTTTTACCATTGGGTGCAATTGACGACAAAGCGAGTTCGATAGGCCATGATTTTGGGAACCTAAAACCCATACGTTTTGTTTCTGATTTTGATACAGTCTTATCTTGACTCAGTTCAATATCGCGGGTTATATCATCAGGCGCGGTCGGCGTAAGTCGAGCTTTATCTAAAGACTTTTGACTCTCACTATCTAGATCAGAATTTGGTATCTGACCGCTCGACGCGTCATCCCCGAACGGCACATCGGGCCGCCACATTGCCCAACTATTAAGACCCTCGCCGTTCTTCAGGCTCAACGCTTCGACCTGTGTTGGTGTCACGCCGCGCTGAATCAAATTCCTGATCGCCTTAACGTCTCGGCTGTGGAGATTGCCAGCGCGGCGTTCCTCAGCCTTGTTTTCTTTATCACTATAATTAATCATCAACTCCACCACCAGTCGTATTAGACAAGTGCGCTTGTTGGGGCGTTTTCCTGTTTTTTTCTCGACTGCCTCAAGCGCTGATTTTTTTAATTCTTCATTATTGCGCATGTGTACATAATGCGCGTATGCCTCAGCAAATCGTGAAATATGCTGACTGCGACTGATTTTACTCCTATTTATGATGTATTTTTGAAAAAATAAAGAGTTCTTTTCATTGGTTGACAAATTATTTATTTCGTATCCTGTTTTTTCAACTAAGTATTTTGCGGCATCAACTACAATTTCGGAAGGGATATCTGGCTCTAATGACGCGATCCCATCTTCTTTTGGTGCCTTTGGATGGCCAGCGCGCCGCGTCTCTGCATTAACGCGGCTGGGCGGGAAGCTCCTCTGTTGGTTGGGGCTAACCGGCTTACGGAGCGGTGGCATGAAGACACTCCTCAAATTTTGGCGTCTTTCGTCCATTTAATGGACGAATCCTGGTAGGACAAGTCCCTCACGGGCGTCGACCCGGCACCACCAGCGCCCGGCGTAAAGGCCCTTTGTTGGCCACCGGGAGGAAACTGCGATGAACCGTACCTTGAGACCAGCCGCCGCCGCCGCACTCACAAACTGCTTGCCGACGGCGAAGTCGCGCTTCGCCGCACCACACGGGGAATGAGCCATGGCCCGCTTTGAACTTCCCGATCACATCGCCCGTGCCATCGAGCAGAACCGGTTGAATCCACTTTCCTGGTCAGAGCGTAGAGCGCAAACACGAGTTCGTGCAGCCCCTAGCCTTGTAACGCAACCGGCCCCGCCAAACCGTCTCCCAAGAGCACCAATCAGCCCACCAACCCCCTCGGCGAGGCTGCCGAAGGCACTTTCCGCCAAAACCCCACTTCAACCCCCCCCTGCTCCCCAGAGACAGGTTCGGCCCAAGCCTCGCCCCAAACCGCGCAAACGGCCGAAGGCTCGGCCACCTTGCAACACGTGGCGAAGGTTCATGGCAGCGCACCTGGATGATCCCCGCAGCATCGCCCGCAACGAGGAGCGTGTGCTCGCCTTTGTGCGGCTATCGCGCGAAGCGCGGTTCGAGATTGCCCCTGACCAGGCGTTCAATCTGCCGGCCTGCAACTACACGGCTCGGATCGAGTTCGCCCTCATCGCTACGGATCACGTTACCCGCTTCACAAACTCGCTCCCGAGCAGCACGCCGGTATTTTGGGTCACTCTGATCCGAGACACCTACACCGTTCCCTACGACGAGGCAGCAGCCTTCAACCTGTTCAAGCTTCAGCAGTGGGTACGAGCAGAATTGCTCAGCTGTAGTTTTATCGGGATGGTCGAAGCTGCCCTTTATACCAATGCAGATGAAGTCAGACCTGGATGGAAGCGAGTCATTTCCTGGCACCCTCACCTGCTCGTTTGGGGGGTGACAAAGCAGAGGATGCAGGAAATCTGCGATAGCATCAACGTTCGCTTCAGAACTATGATACCTGGCGTGAACCCGGCACACTTTCGACCGCTTCAACCGGAGGAAGTTGAAGGTCAGGCACTTTATATGCTGAAGGCGCCAGTCAACGAATACCGGATCATTACAAAGATGAGAAAGGCCAAAGATCCAGACACTGACAAAACGGTACGCGAGCCCACTGGTGCGTTCCGTAGCCGGAAATATCAGCTCGGCCCTGGTGATCTCACCCGAATGGCAAACCTGCTTGCAGGCAAGTCGCTCGACGGCCTCGCTTTCGCAGCTGGCGATGGCAAAAAGCTTCTTGCGGGGATCAACTTCGAGGCTCGGGCTGCTGAACGCGCTCTCGCGGCTCGAGCACGTGGTGCGAGAACACAGTCGCCCTTGAGGCGGCACTAAGATCGGCGGCACAGGCCATACCTCAGCTGTCCCGGAGGTACTGCGCCAAGCTCTCCATTTACCGGAGACAGTCCGTCGAGACGTTAGGGGGTATGCCGGCGCGCCTGTCGGCCTCGGCCGAGCTCGCCGGCCTGAGCGGCCACGGATTCAATGATCCGATCAGCCTCCCGGGACTGGAGGGCTCGTCCTGTACAGCGACCGGGCGACGTTCGCGCGGTACGGTCGCGCCGCTCTCAATGGACGCCGCGATGATCGCGTTCGCGTCTACCTCGAGCGGGCCGTGCGCCCTCTCGTAAAGGCTCTTTGGTGGCGAGCCGCCGCCTGTCGAACCTTATAGGAGTGAGGCATGACTCGGCTTCAGCGCGCGCGAGCGCGAAGGGAGAAACTGCGGGAGACGCAAGCCGCGCTAGAGGAGGTTCTGGACAACTTGCTGCTCGAGCTACCGCTAAACCCATCCGAGGCGCTTTTGGCAATCATCGAGTATGGCGTGGAAGGCTTGGCAGCACAGCGTGCCACGAGTAATCGCGCTATGTTGAACAGACTCATCGAGGGCTTGTGCATCAAGCACCACCTTTCGTAGATCGGTCCACTGGTACCGCGGGCGAGACACTTGCCCGCGGTACCAACCCAACGCCGTCACACGCCAACTTTGAGCCCCCGCCGGCGCCGCCACATGCATTGCGATAGCGACGAGCATCATCGCCCAGCTAGCATCAGGACCAGAGCACCCTTACCGGTGAGAGATTGCGTCATGAGAAGCCCCTCGAGGGCTCGCGGTGTTGGGACAGGCTACGCCAGGTGACGGCGATCAGACGAGGCGGGCACCGCCATCGACGTGCAGGGTCTCGCCGTTCATGAAGCCGTTACTCATCAGGAAGACGACTGCCGCACCCGCCTCCTCGGCCGTGCCGAGGCGCCACTGCGCGAGCTTCTCGGTCATCCCGGCCACGTAGGCGTCACGGTG
>NZ_LWHQ01000143.1 GCF_001653715.1 Methylobacterium platani
AAAACTGAAAACGCTCTAAGCTGCAATCTCCCTTTGCCCTGAGAGCGATAACCCGTACTGCACGGCGAAGCTCTCAGCGGGCATCGGACGTCCGAGCAGGTAGCCTTGCAGTTCATCGCACCCCTTAGCCAGGAGTCGCTCCTGCTGCTCTTCAGTCTCAACACCTTCTGCAATGACACCCAAGCCGAAAGCCTTTGCCATATGGACGATGGATCGCACGATCGCAGCATCCTCGCGCGACGTGCCTAGGTTGCGCACAAAGGATTGATCGATCTTCAGCCGCGACAACGGATATCGCTTGAGCAGACTAAGAGAGGCGTACCCAGTTCCAAAATCATCAAACGCGATGCTCACGCCTTCATCGTGCAGCATTTGAAGCATGCGCAGCGCCCTATCGCTCTGCTGCAAGATGATGTTCTCCGTAACCTCTAGCTCAAGATTTTTAGCCGGCAGTCTGAATTTATATAGGACTTTCTGCACTTCGTGCACAAGATCTCCATTATGCAATTGCAGACCGAAAAGATTGACACCCATACGAAAGCTAGGTGCATTTCCTCGCCACACGCTCGCCTGAGCACAGGCAGTCTGCAACACCCACTGGCCAACCTGAATGGCGAGAGGACTTTTCTCAAGAAACGGCAAGAAGGCCGCCGGAGACTGCAGCCCGCGCTCGGGATGCTCCCAGCGCAGCAGCGCTTCCGCCCCCATCAGGCGCCCCGCGCCATCGACCTGCGGCTGGTAGAACAGCCTGAACTCGCCGCGTTCGTAGGCATGGCGCAGTTCGCTTTCGAGGGCATGCTGCTGCAGCGCCGCCTGGCGCAGACTGGGCGAGTAGCGATGATAACGCTGTCGGCCCTCAGCCTTGGCAGCGTAGAGCGCCAGGTCGGCGGCTGAGAGCAGCTCGTCAGCCTCATTGCCATGCATGGGAAAGTTTGCGATGCCGATGCTGGCACTGAGGTTGAAGGCCAATCCATCCACGGTGAAGGGCACGGAGAGGGCCTGGATGAGGCGCTCGGCTACGAGATCCGCTCCCCGGTCAGCGCGGCAGTCCGGCAAAATGATCGCAAACTCGTCGCCTCCGAGGCGGGCGACCGTCTCTAGAGGACCAGTCACGCTCAGGAGGCGCTTCGCCACATCCTGAAGTAGGCGATCACCCGCCGAGTGCCCCAGGGTGTCGTTGACC
>NZ_LWHQ01000144.1:0-199 GCF_001653715.1 Methylobacterium platani
CGCCTCGATGGTGGCGTTGAGAGCGAGCAGGTTGGTCTGTGAGGCGATGCCCGAGATCAATGCGACCACGTCGCCAATGCGCTGTGCTGCCGAGGCCAGCCCGGCGACCACGGTCGAGGTGGCGTTCGCCTGTTCAACGGCACGCCCTGTGACTTCTAGAGCTCGATTGACTTGCCGGCCGATCTCGCCAACCGACGAG
>NZ_LWHQ01000144.1:270-1444 GCF_001653715.1 Methylobacterium platani
GCCTGCCGCGAGGCGTGCGAGATCGACGCGGCGATGCCGTCAAGGTCGCGGTCGACGCCGCGGTGGAGTTCGGCCCGGCGTAGGCGCTCGACTACAGCAGGGGTGATGTCGGTTGCGAATTTCACGATCTTCACCAGTTGCCCGGAGGCGTCACGGACTGGGTTGTAGGTCGCCTGGATCCAGATTTCGCGCTCACCTTTGCCAATGCGACTGTACTCGGCCTGTTGGAACTCACCGCGACGGAGCCCGTCCCAGAAGGCGCGGTAGGCGGTGCTCTCGCGCTCCGCGGGATCGACGAACATCGAGTGGTGCTTGCCGCGAATTTCTTCGAGGCCATAACCCACGACTGAGAGGAAGTTAGCGTTGGCGGTGACGATGGTCCCGTCGAGCGCGAATTCGATGATGGCCTGCGAGCGATCGAGGGCGTCAAGCTTGGCTGCGTTATCGGCGTTGCGCAGCTTCTGCGCGGTAATGTCGGTCGCACACTTGAACACGCCGCAGGGCTTGCCGTTGCGCCCGACGAGCGGGTTGTAGCTCGCCTGGATCCAGACCTCACGGCCGCCCTTGCCGATGCGCTTGTACTCGGCGGCCTGATGCTCGCCCCGACGTAGCGCCGCCCAGAACGCTTGGTAGGCGTCGCCCTCGCGCTCGGCCGGGTCGACGAACATCGAGTGGTGCTGCCCCCGGATTTCCTCCAGCCGGTAGCCCAGGGCTGCTAGGAAGTTGGCGTTGGCCGTGACGACCTTGCCGTCGAGGTCGAACTCAATCAACGCCTGAGAGGCGTCAAGCGCATTCAACTTGGCTTTTTGTTCACTACCAAACATTATCATTTGATATATCCAGCCAAGATGTAACGAATTTGTTGAATGTAAGCTAGGGGCTACAAGTTAAAAACAGTTTTATATGGCATTAAATATTTGGACTAGGCCAACAGACCGAAGAGGCCACCTTTCCGCACTGGTTCGACATGTGGCTCGCCGGTGACGGCGGCGCGGAAGCACCACGGCTGCACCCAGGCTAAGCTGGCGGCGATGCTCAGCATCTCGCAGGGCCACCTCTCCGACATCAAGCGGGGCGCGCCCTGGACGGCGTGCAGTAAGGAAGGGCCTCTACAAGCCTGCGAAACATAGCGGGTCTTTGGCGCGGTGATCCGGAGGTCCGTTCGTTATTCCGG
>NZ_LWHQ01000145.1 GCF_001653715.1 Methylobacterium platani
TGCAAGCACCCAGTTCATCACACCAGGAGCAGGACACGTGCGATACTCGATGACGAATAAGCCGCCATAAGAACGCACCCGCATGAGCGTGTCGTAGAGGGCAACTCGATCATCCGGATGGACTGCTCGAGCGTATATAGCAAGCGGTAACCCCTCGGCAGCCTGAGCTGGTTCGACGCCGAACAGGGCGGCGGTCGTGGCATCACTGAGAGTATTGTCGGAAATAGGATTAGTTTCCCAAGTGCCAACCTGAGAAGCGGTCAGTGCGTCAGGCACGAAGGCAAGTACGGATCGGGTGAGCGGGTTCGGCATATTGCAAGCCTGCGACGCACGCCAAGATTGCATGGTCTATCGAGGTTGTAGCGCATTTGTTCCATATGTTATTGACGCACGCGGAAGCGAGGCACACTGATATAGAGTATATTTTCCTAAATCGAAGGTTCCTGCGAGAGAGGAGGCGAGTATGAACGTGGCATCATTCCCGGCCAAAATACCGCGCCCACCTTCATACAGGTTGCGTCGCCTGAATGAGATCGCCGACGTGCTCGGCGTATCCGTGGACACATTCACGGCGCCCGCTCAGCCTTACGTCCTGCACACAGGAGAGGATGCCACGTACTGGCTCCTGACAACTGACCCACAGGGTGTGCCTGTCGTTCGATGCACTCACGATCCTGCGACAGGCTACGGCACGACTGAGGAGAGCGTCCCGGATTTCCTCATACGCAACGCAGGCACCCCTCAGCATCAAGCGCTTACCGAGCTCATCGACAGCCTTCTCGTGATGCATCTCGCCCGCTGATGTCCGGGTGGGCCGCCTGTAGCGGTTCCGTAGCAGGTAGGGTCGGGGGGGGGGTAAGGCATCCTTGAAACAGCGAGCCCCGCCAGCTGGGTGGCCTGACGGGGCTAAGGGCCGATACGCAACGCGGCCCATGCGTGAGATAGCGGTGAAGGATTAGCGCTTCCTCGAGGGCACCATGAACAGCTCGCGCACCTCCGCCACCTCTGGTGGGAACGCACGGGCAACAGGCGCCACGCCTATAAAAACCCGCTCCCCGCGTGTTCCTTGAAGGCGTTCGCGCGCCGGACGTAGCCGACCTCGGTCCGGGTATCCCGGTGCCCGGACTGATCCATGATGCGGGCGGGATCCGCCTCGCGCTCGGCAGCAGTCGTGATGTAGCCGGCCCGTAGGAAGTGAGCCCCGAACGTCGAGGCGTCGAGCCCGGCGGCGGTCGCGTACTGCTTCACGATGTCGGCGACGGCCTGGGTGGTGAGGCGGGCAGGGTTGTACCCCACATTGTCATTCGAACCCTGTCCGACCGCGACACCGGCCGGAACACGGCCCCTCGGCGATCCCCGCCGCATCAAGTCAGTCGCGTAGCGGGTAACTGCCTCGTTGAGGCGCATCCTCGCCGCTCTATGGATGAAGTCGACGCGGATGGATTAAGATCGGGCAATGACCCGTCCCGTTTGTCAGAACCCGGACAACTGTCTTGCCACCAGTCGCGGTGGCCCGTGCCGGCAATGTGATGCAGCGGCGATCGCGCAGCGCGCGGTTCTCCTGCGCGAGCGCATTCGTGCCAACCAGGCGAAGGGGCGTCCGCCCTACGCTACGCGCCCACCTCAACCGCTCAAGCCTGCCCGACGAGCGCCTTGATCTCATCGCTCTTCGCGTGAGCCCGCTCTGCTCGCATCACGCGCGAGCTATGCATCATGCGCGAGCTATGCGCGGCAAACCCTGTCTGCATGAGCATACCGTAACGGATAGCATCTGCGTCCAATGCGGCCGGCCGATCCTCAGGCAACCATGTTGCGAGACGCTTCGCGAACCAGGCGTGCCGAGGCATTGACCTCCTGGGTGGAGATGGCGATCAAGCTGACGCTGCGGCTGATCTCGGAGACCGCCTGCGTCATGGCTTGCATGTTGGCGGACATCTCTTGTGCGACTGCGGACTGCTGCTCAACAGCTGTCGAGATGGCCGAGGAGATGTCGTTGACCTCGCCGATGGTCTCGCCGATGCCCGAGATGGCGGTCGCCGCTTGGTTCGCCGCCGTCTGCGTCTCGGCAATCTGGCCGCTGATGCTCTCGGTTGCTCGGGCTGTCTGCGCGGCGAGCTGCTTCACTTCGGTGGCGACGACCGCGAACCCCTTTCCGGCCTCGCCGGCTCGGGCCGCCTCGATGGTAGCGTTGAGAGCGAACAGGTTGGTCTGCGAGGCGATGCCCGAGATCAAGGCGACCACGTCGCCGATGCGCTGTGCTGATGCGGCCAGCCCGGCGACTACGGTCGAGGTCGCATTGGCCTGCTCGACGGCTCGCCTGGTAACCTGCAGTGCCAAGCTGACCTGCCGACCGATCTCGCCAACCGACGAGGCCAGTTCCTCAGCGCCGGCGGCGACGCCCTGCGTATTGCCCGAAGCCTGCTCGGCGGCGCTCGCCACACCCACTGCCTGCCGCGAGGCGTGCGAGATCGAAGCGGCGATGCCGTCAAGGTCGCGGTCGACGCCGCGGTGAAGTTCGGCCCGGCGCAGGCGCTCGGTGACGGCGGAGGTAATGTCGGTGGCAAACTTGACCACCTTGACGAGCCGCCCAGAGGCGTCGCTCACCGGGTTATAGGTGGCCTGGATGTAGACCTCTCGCCCGCCCTTTCCGATGCGCTTATACTCGGCCTGCTGGGATTCGCCGCGACCGAGCGCCTCCCAGAACGCGCAGTAGGCGGCGCTCTCACGCTTGGCAGCGGGGACAAACATCGAGTGATGCTTGCCCCTCACCTCGTCGAGGTCATAGCCGACCACCCCCAGGAAGTTGGCATTGGCGGTGACGATGGTGCCGTCGAGGGTGAACTCGATGATGCCCTGTGAGCGGTCAAGGGCGTCGAGCTTGCCCTGATTGTCCGTGTTGCGCAGCTTCTGCGCGGTGATGTCGGTCGCGCACTTGAACACGCCGTAGGGCTTGCCGGTGCGGCCCACGAGTGGATTGTAGCTGGCCTGGATCCAGACCTCCCGGCCTCCCTTTGCGATACGCTTGTACTCGGCGGCCTGATGCTCGCCCCGACG
>NZ_LWHQ01000146.1 GCF_001653715.1 Methylobacterium platani
CCTGAGGATCGGCCGGCCGCACTAGACGCAGATGCTGTCCGTTACGGTATGCCCCTGTGGACGGCCGGAATAACGAACGGTCCCTCGCAGTGCCGCGCCAACGATCCGCTTTGGGTAGTAAGCCGAAGTTCGGCGGCCCCGCGGCGAACGTCCTCTAATCGGCCCGAAGCAGACGGTGCTGGTCGTGATGTCCTACGGCGCGATGTCGCCGGAGCGGATCGCCGTCTGGACGGCCTGCGCAGTCGTCGTTACCCGAAGTCGTTGTCGGATGCGCCGCAGGTGGTTCTCAATCGTTCGCTCCGAGAGGCCAAGCGTACTCGCAATGTCGGCCGTGCGACGCCCGGCCCCCACCCACCGCAGGATTTCCCGCTCGCGTGCCGAGAGTTGCGACGCACGGGTCGGCACATGGTCCTCAACCAAGCGACGGGCGGCCTGGAACGCCACCGTACCAAGAAGTGCAAGGGTCATGCGGGTTTGAGCCGTAGCGTCGATCCGCTCGCCGCCGAAGCTGACCGCACCTTCGAGACCCGCGTGCCCGAACACGGGAACCTGGAGCCCGTGGATGCCCGAGCCCTGAGGGACGCTGACGACGCGGTAGCGCGCGCCCTGCTCGGTGTAAGTCTTGGTCCAGAAGAACGGCTGATCGGTGTCGAGGACGTGCCGCGTGACCGGGCAGCGGCGGACGTAGGTGAGGGCATCAACCGCCTCCCCCGTCTCGAACCAGTCGCCCTCGACCCAGTAGATGCGCTCTACCAACTCGTCCTGCCGCGCTGTGATCGAGAACACCACGATCCGGTCGTAGCCGAGCGGCTGAGCGAGATCGTGGACCGCTTGCTGGATCGCAGCGAGATCACTACCCGCCTCAATGAGGCTGAGCGCGTCCCAAGGCTCAGTCATCGCTAACCTCAGTTCCGTGTATGACGGCGGGAGCGACGCCCCCGCCATCGGACGCATGGGGCTACTTCGCCCCGTACTCGGCTAGCAGCGCTTCGGCGGCCGCCTTGCCGAGATTGTTCGAGGCGAATGGGCTGTCGCCCGTAATGAGCTTGCGGTCCTGGTGGACGGTACCCTTGATGTCAGTGTTGACGATCTCCAAGCCATCCGCGCGCAGGCGTTCGCCGATGAACCATGGCATAGCCCCCGGCATGTAGCCCAGCTCTGGGGTCTTGGCATCAATGGCGTCGGGGAACGAGCAGATCTTGTAGCCCTTGAACGGGTTCTCCTCCTCGCCAATTTTGGCCGAGAGTAGCGCTGCCGGGCCGTGACACAGTGAGATGATGTGCTTGTCCGCCCGCAAGGCCCAGTCGAGCGCTTTCTTTACGTCGGTGCTGAACGGCACGCCATTGAGCGCGCCGTGACCGCCGGGGATGAAGACGGCGACGTAGGCGCTGTCCGGCCCAAGAGCGTTTGCCACCACGTCGGCGAGCTTGAGCGGGCTTTTCAGTTGCGGCTTGTATTTCTCGTAGATGCTGGCTACCGCGGCGTCGTCCTTGGGGTAGGCCCAGAGTTCGAGCTTGGCGGGCTCGCCGGAGATCGTGGCGATATCGAAAGCGAACCCTGCCTTGTCGAGGTGGTACATGGGCAACAGCATCTCTACCGGGTGGTTGCCGGTGGAGAAGAAGGTGCCGTTCTGCATGAGCAGGTAGCGCTCGTCCGTGGCGATCATCAGGATTTTGTGCTGCCCGCCCGTATAGGCGTTCGGGTAGCTCGCCCCATCAAGACCGGACTTGCCGGAGGTGAACTGACCGAGCGAGTAGGCAGAGGGGAAAAACGCATTGTCCTCCGCCACGTCCGGGGTCGGTTGCTTGCTTAGGTCATCGCTGCTGGCCATGCGCTCCTCCTTCGTTGGATGAAGACCAACCTACGCGCGGAATGGCGCGGCACGAATGAGGGAAATCCCCCAACCAGGGCGATAGGAAAGTAGCGGAGTTCCCGGCTCTCGCGTCTGCTTTCAGGTCGCTCCGGCGATTGCACCATCCACGATTGATAGTCCGAGAAGGGTGGAGAGCGGGCTTTGATGCCTCTGCCGAAACCAGACGTTCCCCTATCGATCCGATGCCGTCGCCAAGTGCCGTTTTACCCGCACGTGTCGGCGGTGGTTGACCCGCGCGCGTGAAGCTGCGTGTCAAAGCTTCGAGCAAACTCGGCGAGGCTGACCGCACCAAGCCGCGCAACCAACAACGCCTCGGCCTCGCGCATTGTATCCTCCAGCGCCTCGTTGACGGCCTTCTCGACGGCGCAATCAGGGTTCGGATGATCGCTGCCGATCGCGAAGATCCGCGGACCACCAACCGCGCGATGGATGTCCAGAAGCGATACTTCGGCCAAGTTCGCGGCGATGGTCCATCCGCCACCGTGTCCCTTCTCCGATTTCACGTAGCCCGCTTCTCGGAGCCCCGCCATCGTGCGGCGGACGACCACGGGGTTCGTTCCGAGCATCCGCCCAATCGCCTCGGACGTCATCGGTCCGTCATAGCGGGCCATGTGGAGAAGAACGTGGAGCGTTCGTGAGAGGCGGCTATCGGTACGCACGCCGCACTCCTCCACGCTCCGGCTGAGATTGTCAACCATCGATCGTTACGCTACTTACGAAGTTACATGAAACAGGAGCGTCGGCGATGCGAGAGTTCGAGAACCCCGATCGGTGGGACAAGGTTGCTCAGCACTATGAGAAG
>NZ_LWHQ01000147.1 GCF_001653715.1 Methylobacterium platani
TCCTCGACGACAGCGTCTCGACCCCCCGCGGCCTCGCCGTGAAGATCATCGGTGTCGAGGGTGAGCGGCTGGATGGATCCGAAGGGGACGTCACCCAAGACCTCGTGCTGGTCAACGGACCCGCCTTCGGCGCACCGACGCCGAAGGCCTTCCTCGCCACGCTGAAGCTGCTCGCGGCCACGACCGACAAGGCGGAGGGTTTCAAGAAGGTCGTCTCGGGCGCTATGCGCGGCGTGCAAGAGATTATCGTCGCGACCACCGGTGGGCCTAACGCCACCGTCGCTACGATGGGCGGCCAGCCCGAAACCCACATCCTCGGCGAGACTTTCTACAGTCAGGTACCCGTGCGCTTCGGCGACTACGTCGCTAAGCTGTGCGTGACGCCGGTGGCGCCCGAACTGACGGCCTTGACCGACAAGCCCTTGACGGAGAACGGAGGCCCGAACGCCATACGGGAGGCAGTTGTCGAGTTCTTCCGTGCGAATGGAGGGCTCTGGGAGGTCAGGGCGCAACTCTGCACCGACCTCGACGATATGCCTGTCGAGAACGCCGCCACGGTCTGGCCCGAGAGCAAGAGCCTGTACCAGACCGTGGCGCGGATCATGGTGAAGCCGCAAACGGCCTGGAGCGAGGCCCGGTCGAGCGCGGTCGATGACAGCATGTCGTTCAGCCCCTGGCACGGGCTCGCCGCGCATCAGCCCCTCGGCGGTATCATGCGCTCGCGCAAGCGAGCCTACGAGATGGGTAAGCGCTTCCGCGCCGAGCGGAACGGTTGCACCATCGCGGAGCCGCGTGAGGCGATCAAACTGCCGTAGAGTGCGATAGGACGCAACGGTCTCGGTACGAAGCAAGGAACGGCGGGGGCTGAACGAAGCTGGGCGAAAGGTGATCCTGAAGCGGGGGCTGGCTCGGCAAGCGCGAGCTCGGCCATGGGTTCATGTTCTGATCGCCTTCGGATTCACCGATTTCTGAGGCGGTTCTTTCGGCCTCGAAGCGTCCGATATGAGCAGCCCGCGGATCTGACTGGCGCTCCCGGCCTGACGAGATCTGCGACGGACCAATGTTCGGACTGCAGCGAGAACATTGAAGGACAATGCCGTCATGTTCCTACATTTTGAACGCCTGGGCACGGGCCGGCCACTGCTGATGGTCCATGGGCTGGGGGCCAATCTGCGCACCTGGGATCCGCTCTTAACCGCATTGCGCGGCTCGCGCGAACTGA
>NZ_LWHQ01000148.1 GCF_001653715.1 Methylobacterium platani
GCCGGTGGCACCCGTCGCACCTGTGGCGCCAGTCGCCCCTGTAGCCAACGCCTCCGAGGTTGCGTTCAGAGTAACGGTGTACGCGCCGTTAGGAGACGTTCCGGACGTGCTCGTTGTAACATTATCATCGGTTGTGTCTGTTACAAATACAGGTGTACCAGTAGTGCCATATGCTGCGGAGTAGGTTGTGTAGCTAGCCGTAGGCGCAGCGTCTAATACAAATTGGGCTTTATATGTATAGGGTCCACTGCCTCCACCTGGAGTTGTGTAATCGTTATTTCCCGTCGTCGACCCGAGATAAACATTATTTGAATCATAGAAAAAAAGTAGATCACCTGTTCCTGTCGACGTGCCCGAGAGGTTCAATATGAATTGTGGCATATCGCTGATCTACTTTGTCTTAGAGGGTTTTGCAAACGCCAGCTTCTTTGGAGGCTAGAATTTACGTATACATAATTTATCTAATCGCACACGACAGACACTGATGAAAAGACCGTATAACTGAGATTACAATTGCCCTTGGCCGGTTGCAGCTGAATGTTGCGTTTCGGCACCAGGACGACTCGGGCGAAGTAGGGGCGGTGAGCCGCGTCGGAGCGGCTTGCAGTGAGCGGCGCAGGAACGTAACCGGATAGTCACTGCCTCTGCTGGCGATCTAGGATTGGGCCTGTACTGCTCCAGCGTCCGTTCGTTATTCCAGCCGTCCGTAGGGGCATACCGTAGCGGACAGGGCCTCGGTAAGCGGGGAAGCCGTCCGGTGGGATCGCATTCACCCAGCGGACAGAATAGCATGCGGATGTCATCCTAACGGACGATGTAGTGCAGCCGCTCCACCATCCGGAGTAAGCCGGTTCGCTTTGGGTACGCTAATAGACCCGCACTGCCGGTGCGCTCGCCCATGCCTTCCCAGAAACAGACACGCTTTCCGCCAGCATTCTGCCGCTGCATAGGGCTTGTGCGTGCAAACCTAGAGCACAATCCGATCGCGTTGCAACTGAGAAGATATCTAATTGTTTTTTGGTGCATTTT
>NZ_LWHQ01000149.1 GCF_001653715.1 Methylobacterium platani
GCCCCAGGGTGTCGGTGACCGGCTTGAACCCATCGAGATCGAGCACCAACAAGGCAGCGTCGCTCCGTGCCAGGACCATGGCCTCAAGGCGCTGACACAGCACTAACCGGTTGGGCAGGTTCGTGAGATGGTCGCGATGGGCCAGACGATCCAGGCGTTCCTCGTTCGCGCGTCGGCTGGAGAGATCGCGGATGATGGCACCGAAGCTCACGACTCCGTTGTCCTGCCACATGGATAGGGCCAACTCGATCGGTAGCTCAGACCCATCTTTATGCCGAGCCCAGAGTTCGACCGACTGACCAACGAGTTTTGGTTTCCCGCCGGCAGCAACATGTTTGAGGCCGCCACCGTGGCCGCCACGGAGGCGGTCGGGTACGATGAGATCGATGGACCGACCTTCGGCCTCGGCCGCCGAATAGCCAAGCATGGCTTCGGCGCCCTGGTTCCAAAACCGAATGATCCCTTCGCGATCGGCACAGATAATGCCGGCCGGCGAGGTTGCCGACATCTGCCGAAAGCGGTTCTCGCCGGCTTGGTGAGCACGCGCGAGCCGCCGCAGCTCCATCTTATCGAGGGCGAGCGTGGCCAACAGCTTCAGATTGGCGACATCCGCCGGCGTGAACGCCGCACGTGGGCGCGTGTCGAGAAGACAGAAAGACCCGATCGTCGCACCGGATGGACCGATCAGGGGCGCACCGGCGTAGAAGCGCACGTGCGCCGGCCCGTTCACGAGCGGATTGTCGCGAAAGTTCGGGTCGAGGCTTGCATCCAGGATGATGAGGGGTTCATCTTGGGTGATCGTAGTATGGCAAAAGGAAATATTTCGATCAACCTCGCAGACGGCGATACCGATACGGCTCGCGAAAAATGTATGATATTGCGCGACGATAGAAACCATTGAGGTCGGCACGCCGAAGAGTGCGTTCGCCAGACGGTTGAGTGGCTCCAGATCCCCCTGCATGACATCGGGACTGAGGCCATAATCAGCAACCGCACGTAGGCGTAGATCCTCACTTGGTGCGATCAGCTCTACGCTCATGGGGTTTTCTCAAACGATGACCAACGTCCGGCGTTGCCGGCACCGTATGAATATGGCTGACAGTAGGGCCTATAACAGGCACACTTGAAACTAAGCTGCGGCAGCTTCTCGCACCTTGCCAGTCGAGCGATCGACCTGCTCGGCTGCATGGGCAATCGCTTCCATGCTGCCGGCGAGGCTGTTAGCACCGCATGATGCCGTCTGCATCGAGGCCGATATCTCGTGCGTCACTGCTGACTGCTCCTCCACCGCCGCCGCGATCGCCGCAGCAACCTGATCGAGCGTGCGGATCGTGCCCTGGATCGCGCCGATGGCTTCCACCGCTTGCTGCGTCGCGCCCTGCGTCGCGCCGATCTGCTGGCGGATCTGATCGGTAGCCTTACTGGTCTGTTCGGCGAGCTGCTTGACTTCCTGCGCTACGACCGCGAACCCGCGTCCTGCCTCGCCGGCCCGCGCC
>NZ_LWHQ01000150.1 GCF_001653715.1 Methylobacterium platani
GGCCAGCACCGTGCGCAGCTCATCGCGCCCGACGGTCGAGGAGCCGGACACCTTCTCGGACCGGATAATGTCGCAGCCGGCCGCCTTGAGGGCGCTAAGCTGCACGGTGAGGTCCTGGTCGAGGGTGGAGACGCGGGCGTAGCACATCCGGGCCATGGGATGTCTCGCAGGGTCTAGACATTTCCTTCTAGCTGTCTCATGGACTGGCCGGCAACCCTGTGAGACAGAGCGCAGGTGTCTCAGCGTGGCTGCCTCGCAGGGTGCACCCGGTGGGGCAGGGGTACGGCGTTCTTGAAAACGGATGCGGGGATCCGGCGCCTTCCTAGCGCTTGCTCCCTCCAGCTTGCGCTAGCTCGCGCTCCCTGGCGCTTGCTACTTCTATTATTGCTAGCATTGTAATGATAGGTAGCAATTGCAACACGAAGCTTCCACACCCTAGTAGGAGCTTAAGGTTTCTCCCTGTAGGTTCGTGACGCTACCGCTAGAGGCCGCTCCCATGCCCGTCATCTCCGTCGCAAACCCCAAGGGTGGGGCCGGCAAGTCGACCACCGCCCTCGTGCTCGGCACGACGCTCGCCCATTTCGGCGGGACCGTCTCGCTCATCGACTGCGACCCCAACCGGCCGATAGCCGCCTGGGCGCAGGGCGAGAGCGCGACGAGCATGCGGGTGATCTCCGATGTCACGGAAAGCTCGATCGTCGGCACGATCGACCGCGAGAGGGGAGGGCGCCAGTTCGTCGTCGTCGACCTTGAGGGCACGGCCTCGCGCATGGTCTCGCGCGCGATCACCCGCTCCGACCTCGTCCTGATCCCGATGCAGGCGAGCGCCGTCGATGCGGCACAGGCCGCTCGCGCTGTCGACCTGGTGCGCGAGGAGGAGCAGGTGTTGAACCGCGAGATCCCGTTCCGGATCGTCTTCACCCGCACCTCGTCGGCGATCCCGACCCGCAACGAGAAGATGATCGTCGAGGAGCTGCGGTCCTCCGGGATCCCGGTCCTCGCGACGCACCTCAACGAGCGCGCCGCGTTCAAGTCGCTGTTCACCTACCGGGTCGCGCTCTCGGAGCTCGATCCCACCCTCGTCAACGGCGTGTCGGCCGCCCAGGAGAACGCGCAGCGCCTCTCCGAGGAAGTCGTCGAGCTGGTCGCCACCCTCACCGGAAAGGCCCGCGCATGAGCCAGGACAAGAAGCCGTCGTTCGGGTTCGGCAGCAAGATCGCGTCGATCGCCCCCAACGCCGCGGATGCCCCGCCGCCGCCGCCGCCCGAGGCCGAGGCGGTCGCCGAGCGACACGGATTCGTGGCGCGCGAGAGTGAGCAGCTCGTGCGGATGCGCGAGCCGGTCAACGCCGCGACCTCGCAGATCAACGTGCGCGCCGAGACCGCGGACCTCAACGTGTTCCTGACCTGGTGCAAGACCGAGCGCCTGTCCTACCGCGAGGCATTCAAGCGGATCGCGGCGGCCATCCGGAAGGGCGCCATCTGACCGTCGCTGTTGTCGCCCCGAATCCCTCACCGAGCGCCGGATCCTCACCAGGGTCCGGCGTTC